>JAOEUK010000001.1:0-340000 GCA_028382965.1 Candidatus Puniceispirillum sp.
ACGCTGACATGATGTCAAACATGCCACCAGAAGCAATGGCTGGTATGGATGCTGACATGATGGGCTCATGCCCACCAGAAGCTATGGCCGGTGCCTACGGTGATATGATGGCAGCAATGCCACCAGGAGCTCTAGAAGGCATGGATATGAGCATGATAACCTCAATTCCTCTTGAAGCTGTTGCTGAAGTTGACTGGGCGAGCGTGCCACCAGAAGCTATGGATGCTGGTTTTGCAGCATTTCAAGATGGTATGGCCAACGGCATGAGCCCTGCAGACGCTTTTGAAGCAGCTGGTGCAGCAGCTGATCCATATATGCCTGCTGACATGGGTGACATGACTGCTGACATGATGAGCGATATGCCTCCAGAAGCTATGGGCGGTATGAATGCTGACATGATGGGCAACATGCCTCCAGAAGCAATGGCCGGTATGGATACTGCTATGATGGAAGCTATGCCACCACATGCAATGGGCGGTATGAATGCTGACATGATGGGCAACATGCCTCCAGAAGCTATGGGCGGCATGAATGCTGACATGATGGGCAATATGCCTCCAGAAGCCATGGAAGCTATGAGTCCTGCTCAAACAGACATGATGCCTGGTGACGGCGGTGCCAACCCAGGTATGGGTGGTGACGCAGGTGCTTGGGGTGATGGCGCCGCAGCGGGCGGAAGTCCACTCGATGGCATGGCTGCTATGGGTGACGGCGGTGCCAACCCAGGTATGGGTGGTGATCCAATGGGTGACGCTATGGGCGGCGATGGCATGGGCAACATGGGCAACATGGGCGGCGATGGCATGGCCCCAATGGGCGGTGAGTTTGACGGAGCCATGGCTGCTATGGATACTGCCGCTTCTGCCAATATGGCTGAAGGCATGGGGGCAGCTAATGACGCTGCTGAAGCTGCTGAAGCTGGTGCAGGCGAGCCAGATCCTTCCGGTGATTCGGGTGCTGACGAAGCCCTTTAATTAAAAATATATTCCGGCACCAATTCACATTTTTGGTGCCGGAATAGTATTCAAGATCCTCAAATACACTCCTTGGTACCCTCTCCACACATACGCCGAATATAAATTTCCTTTTTGCAGTGCATCTGAAGATGATTGTTCTGCATGGTGAAAAAGAGTTTTTACTATCTCATGGCCCATCGTCAAAAACTTATAACGCCAAGTAGCAGCCCTATACTTTGATTCCAGCTAGTCTAAATTAAATAGAATGCTTGTCCTCAAACAATCTATTTATTTTTCAGCACAACGCAAAGTTTAAGTATGTACCTTGACCTACATCATACCAATCTCCAGAGTTGGAGAAGAAATATTGCTTAATTGGTGTATCAATGGACTTTATGACAACTGATGTTCTGATAGTTGGAGCGGGCGCTGCAGGGATGTATGCAAGTATTTCTGCTGCAAAATCAGGTGCAAAAGTCATTCTAATTGACAAGAGCTTGATAAGCAGAGGCGGCGCAACCGTTATGGCTCAAATGACAGTTGCCGCTGCGATAGGTCATCAAGAAGCTGATCACTGGACACATCATTTGGCCGATACAATTAATTCTGGCCGAGGCCTGTGCAATGAAAACCTAAGTTACCTACTCTGCAAAGATGCACCAGAAAAAATTTTGGAGATGCGTGACTGGAAAACTGACTGGGCTAATGATGATGGACAAATCCGACAAGTAATGGCGCCTGGACACAATGTTAAACGCTGTTGCTATGTTGATTTTTTAAATACTGGACCTGCAGTTGCCAGAACCCTCCGTGGTGAAGTCGCAAGACAGAGCAATATAAACCGGGTAAGTGGCGTAACAATAATTGATTTAAAAGTTAGAGATGGCAAAGCAGTTGGAGCGATTGGCTTAAACAATGAGACCGGCGAATTTGTTGCCATTGGGGCAAAAGCTATTGTGCTGGCAGCAGGAGGCTTAACTCAACTATTTCAGCGAAACTCTGCCTCAAAAAATATGGGTGGCGACTCTCATGCACTTGCCCTGAGAGCTGGCGCTAATTTGATGGATATGGAGTTTGTACAATTTTTTCCAATTGGCCACCTGGCGCCACGCTTAGTAGGGATGGACCCAATTATGTGGGACCCTTTCCGTTATAAGCTGGGTGGGCATCTATTAAATAATAAAGGTGAGCACTTTATTGAGTCTTATGGTGGAGCTGACGGTGAGGCTTACACTGTTGGCAGAGATCTAGCATCTTACGCCATCATAAAAGAATGTGAGGCTGGCAGAGGCTCACCTAACGGAGGAGCTTGGTTAAGCTTTCAACATTTAGCAAGAAATGAGCTTGAAACAGCATTTGGGCCTATCATTCAAAAACTTTTTGAAAACAATATTGATCTGACAAAACAGGCCATTGAAGTTGCCCCTATCGCCCATTACCATATGGGCGGCATAGAAGTTGACAGCACTATGGAGACTAAAATCTCTGGACTTTTTGCTGCTGGAGAATGTGTGGGCGGTGCAAATGGTGCCAACCGGCTTTCAGGAAATGCCATACCAGAAGCCTTTGTGTTTGGAGACATCGCTGGCCAAAGTGCTGGAAGCCATAAAGACGTAAAGAGAAATTTTACTCCGATAGATGGAGAAAAAATGCTCTCAACAACTTTTGATCAACTTTATAAGCAATCCTCAAATAAAACTGTTTCATCAGAAATGACATCAAGAAAGCTTCTTTCCAAGTTACAAAACATTATGTGGACGCAAGTTGGTGTTCTACGAAATAAGGAAGATTTACATGATGCCCTCTTAAATATTCAGGAAATCCAAAATGATATGTTCCCAAAAATACAGCCAAGCCCTGGAACCACATTTAACCCAAGTTTAATGGACTGGCTTGACCTCAGAAACAGTCTACTGTCTGCAGAGGCGATCTGCCTTGCGGCAAACGGAAGGGAGGAGAGTAGAGGGGCACATCAGATGGAAGACATTCCAACAACCATTGATAGCTTTATGAAAAATCAAATTGTTTCTCTTTCGTCCGGGCAACTCACAACGATTTGGAAACCAGTACAACGCATAAAATTAAATTTAGGTGAACGATGTCAGATAAAGTTCTGAAAAAGAGGGGCAAGCACCAGCCAACAACACTACTCAATATCTTTCGTGGCACAGATGCTTCAAACACAAAATTCCAGACTTTTGAGGTACCCTTCCAATCAGGGGCGTCTGTGCTTGATGCCCTTATCTGGGCAAATGAAAATCTCGATCAAAGCCTTTCTTTTCGGTATTCCTGTATAAATGCTAATGCCTGCAAAGAGTGTATGATGTTAGTCGATGGTGAGGTTGAATATGCCTGCCTTAAAAGGCTTGAAAAACAAGTAATGAGACTTGAGCCTCTGCCTAATAAAAAACTGATTGTTGATCTTGTGACCGATATAGTGCCTCCAAAGGAAAAGTTTTTAACTACGACATAATTGGGACAAATCATGCCAGCACACCATATAATAATTGAAATCCAACAAGTCCTAAAATTACGTGCATAAAAATATAAAATTGCTGATCAGTTAGCAATCTGCCAATAAGGCGTCCTAGTAAAACCCCAAAAGGTATTGCCGGCAGAAGCGTGAGTGAAATCAAAAATGTTTCTTTTGATAAAATGTCCAGGTCCCAATATAGAGGGACTTTGGATAGATTAAGTAAAAAGAAAAAAGCACCTGCTGAGCCAAGATACACCGACCGCTTTAGCCGAAAGGCCAGCAAAAATATTTGTAACGGTATACCTCCCGATACTGATACAAAACTAGCAATTCCTGATAAAGTGCACCAGACTCCACCCCGCAACCACAGCCTAGTCAGATTATGTTTTTCGTCCCTTTCTTCTTTCTTAGAACTTAGCCTTTCAGGCCTAAGTTGCCGTTTAAAGAAAAGGAATGCAGTTAAAAGAGACATTCCACTGATAAAGAAAATTAGCGCATCATTGGAAATATAATCAAAAAAATACCAACCTACAGCGTGACCAAAAAAACCAAATACAGACATTACCAACAACAACAAAAAATCTATTTTATTCTTTGAGAAGAAAACGACCCAAACATCAATTAACAATAAAATTGGTAGCGTTATCCCTAATGCTGTTCGCGGTGTCACCACTAATAAAAGGATAGGAATCCCGATAGCAACTGCGCCACCAAACCCAGCTTTTGAAATTGCTGTTGTAAGCACTGCAGATAAGGCTAGCACATAGAACAAAACTGGATTTGTAATATTCATCAAAGTAAGAGCTTCAAAAAGTTCGGTCATTGAAACAACTCCCACAAGGTAACACCAATTCAAAAATAAAAATCTAATTTAGCCCACACATTGGTGGTATCCCGGGAACTGAGCGTAAAAAGGCATTAACTATTTAGTTAAACACTCGTTTTTCAGTGCTAACATAAATTCAGCAAAGTACAAAATCATAGATAAAAAACTATAAATTGGCCTGTTATAAAAAAGTTTCATGAAGAAATAGAGCATTTGCATTCTAATATAAAATCAGTTTTTTATGCTAACTGAATAAACTCTTAATTAATATGCATCAATGGGGTCACCCCCACTGGACGTTGCCACACGAATGAAGCAAACTCGCCACAAGCTGGACAAAATGCCTGCCATTCTTCTTGCAAGCCTTTGCAGTCATTGCATTGCCACAGAGGCTGATTATCGTCATTGTTAGCTTCGTTTAAAGCCTTGGATTCGTTCAGCAGGCGTTCAACTTCACCATCCATCCCCGCTGCCTGCGCCTGCTCAGCTACGAGAAGATATGCAAACCCTTTCTGTCTCACGTCAACCTTGACCAATAGCTTGCCCAGACGGCTGATAAAATGGCCATCGTTGCTTTTACATGCCTGTTTTAACCTTGTAACGATTAATGAGTGCGGTGCCAGCCGAAAGCCAGATTCCAAGATTTTTGTGGCCTTTGCATAGGCCTTCTCATCAAGATATATATCAGCCAACATAATTAGCGCTGGCAAAAATCCTGGATTGGTTTTTAATGATTCTAACAATGCCTTGATCGCAGCTGAGCGATCTTTGTCCAAAAAGTTACCAGCTTGTAAAAAGTTTAAGGCGCAGCGCTGGCGTAAAAGCGTATCTGGTTGTGTCAAATCACCTGCCTTGGTTTTGAGTTTTTTTTGGCCTTTGCTAATCACATCCAGCGCCGGCAGGGCACCTTGCCAGTTAGCCCGATGCGCCTCTAAACGCAATAGGTGGCTTGCAGCCAGGACCGATGCAGGCCTGATCTCCAACGCCGCGCGTGCCGCATTGCTCGCCTTGGCAGAGTTCTGATCATCTATTGCCAGCCTCATCAATCCGATATGACCCAGAAACGCTGTTTCCCGATCATCAAGCAGTGATGTGAAATAGCGGCATGCAGCCTGATGATCACCAGCCAGGTGTGCAGCTTGGGCAGCCAGCAGACCGGTTAATTGCGGCGCCTTCAAAAGTCGTTCTGCACGGCTAGCATATTTTCGTGCCTCGGCCGGTTCACCTGCAGAAACAGCCATAAGACCAAGTGTCAATGCACGGTGGCCAGAATCATCCCGGCGTTGGCGCAACCGCCCCCCAAGCCAGCGTGGCAGTCCACGAATGGCACGTAAGAGACGATCAAGGAATACAAGCACCAGTGCAAAGCTAATGACAATAGCCACCGCAAGACTTGTTGGCAATTCCATCCGCCAGCCAAGCCATTCAATTTTCACAGCTCCGGGCTGATTAGCAAGCCAGCTTGCGCTGGCAGCTGCTACTCCAAGGATAATAAAAAGGATCAGTAACTTTCTAAACATAATCTAAACTTAACCCTGCTCCTGCTATAGTTGTCCAGCAATAGCACTGGCAAGGCGGTCTGTTACCAACGCACTTACAGCCTGATCAAGGGACTGTCGACTTTGAGCTGCTACCATCCATTTTTTTAGGAACGGTACATCTATACCCGACCATTGACCAGCGGCACGAACCGCCCCATCCAGATCCTGGATGGCCAATGCGGCCTCAAAAGCACGCAACGCAGCTTCATTCCCATTAGCACCAACACCAATTTCACGAAGCTGGACAAGCTGGCCAAGCTTGACGCGGGTTTTTTCCAGAAACCCTGTAGCATCGCTTGATAGGCTTAAAGCCTCGATCATTTGCGGCACAAGATCATGAGCAGTGCGGATCAGGTAAAGCGAACGTTTGGGTGTCGGTGTCGCTGCCAAGCGTAATTTGGCAAGGTCAGGGATGCTAACGCCCTTATTGGCTAGCCCTTGCAGGAGGCCAATCCAGCGATCAAGCGATGCCCCTGCCATATTATCGGCCAAAAGACCGCTAACGATAAGAATACTTGCCTGATCAGGCGTAATGCTAAGGTCGGAGTCTGCTCCATTGTTGGCAACCTCATCTGCCTCATAGACTGGTTTTACCTTAGTTGTGGTAGCAAGATCTTTTACCGCCATCTCAAGTGAGGAAAAACGCTGGTCAATTCCAGTCGCTACAGCCTGCATATTATCGATATTACCTAAAGGCTCAACAATAAGCCTTTGATCAAGGCGTTCGCCAAAGGCTGCCATTGCTTTCTGTTGGTTTTTTTCATTGGCTACAATCTTGCCTTCCAGTTTCAAAAATCGTTTTTCTATAGCTTTTGTTAGAGCTGAATCCGCTGATGACCGCGGAGCAATTGCGTCTTTCTGGCTATTTTTCCAGAAAGAAAAACCAGCAAAGCCCAGCGCAATTAATGATAAAAAAAGAGCTGCTAATGCGGTAACAAAAATCGACCCTGCCTTTAAAGCTTGCCCTACTTCTCTTGCTGGCCGAGATGTTCCAGTTTGCGCAGAATCTTTTGCTGATGGGTGGTAGATGCCCGGCTTCGAGGTGTTTTCAACCATATCACCTTCAATCATTTTACCCACCTTAGCAGATGGTTGCTTTGGTTTTGCCATATTGGTCTTTCGTTTACCTTGTTTGACTGCGTTGCATGATGCCCAGCCATGAGAATCAGCCAAGATATCTAACTCAATTCCACTCTGAGCAAAATACACTGTAACAGCTAGGTATGATAGTCGCATGCCATAATTTAATGGCCGCGCTGATACCGCAAAATAGCAATTGCCAAAAGCCGGCTCCGACGCGGTTGCCGAGCAACATACACCATCTGCCAGCCATCACCAGCCGCCGCCGCAATAGCAGCACTTCCCGCAATCAACGCCATCCTCCCACGGCTAGAACCTTTACCAGCAGCATCAAGGTTTTTCTGGAAAATCCTGATGGAGCGCGATGACATCGCAACCACTGCTGCGATTGCCCCTTTGCCAATTTTATCCGTTGTCACCGCATCCAGCTCATCATTGGCAATCATCTGATAGACTGGCAACCGTTGGACCGCAATTTCATGCGCGGCCAGGGCTGCAACCATATCAAAACTTATTTCAACAGCACTTGGCCAGAATAAGGGCAAATTATCAATGTCCTGCGTGCCTTTTCTATCACTGATATAACGACGGATCGATGGCAGCAGACCAGCCCCGCCACCAGCGCCAATGATAATGTCCAGAAATCCAGCATTACGGGCTGCCGCTGCACTTGCCGCGCCAACAACAAAAATAGGCATTTTAGCCCATGCAGCAGTATGCCTCGATGTCGCAATTGTATCAACGGCATTCCGGCTGGTCATAATAATGCCAGAAAAATCTGTGGGTTTTGGCAATTTATAATGCAGTTGCATGCCTTTCATTGACGGACTGGCAAGCGCTGGAACGCCATATCGCTTTAACAGAGCAACGTCACGATTAGCATCAGGCTGGGGCCGAATGATCAGGATCATTTTTGGCATCATCTTCTCTTTTTTTATTACCCTCAGGCCATCGTTACCTTCTAGCCGTTGTGTGACTGCGACATCGCAAAAAAATAGACTTCATCAAGCAAGAAAGCCGCGGCCACCGGCACGGCTCAGTAATTCAGCCCCCAAGGCAGCCCCCAGCACTGCCGCTTGATCCGATGGCGCAGTCATCTGTTGGCGATGCGACTCACTTCCATCAGGGCGGAGAATCATCCCATCAAGGGTCAAATTTCCAGTTCTGTCAAGAATCGCACTTGCCGCAATAGGCGTTTGGCAAGACCCATCAAGAAAGGCAAGGAGGGCGCGTTCCGCTGTCACTTCGGCCAGCGCCTTGAAACAAGTCAGGGCACCAACAAGCTTTTTGACCTCAAGGGCCCGCCTTGTTTTGGGTGCCCTAATTTGCACCGCAAGCGCACCTTGTGCCACCGCTGATGGCATAATTTCAGCATCAATTGGCGTGAAATCAACATCCACCCCCAAGCGTTTAATGCCAGCAACTGCTAAAATAATTGCATCATAATCACCCGTCGCCAGCAAACCCAATCTCCGGTTCAAATTCCCACGAATAAGATTTATCTGCAGGTCTGGTCGATAATTTAATAGGATTGCCGCACGCCGCACCGATGCTGTGCCAATACGTGCCCCTTTTGGCAAGTTATCAAGGTTGCAATACCGCCCAACAAGCGCGTCACGCCGGTCTTCACGCGTCAAAACAGCACCAATTTCAGTACTGGGTGCAAAATGCGTTTCCATATCCTTCATCGAATGCACAGCCGCATCCGTTTTCCCCGCTAAAATGGACCGTTCAAGCTCTTTGATAAACAGTCCCTTACCACCCACCTCAATTAGGGGACGATCCAATATCTGGTCGCCTTTTGTAGTGATAGGCCGCACCTCTACCGCGGCTGGTTTTAGCGCAGAGCAAACCAATTCTGCCTGCGCCATCGCCAGTTGAGACGCACGGCTAGCCAACCTCATGGGTTCAGCATCAAAAAACGAGACATCAAGTTTCATAACAAGCCATATCTAAAGAGCTAACACATAAATGCAAAGCCAAAAAATTCACTTTTTAAAAAAATGTCTGTCCTTAACAGATTTGCCAACAAAGCTGGTATCTCTACCCGGCTTCGGATAAGGTAATTTTGTTTTATCTAGAGGAACTTCATTCATGTTGCACCGCTCCGTTATTATGCTTGGCATTGAGAGCAGCTGTGACGAGACAGCGGCAGCGATTGTTACTGATGACAAGACGATTCTTGCCAATGAAATCGCTTCTCAGATCGGAATCCATGCCAAACATGGCGGCGTTGTTCCCGAAGTAGCAGCCCGTGCGCATCTTGAAGTTATTGATCAAGTGATTAGCGATGCGCTGGCCAAGGCCAAGCTAAAAATGTCAGATATTGACGGGGTTGCAGCAACAGCAGGGCCAGGGCTGATTGGCGGTGTTGCAATTGGCACTGTCATCGCCAAAGCTATCGCAGCGGCACGGCATATCCCCTATTACGCTGTCAATCACCTAGAAGGCCACGCCCTCAGCCCTCGCCTTGCCGATGATGTGCCGTTTCCTTATTTACTTCTTCTGGTCTCGGGTGGACATACGCAGTTGCTGGCAGTCGTTGGTCCCAGGCGCTATCATCGTTATGGCACAACAATGGATGATGCGGCGGGCGAGGCCTTTGATAAATGTGCCAAGGCAATGGGGCTTGGCTACCCAGGTGGCCCAGCGATTGAGGCTACTGCACTGTCGGGCGATTCCAAAGCCATAGCCCTGCCACGCCCGTTAAAAGGTAGTCCTGGATGCCATTTTTCCTTTTCCGGTTTGAAAACGGCATTGGCAAATAAACTTCACAATCTTGGAGGGCCAAATAAGGCCCCTTTAGCTGATCTGGCTGCAAGTCTGCAAGCCGCAATTTCCGATTGCCTTGTCGATCGCACCAAACAGGCGATGGCCCGGTTTCTCAGTGAATTTCCGCCCACAGCCAACCAACGGCCAGTGCTTGTGATTGCTGGCGGTGTTGCTGCTAATAAACATATATTTTCAACGTTTCAGCAGGTTACAAAAGACACTAATTTCAGACTATCTGTTCCCCCAGCCATGCTATGCACCGACAATGCAGCTATGATTGCTTGGGCAGCTCTTGAAAGGCTCCAAGAACCGGACCTTCTTGATTTTGCTCCTCGACCGAGATGGCCACTTGATCCAAATGCCAGCCCGCCACCAGGACGAGGAGTGCGCCAATGAACCGTATTGTTGTCATAGGGGCTGGAAGCTGGGGTGCAGCCATTGCCTCAGCCCTAATGCGTGCCACCCATAAGACCAGCAATCCCCAAAAAATTATTGTTTTAGCTCGCCGTCAAGAAAGCGTTGACTCACTTGCCTTGGGGCACTGTTTACATCTTCCCGATACAACGCTAGCCATGCCCATTGCAGCCACCACTGATCCAGCCTGTATCGACGATGCCGATTTAGTTTTTGTTGCGGTACCTGTTGTGGCTAATGAAGCAAGTTTTCTGATGATTCGCGACCGGCAAAAAGATCGACATACTGATCGGAAACCAGCTACAATCGTATTATGCGCAAAAGGCATTGGCAAGGCCGCAGATGGCCGCGCTATGCTGCTTACCGAACTTGCAGCAGATCTTTTGCCCAGCCAACCGCTTGCGGTTTTTTCTGGGCCTAGTTTTGCTGATGAAGTTTTTGCTGGATTACCCGCTGCATTGGTAACAGCTAGTCTTGATTTAAGCGTAGTAAATGAAATTCAGAATGCGTTTGACGGCAGTAACCTTCGCTTATACAGCAATGATGACCCGGTTGGCGTTGCGCTTGCAGGCGCGATGAAAAATGTAATTGCCATTGCCGCAGGTTGCGCTGTTGGAGCTGGATTTGGTGATAATGCCAAGGCAGCTATCCTGACACGCGGGCTTGCTGAAATTGCGCGCTTTGCAACATTGATGGAAGCAAAACCTGATACAATTTTTGGCCTTGCTGGAGTTGGTGATCTTGCACTAACCTGTGCTGGACCACATTCGCGCAATATGGCATTTGGTATAGCGCTTGGCCGCGGGGAAGCACCACCAGCCAAACTTGCTGAGGGCAGCCAAACCGTCTCGCAATTGGCCGGTCTGGCAAAATCAAAAAATATTGATTTGCCCATCACAAATGCCGTGAATAAACTGGTTAACCATAATTGGGATTTACACGAGGTTGTTGCAAGCCTGCTTGCCCGGCGAGCCGGTGCAGAATGAAACAACCTCCTAACACCTAAAAATAGGGGCCTTTATGTAGTATTGGCTAGTGAAATCAAAGTTATAAACGTGGTAATGGAAAAATCATCTTGAGCGCAGCGTTACTGGCAATTTATTGGATAACGATTGCAATTATTAGGCGTCAAACAATGCAAGAACCAAAAAAGGATGCCTTTTCTTTTTCTACTACTGAGTAATTTAAAAGATTGAACATGCAAAAGACACTAGTCCAGATAAAGAGTGATTAGCGGCTTTAAAATTGTATTGGTCCTCCAAGTAGGGTTATTTGTCCCACCAATTCCCCTCAAGCACTCAATTTACGGGACTTGTGAATCAAGAACAGATTGCGCAAATAAATAAACAGACCCAGCCCCTGCCCACAAATAATTACTGGATCTTGCCGCCAAATAGCATAAAATAATAGTATCGCGCCTCCGCCAATAGAAAAATACCAAAAAGCTATTGGGATTACTGACCGACCCTGCCCTTCCGAAGTTAGCCATTGTACGATGAAGCGCATGGCAAATAATCCCTGTCCAGCAAAGCCAATGGTTACCATAATTTGCTCTGGGTGGGTGATAAGACTAGCAGGTAGAAACGGAAAGATAGTTAACAAACCAATGGCAAAAGCACTAACGATACTTTCAATTGATTCAGATAGAAATGCGATCATTGTGCTTTTCCTCTCGCCGCTTTTAAGGCGCTTTTGCTAGAAACTTTTTTACGATTTCCACGGGCACTTCCGGTGGTAGATTTTGACTTCACTACCTCACTAACACCCGCTTGTTCTGGTGCCCGGCGCAACAGCCAAATAACACCCAAGACGTCAGAAACTCCAACAAGCAGACGATCTAGAATACGGTATTTTGAGACCCCCACTATTCGTGGACGATGTGCTACAGGCACGCCAAGAACCACCCCACCATGGCGGCGAACTAAGCTTGGCATAAAACGGTGCATATGATTAAAAAATGGTAATTGCATAAATAGCGCCCGTGGCAATATCTTAATACCACAACCAGAATCTGGATGGGTGTCAGCAAGGAGGCTGACCCGCACCCATTTTGCCACACTCGAGGCTAAAAGGCGCACTGCACTATCATTACGGCTTTGACGAATACCTGCTGCCATGACAAGTGCTCCATCTTTGCTAGCATCAATAATAACGGCTTCCAGTGCAGGGAAATCTGCTGGTACATTCTGGCCATCGCCATCCAGCACACCTATTAAAGTCCCCTTTGCCTGAAGCAGGCCCGATCGAATTGCAGCACTTTGTCCAGCGCGTTTAAAATGTCGAAGGACTCTTAATTGAGGTATGTCAGCAAGTGCCGCCACCAGCTCTTCTGCAGTGGCATCATCACTGGCATCATCAACATAGATGATTTCAAATCTCCGATTTGAAAATGTGGCGCATATCTCGTCAATAAGCGGACGAATATTTCCCGCTTCATTCATTACTGGTACCAGAATTGAAATATCAAGCGATTGGATGGCGCAGTTCTTGCCATTAGCCGGTCTGGCTATCGGAGAGTTAACGGTTTCTGACGCTGCGCTAGATGCCATTGTTAAGATGATCACATTGATTGTTTACGGTTCAAGCTTTTACTCTTTGCTAGCATTCGCGTCAAACATCTCAGAGCGATACAGTAGAATAATTACGTTTTGGCCTTTTGATATGTTAATTCCTGACAATTGAATCGGTGGAGCAAGGCGAAGGCCCAATTGACCAGCAGCCTGCAAAAACACCGCTTGCTGCCTTTGCTCGATGATGGCAAGTCCGCCCGGCGCTTCAATCAAGAATAGCGCCGCTTCGGTGGCGCTGAGAAGTAGCAGATCGCGGCTAAGCAGAAATACCAGTGATGGCTCTTGAAAGCCCGTTGTCGAAATTGCAACTGGTTTGGCAGTTAATGTGGAAATTTTTTCTGCTATAGCCGTTGACACGTGAATGCGAGACAACGCGGGCAACACACCGGCAAATGCAACTAGATGAAAAAGCATTGCAGCCCCAATCATTTTGAAAAAGGGACGCCATAAAGCCTGTCTTATCCACTGGTGACCATACCAAGCAGCAAGGCTAGCCATTACAAGAGCCAACAGAGCAAACAGCACCGCTTGGCGGCTTGTTTCTCCACCAAACTGAACCGCACCCCAAAGAAAAATCGATGCCAACAAAATCCCAATGCCAACCCCCCCATAGCGGAGCGCAACTCCCAAAAAATAAAACCATCTAATGCGAGCCGTTTTTGGATCTGACAATACATCAACTCCACCAATTAATAGAAGGATAATTGCTGGCAATAGGGGTAAGGGGTAATGCGGCAATTTTGTCGGGATAAGTTCAATTAACAGCCAGAATGGCAAGATCCAAGCCAACAGAAAAAATGTTTTAGTGCAGTTTATCAAAGTTCGAGTGTGGGCAAAGGCCCAAATCAAGAGTGGGCTTGCAGGCCAGATTAGCATACACAGAAGGATCGCATAAGCACCTGGTGGAGCACCGTGAGATTCCTGACCCGTCTTTAATTTGGCCAGTAAATCGCCCTTTACTGCTGTTGCCAAAAACTCGCCATTGGTTTCCAATGTTACCAAAACTGTCCAAGGTAGACATAACAAAAAAAGCAATGTTAGGCCGCGGCGGAAACTTAAGATATTAAGCCATGAAGCCTGCCGGTGCCGAAGACATAACGCGACCAGTGTTAGTCCCGCAAGAACTGGTAAAACAGGCCCTTTGACTAGGATCCCTGCAGCCATGCAACCCCAGAACCAAAACCAGTTATGACGTGGTGGCTCCAATTCTAACTGCCACGCCATATAAAAGCGCATCAAAGCCCATTGCTGCCCAAGGGCCAAAGCCATCAATAGGGTATCAGTTTTAGCTAGATGTGCTTCACCAAGGACCAAAAAACAGCTTGAAAATAATGCTGCGGCCCCAAACGCCGCGCGTGAGTCATAAAAATGCAAAGCCATATGGTAAAGAGTAAAAATAGTGGCCAGTAAAGCCACTAAGTTAACAAATCTATAGGATGAAATTTTATTAGCACCCAGAAAACTGGCAAACGTGGATTGCAGCCAATAGATGCCAGCCGGCTTTTTAGCTCGCAGCTCATCTTGAAACTGAACTGTGACATAATCGCCAGATTGCAGCATTTGCTTGCTAGCTTGTGCAAAGCGTGACTCGTCACGATCCATCGGCGGAACAGAGTGGTGGCCAATAAGAACTACGGCCGAGACCACCACCATTAGAGCATATAAAGCCGAACGTGAATAAAAGAAGAGCAAAATAGAATATCCTCTTATGCCGCGGGTGCAAAACGACTGCGCAAGGCATAACAAGTTTTTCTAGGGTTAGGCAATGCGGATCACATAAATATCAAATGGGTGACCTATAATTGCAAGCTTCAAGCCACTAAAAAACAGATAATGCTCTAGGCTGTCATTCTCGTCTATCATACTGTTTTGAATATTTTTGCATCTTTTCGTTTTGATTAATTACATCAATAAAATTGAATCGCTGCAAAACACTAGGTAGAACTTTGCTAATAGGTTAAAATACGCTTGGTAAATGCTATTATGCACATAATAACGTGTTAGAATCATAACTGACTTAAAAAAACACGAAAAGGGTTTTCGCGTAATGGTTGAAAATTTTGGCATTCTTGATGGTGGATTGCATGGCACTAAAATTCATTTTATGTTGGCTGATGAATTTAACAACTGGCTAAAAAAAGCTAGCAGTGCTCAACAAGCATGGGTCATCGCACAAGGATTTATAGCCAAGCCAGGCAATGCAATATGCTTTGCCGCCAGCGGAGGGCAAATTGATTTTGCTGTCGGTATTTATGGAGATCACGCCGTATGGAATGGCGCCTCAATTGCAGCCAATTTGCCCACTGGTGAATGGCGGTTCAGTGGCACAAAAAGTGAGCTTCCGGCACATATCTCTGAATCGCTGACCCTTGGGTGGGGACTTGCACAGTACCGCTTTCACTCATATCGTTCGATACCGCCAGCCCCCATCAATTGTCTGGTGATTCCAAAAGGAGTTCACACGCCCCGGCTTCTTGGCCAGATACGCGGTATCTACCTATGCCGTGATCTGATTAATCATCCACCAAACCATATGACACCAGCAACCCTTGAAGCAACAATGGTATCACTAGCAAAAACCTACAAGGCTAAGCTAAAAACCCATAGCAGCAAAGCTTTGGAAAGCGGCTTTCCTGCTATTCATACCGTTGGACGTGCGGCCGAAATTGCACCACGCCTAATGGACCTTCGCTGGGGCAAAACCGGTCCAAAAATCACTCTTATAGGCAAGGGTATTACTTTTGATTCGGGTGGGCTTGACTTAAAGCCATCAAAAGCAATGGAAATAATGAAAAAGGATATGGGTGGAGCGGCAACTGTTCTTGGCCTTGCCGTAGCCCTGATGGCGAGTAAAATTGATATCCAACTTCGCGTCATTGTTGCCGCTGCAGAAAATGCTGTTTCAGAACGATCAATGCGGCCACTCGATATTATTGATACACGAGCAGGTGTCAAGGTTGAGGTTGGCAACACGGATGCTGAAGGCCGATTGGTTTTAGCAGATGCAATTACCCATGCGCTGGAAGATAATCCAGATTTCATGATTGATTTTGCCACGCTGACAGGGGCTGCACGAGTTGCCTTGGGCACCGAGTTACCAGCCCTATTCTGCAATGATGATCAAACAGCTGCTGCCATTCTTGATGCCGCCACAGTGCAGCAAGACCCGCTATGGCGACTACCCCTGTTTGATGATTATGAACGTCATTTAGATGCTGGTTATGCTGCCTTGTCCAGTACTGGGCTTTCCGGCTATGGTGGGGCCATTACCGCAGCACTGTTTTTGCGCCGGTTTGCCGGCAAGGATAGTAACTGGGCGCATATTGATGTTATGGCATGGAATGTGGCATCACGCCCGGGACGGCCAAAGGGTGGTGAGGCAATGGGACTTCGAGCGTTGTACAGCTTTATTGAATCCTTTAAGAAACCCTAATAACCACGCCGCCAGTCAACCCGGTTATCTGGCTCCTGTCCAGCCATAATGGCAGTGATTGCCGCGGCAACCTGCCGTGCGGCAGTGTCCGGGTTGGTTTGCGCGGCAACATGAGGCCAAATTGTTATGCTGGGATGCGACCAAAATGGATGACTGGCTGGTAAAGGTTCAGTTGAAAACACATCCAAAGCTGCACCAGCAATTTGCCCACGCTTAATCGCATTAAGCAAATCTTTCTCAACCAATTGCTGGCCACGACCACCATTAATAATATAAGCGCCCTTATTAAGCTGGTTAAACATGTTAGTATTCATAATACCCCTTGTTTCTGGTGTTAACGGCAAAACCGATATCAGAATTTCAAGCCCCTCAAGAAATGGGGCAAGCCCACCACGGCCAGCAAAGACCTCAACTCCGTCAATGTGGCGCGGCTTACGTGCCCAGCCTCGAACATCAAAACCAAGAGCGGTAAACCGCGCGGCGATCAGACCACCAATTGCGCCAACACCCATTACCCCTACTTTTATTTTACTTGTCGGCCGTTGCAGGATCGGGTGCCAATTAGATGCAGCCTGACAAGTGCGATAGTGCGGGGCGTCACGCCAAAAATCCAATACCGCCAAAATTGCCCAATGACTTAAGGCGTTTGACATATCCGGGTCCACTAACCGAACCAGCGGAACGTCACGTGGTACAGTTTTGTCTGCCATCATGTAGTCAACACCCTGGCCTTGCATTATAATGCCACGCAAATTTGGCATTTTTGCAAGCTGGCCTGCCGGCGGTGCCCAAACAAGTGCGATATCAGCTTGCTCACCTTCATTGGAAACCAGATCAACAACGGTGAAATCATCAAGATATTGCGATAATTTTTTGCGCCAGCCTTCTAATTTGGTAGAGCCATAGAATCCAATAACTGTCATGATGTCATCCTCGTATGGTTAAGGCGCGTTTTAAAAAAACATCCTGATAAAAAAGGGGTGGGTTAATTTTTTTCTAAAATCAGCGCCAAAGCCGCATGATGTAATTGCGGCGTTGCGGCAGCCAGAATCTCTGTTGATTGGCCATTCCTGATCGGACGCCCTGCAAGGTCGGTAACGGTTGCGCCAGCTGCTAGCATCAGCGCGGCCACCGCCATAATGTCATGAGCAGCAAGACTATCTTCCATCACAAGATCAATATGGCCAGCAGCAAGGAGCGCATAGTTATGGCAATCCCCGCCGTAATTTGTGATTGCAACCTGGTCAGCTAGCCTATTAAAACTAACAAGGTTCGCAGAGCTCAGTGCACGTGGCGATGTAGTCGCGAGCCGCGCATTTGCCAGCTTTGCTTTGGCATTAGCCGCAATGGAAACGCCATTGAGCTGGGCCATATTTGCCATCCCAAAACTGTTTAGACCGATATAGCATTCGTCCAAAATAGGCATGTCAACTAGGCCAGCCACCGGCACATCATAATATAATAACCCAACAAGGGTTCCAAAGGCCGGCTTTCCGCTGATAAATGCCTTGGTCCCGTCAATCGGGTCAATAATCCAGCGATAAGGGCTTGCTATTCCCTTTGTGGGGACATTTTCATTATCAGACCCAAATTCTTCGCCGGTGATTTTATCCGCCGGAAATGTTTTTGCGATGGTCGCCCGCAAGGAGATTTCCACCATCCGGTCAGCTATTGTCACAGGTGATGTGTCAACCTTGACCTCCATTGACGGGTTTTGCCGGAACCAATTAGCAATTATGGGCCGGCTAACCAGAGGCAAACTGGCCAGAAATGCAATCAAATCAGCCGGCGCATACTGGCCGGCAGAACCAGACAGGTTCGGCGTCATATCAGATTCCTTAGTTGGCACCTTCGGCTGCGATATCATCAGCAGTTGGCAGCACAGCTGGACTATCGGCTTTTGTCCGCATCCAAGCGATCAGATTCACCCGATCTTTTGACTTCTTTAATCCAGCAAAATTCATTTTTGTTCCGTTGATATAGGCCTTTGGCTTTAGCAAAAATGCGTTCAGTGATTGATAATCCCAATTACCACCAAATCCAGCAAGCGCAGTAGAGTAAGAATAACCATCAACAGCACCCATTGGCCGGTTTACAATGTTCCATAGTGCCGGGCCAACCTTGTTTTTACCACCGGCATCAAACACATGACAGGCTGAACATTTCTTTGATATTTTTTCACCAGCGCCAAGATCAGCATCAGCAATCATTGCCAAAATTGGCTTGGGACTATTCTCAACCGGTGCAGACGCTGAAACTTTGGTTGTTTCCGCAACTTCTATTACGTAAGAATTTTGCGCGAGCTCTTGATGTGGAACCATAACATCGGAAATTTTGATACCAGCCATCAATAACAAGCCAGAAAACAAAAATCCTGCAAACACTTTATTTACGCGCAACTCATCCATGCGTCATTCCCGAATCCCGGGCTCCCAATTTGAACCAGCCCAGATGGGCAAGGCCTGTGGTCTAAGATCATATGGTAAAAGAACCAATTAATCAGTGATTAATTAGCGAAATTCTGGCCACCTCTCAACCCTTAAACTCATGCAGCATCCAATTATTTCGATAAATTGCTTTGCGCAAAAGTGAAATATGTGATGAATTGCCGGAAGATGGCAAAAAATAACAAAAAAATCATTATTATTCCTGCACGGTTTTCTGCAAAGCGCTTGCCCGGCAAGCCCCTTGCAGAGATTGGTGGAAAACCTATGATTCAGCTAGTTTGGGAACGTGCGATGGAAGCTGATATTGCGCCAGTCTATGTTGCAACAGATCATCACGCCATTGTTGATGTTATAGAATCTGTGGGTGGCAAGGCCGTAATTACGAGGCCTGATCACCCTTCTGGGTCAGACCGCGTATATGAAGCCATCGAAAACATAGATCCTGACAAAACCATTACACAGATTCTAAATTTGCAAGGCGACCTTCCAGATTTGACGCCCGATATTCCGCATAAGCTGAGCGCTATTCTTGATCGCGGCACCACAGATCTGGCAACTCTTGTAACGCTGGCAAATCGCGAAGAGGCAGCCCGCCTCCAGATGGTCAAAGCGGTTGTAAGCTGGGAAGATGACAGCTTTGGAAGCGCACTTTATTTCAGCCGCGCCGCAGTTCCCAATGGCACTAGTACCCTTTGGCATCACATTGGCGTTTATGGCTGGCGCCGTGATGCGCTTGCCCGCTTTGTAAAACTTCCACCATCACCACTTGAACTGGCAGAGAAGCTTGAGCAGCTTCGTGCACTTGAAGCAGGTATGAGGATTACTGTTGGCAAAATTACCACTTCACCAGGCGGCATTGATACAATGGAAGATCTTGAAGCTGCGCGCATTCGGGCCACCGCGGCGCATCACAGCGATTGACAGTACAACTAGGCCCCCGTAAAACGGCGCTAAACGCTTGGGTAGCTAAAAATTTTAACGTTTAGTTATTAGAGTCGCACATTTTTGGTAAAGGGGAACCCAATGTCGGACCCAACTCATAAAATCGCCTTTCAAGGTGTGCCTGGAGCCTATTCACACATGTCATGTCAGGCCGTGAAGCCAAATATGGAGGCTGTAGCTTGCGCTTCATTTGAAGACATGTTGACCGAAGTCAAAGAAGGCCGGAGCGGGTTGGCCATGGTACCCGTGGAAAATTCTATCGCAGGCCGGGTTGCTGATATCCATCAGCTTTTACCATCTTCTGGTCTTTACATCATTGGCGAATATTTTCACAGAGTAAACCACCACATCATGGCGCCCCATGGTGCCAAACTTGATAGCCTGACACATGTTCACAGCCACGCACAAGGCCTAGCACAATGCCGTGACCGTGTGAGACGACTTGGTTTGATTCCCGTCATACACGCCGATACTGCCGGAGCCGCAATGGATGTAGCCGCATCTGGCAACCTGAAAGTTGGTGCCATCGCATCTCGGTTAGCGGCCGAAATCTATGGTCTAGATATCTTATTTGAGTCGGCCGAAGATGATGCACACAACACCACTCGCTTTTTAATTATGTCAGCTTACCCTTCAATTCCTAAGCGCGGTGGCCGCATGATGACAACATTGGTGTTCCAGCTCCGAAGTGTGCCAGCTGCGATATATAAAGCCTTGGGTGGATTTGCAACAAACGGTATAAATTTAACTAAACTTGAATCCTATATGCGTGCCGGTGTTTCAGAAAAGGCTCAATTCTATTTGGATGTTGAGGCACACATTGACGATCCGTCAATGCAGAATGCATTGGACGAACTTCGATTTTATTGCAGCAAAGATGAGGTCCATGTACTAGGCACCTACCCTGCCAGCCTATCACGACCATAGAAATTCTTGGTAGAGGCCTGCTAGACTGTTTATTTGGAATAATCAGCCCAACTAATCACATAAAAAACTTGTTCAAACAGCTGCTTTGTTTCATACAGATAGACAGGAAGGCTGGATGGGCGTTGCTCCTACCAATCCGGTCAGGTCCGAAAGGAAGCAGCCGCAGTAGAATGTTTACGGGTTGTCCAGTCTTCCGCTAATTATTGGCGTTTATGGGTTGTACCTTGTTTGGGGTGGGCATTCATTGCTGTCCTCTGTTTTATAAGCAGACTAGAAAAACCATTCAAATGACAAACGCCAAACACACTAACCAGTCGGGCCTTGATTGTACTTCATGGCCATAAGAAAGAGATAGGTGTTTACCAGCCGATGACTGACTCCGCTAAGGCAGCTTATCGCGTATTTGCACGCAAATATCGTCCCAATACTTTTTCTGAATTGATTGGTCAGGATGCGGTTGTTCGCACGCTTAATAACGCTCTGGCGTTGGGGCGGCTAGCGCATGCCTTTGTGTTTACTGGTGTGCGTGGTATTGGCAAAACATCGACCGCACGGCTTCTAGCAAAAGGATTGAACTGCATTGGAACTGATGGTTTTGGCACGGCAACACTGGAACCATGCGGCGAGTGCGAACCCTGTCAGTCAATTGTAGCCGGACGCCATGTCGATGTATTGGAAATTGATGCAGCTAGCCATACCGGCGTTGATGACGCTCGTGAGATTATCGAGGGGGTTGGCTATCGTCCAGTTTCTGCGCGTTATAAAATTTACATAATTGATGAAGTTCACATGATGTCAAAAAGCGCATTTAATGCGCTGCTAAAAACCTTGGAAGAACCGCCAGACTCAGTAAAATTTATTTTTGCTACAACTGAAATTAGAAAAGTACCTGTGACCATTTTATCCCGGTGCCAGCGCTATGATTTACGGCGTGTTCCTTGTGCAATGTTGACCAAGCACCTTGGTATGGTTTGCGAGAAGGAATCAATTATCTCAGATCCAGATGCCCTTTCAGCCATTGCACGAGCTGCGGAAGGATCAGTGCGAGATGCCCTATCTTTGCTGGACCAAGCTGCTGCAATGACCGCAGATAAATTAACAAACGATCTAGTGGCTGATATGCTTGGACGACCGGGCCGTAACGAATCTCAAATCATTCTCACCACCGCATTAGCTGGCGACTGTGTGACCGCACTTGCCACTTTTGAGACGGCTTATAACCGCGGTGCCGAGCCAGAAATGGTGATCTCTGATCTTCTTGATTTGATCCATTTGGCAAGCATGCAGGCCGCTGGTGGCAGCAATGAAGACCGCATTGAAGCTGAGCATATGATGTTGACAAATCTTGCTGAAATTGGAATTGCGCGTCTTGGACGGGCATGGCAGCTGCTGTTGAAGGGACACACTGAGATAGCACAAGCTCCAAACCCTGCAGCCGCTTGCGAAATGCTAATTATACGATTAGCCTATGCAGCTCAAATGCCTTCCCCAGGTGAATTAATTCAAAAATTGTCAAAAGTAGTTAGTGCGCAACCAGCCACAAAGCAAACTACCCACTCACTTCAAAAGGCGCCTAGCGAACCTTTGCCGCCACTAAACTCAGAAGCCACAAGACAGACAATTAAGACACTGGACGAACCAAATAGCCCAGCCCAATCAAACACACAACTGCCAGCGCTAGAACCGCAAGATTCAGCTATAGTCAAGCTAAACACGCTTGAAAAACTCGTTGATCTTGCTGAAACTAATGGTGAAATGCTGCTTGCAGCGCGCATTCGCAGTCATGTACAGCTAGTATCACTAAAACCAGGAAATTTGCAGATTACCCTTGTTGGAGCAGCACCCGACCAATTAGCTGGCGACATTGCACATTATCTTAGCCAGTGGACGAACCAACGCTGGCTTGTTTCATTGTCTGAGTTTGGTGGTGAAAAAACCCTTGCTGAACAACAGCTTGATTCTGATGAAAAGCTGCGTAAAACGATTGTCAGCGAGCCCTTGATAGTCCGCATCTTAGATATATTTCCAGGTGCCAAAATTGATGAAATTAAAAGCCCAGGCAACACAATAGCTTCGGCCGCTGACAGTAGTGACAAAACACTTTTATTAACAGAAATAAGTGAGGCGGAGGAAATGTCAGGATAATGCGAAACATAGTGGGCATGATGAACAAAGTACAGGAAATGCAAGACCAGCTAAAGGTAATGCAAGGTGATCTTGCAGCGATGGAATTTACGGCCCTTGTTGGTAACGGCGTAGTGAGTGCAACTGTCACCGGTAATGGCAAACTGACAAAGTTAAAGCTTGATCCAAATACATTAAGATCAGGTGACACCAAAATGCTGGCAGATATGATTTGCCTTGCCACAAACAACGCGCACGATCAAGCCACTGATGAAAAAGCCAGAATGATGAAACAAATTACTGGTGACTTGCCTCTGCCGCCAGGAATGAATTTACCTTTTTAAGATGCATAATTTATTAGAAAACCTAATTCGTAAACTTGGCCGTCTTCCAGGGCTTGGGCCACGTTCAGCGAGGCGAACAGTTCTATTTTTGCTAAAGAACCGTGACCGCTTGATGCTTCCCCTTGCCATGGAATTGCATGATGTAGCTGGCAGAGTCCGGTCCTGTGTCGATTGCGGCAATCTAGATGTTGTCAACCAATGTAGTATTTGCAGTGATAGCCAGCGTGACCGAAGTCGCATTTGTGTAGTTGAAGATGTTGGCGATCTATGGGCTATGGAACGCGCAGCGGTTTATCGGGGACTTTATCATGTGCTAGGAGGCACTCTTAGCGCACTAGATGGACGAGGACCAGAAGATTTGCATATTGGCCGGCTGCTCCAGCGCGCCAAATCAGCCAATATGCAAGAGGTCATTTTAGCACTGTCCGCAACCGTCGACGGACAAACAACCGCGCATTATATTGGCGAAAAACTCGCCAATATGCCACTCGAAATTACCCGTTTGGCACATGGTATGCCAGTTGGGGGTGAGTTAGACTATTTAGATGATGGCACTCTAGCCCAGGCTCTAAAAGCCCGCGCCAAATTGGAAATTTGAGAGGGAAATTATAACATTTATCTATTTAGCAGATTTTTTGATATGTTTCATTTCTGGTTAAATATCTAACTAAGCAGATCAGGTTTTTGCGGAGTAGAGGTGGCCTCTTCAACATCTAAAACGTCAATTTCATCAATTTTTTCACCGCGTGATATGATCTTGCGCGTTGACGTTTGAATATCAGAAATATCACGTTCCGCTTGGGAAAAGTGCGTAGCAAGCTTTACAACTCGATCCTCAAGGCGTTGCACATCCTTCATCATCAGGTCAACCTGATTTTGGATCAATCCTGCAGCCTCATGCATCCGCGCATCGCGCAAAACAGCCCTAACCGTGTGCAGCAGGAGCATTAAATTGTCCGGTCCCGCCATGTAAACACAAGCTTTACGGCTTGCTTCCACTAGCTTGGGAAGTTGAATATTGATTTCAGCATATACCGACTCAGACGGCAAAAATAAAATAGCACTTTCAGCTGTTTCACCAGGGATAATATATTTCTCAGCAATATCTTTGATATGTTTTTTTACATCACTTTCCAGCAACCGGCGGGCTACTTCCCGTTCAGTTTCATTCGCAGCATCAGTCAATTTTCGAAACGCCTCTAGCGGGAATTTTGAGTCAATACAGATTGGCCCTGGAGGATTCGGTAGCTGTAATAAACAATCAACCCGTTTTCCATTCCCAAGCGTCACCTGAAAATTAAAAGCATTTTCAGGCAAAGCATCGCGCACAAGATTTTCTAACTGCACTTCGCCAAAGCTACCACGTGCTTGCTTATTGGACATAATGTTCTGAAGTTGAGTGACTTGACTGGACAAAGCAGAAATATGCTTATTCGCCTCAGTAATCACCGCTAGTTTTTCTGCCATGCCTGTAAGTGAGTTAGTAGTGCGCTCGCTCTGATCACGAATCGATTGTTCCAACCGGTTGCTTACCCGGCTCTCACTTTGTGCCATTTGTTCCGCAATCAGTCGCTGTAGTTCATTCGACTGTGCTGCCATTTGTGATAACTGGCCGCGTAATTCGGCAAAACTTTGGCCATGATCTGAAATTTTTTGTCGCCAGAATGTCACCACTGCTATAGTGGTAGCCGCAAGCATCAACGCAATCAGGATCATTTCTAAATTAGTCATTAACGTTACCTTTTAAGCCTCTTGCTACCCGACACTGTTACTCCACCGGCCTAGTTTTCCACCGTAGCAACTTGACTGCAACGACACCATCTTCTAATTCATGGAAGATTGAGAAACGAGGCCATCAGCACAGCGGCAATCAGATACCCATGCCTGAACACTACTGACGGCTAAAATGACATTTAGGGATATGCATTCATGCCAGTCACAGCCAAGCTTATGCCAATAATTAAAATGCCTGACCCCATCTTGCGGCGGACTGCAATGCCAGTTTCCGAAATCACCGACGGCACACGCCAGTTACTTGATGATATGACGGCTACCATGTATGACGCACCCGGAATCGGCCTTGCAGCGCCACAAGTAAATATCAGTCAGCGAATCATTGTCATGGATTGTGGCAAAGATGACGACTCAAAATTAATTAAGATGGTTAATCCAGAAATTATTGATGTATCAGAAGCTCATACCCTTTTGGAAGAAGGCTGCCTTTCAATTCCCGACCAAACCGCTGATGTTGAACGCCCAGCCGAAGTAAAAGTGCAATATTTAGACGAAAATGGAGTAAGCCAGTCAATTGTAGCTAACGATCTTCTGGCTGCATGTGTTCAACATGAAATTGACCATTTGAACGGAGTGCTGTTTATTGATCATATATCCCGATTAAAGCGAGACATGATTTTAAGGCGAATTATGAAAGAAACACGTCAATCAACTTTAAAAAACTAGGATGGCTCCAGCAATGTATGCCTCTCATTCAGCCACGATGCTAGACCGAGGCAAAGCGCAAACTCACGGCTCACGACCAAAACTTCGAATTGTATTTATGGGCAGCCCAGCATTTGCAATTCCATGCCTCGATCGCTTAATCAGAACCCATAGGGTGTGTGCGGTATACAGTCAGCCAGCAAAAAAATCGGGACGTGGCATGAAAATGACACCAGTACCTGTAGCCAGTCATGCCATAAAAATGGGGCTTCCTTTATTTACCCCAGGTAGTCTAAAACCTGAGGATATAGAGGCCCAACTTATCAGCCACCGTGCTGACCTGTTTGTTGTGGTAGCCTACGGATTACTACTGCCGGCTGCCATATTGGCAATCCCACATTTTGGCTGTTTGAATGGTCATGCCTCATTGCTTCCACGCTGGCGTGGGGCCTCGCCAATCCAGCGTGCGATTGAAGCTGGTGATACCGAAACTGGTATATCGGCAATGCTGATGGAAAAAGGGCTTGATACTGGCCCTTTAGTGGACGTTAGTCGCATTGGAATCACCAAAACCGAAACTGCAGGCAGCCTGCATGACCGCCTTTCTAAGCTGACCGCATCGTGTCTTGGAACAGTTGTTGATACAGCGCCTGACAGCCTTGCCTCACCAACTCCACAATCTGAAGACAAGGTAACTTATGCGGCCAAGATCATACCTGAAGAAACAATGATTGACTGGACCCGCCCTGCCACTAGCCTCGATTATCATATTCGTGCCTTTGCTCCCTATCCTAGTGCATGGTGTAATGGACCAAAAGGACGGCTCCGCATCCTGCAAGCGCGGCACATTCAACTCCCTAAAAACACTATAAATAAAAAATTTGGTAGGTTCTTGGGCCAACATAGTGACGGGTCCATGATAATAAGCTGCGGGATTGATGCCCTGGCAATTAGCCGCCTCCAACCAGCTGGGAAAAAAGCAATGGCAGCAGATGATTTTCTGAATGGGGCGGGGTTGAAAATTAATGATATTCTCAATCCAGAAGGGTAAAAAGAGTATCCATGACACGGCGCATCCTAATTAGAATCGAATATGATGGTGGTCCCTTTGTTGGGTGGCAACGCCAAATTAATGGTCCAAGCGTGCAGGCTACGATTGAAGATGCTGCTCAAGCTTTTATTCATAAACCAACAATTGTTGCTGGGGCGGGACGCACTGATGCAGGTGTGCATGCAACAGGTCAAGCAGCCCATCTCGAAGTTCCAAAAAAATTCAACGCAAACCGAGTAATGGAAGCTCTAAATGCGCACCTAACATCGGTGCCAATAACAATTCTCAACGCAACTGAGGTGCCCTATGACTTTCATGCACGTTTCAGCGCAACAGGCCGTCGCTACCTCTACCGCATTTTGCCAAGACGTCAAGCACCGGCATTGAATTTTGGCCGTGTTTGGCATCACAAGCACCATTTAGACTTAAAACTTATGAAAATTGCTGCCAAACATTTTCTTGGCCAGCATGATTTTACTAGTTTTCGTGCAAGCAAGTGTCAGGCAGAATCACCAGTCCGTACTCTTAATCAGCTAAACGTTGAATTAATTGGCGATGAAATCCACATTTATGCTGAAGCACGTTCATTTCTTCACCACCAAATACGCAACATAGCTGGCACACTAACCCTTGTTGGTAGAAAAAAATGGCATCCTGACGATGTAAATCTTGCCCTTAAAGCGGCTCACCGCAGTGCAGCTGGTCCCACTGCACCAGCTCATGGCTTATACCTTATTGGCGTCGACTACCCCTCAGTTTATAAGAGCCGTGACTGAAGTGCATAAAGCATCCCTACATCGACCGCAAATGATATGGCAATAAATCCAGCAGCTACCCAGCCACCTTTGCCAACAATGTCTCGGCCCATTCGCCACAACCAATAGCATGTCCAAATTGCAATCAATAAAATAAGCATCATAACACTCTGATCACCCGTCATTACAACAATATTTTGGACGATGCCACCAAGTAACTGTTGCAAATTTTCAATCCATAAGAAAGGAACTACAAAGGGAAGAAGCTTTGTGGGCCGATCAATAGCTTTTAAGAAAAAATCAAATAATAAAACTAGCAAAATAATGCCAACAAATTGGAGTAGTAACGCAGATGCAAACAATTCAGGAGATGTCTCAAGCGCAGGATAAATTGTTACCAATACAGTAAAAATTAACGAGGCTATTATAGCCTGCCATAATCCTTGTGAACTCGCATCATAGCTTCCAATTGCAGGCCTGCGTCCAAGTAAGACAAGAATAGTTACACGTACCATCGCCAACAATGCCGATGGAGACAGGTTAGGAAATTGTAGCATTAAAAATCATCCTTAAAAAACTGAACCAGCATTTCATGATAGACCAGAGTCAATTGATCAATATCAGCCACGTCAACATATTCGTTAACCTGATGCATAGTTTTTCCAACAAGGCCAAATTCGGCCACGGGGCAGATCATCGTGATAAAGCGGGCGTCTGACGTTCCGCCATTGGTTGATAAAATTGGCTTCTGTCCAGTAACCGATTCGACTGCTATCTGCATTAAATTAGTTAAGGCTCCAACCGGCGTTACAAAAGGCTGTGCAGATAGATGCCAAGTAGCTTGCCACTGCCCGCCAATGCGGTCAAAATGTTCTTCCATCCATGCGATCAAATCATTTGATTTATGCTCTGTATTAAATCGGATATTAAACCTTGCCGTCACCACAGCTGGTATCACATTACTAGCAAAATTTCCAGTATCAATGCTGGTTAAATTGGCTGCAGATGGTTCGAAATAATCGTTGCCACCATCAAGTTTGCATCCATTCACCGGTGCCAGCATTGCAAGAAGCCTTGTGATGGGATTGTCAGCAAGATGTGGATATGCGACATGGCCCTGCATTCCGTCAACCTGCAACCTACATGACAAGCTGCCACGGCGGCCATTTTTAATGACATCACCTATCTGCGAGGGATTAGTTGGCTCCCCAACAACGCAAACGTCAGGAACCTGATGATTGGCCTCCATCCATTCGACCATTTTAACAGTCCCAAAGTTGGCATCACCTTCTTCATCACCAGTAATGATCAAGCTGATTGACCCTACATTTGACGTATGTTGGATGAAATCAGCTACCGCCGCAACAAAAGCCGCAACCCCACCTTTCATATCCGCAACCCCGCGACCAAACAACTTTCCATCCTGCAAGGTGCCGCTAAAAGGGTCATGCTGCCATTGTGATAGATCGCCCACCGGTACAACATCAGTATGGCCAGCAAATGCAAAGTGTGGATTTTTTGTGCCTCGCCTAGCAAACAGGTTGTCAATTCGAGCCGCGCCTTCACCAAAGGGCAATCTTGTGCAATCAAAACCCAACTTACTAAGCTCTTCCTGCAACAGGTCCAGCGCTCCACCCTCCGCTGGTGTCACCGACGGGCATCGCACTAAATCCTGGGCAAGTTGAATGGCATAAGACGGCATAAATCTAGTCTCTCAAAAGATCATTAACCGATGTTTTTGCTCGAGTCTTTTCATCCACCTTCTTAATAATCACCGCGCAATAAAGTGAGGGTCCTGGAGTCCCGTCTAAAAGTGGCTTGCCAGGAAGGCTACCTGGAACAACTACCGAATATGCAGGTACGCGGCCAACAAAGACTTCACCTGTAACTCGGTCGATAATCTTTGTTGATGCACCAATGAATACACCCATTGACAAAACAGCACCACGCTCAACAACAACCCCTTCTACTACCTCAGAGCGTGCACCAATAAAACAATCATCTTCTATGATGACTGGTCCAGCCTGCAACGGCTCAAGCACACCACCAATTCCAGCACCGCCAGATAAATGAACATTCTTGCCAATTTGTGCACAAGATCCAACAGTTGCCCATGTATCAACCATTGTACCACTGCCAACATATGCCCCTAAATTTATAAAACTAGGCATTAATACCGCGTTGGGCGCAATAAAGGCGGAGTGCCTAACAATACAACCTGGAACAGCCCTAAAACCCGCTGCCTGAAACTTTACATCATCCCAACCACTAAATTTTGGCGCAACCTTATCCCACCAAACAGACTCACCAGCACCTTCATAAACAGTTCCACTTGGAATCACTTTCATATCATTTAAGCGAAATGAGAGCAGTACAGCTTTTTTAAGCCATTGATTGACCTTCCATTGGTGATCACCCATTGGTTCGGCAACACGAGCAGAGCCAGAATCAAGTATTTCAAGGGAATTGGCAACAGCGTCTCGGACCGCTCCTTTGGAGTCAACCGTTATAGTATCACGATTATCCCATGAAGCGTTGATTTCAGTTTCAAGTTGCGCCAAGTCCATTCTTTTATCTCCTAGGTTTCACGGGATAATCATCCCATTTCTTAGTTATAGCTTTTGCCAACCAATGCGTCCATTGAGAGACCTTAGCAATCCACCAAAAGAAGCGATCGCAAAAACTCTTTTAGATCGTCAGCTTTGTAGTGCACGAAAGATTCATTAGATCCACGCGCAGCCCACTCAATATCACTTGCCAGCCATACTGTCCGCATCCCAAGCGCCGCTGCAGGGCGCAAATTAGCTGCCATGTCCTCGATCATGACCGCATTGTTTGGGTCTATGCCTGTTTGCCGCAAAAAACAGTCAAATGCATACTGATCAGGTTTTGGAATATAATCTGCAGCAACAATATCAAAAATTTGATCAAAATGATGGCGCACTCCATAGGCTGATAAAATATTTTCAGCATGTGGCACAGTCCCATTAGTAAAAATATGTTTCCGGCCTGGTAACGCTGCTAGCATTGAGTTCAGTTCATAGTCACGGTCAAGATCGCTGACATCAATATCATGCACATAATTAAGATAAACTTCAGGTTTAATATTTTCCTCACTCATCATGCCACGCATTGTTGTGCCATAACGGTGAAACAGGTCTTTTTGAATCACTCGAGCATCAACAGCAGAAACTTTGTAATGTCTTGAAACAAATTCAGTTATCCTTACTGATACACGGAGAAATAAGTTTGTTTTAGCCGGGTATATAGTATTGTCCAAATCAAAGATCCAGTCACCAATTCTATTGGTTGGAAAGGCAGCATTAATTGCGGTCATAATTATCCCTAATCAAAATGTGAGCTTAATCGGCGGTGATTATTGTTCCCATGCCATGTTCCGTGAATAATTCTACCAGAAGAGCATGTGGTGCACGTCCATCCATTATTACAGCGCCTTCAGCGCCACCTTGAACCGCCTCAATACAGGTTTCAACCTTTGGAATCATTCCACCTGACACTGTTCCATCATTAATCAAGGCTTCAGCTTCTTTAATAGTCAGATTTGAAATCAAATTGCCTTCCTTGTCTAACACACCAACAACATCCGTTAACATCAACATGCGCTTTGCATTCAATGCGGCTGCAATGGCACCTGCTGCGGTGTCTGCATTAATATTATAAGTTTTGCCATCCTCACCACACCCAACAGGAGCCACCACCGGAGTAAAGTTATGCATCATTAAAGCATTTAACACAGTTACATCGATACGTGCGGGCTCACCAACAAAACCGAGGTCAACAGCTTTTTGAATAGCGCTTTCACCGCTTTTGTGAGCGATCATTAATTTACGGGCAGTAATAAGCCCACCATCCTTGCCAGACACTCCAACAGCGCGACCACCAGCCGACGCGATAGCTGCAACCAGTGCTTTATTGATGCTCCCAGCAAGAACCATTTCAACAACTGATATTGTAGCTTCATCAGTTACCCGCAATCCATTAACAAAACTAGATTCAATTTGTAATTTTCGTAGCATTTCGCCAATTTGTGGCCCACCGCCGTGCACTACAACTGGGCGCGCACCCACCTGGTCCAATAAGGCTATGTCAGATGCAAAAGCGCTTACGTAATCAGCCTTTCCCATTGCGTGACCACCAAACTTAATAAGGATGGTTTTTCCAGAATAACGCCGCATAAATGGCAGCGCCTCTACAAGCATTCCAGTTTTGGCTAGCAGATTAATCTGTGCTTGGTTAGCAGTGTTTTCCATCTTTATCGCCTTTACAGCATGGCCCGCTCTAGGCCAAATCAACAATTATTCGGAGTGCCTTAAGGCCTGCGCATGCCTTAGAGACAAATTATCGGCAATCCGGCCAATTGCGCAATAGCCAGAAGCCATTTAATTATGTTTAAGCCATTATATGCGGCACAATACATTATTTGGACGTTACTAGCCTAAGAACGTGCTTATGCATTACTCCGAACGGAATGCACTATTCTCTTTTGTTAGACCAAATCCGGCAAGATGTGCACGCAATGTTTCAATGCCTGTTCCTTCTTCGGATGAGGTGATAAATAATTCAGGAAAAGCTGCTACATATTTATTTATTTTATCCTTGGTCTCTTCGCATAATTTAATCAAAGCTTTAGATTTTTCTTTATCAGCCTTGGTTATAACAACCGCCCAAGATACAGCTGATTCGTCAAGAAGTGTCATGATTTGCTGATCCGAAGTTGCAATACCGCGACGACTATCAATGAGCAAAAACACTCTTTTTAATGAAGGTCTACCAGCAAGATATTTACGAGTTAAGTTTGTCCAAGCTTTGATATCTGTTTTTGGGGCGGAAGCATAGCCGTAACCAGGCAAGTCAACCAATTGCAGACGATTTGCTAGATTAAAAAAGATTAATTGGCGTGTACGTCCAGGTGTTTGCGATGTTCGTGCCAGCATTCGCCGGCCAGTAAGAGCATTAACCAACGACGATTTACCAACATTTGACCTGCCTGCAAAACAAATCTCTGGCAAAGTTACCGGCGGCAACGCCTTCATATTATTAGCAGCAGCAATAAAGTCACATTGACCAGCAAATAATAGCCGACCAACTTCAGCCGTTTTTTTTAGCTGCTCTTCGCTACTTGTTTCATGATGTACCATTGCTGCGCCATAGAAAGAAGGTTGTTCCATGTCCAGTAAATAACCAAACCAGCCGGGAACGTGGCAAGCAGGAATGTAAAGAAAACTGGCATCCACTGGAAAATTTTGGCCTGTATTGGATCAGGTGGAGCAGGGTTCAAACGCATTTGAAAAAACATCGAAGCACCCATAAAGATTGGCCATAAACCGAGTTGGAGGAAAGGTGGAAGAAAATCAACAGAGTAGGGTAGTAAACCAAAAATATTGAAAATTGAAGTTGGGTCTGGCGCAGATAAATCTGCAATCCAGCCAAAGAAAGGAGCATGCCGCATTTCGATAGTCACAAACAGTACTTTATAAAGCGCAAAGAAAACTGGGATTTGCAGGATAACTGGTAAACAGCCCGCTGCCGGGTTAACTTTCTCTTCTTTGTACAAAGCCATCATTTCTTGATTAAGCTTCATCCTATCTTCGCCAAATCGTTCCCGAAGTGCCTGTAATTTTGGTGTTAAAAGCCGCATTTTTGCCATTGACCTGTAAGACTTATTGGCAAGCGGGAAAAAAGCTAGCTTTACAACAACAGTAAAGGCCATGGTAGCAACACCGAAGTTACCAAAAAACTGGAACAACCAATTAATCGCGTAGAAAAAAGGCTTTGTTAAGAAATAGAACCATCCAAAATCAATCGCCAAATCAAAATTTGGAATTCCAAGTTCGTCCTTGTAATAATCAAGAAGAGCTACTTTCTTGGCGCCAGCAAATAACCGCCCTTGGGTGCCAACAGTTCCACCAGCAGCTAACACTTGTCCTTCATTGTCAATATAATCGACTTGATACCGGTCTACCTTACCGGGCAGTGATTGAAAACTAAAAGTAAACTTTTCTTGCTGAGAAGGAAGCAATGCTGCTAACCAATATTTATCAGTAATTCCTATCCAGCCACCAGGATTAATCGGCTTCACTTTGATTCCACCTGTTGATGCATCTCTCAGATCTGAATAATCCTCTTCGTTCAGAGTTTCATCAAATACGCCAAGAGGCCCTTCATGCAGAATATAGAGTCCACTCATGGGTGGGGTGCCTTGCCGGCGGACTAGGCCATATGGATACATGGTAATTGCACTATCAAGGCTACTGATAACAGAATCATCATAAGTGATTAAGTAATCATCATTAATTGAAATTTTCCGAGTAAAAATCAAACCATTTTTATTATTCCATTGGAGGCTAACTGGGCGCGATGGCGACAAAAGATCCCTATCAGCGGTCCAAAGGGTTTTTTCATCTGGCATGGGTTGATTTGCGTCAGAACTTGCCCATCCAAACTCAGCAAAAAACGGCGCCTGAGAATTCATTTTTTGCAAAAAATGAATATTCTCTGACATTGGATCTAGTTTCTCACGATAACCCGTTAGAATTATATCATCGATGCGAACGCCTTGAAGCGAAAATGATCCCTGAACTAACGGAGCATCAATTGTAATGCGCTTAGCTATATCATCTAACGCAATATCTTGTGTTCCAAAACTTGGAGCTGCGCTAGCCGCATTGTCAATTGCACTAATCCGGGGCGTGCCCACACCTGTCAAGCTTTCAGGCCCTTTTTGCGCTTCCTGCTGTTCTGCAATTAAAGCTTGCTGCAGTTGCTCTTTTTCCATTTTAGGCTGGGCAACTAGTAACTGCCAGCCAAAGAGGACAGCCATGGAAAGAGCAACAGCGAGGATCAAATTACGATTTTCGGGTGTCATTCACCTAACCTTTGGTTTTGTATTAACATGTTCGGCGGGTGATCGCCCGTCTAGTATTGGTGACACTGGATCAAGCATTGGCTTGGCCCAAGGGTGACAACGCAGAATACGTTTAAAAGCATAGTAAGATCCATGCAAGGGGCCATATGCAATAACTGCATCTTTTGCATATTGCGAGCATGTTGGCAAATGACGACAATTTGCACCTAAAAGTGGAGAAAAAATCAAACGATAGACCTCAAACAATCCTATCAAAAACCAAGTTGCAACACCTTGAATGAATAATAGCGACTTAATCATAATGAACTCTTCGAAGGTACAGATTTTCCTGCCAAAGTGCGATGCAGATAATTAATAGCTTTTTGAAATCCCTGCGCCATGTCCTGCCAATTAGCTGTTATTGTATCATGCCGAGCAATCAAAACATAATCAGTGCCTGGCTGCGCGATCGGTAAAAGATAATCATAAGCAAGCGCTCGCATTCTTCGGCGAGCCCGATTCCGCTTGACGGCATTACCAATTTTTCTGGTTGCTGTTAATCCAACGCGCCATTCAGTTGATTCAAGTCTTACGGCCTGAATAACCAGCCCTTTTGAAAGGGCTTTGGATCCCTGAGAACGCGCGTTCAAAAATCCAGCACGTGTCGGAATGGCTCTCATGATGGGCGCCATAACACTTTAATCTTTTATCAAACGATTACGCAGAGAGACGCGCACGGCCTTTTGCACGACGAGCCTGAATAACCCGACGACCACCAACGGTGGCCATGCGCGATCTGAAACCGTGACGACGTTTACGTACAATGACACTTGGTTGATAGGTGCGTTTCATTTGAACGCTCCTTTTTAAAGGTTAATGTGTTATATAACTAGATGGGGGATATAGGCTTCAAAGCCTCTTCTGTCAATGATATTTGAACATTTCGTCAACTTACATGTTGTCTTTCAATAGTTGCTAAAACGACTTCCACACCCAACTCAACTCAATTTTTATCTATTCAACAGCCAATTTTGATTAAAATACGGAGCATGCAATCGCGGTTGAAGCACTTTGCCTACCACAAAAAAGGCTCACTATTATCACTGGCCAATAATTGGTGTCGATGGAGTAGGTTCAAGATCCCAAGGAAAAAAAATCCAAGTATCTTGGGATACTTCAGTCACAAACGTATCCACCAACGGACGTCCAGCAGGTTTAGCATAAACAGTTGCAAAATGAGCTTTTGGCATCATTACCCTCAATGCTTTGGCCGTTTCACCAGTATCAACCAAATCATCAACAATGAGCCAGCCACGTCCATCTCCAGCAATAACTGACGGTTTTAAAACATCGAGCGCACTGCGCTCACTGCCACTGTAGGATGAGATACAAGCAGTATCAATCAGTCTGATCTCCAATTCTCGTGCAACAATAGCAGCAGGAACAAGGCCTCCACGAGTTACGGCAACGAGGCCCTCAAACGGGCCAATCTCGAGTAACCTCCATGCTAATGCCTTTGATGTCCGGTGGAGCTCTTCCCATGAAACTGGGAAGGATTTTGTGCGCCGCTCTTCCATCTTATCTATCCTTAAAAAAAACCAATAATTTTTAACCCGTTAACCTCCTATTATATCGGCTTGGCCCAAGAGCTGTAAAGCCTAAGTAACCATAATGTGAAAGTATTTTTTACATTAAAAAAATTTAACATTCGAATTTATAAAGACAAAAAATAAACTCAAGAAAAGCTCCACAAAACAGATGAATATTTGCTTGCAAGCACTACTGCCTTGACTTATGTTTCGACGCATTAGTTATCAGGCAGTATAAATTTGTTGATTTAATAATCAGCTTTTGTCAGAAAACAAAAAAGCGCTCGTAGCTCAGCTGGATAGAGCACTAGACTACGAATCTAGGGGTCGGGAGTTCGAATCTCTCCGAGCGCACCATTTCTCAATAAGATATTATCTCTTTTTGCAATCAATTATGGAATTGATTTTATTGCCAGATAGAAGTGAACATTATGCGTGAATTTACCGTTACCACAACAATTTTTGTACTTACTTTTCTAATTTACATATACCCCCTAAATATCCTCACCCATCTTCTTCTTAAAACCAAAATCGTTGAGTATGTAGCCATCATCCCCACAGCCATAATTGCTTTAGCTGTTTTTGTTTATTTTAGAACACATGCAAAATCACCCCTATTGCGCGGATTTATCTACTATGGAATGGGCATTGGCTTCATAGGTTTCTGCGTGTTCAATATAGGGTTGCTCACTTCACTGATCTTTCCAAAATTAGCCCTTGAAATTGGTTTTATTTGCCTTTTCATCTCTTCAATTACCTGCGTGAAAAGCATTTCAAATGGACGTAGCATTCACCTTAAGAAGATATGTCTAACATCCCAAAAAATAAATCAGGACATTAACTTAATATTCATAAGTGACGTTCACTTAGGATCTAACTCAAAGCAACATTTCGAAAAAATTTGTAATAAAATAGACGGACTAAAGTACGATTGTCTACTAATTGGTGGTGATCTATTCGATTCAAGCGCCTTTGACGCTGGGGATTTAAACCCTATAAAAGCTATTCAAAAACCCGTACTCTTCGTGACTGGAAACCATGAATATTACGTCAAAGATCATCAAGAAAAAATTGCCCGTCTAGCCAATTATAATATAAGGATTTTAGACAACCAGTCCTTGCAACTAGGCGCACTGAATATTATTGGGATCAGTGATAATCAAGCACCAAAAATACAATCGGAAATTTCACAAAGCCTTATCAGTCAAGACAAATTCAATTTACTGTTGGTGCATCAACCATCTATGTGGAAAAGTGCGCCGAAAAACACAGATTTAATGCTCTCCGGGCACACACATAACGGTCAGATATTTCCATTTAACCTTTTGGTAAGGCTCCAGTTTAAAACTGTTTATGGAATTTACAAACGGCTGAACTCCAGTTTGTATGTCTCATCCGGGAGCGGCACATGGGGGCCAAGAATGAGGCTTGGTACAAAGAATGAAATTATTCAAATTTTGATTTCACCCAAAACATAGCTGAAAGAAAAAACATGGCCTTTTAGATTAAAAGAGATTTGCTAAAGTACGTCTTGAGATTTTCATCTGGATATGGCGCCAAGTTACGAATCTAAATATTTTAATAAATATTTTCCAAAATGCGGTGGTTTTTTATTAAAAAATATTATTTTTTGCAACTGTTAAGCGCTCAGAAAAAGTAGGCAATATTCAAAATATCTAATATACTTCAGAACCTTATTAATACATTTAGAACAGCATCCCAAATGCGAATGATTATTCTGGTTTGACATAAGCACCTCAAGAGCTTCATTCTTTAATACAAAATGGGGGAGGTTGGGCATGACACCATTTATTGCTAAACTTATTGAAAGAGGCTGTATTACAGTAGGTCCTAATAGTCAGCTTCAAACTGTAACTAATTTGCTCGTGAAATGGCAGATTGGAACTGTTGTAATTATAGACGCCAAAGGCATTGTATTGGGCATTCTGTCAGAACGTGACATTATAAAACATATTGCACAAGAGCAGTCACTCTTGGAAACAACCGCGGAAGAGCTTATGGCAACAAAAGTTGTAACCGTTGGGGAGGATATAAACTCATCAGAACTAATGCATTTAATGACAATAAACAAAATTCGGCATGTTCCAATTATAAAAAATAATAAACTGGTTGGGATTGTGTCAATGGGTGATGTTGTAAAAAGAATGTTGGAAAAATATGAGCAAGAAACTGAGTTAATTAGAGGGTTTATTAATTCCTAAGTTCATTTTCTGCCCGTACGATGATAGCTAATTGCGGGAGGTCTTTCAGCCTGGAATCTGAAAAGTTCCAATTGTAAGCTTCAGTGGTTAATCGTTTTTAGAAAACGTCATCTGATATTATAGTTAGGTAGTCAAATGCATATTGTAGTAGCGTTTTGTAGAAAGTATTTGCGCCCGTAGCTCAGCTGGATAGAGCACTAGACTTCGAATCTAGGGGCCGGGAGTTCGAATCTTCCCGGGCGCGCCATTTCCTTAGAGATGCTCTTGGATAACTCATTGATACTCAAGCATACATTTGCAATGTAGCTAATATGGGTAGGTCAAATGGTATACCAAAACAGTGCCGCTTATCTGTCAATAGTTGAATAAAGTTTTGTACAAACCAAAACGTAGTTTATTCAATGGTTGATAAGAAAGCCTTTTCTGTTAATCATAAAAAATGATGTCGTGTTTATCCGTTGATCAAAAATTGAAAAAAGCCCAATCTTTATCTCGTAAAGGGAAAATAGCTGAGGCCATCGAACAACTTCAACAAATTTTAAGTGATTTTCCCAAAAATAACAGAGCTAAAGCCGCCATTGCTAAATTAAATGGGCGTGACGACTCAAAACTGACAGCATTGCCATCAGATATCACTAAAAGAATTACTTCCATGTACACTAACGGACAATTCATAAAAGCTGCTGAATATGCTGAACAGCTGATAAAAAAGTTTCCGTCCTCTCTTTTATTATGGAATTTAAGAAGTAGTTCTGAGTTTCGTTTGAATCGATTGGAAAAAGCAGAAGCAGGCTTTAGATTCGTAAATCAGTTAAACCCAAATTATCCGGACGGATACAATAGTTTAGGGAATGTTTTACGAAGCCTCAGTAGATTTGATGAAGCCATTGAAAATTATAAGAAAACTATTTCATTAAGTCCAAACCACTTCCACGCTCTTTATAATCTAGGTTTAACATTTCACAGTATTGGGGACTTTGAGAATGCAATTGAAAATTATCAAAAAACAATAGAGCTAAAACCAGATTTTAAAGAGGCTTATTATCGTATTGGGCTTGCCTTCAAAAATGCAAAATTCAAAAACTATAAAGAAGAATTACAACACACGATGGTGAGCTTGCTAGAGAAAGAAACATTAATTCACCCATCTTCTATCGCTCATGCCGCAGTAACACTCCTAAAACAGAACCCATTAATTCAAAGTACTCTAAAACAAACACCAACTTCCGAGTGTTTAGAATCAATTATAATAAGTATTAAAACGCTCTCCAAACAACCTCTTTTAATGAAGTTGATGAGCTGTTGTCCAATACCTGACCTTGAATTTGAGGCAGCTTTGATAAGTATCAGGCGTTCTATTCTGTTCAACATTAATGACCTGTCCAATAATCAAGCCATCGTTCATTTCCAAAATGTTTTAGCCCACCAGTGTTTTATCAATGAGTATCTATTCATTGAAAAAGAGGAAGAGACTGAGAATATAAAGATACTTGAACGCTCAATTAAAAAAAGTTTTCAAACTGGCTGTCAGCCATCATCAAATGAAATACTTTGCATAGCTAGTTATAGGCCACTTAATTCCTATGAAATGATTAATCAAACAACTTTCCAAACTGAAAGTCAGACTGTTATCAAATTACAGGTACTCGATCACGAGGTGGAAAACAGACTTCAGTCCGAAATTCCTACTCTGAAGGAGTTGAGTAACAAAATTTCTTTAAAAGTGCAGGGCCAATATGAAAAAAATCCTTACCCTAGGTGGGTCATGTTAGGTCTGCCCCTTAAACCAAGTACAATTAAAGAAGTTGTTTCTCAAATAGCGTTAAATTTGGACAACAAAGAGATTGAGTCTGTTGTTAAACCTAAAGTTCTTATTGCTGGGTGTGGCACAGGTCAACACTCCATTGGTACAGCATCGCGATTTAAAAATGCTGATGTCCTTGCAATTGACATAAGCCGGCGAAGTTTAGCGTATGCGAAACGAAAGACGGTGGAGCTTGGCATCGACAATATTAGGTACATGCAGGCTGATATTTTGAATTTGGAGAAATCTGAAAATAAATTTCATATAATTGAAAGCTCAGGGGTACTCCATCACATGGAAGATCCAATTCTGGGTTTGACTATCCTCTCCAGTTGCCTAAATAGGCGAGGCCTCATGAAGATTGGGCTTTACAGCGAGGAAGCAAGGAAGCATATCGTTAAAATTCGTGAAGAAATCAGAGTCTCGGGTTTAGAGCCAGGAGATAGGCAAATGAAATTATTTAGGGAGCAACTGAAGACTTCAAAAAACCAACACCACAAAATAATTCGGAATACATCTGATTTTTTTAGCATGAGCGATTTTCGTGATCTTGTATTTCACATTCAAGAGCATCGCTTCACAATACCACAAATAAAACGTCATTTATCCCAGCTTGGTTTATCGTTTTGTGGATTTGAAGGCACTGAGGTAATATCTAAGTTTAGATCAGTATACCCCTCAAGTGTTGATCTATATGATCTAGATAAATGGCATCGTTTTGAGCTAAGCAACCCTTGGACTTTTATGGGTATGTATCAGTTTTGGTGTCAAAAAGCGTAACCACAGATTTTTGATCTATGCTTTGATATTTTCTCCGTCTGAAAAATGCTTTCCAATTGTGCCCCAGACACACCAGAGACTCTCTAGAGACCTATAGCAGTTCCTTAAGTACCCCTGAGTATCAGGGTGCTCAGAGAGTTCTTTAAGAGTTGTGTACATACTCGTGTACATTATGTGCGTGTTGACAGTGACTCACAGTATCCTAAAGTGAATGTATTGCTTATTTAGCAGTGAGATTGGTGCAGTATTGAAGCGTAGAACTGCTCCCCGGGGGCGCCATTTCCTCAAAAAGGGTTGCCAATTTTTATGATCAATGTCTAAGTTCTCCTGTGAAGAAAATCTATAGCCCTAATGGCTTAGCTATTAACTTTTTGATGTTGGACAATTTAGGCAGCATAAATATGGTGTTGAATCATGAGTCAAATAATCCGAAATTCGTTGTTAGCGATCAATTACGGCATTGCGGTTGTGACCTGCTTAATTTTGATAATGTCGCAAAAATTATCAGTCACAGATAAGGCAATATTTGGGTTTAGTGTAATTGGTGTTGGCATGGTTCTTCGCAAAATTATAAGTTGGATATTACCAGAAAATGAACCACATACTAAATAAATGCTGTTACTGTAATCATTAGGTTTTATGGCAGGACTTACAGCTTTTAATTGTTTTATTATAAAGTCATCGCTATAGCTGATGAGGCAGTTTCAACCCAAGATTTGGCTGCTATTTCACTTAAAGTTTAAATAACACGTAAGCGATTATTCTTGTAACCCTCATAATTGCGGCAGAATTAGTATTCATGCTGAGTATTGAGACATCATTCAATTTTTAATAAGGTGGTTTCATTTATGATCAGGGTCAGATGTCTTGATTAATTCATAATCCATGGATGGCAATTGCTAATTGATTCAAACAAAAAATAAAGTCAAAGAGATCGTCTCAAAATTAATTGATCAATACAAGCCACAATAACTGAGCAGGAAAGTTCAAATGAATGACTGAGGCCAGTGCGTTTCTTGGCATTTTCCTATCTGCATTCCTTGCTGCCACACTATTGCCAGCACAGTCTGAAATTGGCCTGGGATATTTGATCCTTTACACAGACCATTCATTGGGTCTTTTGATTGTATTCGCTAGTCTTGGGAACACCCTTGGCGCAGTCGTAAATTGGCTCATAGGATGTGGGCTTGCTAAATCTGTCACAAAGTTAGAAAAAATTCAGGTTTCACCGAGCTACCAAAAAATCTCAGGCTTGTATCAAAAATTTGGCCAATGGACTCTTTTATTAAGCTGGCTACCTATTGTTGGCGATCCCATTACTGTAATTGCAGGTATATTTAAAATACCTTTTAAAAGATTTTTACTATTTGTGGCGTTAGCAAAAACATCGCGATATCTAGTAGTTGCCTTTCTTGCAGAAAATTTTTCTTTTGTCTCATAGCCCAAGGTTGTTAACATAATGAAGAATAATTTTTAACAATATAAAAGAGTTCATCTTCCTAAAAATTTGATCCAGTAAGTCTATAAAAAGGAATTTAGCATGATTGACTTTTACACTTGGACAACGCCCAATGGCCGCAAAGTATCTATCCTTCTTGAAGAACTCGGCCTTGATTATGAAGTTCACGCGATTAATATCAATCAAGGGGAACAAAAAAAACCTGAGTTCCTTAAAATTAGCCCCAATAATAAAATTCCCGCAATAGTTGAACGAGACACAGGACTATCTTTGATGGAGTCAGGTGCCATTCTCGTTTATCTAGCAGAAAAATATGGAAAATTTTTACCAACAGGTCAAGCTGGGCGTGCTCGGGTAATGGAATGGTTAATGTGGCAGATGGGCGGCTTTGGACCAATGCTTGGCCAAACCCATCATTTTTTACATTTTAATTCAGGACAATCAAAATATGCTGAAATCCGTTTTAGCGAAGAAACAAAAAGGCTTTACAGCATTTTAAACAACCGTTTGGAAGGGCGCGACTATATCTGTGATAACTATACAATTGCTGATATGTCATGTTGGCCATGGGTTGCACGCTATGAATGGCAAAGGATCGACTTGGCTGATTATCCAAACGTGCGAACTTGGTACAAACGGTTATTAGACCGTAGCGCTGTTCAAAACGGTTATCATATACCGAGAAATATGGGGGAAATACCGCAAGGTTAATGCACCTTATATTTTTGCTGCTGTATTTAATTCTGGCATAAAAATTGCGAGGTTCTCATCAAGGTCAAACCACTAGTTAGATTAGAACTTCCGTATAGGGGTTTTAAAGCTAATTAGGATGAGTCTGGCCTCCGATGAGAACCCTCATTAGCCTTAACGACTAATGAGGGTTTTTTTTAATCTTTATTCCATAAAATTCTATTTTTACTTGCCTGAAGGGCCTAAAAACTTATCTTTTGCAAGACGCTTATCATAGTTTTTTTTCATGTAGCTAAAAATATGGAATGCCAACATCGTCATCAAAAAGTATGAGGCAAATTGATCAACAAGATGTTCTGTCAACGGCTGTTCAGAGTTTTCATCATGCATATTTAATCCTGTCAAACTCTTGTAAAACATTACAAATCCAATCTACCTGAACTGCGATATTCATTACCATAAAAACCTTCGCTCTAAATGGCATAAATCCAGCTTTTTATCACAGCGGCACACGGTCAGCAAAAATGTAGCTTGCAAGTCGTTAACAGACAGCCCAATATTTTGATGTTACGATTTTTTTTTATATTTTTGCCAACTAATTTTAATTTTAGCCGCGCAACAGGAAACGATAGATGATTGATAGTCTAACCCGCCCCTTCCGCGCTAAGGCAGTGGATGATATTTATATCAATATTAGCCATTTCCTTGATCATTTTATCATGCTTATTTTTGCAAAAGCCGCTTATGATGCTGGCCAGAATTTTGGCTTCAGGTATGATGAAATTATCGTTTATGGAGCGGCTGGCTTTGTTCTTTTTGGCGGAATGGCACCCGTTGCAGCGCAACTCGCTGACCGTTTTTCACGCTCTCTTCTGATGGTTATCTTCCATTTTGGCATTGGTTTTAGCGCCATTTTGGCTGGATTATCACAAAGCATACTTCAACTTACCATCGCCATTGGTGGGATTGGAATTTTTGCAGCCATCTATCACCCCGTTGGCATTGCCATGCTGCTCAAAAGCAACAAAGTAATAGGCTTTCGGCTGGGAATAAACGGAGTTTTTGGAAACATGGGCGTTGCCGCCGCTCCACTGATTACCGGGATACTGCTAACAGTTAGTGACTGGCGGCTTTGTTTTATTATTCCAGGCCTGTTTTGCCTTGCCTATGGTATAGCTTTTGCCAAGGCATTGAAGGATGATGAGGGTATCACGAACAAAGCCCATGTTAACGCTACTCAATCCTTTGCTCCCAACTGGAAAAGAGCGTTGGCTGCGTTGGCCCTTTCAACGGCTAGTGGCGGTTTTATTTTTGGGGCGGTGACATTTGTTGTGCCCCGCTATTTTGAAGTTTCGATGACCAACCTATCAACTTCGATTGCCATCACAGGCCTCCTTGCATCTTTAGTTTATGCGGTTGCATCATTTTCACAGATTGCCATCGGATGGTTAATTGATCGCTATTCACCAAAAAATGTGCTGCTTACCATGGCAGTTGGGCAAGTGATATTTATCTATCTTGCTGCACAGTTTAATGATTTAGCTCTCTTTGTTGCCATGCTTCTTGCGATGTGCTTTGTATTTGGACAAATCCCTATCACCGATACAATTCTGGCGCGTTATGTGCCTGATGCATGGCGTGCTAAAGTATTTAGTGTGAAGTTCATGCTAAATCTATCAATTGGGGCCAGTGTCCTTCCGGTTTGTGGTCTTATTCTGCAAAACGGTTACACGATGGCTACCCTTTTCACTCTTATGAGCGTAATAGCCATTCTTATTGTTGTTGCTGCCATTATTTTGCCACAGCAAAAAAGCGACCAACGTCTTGATCATGCTCCAACTGAATAAGTATATATGGCACCTAGCTGTTGGAAAATTTTACCTTTGCTTCACGGCGGAGTATTTTGCCAACTGGGCTACGGGGCAGCTTGTTAGTAATATGAATCCGCTTTGGAGCTTTTACCGAATCAAGCCGTGATTTAACGAAAGCAATCAATGCCACCTCGTCAGTATTTGCCTGTTTTACGAGCTCAACAGCCGCGTGAACAGTTTCACCCCATTTATCATCAGGCAAACCAAAGACAACGCATTCAATGACATCAGGGTGCTGACCAAGAACCACCTCAACATCATTTGGATAGACATTAAAACCGCCAGTGATGACTACATCACGTATCCGATCCTTAACAAAAACAAAACCGCGATCATCAATATAACCAATATCACCAGTATGTAACCAGCCATCAATAATAGTTTCAGCGGTTTTATCCGGCATCTCGAAATAGCCCTTCATAACCAGATCACCTGCAAGCACGATTTCGCCATCCTGGCCGGCAGGTAGTAAATTACCAGCCATATCCATAATGCCTATTTTTGTCATGCACGTTACGCGACCTGTCGATGCATAATTTTTTGGATCCTGCCAATCATCAGCGCGCATACAAATGGCTATTTGAGGCACTTCAGTTTGACCAAAACAAGTTTCCATTGAATTGTTGAAAATGGGCATAGCCAGAGCTACAACGTCCGGTCTGATTGTAGCACCACCAATGATGAAATGACGCAGTGATGATAAATCCGCAACCCCAATTTGGTCTTCTTCAAGCATCATATAGCAAACGGTTGGTGGCACAAAAATTGCTGTTGCTCTCATACTTTCGATAGCGTCTAAGATAGTCGAAGGACTTGGTTGACCCATAAACAACTGCGTCCCACCAACAGCAAAGATAGGTAGAATCATCGTATTCGCGCCATGCGTCATTGGAGCTGCCAGCAAATGCCTATCATCACAATCGAAACCAAATGCTGATAACATTGATGCTATGCAACTGTTGAATACTCGGTAGGTTTGCATCACGCCTTTGGGCGTCCCCGATGAACCACCTGTAAATTTGATCGCCTGTAAATCGTCTGCATTGACAGGTTGGCGTAGTGGTATAGACCCTGCATAGTCCTTAATCAGAGTTGCCATATTGCTGTTAGAACGACCGGCTGTCTTCCCATCTTTACCGGCAAGAAGATGCGCTGATACCAGCCCAAATTTTTTATCACAATCCGCATCAAAAATGATGATGCTTGGTTCTGTCAAATCTATGATTCGGTCAAGCTCACTACGCCCGTTACGTGGGTTCAACGGCACCCAGACCTTGCCTGCCGCATAAGTTGCAAGCCAGCCAAGAAGATGTTCAAAGCTGTTATAGGCACAGATACCAACACGGCTTTGTGGTTCTGGGTCGACTGCTTGAATTGCGGCAGCAAGGGCGTTTACCTGATTGGCAAGATCATAATAGCTGATTTTACGCTCTTCATTTTCAGTGCTAATCTCTACTGCGGTCCGCTCAGGCCAGCATGCTGCCGCCCGAAAAAAATTATCGATAGGCAACATTGTCTGTGGCATCACAAATATCCTTAATTAAGAGAGTTTATTATCTCAAGCAGTATGAACAAAAATTCCTAATCAAAAAGCTTACACAAAGCCGTTATGTTGCCAAGATATAGCTTCCAAGTCCCCCAAGTGCGATTAGAAACAGACGACGAAACAGATCTTGTGACATATGGTTTCTTAACATTTGCCCAAACCACATTCCAATAAGAGCTGGTGCCAAGGCCGCTGCTGACATTGCTCCCACATTAGGTGACAATAGATCATGTTGATAAAGCGCAAGACCCAATGACGCCGTCAAAGCCGCAAACAACATGCCCATTGCCTGGACTAAAACATTCTGGGGCAGGCCTATTGCTTGCAAAAACATCACTCCAGGAACAAACAGGGTTCCGGTCAATCCTGTTAACAGGCCATTGATTGCACCGCAGACAGGACCAAAAACAGTTTGCTGGCGAAGTGTTAATTCTGGTGATTTTCCAATCAAACCCAAAAGTGCGTAGAGTAGCAAAAGAGCTCCAAGAACACGCAATAATGATGCAATTTTAAATATTATAAAAAGTTGCGCACCAACATGGACCATCACCACTGCCATCAAAAAGAATAATCCTAGCCGGCGGAGCAGATAAAAAAAATTTCCACCAACCAAGGCCTGCCAAATGTTTGTTGTTAGTGATGGCACCAAAAGCAACGCCATTGCGGTTGGCAAATCAACAATCAAGGTTAAAAGTCCTATGCTAACTGTTGGCAGGCCCAACCCAACCATTCCTTTGATAACTCCGGCAAAGCAAAAAGTGACTGCAACCATGATGATCAATTGTGGGTCAAGCATAATACTGCGCCAAGCTCAGTTTCTGACCCATATTGTTAAAGTAGCATTGGTATTGAGGGTGAGTTCGACACATTGTCAAATAGTGACAAGAAAACTTGCATACGGCAAGTCCCTGATTGTGGCAACCAAGTGCTTCGATAAAACCTTATTCAGGTATAAGTCGAATAACAGTACGACGATTTTTTGCCCAAGATTCTGCTGATGTCCCTAGCGCCACTGGACGTTCCTTTCCAAAGGATCTGGTTTTAATCCGGCTCCGATCAACCCCCATTTTTGTCAGTTGGACCCTTACCGCGTCAGCGCGTTTTTCACCAAGCGCTAGATTGTAATCCCGTGTCCCTCTCTCATCACAATGCCCCTCAACCAGAATGTGTGTTATCGGATTGGCTTTTAAATAGTCTGCAACAAATATTAAACCGGCCAGTCCCGGCTTACGTAAGGCGGCACTGTCATAGTCAAAATAATTCAGATAGCCATCAATTTCGAACTCAGTTTCAGCTAGCACAATTAGCGCAGCCTTACTACTTGCACTCTTCTCTAGGGCTGCGGATGCGGATGATGAACCAGATTTTATCGACATCGAATCACCTAATTCAGTTGGTGTTGGTGTCGGTGTCGGTGGGGAGGATGATAAGGCTTGATCAGTCGCAGAAACAGCGCAGGATATTTCTGCCGGGCACGCTGTGCTGTCCTCAAAAACAACAACACTACAGCCACCAAGCCAAAGCCCGATCAGAACAACCATCATTATACGGCAGATAAACATCATGCTCAGCCAATTACATTCGCGTTATATTTTTTTATTCTTCATGCAATGATATTAACGACCAAAATTCATTTTTTGTAAGCTTCCAGATATATTTTCTTACCTTAACATGTCTAGGGGATTGTGGCACAAAATCAGGTTCAGTAACCTGAGAACTAATTTCCTTCCAAGCAGCAGTCTTTTGCCCTTCTTTTTGGAGATAAAAGCTCAGCACACTGCGGATAAGGCTTCCCAGTCTTGCTCAAAATTGATAACAGCGCTAAAATACATATTGAACAGTGGGGTAAGTGTCCCCGGTCAACCTACGCCCGGCCTAGGCAATGGTTTGCCCGCTATCTTTAGGCCAATTAGTTTTGAAGGGACTTTCTATGTCAATTACATTGGACCAAGCTCGCATTATCGCCGAAGCCAGCCTCGCCAAAGGACGTGAACTTCGCCTGAAACCACTTAGCGTTATTATTCTTGATCCACGCCTATCAGTAGTTGCCTGCAGTTCAGAAGAGGGCGTTAGTCAGATGCGCTGGCGGATTGCGCAAGGAAAAGCAAATGCTGCCCTTCAACTTGGCATGGGCGGACGTGCCCTAATGGCACGTGCTGAACAGCAAACCTATTTTATTCAATCAATGAACGGCCTTGCTGGTGGCGAATTTGTTCCCGTTCCAGGCGGCGTTCTAATTCGTGATGCTAATGGAAATCTACTTGGGGCTGTTGGCATTTCTGGTGACACATCTGACAATGATGAAGCCGCCGCCCTTGCCGGTATTGCTGCTGCTGGATTAATTGCCGAAGCCGGTTAATTTATACCCCATCCTGATAAGGGATTTATTTGGCTCAGCCTTGAAAAGTTGAGCCAAATAAATCCCTTATCATATTTTTTTGTACTTTTCCCATCGTGTTGCGCGGCAGGCTATCAACCACAAACAGTTTGCGTGGCCGCTTGAACCGCGCCAAATTTTTACCAAGCGCGCCTTCAATGACATCAAGGTCAATAGGCTGGCTTCCATCAGCCACAATAACTCCAATAACGCTTTCCCCAAAATCAGGATGTGGTGCACCAATAACTGCACTTTCCAAAATGCCTGGCTGGTCATCCAGAAGCAGTTCAATTTCTTTTGGGTAGATGTTGTAGCCACCAGAAATAATAAGATCCTTATTGCGGCCAACAATCTGCAAATAACCAAGGTCATCAATAAGGCCAAGGTCACCAGTAATAAAAAAACCGTTTTCACGCAATTCTTCACGCGTTTTTCCCGGCATATTCCAATAGCCCACAAACACATTAGGGCCACGCACTTCAATTTGCCCAATTTCACCATCTGCCAATTTTTTACCTGTATTAGGGTTAGTAATCTTAATATCCACTCCCGGAAGCGCCCTGCCCACAGTTCCAGCACGACGCTCTCCATGATAGGGATTAGAGGTATTCATATTAGTTTCAGTCATCCCGTAACGTTCAAGAATTCGATGACCTGTGCGGCTTTCAAACTGAATATGTGTTTCCGCTAGTAAAGGTGCACTTCCTGAAATGAACAAACGCATGTGGCTCGTTAAATCTGATGTCAAACGAGGGTCATCCAACAGACGGGTATAAAAAGTAGGCACACCCATCATCGTGCTTGCCTTTGGCAAGGAATGAATCACCATATCTGTTGAAAAATCCTGTAAAAAAATCATCGACCCTTTGGCCAAAAGAATTGTATTCGTTGCAACAAATAAACCATGTGTATGAAAAATTGGTAACGCATGGAGCAAAACATCATGCTCATCAAACTCCCATTCATTTACCAGTGTTTCCGCATTCGACAGAAGGTTCTTATGCGTTAACATTGCACCTTTTGATCTACCCGTCGTACCAGATGTATAAAGAAAAGCCACTAGGTCGTCGGCGGCTCTTGTCACAGTTTCAAATTTCTCACTGGCATTCTGAGAATATTCAACAAAACTCCCGCTACCATCAGTATTCAGGCTTTCAAGCAAAGCCCCATGCTCATGCGCAATATCCTCCAGATTAAAATTCTCATCAGCAACAATTAATTTAGCGCCTGAATCACCAACAAAGTATGACACTTCATTAGGAGTGTATGCTTTATTAAGTGGCAAAAAAATGATGCCTGATTGAACGCATGCTGCGTAAAGAGCCAGCGCCTCGGGAGATTTTTCAATTTGCGCTGCCAGCCTGTCACCAACAACCAGCCCCAATGATTGTATGACATTAGCAAAACGAGCTGTTTTTTTCAAAAAGTTATCATAAGATTGTTCGGAACCATCAGCAAAAATTAAGAACGACTTTGTTTCACCTTCATGGCACTTAAATAAACGATCAAACAACAAATTAGACATAAAAACTTCCTGTAATAAAAAACCTGCTAAGCATGAGAATTCATAATGTCAATTTCAGCCGCCAATGCCTTGACTAATTTTTCTGAAATCACAGTCTGCTGATTAGCAAACGCTTCATGGTGTTCACTAATTCGATTAAGATCATATTTATAATTTACCATGACACCACACGATTGCGCCAAGCCGTTTTTTGATATGTCAGCATTAGCATTTATAGCCGCAACAAGAGCGCCATTGTTTAAATGAAACCTCGCAACTGGGTCACGCGGTTGATCGCTATGCCCTTTTACATTTAACAAATAATGTGCTGCCAGCTGTCTTTGAGACTCAGCATCAGCATTAGCATCAAACAAATTATTTTCTTTCAGCCATTTAACGAGACCTGGGATTGGTGACAATGTCACAAAAGCTTGGATCTGCGGCAACTCTCGGAGTAGATGCTGGACTACGGTCTTGATCAACGAGTTACCAAAAGAAATCCCAGCAAGGCCAGCCTGACAATTTGAAATTGAATAAAAAGCCGCTGTATCTGCTTTTTCCGAATTTATCACCTCACGACTTTCTAACAAAATTTTTTGTATTGAATTTGGTGTTCCTTCAGTTAACGCAACCTCTACAAAAATAAGAGGTTCATCAGGCATTGCTGGATGAAAGAAAGCAAAACAACGGCGATCTTCAGGCTGCAGCCGGCGGCGCAAATCATCCCAATTTTCTATTTCGTGAACAGACTCATAAGTAATAATTTTTTCCAAAATATGAGCTGGGCTAGACCAGCTGATTGGCCGCAAAACTAAAAAGCCTCGATTAAACCACGACGCAAATAAATGTTTGAAGTCAATATTTACTTTGCCAAGTTGGGGGTGGGTAGGAAGAAAACTAATCAGGTCTTCCCGCATTTGCACTAGTTTTGTCGTAGCGTCATGTGTTTGGTTTAGACGACGAATCAACTGTAGCCGAGCGGGCTCAGCCGCCCCCATCATAGCCTCATAAGTCTCATTGGAAGGTTCTGTATGATAGGCTTTGATTGCTGCAACAGCAGCCTCAACTGACAAATCCATATTATTCGCCAAAAGTGAGAACCATGCGAGCTTGCCTCCATTGTCAAGGTCAGCATAGCGGTCAAGAATCAATTGAGCTAGCGACATACCCGAAACATCACCACGGCTAGATAGCAAAGCCTGACATAACTCATCAATTGGCTTGTTGTCATCTTCAACGCGCCCAACCAAACCAAGCTTGCGCTCAAATAGGCTTGATAGAATATCAGAAAAAAAACTCACCTATTTTGTCCTTTCCGGATGAAATTTAACGCTTTAGTGTAGCTTTAACGGCTTGCATACCAATGAATAAAAAATTTACCATTATGCCATTCATCACAGTCACCACATTGAGAAAATCTAAGGGTTTAATCTGAAGTTAAGATAAGGTCAATCGCGTGGGGCATGTTTGCTTAAAATACGTTGTAAAGTACGACGATGCATCCTCAAACGCCGCGCTGTTTCAGATACATTTCGACTGCATTGCTCATAAACCCTTTGAATATGTTCCCACCGCACTCGATCAGCGCTCATTGGATCTTGTGGCGGCGGCGGCATTCCGTCACCGGACTGCATCAAAGCTGCGCTAATTTGATCTGGGTCTGCCGGCTTTGGAAGATAATCCAACGCCCCAGCTTTCACAGCTGCTACGGCCGTTGCAATATTACCAAAGCCCGTTAAAATCACAATCCGACAATCAATCCGTTTTTTACGCAACTCTTGGACAAGTGATAGACCGGTACCATCTTCCAGCTTCATATCAAGAATTGCAAATGCCGGAGGTTTTTCGCGGACCATATCTATACCGTCCTTAACACTTCCCGCATCCATAACCTTAAATCCACGCACTTCCATTGCCCTGCAAAGTCTTCCTCGAAAAGGGGCATCATCGTCAAGAATAAGTAAACTTTTATCCACCACAGTCATTTCCACCTAAAAAGATACTTGTTAAGTTATAGCCATTAATAGCTTAACACAGCTATCAACATTCTTATTGCAGGGCTAAAAAGCCAGCGCAATTTGAGGCACTTTTAGTTCCACCCTAGCACCACCCTCGTCAAAATTTCCAAAATGAACCGACCCACCAATTGACTCTATAAGAGTCCGTGCAATAAATAATCCAAGGCCACGATGTCCCTCTTGATCAATTCTGCTGCTATTCCAAGGCTGCCCAGCCTGGGCTAAAATTCCTGGTGAAAAACCAGCACCATCATCACGGATCACTATTTTGATATTATCACCTTCCCATGCAATATGGATATGCACTTGCTTTAATGCAAATTGCTTTGCATTTTGTAGCAGGTTTTCTAATGCATGCACCCACTCAGGCCGTCTTGTTACTTTTGGAACATCCTGATCACTTTTGGCATCATGTGTAATTATAAAGTTGATGCCATCATCGCTCACCCGCTGGTAAATCACCTCATCAATAATTAGCGTAATTGGCACTGGCGGTTCATCAGCAATTGCTCGCCTACCCTGCACAACGTCAAGTTCACTCAAAATAACACGGCACCGTTCAATTTCTGCACGCAAAAGTTGAATGTCTTCATAAATTGGATCGTCAGGAGTAATATCGCGCAGAAGTTCATGGCTGATCACTGTGATTGTGTTCAGTGGTGACCCAAGCTTATGAGCAGCTGCAGTCGCTAATGATCCAAGAGCACGCACCTGTTGTTCTTCAATCACCGCTAGCTTAGCATCCGCGAGTGTTGCAGATAGACGGCGCGCGCTTGAAGCCACCCACCAAACATACCCCCCCAGAAAACAAGTTGACAACGTTAGTGCCATCCAAACACCAGCCAAATAATAAGGGGGTAACTGAACTGGCTTTTGCCAATTAATTGGGTGGTTGAAGAGTGCTAAAAAACTAACCGATGCCGCAACTAGGCCGATCAAAATTAAGGTTGATTTTCGACGCAATACTGCTGCTGAGACAACTACAGGTGCTAGAATCATTACCGAAAAAGGATTGAGTAATCCGCCAGTTAAATAGAGAAGTCCGGCTAATTGAACCACATCGAAGCCAAGAGCCATAGAATTATGACGATGCTGATGATGGCTAATTTTGACATTTAGATTTTGCCAAAGATTCACAAAAACAGATAAACTGATGACAACAAGTGCTGGAAGAAGTGGTAATTCAAGCTGTAAAAAAAATGTGGCGCAAGCAATAGCAGTTACTTGACCAAAAATCGCAACCCAGCGAATATTAAGAATGACTCGTGCTTCAATTGGGCTGTGAAAATCAGATTCAACAACTTTGTCAGAACGCAGAAACGGCATAGTCTAACCTTTTTATTTGAACCGCTCTTTATTCAGACTAAACATCCAAGTTAGCAACGCGAAGTGCATTTTCTTGTATAAAATTGCGACGCTGCTCAACCACTTCACCCATCAACATTTGAAAAGTATCTGCTGCATCTTCTCCTTGTTCAATGGTGACTTGCAGCAAAATACGTTGTTCTGGATCTAGCGTTGTTTCCCAAAGCTGGCTAGGGTTCATTTCACCAAGCCCCTTATAACGTGAGATTTGTGCGCCTTTTCGCCCAGTCTGAAAAATAAACTGCGATAATTCTGTAGGACCATTGATTGTAACCTGTTGGCTACCAGAACGTAATCTAGCAGTTTTACCATAAATATTTTTAAGATGAGCTGCTGCTTCATCAAGCCGACGCGCCTCACCAAGATTAATAATATGACGATCTATAACATAGCGTTCAGTAATACCTCGTAGGCGGCGTTGCACAGAAATCACCAAACCATGTTCAGTGCTTTCAAGACTGCCAGACCAACCTTTTTCAAGAATATCTGCCTTGGTTTCAAGCTGCATAGCAAGATATTCAGCTCCTTCTGCACTCTCAAAAACTGATGGATTAAGCAAACCAGCAATTGCAGCCTGTTCTATCACATCGCGGCTGCCAAGTTGGCGTCCAATAGTTTCAATTAATCGGCTTGTTGCGACTGCCAAATTAGCGACATCGGCCAGATCAGGGCCAGCGATCTGACTTCCATCAGCAATGATTAGTACCGCATCTTTTAAACCTGCTTCCATGAGATAAATGTCAAGCTCTTGCTGATCTTTTAAATAGACCTCAGACTGACTTCTTTTGGCACGGAATAGGGGGGGTTGTGCAATATATAGATAGCCTTTTTCAATCAGCGGGCGCATTTGACGGAAAAAGAAGGTTAACAATAAAGTCCGAATATGGCTTCCATCTACATCAGCGTCAGTCATGATTATAACTTTATGATAGCGGATCTTCTCAACATCCATTTCGGCATTGCCAACGCCCGCACCAAGCGCAGTAATTAAAGTTCCAATTTCAGCTGATGACAACATTTTATCAAGTCGAGCACGCTCAACATTCAGAATTTTACCACGAAGGGGCAGAATAGCTTGATTTGCGCGATCGCGCCCTTGCTTGGCTGACCCACCAGCAGAGTCACCCTCAACAAGAAACACCTCTGATTTTGCTGGATCCCGCTCCTGACAGTCCGCCAGTTTTCCAGGCAGGCTAGCTATATCCATTACTCCTTTTCGTCGTGTCAAATCACGTGCTTTGCGCGCGGCTTCACGAGCGGCAGCGGCCTCATAAGCTTTTGATACAATTCGTTTAGCATCTGCAGGATGCTCTTCAAACCATTGAGACAAACAATCAGCAACAGCGGTTTCCACAACAGGCCGTACCTCAGATGAGACCAACTTATCTTTTGTCTGAGAAGAGAATTTTGGATCTGGCACCTTAACTGAAACAATTGCTGTGAGGCCCTCACGTGCGTCTTCACCGGTCAATTGTACCTTTTCCCTTTTGGCGATACCGCTTTGTTGAGCATAGTTATTTACAACACGGGTCATTGCGCCACGAAAGCCTGCCAAATGCGCACCGCCATCACGTTGAGGAATATTATTTGTAAAACATAGAGTGTTCTCGTGGAAGGATTCAGTCCAAGCAAGTGCCAACTCAACGGTAATATCGTCACGCTGAGTTTCTGCGGTTATTGTCGGATGAATCGCATTTCGAGATCGATTCAGATAATCAACAAACGCATTAAGGCCCCCATCAAAATGAAATTCAGATACTTTTCCATCCGACACGCGTTCATCACTGATTCGGATCCTTACCCCACTATTTAAAAACGCTAGCTCACGAAGACGATATTCAAGTGTAATAAAATCAAAGTTTATATGACCAAAAATTTCAGTTGACGGCTTAAAAGTTACATGGGTGCCGCTTTCATTAACTGCATCACCAACAATCACCAACGGGCCATCTGCATCACCCATTTTAAACGTGATCTGATGCTTTTTTTCATTCCGGAAAACAACCAATACTAACCATTCTGACAAAGCGTTCACGACTGACACGCCAACTCCATGAAGGCCTCCTGAGACCTTGTAAGAGTTATTGTCAAATTTACCACCAGCATGAAGCTGCGTCATAATCACTTCTGCCGCTGAGACCCCCTCTTCAGCATGAATGTCAACTGGAATGCCGCGACCATTATCCGTAACAGTAACTGATCCATTAGCGTTGAGCTTTACCTCAACGATATCACAATGGCCCGCCAAAGCCTCATCAATGGCATTGTCAACAACTTCATAAACCATATGATGAAGGCCAGACCCATCATCTGTGTCACCAATATACATCCCTGGGCGTTTACGAACCGCGTCAAGGCCGCGAAGAACCTTAATAGAGTCTGCACCGTAATCCTCATCATTGATTTGTGTTTTTTTATCAGTCATTATTTTACCTCAAAGACAGGGGAGTCACTAGTTGATTTTACTGGCATAATTCTCAAAAATTGCGTTGTTTTTGTGAGCTCATTAAATTGCTGTGGATCTGTACCACTATACCAACACTGACCACCGAGATACTGAACCGCATCGAAAAAAGCAGCACGACGACAAGCATCGAGGTGAGCGGCAACATCATCAAATAACATTATTGGTGGACGGCCCAAGCGACGATCTTGTAATCGTGCATGAGCTAAGACTATAGCAATCAACATTGCTTTTTGTTGCCCTGTAGAAGCTCGATTGGCAGTCACATAGCTAGATAAATGCAGCGCCTGAAATTCACTTGCATGAGGACCTGGCATGGTCAATTCACCATTTTGGCGAGCATTTTTTGCCGCCAACATAAATTGATCCTCAACAACAACAGCTGGCATTTTTGACAGCCAATTTTCCATCTCACCAGCAAGCAACAACTCAACTCCAGGGAACCCAAATGATCCTGATGCAGCTTCCTCATTTAAGGCTTTAATCAAAGACTGTCTTGCTGCGGTTACCGCCACTGCGGTTTCTGCCAAAACTGACTCTAACGCATTGAACCAAGCCTCGTCAGCACATCGTTCATTTAACAGATGCGCTCGCTGACGAAGTGATTTTTCATAACGCGAAATTCGACCAATATGTGCTGGGTCAAAGGCGATAACTAATCGATCAATAAACCGGCGCCTAACCGATGGGCTATCAAGAAATATGCCATCCATTTGCGGTGTTAACCATGATACAGCCAGATGAATCCCAAGCTCGGCTTGTGACACGGTTAAACCTTCAAGGCGCATAATGCGATTGCCCTGTTTTGAGGCCTCCGGTACACCGGTGCCAATATTAAGCCTACTATCTTTGGTTTCCAATGTGGCTGCAACAGCCCAGTCCAACCGATTACCAGCACTGGCTTCTATTTCGTTAGCATTTATCAAATCGTTATCTGGTAACGCAGATTCGCGGACGACTTCTGAGTAATACAGGTGTTCACTTTTTGCACGGCGCATACCGCGACCCGGAGCCAAAAGTGAAACAGCTTCTAAAAGATTTGTTTTGCCAACACCATTATCACCAAGAATAACAAGCTGACCAGCATCAATATCAAGATCAGCTTGCTTATAATTACGAAAATGATCAAGCTTTAGACGCGACAGCCAAATGCGCTTTGAGGCAGTAGCATTATTAACCTCAAGAGTGATTTTTGGTTTTCTTTGTATCAAGTTTCTTGTCAAATGTTGCTCACACACGCATTGGCATCAAAACAAACAGACTAGCCTCATCACCCGGTGCGCGCACCAAAGTTGGCGAACCTTGGTCAGCAAGCGCAAATTCAACCACGTCACTATTTACCTGACCTGCAATATCCAGTAAATAACGAGCGTTGAAGCCAATTTCCATTTCAGCCCCATCATAATTAACTTCCAACTCTTCGGTTGCGCTTGAAGCGTCTGTATTACTTGCAGACAAAGTAAGCACACCTGGCTTAAGCCCCATTTTGATTGATCGCGATTTTTCCGATGCAATAGTTGACACCCGATCAACCGCTGCGGAAAATGTAGATACGTCCACTTGCATTATTCGATCATTACCAATGGGAATTACCCGAGTATAGTCTGGAAAAGTTCCATCAATTAATTTGCTGGTCAACCGCACAACACCAAAACGAAATTCAGCACGAGTTTCAGACAAGCCAAAAAGAACCTCCCCCTCAAAATCATCAAGCAACTTGCGTAATTCACTAACAGCTTTTCGCGGCAGAATAATTGAAGGCATCTGATTTGCGCCTGACGGTAAAGTCTGACGTGTCAAGGCCAACCGGTGCCCGTCAGTAGCCACTGCGCATAATTCGCCTGAATCAGCTTTATGTATGTAAATACCGTTCAGGTAGTAACGGGTTTCTTCAGTTGAAATTGCAAAGCGCGTTGAATCAATTAAATCACGAAAATCTGCAGCAGTTAATGAGAAATTAACTGGCAACTCACTACTGCTAATAGCAGGAAAGTCCTCAACTGGCAGTATCGGCAATCTAAAGCTAGACCTTCCAGCGCTAACCATTGCGTGACCATCACCAACCGTAATTTCAACTTCTGAACCATCAGGTAATTTTCGCGTAATATCATACAAAAGGTGCGCTGACATGGTGATTGTGCCTGGGGCCATTACTGAACAACCAACCTCAGTGGCGATATCCATATCCATATCAGTAGCAATTAATGATAGTTTACCATCTTCTGCACTAAGCACTACATTTGCTAAAATAGGGATTGTATTACGTTTTTCAACAACAGACTGCACCTGCGCCAAGGGCCGCAAAAGGCTCATACGATCAATGGTTAGTTTCATCAGCTTTCTCTTCCTTCTGAGGCTCTTGACGCATACTTTTTATAAAAATGAATCATCCACTAATAATATACACAAAATATAGCATGAGATTAACAAACAAACATCAAAATATTGAATTTTTGCCGATTCGCGTTAATTGTCAGGGAAGACTTCAGCTAACCCGTCAAAATCAAAGGGGCTAACCTGCTAATATCGACTTCAGTAACTGCACATCTTCAGCAAGTTGCCCATCGCTTTTTGATAGAGAATCTATAGTTTTTACAGCGTGCATTACGGTTGTGTGGTCACGGCCACCAAACTGTCTCCCAATATCTGGATAAGATAACGAGGTTAAATTTTTTGCCAAATACATCGCCACTTGGCGAGGACGTGCAATATTCCTTGCTCGACGCGCCGAAAACATTTCAGACACCCTTACATCATAGTGGGCTGCAACTCGTTTTTGAATTGAGTCCACACTCACTTGACGACTGCTCGCCCTAAGAAGATCAGCAAGAAGTTCAGCTGCACTTTCAATAGTAATTTCTCTCCCAATAAGCATCGCATGAGCTAAAATGCGGTTTAATGCTCCTTCCAATTCACGAACATTACTGACAATGCGGTGCGCCATGAACTCTAGTACTTTGTCAGCAATTTTTACTGGTGCATGCTCTGCCTTTGATTGCAAAATGCCAAGTCGCAGCTCATAGTCTGCAGGGTGTATATCAGCCACCATACCCCACCCTAAGCGTGAACGGAGACGCTCTTCCATTCCCTCAAGGTCAGTTGGTGATTTATCTGCCGATATAATTACCTGTCGGCCACCTTCAACAAGCGCATTAAAAGTGTGAAAAAATTCCTCTTGAGTTGAATCTTTTCCACTGATGAACTGAACATCATCTATCATCAAAACATCAACTGAACGAAACTGCTCTTTAAAAGACATTGTGTCACGAAACCTCAAGGCACGAACGAATCGGTACATAAATTTTTCAGCCGATAAATATAAGACTTTACGCGATGGTGATTGTTGCCGGATATGCCACGCAATTGCATGCATTAGGTGAGTTTTACCAAGGCCAACCCCACCATAAAGAAATAGTGGGTTAAAGGCGACTTTTTCGCTTTCAGCTGTTCTACGCGCAACTGCAAATGCTAGCTCATTCGGTTTGCCCACAATGAAGTTCGCAAATGTATAGCGCGGGTCGAGGCCTGCCATTAGATCACTACTTTCCTGAGAAGCTGAAAACTCAGTCTTTGGCGCAGTGCTCTGATCACTTAATCTATGGGGCTTATTAGGAACAGCCTGTTGACCATTAACAAGCCGTACCTCAATACGGCGAATAACTGGCAAAACATCACTAAACTCAGCTGATGAAATAACACGCAACCGATCAGCATACTGGCTGCTCACTCGTTCGCGCGCTAAAGTTGAGTCTGCCTCAAGTGTTAAGGTGCCATCCTCAAGCCGACTTACCCGAAGCGGCTTAATCCAATGACGCCATGCAGCATCACCAATATCTTTCCGCATCCGCTGATTCACCCTACCCCAGCAGGCCTGCATCAACGAATTATCTTCAACACCCAGCCGATCATTGCCATGGCTCTGAGGTTTTTGTGAAGAATTTGCGACAACTTCATCAGGGTTATTCAACATATCACCAGACATGAGTCGCTCCAGCAAGAGGGTTTCTAATATTTTTTACCTTATTGGTGGATAGGTCTTTTACAAGTAAAGCGCCCTGAGCCCTTTTAAGGTTGGAGATACATTAGCTATTTTTTAGCCTTGCTTGCAAGATGCCAACACCCCATAAATGTAAAATAAACTTTTTTAAATGTGGGTTATTTTTGTTGACACAAACCTTGGGCATAAACCACCTATTTTGTGAAAAGTTGAACACAATCAAACACCGAATCGTCAAAAGATAACACAGCACACGAATGTCTTCGACTAAATGCCTTATATGTTTTGATGGCTAAATCAAACCGGTTGCGAAACTCTCAACTGTTACGAGTCTCAAAAACAGGTACATCAAAACATTAAAATTATTTTAATTTAAATATTAGGATAATTCGTGGGGCGCGACAGCGAATCGCCACTTAACCCACTAGTTCCTATGCGGCCAGAGCTTTAACCCTTGCAGCGAGGCGAGAGATTTTACGCGAAACAGTGTTTTTATGTAAAATGCCACGTGAAACGCCGCGTTGCATCTCTGGTTGGGCTTGACGCAAAGCCTCAAGAGCTGCTTTAGCATCACCTGCAACTATTGCTATTTCAACTTTTTTTACAAAAGTGCGAATGCGGCTTGTGCGAGCACCATTAATTAACGCACGGTTTGCGTTACGTAGTATCCGCTTCTTCGAAGACTTGTGATTTGCCATCAGGTTTTAACGTCCATTTATCTTAAAAAATACTTAATTAATGCGGCATATAAGCTTTTTTCGCCATCAACGTCAAGAGCTTTTGCTATCAACACGCTCTATCGTTTTCAAGGTTAAGCCCTTCAAGGACTTCCATTATGATGTCATCACGTAAGAGATCAAAAAGGTTGCAGCATAATTCGCCATAAAGGCCCACGAGCCGTTTGCACCGTCCCAATCATTAGTTTTTCTGCTTCACGTGACCAGCTTCCACCACCACCAATCCAACCAAGTTGGGCTAAAGTCACATCGTAAAACGTTAAAATTTCAGTTAAAGGCTCTTTTGTCGATGCAAAAATCATCACGATACGACCGTTTGGCGAATCAAATGCAAAGCCAAGCTCTGGTTCAACTTTTAAGCCATGCATAATAGGAATGTCACCAACCCAACGATGTTGGAGCGAATCGGCGTTAACCCTATGGCTAACAATCAACATTCCACATAACACCGCGCTAAAGCAGCAAGCAAGTTTAAGAAATCTAATGAACATTGTAATTGAACTTTGATCTAACATTTTCATATTTTCATAACACTTTTCATTATTTAATACATCAATAAATACTAACGTTGGCAGCGGGAACAGTAAAAACTAGATCGGCCTGACTGGATAATAATTTTTATGGTTGAACTGCACTTTGAACAGGGCTTACCTGCCCGGCCATAAACTGCAAGGCGCTGGACAAAATAACCAATTTCACCACCAGGCTGAACATGGTCCCGAAGTGATGTACCCCCGTCCTCAATGGCCGCGCGCAGGGTTTTCACAATAGCTGCTGTTAGTCGTTCAGCGCGCCTTCCTGCAATGTTTTCTGCTTTACGACGAGGAGAAATACCAGCAAGAAACAATATCTCACTAGCATATATATTGCCAATGCCTGCCACCAGCGCTTGGTTCAACAGCGCATTTTTGATAGGACCTGAACGACCGTTTAATGCCTCTTGCAGGTGCATTACTGAAAATTTATTACCAAGTGGCTCGGGGCCCATTTTTGCCAAAAGTTTATGACTATCAATTGCTGATTCGGCAAAAAGATCAATCCATCCAAAACGACGGGGGTCATTTAACACCACATAAGAAAGTTTGCCGTCACCTTTGGCCGCCAACATTTCAAGCATGAAATGGTCATGTTTTCCGAGATTAGGTTTTTGCTGATGTATTCTCACCGAACCTGACATACCAAGGTGCAGCAATAAAACCTCATCGCTATCCATAAACATCAGTATATATTTTCCACGCCGCGTAAGGTGAGTAAAATATCTGCTAGTCAACCGTTTGGCCAAGTCTTTGGGTAATGGCCAGCGCAAATTTTCACGGCCAACAAAAGCCGAGTTCACCTGGCAGTTTTGTAATACGGGAATCAAAGCCCGTTTGATAGTTTCAACTTCAGGTAACTCTGGCATTAACAGCAAACCCCTCGAGTTTAGTATTTACCCTTTCCAACAGAGTATCTCGTTTTGGAGAAATTCAATGAATTGGTCAACACCGTTTCGTATTTGTCATTAGACTGATATAGATAGTATGGCTTTTGCTAATCTTATTAAGGGCTTTAATTATGAAAGAAGCAGCTTTTAACGAAGCGGACGTTCGCATTTCATCCAGCCAGGACATAGCTGGACAGAAAACACATAAAGATACTATAGATTTTGGCTTTCGCACTGTCCAGAGAACCGACAAAGCTCGTCTTGTACGAGGTGTATTTGATACGGTTGCAAGCCGCTACGATGTCATGAACGATTTGATGAGTGGCGGTGTTCACCGGCTTTGGAAAGAGACTATGATTAACTGGATGGCGCCACAGGCCCATCAAAAGTTATTTGATCTTGCTGGTGGGACTGGTGATATTAGCGTAAGATTTTTGCGAAGCGGAGGTGGAGAGGCCTGTATTACCGATATTAACCAAGCCATGTTACAAGCAGGGCGCAACCGGCGCGAATTAAAACGCCTGGCAAACCAGCTAAGCTGGTGCGTGGGCAACGCAGAATCACTACCAATTGATGATGAAACTGCTGATTTTGTTACTATTGCTTTTGGCCTTCGGAATATAACTGACCGACAAGCTGCATTAAATGAAGCATATCGCATTCTAAAACCAGGTGGGCGATTTCTATGCCTGGAATTCTCACATGTCCAAAATCAAGCGCTGGCATTGCTTTATGACAGTTGGTCATTTAATGTGCTGCCGGTAATGGGCCAGGTCATTGCGGGTGATTCTGAGAGCTATCGCTATCTTGCCGAATCAATTCGCACCTTCCCAAGTAAGGAAATTCTTTCTGACATGTTTGCTCAAGCTGGCTTTGTGCAAATTCGAGTCCGAAGCTTGTCTGCAGGAATTGCTTGCATTCATTCGGGCTGGAAGCTCGATTGATGGTGTTCGGCTGGCTGCCCATGATTCGCGCCCTATCACGACTGCCAAATATTGCTTGGCATCTAGGCCGCGCCGGCGTTCTGGGGCATATGGCAAATATCAGTATGTTACCAAGCTGGCTGAGACAAACTTGTAGGCTACTTGATAGAGCTGTGCGCTCGCGGCGTGCGGTCAAGGATGCCGGCGATGCATTATGTCAGGCTCTTGTCCGGCTTGGACCAGGCTTTATTAAATTTGGACAGGCACTATCAACCCGTTCAGATTTAATTGGTCCTGAACTCGGCCGGTCATTAGCAATGCTGCAAGACAGGTTACCTCCATTTGCTGCAGCACACGCACGCCAGATTGTAGTCAACCAAACAGGGCAGTCAATTGAGAATCTGTTTAAACAATTTAATGATGAAGCCGTTGCTGCCGCCTCAATTGCCCAGGTGCACCGCGCCACACTGGTTGATGGGCGGGCGGTTGCTGTGAAATTATTACGACCAAATATTGAGAAACGCATGCAGGCCGACACTGCCCTTTTCTATTCACTTGCACAGATTATTGAATGGCTAGCGCCAGGTATCCAACGGCTCCATCTAGTGACAGCTGTTCGCCAATTTCGCCAATTATCCGAAATGGAGCTGGATTTGCGCCTTGAAGCAGCGGCGGCAGGGCGTTTGGCCGACAATATGCAAAATGATGAGGGCATTTATATTCCATGGGTTGATCTTGAAAATAGTACCAGACAAATGCTGATTATTGAATGGGTGGATGGCATTCGCATTGATGATGTCGCCAGCCTTACTAAAGCTTCACATGATGTTGAAAAAATCACTGAGTATGCGGCACGCAGCTTTTTTAATCAGGTGTTTCGTGATGGCTATTTCCATGCCGATATGCACCCAGGCAATATTTTTGTTCGGCCTGATGGCACCCTTGTACCAATTGACTTTGGAATAATGGGCTATCTCGATTTCCATGACCGACTATTTCTGGCACGTCTTCTTAGTGCCATGCTTGACCGCGATTATGATATGGTTGCTTCTCTTCATAAGGATGCGGGCATGCTTGGCGAAGCTGTGTCAATTCATCAATTCTCACAATCAGTGCGGGCTGTGGCTGATCCAGTTATGGGCAAAGCACTTGGTGATGTGTCACTTGGCCTTGTTCTTGGGCAAATTTTTCAGCTAGCTACCCGATTTGAAATCGAAGTTCAGCCTCAGTTCAACTTGTTGCAAAAAACTATGGTGATGGCCGAAGGTGTGGCCCGACAGCTTAACCCTACCGCTGATATGTGGCAACTATCGCGCCCTCTTGCCGATGACTGGATGCAGAATCAAGCTAATGTAAAAACACAAGCCACACAGCTATTTAATGAGGTAACACAAGTCCTGTCTCGCTTGCCAAAAATTATTAATGATTTTGAAAAGAGCCAAAAAGAATACCCACTTCCCAAACCACCCGTCTGGCCGGGACGTATTGCGCTTATGGCACTTTTTCTTGCCCTTATTAGTTTTTTCACAAGGACGCACTAAATATTTAATATATTTGAATTTTTGTGAAAAAAAATATACCATTATTAATTATTTATTTTTAAAAAAGTTGGTTTTGTGAATTTATTAGCAATTATCACAGCATTGGGAGGACGAGCCGCTCTTCAAGAGCTTTTAGGTGTTGGGCCAAGCGCCATAAGTAATTATATTACGCGCGGTCATTTACCAAATCGTGCCAAGCCAATTATTTATTCCACCTTAATCGCCAAGGGCTTTCAAGTGCAAGCAGATGATCTAGAAATTTTAGCAGCCCCAACAAAGTCCAAAAACTCAGACATGATAGCCCGTTCCAACCCAAATATTCTTCTGATCGTGTCCGGCGGGATTGCAGCTTATAAGGCACTGGAAACTACTCGGCAATTGCAACAACTTGGGGCAAGTGTCACAGGTGTGATGACCGAGGGTGCAAAACAGTTTATAACCACACTAAGCCTTGCTGCACTGACAAATAAAAAATGCTATGACACCTTATTCTCACTTACCGACGAAGCTGAAATGGGCCACATCCAACTTGCCCGATCTGCCGATTTGATTCTAGTAGTTCCAGCAACAGCCAATTTTATGGCGCGTGCTAACGCTGGCATTGCCGATGATCTTGCCACTACCATTTTGCTGGCAACCACAGCAAAGGTTGCGATGGCACCGGCAATGAATCCTTCTATGTGGGAGCATCCAGCCACCAAAAAAAATTTTGCTAGCCTGGTTCAGCGCGGCGTTCATATGATTGGGCCAGTTAGTGGTGATACGGCATGCGGAGAGAAAGGCGAAGGTCGCCTATGCGAGCCAAACGATATTGCCCATGCCGCCATGAAGATTATCACCGCGGCACCTAACAAAACGTCCATAACCAGTGAGAAAACTACCGCACTCACCGGCAAACGCATTATCATCACATCAGGCCCTACAATTGAGCCAATAGATAAGGTAAGGTTTATTGTCAACCGTTCATCGGGCAAGCAAGGCCACGCCATTGCCGCCACACTGGCAGACCGCGGGGCAGAGGTAACGCTGATTAGTGGGCCAGTTAATGAAGCGCCACCCAATCATGTTAAATTAGTTCCAGTAACAACAGCAGCTGAAATGCTTGCCGCTTGTATGAATGCTATAACCACCCTACCAACCGATATTGCTATTTGCGCTGCTGCTGTCGCAGATTGGCGGGTGGTGTCAACAGCGTCAACAAAACTCAAAAAGCCCGATGATCCTCTAGCCAAAATGACTTTGGAGCTTTGTCAAAACCCCGATATTTTGGCTAGCATTTCTGCCAGCCCAAACCGGCCAAAGCTGGTGGTCGGTTTTGCGGCAGAAACTGAAAATTTACTCAAGAATGCTAGCGCTAAACGACAGCGCAAAGGATGTGACTGGATAATTGCCAATCAGGTTGGTGATGATGATGATCCAGTTTTTGGGAGCACTACAAACAAGGCTTTGATAATCAATGGATTGAGCGTTAAAACTTGGCCAAAAATGCAAAAGACTGAACTGGCTGAAAAGCTGTCTGACCTTATTGAAAAAGAGTTTTTAGAATGAATTTAATCTCAGTTAAATTCCGACGTCTTGTCCATGGAAGCGATTTAGAATTACCCTCATATGCAAGTATGGGTGCAGCAGGAATGGACCTTGCCGCCGCCCTCAACCAGCCAGCATGCATCCAACCAGGATCAAGACTAGCAGTTCCAACAGGCTTCGCGATGGCCTTGCCGGAAGGTTATGAAGCTCAGGTGCGACCCCGCTCAGGATTAGCCTTAAAACATGGGGTTACAATTGCCAATGCACCCGGTACCATTGATAGTGACTATCGTGGCGAAATTACAGTAATTCTGCTAAATGCGGGCACCGACGACTTTATAATTACACGAGGAATGCGCATTGCCCAAATGGTCATTGCTACCGTAACTATAATAACCCCCATCGAAGCCAATGATTTGGATGACACCAAACGCGGAGCTGATGGCTTTGGATCAACAGGCTTGTGAGCGATAATGCTGAATGACAAAGATCTAGAACGGTACGCACGTCAGGCCATCATGCCGACGATGGGAGAAGAGGGACAGGAAAAGCTGCTTGCAGCGCGAGTTCTTGTGGTGGGTGCTGGCGGCATTGGTGCACCTGTCATCCTTTATCTTGCTGCAGCTGGCATTGGCGCGATCACAATTATCGATGACGATGATATCGCACGCAGTGATTTAAACCGGCAAATCATTTATAAGGACAACGATGTAGGATCATCAAAATCTAGATTAGCCGCCTCTGCCGCTAACGCGCTTAATCCTGATGTTCATATCTCGCAGCTTGATTTCCGACTTAACAGCTCAAATGTCAAACAACTTGTAACAGAGCATGATATTGTGATTGATTGCACCGACAATGCAGAAACCCGTTACTTGCTGGGAGATTCAGCCCATCAGTGTTCTCGTCCGCTTGTTTTTGGTGGGGCTGTGAGGATGGAAGGTCAGGTTTCGGTTTTTCAAAGCAGCGTCAAAGGTCAACTTAGCAGCCCCTGTTATCGTTGTGTGTTTCCAGCAATGCCTGATGTCAAGCAGGCGCCGAGTTGCTCAGAGGCCGGCATTCTTGGCCCAGTCGCTGGTTTGGTAGGCACACTGCAAGCTCTTGAAACTATAAAGCTTATTCTTGGCCAGCCGGGCACTCTAACCAAGAGGCTTTTATTAATCGAAGGTGCTGGCAGTGAATTTATGGAGATTCAAACCACGTCACGCTCTGATTGCAGCTGCTGTGGAAAACAAAATAATAACACGATTTAACCTACTCTTCCAAGCTGGCAATGTTTCTAACTTATGAGCTAAAACATAGCTTCAATCACACGATCGGGTGGCGTATGGCCATCCCAGAATGTTTGCACATTAATAATCACCTTGTCTCCCATTTGCAGGCGGCCTTCAATAGTCGCTGAACCTATATGTGGCAGAAGAACAACATTTGGCAAATCACAAAGAGCTACTGGTATATTTGGTTCATTACTATAAACATCCAAGCCAGCTCCAGAAATGTGGCGTTTTGCTAACAGTTCAGCAAGAGCCTTTTCATCTACCACCCCTCCGCGCGATGTATTCACAAGGTAAGCTGATGGTTGCATTAGTGACAGCCGATCGTGAGATAACAAATGATTGGTTGCCGGCGTATGCGGACAATTCACTGACACAATATCAACGCGAGCTAACATCTGATCCAGTGACTCCCAATAAGTAGCCTCAAGTTCTGCCTCAGTTTCAGGATGAACAGGATTACGATTATGATAATGAATCGATAGCCCAAAACCACGGGCACGACGAGCTACTGCCTCACCAATACGGCCCATGCCAACAATGCCCAGTCGTTTACCATTAATGCGGTGGCCAAGCATCCCTGTTGGAGACCAGCCTTTCCACTGCCCTGAACGTGCCAACGCATCACCTTCAGCGATACGGCGCGGAACAGCCAAAATAAGAGCCATCGCCACATCTGCAGTGTCTTCAGTTAAAACACCAGGTGTGTTGGTAACAGTAATGCCTCGCGCTTTTGCCGCAGCAAGATCAAGGTGGTCCACGCCTGTTCCAAATGACGCAATAAGACGCAATTGGTCACCTGACTTTGAAATTAAATCAGCGTCTATTTTGTCAGTAACAGTTGGCACCAATACATCTGCTGTTTTTACAGCAGCTTCGAGCTCTTCTCGACTAAGGCCCTTATCAGTATTATTTAAAGCGGTGTCAAAAAGTTCACGCATCCGTGTTTCAATTGTTTCTGGCAACTTTCGCGTCAAAATCACTTTAGGTTTGTTTTGACTCATGGACGGCCCTCTTAAAATTAGTCCAAAACACCAAACGTTGGCTGGCAATTGACGATAAAAAACCTTACGCTTAATTTAATTAGTGTTACAAAATTATGTAGTCTAATAACTAGCATATAATTTCTTAATAATTCTACCAAAACACAATGGAGCATGAAAAAATTACTATGAAACGCCAAATTTGCACCTATTCATTTCTTGTTTTCAAATTTTTTTTGCTAATACTCACATTTTTTTCTCCACTTACTTCATTAGTCAGTCCTACCAATGCTATCGCTCAAGAAGCCAAGTTAACGGTGCGTGGAAGCGGACTACCAGTACCACGCTTTGTAACATTGAAATTTGATGAAGCCAATCTTCGCTCTGGCCCAGGACGCGAATATCCCGTCCTGTGGCAATATCGCGCAATTGGCCTACCACTTCTCGTTGATTCTGAATTCGACATTTGGCGAAAAGTTATTGACCATGAGGGCACTGCAGGTTGGATGCATGGAGCCGTTTTATCCCTAAAGCGAATGGCATTAGTCAAGAATAATATGGTAGAGATCCATGCCAGCCCGAACCAGAAATCACTAGTAGTGGCATTAGCCGAACGCAATGCTTTAGTGGTGATTAAATCCTGCCCAAAATCTTGGTGCAAGGTAGCCTCAGAAAATGTGAAAGGTTGGATTAATCGACAAAATTTATGGGGGCTTCTTGAGACAGAAATCTTAGATTGATATAATCTCTCAAAGAGCAATAACGGCACCTCTAATTTTTAGAGATGCCGTTATTAATTGATCTAATTAAGTTTATGTAACATTTTAGGCGACGTCAAACCTATCCGCATTCATGACCTTTGTCCAAGCAGCCACAAAATCACGAACAAATTTTTCATGGGCTTCGTTAGTAGCATAAACCTCGGCCAAAGCTCGAAGTTGAGAATTTGAACCAAAAGCAAGGTCGACACGTGTCGCTGTTCTTACAACGGCTCCCGTGCCACGGTCGCTTGCTTCGTATGAATTATTGCCAGTTGGCTTCCACTCCACTCCCATATCTAACAGGGTGACAAAAAAATCATTCGTCAACTTACCCGGTGTTTTGGTAAAAACACCATGGTTACCCTCACTAATGCCCAAGGCACGAAAACCTCCAACCAAAACAGTCATTTCAGGCGCAGAGAGCCCCAAAAGCTGAGCTTTATCAAGCAGCATTTCTTCAGGGCTGACAGAAAAATCAGTTTTCTGATAATTTCGAAACCCGTCAGCAACTAGTTCTAAAACCTCAAACGATTCAACGTCTGTTTGCTCTTGCAGAGCATCGCCACGACCGGGTTTAAATGGCACCTTTAAACCTGATGCCTGCTCAATGCCAACACCACCAGCCAAAACAATTACATCAGCAACAGATGCTCCAGTTTTAGCCGCTATAGGCTCAAGAACTGACAGAACTTGGGCAAGCTGATCAGGTTTATTAACCACCCAATCCTTTTGAGGAGACAGACGGATGCGCGCACCATTAGCGCCTCCACGCATATCAGACCCACGAAACGTTGACGCGCTAGCCCAAGCTGTTTCAACCAGTTCTTGAATACTTAAGCCACTTGCAACAACAAGTTCTTTAACGGCGTTAACATCATAACTAGTATTTCCAGACGGAATTGGGTCCTGCCAAATTAAGTCTTCTGCTGGAACTTCAGGACCGATGTAGCGGCTGAGTGGCCCCATATCACGATGTAGCAACTTGAACCACGCACGTGCAAAAGCATCAGCTAATTGATCTGGATTCTTATGAAATCGTTCAGAAATCTCTCGATATGCAGGATCCTCACGCATTGCCATATCAGCTGTAGTCATCATAGTTGGGACACGAACCGTTGCATCTTCGGCATCAGGTGCTAAGTCCTCATCTCTCGGATTAACTGCGTGCCAAATATGCGCTCCAGCCGGGCTTTTAGTTAATTCCCAATCATAACCAAGCAATAAATCGAAATAACCATTATCCCACTGGGTTGGATTGGCAGTCCAAGCACCTTCCACACCGCTAGTAATAGAATCGCTACCCTTACCCGACCCATAACTACTGATCCAGCCAAGGCCCATTTCTTCAATTGCAGCACCTTCAGGCTCTGCGCCAACAAGCCCAGAATCGCCAGCGCCGTGAGCTTTACCAAAAGTGTGGCCGCCAGCAACAAGCGCCACTGTTTCTTCGTCATTCATCGCCATCCGACCAAAAGTTTCCCGAATATCTCTGGCGCTTCCAAGTGGATCAGGGTTTCCATCCGGACCTTCTGGGTTAACATAAATCAGGCCCATTTGCACTGCAGCAAGCGGGTTTTCCAGATCACGTTCACCTGAATAGCGCTTGTTACCAAGCCATTCTTCTTCAGCACCCCAATAAATATCCTCCTCGGGCGCCCAGATATCATCTCGACCACCGCTAAAACCAAAGGTTTTTCCACCCATAGATTCAATAGCTACATTACCAGTTAGAATAATTAAATCTGCCCAGCTGATCTTATCCCCATACTTCTGTTTGATTGGCCAAAGTAACCTACGAGCCTTGTCAAGGTTCCCGTTATCAGGCCAGCTGTTTAACGGCGCAAAGCGCTGCGCACCTGCGCCACCGCCACCACGGCCATCACCACTGCGATATGTGCCAGCAGCATGCCATGTCATCCGAATAAAAAATGGGCCATAGTGGCCATAATCTGCAGGCCACCAATCTTGAGAATCAGTCATGAGATCATGCAAATCTTGTTTTAGTGCCTGATAGTCCAGTGATTTGAAAGCTTCCCGATAGCTAAACCCCTTGTCCATTGGATTGGATTTCTGATCATGCTGATGCAAAATACCAATGTTCAACTGATTGGGCCACCAGTCGCGGTTCGAAGTTCCACTGCTACTATTCCGTGTGACTGCACCATGCATTACTGGGCATTTTCCCACATTATTTCCGTCCATTTGACTCTCCAATTATATTTTATAAAAACCAGCCAATAGCCATAAAAAAATTATGCAAATCTGTGCAGGCTGACGGTAAACACTCGTTAAAATATAATTATGATGCTGGCTGGGGTCAAGGCTCTTTAGAATGATTTTAAACTAGTAACACGCTATTTGCGCAAACAATTAATGAGTTTAAGAAAGCTTTGCTAAGCTAAAACTAAAGTTATCGATCCTGTAAAAAAGTACCTTCAATAAATCTATTTTCTTTGTATATGAATCACGACATCAACAGCTTTGATTTCATGCCCATCAGGTGGATTTGGCAGTTTTTTAAGGATTACATCATTGTTTGGAATATCAACGAGTTCATTGGTTTTCTCATCATAAAAATGATGATGGTACTCAGTATTGGTGTCAAATAGACTGTAATTATTATGAACAGTAACCCGGCGCAACAACCCAGCATCCGTAAATTGATTGAGTGTGTTATAAACCGTGCCGCAAGAAACCTGCAGGCCTAAGGTTGCAATCTCTTCTGTCAAGCTGTCCGCTGTCACATGGCGATGACGCCCATCGAGCAATAAAGCTGCAATAGCTACACGTTGTCGTGTTGGCCGTAAACCAGCTAAACGCAATTGTTCTGCTAAAGCTCTCACTTTTTCGACATTCCTCTTTTACATTACTTTTCTTATTATAATTTATAGTGATTTGCAGCTCAAAATGAGCGGACACAAGTCAAATGTCAATAATACCTTGGCTTGAAGGGTTGTTTTGTGCTTTCTATACCAACTGATATACCACCCATAGATTAGTGGCAAATGAGTACAAATTAATTGATTGGTTCCTGATTAATCTTGATTTTCAGGAAAATCATAGACCAGCAGGTTCGATGGTTCATAACGATTTGACCCATAATATGAATCAACACTTAACAAGGAAGTTGCGATGTCGTCCAAAGACCAGCATTCATTCACTTATGAAGAATTAATCAGTTGCGCCAAAGGTAAGATGTTTGGAGCAGGAAACCCTCAATTACCTCTACCGCCGATGTTGATGTGTGACCGGATCACAAATATTGATTCAATTGGTGGTGAATTTAGCAAAGGTCAAATTGACGCAGAATTTGACTTAAATCCTGATTTGTGGTTCTTTCCCTGCCATTTTGAGGGTGATCCTGTCATGCCTGGCTGCCTTGGAATGGATGCATTATGGCAGCTTGTTGGTTTTTTTCTTGGATGGTCAGGGGGGCTCGGTCAGGGACGAGCGCTTTCGGTAGGTGGGGTAAAGTTCACTGGCCAAATTCTGCCAAACAACAAACTGGTTACCTTTCGCCTAGATATGAAACGTGTCATCATGCGCCGTTTGGTGATGGGCATTGCTGATGGCAAAGTGCTTTGCGATGGTGACGTCGTTTTTGAAGCCAGTGACATTCGTGTTGGGCTATTTACGCCCGAAGGAGCTTGATGATCATGCGCCGTGTTGCCATAACCGGAATTGGAATTGTATCGTCCATTGGAAACAATGTCAGTGAAGTCACAGAATCCCTGCGGAATGGGACCTCAGGCATTGTTGCTGCGCCAGAATATAGTGAACTAGGCTTTCGTAGCCAGGTGCATGGTACCGTCAAACTTGATGTTACTGAACATATTGATCGCAAACAATTGCGATTTATGGGTGACGGTGCTGCCTATGCAGTTCTTGCTATGGAACAGGCGATTGCCGATGCCGGCCTTAAGGACAGAGATGTTTCAAATGCTAAGACTGGCCTTGTTGCCGGATCTGGGGGGCCATCAACAGCTAACCTTCTAGCTGCTTTTGACATAACCCGGGAAAAAGGCCCAAAACGCATTGGCCCTTACATGGTGCCACGCTGTATGTCTTCATCCGTATCAGCCTGTATTGCTACATTTTTTAAAATTCGTGGAATTAATTATTCAATTTCTTCTGCCTGTTCAACGTCAGCTCATTGTATTACTGCTGGCGCTGACGCCATTCGAAGCGGCAGTCAGAACATTGTTTTTGCTGGTGGTGGTGAAGAGCTACATTGGACTTTATCAGTATTATTTGATGCGATGGGAGCTATGTCATCAAAATATAATGATACACCAGAATTAGCATCACGCCCCTATGATGTTGATCGTGATGGCTTTGTTATCGCTGGTGGCGGAGGCATGGTGGTTCTTGAAAATATGGATCATGCACTAGCTCGCGGTGCTAAGATATACGCCGAACTTGTTGGATATGGCGCCAATTCAGATGGTGAAGACATGGTTGCTCCATCTGGCGAAGGAGCGGTACGCTGTATGGAGCTCGCTCTAGACGGCTTTGATGGAAACAAAATTGTCGACAAAGTGGATTACATCAATGCACATGGCACCTCGACACCTGTAGGTGATGTGAAAGAACTTGATGCAGTGCGAAGTGTCTTTGGGCCGCGGGATTACCTTCCAGTTGTGACCTCAACCAAGTCACTCACCGGCCACTCACTTGGGGCTACTGGCGTTCAAGAAGCCATCTACACCATTCTTATGATGAAAAATAGTTTTGTTGCTGCATCGGCCAATATTCAAACACCCGATCCAGCTATTGGTGATATTCCAGTCACCCAAAAAAGGATTGATAATTTCAGTATTAATCTTGCATTATCAAATTCTTTTGGCTTTGGTGGTACAAATGCCACTTTGGCTTTAAGAAGAATTTAGTTATGAATCCTCAAAATTTATTGGCTGGAAAACGTGGTCTTGTGATGGGTGTTGCCAATGACAAATCCATTGCATGGGGAATTGCAGAATCAGCGGCAAATCAGGGCGCTGAAATCGCTTTTTCTTATCAGATGGAAGGTTTTGGGAAACGATTAGCCCCTCTAGCAAACTCCATTGGCTCTCGTATCATGATTGAATGTGATGTGGCAAACGAAGGGTCTGTAGATCGCTGCTTTGCTGAACTAGCCACTTACTGGCCAACAATAGATTTTGTTGTGCATGCGTTAGCATTTTCCGATAAAAATGAATTAAAAGGCGCTTATTTAAATACCAGCCGCAATAATTTTGCAAACACGATGATGGTATCCGCCTATTCATTTACTGAAGTTGCGCGAGCAGCAAGCAGCATGATGCCTTCAGGTGGAGCTTTGGTAACACTAAGCTTCCTTGGAGCGCAGCGTAGCACTCCAAACTATAATGTAATGGGCGTTGCCAAGGCTGCATTGGAATCATCAGTTAGGTATCTCGCAGTTGATCTTGGTGGACAAAATATCCGAGTGAATGCGATATCTGCTGGGCCAATGCGTACGCTTGCTGGCGCTGCAATTACTGGAGCCAGACATATTTTTCGACATGCGGAAAATAATGCCCCGTTACACAGAAATCCTGGGCTGAAGGAAGTTGGGCATGCTGGACTGTATCTTATATCTGACCTATCTTCAGGCGTCACAGGCGAAGTCCATTTTGTTGATGGTGGCTATAACAGTGTAGGAATCCCAAACGAAACATAAGTTGAAATTTAAAAGCATTCCTCTTTTTTTAGCCATTACATCGTACCAGCTTGTTCGTACTACAACTAACACCCTGAACAAGCCATTTAATCATAGCTTTTGATGCAAAGACATCAGTGCGGTGCAAAAATTTTCTGTGATTTTATCACGTGCATGATGTCTGCCTTCTGTTACAAGATGTCTCCCAGCAGACCAAACATCCAGAACAAGCCGGTCATCTCCAGCAAAAATAAAGCTGTCTATCACTTGGTCACCTGTGCGACCTGCAAGCACCACAGACGTCATGTCTAGTCCCATTAGGTCAGCCCAATAACCTGGTGCAATTTTACCTGTTTTCCGGCCAGCAGCCATTGCGCCCCCAAAAATCATAGAATCAAAAATATGGCGACCTGTTGATTTTGTTGATGATGCCAAAGCTGCGCGTGAGTGGTCTCGCAGGCGCTGTGAATATTCAAGGCTGCGCAGTTCCTCTGAGAGCGAAATCCGAATATTGGAGTCAGAGCCGATTGCAATCACACCACCTGCCTCAAACCAAGAAACTCCATTGAAAATACCATCACCTAAACTAGCTTCAGTAATTGGACAAAGTCCTACCACAGCTCCAGTTTTAGCTAGTCCAGCTATCTCGTGCGGTAACATTTGTGTGCAGTGAATAAAACAACAATTAGGGCCTGCATCGAAGTTTTCCAAAATCCATTCAACGGGACGCACCCCAAGATACTCAACAACTTCTTTGACTTCCGCATGTTGTTCTGCCACATGCATATGAAACGGGCCCCCTTCAGCAAGTTCATGGGAAACACTAAGGCTATCTGTTGAAACTGCTCGTAGGCTATGTGGCGCTACACCAAAAACAGAGTCACCTGGCAAGTTGCAGAGGTCTAACTGGATACTTTTACATAACGCCGCAAAGCTATTTATATCGTTATAAAATCGGCATTGTCCCCGAACCAGTGGGCGCTTATCACAGCCGCCATATTGATAGTGAACTGGGAGAATAGTCAACCCAATGCCAGTAGTTTCAGTAGCCGCCATAATCCGATTTGCCATCTCACTACGCTTGTCATACGCAGTGCCATCAGGAGCATGGTGCAAATAATGAAATTCAACATTAGTTGCATAGCCTGACTCCAGCATTTCCATCTGTACTAGCGCCGTGATGGCTTCAATATGATCGGGGGTCAATTGATCAAGAAACCGATACATAAGTTCACGCCAGGTCCAGAAGCTATCCTGCAAATTTTTACTACGGTGTTCAGTGAGTCCAGCCATTGCTCGCTGGAAGGCGTGACTATGGGCGTTAACTGGAGCAGGTATCAAGCAAGGCACTTGTATCCCTCCTTTTGAGCCGCAAAAATTTGGGGTCACCTTTGTAATTTTTCCAGAATCAGCCAGTTCAATTAACAAATTTTGACACCATCCATTCGGCAAAAGAGCAGTATCTGCAAAAATTGTCTGCATAATCGTTTCCTGTTGATAGGTAATTATTCATGTGAATATAAAGTTGTTAAAAACCTAAAGCAAAGCGGGCGTTAAAAGACATTTAGGCGTCAAATGCAAAGCAATCGATTTGTTAACAAATTATCCGGTCATATCTCAAATGGCTACCTTGTTTTTTGTGTTATGGACCTATTAACAGTTACTTTACCAATAATTGTTTTCTTGGTAAAAAATTTCAAGAATATGATGCATTTTTATTTCTCTAAAGTGCTTCTCATATAAACTGCTTTCAGTGGTTCACAACCCACTCTCCTTAAAATATCACAAAAAAAGGCAGCATCATAAATGCCGCCCTTTCAACATATTTTTTATCAATTTTATTCAGCGTCAGAGGCAACTTCTAGATCAACACCTGATTCTTGATCAACTCGTTTCATTGATAATTTTACCTTACCGCGATCATCAAATCCAATAACCTTAACTTTAACAGTGTCACCCTCTTTGCAAATATCCGTAGTCTTTTCAGTCCGACCATTTTGCAATTCAGAAATATGAACAAGTCCATCCTTCGCACCAAGAAAATTAACAAACGCGCCAAAATCAACAGTTTTTACAACAGTGCCGTCATAAATTACTCCAAGTTCAGGTTCAGCAACAATATCGCGAATTCGAGCAACAGCTGCTTCACCAGATGAACCCGATACTGCAGCAACTTTTACAGTTCCATCATCTTCAATGTCAATTTTAGCTCCTGTTTCTTCACAAATTTCACGAATAATTTTACCCCCTGGTCCAATAATGTCACGAATTTTATCAACAGGAATTTTCAAAGTAGTGATTTTTGGTGCACTATCAGCTAAATCATCTCGCGCTGAAGTCAAAGCCTTGCTCATTTCATCAAGAATATGAATACGGCCTTCACGCGCCTGATCAAGTGCAATCTTCATTATTTCTGGTGTAATTGAGGTAATCTTAATATCCATCTGCAGCGATGTCACACCCTCAGCAGAACCAGCAACTTTGAAATCCATATCGCCTAAATGATCTTCATCACCAAGAATATCAGATAGAACAGCAAACTCATCACCCGCCTTTATAAGCCCCATTGCAATGCCCGCAACAGGACGCTTTAAAGGCACACCTGCATCCATCATTGCCAATGAACCGCCACAAACGGTTGCCATCGATGAAGATCCGTTTGATTCAGTAATTTCCGAAACCAGACGAATAGTGTAAGGAAACTCTTCCTTTTTTGGTAGCAATGGGCGCAGCGCACGCCACGCCAATTTACCGTGCCCGATTTCTCTGCGACCAGGTGAACCAACACGGCCAGCTTCGCCAACTGAATAAGGTGGAAAATTATAATGCAACATAAAGCTTGAACGGCTTTCACCAGCTAACGCATCAATAATTTGCTCATCCTGACCTGTGCCAAGGGTGGCAACAACCATTGCTTGTGTTTCTCCTCGAGTAAATAAGGAAGATCCGTGAGCACGTGGAAGGAACCCAGCCTCGGCAACAATTTGCCGCACGGTCTTTGTATCACGGCCGTCAATTCGAACACCTGTTTTTAGAATGGCACCGCGAACAACATCAGCTTCCATACCTTTAATAAGACCACCAACAAGTACAGCATCATACTGATCACCAAGTGCATCTTTTGCTTTAGCGCGAACTTCATTAAGAGCTGTTTGGCGATTTGTCTTATCAGCTATTTTATAAGCTGATTCAAATCCTTTTTTAAAACCCTTCAAAACTTTATTTATGTCAACAGTTTCAACTGGCTCCTTAGGTAAATCACGTGGTTCTTTAGCGCAAGATTCCGCCAAGTCAATAATAGAATCAATCACTGGCTTAATAGCACTATGACCAAAATTTACAGCGCCCAACATCACATCTTCAGATAGTTCTTTGGCTTCGGATTCAACCATCAAAACACCTTCATGCGTTCCAGCCATCACCAAATCCAATTCACTGCCTTCCATTTGGTCAACGGTTGGATTTAAAACATAAGCGCCGTCTATCCAGCCAATGCGGGCGGCAGCAATTGGACCAAAAAAGGGAACACCAGACAAAGTTAATGCTGCTGATGCACCAATCAAGGCCGCAATATCTGGGTTATTTTCCATATCATGCGCGAGTACAGTACAGATGACCTGGGTTTCACATTTAAATGATTTTGGAAAAAGAGGCCGGATTGGGCGATCAATTAGCCTGCACACCAACGTTTCATTTTCTGAAGGCCTACCTTCCCGCTTAAAAAATCCACCTGGAATTTTACCTGCAGCAAAAGCTTTTTCCTGGTAATTAACAGTTAGCGGGAAAAAATCCATTCCTGGCTTTGGACTTTGGGCGGCTACAGCTGTACATAGTACCTTGGTTTCACCAAGGCTAACCATAACGGCGCCATCTGCTTGACGAGCGATTTTACCAGTTTCTAAAACCAGCGTTGTACCACCCCATTCCATTTCTTTGCGGAATAACTTAAACATCTATTTTATCTCTTTCATTTCATCTCAAAATCGGCAATCCGACAAGAGAACGGCAAAAACGTAATGTGCATCCCCATGATGAACATTGCTTTGACAAGGGGATTAAAATGTTTTCAAGAGGTTTCTCTTCATTCCAGCGCTCCGTCTGCGTCTGGTGGTCGGGAGCACCCTCAATCGGCCTTGTTCGTGCCCTGTTTATTTTTTAATCCCGAGGTTCGTCCACGTTCTTCGCATGCAATACTTTAAAAAGCAAATAAAATTCTTCACATAAAAAAAACCACTCTGTCGATTTGACAAAGCGGTTTTTAATTACCTGTCTGGCAAACTAAAGCCTATCTGCGTAGTCCCAGCTTTTCAATTAAAGCCTTGTAAGCTGCTAAATTGCCAACCTTGATATAATCAAGCAAGCTACGGCGCTGGCCAACCATTGCCAAAAGGCCCCGGCGTGAACCAAAATCTTTTTTGTGGTCTTTTAAATGTTCCGTAAGGTTGCGAATGCGCTCTGATAAGATTGCTACCTGAACAGATGCAGATCCTGAATCTTTGTCATTTTTACCATACTCTGTAATTAGTTCTGATTTTCGTTCCTGCGTAATCGACATCGAAACCTCCTATAATTGGGTTTAAATTAAATATTTAGCACACGAACAGGACAAACAGCTCCAGCTTTGATTACCACCAAGGCTACCGGTCGGTCGCCTTCAATGGCTATTGCTGTTGCCCCAGTCAAAAGCGCCTGAAATCGATCTCTTGCCGAAGCACTGATCGCAGGAAGCGTTTGGCCATGACGAAGCTTTTTTGCCTCACTCTCTGACATGGGTAGCGCCGGGATGTCGTCCAGCGCACTCAAAACAGGATATAAATGCTCTAATGCGGCGGCACTATGCGGCAGAGTTTCTAAAAAATCCAGCGAAATCGAATAATTTATGTGAAAATTTCCCACTGATAGGCGGCGAAGAGACGTAACATGAGCAGCTGTGCCTAGCTCACGCCCTAAATCGCGAGCTAAAGCCCTAATATAGGCTCCTTTGCCACATACTACAAAAAACTTTGCCAAATTTTCTGTCGAATTGAGTCGGCGGAATGTTTTAATATAAATTTGCCGTGCTTTCAGCTTTACCACTGGTTCATCCACTAACGAATTTCTTGCTAGATTATAAGCTCGTTTCCCTCCAACCTTGATTGCTGAGTAAAGGGGTGGAACTTGATCAATATAACCTTGATATTTTGTTAGCGCCCCATCAATCTCAGCTCCACTTGGGCGATGTTTAGACTCAGTTGTAACTGTTCCCTCTCCATCATCAGTAGTCGTTTCAGTACCCCAAGAAAGTTCAAATTCATACGTTTTTTCTTGCCCCACAGCAAAAGACACAGTTTTAGTGGCCTCCCCAAGCGCAATGGGCAATATCCCACTCGCAAGGGGGTCTAATGTCCCACCATGTCCAGCTTTTTCAGCATCAAATACTCGGCGAACAATTGCAACTGCCTTTGCAGAACTTATGCCCTTTGGTTTATCAAGATTTACCCAGCCATGCACAGGTTGTCCACGTTTACGTCCCATTGGATCATGGTCCTTGCCTGATTGCAGCAAAAAGCTTGTTCATCTTTTCAGCATTTTCAAAGCTTTCGTCGAGAAAAAAGCGCATTCGTGGTGTTCGCCGTAAATGGACTTTTTTTGCAACAAATGACTGAATAACAGGAGCTAACCGGTTTAACGCCGGCAAAACAACCTCTATGTTTACACCTCCAAGAGGCATCGTATAAACCCGAGCATTTGCAAGATCAGAGCTAACTAAAATTTCAGAAATTGTAATAGAAATATTAGAAAGATCTGGATCAAAAAAATCTTCCCGCATCAGAACTTCTGATACAGCGTGCCTCAAGGCTTCACCAACTCGCAATTGGCGCTGGGTTGGTGCCTTGGCAGTTCTCGGTCGGACTGCTTTAGATGGCATTATCAAAGTTCCCTTTTGACAGCTTTTTTGGGAAAAACCCAACCAACTCTGTTAGTCCTTGAGCAAACAATCAATCAAGTGTTCTTGCTACTTCACGAACCTCAAAACACTCAATTATATCACTTTCTTGAATATCAGAATAATTTTCAAAGCCCATACCACACTCCGAGCCTTCTCGCACATCTTTGACCTCATCTTTAAAGCGTTTAAGTGTTTTTAATGACCCTTCATGAATGACCACGTTGTCACGCAACAAACGAACTTTACAGCCCCTCTTAATGACACCTTCAGTAACAAGACAACCCGCAATCTTACCAACTTTAGAGACACCAAAAACCTGACGAATTTTGGCATAGCCAATAAAATCCTCTTGGGTATCTGGACTAAGAAGGCCACCCATTGCTGCTTTAATTTCATCAATTAGTTCATAAATAATTGAATGATAGCGAATCTCTACACTATCTCGCTTTGCCAGATCACGCGCTTGTGGAATTGCTCTCACATTAAAGCCAATAACAATAGCGTTTGAAGCTGTAGCAAGGCTAATATCAGACTCACTTAGCGCACCAACGCCAGCAGATAACAATCGGACTTTCACTTGTTCTGTACCCAGCTTTTCTAGCGCCACACGAATTGCTTCAAGTGATCCATGAACGTCTGTCTTAATGACTACTGGCAACTCTTCAGCTTCGCCAGCAGCAATTGCTGACAGCATCTGCTCAACTGAGCCACGCGCTCCACGAGCCACATCATGGTCACGGATGCGGCGTGTTCGATACTCTGCAATTTCTCGAGCCCGAGCTTCACTTTCAACAACTACGCAGTTATCGCCAGCCATTGGAGTGCCATTCAATCCAAGAATCTCAACCGGCTGTCCCGGCCCAGCAAATTTTAGCGCCTTACCACGGTCATCAAGTAGAGCGCGAACGCGTCCACTTTCCGCACCAATAACAAAGATATCGCCCAGCTTCAACGTGCCACGTTGTACCAATAGAGTGGCAACTGATCCTTTGCCACGTTCTACTTTTGATTCAACAACAACACCTTCTGCCGCGCGATCTGGATTGGCCTTTAGTTCAAGAAGCTCAGCTTGTAACATAATAGCTTCTTCTAACTTGTCCAAACCAATTCCTGTGTGTGCTGAGACATCAACACACAAAACATCACCACCAAAATCTTCAGTGATGATTTCATGCTGCAATAAATCACTGCGCACCTTTTTTGGATCAGCATCAGGTTTATCACATTTATTGATAGCTACAATAGTTGGACACCCGGCAGCTTTAGCGTGGTTAATTGCTTCAATGGTTTGCACCATGACTGAATCATCAGCAGCCACAACTAAAATTACAATGTCAGTGATATTAGCACCACGAGAGCGCATTTCAGTAAAAGCTGAATGGCCTGGCGTATCAATGAAAGTAATAACATTTCCAGCGACCGTTTCGATTTGGTAAGCGCCAATATGCTGAGTAATGCCGCCTGACTCTCCAGCTGCAACATCAGTTTGGCGAATGGCATCTAGCAAACTCGTTTTGCCATGGTCAACATGCCCCATAACTGTTACCACTGGAGGCCGCGGCTTCAAGTTTTCATTTGGATCATCCTCGCCACCCAAACCAATTTCAATATCTGACTCAGATACACGCTGAGCCCGGTGACCAAATTCAGCAACTATTACCTCAGCTGTTTCGCCATCAATTGGCTGGGTTGCCGTTGCCATAATGTCAAGCTTCATAAGCTCTTTTACAACGTCCGCTGTCCTTTCAGCCATTCGGTTAGCCAATTCAGCAACGGTAATGTTGTCAGGGATAACGACATCACGAACTTGTTTGACTTGCGCCTGCTCTTCACGCATCCGTGCCCGTTCACGCTGACGCTTCACTGAAGCCAGGGAGCGCTGACGCCGATTATCATCACCAGTTAATGCCTGTGTAATAGTCATCTTGCCCGATTGGCGGCGACCAGCAGCCTCACGGCGCGGAGCTGGACGACGCGGGGCCATTTCTTCTGCTTCTCGACGACGACGATTTTGCACTTCTGATGGAGTTGTGGGACCAAATTTATTAACGTCGGGAGTCTCGCCTGGCGTATCCTTAGTAGACTGGTGGCGAACTGCTTGTACATCTGTGTGTTTTTTGATTTCCTCACTTCGACGACGCTCTTCATTAGCTTCAATTTCTTGTAGTTCTGCAAGCTCAGCAGCGCGACGATCAACGTTTGGATCTGATTTTACATCTGGATCTATTGTAACTTCTAAGGGGTTAGCAGCTGACACTACGTCCCTATCTTCTAAAGAGAAGGTATCTTTGTCATCAACAAGCTGTTCTGTTGGATTGTCGCCTGAACCTTCAGTTTTTGCCAAGCCCTCCTGTAATGCGCGCACACGGGCAGCGCGTTCCTGAGCCGTCAATCGATCATCGACAGTCTGTGTTGTAATTGAAGGAACAGGTGTCGAGGACGTCTTCACTTCTGGGACTTCTACTTCAGGCGCAACGGAAATACCGCGCGAGGGTGCAGCCGGTGCCCTCTTGCGTCGGACTTCAACTTGCACTGTCTTTCTCGTCCCAGAAACCGATGGCCCCGCCCGCAGTTTGCTGGCATCAATATTACCAAGTGTCAGCTTTTCACCCGAGAGGCTCAGTTTTTTTGATTTACTGCTATCTTCGCTCATTTTGAACCTTTCTTAGCATTACCTGCCTTGCGATCATTTACGCAACACAGCTATACCGCTCCGCCTAGGTGATACACCGGTCAGGCAGGTCATTACAACCCGCAGTAGTATAAAACCCCTCTAAACGCATAATATCTTTATAAACTGCAAGTACTAATTTATTAGACCCAGGAACTTTTGATCCCCGTAAACCAGCAAAAGCTAAGCTTTCACGCCCACAAATCTGGCCAAGATCCGTTGAACTCATAGATTGGCTAACCCAATCAATATTCAACTTCGATTTCAATTTAGCAAGTTCTCGCGGCGACGCATCTTCAGCTGCTAGTAGGCCATCAAATTTACCCTCAGACAGCAGCTTTCCACTGCCGCCAATCAATGCGCCACATCGACGCGCCATTGACGCTGAAGCAATAATGCGCGCTTTAAGCCCGGTAGCAATTGCAGCAATATCAGCATCAGCAAACTCAAAACCAGCTCCTAAATTACGCTTGAAATAGCCTTTTTTATTGGCCTTCCGGACAGTAGCTTCATGCGCAAGCACCCAAGCGCCTCGACCAGGCAAACGGCCAGCCAGATCAGCGATTGCAAAGCCATTCGGCGCTACGACGAACCGAATTAGCTTTTGCTGTGCAAATGTTTGCCCAGTCGCGATACAGGTGCGCTCAACCATGCCCAAAAGCCTCTCATGGCCTAGCTATCAGAAACAGCCGACTCTTTGTCGGTGTCTGAGTTATCAATAGTGTCATCGGCAAACCAGTGAGCGCGTGCCGCCATAATAATATCACCAGCTTCGCCATCATCACCCAAGCCATGCTGGCCAAGAAGCTCAAGAAGCTCCTCATTATCAAGCCCAGCTAGGTCATCAAGACAACGGATATCATTTTCAGCAAGGGCCAACAACATCGACAGGCTGATATATTCAAATTTACGAAGATCATCTGCAACCTTCATCTCATCCAATGCTGCATTAATTCGGCCTGATTCACGCTCTACATATTCAACAGCACGGCTTTGAAGTTCACCTGCTATATCTTCGTCGAAACCCTGTATTGTAGACAACTCCTCAACTGTACTTTCTGCAATTTCTTCTGGAAAAACATAGCCTTCAGCTACAAGAAGATGTGCAATCACATCATCAATATTCAATGCATCAATAAAGCGTGTTGACCGCACCTTAAACTCTTCCTGACGTCGCTCAGATTCCTCAGCCTCAGTCAAAACATCAATGTACCATCCAGACAATTGAGAGGCCAAGCGAACATTTTGGCCACGACGGCCAATGGCTAAGCTAAGCTGCTCATCTGGAACAACCACCTCCATCCGACCTGCAACCTCATCCATAACCACCTTTGCAACTTCAGCTGGCGCTAGGGCATTTACAACAAAAGCTGCTGGCTCTTCAATATATGGAATGATCTCAATTTTTTCACCCTGCAATTCACCAACCACAGCCTGAACCCGACTTCCACGCATACCAACACATGCTCCAACTGGATCAATTCCTGGATCATTTGACAAAACGGCAATTTTTGCTCTACTGCCCGGCTCACGTGCAACGCCTTTAATTTCAATAATACCATCATAAATTTCGGGAACCTCTTGTTTAAAGAGCTTAGCCATAAATTCATTGCATGCTCGTGAAAGAAAAATCTGTGGGCCGCGAGGCTCTTCCCGAACATCAATAATGTATGCGCGAACCCGGTCACCTTGACGTAAATTCTCGCGCGGTATCATTTCCTCACGCCGAATTACGCCCTCCGCTCTACCAAGGTCAACAGTAATGGAATAGCTCTCCGCACGCTTTACTGTTCCAACAACGATTTCTCCAACTCTGCTCTTATATTCCTCAAACTGCCGAGCGCGCTCTGCGTCACGCACTTTCTGGGAAATAACTTGTTTAGCAGTTTGCGCAGCAATGCGACCAAATTCTATTGGAGGTAAGGACTGACGCCAAAACTCACCGATGGCCAAAGGTGGGGTTTGTTTTGCACCATCATCAACACTCATCTGAGTTGATTCATCTTCAACTTCTTCTATGACCTCAAGCCAGCGTTCCAGACGAATAGCTCCGGTTTTGCGGTCAATCATCGCTCGTATGTCACGATCAAGTCCATATTTTGCGCGGCCCGCTTTTTGAATGGCTTCTTCCATCGCTAGCATAACTTCTTCACGCTCAATCGATTTTTCTCGAGCCACCACATCTGCTACCTGAATAAGCTCAAGGCCGGGAATTGATGATGTATCCATGGTCATTTCACCTTTAATTTATTTCTCCACACTGAATATATGTGCAGCCTAGTAAAAACAAAAAATCTTTAAATTAAACAGTTATACGCTATTGTCAGGGTAGTCTACCTCCCTCCCGACGCGCTATAATTTCACTTGGGTCGATTCGTGCTGATTCTATTTCATCAAATTCGAATGTAAATCTGCCAAAACTTGTTTCAATTCCAATTTGACCTTCTTCAGACAACCCAGTAAGTCGACCCTGAAAACGACGGCGTCCATCACGCATCAGCCGTAAAGTAATTTTTACAAGTTCACCATTAAACCGTTCAAAATCTTTAATATGTGTTAAAGGCCGGTCAATTCCAGGTGAGCTCACTTCGAGAACATAAGCAGAAGAAATCGGATCATCAACATCAAGTAAGGCCGAGACGTGGCGGCTCAACATCTTGCAATCTTCAACAGTCATCTCACGGTCTTCATTTGGCTCAGCCATGATCTGCAATAGGTTGCGGCCAGCTTGTCCGCCTGAAAACTGAACACGAACAAGGCCAAATCCAAGCTCCTTAACCGCCGCTTTAATAATTTGACTTATTTTGGCTTCGACCAAAATTTCTCCTAGAACTCTGGTTTCGGGTACCAGTAAAAGCAATAACCCAATCTATTTAACTTCCTCAGTTGAATCCTGCCTAAAAAAGGCAATAAAAAAGGTGGGCCAGTGGCCCACCGTCTAAATCCGACAGCTCTTTACATAAAAATTATAGGCTCTTGATTATCAAAATGCAATAGGCAAGCTATTTGGGTATGACTTCAGCCCTTTGATAGGAGTACATCATGGGGCTACCGAATCACGCCGACGGAAATGAAACCAAGATGGCCGCCGTCCAGCACGCTCAGCCTTTCTCATATAACGTGTTTCTGACAGACCCATCGGAAGCTTACGCCAATCATCAGGGTGACGCGCGGTCCAAACAAAATCACCATGCGACATTGCAGCTTGTAATAACCAGCTTTTTGCTGCTGGATCATCACTAGCAAGAGTTAAATTGCCACCGGGCCTAATCATTGTTGCAAGCTGATCAAGAAGTGTTGGCTGTAAAATGCGGCGCCCTGCATGACGCCGTTTTGGCCATGGATCTGGAAACATGATGAAGGCACCAGCCAGACTGCCACCGCCAAGCGCAGGCAAAATCAAGCGCACATCATCTGGCCAGATGCGGATGTTACCAAGCTGCTGTTCTTCAACGTGACGAAGCAAACTGGCGACACCATTAATAAAAGGCTCTGCTCCGATAAAATTACATTCAGGCCTCGCTGCGGCAAGACCAGCTATGAACTCTCCGCCACCAAACCCAATTTCAAGATAATAATCTGCATGCCGGCCAAATTGATGGTCAATTTTTTGCAATGGATCAAAAATAATTTTTGGCAACCCCTCATCCAACAATCTTTTCATAGATGTTTTAAGGGGGCGGCCCTTACGTCGGCCAAAAAACCGTGGGCCGGTGGGAACCACGCCTTTTAAAGTTGAATTCTGATCAACCATAAATTGCCTGCCTCGTTTTGTTTTAGGTCAGCTAAGGCCTATCGCACCGATGAAGTTAACGCGTCAACAAGGTCTATCGCCTCCCAGCTAAAGCTACCTTGACAAACCTCGCCTGGCATCCGCCCAAAATGCCCATAGGCAGAAGTGGGCGCATAAATTGGCGAATTCATTCCTAAATGCTGACGAATGCCGCGTGGTGTTAAGTCCATGCAATCACGCAGGACCTCTTGTAAAACACTATCATCAATCTTGCCAGTACCATGTGTATTGGCGTAAAGCGAAACTGGCTGAGCGATGCCAATCGCATAAGCAATTTGTATAGTACAACGTGATGCCAATCCTGCGGCAACAACATTCTTCGCTAGATAACGGCTAGCATAAGCAGCAGACCGGTCAACCTTTGTTGGGTCTTTTCCCGAAAATGCACCACCACCGTGCGGGGCTGCACCCCCGTAAGTATCAACAATAATTTTACGCCCCGTCAAACCAGCGTCTCCATCTGGCCCACCAATAACAAACTGGCCGGTTGGGTTCAGAAGGAGATTCTCTCCATCAACCATCCAACCATCAGGAAGCACATCTGCAATCACTGGAGTAACAAGACTACGTATGTCTAATTGCGTTGCATCAGCATCATGTTGGGTTGATAACACAAGCTTGTGCACGCCAGCTGGCCGGCCTTGATCATCGTATACGAGGCTGATCTGGCTTTTTGAATCAGGGCCCAAAATAGACTCTGGGTCCCCCTTCCGCACCTCTGCAAGATTTTTTAGAATCTGATGCGAGTAATATATTGCAGCTGGCATCAAAACATCAGTTTCATTACACGCATAGCCAAACATTAAGCCCTGATCACCGGCGCCTTCATCTTTGTTATCACCTGAATCAACGCCCATTGCTATGTCACTTGATTGCTCATGCAGGTAGTTTTGCAATTCAAAATTAGCGTGATGGAATGAATCCTGCTCATACCCAATATCTTTTACAGCTTCACGAACCGCTGGCTCAATTTCTAGCATGATCTGTGACAATTTAGCATCACTGGCGCGCACTTCGCCAGCAAGGACAACACGGTTAGTAGTTGCCAGAGCTTCACAAGCTACCCGTGCCTCGGGCTCATGTTTTAAAAATAAATCCAAAACTGTGTCCGAAATACGGTCACAAACTTTGTCAGGGTGGCCTTCAGAAACAGATTCAGATGTAAAAATATAACTCATATAAATAGATCCTTTTATTGTATGCAAATACCTATTGCCTTATGGAACGACGCAGGTCAAGCCATGCTGCTGTTGCTGCAATCAGAATTACAAGGCAAAAGAAACCAAGATTACCAAAACGCGCAAAAGCTGTTGGAGTGATAGCTGGCGGGACAGCCAAATCAAGAATTCCTTTTGCGCCAATTGGTATTAACCCAAGAACACGGCCATAAGAATCAAACCCAGCGGTTATGCCCGTATTAGCCACCCGAAACAAAGGCACCCCTTCCTCAACAGCGCGCATCTGCGCTTGAGCGAGGTGCTGCCACGGACCTGCGCTAACTCCGAACCACGCGTCATTTGTGATATTAACCATCAAGTCTGGACGCATCGTCGATGTAATTACCTTGCCAGAAAAAATTACCTCATAACAAATTAACAATTGTATCGTTCCAACTTTCTCCTGCCGCATTAAACCGTTATTTTGGCCTGCGGTAAAATCCAGCTCTCCAACGATGGGGTTAAGGAACGGCATCCATTCCCTAAACGGCATATATTCACCAAACGGTACAAGATGTTTTTTATCATAAACCCCTTTTGTTTTTCCCCCATGGTCAATCATAACCGCCGAATTCAATAAAGTACGTTCACTGCCTAAGCGAGGGATGCCTGTAATCAAGGTCCCCTGGCTAGGGGTTGCCTCACGTACCGTCCTTTCCAACAACTCTGCATTGTGGTTTGGAAAACCAGCAAAGGCGGTTTCTGGCCAGATTATTAATTTTGGAGCTATCCCATCCCCTTTTGACAATTTTATCAACCGCTTTAAATGATTCTGTCTTTTTAAATGGTCCCATTTTTCAGCTTGTGGAATCGCTGGCTGCACAAGGCGCACTTCTGGTCTCGCGCTTGATAATGTCTTTGATAAGGAATCATTAGAAAGCCTTACAGCTCCACCCATCGCCATCGACAGAGGCAAAAGCACACATATCACCGCCAAACCTCGATAACCAATTGCCCAAAAAGCCGGCACAGCAGCAAAAGCCAACGCAATAACACATAATCCATAAATGCCAATGATGCTTGCTGCTTGGAGACTTGCCAAATCAACAGAAAAAAGGCTTCCAGTCAAATTCCACGGAAACCCAGTAGCAATGAACCCTCGCCCCCATTCACCAAGACTGAAAAAAACTAAAACCCATAGCAGACGTGCCATCGGTCGCCGCCCAAAGGACCATGAACAAGCTGCGGAAACAGCCCAAAAAATAGCCAGAATCAATGCTAGTGCCAGTGCCATAAGGGGCATTAGGAACCAATTAGACAATGACTCCACAATAAGAGAGTTTGATACCCAATAAGTTGAAGCCAGAAACCAACCGAAACCAGCTGAACCAAAAATCAGCGCTGCCTCCCACCGGCTTTTGGCCTGCACATAACCGAGAAAGGGAATCGATAGGGCAAATATAGCAGGCAACAAAAATAACGGTGGTAAAGACAGGCTGGCAACGGCCCCTGCCAGCCCATGCCAGAAAAGTGAACTGACCTTTTTGTTACTCTTGTTTGGCTGAGGCATTAACACGCGGCAATCCACGAAGTTTTAGTAATGTGATACGACGCGGATCACCTTCAAGAATCTCAAATTGTATTCCAGCCCGGTGGCGCACAACCTCACCATGACCCGGCACACGACCAGCAAGGGAACACACCAATCCACCAAGGGTATCAATTTCGTCACGTTCATCATCATCAAGCAAAGGTCCAGTAATGGCTTCCAATATTTCAACCTCAATGCGTGCATCGGCGACGGCTGTCCCATCACCTTTCTGGTCAAAACGCAATTGTGCTGCCGTGTCATGCTCATCCTCAATCTCACCAACAATCTCTTCAACCAAATCTTCAATAGTAATTAAACCATCGACTCCACCAAACTCATCGACAACAAGGGCCAAATGGCGGCGGCGTATTCTCATCTCATGCAGCAAATCAAGAAGGCGAATCGTTGGCGAAATAAACAGCGCTGGCCTCAGTAGACTCTCAACAGCAGGCGTGTGACCATTACGGAGATGGGCAAACAAATCCTTTATATGAATGATGCCTACAACATCATCAAGCGTTTTACGGTAAACTGGAACACGGCTGTGATTGGCATCACTCATCTGCTGGATGACTTCATCAAAACCATCGGCAAGCGCTACCGAAATAATATCCGCCCGTGGAACCATAACATCAGCAGCAGTAATATCACGAAGGCCCAAAAAATTTTGCAATAACGTGCCTTCATGACTGTCAAAGCTGGTCTTGTCATCAAGAGATTCCTGTAGCAATTCTGTCAGTTCTTCGCGACGTAAAGACGGACGCGCAAAAATTGGAAAAAATTTGCCAAAAAATGACACCATTATCCACCCTCCCGCGTGCCAACGGCCAGATTACTAACACAATAGGGGTTGGCGATTTTCATCTGCGCCAAAAGTTCGATTTCCAGCCCCTCCATTTCGGCTGCGGCAGTATCATCAGCGTGACCATAGCCCAGCAGATGCAGCACACCATGGGTAAACAGATGCAGCACATGATCTCTCACCGCAATACCCGCCTTGCTGGCTTCGCACATAACGGTTTCACCAGCAATTGCAATATCGCCAATCGTTATCTCATCAGCCAACATATTATCTGCCCGTTGCAGATCATCTCCTGCAGGGAATGACAGAACATTCGTGGCCTTATCAAACCCACGATGCAGATTGTTCATCCTCCGCATGTCCTCGTCATTACATAGTAAAAGGCTGATCATTTGCGGATCAAGTGACAAACGCGCTGCAACATAATCTAACATTACTGGACCACGATTTTTTAAATCATCAATGAGAGAGGTACGCCAGCTTGTGGCATCAACAGTAATGTCAATCAATGCACCATGCTCGGACAACCATTCATCGCTCAAAAACCGATCATCCTCACAACTGTCGGGCTCCAGAGTGTCATCACCTTTCTTCATTCTGCGCTTCATTAGCTATTTTCATTCCCAATTTAACAAGCATACTTCAAAAACCACACCAGTATATTATCTATTTGTGCGTATTCTGTTTGTTTTGTCCAGCTTCATAAGCTTGCAAAATACGCGCCACCACAGGATGACGAACCACATCCTCACCTGAAAGATGAATAATTCCAACTCCCTTGATATTGTCCAAAAACGTCACCGCCTCGGCAAGGCCTGATGGCTGGCTTACTGGCAAATCAATCTGGCTTAAATCACCCGTTATAACCATATGTGAATCCTGTCCAAGGCGGGTTAACACCATTTTCATTTGCACCGGTGTGGTGTTTTGTGCCTCGTCAATAATCACATACGCAGAGGTCAAGGTACGACCTCGCATGAAGGCTAACGGCGCAATCTCAATTTCACCGCTGGCAAGCATGCGATCAACCTTATCCGCGGGCATCATATCATAAAGTGCGTCATAAAGTGGGCGCAGATAAGGGTCAACTTTTTCCTTCATGTCACCAGGCAAAAATCCTAATCTTTCGCCGGCTTCAACAGCTGGACGTGATAGGACTATACGTTCAACTACTCGCTTTTTCAAAGCTTCAACTGCGCTCGCAACCGCCATGTAGGTTTTTCCTGTTCCTGCTGGACCAAGGCCAAAAACAACTTCATTATCACGCAGTAGTTTTAAATAATTGCTTTGCCCTTTGGTTTTAGCAACAATCTTTTTTTTCCAAGTTTCAAATGGATCAGCCATTGACACAGAGGTAGCCTCGTGTCCATTAATAGACCATCTCAACGCATCATCAACCATTGATTTATCAACCTCATCACGGCTAGTTTCAGCAATGCGCTTATAAAGATTTTCAATAACATTCCGTGCCGTTTTTGTAGCTTTTGCCGTACCTAAAATTTTGATGCTATTGCCAAATGAATCTAGGGTCACATCAAGTGATTTTTCAATATAGGCAAGGTGTTGGTTATGCTCTCCTGACAGTAATGCAAGGGTGTCATTATCCTCAAATTCCATCCGAATGCTGTTCGCCTTTGCTACGTTCACGCCACCCCCTTCGAATTAATGATCCTGCCCATCATGCTATTTTGGCGCGCAGCTGATAATTGGCAGGTAACAATCCGACCAATTTGATCAGGATCTCCAATAAAATTAACAGCCTGCATGTAGGGGCTGCGACCGGCCATTTGTCCTTCTTGACGACCAGTGCGTTCAACCAAAACATTAACTGTTTTACCTTCAGTATTTTTGTTAAAAGCAAATTGTTGTGCTTGAAGTAACTGTTGCAAGCTTTCAAGACGCTCGGATTTTACCGATTCTGATACCTGATGATTTATGTTGGCTGCAGGCGTGCCAGGGCGCGGGCTATACTTGAACGAATAGGCCGATGCATAACCAACCTTGTTAACAAGCGATAGGGTTTCAGAAAAATCCTGATCACTTTCACCCGGAAAACCAACTATGAAATCACCAGACATTGCAATATCAGGACATGCGTTGCGCAGCTTATCAATAACTGACAAGTAAATATCAGTGGTATGGTGCCGATTCATTTCTTGCAAAATATGATTTGACCCAGACTGAATAGGCAAGTGCAAATAAGGCATCAATTGCGGAATATCACGATGCGCAGTGATTAATTCATCGTCCATATCCAACGGGTGTGATGTAGTGTAGCGAATACGCTCAAGACCATTAACCTCGGCAAGGGCACGGATTAATCGGCCAAGGCTCCAAACCCCCCCTGAACCGTTATCGCCATGATAGGCATTGACATTTTGCCCAAGCAAAGTCAATTCACTTGTGCCACCTGCAACCAGCCTTTTTGCTTCATCCAAAACTGTTTTGGCAGGACGTGAAAATTCAGCACCTCGAGTGTATGGCACAACACAAAAAGCACAAAATTTATCGCAGCCTTCCTGTACGCTCAAAAACGCGGCTGGTCCTCGTGGTGCGTGCTCACCTGGAAGAAAATCAAATTTTACTTCTTTGGGAAAATCTGTATCAATAATTCGATTACGGCTTTTGGGATCCACTTTACTGACTAGTTCAGGCAAACGGTGATAAGTTTGTGGGCCTACAACAATATCCACCCACGGCGCTCGACGTATGATTTCATCACCCTCAGCTTGCGCCACACATCCTGCTACAGCTATTGTCACTTGTCGCCCTTGCTGATCAGCAACACGCTCTTTTAGCTGGCGCATTCTTCCCAATTCTGAGAACACTTTTTCCGATGCTTTTTCACGGATATGACAAGTATTTAAAATCACCATGTCAGCACTGTCTAATACATTGGTTGGCGCATAACCAAGCGGTGCTAGTACATCGATCATCCTATCAGAGTCATAAACATTCATCTGACAGCCATAGGTTTTAATAAAAAGTTTTTTAGTCAAGAGCGCTATGTCACAGTCCAGCAATATAAATTCAACCCATTCTTCTACCGCTTAGAAGCAACGGGGGTCAAGGAAAAGCCTCCTTAACGTGCAGCTTCATTTTGATGGCATCACAGCGGCTATCAACGCGTTTATAATATGCCAATCGACGACTACATTCACTAAATCCTTGAGAACGGTATAGTGTCAGGGCTGCTTTGTTGTCAGCTGCAACTTCTAAAAAAACTGTTTTTACATTTTTTGCTGCTACAAAAGCATTAAAATGCTTCAATAATTCATTGCCTCTGCCAAGATTTTGATAATCAGCTAAAACAGCAATAGATAAGATTTCAGCTTCATCTACAATAATGTTAGCAAGGAGGTAGCTTATTAAAATTGTTGGACAATCAAACACCGCATTTGTTCCCTTTAGATCATCAACAAAACCAAAAAAAACTGGACTCTTCAGTAACGCTAAAAGACGGTGTTGGTCCAAAATAGTGCCGAATTCTTGGGCCTCAATCATTGCTACTTGATTGCAATCAGCAGAGCTCATTGAGCGAATCATTTTACATGTTTCTTTTTCTTTGGACCAAGGCGTGCGTCTGCAAGGTAAAGTGGCGTCAAAGGTGAAAAAACATCTCTCATTATTTGATGTGCGGCTAATTTTGCAATCATGCCAGCGTCAACCAAGAAAGTACCACAACCACTATCACCATAAATCTCTGGCTTCGTTGTCTTTATTCCTTGGGCTGCAAACGCTTCTTCTGCCTCTGAGCTGCCATACCCCAACAGCACAAGACCATCAATACAAATTGACGGAGGTACTAAAAATGGTAATTGGTCAATTTGTGTTTCAAAAATTTTGCTTTGCTGCATCATATTAGTAGTAAAACTCTGCGCGTACACATTACCACGGCGGGTATCTGCAAGAGATAAAATTGGTGAGATGTTCTTAGCTTGGGCATAAGAAAAAGTGACGGCCTCCATCCCAGACACGCCTATACTAGGAAGGTTGTGCGCTAAACAAACTCCTTTCGCCGCTGCTAGTGCAACACGAATTCCAGTAAATGACCCAGGCCCACGTCCAGCAGCAACATGGGTAAGATCCATAAAATCAATCCCTGACTCTTTCAGTACATTCACAGCCAAAGACACTAGACCTGCAGCATGGCCAAAGCGCGACTCAGCCTGTTGCATTGCTACTAAGCAATCATTCGCATAAACCGCTGACGATGCATGATTTGCGCTAGCTTCAAATGATAGTATCAATGGTGTCGATTGATTATAAGGCATTTTAGAATACAGCCCTTGTTTTAGGTGTTGTTTCTCCGTTTGCATCCGGCCATCAACATACGCTAAATGAAATTACTATATTATCTGTTAAATCATTACTATATTTTGTATATTATTAATTTCTGGATAGAAGATGAATAATGTACACAAAGCTTTATTATAAAATCCAAAGTCAGCTTGCTCATTACATCACTAGAGTTGTGCTACAATTCCTTTTGGTCTTTTTGTTTCTTGGACAAGCTATGGCAGCTGATCATGCAGTAATACTAATGTACCACCGATTTGGTGAAAACAAATACCCAAGTACTAATATTCGTCTTGATCAATTTGAAACACATTTAGAAAAACTTGTAGACGGTAATTACAATGTTTTGCCTCTAGAAAAAATTATTCGGGATTTGCAAAATGGAATAGACCTACCGGATCGCGCAGTAGCGATTACAATCGACGATGCATACCTTTCAGTTTTTAATGAAGCATGGCCTAGATTAAAAGCAAAGAATTTGCCCTTCACCATTTTTGTTGCCACCAATCCAATAGATCAGAAGCATTCTAACTATATGAACTGGGATCAAATTCGACAGCTGCAAGCTGATGGCGTAGGAATTGGTAGCCAGACAAAAAGCCACCCTCACATGCATCAAATCAGCCTTGAAAATATAGATGCTGAACTTTATGGCTCCAACCAAAGGTTTTTAAGTGAACTTGGATTACGACCTACCTTATTTTCTTATCCCTATGGTGAATATAACTTAGCAGTAATAGATCGAGTAAAATCGGCAGGATTTATTGCAGCGTTTGGCCAAAATTCCGGCATAGCCCATGGATCTAATGGATTCTTTGAATTACCGCGCTTTACCTTAAATGAGCGTTATGGGAGCATTGAAAGGCTATCCCTAGCGATTAATGGATTGCCATTAAAAGTTAGTCAAACACTGCCAGCCGATATGGTGATTGAAAAAAATCCTCCTGCTTTTGGCTTTACTCTTTCTCCAGAAATTGCAGATAATCGGCAACTGCGTTGCTTTAACAAGACATATGGCAAACTTGTTTTAGAAAGACTAGGACCACGTGCTGAGATTCGCTTTCCAAGCGTCCTTCCAAAGGGGCGTTCACGCGTCAATTGTACTATGCCTGGCCCCAATGGCCGATGGAGATGGTTTGGGCGACAATTTCTTGTTCCTTGAATGCGCTTTAACCAACAGCAATCACTGTTTAATTAAGCTGAGCTGAGGCAAATTGGTCAAAATCATTTGTACGAATTAAAACTTCCAACTTGGACACGTAGGCTGGACCAATTTCTGCATAGCGGTCCAAAAATTTAACCAAAATTTTTGATTTATTAGCATTTGGCTGATTACGGAGCTCTGCACGCGTATCCCGAAAACCTCTGTAGAATGAGTGTGTATTTAAATTGTGAATATATGCACGAATGGAACCGAACAAGGTTCCAAAACTCCTAACTACCGCACGGTCATTGCTAGAATTTAATGGCCTCATACCGGCATCTTCACGCCATGCCCATTGTCCAAAAAGAGCGTTTCCCTTTAATGCAAAGCGTGATGTGCCCCATCCAGATTCTACAGCCGCTTGCGCGAGAGCAATCGGGACTGGCACTACATCTGCTCGCTTTAACAATTTTTTGGTTAGTTGATCATTGTCTTTACTGGTGATTTCAATGCCATAAAAATTTGCCCATTTTTCTAAAGCAATGCGGTTGTCACTTTGATTTGCCCGTTCAATCGAATCACGGCGGCGCTCAACCTCTTCATTCCCCGCAAGGATAAGTGGCAAAGCAGTCTTGATGAAAGAGATCTTCTGCGCCTCACCAGATAAGAATAAATGTGATTCTGGAATATGTGAATCAAATTCACGTGAGACCAGCTTTGGCCCATTCTTAGTAGTTGGATCCTGTGATTTTAAAATCACAGGACTTAAGCTCGAGTCCTCAACCGCTTTTTCTTTATTTTCTGGTTTAACAGCTATTGATGAAGTTTTGTTATTTTGACTGTCATCCAGCTCATTTTTGTTTGCTTTTGATATCGCAGAAGCATGTGGCATTTCAAAATCCACGTTAGAGTCATTCGGCATATGATTGGTTTCAATAGTTAATGGATTTGCGTCATCCTTACCGCTAAAATATAACGGTGAAGAAAGGCCAAAGAGCCCCGGCCCAATAAATCCAAAAAACACTAAACCTAAAGCAAACCGGGCAATGTTCTGGTTCGTAACCCAATTAGAAATCAAGAAAGCCACACATTGCGCCCTAAAAATCTACAGTAAAAATATATAAATCACCAGTTTAGCTTTACAGCTCAGCAGCCCGAACCTCACGCACTTCTGGAATATAGTGACGCAGCATGTTTTCAATGCCCATTTTCAGTGTAGCAGTTGAGCTTGGGCACCCTTGACAAGCACCCCTCATCTGCAGCGTTACTATTCCGTCATCAAATCCTTGGAATACGATATCGCCACCATCCATTGCAACCGCAGGGCGCACACGTGAATCCAAAAGCTGCTTAATTTGTTGAACTGTATCACTATCACCACCCTCCGCATGGGGATCTTCAATATTAGCGTCGGTCTCAACAACGGGCAAACCTGATGCATAATGTTCCATAATACCAGCAAGAATTGCTGGTTTTAAAGCGAACCAATCAAGAGTCTCTATTTTAGTGACAGTGACAAAATCACCGCCAAGGAACACTGCAGTTATCCCATCAATTTGAAACAACCGCCGTGCCAAAGGGGACTTGTTAGAATCTTCAGAACTGGCAAAATCTGCGGTTCCTCGTTCCATTACAGGAACTCCTGGAATAAATTTTAATGTTGCTGGATTCGGTGTATCCTGAGTTTGAATAAACATCTAATCGGTTCCTCTTGGTAAAAAAGATTTTATTATAGCTAACTCACTTTAAGTGCAAAAGACATAAACATCTTAATCCACTAGAGCGCGACATAATTTAGAATCGTTATACAGGTACGCGAACAAAAATGTCCAATTCCCTAAAGTAAAGAATATCGCACAAACACATTGATTTGGCTAGTGATCCTGATTTAATTTAATCATTTGGTCAGTGCTTAGTCCTAAAAATCCAACAATATCACGGACCTCAGCAAGAATTGGGCGAGCAATATTTGACGCTTTTTCAGCCCCTCTGGTAAGAATGCTGTCAATATCATCAGGATTTTTAAGAAGATAACGCATTTCATCGCCGATTGGTGATAATTTAGCAACAGCTAGATCAGCAAGAACTGGCTTGAAATCACCAAAACCACGACCGCCAAAATCAAAAAGCACATCTTCCACACGACAGTCAGCTAGGGCCGCATAAATTCCTATAAGATTACTAGCTTCAAGTCGGCCTGAAAGGCCTGCTATTTCAGACGGTAGCGCATCAGGATCAGTTTTAGCTTTACGAATTTTCTGCATTATAATATCAGGATTATCAGTCAAATTGATCCGCGAATTATCAGAAACATCCGATTTGCTCATTTTAACACCACCATCACGTAAGCTCATGACCCTTGTTGCAGCTCCAAAAATTTGTGGTTTAGGTAGTGGAAAAACATCTTTTTTATAGATTGAATTGAAGGCCTGTGCAATGTCCCTCGTCAGCTCAAGATGCTGCTTCTGATCTTCCCCAACTGGAACATGTGTTGCCTTATAGGTCAAAATGTCAGCGGCCATTAATATTGGATAGGAATAAAGGCCCACAGATGCGTTTTCACGGTTCTTTCCAGCCTTCTCCTTGAATTGGGTCATACGGTTCAGCCAACCCAGTCGCGTCACACAATTAAAAACCCATGCGAGTTCAGAATGTTGTGGTACACAAGACTGGGTAAATAAAATTGACTGTTCAGTAGAAATGCCAGACGCGATTAGGCTAGCAGCAACTTCACGAGTGCTTTTACGTAATTGTGCCGGATCCTGCTGAACCGTGATAGCGTGCAAATCAACGATACAATAAATGGACTCAAAGTCATGCTGTAAGGCAACCCAGTTGCGAATGGCACCAAGGTAATTGCCAAGGTGCAAATTGCCAGTTGGTTGAATGCCCGAAAAAATACGGCCTTTGCCTGCTGGGATTTGCGCGGTTGAACTGTTCATAGATCCTATCCGTAATAACTGTTTTTCAGCCTTCCAGGCTTATCCCCTGTTTGGCTGGCAACGGTCAAGTCTTTCAATGGCGCCATCGGCGAACAAGGCCTTCGGGTATCGCCTTAAAAAGGACAGCTGCACTGATAAAAGCCGCGGCGCCAAAAATTACCAGGCCGACCAGCCAGAATGCTGCAGCTGTAGAATGCCTTAATCCAGCGCCGAAATTGACCAGTGCCAATAGCAAAATTACCATTACCATTGTTGCTAAAAATATACGCCCCATCATTCCAAGCCACCCACCACTGAGACGGCGGCGGCGACATAAAACGACCACCATCAAAACGGCTGCCATCAGCCCTGATATGCTTGTTGCCAAGGCAAGGCCAACATGACCAAACAGAGGCATCATAATTAACGATCCGGTTATATTGACAACAACGGTCATAATCGAAATTTTTAAAACCACGCCGGGCTGCCCTGCTGCATAGAATGCTGGTTGTAAAATCTTCACCAGCACAAAACCAGGTAGCCCGATGGCATAAGCCGATAAGGCCATTGCTGCCATCACCGCATCATCAATGCCAAACGCCCCATAAACAAACAAGCCCTCAATAATGGGCCCAGCCAAAATGATCAAGCCACTCATCGCTGGCACAATAAAAAACCCACCAAAAATAATAGCTTCATCCAGCGTTTTTCTGACATCATCTTTTTTGCCACCTGCTTCAGCCGCTGATAGACGAGGCAGCAAAGCGGTGCCAAGTGCGATCCCAACAATGCCAAGCGGCAATTGCGCCACACGGTCTGCATAATAAAGCCATGAAATCGCCCCCACAGGCAGCAAAGAAGCCAAAATCAAATCAACTAAAAGGTTAAGCTGCATCCCGCAAGCTCCAAACGCTGATGGTACGAAATTGCGCCACATGTTTTTTCCAACTTTGGATAGATGCGGCCATTGCAATTTTGGCAATGCCGAAATGCGGCGCAACACAATAAATAGAAATGCCAGCTGCAATAGCCCTGCCACCAGCAACCCAATGGCGATCGGCAAGGCCCTAAACACACCAAGATCCTCTGCCAGAATTGGAATTGAAATCGCTCCTCCGATAAAACATATATTAGCCAGAATTGGCGCCGCTGCACCAGCCAAAAACCTATCATGTGCGTTGGCAATTGCAACCCACAGCGCAACAACAGAGATCATCGGCAAATAGGGCATGGTTACTCGCCCCAGATCTATAGCAGCCGCAAAACGATCTGGTGTTGTCAAAAAACCTGGGGCAAGAACTGTAATGATTTTTGGCATAAAAATTTCGGCCAGCACAACAATACCAAACAGCACCAGAATCAGCATAATCTGCGCTTCGGCAGCAAGGCTTATGGCTGCCGAGCGCCCCTTCTCAGATCTCAATTTGGCAAAGCTTGGCAGGAACGCATTGGTCATCGCCCCCTCCGCCGTTAGGCGACGAAACATGTTGGGCAATTTCAATGCCACAAGAAACGCGTCAGCCGCTGGGCCCGCACCCAGAAAGCTGGCAAAGGAAATATCACGGATAAAACCAATAACACGGCTAACCGCAGTCAGGCTTCCAATTTGTCGGAATGCACTGCCAAGCGATGCACTCTTTCCAGCTATTAACTTGTCTGGTGTGTTAGTCATTCAACCGCCTCATCCGTATCGGTAAAGATTTCCAGCAACCGGTTGCGGATAGTTCGTTGTCGCACTTCATTTTGAATTTGCAGGCCAAAAATATCCTTTACATAAAATACATCAACAACTCTCTCTCCGTAGGTTGAAACCGTTGCAGTCTGAATTTGCAGGCCAAGATCAGCAAGGCAATGGGTAATCTTATGAAGTAACCCAGGGAAATCACGGCCATTTACCTCAATCACACTATGAGTTTTACTGATCTTATTTGAAAGAATTACACGCGATGGCACCGGCATTTGTCTAACCCTAAATGGCGTTTGCTTCCACCTATCTTTCAACAGCTGCTCTAATTTGATGGAGCCAGTAAGAGACCTCTCAAGCGTGGCTTGAATTCGCGATATTTCAGTATGATTCTCAATGGCTTGATTGTTCATATCTTGCAAAAAGAAAACATCAAGTACTGTACCGTCATGGCAAGTGGTAATCCGCGCCCCAACAATGTTGGCACCAGCCGCCGCAACCGCACCGGCAATGCGCGAAAACAGGCCTGGATCATCAACCGTCAAAATTGTCAATTCAGTCATCCGGCGCGCCCGGTCTGGCTTGAAATCGATCAATAGCGGCACATCAAGCGTGGCAAATTTTGAACAAAGCCTTGCATGGCGTACATGAGTGTCACAATCAAAATTAGTCCAGTAAATCACAGGCATATTCGCCGCATGGACAGCAAAACGCTCCGCACTCCAATTGGGGAACTTTCCTTGTGCCTCACGACGCGCTTCTTCGGCATTGCCAAGCGCAACAGCTGCTGGATCAGCCCCCCGCAGCACTGCATCACACCGGTAGTAAAGATCACGCATTAGCGCAGCTTTCCATCCATTCCAGATGTTTGGTCCAACCGCCCGAATATCGGCAACGGTTAGAACCAGTAACAGTTTTAACCTTTCAGGTGATTGCACGATGGCGGCAAAATCTGTGATGGTTTGCGGGTCATTCAAATCATAACGAAATGCAGTCTTACTCATCAGCAAATGATAAAGAATTAGCCAGCTAACCGTTTCAGTTTCCTCAGGAGTTAGACCCAAGCGCGGGCAAACAGCTAGCGCAACCTTGGCGCCAAGCTCTGAGTGGTCACCACCGCGACCTTTAGCTATATCGTGAAGCAACATTGCAACAAAAAGCGCTCGCCGAGATTCAACTTCAGGCATTGCTTCAGTAGCAACTGGCGCAGCTTCAAGGAGTACGCCATTTTCAATCCCATGCAGGATACCAATTGCTTTCAACGTGTGTTCATCAACTGTATAACTGTGGTACATATCAAACTGCATCATAGCCACAATACGCCCAAAATCAGGTAAAAATTTTCCAAAAACGCCACTCTCATTCATTAAGCGAAGGACACGTTCAGGATTTTTACGAGACGTTAAGATATTGAGAAAATGTTGGTTAGGTTGTGGACCCTGGCGTATTGTTTCATCAAGCGCCGGTAATGACCGCGTGACCCGTTGTAGGGTGTTGGGGTGAATATCAGCGTCATGACTTTGAGCAATGGCAAACAATTCAATTAGCCGCGCGGGCGCATCGCGAAACAAAACATCATCAATCAGCCGGACCCGGCCACTCTCAATGCGGAACGGATCAAGGTCATGTGTACGCAGAAAATCAGGACGCCAAAGAGTCAAGCTTTTGCGAAAATCTGTTTCCATTGCCGCACAAAAAATCCGCGTTAAATTGCCAACATTGCGCGCCGCCAGATAATAGCGTTTCATAAACCGTTCAACGCCGCGCATTCCACCCCTATCAGCAAAGCCAAGCCGCGGGGCAATTATCATTTGCGCTTCAAAATCTAGCCGTTCTTCTGGACGTTCCGCATTTAAGTGAAGGTGGCAGCGCACTGTCCATAAAAACCGTTGCGCTAAAGCAAATTTGCGCGCTTCGCCATCGCGCAGTACACCCTGATCCACAATGTCGATAATGCTGTTGGCCCTGTAGGCATATTTAGCAATCCAGAACAGGCTGTGGAGGTCACGAAGTCCACCTTTGCCATCTTTGACATTTGGCTCAACAACATACCGCGTATCGCCAAACCGCTTATGACGAATGTCACGTTCATCAAGTTTTTCTTCAACATAGACAAGCGGTTTCTTCTTGGCAATTTCACGCTGAACAGCTCGGGCCAATCTGGTCCAAAGCGATTGATCACCCGCCACATGCCGCATTTCCAGCAGGCTTGTCAACACCGTCTGGTCGTCGCGGGCAGCATTAATTGATTCAGAAATACTTCGGCTAGAATGGCCAATTTTTAAACCAAGATCCCATAAAATATACAGCATGAATTCGATAAATTTTATATGAGTGGCGTCGGACTTTTTTGGCATCAAGATCATGATATCAATATCAGAATAGGGCGCCATTTCACCGCGTCCATATCCGCCAACCGCAATCACCGCAAGATCATCACCACCACGGCAATGCTTTTGCGTTTCCACATAAAGCAGCTGCAACAAAATATCGATTGTCCATGCATGCATACCAACATAAACCGCACCATCATTGCTGTCATAGAATGATTGTCGCAGTCCAGCTTTGGCCACTTCAAGGTGAGATCGAAGGCAGTTTAAAATTTGAGGACGGTTTGTTAGAACTTTTCCCTTGGCACATACGCCAAGTTCGGCCTCGATAATATCGCGGTCAAGCGGTGGTTGATGGCCTGCCATTGCACCTTGTAAGGGTTGCAGCCACCGATGCCATACCACCGTATCCGCTGGCTCAAATTTAGTTACATTTGCAGCAGATTTCTGGCTCATTTTTTCGTACCAAATGATTGGGCTGGCTGGGTACGCATTGTTTTTAAACGATATAAAGCATCTAAAGCTTCACGAGGTGCAAGGTTGTCAGGTTCAAGCGCATCAAGCGCGGCGGCAATCTCATTTTCTGTTATCACGCTCTCTTTTGACTGTTGATGATAATTAAAAAGGGGCAGATGATCCGCTATCATTTCAGCATCAACCGCCCCATGTTTACCAGCTTCAAGTTCATCTAGAATCTGTTCTGCGCGGCCAAGCACGGCGGCTGGCAATCCAGCAAGCCGTGCCACATGAACACCATAAGACCGATCTGCCGACCCAGCAATTACCTGATGCAAGAAGACGATTGATCCCTGCCATTCACGAACTTTCATCGCTTGACAGCGTAATTGTGCCAGTGTTTTCTGCAAGTGCGTCAATTCATGGTAATGCGTTGCAAATAACGTCCGGCATGCGCTGACATCATGCAGATACTCAAGCGTTGACCAGGCAATCGCTAAGCCATCATAAGTTGCCGTTCCACGGCCAATTTCATCCAGAATAACCAATGATTGACTGGTTGCCCGGTTCAAAATAGCCGCCGTTTCCACCATCTCAACCATAAAGGTTGACCTACCTCGAGCAAGATCATCCGCAGCCCCAACGCGGCTGAAGAGTCGATCGACAAGGCCAATAGTAGCACTTTCTGCCGGCACATAAAGACCAGCTTGTGCCATAATGGTAATATGGGCATTCTGCCTTAGAAAGGTTGATTTACCAGCCATATTCGGGCCAGTCAAAAGCCATAAACAGCCATCATTGAGATCACAATCATTGGCGATAAACGGTGTTTGCGCATCCAAAATTTGTTCGATCACAGGATGGCGACCATTAATGATTTCAAAAACTGGCTCGCTGCACATTTTGGGCCGGCAATAATGGTTCTTCGTAGCAAGCAGGGCTGAAGCTGAAGCAACATCAATTTTGGCTAACGCCCGCGCCGAATCGTCCAATTGCGATGCCCTTGCTAAAACTTCATTGCGCAAGTGGGCAAATATTTCCAGCTCGAGTGCTAGCGCACGATCTACCGCACTGAACATGTCACGTTCCATTTCGGCAAGTTCTGTTGTTGTAAACCGAACCGCTTGTGCAGTCGTTTGCCGATGAATAAAAACCTCAAGGTTCATTAATTTTGGCGCATGGGTGCTACGCACATCGATATGATAGCCAAGAACATTATTGTGTTTTATCTTCAAAGATTGGATGCCGGTCTCATCGGCATAACGAGCCTGTAATGTGGCGATCAGGCGGCGGCTTTCATCGCGAAGGCCGCGCAAATCATCAAGAGCTAGGTTGTAACCCTGCCTCACAAACCCCCCATCACGCGCCAAAAGCGGCAGTTCATTGGCAAGAGCTGGCGCTACTTCATCCACAAGCGGCAGAGGCTGCAGCATAATTTCAAGAAAAGACATCAATGATTGAGGCATCATTAAACTGCTTACCTCCTTGCTTGCGGCCTCGGTGATATGCCTAGCAATCTGACTGGCTCCTGTTAGCCCCTTTGCGATTGCCGCCAAATCACGCGGCCCGCCATGCCCAAGCGATAATCTGGACAGGGCACGCTCACTATCGGGGTGGGTGCGAAGTTGCGCCCGCACCGCGGCGCAGCAAATTGATCCCGCCATGAACCAGCCAACCAAATCAAGCCGCGCATCAATGGCAGCAACGTCAAAAAGTGGTGCTGCCATTCGCTCTCCAATCAAGCGTCCTCCCGCTGCAGTAAGGGTATGGTCAACAGCATGAAGCAAGCTGCCACGGCGCTCACCAGTTAAAGTGCGAGAAAGTTCTAGCGACCGACGCGTTGCTGGATCAATTTCCATGTAACTGGAATCATTCACAGCAATCAGCGGTAAAAGCCGCGGCATATTGCCAACTTGCGTTACTTCAAGATAGCCAAGGAGAGCGCCAGCTGCTGATAGCATAGCCCGGCTAAAATCACCAAATCCATCAAGGCTTAACAACTGATAGAAGCGCTCAAGTGTTAGGCATGCACGAGTTGAATCAAACAGAGATGCAGCCTGGCCTGTTAAACAAATTTGGCTATTGGTAACCCATTCAGGAAGGTCATAGCCTTGCGGATAAATCAGTTCTGCCGGGTCAAGGCGACCAACCATTGTTTCCAGCCCTTCATCAGCAATTTCCTGCACCATAAAATCGCCAGTGGACATATCTGCCCAGGCAACAGCGATTTGTGGACCCACACGACCAAGCGCGACCAGATAATTATGCGCCCGTGACGGCAGCAATTCATCCTCAGTCAGAGTACCAGGAGTTAGAACACGTACAACATCACGTTTTAGCGGACCTTTTCCGCCGCGCTGTTTTTGTTCCTCAGGGTTTTCAACCTGTTCACAAATTGCTACCCTGTTTCCAGCCTGGATCAAGCGTGCCAGATAGCCATCAACCGAATGTGCCGGCACGCCACACATGGGCACATCAAGGCCATCTTTACTGCCACGCTTCGTCAGGGCAATGCCAAGCAACGATGCAGCGATTTCCGCATCCTCAAAAAACATTTCGTAAAAATCACCCATCCTGTAGAAAAGCAGGGATTCTGGGTGCAAATCTTTAACACGCATATATTGCGCGATCATCGGGGTCAGCGCTTTTACTTTTGGCGCATTTGTTGTAGAAGGTTTAGAGGTCATAGTGTTTTGACATTGCCCCAACTTGGTCTCAAGAACAAGATCGAACAGAATTTGTAATCCGTAATGAAAGATTATTTTCTTGTTGCAGAAAATTACAACGTTAATTTAGCCAGAATGGCTGGTTCATACCATCACAAAAAGTGTTTAAGACATGACAGATAAAGATAAGCTCCTTGACGCCGAAGCCCTTGCATTCCACGCAAATGGACGCCCCGGGAAATTTCAAATTGCCGCTACAAAGCCCCTTACAAGTCAACATGACCTGTCATTGGCTTATTCACCTGGTGTTGCTGCGCCATGCCTTGAAATCGCAAACGATATTGATACTGCATATGACTACACAAACAAAGGTAATCAAATTGCCGTGATTTCAAATGGCACTGCTGTACTTGGCCTTGGTGATATTGGCGCTGCTGCAGCCAAACCTGTAATGGAAGGTAAAGCGGTTCTGTTTAAAAAATTTGCAGATATTGACGGCATTGATCTTGAGTTGAACACAACAGATACGGATGCATTTGTGAGTGCTGTCGAATTGATGGCACCAACCTTTGGTGGCATCAATCTTGAAGATATTAAGGCTCCAGAATGCTTTATCATTGAACAACAGCTTCGCGAAAAGCTTGATATTCCTGTCTTTCACGACGATCAACATGGTACCGCAATAATTACCACTGCTGGCCTCATCAATGCACTTCATTTGACTAACCGCGATATGAAATCAATTAAAGTGGTTGGCAATGGCGCAGGTGCAGCAGCGATTGCCTGTGTTGAACTCTTAAGAATCATGGGGGTTCCGGGGAGTAATATTATTATTTGTGATCGATCTGGGCCAATATACAAGGGCCGCACAGATTCGATGAATCAATGGAAGTCAGCGCATGCAGCAGAAACTGATGCGCGAAGCCTAGAAGAAGCGCTTATTGGGGCTGATGTATTTCTTGGCCTGTCATCTGGCGAAGTGTTGACCAAAGAAATGGTTAAAAAAATGGCAGCACGACCAATAATTTTTGCTATGGCCAATCCAGTTCCAGAAATCTGGCCAGATGAGGCTAAAGAAGTGCGCCCTGATGCCATAATTGCAACCGGGCGCTCAGATTTTCCAAATCAAGTCAATAATGTTCTTGGTTTTCCATATATTTTCCGTGGAGCCCTAGATGTGCGCGCAAGTAAAATCACTGAAAACATGAAGATTGCAGCAGCAAATGCTTTAGCTATGCTAGCCCGTGAAGATGTTCCTGATTCAGTTGCTGATGCTTATGGCGGCAAAAGGCTTACATATGGTGAAAATTACATTATTCCCACACCTTTTGATCCGCGCTTGATCGTCGCAGTTTCATCTGCTGTAGCTGAAGCAGCCATGAATGATGGCGTTGCCCGAAAACCAATTGCAGATCTTGATGAATATCGGCGCCTTTTGTCTGCCCGTCTTGACCCAACCGCAGGTGCTTTACAGTCGATTTTTGAGCGTGTTAGCAAGAATAATAAACGTGTTGTCTTTGCCGAGGGCGAAGAGGAGCGCGTAATTAGGGCGGCTCTTGCATTTCGAAATGCTGGTTACGGTAATCCTATTCTTCTGGGCCGAGAGCATCGGGTTAAGGAAACAATTGAACGACTTGGTCTTGATGGCGCTGAAAATTTACCCATCACTAATGCTAAAATTTCAGATCATCTGACTGAATTTACAGATTTATTATACAGCAAACTGCAGCGTCGCGGATCGCTTTATCGTGACTGCCAACGAATGGTAAATCTTGACCGTAATGTTTTTGCTGCTTGTATGGTTAGCTGCGGTCAAGCCGACGCAATGGTAACAGGTGTCACACGCGCCTTCCAGCCTACTTTGGAGCATATTCGAAGGGTTATCGATGTCGCTGACGGTAGCAAATTCATGACTACATCAATGATTATATCGCGTGGCCGGACTGTATTTGTTGGCGATGTTGCAGTAACTGAAAGGCCAGACAGCGAAGAAATGGCGGATATTGCGATTGCGATGGCTGCCAAAGCCAAGCAAATGGGTCATATTCCAAGGGTCGCAATTCTTTCATTCACAAATTTTGGAAACCCGGAATCACGTACCAGTGTTGATGCGAGACAAGCAGTAGAAATTTTACAAAGCCGAAATGTTGGTTTTGAGTTTGACGGTGAAATGACCGCTGATATCGCACTTGATTATGATTTAATGAAGGCCCGCTACCCATTCTGTAACTTAACTGGACCAGCCAATATCTTAGTTATGCCAGGCCTACATTCCGCTAATATTTCATTCAAGCTTGTGCACCAACTGGGAAATATATCAGTAGTTGGTCCAATGATGATTGGTGGTGAACATGCATTTCAAATTGTTCAAATGGGAGCTTCTGTAAGCGACATTGTTCAAGCAGCCGTTTTAGCCGCCCATGATGCAATTAACTAACAATCTCTCAAAAGAAAATAAGTCTAAATGTTTTCAGCAAGTGATCTTAAATCTGTTTGTGGGCGCGCTCCAATATGCGTGATCACTTCACCAGCGGCTAAGCTCGCCAAGAGGCCCGCCTGAAATAAGTCAAATCCATTTGTACGTCCAAACAAGTAACCAGCGGCAAATAGATCGCCAGCTCCCGTTGTGTCCAACACCAACCCTTGTGGTTTGGCAGGGATTTCATAGCACTCTTGTCCTGCACCAATAAAAGCCCCATTGGGACCGCGAGTGACAATCAATTCATCAACTCGACCTGATAAAACTGAGATTGCTTCACTGCTGTCACACTGAGCGAGGCTGGTCAATTCTTCTTCGTTGCCAAACAGAATTGAAATATGCTCTGAAATAAAAGCACTAAGCCTCAAACGGTGGCGCTCAACACACCAAGGATCAGATAACGATAAAGCTAACTTAGCACCATGACGATCGGCGAGTTGGGCAGCTTCAGCAAAAATCGCTGGCCCATTTGGCGCGTCAAAAAGATAACCCTCAAGATATATCACCTTTGCTGCTGCAGCGTTTGCCAACGCTAGATCCCTCACCTCAAGTTCAATGCTCGCACCAAGAAATGTATTCATAGATCTCGCTGCGTCAGGCGTCACCAAAATGATTGATGATGCCGTTGGAGAACCAGTAGGAGCTGGAGGGTGATCAAATCCAACACCAGAAGCCTCTATGTCCGCGCGAAACGCTGCACCAAGATCATCATCATAAACTCGACCAACAAAATTTGCTTTCCCACCAAACGCAGCAATCCCAACAGCTGTATTTGCTGCAGAACCTCCAGAAATTAATTCTGGGCTCTGTATCTGGCTGAGCGCCGCATAAAGCTGTGCTGATGCCTGCGCATCAAGAAGGGTCATAACACCCTTTTTAACCCCATGGGTTAGTAAGAAACCATCATCACATTGACCAAAGACGTCAACAATAGCATTACCAACAGTCAACACATCAAGATGAGATGAAATCATTTTTTCTTCCTCATTCAAAAAACAGAACTAATACGCTGGACGGAAACCAAGAACAATAGCGATCAAGTTTTAAACTAAAAAAGTTCGTGCATTAAGTTATTTTTTCCCTTAGACAAAAGCCAATATTTTGTTCAACTTTGGTACAAAGCCATGCGTTATGTAACTATCTGCCTGCTTGGGTTTGCAACTCTTACTGCTGCCTGCCAACCTATTACACCCTCTAGCATGAGTATTACATTAGCAGATCCAAAAGGAATGAAGCCCACCTCGACACAGGCACTGGCCAAAACCATTTCAATCAATAATAGTCAAAATAAAAGCCAAACAAAAATTGAACTTATAGTTGAACCCACAAAAAAATCCCCGATCAGTGATAGTCAGGATGGCAGTCAAACAGAGATTAAACTTGCTGTGGGTGAAATCTCTTCAAGCAAAAATGCCAACTCCATATCAAAAAATCTAGAATCTGTTGTACCTCAAATGGTGCTTATTGAACCAAAGGTCTTTAATCCAAAAGACGTCATGGATTTGACAATTCCATTGCTTATCCAAGACCTTGGCAAAGCAACAATTACTCGCCAAGAAGGTCCAGTAGAAATATGGCAGTATCACTTTAAAAATTGTGTCGTTGATTTCTTTTTCTACTCAACCAATGAATTTGCTCCAAAATTGACAGCAAGAAGCTGGGATATGCGTAGTGCAATGATAGGTAGCAATCTTGATAGAGCTGCTTGCCTTGCTGAAATGAACATTTACCATCAAGATGTTTTAACCAAATGATAATATTTAAAATCAACGACTTGAATTAGTTAATGAGTTTTTTCTTTAAACAAACATAAATCTGAGATCACACAATCAGCACAATCCGGCCTACGCGCTTTACAAACATAGCGTCCATGCAAAATCATCCAGTGATGAGCGCCTTTTTTCCAACGGTCCGGCACCCTCCGCACTAATTCCTTTTCAACAGCGTTTGGGGATTTTCCTGGTGCCATACCAGTGCGATTACCAAACCGAAAAATATGAGTATCAACTGCAATTGTTGGTTCATCAAACGCCTCATTTAGAACCACATTTGCTGTTTTTCGGCCAACACCCGGCAAAGATTCTAAGGCTGTGCGGTCCTTTGGAACCTGGCCATCATGTGCATCAATTAGAATTTTTGACAAAGACAAAACATTTTTTGCTTTTATGTTAAATAGACCAATTGTACGAATATGATGACGGATACCTTCAATGCCTAAAGTCACCATTTTTGTTGGCGTATTTGCAACAGCAAAAAGCCCTTTCGTCGCTTTATTAACCCCAATATCAGTTGCCTGAGCGGATAATACTACCGCTACAAGAAGCGTATAAGGGCTAGTAAAATCAAGTTCTGTTTGAGGGTTTGGCTGACGCAAAGACAACCGCTCAAAACAAGTTTCGACTACATCGAGTCTCATTTTTACCGGCATAATTAGCCTTTCAATACATCTGTCATATCATAGAATCCAGACTTAGCCATAGCAGCAAATCGTGCAGCGCGAATAGCACCGCGCGCAAAAATAACACGGTCATTTGCTCGATGTGAAATTTCTATTCTCTCAGAATCACCATAGAAAATAACTGAATGCTCTCCTGCAACATCTCCGCCACGAAGAACTGCAAAGCCAATATCGCCCTCTTTACGAGCGCCTGTTTGGCCCTTGCGTGCCATATCAGCAACATCATGAAGTGAAACGCCACGGCCCTTGGCAGCTGCCTTGCCAAGAGCCAGCGCAGTACCTGATGGTGCATCAACCTTATGATGGTGGTGGGTTTCAAGGATTTCAATATCCCATCCATCAGTGAGTTTGGTGGCAACATCTTGAACAAGCTGAGTTAAAAGAGTTACGCCGACAGAAGTATTAGCGCAATAGACGATCGCGTTATGCTTTGCGGTTGCCTCAATTTTGCTTTCATCATCTAAAGTTAATCCCGTTGTACCAACAACTATGGCTGTATCGTAGAGGGCCGCCAACTCTGCATGGTAGAGACTTGATTTTGGCGTGGTAAAATCAATCACAACATCAGCCAAACCAAACAAAGCGTCTGGCTCACTAACAATGATGACACCGTTAGCTCCTGCCTGAGCCAACTCACCAGCGTCATATCCTATAAAAGGACTATCCGGTCTGTCAGTTGCCGCCACGAGTACAAGATCAGGCGCTAGAGCGATTTCACGTATCAACATTCCACCCATACGGCCAGCACTGCCTGGAATTGCAATTCTAATCATTTTGGCGCCCTTCTCCTTAAATGTTGCGCGATGAATAAAATCTTATTTTATTTTGATTGCGCGTCAAAAGAATTCATTCAAAGTATAGGCGGCTTTCCCAGTTTGGCACCAGTATATAAATTGCAAATGAATGTCGGCTAACTCAGATTTTAAATCTGTGGTTATAGATGCCCCAAAAGCCCCGCGTTTGAGTTATCTACACAAGGCCAATTAACATTAAAAAATAATTCGAAAGCCCTAAGTCAGCTATCAGCCCAAATCTGCTTTACACGTTCCAAAAAGCTTGCTGATTCAGGACTAGTATTGCCTGAGCTAGAAAACGTTTCTAGCAGTTCCTTTTGTTTTTTGTTCAAATTGGTTGGCGTTTCGACTTGGACCTCAACAATCTGATCACCGGGATTTCCTCGCCGCAGCACAGGCATCCCCTTACCTCGCATACGAAATTTTCGCCCTGATTGCGTGCCCGCATCAATTGTTAAACGCGCCATTTTTCCTTCCAGAGTTGGCACTTCAATACTCCCACCAAGAGCTGCTACTGTCATTGGTAACGGAATACGAGCATACAAATTGTTGCCATCTCGCGTAAAAATAGAATGTGGTTCAACATTAATAAAAATATAAAGGTCCCCCGCGGGTCCACCACGAAGACCCGCCTCTCCATTTCCAGAAAGACGAATTCTTGTGCCTATATCAACACCCGTTGGAATTGACACTGCCAAAGTCTTAGCGCGCTGCATCCGCCCTTCACCGCCACAAGTACGACATGGGTCAGATATTACCTGGCCCATTCCTTGACAGGCATGACAAGTTCGCTCAACAGCAAAAAAACCCTGTTGCGCACGCACCCTGCCAGCACCGCCACAAGTGCCACATGTGCTAGGCTTGCTCCCGTCAGCTGCACCACTACCCGAACACCCTTCACATTCAGATGGAACAGTAATTGAAATATCTTGTTGTAAACCACTAAACGCGTCTTCAAGTGTGATTGACATATCATAACGAAGGTCATTGCCACCCTGATTACGTTGTTGTCGTCCACCACCACCTGAAAACTCAGAAAACATTTGGTCAAAAATATCTGAAAAACCACCACCACTAAAACCACCACCACCACCACCACCACCTGCACTTGACTGGTCAAAAGCTGCATGGCCCATCTGGTCGTAAGCAGCTCTTTTTTGTGGGTCTTTTAGAATATCATATGCTTCATTAGCTTCTCGAAACCGGTCTTCAGCGGCGCTGTCACCTTGGTTGCGATCAGGATGATTCGCCATGGCTAATTTACGAAATGCCGATTTTATCGACTTATCGTCAGCGTTTTTTTCAACACCTAAAACCTCATAAAAATCACGCTTGCTCATAGTTGCCACTTTTACTGTGAAAGCTTAAAAACCAGACTTTTATTATTGCCCTGACTTTGTTTGCAATTCATTTTTATTTGTTATTTTTTTTTCCATCATCTGCTTCAGCATCAACCTCTTCAAATTCGGCATCAACAACCGTTTCATCATCCCCTTCTAGGTTAGGGTTGTCATCAGCTTCAGCGCTTGTTTGATAGGCGGCCTCTCCCATCTTCATCATGACCTGCGATAATTCAGCTGACTTTGAAGATATAACTTCCATATCTTCACCATCTAACACTGCACGCAGTGACTCAATGCCTGCTTCGACATCAGACTTAGCCTGAGGATCAGCCTTATCACCAAGATCATCAATGGCTTTTTCAGCACCATGTAGAAGTGCTTCAGCTTGATTGCGCGTTTCAACTTCTGCTCGCCGTTCCTTATCAGATTCTGCGTTAGCTTCCGCCTCAGCAACCATCCGTTCAATTTCACCATCATCAAGACCACCAGATGCCTGAATTTTGATTTCCTGCTCTTTACCAGTAGCCTTATCTTTAGCGCTAACTTTCACAATACCATTTGCATCAATATCAAAGGTCACTTCAATTTGAGGAACACCACGTGGTGCCGGTGAAATACCTTCAAGATTAAACTGACCAAGTGCTTTGTTATCTGTGGCCATTTCTCGCTCACCCTGACAGACCGAGATAGTAACAGCAGACTGATTGTCATCTGCTGTCGAAAAGACCTGACTCTTCTTCGTTGGAATAGTTGTATTTCTATCAATTAAACGGGTGAATACCCCACCAAGCGTTTCTATACCAAGCGACAAAGGTGTTACGTCGAGTAATAAAACATCCTTAACATCACCAGTCAGAACACCGGCTTGTATTGCTGCACCAGACGCCACAACCTCATCAGGATTAACTCCACGGTGCGGCTCTTTACCAAAGAACTTTTTGACTTGCTCAATAATTTTTGGCATTCGAGTCATGCCGCCAACTAAAATAACTTCATCGATTTCTGATGCCTTAATACCAGCATCCTTGAGTGCGGCCTCACACGGTTTCATTGTGCGAGCAACTAAATCTGCTACTAATTGTTCCAACTTAGCGCGGGTCAATTTAACATTGAGATGTTTTGGCCCTGCAGCGTCAGCAGTGATAAATGGCAAATTAATATCTGTTTGAACTGATGAAGATAATTCAATCTTTGCTTTTTCAGCTGCTTCTTTTAGTCGCTGCACAGCTAACTTGTCACCGCGCAGATCGATTCCATCGCTTGACTTAAATGAGTCTGCAAGGAACTCAATAATAGAATGATCAAAATCTTCACCACCAAGAAAAGTGTCGCCATTGGTTGATTTTACCTCGAAGACACCATCACCCACCTCTAATATGGAAACATCAAACGTTCCCCCACCTAAATCATACACCACGACAATACCCGACTCTTTTCGATCAAGCCCATAAGCAAGAGCAGCGGCAGTTGGCTCGTTTATGATACGCAACACTTCAAGGCCAGCAATTTTTCCAGCATCTTTAGTAGCCTGACGCTGTGCATCATTAAAATATGCAGGTACAGTAATTACAGCTTGATTGACTGTTTCGCCAAGATAAGCCTCTGCGTCTTCTTTCAATTTTCGAAGGGTAAAGCTAGAAATCTGGCTGGGCGAATATTCTTCTCCGTCTACTTTAACCCACGCATCACCATTTTTTGCGCCTACAAGCTCAAACGGCACAAGATCTGTAAAAGCTTTCGACTGTTTGTCTTTAAAGCGCCGTCCGATTAAGCGTTTGATAGCAAAAAGAGTATTTTCAGGATTTGTGACAGCCTGCCTTTTTGCGGCCTGACCAACCAACCGTTCTCCATTCGCAAATGCAACCATAGATGGAGTAGTCCTTGCGCCCTCAGCATTTTCAATCACCCGAGGCTCGGAGCCATCCATAACAGCTACACAGGAGTTTGTTGTTCCCAAATCAATACCAATAACTTTTGCCATATCTACAGCTCCTTTCCCAGACCACTCTCTATCTAACCTCTTTAAGGTGACGCTGGAGAAGTGGCTCTTTAAGACATTTTTTCCCAGAAAATGTTTCTGAGAGGACATGGCTGGATTTTTCATTTCCAACTATGTCGATAATTTTCGACTAACTATCGTCCATATAAGACTTATTCTTCATGTTACAAGAGGGAATAGAGCGAACAGCTAATGCACTAGTCGAAGATAGGTATCACCAATATAGTTGACTTTTTTCCACACATAATTTGTGTTTTGTCTTTAATTAATTTTTTACAACCTAAATCTTCAAGTGTTACAAACAGTTTTTAACTAATCATGTTTATTGGAAGTTGCGTCACTGGCTTTTGAAACACCAACCATAGCTGGGCGCAGAAGCCTGTCATGCAAAACATATCCATGCTGGACAACTTCCAAAACGACACCGCTGACATGATCTTCTGTAGGTACCTCAAACATTGCCTGGTGGTAATTATAATCAAATTTTTCTCCAAGAGGATCAACCCGCTTAATACCATGCTTTTCAATCACCGATTGAAGTTCTGTCCAGCTTAACTGAATACCAGTTATTATTGATTTTATTGTTTCATCAAGGACATCTGAATTACTTGGTGCTGATTCCACTGCCCTGGATAAATTGTCAATGGCACCAACAAGATCACGGGCGAAAGGTGTATGACCATACTTTCGAACATTTGCTGACTCCCTCTCACTTCGGCGGCGCATATTCTCTGTATCTGCCATCGCGCGCAACAGTTGATCTTTTAATTTGTCACGCTCTGCAGTCATTTCTGCCAAAAAATCCTGCTGTTCAAAAGGTTTTTCAAATTCAAGGCTATCCTTTTCTATCGGTATATCACTGTTAAAATCACAATCATTACCCACTGGTTTATCCTGATCAAGGACATTAACGTCATGGGGGGGTGGGGTATCCATTGCGGCTTCATTATCATCAGACTCATCAATTGATGTTTGTTTATCAGTGAATTTTTTATCTGTCATTTTTTATTCCCCTTTAATCCAATAGTGGCCGCGAGTGTTATCTAGTGATGGTTTTCAGTTTCGCCAAGTGCAAAGATTGAATTTTTGTGTTTTTACCCGAATGTTATGTTTAAATTAAGTCCGTCTAACAATGTCTCACTCAACCCAAAAAACGAATAATGGCGAAACATTGTTTATTCTGCAAATTTGTGACAATATTTAATATCGAACCTCTCTGGTATTAGTAAAGCCGTGTTGCGTGAGATAACTATTTTTACTTTACCAGACAACTTTTGGAGAAGCTCCAGTTATGCAAACTGCTCAGATTTGGAAATCAATTGAAGCATTAAATAACGAGGCAGAGGCCGCTCTAAAAAATAACTCACCTGCGATTACGGTGATCAAATCAGCTCCGCCGCCAGCTTTTCTGTCTGAAAGAAAAATAGAGCTATCTAAGTTTACTGTTCTTAAAAGTAATCAAATACCGCCAACAGCAACCCTAAACAACAAACATCAGAATGATAACTCTACTATAAATGCGCCGCTATCAAGTTCTTCAATGGATGCAATTGCTGCTGCAATTGATCGTGCTAGCAAGGCACCAAAGACAACACTCATTGATCAGGGCATAACCCAAATAAGTGATGATTTTCGACAGGATTTATTGACAGAAGTTGAAAGAGCGGTCCGTGTTGTATTGGCAGCAGAATTACCACAATTAGTTCGCTATGCCGTCTCAGTGTCAATTCATGAATTAGTCACAACACCAAAAGGTCCAAAGGGGAGGAAAACCAAAGCAGATAATACAAAGCCCGTAGCTGGAACTAAACAAAAAAAGTTGTAACTGAAGAGACGAAAGAATTATCTGTAGCCAGCCAGCTTAAACAAAAAAAGATATAAAAAGATAGGATTGATCCCTTTTGGGACCAAGGCTAATCTACCCATACAACCATCCTAATTAGCGAATTAGGTTTAGAAAACCAGTAAAATCCCAATTCTCTTTATCTTAAAATTTGACAGCTTAACGGCCCAGAACTTTATCAATAGCTTTGCTCGTGTAGTCAACCATTGGTATTATGCGTGCGTAATTCATGTGACGTGGACCGAGCACACCAATCGCTCCAATAATTGTCTGATTGGCATTTCGATACGGTGCTATCACTAAAGAACAGCCAGTACTTGCAAAAAGTTTATTTTCAGCACCAATGAAAATTTTTACACCATCTCCATCACGTGTTGCGTCAAGAAGACGCAATGCATTTTCTTTAGCCTCAAGCGCATCAAATAAATCCCGAATTTCAACAAGGCTATCTGCTGTTTGAAGGTCTTCAAGCAAATTAGCTTGTCCACGCAAAATTAATGCTGCGTCATCACCTCCAATACCATCCGACCAAATTCCAAGTCCTTGTTCAACAAGCTCAGTGGTCAAGTCATCAAGCTCCACCTTATGTGCCACAATTTCATTTCGAATCAAACCAGCGGCACTAATCATATCACTATTCTTTAATTTAGAGTTCATGTAGTTGGCCGCCCGTGTCATCGCTGAGACCGTTACACCAAGTGGCAAGTCAATTAACCGGTTTTCAACCTGTCCATCCGACCGCACCAAAACAGCAAGTGCACGATTAATCCCAACTGGAACAAATTCAAAATGCTGCAATTCTGCTTCACTGCTGGGTGACAAAACAAGGCTGGCACAATTCGAAAGGCCTGATAGTGTTTTGCTAGTCTTATCCAAAAGCTGATTAATACTAATTCCACGAGCAGCACATTCAATATCAATTGACTGACGCTGCTCCACAGGAATGTCACGGTTAAATTCCATTAAACTGTCAACAAACAAACGTAACCCTGTTTCAGTTGGTATACGACCTGAAGAAGTATGCGGCGCAAATAACAAGCCCGCATCTTCAAGATCACTCATTTTGCTGCGAATTGAAGCTGGAGAAAAATCAAATTTTCCTGATTTTGCAAGACGGCTAGAACCAATTGGCAGGCCATTTTCCAAGTATGCTGTTACTAATTCATGGAAAATTTTCAAACTACGGGGTTCAAGGCCCTTTATGCTGGCATCTATCATGATGAAAATCTAAGATAACGCATACCACTTGGTCAATCGAAGAAACAATATTGCCTAATCGCTTTACTTCATTAGTCTATCACATTAACCAAATTAAAAGATACAAGATTGGATTGTTTAAAATGTCTCGTCCTTCTGGCCGCGCAAATGATGCGCTTCGTAATATTCTTCTTGAGCATTCAATATCATTACATGCTGAAGGGTCATGCTTTGCCAAATTTGGCAATACACATGTTTTATGTACAGCATCTGTTGAAGACCGCGTTCCTTCTTTTTTGCGTAATACTGGCAAGGGGTGGGTTACGGCTGAGTATGGTATGCTACCACGGTCAACTCATAGCCGAATTGATCGTGAAGCAGCCCGCGGAAAACAGGGCGGTCGTACTCTTGAAATTCAGAGGCTTATTGGTCGCTCACTCCGAGCAGTCACCAATTTAAAGGCGCTTGGTGAGCGTCAAATAAAAATTGATTGTGATGTGATTCAAGCTGATGGCGGCACGCGTACAGCAGCAATTACTGGGGCGTGGGTCGCGTTGAAAATCGCCTGCGAACACCTATTATTGACTGGGGCAATCACTCAGTCACCTTTGAAAGGCCAGATTGCTGCTATTTCTTGCGGCGTTTATCAAGGGCAGGCAGTTCTTGACCTTGATTATGATGAAGACAGTAATGCCGAAATTGATGCGAATTTTATCTTAACTGCAGAAGGTGAGCTTGTTGAAATTCAAGCTACTGGGGAAGAACGTCCATTTTCACGCGATAGCTTAAATGATATGCTCGATTTGGCCGAAACTGGTTGCGGACATCTGTTTTCCTTACAACAACACGCAGTTCAAAATTCCAGTATTTAAACTATCATCTCAGAAAAAGGTAAAGATATGGTAGATCGCCAATTCATAGAAGATACTCTCGTAATTGCCACACATAACACTGGTAAGATGGAAGAGTTTAAAGCTCTTTTTGCTGATTTTAATTTTACAGTCCTTTCTGCGGCAATGCTTGGCATTCCTGAGCCTGAAGAGACAGAAATAAGCTTTATTGGCAATGCTATTTTAAAAGCGAAGGCGGCAGCCTTTGCATCTGGCAAGGCTGCGCTTGCCGATGATTCTGGCCTATCTGTTGCAGCACTCGATGGAGCACCAGGTATTTATTCTGCAAGGTGGGCAGGACTAAACCGTGATTTTACACTTGCTATGGGCGCTGTTGAAAGGGCCCTTGAAAAAATTAACTGTCACGATACGCAAGCTGATTTCATTTGTGCGTTAGCTCTGGTTTGGCCAGATGGACATGCGATAAGCGTTAAAGGAAAAGTACAGGGTAAACTGATATTTCCACCACGTGGCAAAAAAGGTTTTGGGTATGATCCTATTTTTCAGCCCAACGGTCATACGGTCAGTTTTGGACAAATGGAGCCAGAAACTAAGCATAATATTAGCCATCGGGCCGATGCGTTCGCACAACTAATAACACGCTGTTTTAGCTTTTCTAATGACTACTAAGACAAAATTACTTTTCCCCAATCCAATTTCAAGCCCTTTCCCTATTCGGCCATTTTCTCTTTATATTCATTGGCCCTTTTGTAGGGCAAAGTGCCCTTATTGTGATTTTAATTCTCATGTCGACACACAGGTTGATGTCAAGGCCTTTGGCGATGCGCTTTGTGAAGAAATGACTTATATGAAATCATTGATTCCAACGCACCCAGCTTTGTCGAGCCTGTTTTTTGGTGGTGGAACACCATCATTAATGCCGCCTTGGCTCATTGATCGTCTTATTACTCATGCGCAAAGATTGTTTGGATTTATGGATAATATTGAAATTACTGCTGAGGCCAACCCAACATCAATTGAAACTGAAGCAATGCTTAATTTTCGTCAAGCTGGAGTAACCCGTGTATCAATGGGTATACAATCACTTGATGATAATGGTTTAAAATTTCTTGGCAGGGAACATTCTGTTATTGAAGCATTAAGTGCTCTCGATAAAGTTTGCAAAGCGTTTGACCGAGTATCAATTGATCTAATTTATGCCTCACCAAATCAGAGTCCAAAAGCTTGGCATGATATGCTCAGCCAGGCGCTGTCATTAGGACTTGGGCATTTATCACTTTACCAGCTAACCATAGAACAAGGAACAGTTTTTCATACAAGAGAACGTAAAGGTGAAATCATGGCGCTCGATAATGACCAAGCCGCTAATCTATATGAAATAACACAAAAATTAACTTCAGACGCGGGATTGCCTGCATACGAGATTTCTAATCATGCAACAGCTGAACAAGAATGCCGTCATAACCTAACCTATTGGCAAGCTGGTGATTGGATAGGAATTGGACCAGGAGCTCATGGACGTTTTGCCAAATTTGACTCAGAACACAATTGTATTGTCCGTGCTACGACTAAGACCAGAAATAGCCCAGCTGGATGGCTGAGCTCAGTAGTAAAAAACGGCCATGGAATTGAGACTCAAGAAATTGAAACGCTCCATGATTGGGCAACCGAAATGGTGATGATGGGACTTCGTCTTACACAGGGAATAAGTCTTAATTCTATAGAGCGCCTTTGCGGACCAATAGATGAATGGCTTGACTTTGGTGGTGTGGCTCAGGGTATCGATGCTGGCTGGTTACATCACGACCCATTATCATCCATACTTATGGCAACGCCAGATGGACGAATACGCCTAAACTTTATTCTTTCAATAATATTGCGGTAATTGCATCAACTTAATACAGGTAAAGTAGTTTATATTTTGTTTGGTGCTACTTTAATAATTTTTGCCTTTCCATTCTCAATTTTACGTAGTTCAAAACTTCGCATGTTACGACCATTCGTCAATAAACGAAATGCACCACTATATCCCTGAAAACCACTATTACTTATAAGTTGTTTCGCCCAGTTTTTATCTTCTGATTTTATGAGAGCCATAACAAGCGCCATTGCATCAAAGCCAATTCTTGCCAATTGGCCAGAAGGATCTGGCCAAATGTTATTCCAATTAGAATCAAAATGCGGATCCAAATTACTGGGCCGCATAGAAAATAATCCACCTTGTAATGATGGCTCAACTAATACCTGATTTTGGTTCCACAAAGCATTGCCAAGATAAAGTGCTCGGTCTGGTCCCACATCATAATAAGCGAGGACCGGTGCAGTTCGAAGCGCAAAGGCAGGATCGCCAGCAAACACAACTGCATCGAATGGGCTTTCAGCAGGAAGCTCTCCATCAACAGCAGGCGAATAGCGAGTAAAGTTACGAATTGTGGATTTCAGAGTGTTTTCATCACCTAACTCTTCGTCACTTAACACACGCAAAGCTTCAGGCATTAGACCAAGATCACCAAGTCGCTTATTTGCATGGGCAAGAAGGCGTTGGCCAAAAATTGTATCTTGGGCTATTAGGGCAAACTTTCGTTTGCCTTTGCTTATAGCGTGGCCAAGCAGACCATCAAGTTGTTGTTCAGGTAAGTATCCCATGAGCCAGCTATTGGTTCCCGCAACATCAACATTGTTTGACAACAGGAGCATGGGCGGCATTTCCTGACTATTTCCAATTTCATCAGTTACCGCTCGAGCATGAACAACTGCCTTAGTGAAAAGTGGTCCAATAAAAATATCAACGCCACTCTCTACACCTAACATCACAGCATTGCCAGCTTCTTCACCAGCCTTTGTGTCAAGAAACAAAACTTCAATTTTTGGATTGTTAATAGTAAACAAAGCCATCTCAACACTGCGCCTGATCTCAGTGCCAAGAAGCATATATTTTCCAGTTAACGGAACCAATAAACCGACTCTTACAATACCATCTGACTTTGATGGCACTGGATAAGCAGGAACATGTATTTTTGGTTTCGCGCGCCCGGATAGTAAGGCAAAAGCGGCCTCAAGCGCATCTTCAGTCAGTGTGGGCTCTTTACTAAGTGGTGAAAAAGGATTGATCGTTCTGATTTCTTTTTCATCAGCCTCAAATTGCCAAATAATGGAACCCTTTCTTGCCTTTGCAGCTGATGTTTCTAACGCAGCTTCCTTGCCATCAAGCTGCAGCGTGTAAGCTTCAATAAGAGTTTCAATTTTATTAAGTGCTTTTTCATTTTTCGGCAAACCGTTGTTGTCTAATAAAGGTTCAAATAAACCAGGCGCCGGTTTTACAAGAGTTATAGTTGCTTCAGGAGTTACAGTTGTTGTAGGAGTTACAGTTGTTGTAGGAGTTACAGTTGTTGTAGGAGTTACAAGTTGGCAAGCCATAAGTGCCAGCAAAGGTAAGGGTAAAAGCAAAGAAGCCGCGGTTAAACGAAATTGAAAAAAATGGCACCAGCAATGTATTGCTGAACCAGGTTCATTTTTTTGAAATTTATCATGATCATGTTTCATCTTTACAGTATTCCATCCAACTGAGGCATCTTTTTGTCAAACTTCTATTGTATTTGTTTTTAAAATCTTTCTCATTATCCCCTTGTGGCTGATCTCATCATCACCTTATAATCAAAACCATTGCAAGCTCTATACAGGTAACGCAGACCTCATGAAACAAAGTAGTGGGCAATTGGCAGTGGTCTCAACACCAATAGGTAATCTTGGTGATTTATCACCACGCGCCGCTGAAATTTTGCAAACAGCAGATATTTTAGCCTGTGAAGATACTCGAATGACACGCAAGTTATTAACGCTCAAAGGATTGCGCACTTCAGCAAAATTTCTCCCATATCACGATTATAATGGCAAATCCATGCGACCACGACTTTTGGCAGCAATGGCCGCCGGTAATTTAGTAGCTTTAGTGACTGATGCTGGGACACCCCTTGTATCCGACCCAGGTTATAAGCTTGTTGCTGCTTGCTATGATGCAAACATCCAAGTAACGCCGCTTCCTGGGCCAAGCGCTGTATTGGCCAGTTTGGCAGCTGCTGGACTGCCAAGTGACCGTTTCCTTTTTGCTGGATTTGTTCCAAATAATCAGAATTCAGCTCAAAACACTCTTTCAGAATTTTCCAAACTTCAAATAACTAGTATTTGGTTTGAGTCATCACGTCGACTTGGAAAAACCTTACAGTTAATGCACAAAATTTTTGGCAACAGGCTGGCAGTTGTCGCACGTGAACTTACAAAAATTCACGAAAACTTTCACCGCGAAAGCTTAGAAACTTTATCTGATTTTTATTCAAATTCAAAAGTACCAAAAGGTGAAATTGTAATCCTTATCAGTGGCGCAAAAAAACAAAATAATGCTTTTGATACTGAAAAACTCATTTCCATATTACGCGAAGAGATGGGCGCAAGTAGTCTTCGGGATGCTGTTCAAAACGTTGCAGAAATTTCTGGAGAGCCTCGAAAAAAAATTTATTCACTGGCGATTGACCTTGCTAAGAGAAATTAATAGGGCCGCAAACTCATCTATTATGTTAATAGCAATTTAAATACCGTTCCAGCTAATCGACTATATTTACGCATATTCGTCACGGATTTACTGCAAATGAACTTGACCAACGATGCAAGACACGTCAGATTGATATCATAAAATTTTTCGCTAATAAGGCCACAGCCATGCTAGAAAAAAAACCTGCGCTAACTATAACAAAAATTATTGTTCTTTCATTTATAACGCTTGGTTTATCAGGTTGTGCTAACGCCGTAATTGGTCTTGGGACAGCTGCTGTTGCCGCTTCATCCACTGAAAAAGGCTTGTCCACGTCAGTAGCTGATGCACAAATATACGCTAAATTAAAAGACAAATTCATTAAAGCCAGTACCTCACTGTTAACCAGCGTGGAAATCTCTGTAAACGATGGAGCTGTTTTGATGACTGGTAAAGTGCAAACTCACGACAAAAAAGCTCTTGCAACAAAACTTGTATGGGAAATACGCGGCGTGCGTGAGGTAATAAATGAATTACAAATTTCAGATAAATTAAATATTAAAGATATGGCAAAAGATCTTGCTGCCAGTGCATCTCTTAGAACCAAGCTTATTGCAGACAAGCGCGTATCATCATTAAATTTTGACATAGATATTGTGAATGGCATCGTTTATTTATCTGGTATTGCTTCAAATGCCGCTGAAAGGAGCATCGTTGTTGCACATGCTCGTGAAGTAAACTTCACTCAACAAGTTGTGGATTATATTGTCCTACAGACTGACAAACGGCTTTAGATTATCGCATGAGTCTTTCAATTGCCATTCAAATGGATCCCATTGAGGCTCTTCAAATAATTGGAGACAGCACATTTGCACTTGGGTTAGAAGCACAAAATCGGGGATATACCTTATGGTTCTATACGCCTGATCTATTAAGTCTTAACGAAGGTGTGGTAGTTGCGCGGGGCCAAGCCGTGACGTTTTTTGATACGGTAGGTGCACATTTTAAAGCTGGTCATAAGGAAACCCGCTCGCTGGAAGATTTTGATGTCGTTCTAGTGCGCCAAGACCCTCCTTTTGATATGGCATATATAACCGCAACACATTTACTCGAACGACTCCAATCAAGCACCATGGTGTTAAACAATCCAACTGAAATAAGAAACGCTCCAGAAAAATTATTTGTCACTCTTTACCCTAATTTCATGCCGCCTACATTAATTAGTCGAGACTTTGAAACTATTACTGCGTTCCGGCAAAAGCATCAAGACATAATAGTTAAACCACTGTTTGGGAATGGTGGGGCAGGAGTGTTTCGTTTGCAGCCGAATGATGAAAATCTAACCTCACTTCTTGAGATGTTTTTTACTGCAAGTCGGGAACCAATAATTGTTCAGGCCTATCTTCCAGCTGTTCGCAATGGAGACAAACGAGTAATTCTTGTTGATGGAAATGCCGTTGGTGCAGTGAACCGGATACCCAAAGATGGGGAGGTCAGATCTAACTTTCATGTTGGTGGTAGTGCTGCAAAAACTAACTTAACCAGTCGAGATGTTGAGATTTGTGCCGCCATTGGTCCAGAATTGCGCCGTCGCGGATTGCTTTTTGTCGGTATTGACATAATTGGAAATTATATGACAGAGATTAATGTTACGTCTCCAACTGGTATCCGTGAAATACAGCGTCTAACAAATGTTGATATTGCATCATTGATATGGGATTCCATTGAAAGCAAACATCAAGATCTTTTAAAAAAGGGTATCAAACAATAAAAACATAAAATTAAATTTATTTATCTGCGAACTAAGTTAGAATTTTATTCTTTTCTTTCCAATAAGGGTCCTAGTGGTCTCCCGCCAATAATGTGCATATGCAGATGAGGTACCTCTTGATTGCCATCAAGGCCAATATTTGAAATTACTCTATAACCAGTTTTAGTAACACCCTTCTTTTTAGCAACACGGCTAATGGCTTTTATAAATTTTATTATTTCTTCTTTGCTCGCCCTTTTGGTAAAATCTGTCCAATCGACATAGGGATTTTTAGGAATCACTAGAACGTGAACCTGAGCCTGAGGGTTAATATCTTCAAAACTAAGCGTGTAGTCATCTTCATCAACTAACTGACATGGAATTTCACCACGTAAAATTTTAGCAAAAATATTTGAATTATCATAAACCATTTTTAAAGCTCTTTATGATAATAAAATCCAGAAACATAAGTTTTATCTACTTTGGCATAGAAATCATTTTGAGCATAACATTTGAAATCACGCGCTTCAAAGGATTGAATGGCTCGATTCTGTGTTGCGCGCACGTCAAGATTAATCATCACAAACCCCTCAGATTTAGCCAATGCTTCTGCTTCAGCAACAATCTTTTTTGCTAAGCCATGGCCACGGGCCCAGGGAGCAACAAAAAAGGTTGTTAATTGGCAAGAAAATTTTTGAGCTTCGTTGTTTTTCGGAGGACGCAGAATTTGGCAGCTACCTGCAATAACCTTATCAAGTCGTGATATAATCAAATGTCGATCTGGAATCATCTGCACGCCCCGCCAATAGTCTTCCATTACTGATTTGGGCGGAGGTGATAACCATCCAAAACCACCACCTGATAAAATCGCTGTTTCCGCTGCATCACTCAATTCATGAATATCGCGTTCTGTTAATTGATCCACTGTTTCAACAGATAACTTGGGAGTATGCTCTTGCAACAAATTTGGCGGCATTATATCAATCCTTAATGGCTAACAAATGGGCCCAACCACACTAACCATTAGTCAATGAATTTTTCAATTATTGCTAATGTTAAAAATATTGTAACAAAACTACATGCTGTTACTACACCCGTTGTATCTACCACAAGAAAGACTTTTAGCAAATTACTCTTATATTACAGTTCTTGGCCTCATTAATTAAAGTGCACTAAGAAGATATTCGTTGATCAATCTCGTCGATAAGCTCCTTGCAATCTTTCGCCGAAAAGCGGTTTATATTTTGCGCAAATAAATTCGCTAGATAAACAGCATCAGCATTTTTACCTCTAACATCAACTGATGGCTTTGGGTGTGAAAGGCTAGCTAACCGCTTTAATTCTTCAGCATCATCCCATATCAAACCAATCCAAACACATATCTGATCCACAAAAACCACTGAGGGTTTTCCACGCTTACCTGTTTCTAGCGCAGAAATATAAGCTTTAGAGACACCAAGGTGATCTGCTTGATGTTGTTGTGTTAATTTTTTAATCTGGCGCCATTCACGCATTTTTGAGCCAAAGGGGGTCATTGTTTAACCATTACGTTTACGACGTAACAGCACGTAAAGGGCTCCGCCACCGCCATCTTTCGGCCGCGCTTCAGCCAAAGCTAAAACATGCGGCGCAAGAGGTGGTTTCTTTAACCAGTTTGGTACATGTCTTTGAAGAACGCCCGCACCCTTACCCGTGATTACAAGTACACAACGACAACCGTCATAGGAAGCTATCTCAATGAACTGTTTTAGCTTGCTCTCAGCATTTACAGTTGTAAGACCATGAAGATCAATTCGTCTATCGACCAACACTTCTCCCCGAAACAAACGCTTTTGTGTTCCACCATCAATTCCAGCACGCTCACCTTGGCGCAAATCGACGGGTTCAGTTTTTCTAAGAACCGAGTGTTTTTTGCTAAAGCTTGATAAGTGCGCCCCTTTAGAAAAAACTCTAGTTTTGTTGCAGACCGAACGAGAGTTTTTTGGTAGAGTTTTTTCTTGCATCTCTGGGCTAACAAATAAAGCATAAGTCTCGGCGGACTGGATTGTCGATTTTAATGGTTTGACTTGAGAAACAACCCTTTGCCATAAAACCATATCGTCATCTGAGTCAATAATGGGAATTTTTGCCATAATAGATCCCAATTAATCATCAGCAGCAGATTCAGTTTCTGTCAGATACCAATTTGGATTTGACAAAGTGAGATCACGTTCAAATGTCCAAATATCAGTAAAATCACCCGTGTCTGAGTCATCTAGCTCAATTGTTTCCCCATTTTTATCCTTCGCTATGCGCTTTTGAACTGAATGGAAATGCACAGTAATACTCGCAGTTTGATCAATAACCGAAATATTCAGGACACTGACTTCCCGGATTTCGTCTATAATAATGTTTAAACTTTCATTAGCTTTGGCACGCGCTTGGATTGATGATGTAAAGCTTTGTAAAAGTTCATAGCCCAAAAGCCGTTTCAACTGGGTTAAATCACCATCAGCATAAGCCGTTAAAATCATCTCAAATGCAGCACTTGCTCCAACAATAAATTCTTTTTCATTAAAGTTTACATCAATATGACGCAACGCATCCAATCCTTGTGCCATGACAGGTTCATCTCCCACTTGACCAGGGTGAAGCGGAGTAGGCTCGTTATTACTATCGGTAGCATCAAATTGTTTGACATGTTTCTCACCATTTGACTGCTCATAGCCGTTGCGTTGGCCTAAAACAGAGCGCAAACGCAGTACCAGTAGTACTGCTATGACGGCGAAAATAATTATATCAATAAATTTCACAGAGGCCCCCATTCAAGGATTTAATATACATTTTTAAACATCATTGTGTATTTAGTAATCAAAATCATAGTATAGATGACATATGTCAGCCCTTAAATCCAGATGAAGTCTAATAATGTTAAAAAAAATAAATATAAAATCATCAGGATATTTTAAATGAGACTTATTTTAACCCTAAGCCTATTGCTTTGGGTATGGGCAGAAGTGACCACCTTCATTTATATTAGCAATGAAATTGGAGGACTGCTAACCCTTTTAGGGATTTTTATAACAGCTGCCATGGGTATAGCATTACTAAAAAATCAGGGTTTGTCCGTTTTAAAACGTATTCGTAGCGATATGTTGAAAGGCCGAGCGCCAGTTTCATCAGTCGCTGATAGTATTTCTTTAATAATCGGTGGGGTTTTAGTGGTTATTCCTGGTTATTTCTCTGATGTTGTTGGACTTTTTCTATTTATACCAGGATTTCGAACCTATTCGGGTATTTATATTATAAAATGGTTTGCGTATTCCAAGAAGCTTAGCAGTTTTGAAAATCTTGGTGACAATATGTTCAAATCAGGGCTATGGCACTACTCCAGCACCAATAGTAGAAAAAATCCTTATGAATACAAAGAAACGCCCTCTAACCCCAAAAATTTTGACGACATAGTCGAAGGAGATTTCATAGAGAGATTAAGTCCTAAACCAACGCTTAAACAAGAAAAAAGAGACCAGAATTAAAACAATTTAACGTTGTTGTTACAGGACGCTAATCCGTGCTTGTTGCAGCAGCTAAATTCAAAACCTAATATCGCAATAGCAACTAATTGTTCTAAACAATTATATCTTATTCTGGAGACAACCATGGCAGCAAAGAAAAAACACCCAGAAACACAAACAACAAAACACAGTAGTAACAAAAATGGACCTACTAGTAATTCGAATTCAGATAACCAGATAATTGTTCACACGCAATATATTAAAGATTTATCATTTGAAAATCCAAACGCGCCTCATATTCTTATTGAGGGGCCCAGTCAACCAGACGTTGAAATTGCAGTTAATGTAGGTGCCGAACTAATTAACAAAGATCAATACGAGGTCACCTTGAAAATTGCTGCCAAAGCCATTGCTGGTGAAACCACATTGTTTCTTGTTGACCTAACCTATGCCGGCCTTGTTACTCCAGAGGGTGCAACCGCTGATGAAGTGAACCCACTTATCATGATCGAGGCGCCAAGACTATTATTTCCATTTGCACGAGCAATCATTTCAGAAGCAACTCGTGATGGTGGTTTCATGCCTTTAAATATTCAACCTGTTGATTTTATTGCTGTTTATCAACATAATATTGCACAGAAAATCAGTGCGAAAACTAATAATTAATGGCGTTTCCAGATTGGATTTTCTAAACCTTTCAAAAATATATCATGCGCTTTCTGTTCACTATCAGTGGGCGTGTGCGCTCTAATGTGTCTAACTGCCTTTTTGTCACCTTGAAACCTTAAATCTGGGATAACTCCTTTTGTAAAAGCTTTAGTTTCCATTTTTTGGTCAGCCTCCGTATTAAGCGAAAGGCCTGGCTGCAATCCCCCCAATAATTCAATATAAACACTTGCTAATAAATCAGCGTCTACCAGAGCGCCATGTAAATCACGATGAGTGTTATCGATTTCAAACCGTCGGCACAAAGCATTTAAATTAGCTTGCGAGCCGGGGAATTTTTTTCGCGCCATAAGCAAAGTATCTATGGATTGAGTCATTGATAGAGCTGGGCGATCAAGGCGCGCCAATTCAGAGTTGATAAAACCCATATCAAAAGCAGCATTGTGGATTACCATTGCATCTGGACCAATAAAACTTAAAAATTCATCAACAATATCAGCAAAAACCGGTTTATCAGCAAGAAATTCGGTGGTAATTCCATGTACTGCAATTGCACCATCATCAATATTACGCTCTGGATTAATATACAGGTGTAACTTCCTTCCAGTTGGAAGGTGGTGCATTAATTCAAGAGCACCAATCTCAATAATGCGATGACCATCATGCGGATTAATGCCAGTGGTTTCAGTATCAAGAGCAATTTCACGCATGATATAATCCTTCTTTACAAACTAAAGTCTTAATTGTCTGGCTGACAAAATAGAAATGCCGATTTTTGAAAGCCATTTAACTAAATCATCAAATGTTTCTTCTTTAGATAAGTCTGAATCAAGCGCTAAATCAGCTCGTATTATTTTTTCGTCAGTTGGTATTTGAGCCGCAAGAATATCGCTTAGCTTTTCCCGCGTCATTCCAGGGCGAATCAATGCCCTAGCAGCAGTGGTTTCAACACTAGCATGAACAACAATTGTATAGTCACAAATCAAATCGCCACTTGTTTCAAATAGTAATGGCACATTGAGAACCACAACAAGGGCGCCTTGACCAAGCTGCCACATTAAAAAAGCATCGCGATGCTCACAGACCAAGGGGTGTAGAATAGATTCTAATTGGTTTCGTTTTTCAGGTGCCGCAAAAACCTCGTTTCCCAGCAGATCCCGATTAATTCCCATATCCAAGCAACCAAAGTGGGCGCCAAACACTTTCAATACTTTAGCAACCGCTTTGCCACCCGGCCCAAGTAATTCATGAACCACTAGATCTGCATCATGAGTCGCAATACCTAACTCATTAATCCATTTAGCAACTGTGGATTTACCTGCTGCAATTGATCCAGTTAGGCCAATGATCTGCATCATTCTTTCTCATGAAAAGTTAAACCATGTTTCCGTAAAATTTCTAATAGCTCAAGTAAGGGTATGCCAAGAATACCATAATGACAGCCTGAAATTTTTGACAATAAATGGGCGCCAGGCCCTTCAATTTGATAACTAGCTGGAGATATTAACGCCTCATCACCTATATGCTTGATATACGCATCTATAAAATCACTATCCAACTTACGCATCGTTATATCTGCTACAGATAGATGATGCCAAATCCGGTTACCGTGCTGAAGCAAAACCACAGCAGTGTATAATTGATGAGTTTTGCCCGATAAAGCCATTAGTTGTGATTTGGCAGCTACAGCATTTAACGGTTTATTGTAAATTTGATTTTCATAAGCAAGTATTTGATCACAGCCAAGAATATACCCTGATGGTTTTTGCCCTTCGATAGAAAGTAGCTGTGCCGCGGCGCTAGCCTTCATTTCTGCCAGGGCGATCGCTATATCCGATGGCGGTATCATTTCAGCCATGCCCGCCATACGAACAGCATCTTCATCTATATTGACTGGATATTGGCAAAAAACTAAACCGCTATCCGTAAGAAGTTTTGCTCGTGTCGCACTTGCAGAAGCTAAAACAAGATCACCTGTAGATAAAGTCGCAAAATTTGGTTTAATTATCACTGATTCTCACACCAAGCATTATAGTGTTGCAAAATTGACGCTGCCGTTTCCTCAACTGAACGGCGAGTCACATCAATTACCGGCCATTTATTATCGGTGAATAATCGCCTAGAAGCGCGGACCTCTTCGGTGATTTGTTTAACGCTTACGTAATTTTTATTATCTTTATCCTGCATATACGACTGCCGTGTATGACGAATTTGGCTAAGACGTTTAGGGTCGTTCGTTAAACCAATTACAAAAAGTGCAGCACCATCAAGAAAATGCTTTGGAAACGGCACATGTGGCACTAAAGCATAATTTGCGACTTTATATCCACGATGAGCCAAATACATCGATGTAGGTGTCTTTGAAGTACGTGAAATGCCAACAATCAGCATGTCAGCTTTTTTTAAATTCCCCATATTCATGCCATCATCATGACTTACTGCAAAATCAACGGCAGCCATTCGATTAAAATAAGCTGTATCAAGTCGACGTTGCCCACCAGGTAAATTTATCATTGCTTGATCAAGTACAGTTGCCAACAAATTTACTACTGGATCAAGTACTGAAGTTGATGGAACGCCCTTAGTCCGACATGCACCTTCAATTGCTAAGCGTATATCCTGATCTATTATACTCATCAACAATATTCCTGGGTGCCGATCCAATCCAACAAATAACGCATCAAGATGCTCAGATGAACGCACCAAAGTCCAAACATGCTCAACTGTTTTAACGTCGGTAAATTGTGCAAGGCATGCGCGTGCTACCTGATGCACAGTTTCACCAGTAGAATCCGAAACGAGATGGATATGTAGCGTTTGTTTAGGCATCACATAACAATATGTAAATAAAAACTGTTAATTTGTCATCTTTTTCATAATTAGAATGCATTAAACTGTCTAACTGCAACCGTTCAAAGACAACTTATAAATTATGATTGACATTGTGTATAGATTTAACGGCAGTGGGGATGGTTGTACCCCTTAAAATATAAAGCTACGTTTCCCACATAAAGACAGGATTACTCCACCTGGGGATAATAATAAAAATGAGTTGTTTATAAAAACCGATTACCAATAGAAATTAATTAAAACATATGCTTATTTAATCTGCCTTTGTGGAAGAAATAGTGGATAACCTGTGAATACCTGATAATTTGCACTTACACACAGGACCTACAACAACAACAACCTTTTTTTAATATATATTTAATGATAGAAAATTTAAATGATTGATAAATTGTTCCTTTCAACAATTACCGGCAATAAATCGCAAAGAACACCCATTTGGATGATGCGACAAGCTGGAAGATATTTAAAAGAATATCAATTAATTCGTTCAGCACAGAAAGACTTTATCACATTTTGCCTTAACCCTGAGAAAGCATCAACTGTTACGGTACAGCCAATCACACGTTATGCATTTGATGCAGCTATTATTTTTTCTGATATTTTAATAGTACCTTGGGCTATGAATCGTGATGTAAGATTCCAAACAGGAATTGGTCCGTTACTAAATCCAATGGTTAAACCAGATGATATAAATAAGTCATGCTTAAATGATTTTGAGCAAAAATTATTGCCTGTAGGGGAAGCAATAAAACTCACTAAAGCATTATTACCCAAAGAAATAGCACTAATTGGATTTGCAGGCGCACCTTGGACATTAATTACGTATATGGCAGAAGGAAAATCATCACGTGACTTTCAAAAAGCACGGCTATGGGCGTGGCAAGATGCAAAAGCACTTGACGGTTTATTAGAAATTCTAATAGAGGCAACAATTCTATTTTTATGTTTACAAGCTAGATCTGGAGCAGAATGTCTGATGCTATTTGATAGCTGGGCTAGCGCAGTACCTGCAAGTCAGCGTGATTGGCTAGTAACAAAGCCAACAGCAGCAATCGTAAAAGGTGTCCGCAAGCAAGGATATAAACAACCTATTATAGGATTTCCTAAAGGATTTGGTGATGGACTGATAAATTTTGCTAATGAGAGTGGAGTAGACGCGATTGGATTAGATCATAGCATTAACCCAATGTGGGCCGAAAAAAATTTACCAAAAAATTTACCTGTTCAAGGTAACTTAGATCCGATAAGTTTGTTAGGTTCGGGAAAAGAAATGTTTCGAGACATAGATAATATTTTAGAAGCATTTCACAATCGGCCACACATTTTTAATTTAGGCCATGGCATTACTCCACAAACACCAGTAGAAAACGTTCAGATTATGATCGATTATATAAGAAACCGTTAGGATTGTTGAAATGAGCTATGAAATTATCAAATCTCTTCATATCTTATCAGTTATTTCATGGATGGTTGGGCTTTTGTATTTACCAAGATTATTTGTATATCATTCACAGTCACAGATAGGTTCAGTGCAAGCCGAAACTTTTAAAGTAATGGAACGGCGACTATTAAAAGCCATTATGACGCCAGCAATGATAGCAAGTTTTATTTTCGGTTTATGGCTTATAGCACTGAATCACGGATTAGTTTATGAAGTCTGGTTTCAAATCAAATTTGTAGCAGTATTTTTAATGGCTGGAGTGCATGGAAAATTTTCTAAAATGCGTCGCTTATTAGAAAATGATGACAAACCTTTATCTTCAAAAGCCTATCGGATCTGGAACGAAATTCCGACTGTTTTAGTGATTATTATTGTAGTTATGGCTGTTGCAAAACCGTTGTAATTGTGACACTACTGATTTTACCATTTTTTTAAATGCCGTTCTTTTATGAGATTAAAAATTAATCACGTCGTTTATTAATTTCAGCTTAGCTGGCCGTTACATTGCAATTATATGATCGCCACTCCATCTTCTACTTTCTCCCATCAGAGTAAAATTATGCATTTACAAGAATTGAAAGCAAAGTCACCAGCGGATCTCTTGGCGTATGCTGAAGAGTTAGAGATAGAAAACGCAAGCACACTTCGTAAACAAGACATCATGTTCGCTATTTTGAAACAACTAGCTGATAATGATGTAGCTATTTATGGAAGTGGTGTTTTAGAGATCTTATCTGATGGATTTGGGTTTTTACGTGCGCCTGAGTCAAATTATTTACCTGGACCAGATGATATTTATGTATCGCCTAGTCAAGTACGACGATTTAGTCTTCGCACTGGTGACACTGTTGAAGGTCAAATCCGTGCACCAAAGGACGGTGAGCGTTATTTTGCACTGTTAAAGGTTGAAACAATTAATTTTGAAGAACCAAACGCGGTTCGTCACCGTATAAATTTTGACAATTTAACACCCCTTTATCCTGAAGAAAAACTTACCCTTGAGTTAGCTTTTGACCCAGATAAAAAAGACAATACACCGCGTGTTATCGACCTTATATCCCCAATGGGTAAAGGTCAGCGTGGTTTAATTGTTGCACCGCCACGCACCGGCAAGACCATGATGCTTCAAAGTATTGCTCATGCAATTTCAGAAAACCACCCAGACGTGTACCTGATTGTTCTCTTGATTGATGAACGGCCTGAAGAAGTGACAGACATGCAACGTTCGGTTCGTGGTGAAGTGATTTCGTCAACTTTTGATGAGCCCGCCTCAAGACATGTGCAAGTAACTGAAATGGTAATAGAAAAAGCAAAAAGGCTAGTTGAACACAAACGTGATGTGGTGATTTTATTAGACTCAATTACACGACTGGCACGAGCATATAATACTGTTGTACCATCGTCGGGTAAAGTGCTTACTGGCGGTGTAGATGCAAATGCTTTACAGCGGCCAAAGCGATTTTTTGGTGCGGCTCGTAATATAGAGGAAGGCGGTTCTTTGACGATCATCGCTACCGCACTTATTGAAACTGGATCACGTATGGATGAAGTGATCTTTGAGGAATTTAAAGGTACTGGCAATAGCGAGGTTATTCTGGATCGAAAATTGTCAGATAAAAGAACGTTTCCAGCGATTGATATCACGAAATCCGGCACGCGTAAGGAAGAATTGTTAGTAGATAAAGGTACGCTCGCGAAAATGTGGGTGTTGCGCAGGATATTGATGCAAATGGGTTCTGTCGATGCGATGGAGTTTCTTGTAGATAAGTTAAAGAATTCAAAGAGTAATGATGAATTTTTTGACCACATGAACAGCTAAACAATAAACCGTTCCTGAAACTATTTATTATTCATTTTGAGGGCGCTGTAAGATATGTCGCATCCGGCTGTCTACGTCTTAGACGTGTGGTTCCTTTGGACTCGAGGTGCAATAAGCCTGCCTTACGTGCTAAATTAGTACTGTGTGTTGGCGGAAGATTACTTCCACTTCCATAATTTCCCAACCCTCCATCGGTTCGTATTATTCTGTGGCAAGGATATATTATTGGGATTGGGTTAGTTGCACATGCAGTTCCTGCAGTGCGTGCTGCGTTAGGTTTGCCAGCGATTCTAGCAAACTCGGCGTAAGTGATGAGTGTGGCATAGGGGATTTTTGCCATAACATTAAGCCAATGTTGGCTGGCATCAGTTTTTCCAGCAGGTGCCAAAGGGAGTGTAAACTTACAAAGTTTATTATTGAAATAAGCTTGAAGCTGAAAGATTGTTTCACGTGAAACACTGTCGGGGTGGTCTGGTTCGTCCCACCCAGTCTGATTCCAATCAAGGCGTATTAAGCTTGCGCCATCACTAATCGGCCGTATCCAGCCAAAGTTGGTTTTTAAGGTAGACATGTAAAATTTAATTAGTGGTTCGTTAATTTTTTGCATGAAATCATCCTTAAAGAAGCGTGTCTACTAGTTAATATAGGGATCGTAGAAAATATGGTCTTGTTGTCAGCATCCGTTCACTTTAGATAAAAGCTATCAGAATTAGTCAGAGATGAAAAGAATATGAGCGTAGAAGTTGATGATACTATTTTTGCAGTAGCTACCCCTCCTGGGAGGTCAGCAATTGCAGTTATACGAGTTAGTGGTGCTGAAGCTGCGTCAGCACCAGCATTGTTTTCTGTTCCCTGCCCAGTAGCTGGACAGTTTGGGATAGCAAGGCTAATGCAAGAAGGAAAAGTATTAGATCAGGTCATTATCTTGTTCATGAAAGCGCCATACTCCAGCACAGGTGAAAATGTATGTGAAATTCACTGTCATGGGAGCCTTGCAGTTATCGACGCAATTATAGATTTGTTAGGAACAAAGGATGGGTTCCGTGTTGCAGGACCCGGTGAATTTACAAAACGTAGTTTTATGAATGGGAAAATGGACTTGTTAGGTGTGGAAGGGCTTGCAGATCTGATTGATGCCGAAACTCCAGCTCAGCTTCATCAGGCATGGGCGCAGATCGATGGGGCACTTAGGGCGCCAGTAATGTCATGGCGAGCTGAGCTCATTACTATCGCTGCTAGATTAGAGGCTTTAATTGATTTTAGTGATGAAGATTTACCGTTAGAAATTGAAAATTCTTTGCGCAGCAGCACCAAGGCTCTAGCGTCAGCCTTGTTAAAAAATCTTAATGATGGCGGCGTTGGCGAATTAGTTCGTGACGGCGTGGTTATGGCGTTGGTCGGCCCAGTAAATGCAGGAAAATCAACAATTTTGAATGCGCTTGCCGGTCGTGATGCTGCAATTGTGTCCAATGAGGCTGGTACAACACGGGATATCGTCCAAATCCAACTCGATTTTCATGGTGTACCAGTAACAATTCGTGACACAGCAGGAATTCGTGATGCTAGTGGTGAGATTGAGAGCGAAGGTATTAAGCGATCTATTATGGCAGCCGCTAGCGCTGATTTAGTGCTCATCATTCTGGATGGGAGTGATAAAGGCTGGCAAGACGCCCGTGACAAGATTAATAAATCCATTGAACGGCAAGTAACAGACAGTGGTATGATTAAAGGCCAGATATTTTACGTTTTAAACAAGGCTGATTGTGGTATTTTTGAGGATGCTAGCATTGAATTAGATAGCATGCTGGTAATGTCAGCGCAAAGTCCGGCTGATATTTGTAAGTTGGTTAAGGCACTGGAAAAGTGTTTAGTGCCTTTAAATCACACTGAAGGCAGTGTGATTATTACTCGTCAACGTCACCGAAAGGCGATGCAAATTGCGTATGATGCACTTACCCGCGCTGTGACTCATAATTTTCAACGTGAACCAGAGCTTGCTGCTGAAGAATTCCGCGCTGCAACAGGTGCTTTAGGCCGTATTACTGGGGAAATTGATGTTGAGGAACTTCTTGAAAGCATCTTTTCAGCCTTTTGTATTGGAAAATAGAGAAAAAACCGGCATAACAGCGATTTGATTTAATATCTTTGGCCAGTAGATAGATGAAAGTGGAAAGATTGTGACAGATCGTTTTGATGTCATTGTTGTTGGTGGTGGACACGCTGGCTGTGAAGCGGCTGCAGCGGCGGCGAGAATGGGCGTATCGGTTGGTCTGATTACAATGCGGGCTGACCGTATTGGAGAAATGTCCTGTAATCCTGCCATTGGGGGACTTGGGAAGGGCCACTTAGTTCGTGAAATAGATGCACTCGATGGTATTATGGGTCGGGCAATTGATCGTGCTGGAATACAGTTTAGAATGTTAAACAAGTCACGTGGACCAGCTGTTCATGGTCCACGTGCACAAGCGGACCGGGCTTTATATCGTGATGCAATTCAGAATCTTCTCGCCGAGCATGATAACATCCAAATTATCGAAGCTGCAGTTGGTGATATTTTAGTTAAAAAAAGTCAGGGTGGTGATCGGGTTGATGGTATAGTTACTGAGAATGGCCGAAATTATCACTGCGTTGCTATAGTGCTGACAACCGGAACGTTTCTTGGTGGCGTCATTCATCTTGGAGCTGAGCGCACACCCGCAGGTCGAATCAGTGAAGCTCCATCAAATCAGCTTGCTGCGCGATTGGCAGATATGTGTTTGCCACTTGGACGGCTAAAGACAGGAACACCAGCACGGCTTGACAGCAATAGCATCGATTGGGCTAGTCTTGAGATGCAGCAGGCTGATGACCCACCTATACCTTTTTCCACCCTTACCGATAAAATTAATGTGCAGCAGATTTCTTGTGGTATCACTCGTACAACTCCGCAAACCCATAAAATTATTAAAGATTCTATTCATTTATCTGCGATCTATAGTGGTCAAATATCAAGCAAGGGTCCGCGTTATTGCCCATCGATTGAGGATAAGGTTCATAGGTTTGCTAAAAAGGAATCTCACCAGATATTTCTTGAACCTGAAGGATTAAATGATCTGACTGTTTATCCAAATGGTATTTCTACAAGCCTACCACGCGATGTTCAAACAGCCATGATCGCGTCAATTCCTGGATTAGAATCAGCTAAAATTTTGCAATTTGGTTATGCAATCGAATATGATTTTGTTGATCCTCGGACCTTGCGTCGCTCTCTTGCAGTAAAGTCACTCCCAGGTCTTTATCTTGCGGGCCAAATCAATGGCACTACTGGTTATGAAGAAGCTGCGGCGCAAGGATTAATTGCTGGTGTGAATGCAGCTTTACTGGTTGGAAATGGGGTGGATTATAAGCCATTCGTGCTTGATCGTGCTGATGCCTACATCGGCGTAATGGTTGATGATTTGATCACCAAAGGTGTTCCAGAACCTTACCGGATGTTTACTTCTCGGGCTGAATATAGGCTGTTGTTAAGGGCTGATAATGCAGATCAGCGTCTGACTGATCGAGGGCTCGCAATTGGCTGTGTTGGCCGACTACGTCAAAAGGCTTGGTATAGCAAGGAAGCGGCCCTTACCGCAGCACGGACAATGTTGCAGACAGATAAGCGATCGGCCAAAGCGGTTGCTGCCGCTGGCCTCCCAGTTTCACGGGATGGAGGCGCGCGTAGCGCCGCTAATTTACTTGCGCTGGAAGGAATTAGCATTACTAAACTTCTACATCTTTGGCCAGATCTTGAGGCGATACCACCGTTTCTTCATAGTCAACTCGAGGCTGATTACCGTTATTCAGGCTATATTGGGCGGCAACAGGCGGACATTGATGCATTGCGGCGTGATGAAGCGGTAATTATACCGGCCCATACCGACTTTGCATCTGTGGGGGGCTTATCTGCTGAGTCAAAAGATATATTATGCCTTCGCCAGCCTGAAACCATTGGCCACGCAAACCGTCTTCCTGGCTTGACCCCAGCTGCGGTGGTTGCAGTGCTTCGTCATATAAAGCGGCGGCAAAAAAATATAGACATCAGGGCTGTATCGTGACAGCTGAGGAGATTGGTGAGCTCCTGAATGTTTCACGTGAAACAATAAGTCAATTTCAAGAGTATCTAGCCTTATTGGAGAAATGGCAGCCTCGAATCAATTTGGTCGCTAGCAGTACGTTAGTGCATGCTTGGCAACGTCACATTTTAGACTCTGCGCAGCTAGTGGCTTTTTATCCTGCAAACACTAAACATATACTCGATGTTGGCAGTGGTGCAGGGTTTCCTGGGCTTGTGTTGGCAATCATGGGAGGTGTGCAGGTTGATCTTGTTGAATCAGATCAGCGGAAGGCAATTTTTTTGTCAACGGTAATTCGTTTACTTGGCTTGCCAGCAAAGGTTCATAATCAACGGATTGAAAAAATGACGAATATGTTTCCTGATGTAATTACCGCTCGCGCAGTAGCTCCTGTTCCTAAACTATTGAAAATATTAAAAAATCAGATAAACAAGGATACTGTTTGTTTGTTTCTAAAGAGTGCTTCAGTGCAAGAAGAATTGACCAACTTACAAACTTATTCCAATATGATTCCGACGACTTATCCGAGTCTTTCTAGCCCAGATGGTGTCGTTTTAGAGATGAAAAATAAATGTTAAATTAAATGTTATCACTGTTGGTGCTTCGATAAGACTGACAAACGTCAAGGTTTGCTAATATGACTTCTACAGCGCGCATTATAGCAATTGCTAATCAAAAAGGTGGTGTTGGAAAAACAACCACTTCTGTTAATTTGGCAACAGCTTTATCGGCGTGCGGACGTCGAGTGTTGTTGGTTGATTTTGATCCACAGGGAAATGCCTCTACAGGGCTTGGTATCAATCCCAAAGACCGTCAGGCTAATAGTTATCGACTTATAACTGGCGAGGTTGGTATTCTGGAAGCCATTAAGCCTAGCTCGGTCCCAAGTCTTGATATAATCGCAGCTGTGGTTGATCTCTCGGCAGCAGAAGTTGAACTAACAGCGGTAGATCGCCGAGAGTTCCAGTTATTAGACGCATTAAAGCTCGGTATTCCAAATTATGATTATATTATAATCGATTGTCCCCCATCGCTTGGACTTTTGACAGTCAATGCACTTTGTGCAGCTAATCGCGTTTTAGTGCCATTGCAATGCGAGTTTTACGCTCTGGAAGGCTTGTCTCAATTAATGCGAACCATTGAAACGGTTAGAGCAGGATTAAATCCAGATTTAGCTATGCAGGGGATAGTTCTAACAATGTATGATAGCCGCAACAAACTGTCTGAGCAGGTTGCAGGTGACGTTCGCCAACATCTTGGAGACATGGTTTATGATACTGTTATTCCAAGAAATGTTCGTGTTTCTGAGGCGCCGTCCTTTGGCCAATCAGTATTGATGTACGATCTACATTGTGCTGGCTCGCAAGCCTATGTTGCGCTTGCTGCTGAATTTTTGAATCAAGAAAAGGAAGCTTTTTAATGTCGTCAAATTTCTCCTTAAATAAAGAAGTGCCAAAAAAACCAGCTGCTCGCGGCCTTGGGCGGGGATTATCGTCTCTTCTTGGGGATAGTGGTGTCGCAATGACAGCAACGGCATCGTCCAATCTTCAGCCCAATTCAATTGGAAACCCGCAAATAACTGGTTTTAGACAAATACCCGTTGAGTGGATTAATGTTGGCCCCTGGCAACCACGGCGACGGTTTGATAAAGCTGGCCTTGAAGAATTAGCAGTATCGGTTCGCAAAAATGGCATTGTTCAGCCAATACTGTTACGGCCAAATCCAGAAAATAATTTACGATTCCAGCTAGTTGCTGGCGAACGGCGTTGGCGCGCCGCGCAACTGGCAAAAACCTATGAAGTGCCTGCTATTATTCGAGATTTAGCTGATTCTGAATGTTATGAAATTGCACTTATTGAAAATATCCAACGCACTGATTTAAGTGTTATTGAAGAAGCGCAGGGCTATCACAAATTGTTGGAATCTAACCGCTATACACAAGCACAACTATCTGAAATTATTGGAAAATCTAGAAGCCATATTGCCAATATTTTGCGCCTGCTGTTATTGCCAGAACTGGTTCAAACGCTTCTTCTTGATCGAAAGATTACAATGGGGCAAGCGCGACCCTTGATTGGCCATAAACAAGCTGAAGCGCTGGCCAAATCTATTGTTGCGCGAGGGCTGTCGGCACGCCAAGTGGAAGTGTTGGCTAAACAAGGCGAAAGTAAGGTGAATAAATTAAAGAAAAAGCCAAAAAAATCATCAGATACAAAGGCCCTTGAACAACAGGCAGCGGTCAAGCTTGGGCTGGCGGTAAATATTGAATGGGACGAGACTAGGGAATGCGGCAAGGTTACAATTGACTGCCGATCTTTGGATCAAATAACTGGTTTCTTAGCTAAACTTGGAATTCATTAGTAGGGGGAGCGGAGACAAATCCCAAGAAGGCTTTGTGCGGTACACACCCGATCATCAATTTTGTTAGATTTCAGTTGGAATTCAATGTCTTGTAATCGGTTTACTACATCCATTGCGAGATGAGGCTGCCAGCGCTGCAGGTGCACTTGCAGACGATCCTGAAGCTTAAAATGTATAGGTGGCTTTAGGCAGCGGATTGCATTCTGGGCGGATTCGCCACTAGCCATGGCATAACCGGCTAACCCTAATTGTCGAAAATAGCTTTGACAGCCGCGCACAATCATCACAGCATTCATATCTTCGTACCATGCTTTTTGTAATGACTGTTGAAGCCTCCTCACCGTCCCGCTTGCCAGTGCTTCGGCAATATCATTTATGGCAAGGTTTGCACTATCACCAAGTGCAATGTGAACACTATCAGCATCAAGTGTTCCACTAGGGCCAGCCATTAAAGCTAGTTTTTCAATCTCACGTCTTGATATAGCGTGGTCACTGCCAAGTCGGAGAGCAATAATATCGAGAGCATCAGTGCTTGCCTTAATGTTGTCTATTGCAAAAATCTTTTTGGCTAGGGCATAAATATCTTTAATTCCATCAGCGTAACAACCAATTGACGCCGCATGTTTGGTGGTTTCAAAAAGTTTTACAATTGCATGTTTGGTGGTTGTTTCAGTGGCTTCAACTATGATTATAGCGCCAGAAATCGGGTTGGTTAATGCTAGCTTGCATGCAGAGAGCAATTCAGTACCGCGTCCTTTTACCAAAACGAGTCTTTGTGTGCCAGTAAGTGGGATTGCGGAAGCTGAATCGGAAATTAAACCCGTTTCTCTAACCAACATTTCGCCATTCAAACGTGTAACGGAAAAGACGTCTTCAAGATCACAGCTAAACTTATTAGCAAAGAGTTTGGCCCGCTCACCTATCAATCCAAGATCATTACCATGAAAAAGCACAGCGGCAATTTCATCTGGTGGATTTTCCAGAAAAGTATTTATTTGGCGAGGCACAATTTTCATGTTTTGAAAATTCTATCTCTGCTCGTGCTCAAGAAAATATAGCTGTAGCCGACGAACTACTCGTTGGGCAAGCAATATTGCTAGTCGTTCCTTTGAATGAGTTACCGCCTTACTTTGTCCAAAAAGGGATGATACAGTTCCAAAAGCCGCATCTCCTACAACAGTGTCACTAACAAGGGCTTTGCCTAACTCCACATCATAAAGAGTAAATGATGCTTCCATTGTCATTTTTTTTAATGTTGAACTAGCACCCTCTAATGATTGAGTGCCCGAAGCGGTACTGTAAATTTTTGTTGTCAGTTTATATTTTTCATGTGTTTTGCCACCAACATGAAAAAGATTACGTAACTCTCTTACGTAGAGCTGGCCTTCACGGGTACTAATGTCAGGCACAGAAACCATTTGAAGCTTCTTTTGAATATTCTTATCTAACTGATGTATGTTTATATCGCTACATCCGCTTACCATCAATGTGAAGACTGACAAACTAACAAATTTGCTAAAATTTTGGACTGCCTTTTTATAAATTGGACTAAATAACCACATTAATAATCCTATTTTTAACAACTATAATTTTTTTTGGCGCCTTATTATCAAGATACCTTAGAACAGCTGGGGATTCTAGTGCTCTTGCCTCTGCATCAGCATTATCACTATCACGTGGTAGACTAATTGTATCACGGAGTTTACCATTTACTTGAATACCGATATTGACTTTGTCATCAGTTGCAATGGATTCATCCGCTTTTGGCCAAGTGCCATTCGCCAGCATATTATCGTGCTCAAGACATTGCCAAATTTCTTCTGCAACATGTGGCGATAGTGGGCTTAATAATTGCGCCAAAGTTTCAATTCCAAAACGTTTAGCTTCAGCCGCTCCCCTATCAGCCAATTTAACATTTGTAATTGTATTAGCAAGTATATGAAGTTGGGCAACGGCTCTATTAAAGCGGAAATTTTCAATATCATCAGATAGGCTGATGATCGACTTATGTACCACACGTATTAGAGTACGTGCACTACCTTCACTATCCGGCAGAATGGTTGCGCCAACAGGTGCTAAAGTCGGGTCTTGAGCCATTTGGTAGACGCGTTTTAAAAATCGTGCGGCCCCTTCAACGCCAGACTCAGTCCATTCCATGTCGCGCTCAGGTGGTGAATCTGATAGCATAAATAAGCGGGCTGTATCCGCGCCATAATTTTCTATAATTAGCTCTGGATCAACAACATTCTTTTTTGACTTGCTCATCTTTTCTATACGGCCAGCGACGACAGGATGTCCTCCGGCAACGGTTATCCAGTCACTGCCTTCTTTCATGACATCATTTGGGAAAAGCCACTTACCATTTTGATCCTTAAAGGTTTGATGGCAAACCATGCCTTGTGTCATTAAGCTTGTAAATGGTTCATCAAGGTTTAAATAGCCAACTTTTGATAGAGCGCGTGTAAAAAATCGTGAATACAGCAAATGTAAAACAGCATGTTCAACACCACCTATATATTGATCTACTGGTAACCAATAAGCTGTTGCCCTGCTGTTGATTCCGTCGGCATACTCTGGATCTGCGTAGCGTAAGAAATACCAAGAGCTCTCAAAGAATGTATCGAATGTATCCTGTTCACGCTCAGCGTCGCCTTGGCATTTTGGGCAAGGTACATATTTCCAAGTTGGATGATTTGCCAAAGGGTTGCCGCTGGTTGAAAGATCCACATCTTCAGGCAAAGTAACAGGCAAATCACTTTCTGGGACTGATACTGCACCGCAAATTTTGCAATGAATGACTGGGATTGGACAACCCCAATATCGTTGCCTTGAAACCCCCCAATCACGCAGTCTATAGGTTGTTTCAGCTGTTCCAGCATTAGCGGCTATTAGGGATTCGATGGCGGTTTTCTTACCGGCGTCAATATCGAGACCATTCCAATCATGAGAATTAAACAAAACACCATTGCCTGTATAAGCAATGTTGGTGATAGTATAATTTTCAGCCGTTTTACCATACGGCAAAACAACAGGTAAGATGTTTAACCCATAAGCGTTGGCAAAATCAAGGTCTCTTTGATCATGCGCTGGGCAGCCAAAAACGGCCCCTGTTCCATAATCCATTAACACAAAATTAGCGATATAAACTGGTAGCTTTATTGACGCATCAAGTGGATGGGTAGCAATTAATCCAGTATCAAAACCTTTTTTTTCTGCAGTTTCTAGGGATGCTTCTGATGTTCCAAGTTTAGCGCACTCAGAAATAAAAGCTTTTGCTACCTTATTGGTTTTACCAATGGCTAGTGAGAGGGGATGATTTGGGGAAATAGCAATAAAAGAAGCCCCAAACAATGTGTCAGGACGTGTTGTAAAGACTTCAATATGATGATGTTCGCGCGCCGGATTGTTTTCAAGAGCAAATTTGATTTTTGCGCCTTCTGATTTTCCAATCCAATTTTTTTGCATTAGCCTGACACGGTCTGGCCATTGATCAAGATTGCCTATGGCTTCTAAAAGTTCATCCGCAAAATCAGTGATTTTCAAAAACCATTGTGATAAGAGTCTACGCTCAACAAGTGCTCCAGATCGCCAACCTCGCCCGTCAACAACTTGTTCATTGGCTAGAACAGTATTCTCAACAGGATCCCAATTAACCCAGCTTTCTTTCTGGTATGCGAGGTCCGCATCCAAAAATTTAAGAAACATTTTCTGTTCATGTTTATAATAGTTAGGCTTACAGGTAGCTAACTCCTTTGACCAGTCATAGGATAAGCCCATGCGTTTTAGTTGGGTTCGCATTGAGATAATGTTTTCGGTTGTCCATTTTCTAGGATGAACACCTCTTTCTATTGCCGCATTTTCTGCAGGCAGGCCAAATGCATCCCATCCCATTGGGTGAAGGACATTAAATCCGTTGGCTCTGCGATAACGAGCAACCACGTCGCCAAGAGTGTAATTACGCACGTGACCCATATGTATGCGGCCTGATGGGTAGGGAAACATTTCTAAAACATAATACTTTGGTTTTGCGTGGTCGATGCTAGCTAAAAAACAATTAGCTTTTTCCCATTTTTCCTGCCACTTTTTCTCAATAGATGGAGCATCATAATAATTCATAAAAGCTATCCTTTAGTCATCTATCTCGTTTTTCATTCTGTGATCTAATAATCCAGCCACTTGGACAAGGGTTAGCTATATGGCATTTCATTTAAAGCCACCATTGATTGACAGTCCATTTTAATAATGTTGGCATAAATTGAAGGTATAAAACTTGTTGTCATAATTATTATTCAATAGTAGCTGTCATATTAGATCGTAATTCACGAGCACGAGTAAGGATCAAATTTTCTACATTTCTGCTGAGAGATTCATCTCGACCAGCGCTAATCCATTCTTCACCACTCCGTTTTTGAACATGAGCCTGAACTTGAATAGCATCTGAGCGTAATTCTCGTCCTATAACGAATATGATTAATTTTAAACGGTTACTTGGATCAGATTTTGGATGATGCCATTCGGTAATGATGCTACCGCCAAAGGTATCAACATCATCAAGAGGAACGAATGAAGCAATATCAAGGGCTGCACGCCACAAAAGAGCGTTAACAGGCATGTTATTGTTCAGATTATCGCTTGAGCCTAAATCTAAGATTTTTGTTCCACCTGCCTTGCCTGTTAAAATTGATACGGGCTCTGGCTCTAGATGTGGGTTTTCAGTTGATGTTTTGATGTTGGAACAAGCTGCTAATAGTATTAATACTCCAAATGAAAAAAGCTTGGTAGAATAAATAATATTTCCAATTCTCAAAGCGTTTATCATTTTGGGCTCCTTTAGATTAATAACTATGCCAAACAATGCAGAAAAAAGGTAAAATTATAAAGAAAAAAGGGAGGATTATAAACCCTCCCTTTAAACATACTGCATTTCTAATGTTCGATTAGAAGCTTACTTTTACGTGACCGTATGTTGATGTTACAGACGGTGAAGCTGCGCTGTTTGCAGTTTCAGCTGCTAACTGTAATCCAGGAGCAACTTGGTAATAACCACCGATAGCATTGGCTGTAGATCCGCCTTTTATCTTTTGTGATGTATAGTACACTTTAAGAGCTTCATTTACTGTGTACTTTGCACCCATTGCTGAATGCTCAACCTTTGCTACGCCGCCACCAGGCTCATCGTCGCCTGCACCAAAGCCAACTGTTAGGCCTGCCATTGTAAAGTTAACGGCAATGAGGGTTTGGTTTGCAGTACCATTGGTACCTGACTGGTACATTGCTGTAACTGGTCCGCTTGTGTAGTTGACACCCATACCGGAGTAAGTGCCTTCTGCAGTACTTGAAGCGTAGATAGTAGCGCCAGAAACTGCTGGAAGTATGATGGATGCTGCTGTTTTGTCACCACCGATTGCAAAGCCTCCGTTGCCTGACTCGTCCCAGTTTGATGGCATTGCCCCATCCATGCGATCAAGTGCCTCGTCGGTTTGGCCTAAACGAATTGAACCAAACTCACCTGCAATATCAACATATGAGTCATCGAGGTGCTGGCCAATAGATGTACCTGCGTTGACTGCCGCTGCTGTTGTCAAAGAAGTATTGATGTGGTGTGCTGCAGTGAGTGTTAGACCACTATCTGTTGTGTTAGTGCTCTTGATTTGAACGTCACCGTCCTGGAACCAAGTTGTTGCAGTACCATTATCTTTCATTTCAAAATTCTGGTTACCGCTGATTGAAACATCAGCTTGTGCACCAGTTACGCTCATAGCTACTAGAGCAGTAGTCGCAAGAAGAACCTTACGCATAATATAAATCTCCCTTAGAGAAATTATTGTCACCATTAACAATACCCTTAAACTATTTAACATGACTGGAATAACAAGGAATGATTCACTCAGGGCATGTATTTTTTCTTAACGTGTGATATTTTTATCACAATTCTTTAATTGTAACGTTAAACACACGATACATTCCATAGTAATTCTATCGTAAAAAAATAGCAGGAAAATAAAAAATCGCTTTCAAATCGAAGTAACGTTGTTAATTATGCGGTTGGCTTGTGTTTTCATATAAACTAAATCACAAATAAAATTAATTAAATATCGAGGAATTTTATGTCAGAAGAAAGTCCTGACTTGGTTATTGATAATTTAAAAAATATCCAAGCAAAAATACTGGTATCACAAGAAAAACATTTTCAAACCATGGGTAAAAATCAATCAGTAGAGTTAATTGCAGTTAGCAAGCGCCAATCTGAGAATCGTATTAATGCTGCTTTAGCGGCTGGAGTTAGGGTTTTTGGTGAAAATCGAGTTCAAGAAGCTCAAAATCGGTGGGTACATCGCCGGGCAGTTCATCCTGATTTAACACTGCACCTAATTGGACCTTTGCAAACCAATAAGGTGAGTGACGCAGTGGCATTGTTTGACGTGATTCAAGTGGTTGACCGGGTAAAACTTGCTAAAGCACTTGCTAATGAAATGGCAAGTCAAAGCCGGCAAATTGAGTATTATATTCAAGTAAATACTGGTGAAGAATTACAAAAATCTGGCATAGCACCGAAGGAAGCAGATAAGTTTATTTCTTACTGTCGCGATGATTTAAAACTAAATGTCACTGGGTTAATGTGTATACCGCCACTTAGTGAAGAGCCTTCCATGCATTTTGCTCTTTTACAAACAATCGCTAATCGTAATGAAATTGTAAAACTGTCGATGGGAATGAGTGATGATTTTGAAGAGGCCATTGCTTTTGGGGCTAGTGCTGTTCGAGTTGGATCAGCTATTTTTGGGACCCGTGAGCCCTAACGTTATCCTGACTTTTTATCTTCATTAATTAAATGACCGGTTCGATTCTTTTTAGTGGTTAGATACTCCTGATTATACGGATTACTAGCTAATGCCAAAGGCACACGGCTTTTTACTGCAATGCCGCATTGTTCCAGTTGGCTAATTTTATCTGGATTATTGGTAATCAGTCGCAATTCAGTTATGCCAAGTGCATCAAGAATACGCGCTGCAGGAAGAAAAACTCGCTCGTCGGTGTTAAATCCAAGTGCGTGATTAGCATCAACTGTATCTAGTCCCTTATCTTGAAGGGCATAAGCACGCATTTTATTTAGCAAGCCAATATTACGACCTTCTTGGGCCAGATAAATGAGTACTCCTCCACCTTGTTTGGCCATAAGGCTCATAGCCGCTTGCAATTGATCTCCACAGTCGCATTTTAGGCTGCCTAAAACATCACCAGTGATGCATTGTGAATGCAAACGAACAAGTGGTGTTTGTTCCTCGGCGCCAGAGCCAATTAATACTGCAAAGTGATCTTCGCCACCAATTTCAGCTCGAAACATTACGACTTCGGCATTTTCAGCGACTGCTAATGGCACCTTTGCTCGTGCCGCAATTCGCATCACTGTTTCAGCCTGTGGTTGCTGCAACTCAAGATCTCTTGCTTCAAGGATTAGAAGATTATGTTCTAGCGCAAAGCGGTCTTGCGCAGCAAAATCACGAAATGGAAGTCGTGTTAATAATGCAGCAGGCAATAACTTAGCTTTTCGTAAAAGACGAGTCGCGTGATCAGCAATTGAGCCGGTCTGTTCGGCAACGATATTTAATTCATTATCCAGGCTGGTTTGACCAAACGCTAGACCAAACACATCACCAAAATGACGGCGAGTGAGAGCTATTGTAGCAACAGGCCAGTTTTCACGAATTGAACGTCCTAAGCTTTTTATTCGATTGGACGTTAGCACTAGAAGCGGGCCAGAACCAGCAAGTTTACTCAAAATTAAAATATCATCTTCGTCAACAAATTCTGCACCAAGAAACAGAGCAGCTTCGCCATTATTATGCCTTAACATGACGTAGCCACCTCGGCGTAATTCAGCACTGGCGCGCTCGGTCTTCAAATATGCGTTTTTTGCACGGGTATCGTGCATGATCTAATTTCACACTTCTTAAAAGGTATACAATTGTCAAAAGAAAAAGCTAAGCTTGCTTGGATTACCTGTCTAGTATCCTTATTTACGTTGAGTCTTTGATGTATTGAGTTGTGATCGAAAATGCAAGTGCTGCTAACAAGTAAAGAAAAGGAAGCTATTTCATCTGCAAGGATTTTAATAGTTGATGCCGATTCTTACCTACGCGGAACGGTCCGACAGCAATTAGCAGTTGAAGGTTTTAGTCATGTGTTTGAGGCTGATATTGTAGCTCATTTCGACACAACCCTGAAAAATGCAAACCCTGATTTAATATTACTTGATATTGAAATTTCAGATGGGAACGCCATCGAAATTTGTCGGAGTTTGCGCGGGGGTGGGTTTGCTAAACCAATTATTATGCTGACGACTAAAGGGTCTGAAGATGACACCATTCTTGCTCTTGAAGCTGGAGCGAATGATTACATCGCAAAGCCATTGCGTATGGGTGAACTGTTAGCTCGTATCCACGTACAGCTGCGTCAATCTTTTGTGTTGGGTGATGTTCAATTTGAAATTGGCGATTTAATTTTTACACCAGCAAATAAAACGCTCCATGAAATTAGTACAAAAAAAGTACAAAAATTAACTGAAAAAGAAGCAACAATTTTAAAGTTTCTCTACCAAGCTTTTCCGGGTGAGGTAACAAAAAGTCAAATTCTGTGTGAAGTCTGGGGCTTTCAGAATGGTTTAAGCACGCATACATTGGAAACTCACATTTACCGGTTGCGCCAAAAAATAAACCGATTCAACAAAACACAGTTAGTATTAACAACTGAAAAGGGCTATCGGCTCGCTGACTAGATGCTGGCTTAGGCATTTTCTCTATCCAAAAGAAATGAGATCTCTTTAGTGATAGCTTTTGTTCCCATATTACCGCCCAATTCTATTGGTCGTAATCTATTAAATGCAAAACCTGTTTCAATTGCTGAGCTTAGGATTCTGGCAGCATCTTCATAAGCAGGCTCGTTTAATTTTTCAGAGAGGTAATCAAGCATCAGCCCAGCACTCATTATTGCAGCTAAAGGATTAGCAATATCTTTGCCCATAATATCCGGTCCACTACCGTGTGCTGGCTGAAAAAGACCAATTTGTTCTCCAATTTCACCACAGGCCGCCATACCCATGCCTCCAACAAGCGCGCCTGCCAAATCTGAAAGAATGTCTCCAAAAATATTTTCTGTGACCAAAACATCTGCTGTCCAAGGGTGACGGACCAAATCAAATGCAGTTGCATCAACATAACGATAGGATTTACTTATGAGAGGATACCTTAAGCTAACCTCGTCAAAAATCTGCCGAAAAAATGCCATTGCTGTGAAGACGTTGGCCTTATCCACACAAGTGACTTGAGCTTTATACCCCTTTTCTTTGCGTTTTGTAGCGAAGCGAAAAGCAAAGTCATGTAATTTTTCACTTGTGTCGCGGGTAATACGCAGTGTTTCATCACACACAGAATCATTAATAACCTTGCTTCGACCATGAACAGCTGCTGAATAAAATAATCCCTCACTAGACTCACGGATAATTACAAAATCAATATTTTTTGTTTTAGGACTAATTAACGGCATTGGAACGTTAGGAAAGGCTTTAATTGGACGAACTCCAGCATAAAGCTTATATCGTTCACGAAGCCGTAAATGTGGTGAAATTTCTGTTCCATCGGCATGCCGAATACTCGGCATGCCTATTGCCCCCATAAAAATTGCGTCAGCATCACCAGCTTTTTCCTCACCCTGAGGTTCAATGTCTAAACCGGTTTCTGCAAAATATCCCGCTCCCGCTGATACTTCAAAAATCTTTGGCGGGACAACACCAACTTTCGCCAAAGCTTTTTCCGCCAAATATAAAGCTGCTTCACTTACATCAATGCCGATTCCATCACCCTTAATCAAACTGATAGTTACACTCATTTTGGGCCCTTGGATTTTCAGCTTTCATTAACGTAACGCTTATAGGCTATTGATTTTGGTAATCCTTGGAACAAAAGGGGCCAACAGCGGATAACCAGCTGAAGCTGCCATTTTATCAACGACGCCAATATATTAAAAAACGGATGGCTGGGGCGGTAGGATTCGAACCTACGATACACGATACCAAAAACCGATGCCTTACCACTTGGCCACGCCCCACTCCGTTGGACGCTGCAATTTAGCGACCAAGTTCCAAGCAATCAAGCCCGTTCTTTTCTGAATGTCTTTTAAAAACATGATATTTAGCAATATGATTCAAAAATTGTATGGTTATGTTGACTTTTGTGGATGACGAATACGGCTAACTTGAGTCCAGAATCCAGCTGCCTTCATGTGATGTTCTGCTTCATTTGCTTTTGTTTTATTAACAAAAAAGGCAAAACAACTCCCACCGCTTCCTGACATACTTGCTGTAATTATACCGTCAGCCGCCATTAAACGGTCTAAACAAAGACCCACCTCAGGTAAAAGAGTGATTGCAGTCGCTGTCAAATCATTGCCAAGCCTAACAAGACTGGTGGTGTCAAACATCTCCAGCGATCCAGCATATCCACTGAATGGTCCAGTGAAGCTGCTAAAGACATCCTCTGTTGATAATGGTATTTTTGGGTTTGCTAAAAGTATGGCGCCAATTTCTGGCAAAACATGTGGCGTTAATATTTCACCAATACTGGAAATACGCTGGCAACCCCCTGCAAGACATACTGGAACATCAGCCCCAAGTGTTACAGCAATATCGTAAAGTTGTTTTTCTTCAAGGGGTTTAGGGCTGTGTTTGTTCAGAGCACGAAGAAGGGCAGCAGCATCTGTTGAGCCACCACCTAGTCCAGCCCCGACCGGAATTTTTTTTTTCAATGTAATGTGGGACTGAACAAAGGCACCCCCAGCATCTCGAAATGCATTAAGCGCACGCATAACCAAGTTATTTTTTGTGCTAACTTTAATGACGCCAGAAAAGTCACCAACCAGAGTAAACCGATCCTCATTGGCTGGCTCAATAGTCAATTGGTCGCCAAATTCGGTAAAAGCAACAAGTGAATCTAAAAGATGCAAACCTAAATTATTTTTACCACAAACCCGTAAAAATAAATTTATCTTCGCTGGCGCTAAAACTTCTATCATTGCGAAATTTTGTCAAAAAACTCAGCTTTTAAATCATCTTCAGTCGCTATGGACAGCGCATATTGCCATTTGAACCGAGCCTCTTGATAGCGCCCTATTGCCCAATAAGCATCACCCAGATGTCCGTTAATTACTGGATCTGTTGGTTCAAGAATTGTTGCTTGTTCGAGAAACGAGACTGCAAGGTCAAGATTCCCAAGTTTGAAATGCACCCAACCTAAAGAATCTACGAAGTAACCACTTCGTGGACGTAGCCTTACCGCTTGCTCTATCAATTGGATTGCCTCATCAAGTTTGCGGCCATCGTCAGCCCACCAATACCCCAGATAATTGAGTGTGTAAGGATCTTTAGGATTTTTTTGTAGGGCGTCTTTAAAGCTATTTTCTGCTAGCTGGTCCTGCCCTAATTGTTCGAAGGTGATGCCAAGGTTACGGTCAAGGTCAGCTGATATTAATCCAAGGTGGGTAGCTTTTAAGTATGCGTTGCGAGCTTTAATAAAAGAATTAGATATACGATAAAGATCGCCCAATTCCTTTTGTAAAAAGGCATTGGTTTTATCTTTGTCCACCGATCCTTCTAAAAAGCTCAGGGCAATAGAAATATCTTCATTTCTGTTGATGTCAGCTTGCAAAAGCAGGCGTGGCTGGCCCCAAATTCCTTTTGCATCAATGGCTGAAAGTTGTTCAACAGCACGCTTTTTTTGTCCCATTTCGTGCAAGGCTTGCGCCAACAGAAAATTTGCAGAGTCTAATTGTGGATCAAGATATAATGCTAAGCTAAGCCGAGCATTCAACATGCCATTAGCCTTTAACTGAGGATTGACGAGGCTTACATCAATTATCCCAGCTGAAATATGGCTAGCAATTTTTTTTGGGGATGATTGAGTTTTAAGATTTTGTTGCAAATTTGATTTGTTAAAACCGTTTGGTAAGCGAACAATTAATTGTTCTAGTTTATCATTTTCGTCATGGCGAGCATAGATGCTGGCAATTTGGATAATGAGCTGTGATGATAAATCATTACGAATAGAAAGCTGATTAGCCAACGTTAGCATTTCGTTATAATTGCCAAGATATTCGGCCAGCCGAGCCGCTTGCATTACAAATATATTAGAGACTGACTCATCGCCAGATATATTAGATCTACCGGCTTCGAGTAGATGTGACAATCCAGCCGCACCTTGACCCTTGGCAACTAATGCCCAGGCTCGAATGATTGCCGCTACTGGCTGGAAATGAACATTTTCTGCAATATGATCAGCCAGAACAAGAACTGCATCCCAGTCATCCATTAAGATTGCTTGCGCGGTTGCTGGCTCACTTGCAGACCTGCTCGTGATATTAAGCACTTCCATATCACGAGCTAGTGCAGCAGCAGCATCGATATTACCAAGCTGATATTGCGTATAAAAGGCTTGTTGTAACAGGTTGGCATTGTTGCGATCTAAATTCAGGGCGGCTAGATAGAAGTTGGCAGAAGCCCTAAGGTCCTTGAAATACAGCGCTTGCCGCGCAGCCAAAAAATTTGCTTCTGTTGTTTCCAAGCGTTCATTTGAATTATTTGATGCAAAAGTTTTTAGTGTTGGTATTGAGCTGAAAGTTGTGGCCATTAGCATGCCCAAAAGTATAAGAAAATGCCACCTTTTACCAACTGTTGATAATGATTTATTTGTTGTCATAGCTGATTTCAAATCACTTGATTTCACTTTTACATATTTGGATAATTAGGCCCACCGCCACCTTCTGGACTTACCCATACAATATTTTGCAATGGATCCTTGATATCACAAGTTTTGCAATGTACGCAATTTTGCGCATTGATTTGCAATTTTGGACCACTGCCATCATCGTTATGGACGATTTCATAGACGCCAGCAGGACAGTAACGTTGTTCAGGCGAATCATAGATAGCCAAATTGTAATTGATTGGAATTTCTGCATCTTTTAACTTCAAATGAGAAGGCTGATTTTCTTCATGGTTTGTGCCGGATAAGAAAACTGATGAATTTCGGTCAAAACTGATAACCCCATCTGGTTTCGGATAATCAATATTGGGCGCATCTTTAAACGCCTTCAATTTTTTATGATCAGCGTGGTGTTTTAACGTCCAAGGGGCTCTTCCTAAGAGGACATAAGTATCAATCGCAGCGTGAACTAACCCAAGCCAAAGACCTTTAGAAAAGCCTGGCCGAATGTTGCGAACTTTATACAGTTCTGTCCATAACCAGCTCTCTTGAATAAGCGTCCCATAGCTTATTGGTTCATGGTTTTCTTTTTTATCATCTAAAACACTAAAAACAGCCTCAGCGGCCAGCATTCCAGATTTCATCGCAGTGTGTGTGCCTTTAATTTTTGGTACATTTAAAAAGCCTGCTGTGCATCCAACGAGGCAACCGCCCGGAAATGTTAATTTTGGTACAGATTGAAAACCCCCCTCATTCAATGCTCGAGCGCCATATGAAACCCGACGCCCACCAGCAAATGTATCACGTACTCTTGGATGATTTTTAAATCGCTGAAATTCTTCATATGGAGATAGATTTGGATTGCTGTAATCAAGTCCAACCACATAACCAACAGCAACTTGGTTTCCATTGAGGTGATAAAGAAATGATCCGCCATAAGTGTCGCTAGCCAAAGGCCAGCCGACGGAATGCCAAGCTAAACCCGGTTGTGCTTTCTCTGGATCAATGTCCCATAGTTCTTTGATACCAATTGCATAAGTTTGCGGGTCTTTGCCTTCACGGAGTGAAAATTTATCAAAAAGTGTTTTTGTTAAATGACCACGGCAGCCTTCGGCAAAAATAGTCTGTTTTGCATGAAGCTCCATGCCCCGCATGTAATTTTCAGTTTGTTTGCCATCCTTGCCAATGCCCATATCACCGGTTGCCACACCTTTCACTTGTCCCCAATCATCATAGAGAATCTCGGCAGCAGGAAAGCCTGGGTAGATTTCAACTCCAAGCGCTTCAGCCTGCTCGCCAAGCCATCGGCAGAAATTACCAAGAGATATAATATAATTGCCATGATTTTTCATGCTTGGTGGTGTTGGAATGCGGAAACTGCCAGTTTCAGTAAGAAACATGAATTGATCATTAATAACAGGCGTATCGAGTGGCGCACCACGCTCCTTCCAGTCGGGAATAAGTTCATTGAGGCTGCGCGGCTCCAGAACCGCACCCGATAAAATATGAGCCCCTACTTCACTGCCCTTCTCGATGATACATACTTCAATATTTTTCCCAGCCTCATCTGCCAACTGTTTTAGCCGAATGGCTGCTGACAGACCAGAGGGTCCACCACCAACAATTACAACATCAAACTCCATCACTTCTCGTTCCATTATTATTCCTACCTATGTCTTCAATGTTATATATTTTTCCAAGCTCTACGCTAAATAAGAAGACTTGAAACTGCCTTCAAGACAATTGAAAAAATTTGACATCTATGCAAGATTAATATTGCGCATTTTTGAGCTGATGAAACAACCAAAATCTAGTGAATTTATATATGATAGCAAAAATTCCTGACCAAAATGATTTAATTGAGATGCTAACATGGCAGTTTGACATGGGTATTGACGAAGCGTTGTTAGATTATCCAGTTGTACCATCACAGCAAGCTCGGATGGGTGAATCATCCGCACTTGCAGGTGGTCTGGCTGGTCCAAATGCCGTCGTGGTGCCACAAGAGGAATCAAAACCACTAACGTCAGAAAACAAAACTAAAGAAAATGATTTAAAAAATAGATTGGCAGATACTAGCTCAAAAAATAATGGGCCAGAATACGAGCTTTGTACGCCCACATCACCTTCCAGTATAACAAGCCTTGCTAATTTGCAAGCAGGTCTTGCTAGACTTGAAGAGTGTCCGTTGAAACATACGGCAAGCAACCTTTGTTTTGCTGATGGAAATGCAGGCTCTCGTTTGATGATTATCGGTGAGGTGCCGGGTCGTGATGAAGATCGAGTGGGATTACCGTTTGTAGGAGATGCAGGCCAGTTACTAGATAAAATGCTGAAAAGCTTTAATCTTGACCGTACATCAACCTATTTGACTAATTTGTTACCTTGGCGCCCACCAGGCAATCGGACCCCAACAAGTGAAGAGCTAATTATGTTAAAGCCTTGGCTTTTACGTCATATCCAATTGGCTAAGCCAGAAATTGTTTTACTTTTGGGCGGTGCACCAGCTAAATTCTTTCTTGGTAGTCATGATGGTATTATGAAGTTGCGTGGTGCTTGGTGTGATATGGATTTTGGTGATGGAATAATTCGTCCAACGCTGGCAAGCTTACACCCGTCTTATCTGTTGCGCTCTCCAGCTCAGAAGCGATTTGCGTTTGAGGACCTTCTGCTAATAGTTGACCGCCTTAATATGGAGGTTAAAAATAATAAATCCAGTTGATCATCCCGTTGTGACAAGGTACCTAATATACGGTGGGATTTTGGCAACAATTACCCAGTGTTAGCCAACCATAATATGCAAAGGCCATATTAATGATCTTAAAATTAGCTCTAAGATTTGCAAATTTTTTTTTATTTAGCCCGTTCATTAGTGTATGCGGTTACGTTAACAACGTTAAAAATTTTGGCTGTTTTTTTTTTATTGCTTTAATCATTATAAGCTCATCAGGGACTGCTCAAAGTGGGCCTCTTCCCCAACCGCTCAATAGTTTTGATATAGCCCAATATAAGCGCCTTATTGACTTGCAAAAACAGGGCGATATGAAACAGGCTATTCGGGAAATGGGTCGGCTGAAAGACCCATTACTGACAGGTCATATTTTGGCACAACGCTATCTTCATGCAACAGCTTGGCGCTCCAGTTTCAAAGAATTGTCAAATTGGCTTGTTTCTTATAATGATCATCCTGACGCAAGCCGCATTTATTGGCTTGCAAAACGCCGAAAACCGGCAAATGCGAGACGTTCAAAAGCACCAAAAGCAGGCTATTTAAATGGTTATGGGCAGGCCGGTGCCTATGGTTATCGTCCTCGTATCCCGCAAAAAAGGGTTGGTCGCGCGTCGCCAACCCAAACCGCTTTTGTCGCTCGTAGCATCCGCCGTGCCATTCGCAAGGGCTGGCCATCTGGTGCACTAGATATTGTCAACGAATCAAAAAACAAACGTTATTTGACAGCCGCTGAAGAAGGTCAGCTTCGAGGTGAAATTGCGCATGCCTATTTTATTTTTGGTGTGGATTCAAAGGCTATTCGACAGGCACGTTATGCCATTGGTATTGGGGGAGTTCATGCCCAGCTCGCCTATTGGGCGGGTGGTTTGGCAGCTTGGCGGAGTGGCCAGATTAATCTTGCAGGACAATTTTTTCGCACGCTTGCGGATTTAGCAGAAGCTAGTCCGGGTCAGCGTAGTGCAGCTGCTTATTGGGCGCACAGGATTGAGCTTCGGCAAGGCCGGCCTATTGAATCAGTCCGGTATCTGGAGTTGTCCGCACGTGAAATTGACAGTTTTTACGGTGTGGTCTCCCGCTATGCCCTTGGACAGAAAATTGATATTTCTTTTGATCTTCCTAACGTTCATGTGGAGTTTTTTGACTGGTTGTCCAAGATGCCTGGCGGCAATCGTATTTTTGCGTTGTTGCAACTTGGTGAAACGCATGCAGCTGAACGCGAATTACGATATCTCTGGATGGAAATGCCCGATCAATACCGCATTGGGGTAATGCGGTTTGCAGCTGAACAGGGCATGGCTGGACTTGCATTTAGAATTGCTGAAATCATTCGTAAGGATACGGGTGTTAGTTGGTATGGTGCGCTGTATCCGCATCCACAATTTGTGGCTGAATATAGTATTGACGAGGCACTTGTCTGGTCAATTTCGCGTCAAGAATCTGGCTTTAATCCGCGCGCTAAAAGCAGCGCAAAAGCGGCTGGTCTGATGCAACTTATGCCTGCCACTGCGTCATTTATTGCGCGTGATCAGGGTTATCTTCGGCGTAAGCGGCACCAATTGTTTGAGCCGGAGTTAAATTTAAAATTGGGACAGGCGTACATTCAGCATTTACTGGATGAAAAAATTGTTGAAAGTTCGCTAATCAGATTGCTTGCCGCCTACAATGGTGGACCTGGAAACCTACGTAAGTGGCTTGCCAAAGTTGATCATCAGGGTGATCCGTTTTTGCTTGTCGAATCAATTCCAGCGCGTGAAACGCGTTATTATGTGAAAAATGTTATTTCCAACCTTGGTATTTACCGCCAGCGGTTCGGCCAGACTGCGCCTGCATTAGTGGGTTTGGCCACGGGGAATGGTGGCCGGTTTGTTCCAAGTATGGCTGCTAACAAAAGTTTGACCAATTGATTGTGTTTATTGACGTAATTTGAAACAGAGCTGTCTGGTTTCATGATGAAAGGCAAAAATGATGGATCATGACAAAAGGATTAATAAGTCGATTAAATTTGTTGCGGTTAATATTGCTGTTTTAACAGTCTCAGACTCACGCAAACCTAGTGAAGATCGTTCTGGTGATTTGCTGGCTGGACGTATCAATGAGGATGGACATCATCTCGCTGGAAGAACTATTGTAACAGACGATTTTGATACTATTACGAGTCAGTTACGAACATGGATTTCTGATAGCGGAATTGATGTGGTTGTTGCTACTGGCGGTACAGGCCTTACCGGACGTGATGGCACCCCTGAAGCTTTCCGTGCGATTTTTGAAAAGGAAATTGATGGTTTTGGTGAATTATTTCGTTACATTTCGTTCGCTAAAATTGGTACCTCTACTGTTCAGTCACGCGCTGTTGCTGGCGTTGCCGGTGGCACCTACTTGTTTTCTCTTCCGGGGTCGCCATCTGCATGCCGTGACGGATGGGATGAGATATTGCGCTATCAGCTAGATATTCGTCATCAGCCCTGTAATTTTGTTGAAATTATGCCGCGCCTTGCCGAATCTCCAACACAGCGGCGTGGTGGTTAATGCCTGATTTTAGCCACGAGCGCCAGTTTAATGGGCCTGTGATTGGCATTGATGAAGCCGGTCGGGGTCCATGGGCTGGCCCAGTAACTGCTACTGCCATTTGGCTTTGCCCGTCCTCTTATAATAATTTGCCTGCAGATATTGATGATTCCAAAAAAATAAAAGCAGCCCGGAGGGCGAGTCTTGCAAGTCAGTTAATAGCACCACCCCATTTTCACCACACGGTATCAATTGATGTTGCTAATATTGATCGTATGGGTATCTTACAGGCTACATTTCTTGCAATGACGATGGCAGCGGCTGGTCTTTTTGATAAATTCATTATTGCTGGATTGACTCCCCCAGTGCATGCATTGGTCGATGGCAATTTATTGCCTCCTAATATGCCCTTGCCAGCAACGGCGCTTATCAAGGGGGATAGCAGGTCGTTATCTATTGCAGCGGCATCTATCATTGCTAAAACGGTGCGAGATGGAGTTATGCTTGATCTTGATGCTGCCCATCCTGGCTACGGTTGGGAGAGTAATATGGGCTATGGCACTCAATCGCATAAAACTGGTCTTGATCAGTTTGGCGTTACCAAGCACCATCGTAAAAGCTTCAAACCAATTCGCCAGTATCTTGGCTCCTTTGACAAATAAGTTACGACACAGTCTCCATTGAGTGTCGTTCAGGCTGTAATTGAGACATTGATGTATTTGCTTTTAAAAATGTGCACCACAAGATAGGCACGACAGATCATTACTGGACTACTACATGTTGATTTAACATTAAGAATATCTTATAAGCTATTGACTTATATTGATTCTGTGATTCTTTTAGTTCAACTAAGCTGGCTTAAGGCCTGTTACAAATTTTAAAAATGAGCACTCTCTGGTGAAAAAGAATCAAATTTTACATGGTGATTGTATCTCACACTTAAATAAAATCGCTGATCAATCTGTTGATCTCGTTTTTGCTGATCCGCCATATAATTTACAATTATCGGGTGACTTGTCGCGACCAGATCAAACGCATGTTGATGCGGTGACTGACGCGTGGGACAAATTTGATTCCTTTGCCGCCTATGATGCGTTTACTACTGCCTGGCTAATGGAGGTACGACGAATTCTAAAACCTGATGGGGCGATATGGGTTATTGGCAGTTATCATAATATATTTCGTGTTGGCACGATTGTGCAAAACTTGGAATTTTGGATTCTGAATGATGTTATTTGGCGCAAAACAAATCCCATGCCTAATTTTCGGGGCCGGCGATTTACGAATGCTCATGAAACACTAATATGGGCAGCTAAATCCCAAAAATCTCGGCATGTCTTTAATTATGAGGCGATGAAAGCTTTGAATGAAGATGTACAAATGCGTTCTGATTGGGAGTTGCCACTTTGTACAGGCAATGAGCGTATCAAAGAAGGTGGTAAAAAGGTGCATCCCACACAAAAGCCTGAAAGTCTTTTGGCTCGTGTTATTTTGGCATCGACTAAGCGTGGTGATGTAATTTTGGACCCGTTCTTTGGAACTGGCACAACCGGTGCGGTGGCAAAAAGGCTAAATCGGAATTACATTGGCATCGAACAGAATGCAGCCTATGTCAAAATCGCGAAAAAAAGGCTTGCTGCAGTAGTGCCAATCGCATCCGATGATCTTTTGGGGACGATACCAAGGCGGGCCTTGCCTAAAATTCCGTTTGGCAATCTTATTGAACATGGATTATTAGAGCCAGGGGATCGTCTTTTTGATTCTAAAAAACGTTTTCAGGCCAAAGTGCGGGCAGATGGCTCACTACTGACTGAAAAAAAGGAAACAGGCTCTATTCATGCGCTAAGCGCCGAGCTTCAAGGTTTGCCATCATGCAATGGTTGGAGCTTCTGGCATGTTGAACGCAACGGCAAGTCTATTCTGATTGACAAGTTGCGTGAAAAAGTACGTGACAAGATTTATCCACCTAAAATATAAAAAACAAGGAATCACCGCCGATGCAGTCTAAGTTTGCTGGAAAATTAAAATGGTCTTAGTGCAAGATCTAGTTTGGGTGTTTGGAGTAAAACTTTAATCTAGCGATTTAGTTGGCGCGGTCTTTAGCTTTTTTTTCTAAACGGCGTGCATGCAATATAGGCTCAGTATAGCCAGATGGTTGTTCAATACCCTTGAACACAAGGTCTAGCGCAGCCTGAAAAGCAATTGACCCATCAAAGTTTTTGGCCATAGGTGTATACAACGGATCGTTTGCATTCTGTTCATCAACAACAGTAGCCATTTCTTTCATTACATCCATGACAAGGTTCGCATCACAGATATCATGATGTAGCCAATTAGCGATATGTTGTGATGAAATACGCAAGGTAGCACGATCTTCCATTAATCCAACGTTGTGAATATCCGGAACTTTTGAACAGCCAACACCTTGATCAATCCAGCGCACTACATAGCCAAGAATACCTTGTGCGTTATTCTGCAATTCAGCACGAACATCATTGGCTGACCAATTTGGGTGGTTAACAACAGGTATTGAAAGAATATCTGACCGCTTGGCGCGGGCTTTTCCAATGAGCTCTGCTTGTTTTTTGGCAACATCTATTTTGTGATAATGTAGTGCGTGAAGGGTTGCTGCTGTTGGTGATGGAACCCAAGCACAATTAGCACCAGCTTTTGGGTGCACAATTTTTTGAACGATCATATCAGCCATCAAGTCTGGCATAGCCCACATTCCTTTACCAATTTGTGCTTTACCGGAAAACCCACAGGCAAGTCCAACATCAACGTTCCAATCTTCATAGGCTGAAATCCAATTAGCTGCTTTCATGTCTGCTTTACGGATCATGGCACCCGCTTGCATAGATGTATGAATTTCATCGCCAGTTCGATCTAGAAACCCAGTATTGATGAAGGCGACACGCTCCTTGGCAGCACGAATACATTCTTTCAAATTCACAGTTGTGCGCCGCTCTTCGTCCATAATTCCAATTTTGATTGAATTTTTTGGTAAGCTTAGAAGCTGTTCAACCAGATCAAATGTTTCAACTGCAAAAGTAACTTCTTCTGGACCGTGCATTTTTGGTTTTACAACATATATCGATCCAACCGTTGAATTAAATTTGCTTTTAAGATCTGGGAGGGCTGCTGCAACTGAAATAAACGCATCCAGAATGCCTTCCGGAATTTCGTCACCATTGGAAAGATGAATGGCAGGATTCGTCATTAAGTGACCGACATTACGAACTAACATTAAAGCTCGCCCATGAAGTAAACCTTCGCTTCCATCAGCCGCAACATAGCTTTTGTTGGAATTCAGTGTGCGGGTAAGTGTTTCACCATTTTTATCAAAACTTGCACTCAATGTTCCTCGCATTATTTGGCTCCAGTTTCGATAAGCCATAACCTTATCTTCAGCGTCAACTGCTGCGATAGAGTCCTCTAAATCAATAATGCTTGTTAATGCAGATTCAACCATTACGTCATTTATATTGGCATCATCTTTAGCACCATTTATACCTTCTGCATCAATCACAATCTCCAGGTGTAGTCTGTTTTTAACTAAAATTATGCTATCTAATTTATCAACTGTGCCTGTATAACCAACAAATTGATTAGCGTTTGCGAGACTAGTTGTAGCGCTTCCTATTTCGATATGCAGTGAACCAGTGACAACACTAACTTTTGTCACTTCAACCCAACTTCCTGATGCTAGTGGCACTGACTGATTTAAAAAGTCTCGCGCAAAGGCGATAACCTTAGCTCCACGAACAGGGTTATAGCTAGATGTTTTTTCCGCTCCACCCTCATCACTTATTGCGTCCGTTCCATAAAGCGCATCATACAAACTGCCCCAACGAGCGTTTGCTGCATTTAATGCATAACGTGCGTTGGTGATTGGCACTACAAGCTGCGGGCCAGCAACGGTGGCAATTTCTGGATCAACATTTTTAGTGCTAATTTCAAAATCACCCTTATCAGGGCAAAGATAGCCAATTTCTATTAAGAAAGCTTCATAGGCTAAGGCATCAATTCCTCCTGCACTATTTGTCTGCAGCCACATATCAATTTGTTTTTGTAGCTTTCTTCTTGCGTCGAGAAGTATTTTATTTTTTGGCGCTAACGTGTGGATCGCCTTATCAAACCCTGACCAAAAATGGTCAGGTGCAATGTTGCTATCAACAAGAATTTCATCGTTGACTAGGTCATAAAGTTCCTTGGCAACGGTTAAACCACCATGGTTGATTACATTCATCATTATTTGCTCCACTTTGGCAGGCAACCCAATTTTTTTTGGGCAAGGGGCATTAATTAGAGTTGTCTACTTCTAGCTGAAGCGGATGGCTGTTTCAAGCGGCTATAGATTCATTATTTTTGATAATCGCTTATTTTTTTTAATGGGGCCAAAAATTAATAGGAACAATTTTTTAAGTAAGAACTTTAGCGTTAAAGTTTTACCCATTCAATTTTAGCGGCAGCAACAGCGGCTTCTATATCTTTAACAAGCTTTTTAAGTGCTGCAGGGGTTTTGCCTTCTGCGCGTGCTACAATTGCTGCTTCGGTATTAGAAGCACGAACTAGCCACCAACCGTAGTCTGTTCGCACTCTTACGCCATCAATAAAGCTAACATTTTGATTTTTGATTTTTGATTCTTTAATATATTTCTTCAACCGTTCCATGGCATCAAATTTTTGATTGTCTGGGCAATCAATTCTTAATTCTGGCGTGGCATGCTGGGGTGGGAGCATATCAACAAAATTGGTTATACTTTGCCCAGTTTTGGCCATTTGACTTAAAACACGAATGCCAACATACAATGCGTCATCAAATCCATAAAATCCATCCTTGATAAAAACATGACCAGACATCTCACCAGCTAATGGAGCCCCATTCGCAGCCATGCGCTTTTTCATATGGCTATGACCAGTTTTCCAGATTTCCGCTTTGCCACCTGCAGCTGAGATTAAATCCATTGCCATGTCTGATGACTTCACATCAAGAATAACTGGAGAGCCGGGATACCGTCGAGAAATGTCCTGTGCTAAAAAGGCTGTTAAAAAATCTCCAGGTACCTGCCTGCCCTTCGCATCAATAATACCAATTCGGTCACCGTCACCATCAAATCCAATCCCTAAGTCAGCACCTGCTTTAGCAACGGATTCACGTAGCATAGCCAATGTTTTGTGATCAACTGGATTAGGGTGATGGTTTGGAAAATGACCGTCAACATCACCGAATAAAACGTGATGTGTTCCAGTAATTTTTTGTGTTGCAGCAATTGTAGCTGGTCCAGATGCGCCATTCCCACAATCCCAAACCACGGTAAAGTCGCCGGTTTCTGCGCCGGCAACAAGACGGTTGACATATTCCATAAAAATTGATGTTTCAGTTATGCTTCCGCCTAACTTTTCAGCTGGTCCAGAAGCGCTGATGTCGCTAAGTTCTTTAATATCGCTACCAAAGAAAACAGTCCCATTCATTACCATCTTAAAACCATTATGATTTGGCGGATTGTGTGACCCGGTGACCTGAATGGCTGCATCTGACTTTAGCGATATACCCGCATAATAAAGCATTGGAGTTGGTCCGCAGCCAATATCACAAACCTTTGCACCGCCGGCGACGAGTCCGTCACAAAGACTTGCTGCCAAAGAGGGTGATGAGAGCCGCCCATCACGCCCCACTACAACATGGTTTCCATGTCCACGCATACGCAGGCATTCAGCAAAACTTAGCCCAATGGCCCATGCATCAATATGATTTAGAGTATCATCAATGATACCACGAATATCATATTCTCTTAAAATGCTGGGGTTAAACACATGATTTGTCATATCTATGTCCTTGGCAAGGGTTTTGGCAGATCAGGACCTATCACTATGTAATGGCTAAGTGGCTAAAAACCGATTTTCAATCCAATTTTTTAAATGATCCGCTAAATCCTCATGAGACATAGCAAAAGTTATGTTAGCCTGCAAAAACCCAATTTTTGACCCACAATCAAATCGTTCTCCCGAAAACCGGAACCCATGAAATGGCACTTTGCCAATTTGACGGGCGAGTGCATCAGTTAACTGGACTTCATTGCCAGCGCCACGACTCTGATTTTCAAGCTGAGAGAATACACCTGGCTCGATGATATACCGGCCAACAACTCCAATATTTGAAGGTGCATTTTCAGGGCTTGGCTTTTCAACAAGGCCTGACACAACAAGAAGCTGACCATCATCTGCACTAGGAGTTACGATTCCGTAAGAACCAGTATCTGATTTTGGAATATCCATCACTGCAACCATGTTCCCACTTTTATACGATGCAACCATTTCGGCCATACAACTGTTACCAAATATTAAATCATCTGCGAGTAAAACAGCAACAGGTTCATCATTGATTAAATGGCGTGCACACCAAACGGCATGGCCAAGGCCTGCAGGTTCTTGCTGGCGAACATAAAAAACTGTTCCTGGCTCGTATATCATATCCCGCACGGTTTTTAAGGCTGCATCTTTGCCCTTGGCGTGGAGTGTTTCCTCAAGTTCAAAAGAATGGTCAAAATGGTCTTCAATGGCAGATTTATTACGTCCAGTTACGAAGATGAATTCCTCTATTCCAGCCGCCGCAGCTTCTTCAACGGCATATTGAATTAATGGCTTATCAACAATAGTAAGCATTTCCTTGGGCAAAGCTTTGGTCGCAGGTAAAAACCGCGTACCAAGACCTCCAACTGGAAAGATCGCTTTTTTAACCATTTATTTCTCCATAGAAACCTTTAGAGACACTATACCTTAAAAGTTATTAAAGAAGCCTTAAGGATCACTAGTAACATGGTCAAGTCACGCTAACATAAAATAGATAAAAATTTTAAGTTGCAACACCGACCTTGGCTTCATATTAAGAAATTAAACTAGCAAGACGGATGTTAAAAAACTCTTTGATTGAATAAATTTAGCCCCCCTGCTATCCAACAGTAAGATAAACGTCGGGGACGGCATTGTGAAAATAGCAGTTGTTGGTACGGGATATGTTGGGCTTGTTTCTGGGTCCTGTTTTTCTGAATTTGGGTTTAATGTAACCTGCGTAGACAAAGACCCGGTGAAAATACAAAAGATTAATCAAGGCGAAATACCTATTTATGAACCTGGATTAGCCGAACTAATTTCACGGAATGTAAATGCAGGACGCCTGCATTTTAGCACTGACTTAGGGCCAGCGGTGGCGAATGCCGACGCTGTGTTCATATCCGTTGGCACGCCAGCTCGGCGTGGCAATGGCCATGCTGACCTTTCATTTGTCTATGGGGCGGCTGAAGAGCTTGCTGTGCATTTAAAAAAATACACGGTAATTATAACAAAATCGACGGTACCAGTTGGGACAGGACGTAAGGTTGCAGAAATTGTTGCAAGGGTAAATCCTACGGCGCATTTTGACATGGTGTCAAACCCTGAATTTTTGCGAGAGGGTGCTGCCATTTCAGATTTCATGCGCCCTGACCGTGTTGTCGTTGGAGCAGAGACTGACGCTGCAAGAGATGCTATGCGAGCTTTGTACCGGCCTTTATTTTTAATTGAAACACCAATTCTGTTTACAAATTTGGAAACGTCTGAATTAATTAAATATGCAAGCAATGCATTCCTTGCAGTCAAGATTTCCTATATTAATCAGATGGCAGATCTTTGTGAGGCTGTTGGGGCTGATGTGCATGATGTCGCTAAGGGCATGGGCCTTGATAAACGTATTGGTAATAAGTTTTTGCACCCAGGGCCTGGTTATGGCGGGTCTTGTTTCCCAAAAGATACTCTGGCGCTGTTCAAAACTGCTGAAACATATAATACTGATGTAAGTATTGTTAGTGCCGTAATTGACTTTAATTATGATAGAAAAGCCAAAATGGCGGACCGTGTTATTACCGCAATGGGGGGGTCTGTTATTGGCACATCAATCGCAATACTAGGGCTTGCTTTCAAACCAGAAACAGATGATATGCGTGACAGTCCAGCAATTGATATTGTTACCACCTTGATTTCTGCCGGTGCAAAATTACGCGTTTATGATCCTAAAGCAATGGAGGAAGCAAAGCCATTACTGCCGCATGGTATAACATTTTGTAAAAGTGCTACGGATTGTCTCAACGGTGTGGGTGCAGCAGTGGTGGTGACTGAGTGGAATGAATTTAGGGCTCTAACGCCATCGCAGTTTGCTAAAGAAATGGTTGGTAATGTGCTTGTCGATCTACGGAATGTATATGAGCCTTCTGCGATGCGGGATGCAGGATTTCATTATGTTTCAATTGGCCGACAATGATATTGTACTATTCTGCAGCTTGATTATATGCGAGGATTAAACAATTGAAAAAGCTACAAATAGAGTCAATAGATCATATTGTTATGCAAGCAATAGATGTGTTTGCAACAATTGCATTTTATAAAGAAATTTTGGGTATGACCCATAGTGAATTTCAGCCCCCAGCAGGGGGACCAGTGCGGCAGTCTTTGCATTTTGGCTCACAGAAAATTAACCTACACGAGTCCAGAGCACCTTTTGTGCCACATGCTAAAAACCCAGCTGCAGGCAGTGTTGACCTTTGTTTTTTAACGAAGCAACCTCTTATTGAATGGCAACATCACCTTGCCAGTTGTGGGATAAAAATTGAAGACGGCCCTGTTCAAAAGACTGGTGCTAATGGGCGCCTTCTATCACTTTATATACGCGATCCTGACGGCAATTTAATCGAGATTTCAAACTACATTTAACTATTGGATTAACTAGCCAGCGGTATGATGAAGAGGGATTGGCTGTGTTGATAGTTGGTTTAGCATCGCTGTGATTTCTATTTTATTAGATTCCTTTTAGCTAAACAAACGCATTGATTATACAAAGCGTGTTAATTTAAATTCAGAAAACAACAATTAAGAACGGCGTTTTTGCTGTTGTTAGCCTTTTGCCGTAACAAACATAAATACAAGCGTTTTATTCGATGAATTGCTTCTGAAAACAGATATTTATTTCATTTAGCAGAGCCATTTATAATATGCGCATGAAATCAGACTCTCTAAAAAGCCGCTTCATGGATTATAGGGGCAATGGTGTCTTTTAGCTTGATGGCCATAACGGGGCGCGAGTTTGCAGCTCATCTAAACACGTTCGAAATCATGTTTTATCGTCATTGATTGGCCTGATAATTGTGCTTGTATTCGCTGGCTTTTCTGGCACGCTATATCAAGTTAATACTACTCGAATTGGGTTGCATTTTTTTCGAAATCTAGCGCATTTTTCTTTTCAAAACCTTTGGTTTTTAGCGGTTGCGTACATTCCGCTTTCTCAGCTTTTCGCATTAGAATCTTCAACGCCAATTTGGGTTGCTCTTTTGGCGCCATTCTTTTTACAAGAAGCCTTGAAAACGCGACAAATTATTTCTGTTGTTTTTGGGTTTGTTGGAGTTTTAATTATTGTTCGCCCCGATGTAAGTCATTTTAATCCTGCAGTTTTGGCGGCAATGACTTGTGCATTGTGTTTTGCGGGATCAATGATGGCAAACAAGAAGTTAACCCAAGATCAGTTGATAACGTGTATACTGTTTTGGTTAACCCTAATGCAATTTGGTATGGGGTTGGTGACATCAGCCTATAATGGAGAATTGGTAATTCTATCAGGAATTAACAATCTTTGGGTTCTTACAGTTGGACTTGGAGGATTGATGGCGCATTTTTGTATTACAAAAGCATTGGCATTAGCGCCTGCTGTTGTAGTTGTTCCTCTAGATTTTATGAGACTTCCATTAATTAGTGTGGTTGGCTTTCTAGTTTATGATGAAATGTTTGAATGGGACGTTATTATTGGAGCATTATTTATTTTCTTTGCTACCTTGATTAATCTTAAAGCTGAGCAAAAGCAAAGTCAGCTCAAGAGCTAGAATTTGAAGTTGTTTGCTTGGCAAATTGTTCTAAATTAGCCAATATGGGTATCGAATTATAAATATAACCAGACAAGGTTAAGGCTGATGGCAGACCAATTTGATTATGTGATTGTTGGTGCCGGTACAGCGGGGTGTTTGCTAGCAAACCGACTAACTGCTTGTGGTAAATACTCTGTCTGTATTTTGGAAGCAGGCCCTACTGATTGGAACCCATTGATTCATATTCCAGCTGGTTTTATTAAAACACTGGTTAATCCATCGGTGAACTGGTTGTATCAAAGTGAGCCATGTCCCGGTACAAATGGTCGAACAATTCCAATGCCGCGAGGTAAGGTTCTGGGTGGATCAAGTTCAATTAACGGCCTGATTTTTAATCGCGGTCAAAAAATGGATTTTGATGTTTGGGCGCAGAAGGGTAATCGCGGCTGGTCTTATGACGATGTTCTTCCATATTTTTGCCGATACGAATCTTATGAAAATAGCGCCGATGATAAATATCGGGGCAAAAATGGTGAAATGACTGTTACTGACCTTAATTGGCGTGATCCACTCTGTGAGGCCTTTATTGAAGGGGCAGAAAGCATCGGAATACCCCGAAATCCTGACTATAATGGTGCCTCTCAGGAAGGCACATCATATGTGCAGCGCACCTCAACGGGCAAGTTGCGGATGAGTGCAGCACGTGCGTTTTTAAATCCAGCAAGGAAACGACCAAATCTTCATGTTATAACTAATGCGCATGCAAAAAAAATTTTGCTTGATGGAAAGCGTGCCACTGGAGTTTCTTATAATCGTGGTGGCGCTAATGGCAAAGCACTGAGTGTATATGCTTCGAAAGAGGTTGTTGTTGCAGGTGGTACGATTAACTCTCCACAATTATTACAATTATCTGGGATTGGCCCAATTAAGCTGCTGCATGATCTTGGTATTGAAATCCAGCATGAACTGGCTGGTGTTGGTGAAAACTTACGAGACCATTATGGCGCCAGGTTGACGGCACGTGCTAAAAATGTTCGTACAATAAATGAGCTGGCGCGTGGCCCAAAGTTGGTGGGTGAAATTGCTAAATATTTCATGGGACGGAGTTCAATTCTTGAGTTAGGGCCAACGCTAGTTTATTGCTTTTGGCATTCAGATGAAATAATTCGCAGTTCCGATCTTCAGATTAGCTTTACTCCGGCCAGCTATAAAGAAGGGATGCAGGCTTGGCTTGATGATGAGCCAGGATTTACCCTCGCAACTTGGCAACAACGTCCTGAAAGCCTTGGCTATGTTCGGATAAAAAGTAAGGACCCGTTTGAAAAGCCGGTGATTCAACCAAACTATCTCTCTAACAAGGATGACCAACGTGTTCTGCTAGCAGGTATAAGAATGAGCCGTCGCTTAATGAATACTGAGGCCTTGGCACCCTACTTTGATTATGAAGGTTATCCAGGACCTCATGTTCAAAGTGATGATGAGTTGCTAGATGTAGCGCGTCAACGTAGCACCACCCTTTACCATCTGATGGGCACGTGTCGGATGGCGCCCAAGAGTGATCCAACAGCAGTAGTTGATGATGAACTCCGTGTCCACGGTATGCAGAATTTACGTGTTATTGACGCGTCTATAATGCCAACAATGCTGTCAGCAAATTTAAATGCTGGCGTGATGATGATTGCCGAAAAAGGTGCTGATATGATTCTAGGGCAGGCAGCACCCTAGGTCTCGCCTTTGATACAGAGTTATTTATTTGACATTAGTTAATTGGCCCAGAATGGCTGAAAAATCAAAGGCCGCCCCGTTGTTACTATCAACAAAAGTAGTGTAGATATCACAAGCAAGTTTTCCTGTCTTCGTTGCCGTTCCAGTTTGTTTGGCGGCCTGCTGCGACAGGCGTAAATCCTTCAACATTAGTCCAGCAGAAAATCCAGGTTTATAACCATGGTCTGATGGGCTTTCCGGCCCCACTCCAGGCGCTGGACAATAAGTGCTCATTGACCAGCAATTGCCTGATGATGTGCTGACTACGTCAAAAAGTTTTTGGCGATCAAGCCCTAGATTGTCAGCAAGTGCAATTGCTTCACAAGTGGCAATCATGCTGACACCAAGAATCATATTATTACAAATTTTTGCTGCCTGCCCAGCCCCATCTAATCCACAATGAATAGTTTGGTTTCCCATGATCTCAAATAGAGGCTCTCCAAGTGCAAAACTTTTATCACTGCCCCCAACCATAAAAGTTAGAGTGCCAGCAACTGCACCACTAACGCCTCCAGATACCGGTGCATCCAAACTTAAGAGACTTGAGGTGCTTAACATTTTTGCTACTTCTTGTGCTGATTTTACATCAACGGTTGAGCAATCAATTAAACCGGTGCCCTTTTGCATTATTGGAATAATTGCCGCAGCTACCATACGTAGAGCCTTACCATCAGGAAGCATTGTAATTACTGCATCTTGGCCAGCAACTGCCGAAGCGATATCATTAGCTATAGTTAAATTGTTTTTGCTGGCGGCGGCAAGGGCGGGGCTGGACAAATCAAAGCCCGTGACTTGATGCCCCGCTGCAAGAAGGTTGGATGCCATTGGCGCGCCCATGTTTCCAAGACCAATAAAACCAATTTTCATGTTGTTTCTCCAATTTTCTATCAAATTTTTATATGATCATATTTTTTAGTGGTTAAGATTCATTTGTTCAGCCTAGACTATGTGCGTTATGTTTAGCATCCTATGCTATTTTATTTTATCCAAACAAAAGGATTTTCAATGCGTAGTTTACAGCGCCCCGGAAGGTCACCCGTTCTTGCCCCTGAAGGCATGGCAAGCACGTCTCACCCACTTTCAACTCAAGCGGCAGTAAATGTCCTGCAGAATGGTGGCAATGCCATGGATGCTGCATTAGCAGCCTGCGCAGTGCAGGCGGTTGTTGAGCCAGAGTCAACAGGCATTGGTGGTGATTGTTTTTGCCTTTACTCTCAAGGTGGCAGTGATCAAGTGATCGCTTTGAATGGTTCTGGTCGGGCTCCTGAAGGTTTGAGCGCTGAGTGGCTTTTGGCGCAAGGCGTCGATGAGATTCCACAGCAGTCACCACATGCGGTTACTGTTCCAACAGCAGTTGACGCTTGGGTTCAGCTTAATCACGACTATGGATCTTGGCCTCTTGGTGATTTGTTGCAACCTGCAATTAATTATGCCCGAAATGGGTTTCCAATTGGCTCACGTGTTGCAATGGATTTTGCGGCTAGCTCCGAACTTATCAGAGGTGATGTGGATGCAAGTGCGCTATATCTACGGGATGGCAAAAATTATAAAATGGGTGATCGGTTTGCTAATCCAAACTTGGCCAAGGCCCTAGAAGAAATTGCCAAGAATGGGCGTGATGGATTTTATAAGGGCTGGGTTGTTGAGGATATTCTTGGAAAGCTAAAGTCCGTTGGTGGCGTACATACACAGGCTGACTTTGATAGTGCTATTGCTAATTATGTTACGCCTATAAAAACTAATTTTCGTGGCTATGACATTTGGGAATGTCCTCCAAACGGGCAAGGTGTAATTGCGCTTCTATTGCTTAATATTATGTCAGGTGTTGATAAATTTGGGGACCATCCAATATCTTTAGATCGTATGCACTATGAGATTGAGGCATGTAGGCTAGCTTATCGTGATCGTTCACTGTACCTAGCTGACCCAGATTTTTCTGATGTACCAATTGATGATCTTCTGAGTCCAGAACATGCCACTGCAATCCGTGCGCAAATTGATCCTGACAAAGCTTTAGTGGATTTGCCAGAAATAACTCTGCCCCGCCATAAAAGCACAGTTTATATTTCTGTAGTTGATAAGGATCGTAATGCTTGCAGCTTGATCAATACAGTGTTTCATAACTTTGGCACCGGCTATGTTGCACCAAAATCTGGAATTGTTTTGCAAAACCGCGGCCAAGGATTTGTTGTAAAGCCAGGCCACCCAAACTGTATTGAGCCAAGCAAGCGCCCGCTTCATACTATTATTCCAGGGATGGCAACCAAGAATGGAAAGACAGTCATGCCTTTTGGTGTTATGGGTGGTGAGTATCAGGCATTTGGTCATATGCAGTTTCTGACACGTTTGCTTGATTATGGCATGGATATTCAAGAGGCCCAAGATGCGCCGCGCTTTATGCCAGATCCTTTTAGTGATGTTGTTGAAGTTGAAGAGCCAATTAGTGACGAAATACGCGATGCGTTGCGAGGTCTCGGTCACAATATTCAGCCAGCTGCAAAACCTATTGGGGGCTCACAGGCAATTTTCATCGATTGGAAAACAGGCTTGTTGACTGCTGGATCAGATCCACGAAAAGACGGATGCGCAATTGGCTATTAATCCTAAAGTTCAATCTTTAGGCAATTGATTTTTCAATGTCTAAGATTATATGCACATAATCCATCGCATGCCCTTCTGGACAATCTGCTACTTCCTCGGCATAGGACTGATAAAAGCTATCAACAATGTTGTTGATTTCAGAACTGTCTCGTCCTTTTAGGGCCGTCTTGAACACAGTCTCTGACCATGATCGCATGGTTGGAATAAGACTCTGAGCATATTCCATGCTGGACATTTTTCCACCAGCATTTAAAAAAGCGGCTTTGTATGGACATTTTGTTAACTTACTAGAGCTTGATTTTAGCACAAGTCCTGCTCGGCTAACTTCACTATTCGGGTCGGCAAAGGGAGCACAAAACTCTTCCATTGTTCGATAGTATTGAACAAAGGTTGCGCGCTCATATTCGTCTTTTGTGATGTTGTTTTTACTATAAAGGGCTTTCCAAATTTTGTGGAAGTGTTCAAACATATGTTTACCGCCAGTATTGCCAAGGTAACGACCCTCATCATCAATACCAAAATTAAGGCAGATAAACCTTCCGCCTGGAACCAGCTCTGCTGCTCGAGCTAATAAAATATTTTGCCAATCCAGTGCCGCTTGTTTTGCAAAGGCGAGCTTTGATACAGCGTCTGCGCATGCGGCATGTACGTGGTTGGGAATTTCCATAGGCTTGGCGGAGACATAATGCATTGCTGTTGCACTAAAGCCTAGATGCAGTGATGCGCTAGTCATAAGTTGTTTGTGGAATCCAGTGCCACACCCATGCACAAACACATTTTCAAAATTATTTTGATAAGCGTGCTTGTGGTCCCCTTGCATTCCTTGCATCATCCGGAACAACGTAGAAAAGTCATTGCTTGCAAGATCAGTATAAACCATTTCGACTTGTCGTTTGTCACCAGCATCACGTCGGCTTCCAATAACCATATTCCACATTTGTTGACTAGTACCACCATCTGCAGCGCCATAATCTGCAATTCTTAACGTATCAGAATTAGGCAGATCATCAATCGCCGCAACAACCATAGCACCTGCATCATTGATGACATTACGTGCTCCAGCAGTCCGTTCTGAATAATAGCCAGCGCCTCGCATAGAGAGAACATCTTGTGTATTAATGCCATCTTTTTCCATACCATTCACCTTTAGCGGGTCCTTTAAATTTTTTGCTTATATTACCTTAGAAATGTAGCGAAATATCCCGATGTCTGGCCAGACAAGGAGTGATTATATCCACCTGCTCTTGTGTCAAGCGCGTTTGCTCTCTTAAACCCAGGTTATTTTTGGTGTAGCTATCAAACGCTACTAATTTATCATAAGGGCCAGCCTTTATTTTTTTACGCCATTCTATTTCTGTCTTTATAGCAATAAGACTTTCATCAATAAATGATAAAGCTTTTTTTAGATTACGTTTCTTGCCATCAATCGCACGGCGAGCTTTTAACAGTGATTTTGCTGCCTCGCCCACTCCAGATACTTTGCTTAATTCATTGTAGGCTGATTTAAGATCAGGAAGCACTGTAGCTATTGCGTTATTATTAATCTTAGTTTGAATGGTAAGAATTTTTTCATTGATTTCAGACAACCGTGGCTCAGTATTAACCGCGTTAATTATCATACGCACTTCAGAATAAGCTTGATCAGAGTTGCGTTTAAATTGTGTCCGGGCACGGTTAAGTCTTGTTGTGATTAATTTAAAATCGCTATTTGTTTTTTTCCATGTTTTTGGAATTAAAGATTGCCACTCAGTGATGTCTGTCTTGAACGCGATGATTTCTTTTTTTATACTGGCTTTTTTGGCTGGGTCATCAATTGCACGGATTTCACGCTTTAACGCTTTGATCTGTTTTTCATTTTGTCGGATCATACGCTCTATTTTCCGGACTTTTGTGTGAATTGGTTTGTAATCCACAGAAGCAGCAGTCATTTCTCCTTTGGCAGATTTAATTTCATTTTTTAATTCAAAAATACTTCCTGCAGTTTGGAAACTTGTTTCCAAGCGTTTTTGTCTGGATTTAGGCATGGATGAGTAATCTAGGCGGTCAAGCAAAGCTAGCTGCCTATTAAATTCAGCCTCATTTGTATCATAAAAATTAAACAAATAATTTTCTAGGCACATTTGAAGACGAGGATTTTTGGGTGGTGGTGCAGTCTCGCCGGATAAAAAAGTCTTAGTGGGCAAATAGTTCACTAAACTTGGATTGAACCCAACAATGGCTAAACCAATCACTTGAAGGCCAATGAAAGGTACAACACCTTTATACATATCTATTGTCTTTACAGCTTTGCTGGCTACACCACGAAGGTAGAATAAGGCAAAGCCAAATGGTGGCGTTAAGAACGATGTTTGAATATTAAGGCCAATCATGACGCCAAGCCAAACTGCAGTCACGTTAGCAGATGGATCAGCTAGTAAAATTGGAGCTACGATTGGCACGACGACAACTGCAATTTCAATAAAATCAAGAAAAAACCCAAGAATAAAAATGACTAGCATTACAACGATGAATTGAGACCAGAAACCTCCTGGCAAGCTAGATAAAAAGTGCTTCACCACTTCTTCGCCACCAAAGCCACGGAAGGCAGCCGTTAGCATGGCTGCGCCGAGCAATATTATAAAGACTAGTGATGTTGTCTTCGCTGTCTCAGCCATAACATCTTGAAGGGTGTTCTCTATTGTAAACGCTCGCCAGCCGCTCCAGGAGATGCCAGTAAGCAAACCAAAGACGGCAATTGTAACAAAGAATAGAGCGACCCAGTCAGATGTTTTAGTAATAGTTTTTATACTGAGGTTGTAATTAGATGATATTCCCCAAATTAATAGGAGTGACATAATTGTCAGGATAGCTGGATAAAAAGCAGATTTTGTGCCTTCACGCAACTTGTAACCAGCCATCAACATAGCACCAATAGCGCCAATCGCACCGGCTTGATTAACCGTTGCAATGCCAGCTATGATTGATCCAAGAACAAGAAAAATTAGTAACAGAGGTGGTACTAAAGCAAGGACAACTTTAAACATGAATGACCGCTCAAGTAATTTTCCATCATAAGGAACAATTGGAGCAATGGACGGTCGGATAAGCGCTGCAATTAAAATGTATGCCATGTAGAGACCGACAAGAAGAATCCCCGGTAAAAATGCTCCAAGGAACATATCACCAGCGCTTGTAGAAATAATATTAAGCTCTGAGGGCATGTTAAATTGACCAGTTGCCTGTTTATACAGCGCCGCTCGCGTGGTTGCTGCCTGGTCTGCGGCGCTTGCCAGCTGGTCTGCTAAGATTATCAAAACAATGGATGGAGGAATGATTTGACCAAGCGTTCCTGAAGCACAAATTGCTCCAGTGGCGAGAGGCTTTGAATAGTTGTTGCGGAGCATAGCAGGAAGGGAAATTAAGCCCATAGCAACAACTGTTGCACCAACAATGCCTGTGGTAGCGGCTAGGAGCCCACCAACAAACACAACTGAGATACCTAAGCCGCCAGGAACAGGACCAAAAAGCTGCGCCATAGTCACTAAGAGATCTTCAGCAATCTTTGAACGTTGCAGCATTATTCCCATGAAAATGAACAAAGGAATTGCAATCAATGTGTCTCGTTCAACTTCCCAGTAGATTCCGCGAAAATTCGTTACTCCTGCAGTTAGCCATTCTATTGGTCCATCTTGGACAAAATAAGCGCTGCTATCGCCATCAATCAGAAGGCCAGTTAGCCCAGCAAGAACAATGGTAACGATGGCTGACCCAGGTAACGCGAAAGCAACTGGGAAACCCGAACCAAGCGCATACATCATTAAAATAAATAGAAGTGCTAGAAAGACCAATTCCATTAGGCATTAACCTCTTCATTGCTCTCATCATCATTAATTTTTTCTTCAATATCAGCCATCGAATTTAGTAGGTATGCGGTGAACTGAAAAACCATGCTAAGAGCAAAAATTACAAGGAATGCTGCCATTATGTACTTTACATACATCCCAAAGCCGCTCATTGAAGTTTCAAAATTCAGCATTGGGCTATTGATCAGGCTTGATTTCCCCCACATTCCACGTACCAAAATAAGCCAGCACAAAGGTACCCCAAAAAGAATTATACCGATCATATTTAAAACTGATTTGGTTTTGCGCTTTAAGCCAGCATAGAATACGTCAACACGAACATGCCCATCCTCTTTCAAGGTATAGGCTGAAGCGAACAAGAACAGAGCGGCATACCAAAACCTTACTAAGTCACCCATAAAGGTTTGTTCATATCCATAAATGAAGCGTGCAATTACAATCAGAAATTCAGCAACAACAACTAAAAGTGTCAACCAAATAAGTGAAACTGATTTGTCACGTAGAGCAATTAATGCTGAAATAATCATTAGTGGAATATGAATATATAGGCCCCGCGCGCTTGGCAAAGCAATGGCTTCACCTACAGAATTACCAAATAGAACTTTATGGAATCCTTCAACTCGAAGAAATGATAATATCGCGTCAGTTAGCCCAACTATTAATACAGCCCAAAATGCTGCTCGAACAATATAAGCTGATATCCACTCTAGAAATTTAGCATCTGCACGGAGATTGCAAATACTGAAGGCGCGAAAAGCAGAATAGCCAATAGTCCCAAATATAACTGCAGTTTGTAAAATGCCAAGCATGAAGGCCTGGCTGCTAAAGCCAGACTTTGGCATTGGTAAACCAAAAACCCCACCAATTTTTAGAGTGTGCAGGAAACCACTTGTACCAAAATTAAAAATAATAAAATTATTTATAACAAAAATAAATGCGAGAAATGCGCTGCTTAGTCCAAGAAACTGGATCGTTGAAAATAAGTATGTTTTTTGAATTGAAGTCATATCAGCCTTCAATAAAAATATTAGAAAATTAAAAAAATCAAGGGCCTGACTGTTTGAGACAGGTCCTTGATTTATTGATTAGCTAAGTGCTGCGTTTCGTTTGTTAGTGTAAGCAACATCATTTAACTGGATGTAATCACCCACAACTTTACGTGCGTTCATTGCAGAATCATGAATTTTTGCTGCCAATGGAGAGTGGGCGCGCACCTCTTCATAAACTTCATCTGAACCGCGCTTAAACGCAGCATAAACGTCGTCGTTAAATTCTTTAACGATCACACCTTGATCTTTCACAAGACGCTCAAGTGCCGCACCATTTTTGGCATTGTACTCGGCCATAAAATTGTTGTCTTCACCTTGAGCAACTGCGCTAATAAGCGCTTTGTCTGAATCACTTAAGCCACTCCAGAATGATGCGTTAAAACCCGCATGTAGCTGGGATGCTGGTTCATGCATTCCAGGATAATAGTAATATTTAGCCGCTTCATAGAACTTCATCGCTTCGTCATTCCAAGGGCCAACCCACTCAGTTGCGTCAATAGCACCAGACACTAGATTTTCGTAGATTTGACCACCCGGTAACGAAACTGGTGAGGCACCAAGCTTGGCCATTACGTCCCCACCAAGACCTGGAATACGCATTTTTAAACCCTTAAGGTCATCACCTGAGTTTATTTCTTTGTTAAACCAGCCACCCCATTGAACTCCAGTGTTGCCCATTGGAACACATTTTAGGCCAAATTCGCTAGCAAGCTCGTCATGAAGTTCTTGACCTCCCATCCAATGAAGCCATGATTTCATTTCCGGATAAGTTAGGCCAAATGGAACTGCTGTAAAATATGCCCAACCTGGATGCTTGCCTTTCCAATAATAGTCAGCGGCATGATAAGCTTGTGCATTACCTGATGCTACTTCGTCAAATGAATCAAATGCGCCAACACGTTCACCAGCAGCATAGTAGGTCACTTGGATGCGACCATCACTCACATCAGAAAGTCTTTGAGCAAAACGTTGTGCACCAGTGCCCAGGCCTGGGAAATCACGGCCCCAAGTTGCCACCATTGCAATCTCAACACGGTCTTTGGTGATTGCTGGTGCAGCAACCTCTTTGACAGCCTCTTTCTTGGGCTGATTCATTATTGTTGCTGCGCCTGCGCCAACTGCGCCACCTACAACAAGACCTGTAACAAAGGAACGTCTATCCATTTTTTCTCTCCCAATTGAATATTTCACTTTTTAAAAAACGGTTAATCCTATTCTAGTAATCGACTGGTTTATTAATATTTAAATATTACGCTAGCACATAATTATGGAATCGCAAGTAGATGTTCATGTGTAACAAATGCTTAAAATTATGAAGATCTTAAATTACTCATAAATACTCTATAGAATTTTTTGTGGTGTTTAGCCCATTGGAAAATGGTTCCAAATTTAAGCTCTTAAAATGCATCTTATATTTTGTTTGTAGCCTTCACCTCAACAAGCTTCATTTACACGAGTTTTTTGGTTTTATGTTTTGGTAAAAGTAGAATAACTAAAGTGAGAACTGTATGCATTTGTGAAAATACATCTGTCCAAACAACTGATGGAAATAATTGTGGTAGGAAATGTTGTTATAAAAGTAATAAGTATTTTAGGCTTAAAGGATTTTATAAATTAATATTTATTGGTAATTAAATGCGAGAGTATGCCTTCGGAAAACTTGAAAATTTAGGTGTAGGAGTCCCTCAACATTTAGTGGACGTCCTGTCTAGGGTTTCGCCATCGATAAATTATGTCAGGGGTATGAGAATCTTTCGTCAGGGCGAAGAAGCTGACATGTTATATTTTCTGCAGCGAGGTAGAGTTAAATCTACCTTATGCAGCTCTACTGGACAGGAAACGATAATAAGAATTCATTTGCCGCACAGCATATTAGGTCTAACGGCGTTTGCTTCAAGCCCTTTGCGTGATGCCGATGGAACAGCTCTTGATAGTGTGATTGCAACACCAATATCAAAAACAGTTTTTGTGGAATTAATGTTGGCTGAACCAGAACTGTCACCATTTATAGTGCGCTTGCTGGCTGACCGAATGAGTGACTTTCATTTCCGAGTTGGTGAGTGGTTGCATCAGCCTGTAATACAGAGGCTCATTCGTGCCTTGATAGTTCTTTCCACACCTAATTTAGAGGCTAACTCAGAATATTTAAATAGGGTTCCCCTAACCCATGAAGAGCTTGCAAATCTGACTAATGCTAGGCGGCCAACTGTATCTAAAATTTTGAGTAGCTTCTCTAAGCTTGGCGTAATTCAACAAAAAGAAGGTGAACTTAAAATTATAGATAGAGCCCATTTAATTCACTTAGCAGAATATTATTTAAAACAAAAATCTGAGTTGTAACTGAGGTTACATACAGCCAGTTTGGAAAACTGATAAGCTCTTCAATGGTGTGCTTTTGGGTACAAAGTGGACTATGTTTTTATAAACCGAAATGCAGGAATGTTTTTTGCAGAACTGATAATTAGGAGTTTGAAATGGAAGGTGCAATAGACCTAAGTTTTGAGGCATTTGAGAATATTAACTCTTTGCCGGATACAGAAAGTAAAGGCTGGTTGGCATCAGATTTGTCAGAAAAGGATTGGACTGTAACTTTGTCTACTGACGCCATTAATGAAATTCTGGGGATGGTAAATAGAATGAAGGAAAACCCTTTACCTATGCTGCTTCGGCAACCAGAACAATTTAAGATAAAGGAGTTAACAAGAGCCTATACGAAAGTGAAAAAAATTTGTGATTTGGGAGTTGGATTTTCTGTTATCGATAGGTTGCCGCTGGATCAATTTGATATAAACGATATGGTCGCTGTTTATTGGGCTTTGGGCTTTCTAATGGGACCAAATGTTGCCCAAAAATGGGATGGAACCATGATATATGATGTGACAGACACTGGCAAAAAATTTGAATATGGTGTTAGGGGTTCAGCCACGAATGTTGAATTGGTGTTTCACACTGACAATGCTTTTGGCATTCAGGTACCAGACTACGTTGGCTTGTTATGTAAATACCCAGCGAAATCTGGTGGCTTGAGCCGATTCTGCAGTCTTTATACGGTGCATGCACGAATGAAAGAGGCCTTCCCCAAACAATTAAAAAGATTATACAAGCCGATGTATTTTGACCGTCAAGCTGAGCATCTGAAAGGTAAAGAAAAAGTAAGCTTTGCGCCAATGTTTACTTGGAATAAAAATGATCTTTACTGCCGAGCAAACAGTTCTCTTGTTAGGAAGGGCTATGCAGTAATTGACCAGACCATTGATGGAGCGCTTTCAGACGCTCTTGACGCAATAGACACAATTACATCTTCATCTGATCTATGGATTGAAGCCCCGCTAGAGAGGGGACAAATTCAGTATTTAAACAATCATCAACTTGGTCATTACAGATCTAATTTTGTTGACAATGATTACATAGACAAAAAACGACATCTTTACAGGCTTTGGCATCGGACCAAAGGTCAAATTACTTATGATGGATAAATATATTTCTGACAATAAATGGAGAGTGTTAAATGGACTTTGAAATGACAGGCAAGCTTGCACTGGTAACTGGTGGAAGCCGCGGTATTGGTAAATCAATCGCTCTTAAGCTTGCCGGTCAAGGCGCCAATGTTATAATTTGTGGGCGGGATCAAGATTCTTTAAATAGCGCAGTAAAGGACATCGAAAAAAAAGGTGTTGATGCTTGGGGATTTCAAGCAGATGTTAGTAAAAATGCTGAGATAAAGATGTTGTTTCAAGAAATTTCATCAATAAACAAAAATGTTGATATATTAGTTAACAACGCCGTTACATCAACAAGTGCGCCGTTTGATGAGTTAACTGATGATGAATTTGTTTACCATATTGAAGTTAAATTAATGGCGTACATTCGGATAGCGCGACTTGCATTAGAGCAAATGAAAAAATTAGGCAGTGGAAGAATTGTCAATTTAGGAGGAATGACGGCAAGGATTGTTGCGCCCTTGCGTATGACAAATGGGGTTACAAATGCAGGAGTGGCCAATTTTACCAAGCAGTTTGCTAGTTATGCTGCTAAATTTGATGTTACTGTTAATTGTGTTCATCCTGGTTACACTGCAACTGATCGCATAATGCAAATTTTTAAACGTGAGGCACAAGAATTACAAATTGATCTAAATACTATTTTAGAAAAACGTACAGCAGACATACCACTTGGAAAATTGATACAACCTGAGGATATTGCGTCAGCTGTTTTGTTTTTTTGTTCGCCTCTGGCAAAAATGGTAACGGGTCAATGTATCGCGGTTGATGGAGGCTCGGGTGAAGCAGTTTCATATTAAGAGGTTGCCTTCATAGGCAGGCCAATCAATAACACCTTAAATTGTTATTTGGATTGCGACTGTAGTTCTAAAGATTAAATATATTTAGTGCAACGAGTATGAGTTGATTTTTACTTAAGCTAAAGTGAGATAGAGCATCTGCTCTAAAAGAGTGAGAAGCATTAACGTCATATTTGGGACCATAATAAAAAGGTAAAGAGCCAATGAAAGTTTTTCATTTTATAAGAATAGTCGGACTGATTTGTTTTTCGTTTTCTTTGACCATGGTCGCATCAGTTGGTGTGAATGCAGCTGATTTTTCATACGAAATAGTTGTAGATGGTAATGGAGAAGTGGTTCGTAAAGGAATGCAAGTTTCAGTGCATTATCAGGGACGCTTAGCTGATGGCACTGTTTTTGATGACTCACAAAAACGCGGTGAGCCAATAAGCTTTATTCTTGGTAGTGGGCAAGTTATTCCTGGATGGGAAAAAGGTATTGTTGGCATGAGGGTTGGTGAAAAGCGAATGCTAACTATACCGCCTGAGCTTGGCTATGGAATTGCAGGCGCAGGATCATTAATTCCACCGAATGCAACTTTAATTTTTGATGTTGAGCTTGTTGCAGTCAGTGTTGCCCAAAAATTGTCTAATGCTAAACCAATTGATTTAAAAATCGCACGGGACAATGGCGTTGTTGTTGTAGATATACGCCGTCCTGAAGAATGGGCATCAACTGGTATTATTGCAGGGTCATATACAATCACTGCTTTTAGCAAGTCTGGACAGTTGCATCTAGATTTTCTGCCTAAACTCAAGGCAATTGTACCAACTCTAGATACTCCAGTTATACTCTATTGCCGTACTGGAAATCGCACTGGCACTATTGGCAGTGCATTGGCCAAGCAACTTGGTTACAGTGACATTGCTCATTTATCTAGCGGTATTGTTGGATGGACTGCTGAAGGAGAACTTGTGGTTCCCTATAACCCATAGAGGTTGCTGCTTACTAATATTTAGCCCTCAGGCCGCATTGCAGTTAACGCTTTCTCCAAACTCATGTCTGCACTGTCCAACTTAACTTTTGAGACTTCTCCGCATCGCTAATATCTCTTTTGATAAAAAACTTTCTCATGATTTCCCCCAGATAGTTCTTCTAAAAACACTTCGCTATCGTCAAAACAAAAGCAATCCTCATCTTATTTTCCATGCAGCAAGTTAAGCTGAAACTTTCAAAAAACAGTATTTCTCATAAAACCTTTCCTTAAAAAAAGGACTATAAAAATACAGGCCAAGTTTAAGGAGGAATGAATGTTAGATAAGCCCTTATACTTTAACCGTTTTGTAGCTTGCTTTCTACGAGAGGTACCTCGTAAAACTCAAACATACACAGAAAATGGAGCTGGCCAGCTCTTAGACCGCTTTTAAAATTAAATGGATGAAAATGGATAATAGAAGATCATGGCGGCGGTTAATAGTAGCGCTTTTAATTGCGTTAGTGGCCAACGTTGGAATTTGGTCAGTTGTTGTCGTACTACCCTCAATTGAAGCAGAATTTAATTCTAGCCGTGCAGTTGCAACATTGCCATATGCTTTGACCTTGATTGGTTTTGCCATTGGTAACTTTTTGATTGGTCATTTAGTTGATCGATTTGGTGTAACAAAAGCGCTGATCTTTGCGTCTTTTATAATTTCAATTAATTTTTTATTTTGCGCGCTTTCTAATAATTTGTTTGCAATAATATTTTCACACTTTTTTTTAGGTTTAGGAACTGCGGCAGGCTTTGGGCCCTTGATTGCAGATATTTCACATTGGTTTTTAAAAAAACGGGGAATTGCAGTAGCAATAATTGCCAGTGGAAACTACCTTTCGGGAGTTATTTGGTCGCCAATTATTGCTAATATTCTAATCAGCAATGGTTGGCGTGATATATACCTGATCTTGTCATTAGTGATATCTGCAGTTGTTATTCCCTTGTCTTTTCTTTTGCTTCAAAAATCAAAAGAAATAAAGCTAATAGCTTTACAAGCAAAAAAAAATGCAGATATCACTAAAATTTCCATTTCAGGCAGAAAACTTCAATTTTGTTTAGGTCTGGCTGGTGTTGGATGTTGCATCGCAATGGCAATGCCGCAAGTGCATATTGTTGCCTATTGTGTGGGTTTAGGTTTTGGGTCTACGATTGGGGCTGAAATGCTTTCATTGATGCTTGCATGTGGAGTTGTAAGCCGCATTTTGTTTGGCCTTTGTGCTGACCGATTGGGGGGCTTTTATACATTAATTATTAGTTCAACTTTACAACTGATTTCGCTTTTTTTATTCCTTCCTTTTAATGGAATGATATCTCTTTACTTGGTTAGTGCGATTTTTGGTCTATCTCAGGGAGGCATAGTGCCATCATATACTATTGTTGTGCGTGAGTTTTTACCCGCGCATGAAGCCGGCCAGAGGATTGGTATTGTGTTGATGTTGACTATTTTTGGTATGGCAATTGGTGGATGGATGTCTGGGTGGATATTTGATCAAACTGGTAGTTATCAAATTGCATTTTTAAATGGTATATTATGGAACATGTTTAATCTTGTAATTCTGGCTTGGCTATTCTTCAGAATAAGAAAAGGATATGTCACTTTGCAAAGTGCGAGCTAAAATAATCAGACTTGAACAAAGACTGATAAAAACAATTAATAATAGTAATAAAAGCGAACATCGGTTCGCTGAATTTTACCAGCGGATTGTGAGCAACGGTTGACGGATTGATGGAGGCTAGAGCGTAAACGAGCTTTTTCGAGTTGTAAAAATTCCATCATTTTTACGGGTTCCCTTGTGACTTAAACTGGAGTCTCGCCACTTGCGGTACAGCGATGCAACTTACGTGGCATGTCCTCGGTATAATCTTTTACTGCATAGTGCATCGTACGACGATTATCCCAAACTAAAACGTCTCCAGCACGCCATTGATGACGATATATGTTCTCAGGTTGGGTCGCAATTTTATAAAGATGGTTGAGAATCAAATTGCCTTCTTCAGCCCCTATGTTCTCTATGCGGGTGGTAAAGTGTGGATTGACAAAAATTGCTTGTTGATTTGTGCCCTCTGGTTTACGCACGATGGGATGTGTGCGTGGTGGTTTGATCTCAGATGGGTCAATTGGTCTCGCATCAGAGGTGCTTGCAACGCTCCGCTTGAGAGTTGCCATACCACTATGTAAGGCTTTAAGTCCCTGTATAGTCTCACGCATATGATCAGAAAGATGGTCATATGCACGCACCATATTACACAACATTGTGTCACCACGGCCCTCGGGTATGGTCAGTGAATGCAGAACAGTTGCTGATGGGGGTTGGTCTGAATGAGAAATATCAGAGTGCCAATAGTCGTTTGGAGCCCCAGGTCGTCCGGGCTGGTTCTCAAGAATCAAAACCTGAGGGAACCCCTCCACGCTTGGACGGGTCTTGAGGGGGTGCGAACGGACAAAGCCAAAAAGTTCAGAGAAGGCTACTTGAGCTGCAGGCGTCAAATTTTGGTCCCGGAACATAAGAACCAGGTGCTTGTTGTAGAGATCTAAAAGATCTGAGTTATTCTGATCGCTGATATTATTGAGGTCGACGTCGCAAATCTCGATACCTAATGCGCCGTTAATACACTTAGTTTTCATTTTCAACCTCGATTCTTTAAAATCACAAAGATTCCTTGATTTTAAAATCAAAAATTTTATCACTGATACAGCACGATAAGCATTCGTTTTGCTGAGATTTAAGAGCTCGGAAAGCTGTCACACCATGTTTAAACATAAGAATAGAGTTCCACAAACGAGCCCATTTCGTCAACTGTCTATGTGCCAGCGAGCTTTCTGAGACAGCTTGGACAGAGTGAGGAATGAGGCTGTGATTATGAGGTGAATCATGTCATTTGCCAATACTTCCTACTTGTCAGTTATCCTGGGATCGTGAAAACCCGTAAGGTAAGTAACTGGACTAAACTCCAACTTAACCGTTACATGAGCCGCTGATTTCATCAGTGATTTTGCCTTTTATCCACTCTTGAAACAAGCTTGCTTGAAAACTCAATATCTCTTTTGTTAGCCGCAAACATTCTAAGCTCGATGTTTAAGTGAGAATAGTGATATTCGTCAATTCGTATGACCCTTCCCTTGCAGACACCAGAGCTTGGGTCAAGTTGCAGTATTATTTTCTCTATATCTAACATTAGCGCTCTGACGTCTATTTCTAAATCAGTAGTACATTTTATATCGGCGTGGGGCATATCAAAATCCTCTAAACATTGTCTATGAGTTTGGCGTTGATCATATTCGTAACTCCTGCGAATCCTGTCTTGCCCACCACATCTTAAAGCAAAGATTACACTTGCCCGTAGCTGGACGAATAGCTCGATGATCTGGATTATTTTCGTAACCTATAACAAGAATATTTAATAATTTAACCTATTTTCATTAGATTTTTCTATCTTTAAATTTTGTGATAACCTCTTGAAATTGATTGTAAAACTCTTCAAGCTTTGTTCTTCCAACGCCATTTATTGCTAAAAATTGTTGTTGTGTTGTTGGCATGTCTTTGGCCATTTGCAAAAGTGTCTTGTCAGAAAAAACTACAAAAGCAGGCACTGAACGTTCTCGCGCTAGCGTGAGTCTTACTTTTTTCAGTTCGGCAAAAACTTCAGGGTTGGTTTGAAATTTCCAACTTGAAGCAATGCTGCTTTCCTTTGCAGTTGAAGGTATTGTTTTGATGGTGGTTTTCGCTAGGAATTTTTCATTGCCTTCGAGTATCCTAGTTCCTCTTCCTGTAATTTCTAACGCACCAAATTTTTCTAGGTTCACTCTTAATGCGTTGCCAGCAACCAATTGACGGATGATTGATTGAAGAACTTGTTTTGATTGGGCTATCGCAACTCCAAAAATTTGCAAAGAATTATGCGCCCGGGATTTTATTTTTTCAGTTTTAGAGCCACGAACAACGTCAATGATATGAGACCCACCAAAATATTGGCCTGTTTCTTTAATAGCTGCGATCAACTGTTTCGCAACATCTGAGTAATCCTCTACTTTTGGTGGCTGAATACAATTGTCACAATTTCCACAACTTGAAACTGTCTCATCAAAATATGAAAGCAGGGCAAGTCTTCTGCATGTTGAAGTCTCACAATAACCAATTAGCGCTTCTAATCTTTTGTACTCCAGTAGCTTGTGTTGTTCGCTTCCCTTTCCCTCAAATATCATCCTTTGCCTGCTGATTATATCCTGAAGATTAAAGAACATAAGGGTTTCCGCTGCGGCGCCATCTCTACCCGCCCTTCCAATTTCCTGATAAAAACTCTCTACACTCCCGGGCATATTTGCGTGAATAACATATCTGATATCTGGTTTATCAATACCCATTCCAAAAGCTATCGTAGCAACCATCACCACGACATCTTCTGTCATAAAACGGTTTTGGGCATCTCTTCGATATTCAGCTGTTTTGCCTGCGTGGTAAGTAATCGCATTAAAGCCATTTGAAATTAAAAATGAGCTAATTTGTTCAGTTTCTTTGCGTGAGAGGCAGTATATAATTCCACTTTTTTTTCTCCTACTAGAGAGAAAATCCAGTAAGCTATTCTTTAGATTCTGTTTTGGGGCAACTCTTAAAGAAAGGTTGGGCCGATCAAATCCAGCAAGAAAAACCAAACAATTTTCGTTGGTAAGTTTATCTGCAATGTCCTTTCGTGTTGCTTTGTCTGCCGTAGCGGTAAAGGCCGCAAATTTTGTGTCTGGAAAGAGTATCTTTAATTTCGCCAACTCTTCATAATCGGGTCTAAAATCTGCACCCCATTTTGAGATGCAATGCGCTTCATCCACCACGAACAATCCAATAGAAAATCGTTGTAGCGTCTCAATCATCTTCGGTTGCATCAACCGCTCTGGGCTGAGATAAAGAATGTTGGATTCATGCGAAGCAAAACGCTTCCATTCTTTAATGTTCTCGTCACGAGATAATCCTGAGTGAATTTTACTTAATTGAACCCCCAATTGAGATAGTGATGCCGCTTGATCATCAATAAGTGCAACAAGTGGTGAGACTATGACCGTCTTCTGGTTGGAATAAATTGCAGGCAATTGATAGCACAATGATTTGCCTGCGCCGGTAGGCATTACAGCCAGAACATTCTGTTTCCCCAAAATAGCTTCAATAATTTCCAATTGCCCGGGCCGGAAACTTGAATAGCCAAAAGTTTGTTTAAGTAATTTTTTTAATCCATCTTCATTTTCAAAAGTCATTTGAAAAATGCATGCGGTGAATCTAAACCTGAAATCAGGTTCAGAGCGATTTCAAAAGTAAAATCGATATAAAGTATTATTCGATTAGTCATGCGAAAAGCCTCATAAGATGTCCTGTCTTGAGACTAGTTTTTTTATAAGTAAAATTCTACAGTAAGCTTCAACAATTGCACCGATTCCATGAGAGCTATTCATACCATGCGTAGATTCCCCCCAGAAAGAGTCATTTGCCTTACAGAAGAAACAGTTGAGACACTCTACTTACTGGGGGAGCAAGACAGGATTGTTGGCGTTTCTGGATATGCTGTTCGTCCAATCGGCGTGCGCAAGGAAAAGGCGAAAGTCTCTGCTTTTACCTCCGCAAACATCGAAAAAATAGTTATGCTTAAACCAGATTTAGTTTTGGCATTTTCAGATTTACAAGCAGACATTGTCGCGAGTTTGGTTAAGGAAGGCGTGGCGGTGATGACCTATAATCAGCGGGATATAGCTGGAATTTTAACTATGATACGCCATCTAGGTTCGACGGTAGGTGCTGGTAATAAAGCTGAAAAACTTGCTTCTTCATACGAACAGCGCCTTGCTGATTTGAGCAACCAAAAAAAAACTGGTGCTAGACCAAAAGTATATTTTGAAGAGTGGGACTCTCCAATGATTACTGGTATTAAGTGGGTCTCAGAGCTAATTGAAATAGCCGGTGGAGAAGATGTTTTTATTAAACTGTCGGGTAATAAAGCGGCCAAAGATCGAATAGTTACTCCGGAGCAAGTTATTAAGGTTTCGCCAGATGTGATTATTGCAAGTTGGTGTGGTAAAAAGGTTAGGGATGAAAACATCAGAAAAAGAGATGGATGGGCATCCATTCCAGCCGTATGTAACAATAGGATATATGAAATAAAATCCCCGTTGATTTTGCAGCCTGGTCCGGCCGCACTATCTGATGGACTGGATAAACTGATCGAAATAATCCGCTAATTTCTGATGGAAAAGTATATGAAGCACCTAGAAAAAACAACAGATTTTTGCAGAGCTTACGGGCTGAGAATGCCTATTATTATGGCGCCGATGGCAGGCGCCAGCCCGACAGAACTTGCTGCTGCTGTTAGCAATGCTGGCGGCATGGGAGCTTGTGGTGTGCTTCCTTTAAAACCTGATCAAATATCCATTTGGGCTAAGAAATTTAGGTCTGAAACAAATGGCGCTTTTCTACTTAACAGCTGGGTTCCTGACCCAGAACCTATCCAAAATTCCAGTCATGAAAAACTTATGAGGGCTTTTTTATCTAGTTTTGGACCAGAGGTTCCCCCAGTTGACGCGAGCACCTTTCAGATCTCTTTTGAAGAGCAGTGCCAAGCAATGCTTGAGGCTTGTCCTAATGTCATATCATCTATAATGGGATTATATGAGCCGGCATTTGTTAACAAAATGAAACGGCAAGGTATTAAATGGTTTGCTACTGTTACCTCCGTTACCGAAGCGTTAATGGCTCAACAAGCAGGCGCTGACGCATTAGTTGTTCAGGGATCTGAAGCAGGTGGACATCGAGGTAATTTTTACTCAGATTATGATCAATCTTCAGGATTAATGGCACTGCTGCCGGTAATTTCAGATGTTATAAATTTACCGCTTATCGCGACTGGGGGAATAGCTGATAGTAGAAGCATATCCGCAGCTATACTGTTAGGGGCTTCGGCGGTGCAAATTGGAACAGGACTTTTAAGGACACCGGAAGCAGCCATTAAATCGGCTTGGGCAGACGCGATAAAAGTGACCCGTCCTGAGGACACAATTATAACAAGAGCATTTTCTGGAAAACCTGGTCGAGCTATCAGAAACCTCTATACTGACGCAGCGCATAAAAAAGACAGCCCCATCCCAACCCCGTATCCAGTGCAACGTGCTTTGACAGAGGGAATGCGCTCCAATGCCTCTGATAAAAACAAAATCGATAATATGCAAGCTTGGACTGGGCAGGCAGCAAGCCTTGCTAAAGAAATGAATGCACGCGACCTTGTTACAAGCCTATGGAGTGAAGTTGAGAATAAATTTCGATAGCATTTGCTTGTTGAAAAACTGATAGGTCAAAGGAGTGCATTGATGGAAAAAAATAGCTTTGGCAACACAGGGCTTGAGGTGTCTAAATTGACTCTCGGTTGTGGGGCTGTTGGTGGCCTCATGACCAAAGGCGATTCTACTGATCAAGATCGTGCCATTGCATGGGCAATTGATAATGGGATCAACTTCTTTGACACTGCCGCAAGCTACGGTGATGGTGTATCAGAAAAAAATCTTGGTCGTGCCTTGACTGGCAAAACCAAGGGCTTAGTGATAAGTAGCAAAGTTGGTATTTATGAGAGCGACCTCTCAGATATTGCGGGAGCCATTAACAAATCAATTGAAGCTAGCCTCAGTCGCTTGAAATTAGATCACATCGATATATACCAGCTTCACAACACGCTTGGTCGCAAAGACTTTCGTGGCCAACTCCATTTGGACCAAGTCCTTGATGAAGTTATTCCAGCGTTCGAAAAGCTTCAGAAAAGCGGTAAGGTAAGCTTTCTTGGTTTAACAGCCAAAGGTGAGGTTGAAGATATTAATGAACTTATAAATACTGGCGTATTCAGCACCGCACAGATTTTTTATAATTTGCTTGTGCCTTCAGCAGGAGGCGCAGTACCTGCTAATTACCCAGCAGATGATTATAAAATGCTCCTTAAAAAAGCTTCAGAAAATGGTGTTGGTACAATTGGTGTGCGCGTTCTTGCAGGTGGCGCTCTATCGGGTACTGAGGAGCGTCACCCACTTGGCATGCAATCTGTTGTGCCAATTGGGTCTGATAGTAACTACACAACAGATGTTCAAAGAGCGCTTAAATTCAAGCCGATTGTGGAAGCAGGTTATGCTTCAAGTTTAACAGAGCTTGCTACGCGTTATGTGATTTCTAATCCATTGTTGTCGACCATGGAGATCGGAGTTGCAACGCTATTGGAGCTTCAACAGGCTACTGCTGCCGTTAATAAAGGGCCCTTATCAGATAAAGTGCTTGAAAAAATTCGAGACGTGCAAGCTAGCTTTGTGACGTCTACTCATTAACGGCTGGACTGTTAATACTGCTCCAAATCATACGGAACACGGCCTATATAATAAGCAACACCAGTTCACTGAACTTTACCAGAGGATGAATTTGTCCAGCTTGAGGACCATGGATCATAGAGTGTGTTAATTATGCGTGAGTCGCCATTACGACGAGTCAAACCAATTTTATCAAAATACTCCAACACTTCTATTGCACGGTTTCGGTTGAGGCCCGTAAGGTGACGAAATTGAACTAATGAGATTTGTCCCCCGAGATCACTTGCCGAGGCTAAAATAATTTTTGTAAAAGTTTGCATGGTTTTACTCAGAAAATGACGATCATTTGTGACCGACACTATAATGTTTTTGATTTCCATTCGGCGCAAAACGGTTAATAAATATTTTCCATCAACTTCCAGGTTGTTAGCAAGTGTTCCCAATGCTGGTGGAGCTAACGGGCTCATTTCAAGTGATTTTATAATGTGCTCTGAAAGCTTTTGTTCTTCCCTTGAAAACATCTGCTTATTACTATGAATTTGAATTGACTGCCCGTCAAAATCTATCTCTCCATCTCGCACAAGCTCATCAACCAACGCCGTAATTGTCCTAGAAGAAAAAATATAGCCTGTAGCTCTTTTTAACCCATCATGGGTAAGTCCCTGTTTAAGAGTGCTCAATTTTTCCACATCTTTTAGGGCTTTAACAACCAATTTTTTATGGTCTAACCAGTCAGTTATTTTAAAAGCTATTTCATCATTTTTAGATGAAATTAGCTGTATAGAAATCGCTGAAAGTATTCGTGTAATATCGGCTTTATCCAGATTACGCGCTAGAGCAAAAGACGCAAAATCAATACCATTAGGTGAATTCTCTAGCAGCGCACTTAAAGCGTCTAATGAGTTGGGACAATAAAGGGATTCTAAAAAATTCACCCGCTGTTGCTGCAGGCGGCTATTCTGAATAGCAAATGGATTAATAACGCGTCCACCAGCAAGGATGCGGCTAGCGCTGTTATCTTGAAGAATAAAACGGTCGCCATAAAGAGCGCTTAGCGGGCAATCTGAGACCAATCGAGCAAAGCTTGTTTCTCCTGGCTTAAGCCTCTTTCTATCAATAAGCCCTAACCGGGCTGTTGTTTGTGCAGTTCCTATATGAAGGTGTACTTTTGTCCAAACTTCTAATGGTTTCTTTTCAGTATCAAGAAGGTGGATACTAGTATCTAGACAAGTCGTTGGTGCATAAAGATTATTAGCAACAAGCCAGTGGCCAAGACCAATTTGACTTGATTTGATTCCCAAACCTGAAATGTTCAATCCAACACGTTGCCCTGCTATTCCTTTTTCAATATTTTTATTATGCGCACGCACACTTCGCACACGGACACTTTGCCCATTCGGGATAAGCTTCAATCGACTCCCTGATCTGACAACACCTGAGGATATAGTCCCGGTTACTACCGTACCAGTTCCGTGTACATTGAAAGCCCTATCAATTATCATTCGAAATAGACCATTTAATGCACGAGGGTGGGTATTTTGGCTAAGCTGTTCGATTTCTGCGCCAAGTTTATTTATTCCTTCTCCATGCGGTATGGATGTTGGAATAATAGGTGCGTGAGCTAATGTTGTGCCAAACAAGCATTTGGCAATCATCTTTTTTACATTACTTAGCCGCTCCGGTGTCACTAAATCAGTCTTTGTCAAGGCTACAAATCCCCGTTCAACACCCATTAAATCGAGAATAGCCAAATGCTGATATGTTTGTGGCATTAAGCCATCATCTGCCGCTACAACCAATAGAGCAGCGTCGATTGCTGAGACGCCTGCTAACATGTTGCGAATAAAATGTTGATGCCCTGGCACATCAATGAAGCTAACTGTTTGCCCGTTTGATAACGGCCAATAAGCAAACCCCAACTCAATGCTAAGGCCCCGTAACTTTTCTTCGGCTAAACGGTCAGTGTTTATACCAGTAAGTATTTGAACCAGAGATGTTTTGCCGTGATCGACATGACCGGCGGTAGCTATAATCACTTATCAGCACCAAGTTTATCACAAAGTTCTGGTAGCTGAATTATAAGTTGCTCAGGAGTTTCAAGGGAACGGAGGTCCAACAGCAAAGAACCGTTTCGAAGGTTGCCGATTACTGGCATCGTAAGACAGCGAAAGTGAGCTGCGAAGCCAGCTAATAATTTAGTTGCACGACCTTCTCCAAGACTTCCATTAATAATTGGTTTTATAGCTAGGCCAGCGCTACGAAGAGTATTAGTAGGCAAGGCACCACTGCCAATTTGGCTTTTACAATCGATTATTTTTACTGATGCAATACCTTTTAATGATTCAGCAACTAGCGGTTGAATTTGTTCTGCAATTTTAAATATATCCTCATAAGATCTCGTAAGAAGGCGCAAGGCTGGCAGACGGGCAGCCAGGCGATCTGGATCGAAATAGAGTTTTAATACAGCGCTTAGTGCTGCAATTGTAAGTTTATCAGATCTTACAGCTCTTTTTATCGGGTTAGCATTGATTTTTTCGATGAGGTCAGCACGCCCAGCAATTATTCCAGCCTGTGGACCTCCCAATAATTTGTCACTACTAAATGTAACGATGTCGACACCACATAGAAGGGTGTCAAAAACCGTTGTTTCTTTTGGCAGGCCGTAAGGAGACAGATCAATTAACGCACCGCTTCCCAAATCTACAACCAGTGGCAGCCCATTATCATGAGCTGTTTTTGAAAGACAGGTTTCATTTACACTGGCCGTAAAACCTTGCATTTCGAAGTTACTTGTATGCACCTTCATAATTAGTGCTGTGTTTTCATTGATTGCCGATTCATAGTCTCTCTGATGGGTGCGATTTGTTGTCCCAACTTCACATAGTTTTACACCAGCTCGTTCCATGATGTCAGGAATACGGAAGGTGCCGCCAATCTCAACCAATTCACCACGGGATAAAATGCCCTCGCGATTGTGTGCGAGTGTATTGAGAACAAGTAATACCGCAGCTGCATTGTTGTTGACCACGCAAGCCGCCTCTGCACCAGTAAGTTGACAAATAAGATCGCTCACGTGGCAATCACGGTATCCACGGCAACCTTGGGATAGATTGTATTCAAGGTTGGAAGCGCCACTTGCCACTTGTCTGATAGCTTCAATAGCTTCTGATGGTAATGGCGCTCGACCCAAATTTGTATGCAGAACTGTACCAGTCAAATTAAGAACGGGTTTCAAACTCGGTGCGGCAAGCTCACTTAGACGTTTTGCAGCGCGCTCTGCAATTTTAAAACTTCTAAAATCAACAACAGTTTCTTCGCCACTTAGAACTCTATTTCGAAAATCAGCAATAATCTCGCGAACGATGAAAGTTGTGGCCTTGCGGCCGTGTGCAACAACAACGTCTTGCATTTCTGTTGACCGCAGAATGCGGTCAACAGAGGGTATTACTGGCACAGACTTTTCTTGAGCTTTATCACATGCGCTTTCACTAGGCATTTCAGATCACCTAAAAAGTGGCGAAAGGGTTAGGAGTCGAACCCAAAGGGAAGCTACTGCTTCCCTCCACCAGTTTTGAAGACTGGGCGCCCCACCGGAGACGTTACCCTTCCTGTGACAGACAATAAACCTTAGCTTTTTTAAGCAAGAGCCATATGATTCAATTTTTATGTCGATTGAAAAAGCCATCAGTATTAATGCCATGGTTTCAATTTATATTCAGAAAATTATCTTCGTTATGTTAGTTTAATTATGACGCTTTGTCTAAAAATAATATCAAAAATCTAATGAAAAGATTTGTGCTCTCACTGAGAGCTAGGTGCACTTCACGGAGACTGTTTTGATTAAAAAATTAAAGCACATTTTCAATGCATAAAAGCATGATTCGTTTGATTACTTTAGCCTGAATCTTTGATTTCGGGGTACAAAAGATGAGCGCGACATGTACTGTAAAAGTGGGTCCTCAGAAATTTCAAATACACTATTCAAATCCAGAAAAATTGCCCCAGCCGTGGTTTCACCCCAAAACCAATTTTGAATTTCAACACTCGTTGAGTAGCCAGGTTGTGCGGTTGCGGCCTCCATATACCAGGCTTTGATATCTTCAGATGCAATTTTTAAAAAGTTTCCCAAACTTATCTCTGGTTGTGGGTTTTCCACTTCTCCATCTAAAAACTTTATAAAAAATGTCGCAATTTGTTTCGCAGAGAGCCGGCTTGCTCCAACAGATGATCCTCCCCTTTTTCGCACAGAGAAGTCATACCATGGCGATAGACTTTCTATTTCCGCTAAAAGTGCCACCTCGCGCTCTGATCTATCGCTTGGTGGGGGAGGAAAATTTACTGGGCAAGCCCATCCTTCGACGTTTTCATTACTTCTATCTTCACCAATTGGAGCTTCCTCGTCAAAATCTTCAATCAATACGGGACCAGAATTAGACTCTAACAATAGCAAGCTTTTGCGCAAAACCTCTCTTTGAAAATCAGGTTGGTTAGGCGCGCCTAAAGGCCGACCTAGTTCAAATGGCACCCAAAGAAAACGAGGTGGACGCAAACCTTCTGTATGCTCTCGGACAAGGCTAATCCCTGTGGTTGCGATGCCTTCGTCTTCGATATAATGTCCTAACGCGCCCACGGCGGTTGTGCAATTAGGTCATATAGGGATAAGCATCACTGCATCAACATTATCTTTTTTCAAAAGGCCAGCCACCTCACGTGCTGTTTTTTCAAAGTCAGAGGGCTTGGACCCACCACCCATAAATCCATAATGAAAATCTGCAACGGAGCCAATTTCGTTTGCATCGGCGAGCTCTTGCAATCGATCAATTGGGAAGGCAACGTTTAGGTCTTGTTGGAACCCAGTGCGATCAAAGTTTACAGATGTGTGGCTCATGACCATATCACTTGATTTTGTGTCACCTGGAATAATACGAAAGGCGGTATCGGCAAAGCCAAAAGTTTTCTCACCAGCCACATGAATGCCCGCAGTTGTAATCATTGCGACACGACGTTCTTTTAAGGGTAAGCCAGTTACCCAAGGAGAACTGTCAAAAGGCTGACACTTTTTAGATAACAGGTGTTTAGCATCATCGGGCGGTAAATCAGATATTCGAACCATGACTGTATTACCTTTATGTCTTGTTAAATGAAAACATTTGAAAATAAAATTGTATTTCAGCTATCCAAGATAGCTGATTTTACCCTTTTCTCGAAGCCACATTCTTACAAGACATCGCCGCAGTGATGGCTCGCCGGGATGGTCTACATAGGACGTTCGTCTGTGTCCAATTGAAGCATTGTTTATCCATTGAATCTGTCCTGATTTAAAATTTAAATCCACACGCATTTCAGGGTCTGTTAATATCTCATCAATAGCAGAAAGCATGTCTTCAGTTTCCTGATCTATTGATTGTTTGGCTATTTTATAACCCTGCCTGTTGAGGCGCTCACTGTAGCGCATAGTTATATTACCATCAAAAGCAAAAGGTGGCCTCGATAAGATTTGTGGGTCATCAGCTGAATGTTCACGCTGCCTATCAAAAAGAATTGGTTTAAATCCTCTGGCACAAAGATCTGGCCTGCTTTCAAGCAATTTGTTATAAACAGAATACCAATTAGTTAACTGGCTTTCCCCACCCTCCAGAGCAGGCCTGACACACATTAAGCCAACATAATCTGGAGGTGCAATATTTGAGCTGCAATCGGTATGAAAACTGAGATCAGCATTAGTGTGGGAGCCTCTTACACCAATTATATTTTTACCCTTACCCTCAGTTAGATCCATCACTTCATATAACATTTTTCCATCTTTGAAGTTTTGGGCGACTGGTCTACCAAGAAGGCTGCCTAACAACCAGTGCATAGTGGTCGCGACCTCCAAGGGCACAGAATCAATAGGTAATTTCTCCATTATGGCAAATCCAACGCCATTATCTAAAACTTCCTTAATTGTTTTCATAAAAACTTTACAGTTTTCTAGCTCATACATTTCTGGCCGAGTTATAAGGGCTGGCAAACAATTTTTCTGAAGTTCATCGCTTAACTTTTCCAATTCCATTAAACATTTATCAGGAAATTGAAAGAAATAATCTTCTTTGGATATAGTTGATTTGCGCCAGGCTTTTGGAAACTCAAAGGGGGCAGCTGGTATTTGCTCTGGTGGCAATAAATTAGTTTCGATTTCTAAAACAGGTTCCATTAAAATACTCCTCGCAAGCATCAACAATAATCTAGTCTCTCAATTTATGTCACATTTAATCAATGAAATATAATGCTAAATAATATACTATATATGTTTAAACTGCATAGGAAAAGAAATGAAACAACTTCCTTTTCGTTGGATAGAAACATTTCGTGTAATTGCCAGCACAGGCAGCATGACGGATGCTGCCAAGATCCTTGGACTAGATCAGTCAGCAATGAGCCGCCATATTTCATCACTCGAAGGGTATATAGGTATTGAGCTGTTTGATCGAAATAAGCGTCGCCTAAGGTTAACGGCAGCAGGTAAACTAATGATACCAGAAGCCGATTCGGCAGCTGCAGCTATAAATAGGTTTGTTCGCAAAGCTGCTGAGATAAACCAGCTATCTGAGGGACACTTACAGATAATAACCTCTGCGACACTTGCGCGCGGACTTATGCCAAACGCCTTGTATGCATTTAAGTCACAAGCAAGCGGCGTAACGGTAAATATTGAAGTATTAAGCCGCGTTGAACTTGAAAAGAGAATAGAAGGCCAACAATTTGATTTATGCGCCGTTGCTTTGCCTTTTACCTATCCAGCTGAACATCAAGTTTATATTGGAAAATTTTCTGGAGTTTGTATTATTAATAAAAGTCACAAACTTGCGAAAAAGATAAAAATAAAATTGACAGACCTTCAAGGTGAAACATTTGTTGGTTTACCAAGAGGCACAATAGGCAGAATGAGAATAGACCAATTATTCAGCGATGTTGGTATAGACTACAAACCACAATTTGAAACCACAGCTGTTGGTTTGAACGAGTTTGTTGAAAAGGGTATCGGTATAGCCATTGCCGATCCTTTTACAGTTAGATCAGACAGCACTGGTAATGTGCTTGTTAGGCAGCTAGAGCCAACAATTCAATATGAATTTTCTTTCTTATTTCCAACTAACCGCCCAAGAACAAGCCTAGCTTCATTGTTTGTGACTGAGGCTACAAAAAAGCAAGCGAGCTAATTCAATTAGTTTACCCATGTACTAAGCTGTCCTGCATAATACCCAACTGACATCTGACATATACATCAACCCTGTTAACCGTGACACACCAATAAGCAACCTATTGAAATTACAAGCGGTGAGATGTTCATTGGTGCTGTGGTAAAGAAACACCCCCCCCTTACCTGCTCCAATCCTCCTATCAAAAGACATTCACCTCATTGATTCGTAAACGATGTGTGGTCACATTTTTATTTATGATACTTTTATCACTAGTTAGTATTGATAGCGCTATCAGTGAAGAATTTTATTTGGAGAAAACTTTGAATACAAAAACTAGTTTTTACGATTGACATTATTCAAAATACAAAGAGCCTAGCTTAATGGATGTTAAATCAAACCCTCTTTCATTTTCAATTGGCATGAGGGATGAGACAAGCATTCGTGGAGAAAATCAACTAACAGTTTCAATTTTTTTCTATAACCTTGAAGCTTCTTTTGGTTGGAAAAAATACACGGAGTTTGGGGCCCATAACCACAATTATTATAAATTTCTTGTAGAAGGCTATCTGCCTATTTTTTGAACCTTTTACCGAGGACTTGGTTACAGATATCTTTTTGATAACTTTGGACCAGGCAGCAAGTCAACATCGGCTGAAACTTACTGCACCTGTTAGCCTCAGCGGTGGGGCAGTAAGAAGAAACCTATTCCTTTTATTTATTGAGAGCCACGATGCTAGCTCTGTTAAATATTAGAGCTCACCAAGCGGAACACCTAGCTTAAACAAGCATTTATTATGGATTGGCAGACGCGGACCTTTATAATTTGTTATTTATGGTGTGAGAGGTGCTGTTAACTTTTGTCCAACAACCCGAACCCCCCCTCGTTCAGGACTGCCAATTTCAACTGAACCGTATCTTTCGGCAAAGATAGGTGGCAATGGTCGTCCATTTGGTGAGGCAACCCAAAGCCTTAACAAATGTCGTTTTCGCTCCTCTTCCTGCCAATCTTTGAAGTCTGTGCGGTCATGTAGTATTTGATGATTATGTAAAATTTGAATGTCACCAGGTTTAAATTCCATGTATAAATTTATAGAGGAGTTGTTTGCCAGTTGATCTAGCATATTTAGAGCTTGTGTTTGTATATCTGTCAGCGCAGGCACCTTTGAGAACCGACGCGCGGACTCAATATATCGTCGAGTATAAAGCGTGGATAACCTGCCTTTAAACCAATTAAATATTGGCATGCGGTAGTAACCAAGCTGTCCTGGTGGAATCTCGCCGCGACGATCAGTTTCAATTGGTTCAAATAAAGCGTCTGCTAGATCAGGCCGTTTTTTGAACATTTCATTAAAAATAGTTACCGAAGAAACGATGCTGGATAGGCCGCCTGACTTTGCTGTCTTCAAGCACAAAAGAAAAACTAGATCGCAACTATCGGTGTGATACGTTTGCCTAACATTGGTTTGATAAACTCTTACCTTTGGATCTCTATGATCAAGCCCAACATCTTTGATGTGCCCAATAATATGACCCTTAGCGTTTTGTGGAAGTGCGTGGCCGAAATGAACGCCAATTCCAGTGTAGATGATTGCACTCTCTTCAATAGAGTATTTATCTACTTCTAGACCTCTTAGTAATGTAAAACCTCGCCCTTCCAGAAGCTCTTTCTGAATTATTTCAAATTTTTTGCGTAAAGTTGGAAGAATAAAATCTGCCTTTTTAATTTCAGTTATTTTTATTTTTCTTTCTTTGATGCTCTGCATCGCAGCACTGAGCTCTAATTTTTCGTGTCTAGAAAATTCTTTGACCCAATTGGTTGAAGAGCGCATGTCGCTACCATACCATGCTGAATCACCCTCAATCAGTTTTTTTGGCATAACCAGATTTTCAGTTATTGGCATAACCTGTCTCCTTTTTATTTGCCACTAAATCCATTATGTTCCTCCTAACTTGTCAAACAATCAAGTGTACGCTCAATCCTAGACCTGAGGCCTATGCGCCCCTCAATGACACAAATGAAAAATAAACCATAAACCTATGCCATTTGTCCTGACGTAAGGCCTTCCATTTCTTGCGCCATTTTTGTCGTAGCCCTATAATAAAACATTACAAATATTGTCGCTCGTATTAGGCATCGGCTTTGCCTAAACCTATAAATTGTTTGCAGGTGGTGAGTGATGTTTAAAGTGATGTGCCGGTCGGACTCCCGCCTTTATGTAGAGGCTCTTTACCTTGTCATCTAACAGCTAAATCCAGTGCCTTGAGAGAAAACATGATTTATCTACACAAAATACTTCCGTTGTTGACTGCGCCGCTTTTCACTGTGTTTTTTTATTAGCGCTTGGGATAATCCGGAAGAAAGCGACATATTCAATTTTTAGTGCGCTGATTTTATTTATTTTTTCAAGTCCCATTTTTTCATCCGGGGCAATAAAACAGGCGTAGAAGCCATTTGTACCGGCCGATGTTAGTTCATTGCAAAAAAACGCGGCATAAAACTGGATAAAATCATCGAAACTGGCCTTTTGCAAAACACGGAACAGGAGGTAAGGGCAATAAGAAAACTGGTATCAAATGACTCAAAACTAATTTTAGTTACATCTGCGTTACACATGACAAGGGTCAAGATGTTGTTTCGAGAAGCTGGCTTCGATGTTTCTGCTTATCCCACTAAATTTTTTAAAGGAGAAAAGATCTCACCAATGACCTTTATACCCTCAGCCAAGGCATTTTTTTCAGTTCGCAAGTTTACAGGGAGTTTCAGGGACGTGCATTTTATAAAATTAAACACACTATAAATTAATAAATAGTAAAATCAGTATTTGATTAAATTAACATTAACACACCTCACATTGCCGTCGTCCAGATTGGTTTTTTGTTGTGGTTGTTGTGACACTTGTGATGTGGAAGTTAGCTATCAAGCATTAACGTAAGAGCATTTTTGTCTGCCTCTCATTTTCAAGCTCTTGCTTTAGTAATCGACTCAAAATTACTACCTGCCTTATCAAGTATGGGTAATAAATAAACCTGTCTCCTACTTTTGCTGCGAGCCCTTTTCTTTCTAATAGCAGGCGCAAACTGATGACATTGCACTGGCTCATTTAACTTATATTTTTCATTAAATTCTAGCCACCTTTGCCCGGTCCCTTTTTTATGGCAGAGTTTTTGGAGAAGGATGCACAAATGAGACAAATAGTTTTACGATTAATTTTTGATTGATAGTTGTTGTTTAGGAATATTAAAACAGAGCTACTAACTAGCAATAGCTAAAGTCTATAAAACCAAGTAGGCGCTTTTAAATTGATCTGACTACAACCCATGATCGAATGTATTAGAGGAATGAATTAAAGGAGAGAAACCATTGTCTGGACGAAATAACGAAGGTTTATGGTCATGGCAACAATCTGAAAACAATAACCGCATGATTGCAGCTCAAAATGGTAAAACCGTTAATGGGCCTGGAGAAAAGCATATTAGATTGGCTTATTTTGGCAGCTCATGTTTTCGATTAACAACGCCATCCGGTCTTACTTTAATGATTGATCCGTGGAGAAATCCACCTTGGGGCGGATGGGACTGGTATCTTTATAATTTTCCAGTTTGTGAAGTTGATGTAGGCCTATCCACGCACGCACATTTTGACCATGATAATCTTCATAGCTTACATTCCAGCGTTCTTCTTGACCGCCTAATTGGACGGTTTGAATTTGCAGATGTAGTGGTAAATGGTTTTGCTGACAAACATGTCTCCGACTCAACCCATAACAAATATGATTGGGCTGGGCTTACTCAAAAACTCACACCTATGGAAACAAAACCACCGAATAATTGGCGGTCTTTTGATAATAGCATTCTAGTTATTGAGACCGCTGGTTTGCGGATACTTCATTGGGGTGATAATCGACCTAATCCACCAAGAGAAATCTGGGATGCGATAGGTAAGATCGACATCGCATTATTACCTATTGATGGTTCAGAGCACGTTCTTAGCTATCAACAAATAGATGCCATTCGATCTAAGCTCATGCCGCACATCACAATTCCTCACCATTATTTTGTTTGGAATATTACTCATCGCGCATCCTGTCTGTTACCCCCTGATGCTTGGATGGAAAATCAGCGCAACGCAAAGTTTACAGAAAAAGGAGAGGTCACATTCCAAGTAGATGAAGTTAAGAGTGAAAAAGATTTAGCACTGTGTTTTGGTAATGAGGTCGCATTTATTCCGGAAGATGAATTGAAAAATTGGAGCGAGTGAAGGGAGGTTCGACGCCTTACCCGCGCTCTAACTAGTCACTGACCTTTGATCTAATCAATAGCTTAGCAGATCATCACATATGGTCAACTATCAAAACTTTACCTGCAACCTTGCCTGAACTAAGGACCGTTGACCGTGGACCATCGACAGGGGTTACTGCTGTTGTTTCGCAATCAGCTTTGCTTCTTCGATAAGGGGCGGGGGTTGTGTTTGGCCGGGGCTTGCGTCTTGGGCTGCATTTCTTAAATAAAGTGTGGGATTAATTAAGGAATCAAATTAGAGCTACTATGAAAAATGACTCAGATTCAGAGTCTTACTTAAGGCTTCGTCTGACCGTCTCTCGGCCACTATATACACCAAAAACGCTAAAGCGTGAGGCACTCAAAATAGCAGTTCTGGTTTTTGTGATGCTTTGGGTGAAGGTGGTGAGATTATGAGCCCTGCAACTAGTGCCCATAAAGCCAAAGGGTGCGATGGCTTAGCTTTGGGATATACAAAACCACGTGGATGCCTGCAATCTGATAATTGTGCTCAGCGGTTTGACATGACTGCCCTTTCCTAACAATTGATAAAGTGCTTATATCTAAAATTGACGGTTATTCGTCTCATATCATTACGTGCTAAAAAGTAACTGTGAGAAGCTCTCTTACGTTATGGGTCTGGATATTCAATGCTGTTTCGCCTTATTATATTATTTTCGATCTTTCCTTTTTTTGTTTGTCACTCGGCCTCTTTCACAACGGAAAACACTTCATCAGCTGACAAAAAGTTAGTATCATTGCTTCCTAAAAGTGAATTTAGAAATGTGACGGCAGTGAATTGGCTAGCAAAAAGTACGATGCCACAGGCTGCTGATAAACCGATGTCATCCAGAGATGTCTCATATATTCTTCGTAAGACTGGGTTTGAACCATCACCCTCTGAAGTATCACAGTGGGTTGGTGAGTACAGGTCCACTCTCATTACAAATCTAATAGAAGGGCTTAAGACTGAACTGGTAAATAACTATCCTGCATGGACAAAATTAGAACCGCGCTATTGGGGACAAAACGACTGGCCCGAGAGCAAACGTAGTGCTTTTCGAAGTGCTCGTCGGCAGGAAGTCTCTGAGTTAAGGCAATGGTGGATAACACAAATGCTTGCCTCAAAAAGTCCGCTGGCAGAGAGGATGGTTTTATTCTGGGAAAATACTTTTGTAGCAGGGTTTAGTGGATTAGATGAGAAGTCTCATGCCCAGTGGATGCATCATAAAACGATACGCAACCATGCAACTGGTAACTATCGTGAACTGGTACATTCAATGGTTAAAGACCCGGCTGTTTTAATTTATCTGGATAACAACCGGAATGAAAGACAGTCGCCAAATGAAAATCTGGCACGTGAACTCTTTGAACTCTTTACTCTGGGTGAGGGTAATTATTCGGAAGCTGACATTAAGGAAGCCGCTAAAGCTTTGGCTGGTTGGCACGTATCAGAATTTGGCAAAATTAGCTTTTTGGAAAAATCGTGGGCGCGTGATTTTTCCAAAAAGGAAATATTTGGCATTAGAAAAAATTTTAATGGTGAAGGCCTCGTAGACCTTATTTTGAGGCATCAAAAAGCATCAGAATTTGTTGTGAAGCGGCTATGGTCTGAATTTGTCTCGTTAGAGCCTATGCCTACTGTGGTTCTAGCATATTGGAGTGAGGCATTCAGGAAAACAGATTACGAAATTTCTGAATTGCTAACGATAATATTAAATTCGTCTTACTTCTGGGATGATAAATATCGAGCTACATCTGTAAAATCACCAGCAGAGCTTTTGGTTGGCATGGTCAGAATGGCGCAACATAACGAAATACCAATTTCAGTTCTTGATGCACGGCTTGCTGATATGGGGCAGGTCCTGTTTGACCCACCAGATGTGAGCGGCTGGGGCTATGGAGAATATTGGATTGATGCAGCAAAACTCATAGAGAGAGAGCAGTTTCAGGATCTATTTGCACAAAGTCTAAACGATAAGAATATGGCGCAAGTGGAAATCAAAAATAGTGCTGATATAAGCATGTCACCTAAAAAAGCGCTTAATAAAATTAAGCTAAAACTAGCTGGCGAAGCCTATCAAGGTATGCCTCCTTATGACGTCTCTATTAAACATGCTGGTGGTAAGTGGTTTTCAGACATCAATTATCTGCAATCTGCACGGGATACGGAACGGCTTGGTCGGTATAAAGACGAAAGTCAGTGGGTCTGGGAAAACATTTCTCTAGAGGTGCCTCATGACGTGAAAGATATTGAACAGATTGGAATAAGATTTATTACTGATGCAGCTGGCAATGGGGGTGATAGAAACCTTTTTATAGGAGCTGTCGAGTGGCAAGGAACTATTTTGCCAGGCTCTTTGGGTGTTCAGACGCCTGGATGCTCGAATGACAATAGCGGAACATTAAGGCATCCTGATAGGTTGTACTGCGCAGGAGAGCTCACATTAGAGTGGAAAAAGTTAACAAAGAAGCTCGCTCAGGAACAAGTTCACATTACAGAAAAGAGCGTATTTGAAACAAATGAACTTGTACTGCTTTGGCTAAAACCTCCTAGTGAAGGAAAGCGGCAATCAATAGATATGATGTTTGATAACTTAACGTTTATGGATCAAAACTGGGATTACTTTGGCTTTCAAGTTGTCCTAGATACAGAGCACGGAAATCATTTCCATATTGCATTCGACGAAGATCGGTGTCTTCCAAGTTGTTTTGTGAGATGGCCGTCAGGTGCATGGAAAGATAAGTTGGGCCTTCGGCATAGTGTTGTATCATTTAATTCTTCTGAAGAGTGGGCAAGAAGACAATATCCTAGTCTAAAAAAAGCTGATAAGGAGCTTGTAAAATCAATTATATCGCTCACGCCTCGAATAACAGAGTTGGTGGCAAACACGCTTAGTCATCGTGAGCCTGACTCCAAAAACATTTGGATGAAAAGAATGGATGAGTTTCAGAGATTTGCTAACATGAAACGCTGGATTCCTAAAAATGACTACAGGTTAGTTGAACATAATTTGTCTAAATCAGACGCAACTCAAAAAATGAATAATATGCAATCGATGATGTCGCCATTAGAATTAGACGATATGAAATATACTCTTGGTTCAGGAGAGGCGATCACATTCGATGAATGGCACGACCTGCTTGAGACATTTTTAACGCTTGCATCAGAGCCACTGGAGAGCTGGATGTTAAGTCATTATGAGGGAGAGCGGTTAACCGACCTTAAACAAGTGGTAATGAGCCCTTATCTAAATATTAAATGAGGTTATGTGATGGATATATTAAGACGTAATTTAATGTCATGGATGGCCATAATGACGATGAGTCCAACACTTAGTTGGGCATCAGGGTTTTCTAACAAATACCTTGTCTTAGTAGAGCTTAAAGGTGCAAATGATGGAATTAACACTCTAGCGCCGTTTGAAACTGACAATTATCAGAAATTCCGCCCAAATTTACACCTTAAAAAAGATCAAATAATCGATGTCGGTCAAAGCCCGCTCGTGGGCCGTGTGGGCTTGGCTCAGTCGATGTCCGCACTTGATGGGTCAATTTCTGAAGATCTTGCTATGATCCAGGGGGTTGGTTATCCAGGGCAGAACCGTTCTCATTTTAAGTCAATTGCCATTTGGGAGACAGGCGGGGATGGGCAGAATTCACGGACGTCAGGTTGGTTAACTAAGTCACTTGAGAAGCTATATTCGAGTGATGAGGTTGTCGCGCATGGTGCAAGTCTTGAGGGGTCTCTTGGCCTGTTTGCTCGCGGTGAAGGGGTGTATGTAAGTATGGCGCGTTTAAATCAGCTAGCTGGATTAAGCGCCTATGATACCTCAACATCAGTAAATTCTTTGATGAAAAAAATTATTAAAAAGAAAGCTGACTTATCTCAGGCCTCCAAGCAATTAAGTCAAAAATTAGCTCGCTTCCCCGCGGCAAGATTGCCTAGTCGGATGCCTCATAGTGACTTTTCGACACAATTAACAGATGTCTTGAGGGTAATAGGCTCTGAGACTTCCATCCCTGTTATGCATGTACAGCATGGCTCGTTCGATACTCATGAGGGACAAAAATGGCAACATCCAAGGTTGCTTTCTGATTTGGCAGAGGGCCTCGCATCATTTCGCCAAAATTTGATTAAAATGGGAAGATGGGATGATGTATTGGTAGTCACCTATTCAGAATTTGGACGACGTGTTGCTGAAAATGGTGCAGAGGGGACAGATCATGGCACAGCGTCAGTCCAATTTGCAATGGGCGGGAAGGTAAATGCCGGGCTTTATGGTGATTATCCCAGTCTTGATAAGCTGGAGAATGGAGATTTAATTCATACTATGGATTATCGATCAATCTATGAGACTGTTTGCTCCTCCTGGTTGCGCGAAAAAAACAATGAATGGCATGATTATTCAGACACCCGTCTTAGAACCCTTATATCCTGAGACCAAGCGGAAATGTTTATGTTGCCGCATCAAGACCCACGCTGAATCATATCAGCCGCTTTTTCTGCGTATTAGATAGGAGTTATTTTGGATTACACTTCCTGGCGTCAAACATTAAAATGATTTAAAATCAGTCACTTGAACCTCTATCCTTTGAGGAATTGGAGCGGGTGAAGGGATTCGAACCCTCGACCCCAACCTTGGCAAGGTTGTGCTCTACCACTGAGCTACACCCGCATTGCACCTAGATGCTTTACCTCATACGCCATCAACCATTAAATTCAACTTTTAAAAAGCTATTTAGCCTAACTGGTTTGAATAATAACAATAACATATTTATGTAAATTGCGAACCGCTAAAGCGTGTATAATCCAAGCTATTCACCTGCGCAAGGGGCAAATAATAGGATTCACCATTGATGCTTCTTAGTCCTTTTGTCCGCGATTGATAAATCTTGTCATGCATAAAAAAGCCTAGACCATTTCTATAAAGTCTATTCTACTCTAATGCTGCTTTCAAAGTTGTAACAATATACTTTTGTTGATCCCTCCCAAGATATGGATGCATTGGTAGGGCAAGCACACGTTTGCAAAGATCCAGGGTCACAGGTAGATTGCAAGCACTTATTGGATATTGTTTATAAGGTGGTTGATGGTGCATTGGAATTGGGTAATAAATTGCTGTTGGTACGTCTGATCTCGTCAATTCTTGTATTAGGCTAGCGCGGTTTGTGCCTTGTGGTAGTTTTATAACATATTGTGCCCAGCTTGAGGTTGCGCCAGCACCCAAAGTGGGCGTTTCCACGATACCGTCCAATAGTATTGAATACTGATCAGCAATATGTTGGCGAAGAACTAATTCTTCAGCAAATATATCCAATTTTGCGTCTAACACAATTGCCTGCATGCTATCTAGTCGGCCGGTCATGCCAATACGAATATTCTCATATTTATCTTTGCCCATTCCATGAACTCTGCAAGATCTGATGATTTCGGCAATTTTGGCATCATTAGTAAAGACTGCGCCACCGTCTCCATAGGCTCCAAGAGGCTTTGCAGGAAAAAAGCTGGTACAGGTAACGTCTGCAAGCTGTCCAACTGGTTGATCATGCAAACGTGAACCAAAGCTTTGAGCAGCATCATCAATGAGCCATAAACCTTTATCTTTGGCAAAGTCTCTGATCGCCACATAATTAGCTGGTTGGCCAAAAAGGCCGACACCAATGATTCCAACAACATCAATGCCAGCTAATTTTGCAGCGGCCAATGCGCTGGCTAACTTTTCGGGGTCCAGATTGAAAGTGCTCTCTTCAACTTCGGCGAATACTGGAACGGCTCCAAGCATTGGCATTACCTCAGCACTGGCAGCAAAAGTGAAGGATGGCACAATTACGCCTTGACCAGCTTTTAATTCAAGTCCCATAAGTGCTAATAATAAAGCATCTGTTCCCGAAGAGCAGGAGATATTATGTTCGACACCGGTCCATTCACCAAGTCGGCATTCCAATGCTGTAACTTCTGGGCCCATGATATAGGCCCCGTGATTAAGAACTTTTTTTAAGCCCTCTTCAACCTTGTCTCTGATGCGAATCTGTTGGGCTTTCAGGTCAATAAAGGCAATAGTCATGATATTTATTTACTCACTAAGCTTTTAAAATTTAAACGAGGTGTCAATCAAAGTGTTTTGCATTAATTCGAGAACCTTTTGGACTGTGATAGCTTCATTAATATCTGTTGGAGTGGGGCTATTATTGTCACAACTTTTAAGAAATATACGCATTTCGTCTTTTAGTGGCTCGGCTTCGGCAACTGGCAAAAAAATTGGATCCGCTCTATTAATTAAAAAATGTTCACCGTTTAATTGCATAGTATCCTGAAATAGTGTCAGTTTCTTGGACCATGGCTTGGTATCGTCAAAGACTAAGGAGCCTGTGCTTCCTGTAACGGTTAATCTATGTTCTTTAAATGGACTTAACCAACTTGTCTGCATGCCGGCTGAAACACCACTTTTAAATCCAAGAGTACTTGATAAAAAATCAACAACGGAGGGTGTTAGATGACTTGCGCCAGAACAATGGATTTTATTAGGCGTGTCTCCAACAAGTGCCAAAATCAATGATAAATCATGTGGACATAAATCAAACAGAACAGATTCAGTATTGCGAATGCGTCCCATTGCTAGCCGATTTGCCTGGATATGGAATAGGTTGCCGATAGCGCCACCAGCAAGTTGATTTTCTAACTCAATGAAGGCAGCGTGATAACGAATTAAATGCCCTACCATGACTTGTCTTTTTGCATTTTTTGCTGCGCCTTGGATTGCATTTGCACCGGCAAGTGATAGTGACAAAGGCTTTTCAACATAAACATGTTTACCAGCCATTAAGGCGGCAACGGCAAGCTTATCATGGCTTGCGGCCGAGGTGGAGATAACAACCCCATCAATTTCTTTGCAATCAAGCAGCTCTTCGATACTTAATGCATTCACATTAAAGGTTGATGCAAACTCTTCTACTGCTTTAGGATTTTGATCCACAACGGCAGTTAATGCGCCTAGTTGAGCAAGGTTGCGAGCCAAATTTTGACCCCACATGCCACATCCAATTAGACCAATTTTTGCCATTGTTAAATTTTCGTCTTCTATGATGCAGAAATTATATTACCATTTTGTATTAATAGTGCCTAGGATTCGCGTCAATCGTTGCATTTCGTTACATTTTTAATGTTGGCAGTGAAAATATCTTTAATACAACAAAATAGTAATGTTGATTTTCTTACAGAACTCTTATCTTCTCGTTAAAAATTGATGTAAAATAAGATTCTAAAAAAGTTAGGTTACTTTTGTTGATTAAACACAACTTGTAAAGGCCGAGCTATGGACGCTTCATCTCAATTCAAAGACAGTTTGCCAACAGCGCCAGAAACACTTTTGGCACTTCTTGATCAATTGCAAATTAGCTATTTAGTGCACGAGCATCCGCCACTGTGTACAGTTGAAGAATCAAAGAAAAACCGTGGTATTATGCTGGGATTTCACATTAAGAACCTTTATCTTCGTGATCGTAAAAAACGAAATTTTTTGCTTGTTGCTGGTGAAGATCAAAGAATTGATTTAAAAAAAATTAATCAGAAAATTGGCTGTGATCGTTTGTCCTTTGGTAGCGCAGGCCGATTGTTTGAAATGCTAGGAGTAAGGCCTGGCGCAGTTAGCCCATTATCATTAATTAATGATCCTGATCGTAAAGTTCACTTATTGTTAGATAAAGCTCTACATACCAATGATCAAATTTATGCCCATCCACTTGTCAATGATATGACTTTGGAGATTAAAGGCTCTTGCTTGCAGAAATTTTTTTTACACACAGGTCACAAACCTCAATGGCTTGAGCTTTGATTGCTTGTGTTGACGCAAAGGGCAAGAATGTAAATCGATCAAAGCCTCTTGTTTCAATTGGGCTAATGCTTACATTGAACTCTCTATAATATGCATGTATCTGTGACCACACGTGTCTATTGAAATCATGAGCAAAAACTAGGCAAGACAGAAGGTTGATTAGGAAGATGGAACAGCTGATCTCAGCAGGATTAGATAGTGCGCCGATTGATGTTGATATGAATAATTTCATGAAAGAAGTTATCGAAGAATCATCAACAAAGCCCATTGTTGTTCAATTTTGGGCACCATGGTGTGGGCCATGCAAGCAACTTAGTCCAATTTTGGAAAAAGTTGTTGCTGCTACAAATGGTAGAGTCACAATGGCGCGTATTAACATTGATGATAACCAACAAATTGCTCAACAAATGCGGGTGCAGTCTGTGCCAACAGTCTACGGGTTTTTTAATGGGCAACCAGTTGACGCCTTTTCTGGCGCCCAGCCCGAGTCAACAGTTAAGCAATTTATTGAGAAACTTGCAAATCTAGGAAATACTGGCCCAGATATTGTAGCGATGTTAGAAGTAGCAAATGGTCTTCTTGAGTCGCAAAATTATGAGGCTGCAATGTCGCAGTTTCATGAAATCATGGCAGAAAGTCCGGATTCTCCCGAAGGTCTCTCTGGGGTGATTCGCAGTATGGTTGGCTTAAAAGATTTCAAGGGAGCTCGCGAAGTTGTTGATCAACTTGATGATGAATTTCGGGATAAGCCTGAAATCATGGCTGCGATTGACACACTGGTTCTATCTGAGAAAGTGTCTAAGTCTGCTGGTGGAATGGAGCAGGCTCGCGCTGCTGTTTTAGCCAACCCTGATGATTTATCAGCGCGTCAAGATTTGGCAATGGCACTTTTTGCTCTTGATGAAAAAGCGGCTTCGATGGATCAGTTATTGGAGTCAATTTGCATTGACAGGCTCTGGAATGATGAGGCTGCGCGCACTCAATTGTTGGAATTTTTCAAAACACTTGGCCCAGCAAATCCAGATGTAATAGTTGCTCGGCGTAAATTGTCTACCTTGTTATTTTCATAAGGTCTGTGGCGTAGATGTTTTCAAGTTCAGGCTTAAAAGGATTGGCTAATAGCCGAGTTGGCAGCATAATTTTAGCCTCAATAAGTTATTGGTGAAGGAATGAGTATGGTACATAGTAAATTTGACCCAGAGTTTGATCAGCTTCCAGCAAGCATTCCGATTTTCCCCTTGCCAAACGCTCTTTTACTCCCAGGGGGGCAATTGCCGTTAAATGTTTTTGAGCCACGTTATTTGGCTATGGTAGCTTATGCATTGGCATCTCAAACAAGGTTAATTGGTATGGTTCAGCCATCGGGCAACAGTAATGTAAGTGACACTGGTGATGATCAACTGTTGTTCGAAACTGGGTGTGCTGGGCGACTATCGTTTTTTCAGGAGAGTGATGATGGACGATTTGTGGTCGCTCTAAACGGGGTATGCCGGTTCAACCGGATTCGTCAGCAACTAGAACCAAAAGGCTTTCTAATTGCAGATGTTGATTGGAAGCCATTTGCTCACGATTTACGGATTGATTTAAGTTCCCTTGATCGGGAGCCATTGATTGAGATCATGAAACGTTATTTTAAACTTAAAGGGTTTGAGACAGACTGGGCACAGATAGAAAACTCTGATAACCATCAATTGTTGGCAACGTTATCAATGATTTGCCCATTTGCAGCTGTTGAAAAGCAGGCTCTCCTTGAGGCTGATTCGATGGCCAAGCGTGCTGATTTGTTGATGGTAATGATGGAAATGGCTCTGCATAAAGAGTCTGGGGGTAATGATGCAAGACACTAAGTCTTCTACAAATCATGAAATTGATCGGCGCCTTCTTGAGGTTTTGGTTTGTCCTCTGACACGCGGACCATTGGTATACAATCGAGCTAATCAAGAATTGATTAGCCGCCAGGCTCGTAAGGCTTATCCAGTACGTGATGGCGTACCGATTATGCTTGCTGATGAAGCTCGTGATTTGAGGGAAGGGGAGTAGACTGCCAGCGATTGACGGTCATCAAAACAAACTTCTACTAAAGGACGATATACCCATGAATGATGCAACCACAGAGTCCGCTGTGTTAGAAAACAATATTTGGCCGAAGGAAATCCGCCTTTCCAGAAATAAGAACCAATTAGATATTGAGTTCGACAATGGTGACCAAGTCAGATTAACTGCAGAACTTCTCCGCGTAGAATCGCCCTCAGCAGAAGTTCAAGGACATGGTTCTGGCCAAAAAACCACACCACCAGGTAAACAAAACATCTTGATCAGTACTATCGAGCCAGTTGGCAATTATGCTATTCGAATCCGGTTCAGTGACGGCCATGATACTGGCATATTTAGTTGGAAGCTGCTTCATGACTACGGACTGCGAAAACAAGACCTGATGGCAAATTATTTGTCTCGGCTAGAGAGTGATGGCATCAGCCGCAGTTAGCCAAAGCCACACTCTATTTTGGTAAACGCCCTTCAAGCAAATTGGCCCTTGCTAGATGACCGCCCATTGCGCATTTTTGGAGCAGAGACTTTAGCGGACTAATATTTACCAGGCTCATGCCTGCTCCCGCAATTTTGGCAATGGCTGGATGAGAAGACATAAGGTGATTTAATCCGCTTGTTGCGGCTGTCATTGCGGTAACTTCTAGCACGCGTCCTAATAAATAATCGTTTTGAATGGATGAGTGACTGGGACTAAGCCCCCTCAACTTGGCGCGCGTCAGAGAATCGGCAAGCACAGCTGCATCACTTAGTGCAAGATTGTAACCCTGACCCGCAAGTGGGTGAATGGCATGGTTGGCATCGCCAGCAAGAATCAAATGACTACTTGTCATTTTTTGAGCCAGCGCTGGTTTTAATTGCCAGCTGAATCTTGGCCCTTCCAGTGTTAGGCGACCCAGTGTTTTGCCAAATGAAGCTAAAATCAGACTTTCAAATTCACTTTCATCAAGCGCAAGCACTCTGCCTGCTTCATCTTTTGGCAAGCTCCAGACAAGTGATGCGTGCTTTGCTCCATATGGCATCAGGGCTATTGGTCCAGTTGGTAAAAACCTCTGAAATGCAGTATTGCCATGGTCGCGCTCCAATGCCAAATTGGCAACAATGGCGGTTTGCTTGTGTGGTTCGGCAATGGTGCGGATGGCGGCAAATTTTCGTATTTTGCTGTTGGCGCCATCGCAAGCGACAACTAGCTGGCACATTAGTTCTGGTCGCTCATCAAATCGCAGGCAGGCACAGTCACTGCCTTGATCAAAACTGGTAACTTCATGGCCGTTAACCTGGATAACGGGGCGCTTTGCAAGCCTGTCGTAAAGGGCATCAAGAAGGTTCTGATTGCCAACTACATAGGCCATTGGTGCGTTACCATCATGCCAATCCAAACTGAATTCGGACCTTGGCCGACGGTTAAGGCCACCACGCTGTGGTTGGCCATGGGCGACTTTAATACGGGTAATTGGTGTAGCATTTGTGGCAATAAGGGACCAGACACCGAGCACCTCAAGCATAGCCATGCCAGCAGCGCTAATTGTTGTTGTGCGATAATCGCTGGTACTTTTTTGTAGCTTCCCTTTTGGCCGTCTGGCTCGGTCTATCAGAGTGATTGCTGGCGCTTCAACTGATCCGTAGCCGCAATAGGATAATGCCAATGCAGTCATTACTCCGGTCAAGCCAGCTCCAACAACAGCAACTTGATGGATATGGTGATCACTCATTTGCTTCCTTTATTCTGATTAGAGAAAATGAGAAGATACTACCTGCTTGGCGAGGTCATCAAGATTATTCTTTGTAAAAAGATAAGTATGCATACCGGCTCGTTCTCCGGCTTTAACATCGCTATCACGATCGCCGATCATAACCGATGTGGCAAGATCAATCTGCCACTTCTGCGCGAGGTCAAAAAACAGGCCTGGTTCAGGTTTGCGGCAGCGGCAGGCTGCCGCCATTTCTGGATCAGGTGAAAGTGGGTGATGTGGACAAAAGGCTATGTCGGTAATAAATCCGCCAGCATTGCTTGCATTGGCAATCAGATGATCATTAAATTGATGCATTTGATTTTCGCTAAAAAAGCCGCGCCCAATTCCACCCTGATTGGTGACAATAAAAACTGGAATATGAGCATCATGAAATCGTTTTAAGGCAGCACTAGCTCCATCGATCCAAGAAAATTTTTTGATCTCAAAAATATAACCGTCATCGTGAATTAATGTATTGTCGCGATCAAGAAAAATGGCTGGCTTTCGAGACATTAAGGCACGGTCCTTTTTGTTGAGACTGAGCGTTACAGATTGTATCACCCATAAAAATTAAATTCATGATATTTATTTTAATGAAATCACGGAATTTTACTAGTGAGTAACATCATCGTAGCCATTGCTCCAACGCAGAGCATGCGTTAATAATGAAAAAAACTGTCTTTATGTGGGAATGAACTCTATTTTGAATTGGTGATGAGAATCTATGAAACTTAATCCTGCACATACTATTTTTGATGGAAATATGTTTGCCCAGCTTCGGGACCTGCTTGACCCAATAACAGCACCAGACAGCCTTGCAGTTATTGATATGTCGATTGGTGAGCCACAACAGCCGCCAACATCACTGTTAACCGATAGCGTGGTGCGCCATAATGATCAATGGCAATTCTATCCGAAGCCTAACGGAAGCCCGCGATTTACTGAGGCGGTTGAAAATTATATTGCCCAGCGCTGGCCAGAAGCTATAGGCCTTGCTGATAAAAGCCAAATCATCCCGGTTCCGGGGACGCGTGAACCGCTTCATCTACTAGGTCATCTTGTGAACGGCAGCAAGACAAATGCTGCTGCCCTTGTTACTAACCCGTTTTACCATGCTTGGCGAGCCGGTGCGCTGGCCAGTGGTGGCGAAATCATTTATTTAAATAGTGCCGCTAACCTTAATTTCCTGCCTAATCTTCAAGCGCTGAACTCGGCAACGCTAGACCGAGCTTGCATTCTTTTTTTATGTAGCCCAACAAACCCGCAAGGTAGTGTGATGGATCTTGATTATCTTGTGGCGGCGCTTCGGCTTGCGCGCTCGCATGATTTCCTGCTGGTTATGGATGAGTGTTATGCCGACATCTGGCGTGGCAGCCCTCCACCTGGTATGATGCAGGCAGCAGCAGCGGTGGCGCACCAAGACGGTGTTGATAGCAATGGTGACCCTCTCGCTAATATTGTGGTACTGAATTCATTATCAAAGCGTTCAGGGGCGGCTGGGCTTCGGGCTGGTTTTATGATAGGTGATACAAAGGTGATCGCCCAATATCTTAAATTTGTAGGCAATGGTGGGTCATTGGTCCCAACTCCTTTTCTGTCAGTGGCGGCGGATCTTTATGAAGATGAGCTTCATGTCGCTGATATCCGTGCCTATTATGATGCGAACTTTGCCCTTGCTCAAAAACACCTTGGTATCACTCCGCCGCAAGGTGGATTTTTTTTATGGCTGAAAGTTGATGATGATGTGCAATTTGTTAAACGGCTGATGGCCGAGCAGGCGGTTCGGGCTTTGCCTGGGTCATTTATGGGGGTAGAAAACGCATTTGGTAATCCGGGCGCTGGCTACGTCAGGCTAGCGCTTGTTCATGATTTACAAAGTACTGATGAAGCACTTGGGCGGGTAGCTACTATTTATAATTGTAATTAATAATGGTTGACTCAAACTATAACCATAGCCCGTGCTGTAGCTAGATTACTTCGCCGTTTTATCTTATAAAGGACAACGATGGCAGACCTTGAAGACAAAAAGCCCCTCTTCTCTAACGCGATGATGCATTTTTTGCAAAACCGGCTAATGGAAATTTTTGGCTTAGCGCTGTTTTTGTTCAGCGGCTTCCTGTTGATTGCTTTGATCACAGCTGGCAAATTCGACCCGTCTTTTAGCCAGATCTCCAGCGCACCGGTGGCAAATTGGCTTGGCCTATTCGGTGCAAATATTTCGGCAGCGCTGTTTTCGGTGATAGGACTTGCCGCTTTTTTTCTGGTCTTGGTACCATTATTTTGGAGCTTTTCGTATTTTCGTAAAGAACCAGTCCCTTTGATAGGATTCCGCACACTGCTTTTGTCCATTAGTTTAATGTTTTTGGCTGGTGGATTTTTTGCTCTGGATGGGGGCGGCGTCAGTGATAATGGTGGAGCAGTGGGTGCAGTCATTATTGGGTTTATTATGCGATTTATGCAACCTATTCCATCTGTTCTTGGGCTTGAGACAATCCACTATGTTGGTATTGCCGCATTATTTCTAGGCTTTCTTTCTTGGCTGTGGGTTACGGCTATGTCCCGTCAGCAGTGGCTGGATGTGACCGGAAAAACTATTAAGGTAAGCTTTATCTTCAAACGTATTTTTGCTGGGGTTAAACAGTTTACTGGGGACCTTACCAAGGCTCAAAAGTACGTTGCAGTTAAGCCGCCCCAGAAACAAAAAGCATTGAGACAACGTCAAGAGCCCGTGCTTGTTGTTGATAGTGTTGCTGGCAAGTCAGTCTCATCACAGTTGAGCGGTTCAAGTAAAAAGAAAAACAAGCAGGAAGTGCTGGACTTTGGCAACGGATCAGGATTTCAAATTCCTCCAGCACAGTTGTTAAATCCTCCTGCTAAAACTCAGTCGGGACCCTCTAAATCAGTGCTCGAAGAACATGCGAGCCAACTTGAAACTGTTCTGTCTGATTTTAGTGTAAAAGGTGCTATTGCTGATGTGCGTTATGGGCCAGTTGTGACCCGTTATGATTTGAACCCAGCTCCTGGAACAAAATCACAGCGCGTAATTTCTCTTGCTGATGATATCGCCCGGTCAATGAGTGCGATCTCTGTTCGTGTTGCAGTTGTGCCGGGGCAGAATGTGATTGGCATTGAGCTCCCGAATGAAGACAGACAGGTTGTGATGCTTCGCGATATTCTGGATCATGATACCTGGGGTAAGGATCGTTCAAATTTGCCTATGGCATTGGGCAAGGATATTGCTGGTGCCCCGGTGGTTGTTGATCTTGCAAAGTTTCCACATCTTCTTGTTGCAGGAACCACTGGATCAGGAAAATCGGTTGGTATCAATTCGATGATACTATCGCTGCTTTATCGCCATACACCAGAAACCTGCCGGATGATCATGATTGATCCAAAAATGCTCGAACTTTCAGTTTACGATGGCATCCCACACTTGTTAAGCCCAGTGGTAACTGACCCGTCAAAGGCAGTTACAGCGCTGAAATGGGCGGTTCGAGAAATGGAAAATCGTTATCGCAACATGGCCAAAATGGGAGTTAGAAATATTGGTGGTTATAATGAAAGGTTGGCGCAGGCAAGAGCTAAAAGCGAGGTACTGACACGGCGTGTTCAAACCGGTTTTGATTCCGAAACTGGCAAACCAATTCATGAAGAAGAAATCCTGGATCTTGCGCCACTACCTTTCATTGTTGTGGTAATTGACGAGGTGGCCGATCTGATGCTTGTTGCCGGTAAGGAGATTGAGGGAGCTGTCCAACGCCTTGCTCAAATGGCGCGTGCTGCTGGCATTCATGTTATTATGGCAACTCAGCGCCCATCCGTAGATGTGATTACTGGAACAATTAAAGCGAATTTCCCAACGCGTATTAGCTTTCAGGTAACGTCACGCATTGATAGCCGTACAATTCTTGGAGAACAGGGGGCAGAGCAACTTCTTGGACGTGGAGATATGCTGTTCATGGAAGGTGGTGGCAGGGTTGTTCGGGTACATGGTCCTTTTGTGGATGATGGTGAGGTTGAGGCAGTTGCTGATTTTCTGCGTCAGCAAGGTGAGCCCGAATATGATAACCGTGTTGTTGAGCAAGTTGAAGGTAAAGATGATATGGTCGCAACTGGTGAACCAGCGTCCAATGGTGGCAGTCTATATGAACAGGCCGTTTCGTTGGTGGTGCGTGAACAGAAAGCATCAACCAGCTTTGTCCAACGGCATCTAAAAATTGGCTACAATCGAGCAGCAACGATTGTTGAAGAGATGGAAAGCAATGGTATAATTTCGGCGGCTAACCATGTTGGAAAGCGTGACGTGTTGATGGTTGATAATGAAATTGGTGAGCTTTAATGCATCACAAAATTAAAAAATGCAACTTTGTTTTTTTTAGAAAAATATCAACAGGCAGACTGTGCTTGTTCGTTGCACTATGGGTTGGAATAGCTTTTCCCATTGGCGTTTGGCCTGCTACCGCTGCTCTAGATTCTGTTGCGCAGGCCGAAGCTTGGTTTAATAAAATCGAAACTATTTCAGCAAATTTTACTCAGGTGGCTTCAGACGGAACCTCGGCTGAGGGACAGCTTTTATTCCGACGTCCATCTCGTATGAAAATCACCTATGGAAATGGCAGTGATTTAAGGCTTATCACAACTAAGATCTGGCTTCATGTTGACCGGCAGGATGAAAAAATGCTGACTAGTTACCCCCTGTCGGAAACACCACTATCTTTGATTTTGGCACCCAAGGTTTTACTTCGGTTGGATGGGTATGAGACACATGTCTTGCCGCCATCTTCTGGTATTGTTCAGATCATAATTGTCAGAGATGAAGGCGCAGGGGCGGGCAAGTTGAAACTTGAGTTTTCTGAAAAACCATTCCAGTTTCGACGCTGGACTGTTGTCGATGCAGTAGGAGTTGAAACCAGCGTTACTTTGCAAAACATTGTTCTTGATAAACCAATTCCAAATGCAGCATTTGCATTGCCTGATTATTCCTCACAGGATTAAATTTATAGATGTTTGTATTTTTTATAAAAAGTGCTGACAAAATTCTATATCAAACAATTGAATAGGTGTGCTTTATGAAAATTGCAACTTGGAACATTAATAGCGTGCGCTTACGCCTTGATCTTGTTCTTGAGTTTATAAAAAAAGCAGACATTGATGTTTTATGTTTGCAGGAAACTAAAACGCAGGACTTGCATTTTCCAACAGAAGCCTTCGCTGCCGCTGGATGGCCACATCAGGCTATCCGTGGTGAAAAAAGTTACAATGGGGTGGCAATCATTTCGCGCCAACCGTTTCTTGAAGCCCATCACATGGAATGGACTGGCAAGGCTGATTGTCGGCATATTTGGGTAAAAACTCAGGATGGCATCGGGGTACATAATTTTTACGTGCCTGCTGGTGGCGATGTTCCGGATGCAAGGGAAAACTTAAAATTTGCACATAAGCTAAAATTTATTGAAGAAATGACAGCCTATTTTGGCGCTAATAAGCCTCAGATGGAAATTTTAGTTGGTGATTTAAATATTGCGCCGCTGGCAGCTGATGTATGGTCAAGCAAGCAGTTATTAAAAATTATCAGCCATACACCTATTGAGACAGGAGGCTTAAAGCGGCTTATCACTGACGGTGGCTGGCATGATGCCGTGCGATCCTATTTTGGGGATGAGAAGAAGCTATATTCTTGGTGGTCTTATCGAGCGCGTGATTGGATGGCAAGCGATCGTGGGCGTAGGCTAGATCATATTTGGGTTAGTCACGATCTTGCTGACAAGGTTTTGATGGCGGAAATTCACCGTGATTTACGCAGTGTTGACAAGCCTTCTGATCATGTGCCTATTAGCTTAACCTTGTGATCATCTATCATCACCATCCTATACCTCTTTCGCGCTGCATAAAAACCGGCTATATGCATTGTCATGACAGCTTTTATAAAAATGCATGGCCTTGGCAATGATTTCATTGTTCTTGATGCGCGTGATCCGGGTAGCGGGATCCCGGATGTGATTAGTGAGGCTGCGGCAACCGCACTTGCAGAGCGTCATTTCGGGATTGGCTGCGATCAAATTCTTGTTATCCGACGATCTCAGCGTGCTGATATTTTTATGCAGATTTTCAATAGTGATGGCAGTAATGCGGCGGCATGTGGTAATGGCACAAGATGTGTAGCTGCTTATATCATGCAAAAGCTTACTCTGGAGCAGCTCTCCATTGAAACTGAAGCAGGTTTGTTAAAAAGCTGGTGTTCAGTTGAAAATCCTGACCATATAGCGGTTGATATGGGGCCTGTTCATCTTGATTGGACGGCTGTACCACTGGCAAAAAGGGTAGATACATTGGCCGTCGATCTTGGTTCGTCTGCCCCCTCGCCCGCGATTTGTCAGTCGATAGGAAACCCACATGCGGTGTTGTTTGTTGAAGATGCTGAATCTGTTGACCTTAATGCCATTGGCCCAGAGCTTGAGCATCATTCGATATTTCCAGACCGGGCAAATATTTCCTTTGTGAATCAAATTGGGCCTGACCAATTCCGTATGCGGGTGTGGGAACGAGGTGGCGGCATTACCTTTGCCTGTGGTAGCGGTGCCTGTGCGGTTGGCGTTGCGGTGTACCGTTCTGGACGCGGTTCGAGAAGCACAGAAATCATTATGGATGGTGGCTCTGTTTTTATTGATTGGCACGATGATGGAACTGCGGGTGGACGCGTGATTATGCGCGGGCCCGTAACCTTTGTTTTTGACGGTATACTTTGTGCGCATCTGGATGGGTTATTGAGGGATAGCACATGACCAAGCGTAATACGCCCAGGGTACAAACATTCGGATGTCGCTTGAATATCTGGGAATCAGAAGTCCTGCGTGCTCAGGCCGGGGCTGCCGGCCTATCGGATGCAATTATTTTTAATACCTGTGCGGTTACTGCCGAGGCTGAAAAACAGGCTCGTCAGGCAATTCGCAAAGCCCGCCGCGATCACCCTGATACTAGGATTATTGTCACTGGCTGTGCTGCACAGATTGCCCCTGACTTATGGGCTGATATGCCGGAAGTCACACAAGTGCTTGGCAATCATGACAAGCTGAAAGCTGAAAGCTGGGAAAAGCTTGCAGCTATTGATGGCTCAACACTTTTAGTCAGTAACATTATGGAAGTGCATGAAACGGCATCGCATCTAGTCGATAGTTTTCACAAACATACTCGTGCTTTTCTCCAGGTACAGCAGGGCTGTGATCATCGCTGCACCTTTTGCATCATTCCCTATGGTAGGGGCAATAACCGGTCAGTCCCTAAAAGCGGTTTGGTTGATGCTGCAAAAAACCTTGTAGCCAATGGCTGTAAAGAGGTGGTTTTGACTGGTGTTGACATCACCTCATGGGGCAACGATTTACCAAGCCGGCCACGTCTTGGCAATTTGGTACGCCATCTTTTGGAAGAGGTTAAAGACTTGCCACGATTAAGGCTATCGTCAATTGACCCAGCTGAATTGGACGCAGAATTGATGGATGTTCTTGCTGATGATCCGCGCTTAATGCCGCATCTGCACTTATCGGCACAGCATGGTGATGATATTATTTTAAAACGGATGAAGCGCCGGCATTTAGCAAGAGATATTATGCGATTTTGTGATGAAGCACGCCGCCGCCGCTCAGACGTTGTGTTTGGAGCGGATGTGATTGCAGGCTTCCCAACTGAGACAGATCAGGGGCATCAGGCAAGCCTTGATATGATTGTGGCAGCCAATATTACCCATCTTCATGTCTTTCCATATTCACCACGTGTAGGAACTCCAGCAGCTGAGATGCCGCAGCTTAAGCCCGAAATTATCAAAACACGTTCTCGGGCATTACGTTTGCTTGGGGCGCAACAGCTAGAGGGATTTCTTGATTCTGCTTTGGGAACCAAGGATCAGCTTTTAGTTGAGAAGGGTAATTGTGGTCATGGCCGCAATTTTACTAAAATCCGGCTTGATGGTGAGATTTGTCCATCTGGTCGTCTAGTTGATGTTGATATTGTGCGGCGGGATGGTGACAGTCTTGTTGGTCGCAAGCGAGCGAGAGGCACATGAACTGGTTTAAGAAACTAAAAGATGGACTCAGCAAATCCAGCAAGAAGGTTTCTGGATCGCTGGCCAGCCTACCATCAATACCAGCATTGATTGGTAAATCAAAACTAGATGCGGCATCATTGGAAGAAGTTGAAGATGCATTGATTGCCGCCGATCTTGGCACTGCCTCATCGACCCGCCTTGCTGCCGCCCTAAAAGCACATAAATTCGATGGACTGGTGGATGCAAATTCAATCGCGCTGGCACTTGCCGCGGGTCTTCAAACGATTCTTGAACCAGTGGCCAAGCCATTGGAGATTAGATCTGAAAATCGGCCTCATGTTGTTCTTCTTGTTGGGGTCAATGGATCTGGCAAAACGACAACTGCGGGAAAGCTTGCACAAATTTGGCAGGGGCAAGGTAAAAAGGTTTTGCTTGCAGCTGGTGACACGTTCCGGGCGGCGGCAGTCGAACAGCTGCAGATCTGGGGACAGCGAACTGGTACAAATGTGATTGCTGATGCTACTGGCGGTGATGCGGCTGCACTAGCCTACCGAGCGTTGGCACAGGCAATCGAAGAAAATGCTGATGTGCTGATCATTGATACCGCAGGGCGTCTTCAGAACCGTAGTGAATTGATGGATGAGTTGGCAAAGATTATTCGTGTTATCCGTAAATTGGATAAGAGCGCACCGCATGATTCGGTTATTGTACTGGATGGAACCGTTGGCCAAAATGCGTTATCCCAAGTTAAGGCATTTTTGGCTGTTGCGGATGTATCTGGTTTGATTGTTACCAAGCTTGATGGATCGGCAAAAGGTGGAGTTGTTGTAGCACTTGCTGAAGAGTTTGGCCTGCCGGTTCATGCTGTTGGAGTTGGTGAAGGAGCTGATGATTTACAGCCATTTGCCGCTGATGAATTTGCCAAGGCGCTTGCCGGGGTTTCTGCTAGCTAGGCTGGAAATAATTTACCTAGTTTGTCATTATTTGGGCAATAGGGTTGTACTGCGACCTGACAAGTAATAGGCCAGCAACCCAACATATTCATGCAGGCTTTGACGGACAATTGAAACGCCACCCTGTATATCCCATAAACTTGTGTAGCCTGTTTTTGGTGTTTGGTAATCAACAGGGTAGGGAATGATGCCTGTCCAACCAGCAGCAGCAAAACTACCGATGGCGCGTGGCATGTGATTTGCCGATGTCACAAGAATCCAGTTCGTGCCGGGTTCAGCAACAAATATCTGCCGACTATTCACTGCATTTTCGTATGTGTTACGACTGTTTTCTTCATAAAAAACGGCTGTATTCAACCCACCTAGCTGGTGGACAAGATCACGTATATTGTCGCTTTCTCGCCATCCGCGTGGCACCAATGCACCAGAAAATCCACTGAATAAAATTGGAGTTTTTGGCAGCTGATGTGTCAATGCTACGGCAGCAGTAAATCGTTCGGCACTGCTGCCCAGCCCATATTGATTATGACTTTTAGCTATTACTCCATCGCCAGAAAAGCCACCAAGGACAATGATTCCGTCAATGTGTTTTTGTCCAATTTCACCGCGGACAACACGTCCCTCAAGAAACTGTAGTGGTAGACTCGACAGTGGCAAAATGCCATAAACAATTGGCAGGGTAATACCACATGTAAATGATATACGCATGATCCAGCCCCATCGTCGCCATCGCGCAATAAGACCCAGCAAAAATAATAGATACGGAATTACCAGTGGTTCAAGAAGAAGACTGAGTGATTTAGATAAAATAAAGAACATGGGTTATTCTTGACAATTCACGTTAAAAAGTGCAAGACTTTATAACAAATCAGGCCATCGCCAAACGATACGACCTTAACGGGTTCCACACGTCCTTAAAGTTTTTGAGCACGGGTGTAACATTCTTTTTGTAATTTTGATGATTGTTGATGTTAATCGGGCCATAAAACAATGATGAGGCAGGTGGACTAGAAACCATGTTTGACACGCTCAAAAACAAACTAACTGACGTCTTTGACGGGTTAGCGCGTCGAGGTGCGCTTAGTGAGTCGGATGTTGATGCTGCGCTTAGTGAAGTGCGACTTGCCTTGCTTGACGCTGATGTAGCTTTGCCTGCGGTAAAATCCTTCATTAATAAAGTGCGTGAAAAAGCTGTTGGCGTTGCTAACATGCGTTCGGTCCGGCCCGATCAGCAGGTGATTAAAATTGTTCACGATGCGCTGGTTGACATGCTTGGTGGTGATGCAGCGCCGCTCAATTTAGGGACTAATCCGCCGTCCGTTATTTTAATGGCTGGGTTGCAGGGTTCAGGCAAAACAACGACGGCAGGGAAACTAGCATTGCGCCTGCGGAAACGTGACCGTAAAAAGGTGATGCTGGCATCGCTTGATGTAACTCGGCCGGCTGCGCGTGAACAACTGCGGTTGCTTGGTGAACAGGCTGAGGTTGGCGTGCTCAAAGAGGTGGACGGAGAAAGCCCTGCGCAAATTGCAAAACGTGCTTTGCAGGCTGCAAAATTGCAGGCATATGACGTGCTCATTCTTGACACTGCAGGGCGTCTTAGCATTGATGAAGCTCTGATGGCCGAATTACGTGAGATTAAAAAACTTACTAACCCGCATGAAATTCTCTTAGTTGCGGATTCAATGACTGGTCAGGATGCGGTACTAACAGCCGAGGCCTTTCATAAGGCGGTTGGTGTAACTGGAATTGCGCTGACCCGTCTCGATGGTGATGCGCGCGGTGGTGCAGCGCTGTCAATGCGCCATGTCACTGGGTGCGCGATCAAGCTTGCAGGTGTTGGAGAAAAACAAGGTGCGTTAGAAGATTTTGATCCAGCACGTCTTGCTGGTCGCATAATGGATATGGGCGATGTTGTTGCTCTAGTTGAAAAAGCTGCGGAAACCATTGAGGTTGAAGAAGCTGAACGGCTTGCTAAGCGCATGGCCAAAGGCCAGTTTGACATGAATGATTTTCTGTCACAAATTCGCCAGCTTCAAAAAATGGGTGGACTTGGTGGTATAATGGGCATGCTGCCTGGCATTGGTAAGATGCAAAAGCAAATTGCGGCAGCTGGCATTGATGACAGCATGATAAAACGGCAAGAAGCCATAATTCTTTCGATGACCAAAAAAGAACGAATTTCAGTTGGTTTGCTGAATGCATCACGGCGTAAACGTATTGCTCTTGGGTCAGGAAGCTCGGTCCAAGAAGTTAACCGGCTGGTGAAGCAATATCAGGACATGGCCCGGATGATGAAAAAGCTGGGGAGTAAAACTGGCGCTGCAGCTATGAAAGCCATGCTTGGCGGCGCAGGTATGGGTGGTGCTACTGGTGCAATGGGTGGTGCTGGTGGGATGCCAGGCCTTGGCGCGTTATCAAGTAGTTTTGGTGGCAACCTTGGAAAGAGCATGGGCGGAGGCCTCGCTAAAGGAATAGGCAGCAGCCTTACTAATGGATTACCGGGTTTGGGTGGCAAACTTTCCGGCAAGAAGAAATAGTTTTTATAAACGACTAACGCCAATGAAAGGAATAAATTCATGGCTTTGAAAATTAGACTAGCACGCGGCGGTGCAAAGAAACGCCCATTTTACCGTATTGTTGTTGCCGAAGCATCGTCACCACGCGATGGGCGTTATGTTGAGCGTGTTGGCACTTATGACCCGATGGTTCCAAAAGAACATGATCAGCGTATGTCGTTAAACAGCGAGCGGATTACATTTTGGCTTGGCAAAGGCGCCAAACCAACTGAGCGTGTTCAAAAGATGCTGGCTGCTGCTGGTCTAACGGAAGCTTTGGTTATTCGTGATCAGCCAAAGAAATCAGCACCCGGCAAAAAGCGTTTAGAACGGGAGGCTGAAGCTGCTGCTGCTGCTGCTGCTGAATCACCAGCCGAGGAAGCTGCTGCTGAAGCACCAGCCGAGGAAGCTGCCACTGAAGCACCAGCCGAGGAAGCTGCTGCTGAAGCACCAGCCGAGGAAGCTGCCGCTGAAGCACCAGCCGAGGAAGCTGCTGAGGAAAAGGCAGACAGCTAGTGTCAACTGTTCAGCTGCCAATTGGTGCGATTGTTGGTCCGCAAGGAATCAAGGGGCAGTTCAAGGTAAAACCATTTACCGCGAAACCCCATTCGCTGTCTGCATATGGCCCAGTCACAACCGATAATGGTCTTCAACTGACGTTAGAGATCATGTCGATCAATTCAAAGGGGCTGGCAATTGCGAGCGCCAACGGCATATGTACACGCGAAGCGGCTGAAGCCTTGCGCGGTATGACTCTACTTGTTGCACGTGAAAAATTGCCAGATCTTAATGATAACGAATTTTATCATGCAGACTTGATAGGGATGACAGTAAACAATCAAGATGGTATCTGGGTTGGTAGCTTAGTTTCCATCCATAATTTTGGAGCGGGAGACATTGCTGAATTGGCGCAAGATCGGGGTCCAACGATTATGGTTCCGTTTGGCAGTGATAGGTTAATTAGGATTAACATGGAGACAAAAGAACTTTGCCTTTTGATACCAGATGGTTTGCTAGGTGACGCAAAAGAGGATGACAAAGTCAGTGGAGATGATGAACTCAGTTAAGTTGACAGGACAAAATATTGAAAAGGATGGGTAAAATGGCGGTTAAAAAACCTCATCCGAAACAGAAAATTGAGGCCAACACGGCTTTGCTGCAGTGGCAGGCAACGATCTTAACTTTATTTCCAGAGATGTTTCCAGGGCATTTGGCACATTCATTGGCAGGAAAATCGTTGAATGAGGGCATTTGGTCGCTGAAAACACTGGACATTCGTGAATTTGCGGGCGATAAGCACCAAACCGTAGATGATACTCCTCTTGGCGGTGGAGCTGGTATGGTGCTAAAACCAGATGTTGTGGCTGCCGCGCTTGGCGCTGCCGAAGACTGCCCGGGCCCAAGGATATATCTGTCACCGCGTGGAAGGGTGTTGGACCAAGAGCTTGTTCGAGAGCTGGCTGATGCCGAAGGTGCGGTGCTCCTTTGCGGGCGTTATGAAGGGATTGATCAAAGGGTGATCGATTCTGCTGATATGATGGAAATCAGTATTGGCGATTATATTTTGTCAGGAGGTGAAACAGCCGCGCTGACTTTGATGGATACAGTGATACGCTTGTTACCTGGTGTCATGGGTAGGGAGGCCAGCCATCGAGAAGAAAGTTTTGAGAACGGATTGCTGGAGTATTCGCATTTTACTCACCCTCGTGTCTGGAATGGCATCGAAGCTCCAAAAGTTCTAGCTTCAGGTCACCACCGCAAGATTGCTGAGTGGCGACAGGCGGAGGCAGAAAAAGAGACGCAGCGTCGGAGACCAGATTTGTGGCAAAAATATTTGGATCAGAGGTCACTGCGTGAGATTAAAAAGTAAGTTGCCTGCCAGCAAACGTCTGGAATCGGCTAAATTAGCCGTTATCGGTAACACGGAATGGATGAAGGGAATCGGGCGATGAACATCATTGACCGCATAGGTAATAAACAGATTGAAAAAGTGCTTGGTCAGCGTCAACTGCCAGAATTTGCGCCAGGCGATACAGTTCGCGTTGATGTCAAGGTGACTGAAGGTACGCGTGAGAGGGTTCAGGCCTTTGAAGGAGTGTGCATTGCTCGCAAGAGTAGTGGCGTAAATTCATCATTTACGGTTAGGAAGCTATCCTACGGTGAAGGTGTTGAGCGCGTCTTCCCAACTCATGCTCCGCAGGTTGCAGGTGTCACAGTGATGCGTCGTGGTCGGGTTCGTCGCGCTAAGTTATATTATTTGCGTGGCCGGACTGGCAAGGCAGCACGTATTGCCGAAAAAACAACCTATCGTGAGCCGTCTTCTTCTTGAAGTGCCAGCCTTAACTATTAGACGGTCTCCTCGCTGAGAGTTATAAGGAGAATGGTATGTCAACTCCAAAAACCCTGTTTGATAAAATCTGGGATGCCCATGTTGTGCATCAGCAAAAGGATGGGACTTGTCTGATTTATATAGACAGGCACCTTGTCCATGAGGTGACCAGCCCACAGGCGTTTGAGGGCCTTCGTAACTCTGGAAGAGCTTTGCGTGCGCCAGCCCGGACCCTTGCTGTTGCTGATCACAATATTCCAACAACTGACCGCTCAGTAGGAATTGCAGATGAAGAAAGCCGTATTCAGGTTGAAACGTTAGAAAAGAACGCAGCCGATTTTGGAGTGCCGTATTTTGCTGTAGATGATATCCGTCAAGGCATTGTTCATGTTATTGGCCCAGAGCAAGGTTTTACCTTACCTGGAATGACTATTGTTTGTGGAGATTCTCATACAGCAACGCATGGTGCGTTTGGTGCCCTAGCGTTTGGCATTGGGACTTCTGAAGTAGAACATGTATTAGCCACTCAGACATTGATTCAAAAGCCAGCTAAAAATATGCGGATTACGGTTGATGGTGAACTTGCTGATAGCGTAACAGCTAAAGACGTGATTTTAGCTATTATTGGAAAAATAGGCACGGCAGGCGGTACAGGGCACGTGATCGAATTTGCTGGATCTGTCATTCGTGATTTGAGTGTAGAGGGTCGCATGACGATCTGCAATATGGCTATTGAAGCTGGCGCGCGTGCTGGAATGATTTCACCAGACCAAACAACATATGATTACCTAGCAGATCGCCCCATGGCGCCAAAGGGAGATAATTGGGAACAAGCAGTCGCCTATTGGCAAACCCTTCCATCGGATGATGGGGCTGATTATGATAAAGAAATCACACTTGTTGCTCAAGATATTGCACCAACGGTAACTTGGGGCACGAGCCCTGAAGATGCGCTTGCAATTACAGGCTTTGTTCCAAATCCAGAGAAAGAAAAAGATGCAAGTAAGCGAGCTAAGATGGAACGTGCAATATCTTATATGGGCCTGAAACCCGGTCAAAAACTGACGGACATTAAAGTTGATACAGTCTTTATTGGGTCATGTACAAATAGCCGTATTGAGGATCTAAGGGCAGCAGCAGTGATTGCTGAAGGCCGCAAGGTGGCAGATGGAATGCGTGCTCTTGTGGTGCCCGGGTCAGGGCTTGTGAAAGAACAGGCTGAAGCCGAAGGCCTCGATAAAGTTTTTGTTGCGGCTGGGTTTGAATGGCGTGAGCCAGGCTGTTCAATGTGCCTTGCGATGAATGACGACAAACTAACTGATGGCGAGCGCTGTGCTTCAACGTCTAACCGTAATTTTGAAGGTCGTCAGGGCCGTGGCGGCCGTACACATCTTGTCAGTCCACAGATGGCTGTAGCCGCAGCGCTTTCGGGCCACCTCACTGATGTTCGGAAAATTTAAGCGAGACGGGGTAGTTTCATGCAAAAATTTGATAAACTAAGTGGTATCGCAGCGCCACTAAATATTTTAAACATTGATACGGATATGATCATTCCAAAGCAGTTTTTGAAAACTATAAAACGGTCCGGTCTTGGAAAAAATCTATTTGACGAGATGCGTTTCAACCAAGATGGCAGTGAGATTGCTAATTTTGTTTTGAATCAAAACCCATACCGTAATGCAAAAATTTTAGTTGCCGGTGATAATTTTGGATGTGGTTCAAGCCGCGAGCATGCGCCTTGGGCCTTACTCGATTTTGGCGTGCGTTGTGTTATTTCGACTAGCTTTGCAGATATTTTTTATAATAACTGTTTTAAGAACGGAATTTTGCCAATTGTGGTCAGTGCTGATGATCGTGATGCCTTGATGGCTGATGCTTGTGATGTCGAAAACCCAGAATTGGCAGTAAATTTGCCTGAGCAAACAATTCAGAGACCAAATGGTCCAAAAGTTTCATTTGAGATCGACTCTTTCCGAAAAAAATGTTTGCTTGAGGGCCTTGATGATATTGGCCTTACCCTTGAAAAGGTGAGTGATATCGATAGTTTTGAGGTCAGGCGAGATCAAGCCCAGCCTTGGCTGTAGATGTCAATGAATATGCAAAGGTGCGGATTCTAAGGAAAAAATATGGCGTCTAACCGAAAAGTAATGGTGTTGCCCGGTGATGGTATCGGCAATGAGGTAATGCAGGCCAACATGAAAGTCATGGACTGGCTTGCAAAACATCGTAGTCTTGACTTTGATATATCTGAAGGCCTTGTTGGTGGTGCTGCATATGACGCGCATGGAACTTCCCTAACCGAGGAAACGCTGGCTGATTCGATTGCAAGTGATGCGGTGCTTTTTGGCGCAGTTGGCGCCCCTAAATATGATGGCGTGCCATTTGATGTGCGTCCTGAGGCAGGCCTTCTAAGGCTTCGAAAAGAAATGGATCTTTTTGCCAATTTGCGCCCAGCGATGGTGTTTCCAAGTTTAGTTAATGCCTCATCGTTAAAGCCTGATGTTGTGGCCGGGCTTGATATCATGATCCTTCGTGAATTGTGTGGTGGATCTTATTTTGCTGAGCCGCGCGGCATCGAAGATTTGGGTAGTGGCATCAAGAAAGGGTATGACACGAACGCTTATACAACGCCTGAAATTGAAAGAATTGGTAGGGTTGGTATGGATTTGGCGCGCAAGCGTGATGGTCGTTTGACGTCGGTTGAAAAGGCTAATGTGATGCACTCCGGTGTATTGTGGCGTCAGGTCATGACTGCGCTCCATTTAGCTGAGGGTGATGGTGTTGAACTTAGCCACATGTATGCTGATAATTGTGCTATGCAGCTTGTCCGTAATCCAAAGCAGTTTGATGTTATTGTAACTGATAATCTTTTTGGCGATTTATTGTCTGATTGTGCGGCAATGCTTACTGGATCGCTTGGTATGTTGCCGTCGGCTTCCCTGGGTATGCCAGATCCTGATACAGGCTTGCCAAAAGCTATGTATGAGCCAGTCCATGGTTCTGCACCAGATATTGCTGGAAAGGGGTTGGCCAATCCTTTGGCACAGTTTCTGAGCTTTGCTATGATGTTGCGTTATAGCTTTGATCAGGTGGATGAAGCTGATCTTGTTGAAAAGGCTGTTAACCTAGCGCTGGAAAATAAACGGACTAGCGATATTATGGCGCCTGGCTGTGAGCAGACTGGTACTGAGGGGATGACTTTAGCAGTGCTGGATGCGATGGATATTCTTGCGCGGTAAATGAGATTGCCATCACTATTGTTGATGGATCGTAAATCGCTTAATTACATAATAGTGGAAACAACACATCATTTTAAGGATTTTACCATGGGGTATCAAGTTGCTGTTGTAGGTGCGACCGGCGCAGTTGGTCGTGAAATGCTGCAAACATTGGCGGAAAGAAATTTTCCAGCAGATAAAGTCTATGCTTTGGCGTCGTCAAAATCTTCTGGGCAAGAGGTGTCTTATGGTGAGAAGGATATTTTAACAGTTGAGCCACTTGATAAATTTGATTTCTCTAAAACTGATATTGCGTTGTTTTCGGCAGGTGGTGACACTGCTAAAGCACATGCACCCAGAGCAGGCCAGGCTGGATGTTTGGTGATTGATAACTCATCTGCCTTTCGAATGGATGATGATGTGCCATTGGTTGTACCGGAGGTGAATCCGGATAGCATCTCGTCATGCCTTCTAAAAAATAATGGTCGCAATATTATTGCCAATCCAAACTGCTCAACATCCCAGTTGGTGGTGGCACTAAAGCCTCTTCATGATGCTTTCTCGATTAAGCGGGTTGTTGTCTCAACCTATCAGGCTGTATCAGGTGCTGGGCGGCCAGCGATGGATGAATTGTTCAACCAAACAAAGGGCATTTTTGTAAATGATGCCGTGCAAACTGAGATCTTTACCAAACAAATTGCTTTTAATGTTATCCCGCATATTGATGTTTTTCTTGATGATGGATTCACTAAGGAAGAGTGGAAAATGAGTGCTGAGACAAAGAAAATTTTGGATCCGTCTATTGAACTTGTTGCCCATTGTGTGCGTGTTCCAGTTTTTGTTGGTCACAGTGAAGCTGTTTTTATTGAGAGCAACAAGCCAATGACAGAAAAGAAAGTGCGTAATTTGCTCAGTAACGCATCCGGTGTTGTGGTGGTTGATCATCGCGCAAATGAGGGTTACGTCACGCCGCATGAAGCAGCTGGTGAAGACGCCGTTTATATCAGTCGTATTCGTCAAGATCCAACCGTGGAGAACGGCATGGTCTTCTGGTGTGTTTCTGATAATCTTAGAAAAGGTGCCGCACTGAACTCAGTTCAAATTGCTGAACTGCTGGTGGCGCGCAATATCAGTGGGCGTTAGCTCAATTCTAGATTCAATCGGGTAACACTTTGCTCTTAGGAACCGCTGTCAACTTGCCCATGTTTTTAAGTAAGTTTATTTCTAGATTGTTATTACTTAGGTCAATGATTGCATGCGCTTGTTTGCTGGCAGCAATAAAGCTGTCTTCATAAGACTGCCCTGCAGCAAGCCAACTCGCAAAAATTGTGGTTAGCAGGTCTCCGCCGCCAGCAATACCAACAGGGCGTTTTTTGTAGATCAACTCAACAATGTCTGAACGGCTGATTAAACGATCTTGGACGACACCATCATTGTGGTTAATTCCTGTGGCTACAACACTTATTAGATTTTTATATTTATTGAGCAAGTGTTTTGCAGCAATATCAGAACTTGGTATGTCGAATACTGGCTGCTCCGCTAATAGCCCAAGTTCAAATTGATTTGGTGTGATGAAGCTGGCGAGGGGCAATAAATTATCTCGAATAGCCGTAACTAGTTTATTATCAACATAGATGCGGCCATTATCGCCAAGTACGGGATCGAGAACATAATAACCGTTTGACCGCTCGGCTGCCCAATTCATTATTAATTGTGTAATTGACTTCACTTGTGAAGGAGCGCCTAGATAACCTGTAATAACTGTTCCAATATGTGACAGGCTATTAAGCTGAGGTAAAGCGCCCAAAATGGCGTCAAATGTATTATCAGGCGTAACTCCACCTGCAGTTAAGCCATGGCCTGGGTGAGCAGCTAGTGCAACACTATTAACGAGCAAGGGCTGATGACCAAGATAGGTAATCACTGGGCCTGCAACACTGTTGCCAACAAAGCCCAAAGTCACAGTCGATTGAATTGATAATATCTTTTCCATTGAGTTGGTTTTGCCGCTCTTTCTGTAAAAAGGCAAATGCAATTAAGTGACTTACGCAAAAGGTAACATTTAATCACTAGAGCTAGTTTAGCTGCAATCTCACTCTGGTGGGTAGTGCCTCTGCTGCATTTTTTCATTGTATATTGACTATTGGCGGGTGACATCACATATAATTAATGTAGAACAAAACGTTAATCAGATTTCCCGTTTCTTGTTAAATTCAAGAGGATCCTAATGGCTCAACCGCGCCCATTATCGCCGCATCTTCAAGTCTACCGACCACAATTGACATCAGTTATGTCGATTATGCATAGGATGAGTGGTGCCGTATTAGCTACAGGAAGCCTTTTGTTAGCAATTTGGCTAATGGTACTTGCAATGGGGGCTGAGTTCTTTGAGCCTTTAAACGAAGCCTTGAAACACCCTGTTGGTCAGTTAGTTTTGTTCGGTTATTCTCTTGCACTTGTTTATCATGGTTTAAACGGTATTCGACATTTGGCTTGGGATTTACGTATTGGCCTTGAAATTAAGCAGGTCTATCAAACTGGATATCTAGTCCTTGTTTCAACCTTTCTGATTACTGCAGCGTTATGGTTTTTGGTTTAAGTAAAGGGTCAAACTTGTCACGAGTATCTAAAAATTATCCCCGTGAAGCTGGTTATGGTCATTGGCGGTGGCAGAGGTTTAGCGCGGTCATCACGTTGTTGCTAATGGGTTATTTTACATATCTGATGATCTCTATTGGCTCTCTTGATTATGCTGGAGCGCGCACTTTTGTTGCGACGCTTCATCAAGGAATTGCACTTAGTTTTTTAGTTGCTGCTGGTCTGTTTCATGCTGCGCTTGGAGTTCAGATGATAATTGAAGATTATGTGCCATTGGCTAGTGGCCGTGTTACTTTAGTATTTTTAGCGCGCGGCATTTTTTGCACTGCTGCACTGGCCAGCGTTGCTTCAATTAGTTTAGTTGCCGAATGGATATAATGTTAATGAAAGAGCTGACCAAGAAAAAGCGTATGGAACCCTTGCAATTAAAAGGTAATAGATAATGAGTGCTTATAAAATCACTGACCACCAATATGATGTGGTCGTTGTTGGTGCGGGTGGCGCAGGATTGCGAGCAACCCTTGGTATGGCCGCTGGTGGCCTGAAGACGGCCTGCATCACTAAAGTTTTTCCCACCCGTTCGCATACTGTTGCTGCGCAAGGGGGAATTGGTGCGGCACTGAATAATATGGGTGAAGGTGATAACTGGCAATTTCACATGTATGATACTGTCAAGGGATCTGACTGGCTTGGTGATCAGGATGCTATTGAATATATGTGCCGTAACGCTATTCCAGCAGTAATTGAGCTGGAAAATTATGGTGTTCCATTTTCGCGGACGGAAGAAGGTAAAATTTATCAGCGTCCCTTTGGTGGTCATACATTGGATCATGGCAAATCAATGGCACGAAGGGCTTGTGCTGCGGCTGATCGGACGGGACATGCTATTTTACACACTCTGTATCAACAATGTTTGAAATATCAGGCTCATTTTCATATAGAATATTTTGTTCTTGATCTTTTAATGACTGAGGATGGTAATTGTGCAGGCGTAATTGCTCTTTGCATGGAAGATGGCAGCCTTCATAGATTCTGGGGCCAGCAGACAGTTCTTGCAACTGGCGGTTATGGCAGGGTTTATTTTTCTTGTACTTCTGCTCATACGTGCACTGGAGACGGCAATGCAATGGCGCTTCGTGCGGGTGTTCCTCTTCAAGATATGGAGTTTGTGCAGTTTCATCCCACTGGTGTATATGGTGCCGGCGTTTTAATAACTGAAGGTGCGCGCGGTGAAGGTGGATATTTAACTAATTCTGAAGGTGAGCGCTTTATGGAGCGCTTTGCGCCGACAGCCAAAGATTTGGCAAGCCGTGATGTGGTTAGTCGAGCCATGACTATTGAAATCAATGAGGGGCGGGGTGTTGGGCCAAAAAAGGATCATATTATGCTTCATCTTGAGCATATTGATCCTGATACTCTTCACACGCGACTGCCTGGCATTACTGAAACGGCCAAAATTTTTTGTGGTGTCGATGTGACAAAGGAGCCAATTCCTGTTCTGCCAACAGTGCATTATAACATGGGTGGTATTCCTACTAATTATCATGGCGAGGTCTTGTTACCAACTAAAGAAAATGAAAATGCAATAGTGCCGGGCCTTATGGCCATTGGTGAGGCCGCCTGTGTTTCAGTTCATGGAGCAAATCGCCTTGGTACAAATTCACTTCTTGACATAGTAGTGTTTGGCCGCGCAGCAGCATACCGCGCAACTGAGACAGTCACACCTGGTGCAATTTCAAAACGGGCGCCACAATCTGCAACTGATAAAGCCTTGGATCGTTTTGATCGGATGCGTAATGCGAGTGGCCCTGAGAGTGCGGCAAAAATTCGTCTTGAAATGCAGCATGCTATGCAACGACATGCGGCTGTGTTTCGGTCCGGTGACTCACTTAAAGTTGGCGTCAAGACAATGGATCAGATTGCTAGCACAATGGGGCAGATTGGTGTTGCTGATAAATCACTTATCTGGAACACTGATCTTATTGAAGCCCTTGAGTTGGAAAACCTGATGGGGCAGGCTTTGGTGAGTATCAGGTCTGCCTCACAAAGACAAGAGTCACGCGGCGCGCATGCACATGAAGACTGGCCTGAGCGTGATGATGAAAACTGGATGAAGCATACAGTCATGTGGCTTGATGAACAGAACAAGTCTAAGTTAGATTATCGTAAGGTTGTGATGACGACTTTGAGCAATGATATTGCTCCAATTCCTCCGGCTCCCCGGGTTTACTAGGCAAGGACAAAGAACAAATATGGCTGAGTTTAAATTGCCTAAAAATTCACAAATAATTAGTGGTGAAACTTATGAAGCGCCGATTAATGCTGCCAATGTAAAAACCTTTAAAGTTTATCGTTGGTCTCCGGATGATGATGCGCAACCGCGGATTGACTCCTTTGGGATTGATCTTGATGATTGCGGACCAATGGTCCTGGACGCTCTTATAAAAATCAAAAATGAAACGGATAGTAGTCTGACCTTTCGCCGCTCTTGCCGTGAGGGAATTTGTGGATCATGTTCCATGAATATTGATGGCACAAACACATTAGCATGCCTAAAAAGCATTAGTGATGTAGAAGGGGATGTTAAGATTTATCCACTGCCACATATGCCAGTAGTTAAAGACTTAGTGCCTGACTTAAGCAATGCGTATAGACAATTAACATCGATTGAGCCTTGGTTAAAAACTGATTCAAAGGCACCAGATGGTGAAGAACGCCGGCAAACACCGGTCGAGCGTGAAAAGCTTGATGGTTTGTGGGAATGTGTTTTGTGTTTCAGCTGCTCTGCTGGCTGTCCAAGCTATTGGTGGAATAGTGATGATTACCTAGGTCCAGCAGTTTTATTGCAGGCGTATCGATGGATTTCTGATAGCCGGGACGAACAAAAGCGCGAAAGGCTGGATGCGTTAGATGATAGCTTCTCGTTGTATCGGTGCCATACAATAATGAACTGCGCCAAAACCTGTCCAAAAGGACTAAATCCGGGCAAAGCCATTGCTGGTATTAAAAGCGAAATGGGGCAACGTTAGTATTTTTGAGCTGGATAAAGCTGCAAGGTGATAAATCTTTATGATAAACAGCCAGCAAAATCAATGCTACTATCCAAGCCAAAAGTTGACAGCACTTATTAATTCAAAAAAACTAAATTTAGATCCAGCACAGGTATTGGTCGCTGCAAAACTTGATTTTCTGCTTGATAGTTTGTGCGCTGCCAAAAAGTCACGTCACTACTTGTCTGCTAGTGTTGAATCTTTTTTGGAGAGAATTGGTTTGTGGAAGGCAGCGCCCGTCAAAGGATTTTATATTTATGGTGGGGTTGGACGTGGTAAAACCATGCTCATGGATATGTTTCATGAATCAGTCAATGCATCCAGTCTTAGCCGAACGGGTTTGCCAGTTATCTGGCGGCTGCATTTTCATGATTTCATGGTTTTGGTGCAAGATGTTATTCATGAGGCGCGTAAAGGTGGCGCTGAGGACCCTATTGAAAGTGCTGCTGCTAATTTAGCACAGCGGGGAATGGTAATATGTTTTGATGAGATGGAAGTCCTAGACATTGCTGATGCAATGATTTTAGCTCGTCTATTTTCGGGCATACTTGAACGTGGAACGGTTCTAGTGGTTACGTCTAATCGACACGCCAACGATTTGTACAAAGACGGCCTTCACCGGGATCGGTTTTTGCCATTTATCGACCTTTTGAACGCACGTTGCGAAATGTGTAAACTCGATGATGGTATCGATTGGCGAAGTGATGTGCTGGCTGATTTGCCTGCTTGGCACACGTCTCAGGAGAATGGCTATCAACATCTTGAAGCTGCTTTCCGGCAGCTTGCAGGCGATATAAAATTTGTTGCCGAAACGGTTCGTGTGGCCGGTCGTGATATCATAGTTGAAAAAACAGCTGGTGATATTGGATTCTTCAGTTTTGCCAGTCTTTGTGATGTACCGCTGGGCGCACGCGATTATTTGGTTATTGCGGGGCGGTTTGCAGGGGTGGTGCTGGCGGGTGTTCCGCAATTTACGGATGAGAATGAACATGTGGCACGCCGGTTTATGTGGTTGATTGATGCTTTATATGACCGGGGGCGTTTTTTAATTGCTTCGGCAGACGTTGAAATAGTCAATCTTTACCAAGGTCGTCAATGGAAGTTTGAATTCTCACGCACAGCGTCAAGGCTTAGTGAAATGGCGCAACGTGGGAGGTGTAAAAATGGGATGTAATGGTTGCTGCTTTTTTGATTTAGCCTTGTATGTTTTCTGATAGTTAGGTAAACAAAATAAGCGTCAGATTGAACAATTTTTTTAAATATTTTTATGAGGGCGCAGTTAGTAATTAATGGATTTGATTGATATGGCACGTAATAAAATTTCTCTTATTGGGGCTGGTAATATTGGCGGTACGATTGCGTTGCTCGCAGGATTGAAAGAGCTTGGCGATATTGTACTTTTTGATATTGCCGAGGGTGTTCCTCAGGGAAAGGCGCTTGATATTGCACAGGCGAGCCCAATTGAAGGGTTTAATTCAAATATTTCTGGTGCGAATGATTATGCTGCGTTGACTGACAGTGACGTAGTTATTGTTACAGCTGGAATTGCTCGCAAACCTGGAATGAGCCGCGATGATTTGATTGGCATTAATACTAAAGTGATGCAACAAGTTGGCGCTGGTATAAAGGATAATTGCCCTAACGCTTTTGTGATATGCATCACCAACCCCCTTGATGTTATGGTTGGAGTGCTGCAAAGGGCATCAGGCTTGCCAACAAATAAAGTTGTTGGGATGGCCGGTGTTCTTGATTCAGCAAGGTTTCGGTTGTTTTTGGCGGAGGAGTTTGATGTTTCGGTTGAAGATGTTACGGCCTTTGTTCTCGGTGGTCATGGGGATACGATGGTGCCGTTAGTGCGATATTCGGCTGTATCGGGCATACCGGTTCCTGATCTAGTCAGAATGGGTTGGTCAAGTGATGAAAAAATCGCTGAAATTATTCAGCGTACTCGTGATGGAGGAGCGGAAATCGTTGGGTTGCTAAAAACAGGCTCAGCATTTTATGCGCCAGCATCATCAGCCATTGAAATGGCAGAAGCTTATTTAAAAGATAAGAAACGGCTTTTGCCCTGCGCCGCTTATGTTGATGGAGCATATGGTCTTGATGGACTCTATGTTGGAGTGCCTGTTGTCTTAGGTGCAAATGGTGTTGAACGGATTGTTGAAATTGACCTTGACGTTGTTGAACAGGCCATGTTCAACAAGTCTGTGGATGCGGTAAAGGTATTGAACACAGTTGTTGAGAATCTAGAACAAAAAATGTAATTGATGCGCCATCTTCAACACTAAAAATTTATGATAATGCCTTTGTAAATTATGGAATATGAGTTTCTCATGGACGATACTGCTTCTAAATTAATTGATGCTGCGAATTTTGAATCAATCGATTTAAGTCTTCTTTCCGGCGCAAATGCAACATTGATTGCTGAAATGAATCGCGCATGGCGTGAAAACGCCGGATCAGTTGACTCTAGCTGGGCGGTTTATTTCAAGCGACTTGGTAATGTCGCTGATTTTGGTGCTGATACAGAATCTGGGCCAAGTTGGGGCAAGGCCCAGAGCCGGGTTGTTGGTGCAGTTGATCCTGAGGCATCAATAAAAGCAGTTGCTAAAGCGCACAAGTCTGGCAACAAAATTAATGCTGGTAACATGAGGGATGCAACTCTTGATTCGTTACGTGCTGTTATGTTGATTCGTGCTTATAGAAGTAATGGGCACCTTTTAGCAAATCTTGATCCACTAGAACTCGAAAAGCCTAATCTTCACCCTGAGCTAGACCCAGTTAATTATGGCTTTGGTGAGAGTGATTGGGATCGTCCAATTTTTATCGACAATGTTCTGGGGCTCGAGACTGCAACGCTTAATGAAATAATGGATCGTTTAAAATCTACATATTGTGGAACCATTGGTGTTGAATTTATGCATGTACAGGATCCAAAACAAAAAGCTTGGATCCAAGAGCGAATTGAGTCTATTGGCAATCAGACTAATTTTACTATAAGAGGTAAGTCCGCAATCTATGAGAGACTTGTTGATGCAGATGAATTTGGTAAATATCTTCACAAAAAATTTCCAGGCACAAAACGATTTGGTTTAGATGGAAGTGAGGCTGTAATACCTGCTTTGGAACAAATATTAAAGCGAGGAAGCCAAACTGGACTGAAAGAAGCCGTTGTGGGTATGGCGCACAGAGGTCGTTTGAATATTCTTCATAACATTCTCCAGAAACCATTTAGGGCTATTATTTCAGAGTTTCATGGGCGATCAGCAACTCCTGATGATGTTGGGGTATCAGGAGATGTAAAATACCATATGGGCGCTTCTTCAGATCGTATTTTTGATGATATGAATGTGCATTTATCTTTGGCACCGAATCCATCTCATCTTGAAATTGTTGATCCTGTTGTTGTTGGGCGTGTTCGTGCAAAACAACAACAGCTTGGTGATGTCAATCGGACTGGTGTGTTGGGTATATTGTTGCATGGAGATGCTGCATTTGCGGGCCAGGGCGTTGTGGGAGAAACTTTTGCGTTTTCGGCTCTTCGTGGATACCGCACTGGTGGCACGATTCATATAATTGTTAATAACCAAATTGGATTTACTACCAGTCCACAGTATTCTCGCTCATCACCTTATCCAACAGACGTGGCAAAAATGGTAATGTCCCCTATTTTCCATGTTAATGGCGATGATCCAGAAGCAGTCGTTCATGTTGCAAGAATTGCAACTGAATTCCGTCAAACCTTTGGGTCTGATGTTGTTATTGATATGTTCTGTTACCGACGATTTGGGCATAATGAGGGTGATGAACCAAAGTTCACACAGCCTTTAATGTATGAAAAAATTGATCAACATAAGCCGGTCAGAGAAATCTATGCGGAACGCCTTATTAAAGAGGGTGTTTATGACGCTGATGGAGCACAAAAGGTAATCAATGAGCGTGTAGCCTATTTGGATTCTGAGTTTGAAGCTGGAATTGGCTACCTTCCCAATAAGGCTGACTGGCTCGAGGGAAAATGGGCTGGTATTGCAGCGGCGCATGGTGATGAGCGACGGGGTCACACCTCGGTTGAGTTAGATGCTTTACGCAACATTGGCAAAATTATGACCAGCCCTCCTAAGACCTTTAAAACCAACTCAAAGCTTGCCCGCATCTTAAAGAACAGAGCTAACAGCATCAGCTCTGGCAAAGGTATTGATTGGGCTACTGCTGAGCATTTGGCATTTGGATCCCTTTTATTAGAGGGCAATCCAGTTCGCCTGTCTGGCCAAGACTCTGGCCGTGGTACGTTTAGTCAAAGACATTCAGTATTTGTGGATCAAGTTACTGAGGAGCGCTATACACCGCTCTCAAATCTTGGCTCAGATCAGGCTGTCTTTGAAGTGATTGATTCGCCATTGTCTGAAGCTTCAGTGATGGGGTTTGAATATGGTTTTTCACAAGTTGAACCGAATGCGTTGGTTATGTGGGAAGCTCAGTTTGGTGATTTTGCAAATGGTGCGCAGGTTGTAGTTGATCAGTTCATTTCTTCTGGTGAGTCCAAATGGCTTCGTATGAGTGGGCTTGTTCTTTTATTGCCTCATGGTTATGAGGGACAAGGCCCTGAACATTCATCTGCCCGCCTTGAACGTTACTTGCAACTTTGTGCTGAGGATAATATGCAAGTTGTAAATTGTACTACACCGGCAAATTATTTTCATGTTTTACGGCGTCAACTTAGGCGAGATTTTAGAAAACCACTTGTGGTCATGACGCCAAAGTCTTTGCTTCGCCACAAGGCCGCTGTTTCGTCTTTGGATGATTTGGGTCCCGGGACAACATTTCATCGGTTGATTGATGAGAGTGGCGGAAAAGTAAGGCATGGAATGGCAAAAAGGATCATTTTGTGTTCAGGCAAGGTTTATTATGATTTAGCTGCGGCGCGTAACGCAGCGGAGGCTTGGGATACTGAAATTCTCCGCGTTGAGCAGTTGTATCCATTTCCATATAAGTCGGTATGCAGATTATTTGCAAAAGTCCCGGGCGCTGAGCTTGTTTGGTGTCAGGAAGAGCCAAAAAACATGGGTGGCTGGACTTTTGTTCGCGACTATATTGAGGATGCTATGCAAGAGGCAGGTGTGATACAGCAGCGTTTGGATTATGCAGGCCGTTCCGCTGCAGCTTCACCAGCAACGGGATCTTTATCACGCCATAATCTTGAGCAAAGCGATCTCGTTGCGAAAGCACTTGGCCCGTTAATTAAGGCTCAAGAAAAAGTGGCTAAGACAAAAAAGTAAATAACCATAACCCTTAATTTCTTGGGGGTTACGGCAAAATATCGTGGGAGGACGCTCGCTATGTCAATTGATATCAATGTTCCAGCACTCGGTGAGTCAGTAAGTGATGCTACCATTGCCCGTTGGATTAAAAAGGCTGGTGATGCTGTTGCCGCAGACGAACCGATTGTTGAGCTTGAAACTGATAAAGTAACTTTGGAAGTCCCTTCACCGGTTTCTGGCAGACTTGATATGATTATTGCTGCAGAAGGTGATACAGTTGAGGTTGGAGCGCTTTTGGCACGGGTTATAGAGGGTGGAGATGTTATAGCGTCAGCCGATAAGCTGGTGAAAACTGTGACTGCACCTCCTACCCAAAAGGTTGGTTTATCAGACCCCTCTGCTCTAGTGGCCGCTGCTTCAACTGGCACATCAACTCTTTCGCCTGCGGTCCGTCGTTTGATTGAAGAACACAACTTAGATCCTGAAAAAATTACTGCTACCGGCGTTGGCGGGCGTATAACAAAATCTGACGTTTTAACAGCAATCAAGCCGCCGCATATTGGGCAAGCTATGGTTGAGGCACCACTAGTTAAGATTGTGGCACGAGCACCATCACGTGCAATTGATGCTGCTCGTGAAGAACGAGTCCGTATGTCAAAATTACGCCAGGTAATAGGCGCGCGGTTAAAAGCTGCACAGAATAATGCGGCCATGCTGACCACTTTTAATGAGGTGGACATGTCAGCACTTATGAAATTGCGAGTTGATTATAGAGCTGCTTTTGAAGAGATGCATGAAGCGCGTCTTGGCTTTATGGGTGTGTTCGTTCAGGCGGCAGTTCAATCACTTCGTGAATTTCCAGCGGTTAATGCAGAAATTGATGGCACTGATATCATTTATAAGAACTATTACAATATAGGGGTTGCAGTTGGCACACCTCAAGGACTTGTAGTACCGGTTATCAAGGACGCTGGAGAGATGGGTTTGGCGGATACTGAAAGAAAAATTTCAGATTTTGGCTTGCGTGCGCGCGATGGAAAAATCACTCCTGATGATATGGCAGGGGGAACTTTTACTATATCCAATGGTGGAGTTTATGGATCCATGATGTCAACGCCCATTTTGAACCCTCCTCAAAGTGGTATTTTAGGCATGCATAGAATTGAGAAGCGCGCCGTTGTTGTAAATGATGAAATTGTGATCCGACCAATGATGTATTTGGCACTATCATATGATCATCGCATTGTTGATGGTCGCGAAGCGGTATCATTCCTTACACGAATTAAAGAAATGGTTGAAGATCCTCGCCGTTTACTGTTGGGCGTTTAAGGGTAATGTCTATTAATAAAAAAATAAGATGTTCCCTGTTCAGAAAGAAAAGAAAATGCTGAATAACAGCTTTGACCTTATCGTTATTGGTGCAGGCCCAGGGGGTTATGTAGGGGCTATTCGTGCCGCACAGCTTGGCATGAATGTCGCCTGTGTTGAAAAGCGTGTAACGTTGGGAGGGACCTGTTTAAATGTTGGTTGTATTCCGTCAAAGGCTCTGCTGAATGCATCAGAACATTTTGCTAACGCTGCTTCTGGATCCCTTGAAGATTTGGGGATTTTGGTTGATAAGGTCAAACTTGATCTTAGTAAGATGATGCGATCAAAAAACGACATTGTTAATACGCTTACTAACGGAATCAACTTTTTATTTGAGAAAAATAAAATTACTCGCCTTGAGGGCACGGCTAGCATTATTGCGCCGGGCAAGGTTCAAATTACTGATGGTAAGGATAATGGTGATTACCAAGCTGAAAAAATCATGATAGCCACTGGGAGCCAACCATCCAGTTTGCCGGACATCACCATTGATGAAAAACGAATTGTTAGTTCTACTGGTGCGCTCAGCCTTGACTCGTTGCCAAAAAAAATGGTGGTGATTGGAGCTGGCTATATAGGTTTAGAACTCGGCATGGTTTGGTCACGTTTGGGAACAGAGGTTGAAGTTATTGAATTTCTACCGCGAATTCTACCTGGTATGGATAGCGAAGTTGCCAGTAAATTTATAACTATTGCTAAAAAACAAGGGTTAAAATTTCGTTTAAGTACCGCTGTTAAATTGGCTAAGGTGGCAAAGACGGGTGTCACTTTGACTGTCATGCCTGCCGGCGGCGGCGGTGTAGAAGAAACTGTTAAAGCTGATATCGCTTTGGTCTCAGTTGGTCGTCACCCAGCCACTGATGGGCTGGGGCTTGACGAACTTGGCATAGCTATTACACCGCGCGGCCGGATTGCAGTTGATGCCCGATTTGAGACTAACATTGACGATATTTATGCAATTGGTGATGTGATTGAGGGGCCAATGCTGGCACATAAAGCTGAGGAAGATGCAATTGCTGCTGTTGAGATAATGGCTGGCAAGGCTGGACATGTCGATTATAACCTTGTGCCGGGCATTGTTTATACGGCGCCAGAAATTGCTACTTTAGGAAAATCTGAAGACGCCTTGAAGGATGCTGGGATTGATTATTCCAAAGGGATATTTCCATTTTCGGCAAATAGTCGTGCTCGTGCACAAGGTCACACTGAGGGGTTTGTCAAAATTTTAGCTTGCACAAAAACTGATAAGGTTCTTGGAGTGCATATTATTGGCCATGAAGCGGGAACAATAATTCATGAATGCGCAATAGCAATGGCTTTTGGTGCTTCTTCTGAAGACATTGCGAGAACATGCCATGGGCATCCAACTTTAAATGAGGCCGTAAAAGAAGCTGCTCTGGCAGTCGATGGCCGCGCAATACATACCTAAACCACAATTATATAGATTGCAGATTAAATTGCTTTAGTTAGCGGCGCGCACGTGGATGGGTGTCGCGATGCACCTGAATAAGATGGCTTGCATCGACATGGGTATAGCGCTGTGTTGTGGATAGGCTGGCATGACCAAGCAATTCTTGGATTGCGCGAAGATCCCCGCCATTTCCAAGGAGGTGGGTGGCAAATGCATGGCGTAGGCTGTGTGGTGTGACATGTGCTGGTAAGTTAAGGTCGATGCGTAAAGTCTCTATGAGACGTTGTACAGCTCGCGCCCCAAGTGTTTGACCACGGCTACTTAAAAACAAAGCAGCATTAGGTCCATTATCGATTGGACACTCAGCTAGATAATCATCAACTGCTTCACTAGCTGCTTTTAGCACTGGTACATCGCGCACTTTGTTTCCCTTACCAGTGATTCTAAGCCAGTTGCCAAGTGGAGCATCTTTACGCAAAAGACCCAGTGCTTCAGAAATACGTAAACCAGCGCCATATAGAAGTATTAAAATAGCAAAATCACGTTTTTTTATCCAGTCAGCGCCACGCTGGTTGAAAATAGCCTGAAGAAGGGCTTGCGCATCGTCAACTGACAATGATTTTGGCACCGCGTGGGGTGGTTTTGGGGCTCGAAGCCAACCTAGATCGGGCACATCAAAAAACTGGTTGCGGCCACAGAACCTGTAAAAGCTGCGCAGCGACGAAACTCGCCGCGCAATTGTTGTGCGGGCTAGTTTGCGTGATGCCATTTGGGCAAGCCAACCGCGAAACAGTTGGCGAGATAATGGCTCATCTTTTGCAATCCGGTTGCTGATAAAATAGCTTGAAAAATCATCAAGATCTCGTTCATAAGCATCAAGCGTGTTTGGCCCATACCTCTTTTCACTGGCCAGCCAGCGCAGCCATGCGGTGCGGTGTGCGGTATGAATCATTTAAGCTCGTCCTCCAGTTCTAGCCGCGCCGCAAGGGTTACCCCGACCATTTCGGCAAGTAGCACCAGCAAATCGCTGCCAAGATCGGGATGAAAGCTATTTGCAGTTTTTCCGCCAAGAATTAATACTGATTGTGAAACAGGCTCAGGGAGCCGGTCGGGGAGCCGAATAATGGCAATGCTTTGAGCTGGTTTTACCAGCAATGTCTGGGCGGCAGCATTTGGCAGACCAAGAAATAGGTCTTGACCATTTGATGAGGCTTCAATTTGAGCAGCGGGGTGGATGGCCAGGCCAGTATTGGTGATGTCCATCATAGTGGAATTATTTTTGATAATTAGTTGGCATTGATTCAAATCAAAAATTACTGGGAATTCTTCTAAAATGACCTTACACATGTTGCTCAGATCAGTGCTGGCAAGCAGCGCCAATGTGGCGTGATGAAGCCTTGTCCAGCTAAGCATGTTTTCGGCGGCAACATGCAGCAGTGATTGATGTGTTTGGTTGATTTTGCGCGCATCATGACGGGCCTTGGCTGCAATGGCTGGAATTAGGTCAATGACTTTTGAGTCTATATGTTTGTTCTCCTGTGAATGATTGGCTGCTGCCGCTAAACAAAGTGCAAGCAATTCCGGATGAGTTGTTAGCATATTGTTGATAGCACCCGGATTATTGGCCAGAAATGCAGCAACATCTGTAGTGGTGATATTTTTTGTTAAATAATCGTCTACCATGTTATTGCCTTTGACGGGTTATGCGATAATGGTGGTGAGTAGATTTTTGGTCTCGCCTGGCATAAGAGATATTCATGCCAGATCTACAAAATTGATTGGCCGGTATCCTGCCAGTCTTTTAAAAACGCATCCAGCCCGCTATCTGTCAAAGGATGCTTGTAAAGTGCTGCCAGAATTTTTGGCGGTAATGTGACCACATCCGCCCCCATTAGGGCCGCATCAACAACATGCTGCGTGTTGCGCACTGATGCCACTAGCACTTCAGTATCAAAGTCATAGTTTGCATAAATGGCACAAATTTCTTCAATCAGCCCCATGCCATCTGTGCCAATATCATCAAGTCTGCCAACAAAGGGCGAAATGAATTTTGCACCGGCCTTGGCGGCAAGAAGAGCCTGTCCAGCTGTAAAGCACAAGGTAACATTTACATTGGTTCCAGCATCGCTTAGCGCACGACATGTCATCAAACCATCACGGGTCAGGGGCACTTTTACAGTCACATTTGGAGCGATATCAGCTAGTTTTTGGCCTTCGATGAGCATTGTGTCAAAATTGGTTGCCGTTACTTCGGCACTTACAGGCCCATCGACTAATTGGCATATTTCTTTAATAGTGTCCAAAATATTACGTCCTGACTTGGCAATAAGTGAAGGGTTTGTTGTTACCCCATCAACAAAGCCCGTGTCACAAAGGGAAGTAATTTCGCCAATGTTGGCACTGTCTAGAAAAATTTTCATGCTGTTAATCCTATTTTGACCGGATTGATGCTTGCGCGTTCCTGGTTTCCAAAGCAAGTTTACTTCAAGCGAGGGCACAAATCCACAATCTTAACAATGCTGCATGTTTCTAATGGCCCTATGGTCAGTAATCGTGAAAGGCCTTTATAACAAATGAAGAAAGATAACATGAAGATGATGCATGACTGAATCGACTCTGTCACAAAAGTCTGTCTTAGCCATAGCGGTGTCAGCACCGGTTGGTGGACCATACGACTACTTAGCGGGCCCGGCGATGGGAGCTACTAGGGGTAGTCTTGTTATGGTGCCGTTTGGTGGAAGACAATTGCCTGGGATTGTTATGGGAAAAGCGAAAGGTGACTTACCGATGGCCAAATTACGAACGGTTGCGGTTATGGTGAATTTACCACGCTTGCCTGCCCCGATGGTCCAGTTTATCGAGCGTGTCTCAGCATGGACAATGGCCCCTTTGGGCTCGGTAGTAAAAATGGTGCTAAGTCAGCCAGCCGCATTTGGGTGTCCGCCAAAGCTAAAGCGCTACCGGCTTGCGCCACCACCTGATGAGGCAAGGTTAACGGTGTCACGTCAACTTGTGTTAGATTATCTTGGCGAGCCTGAAAGGCGAGATGGCGGTGATCTGGCTGCTGGTATCATTGCTGCCAGTGGGGTCAGCCAGTCAGTGCTAGGTAGAATGGAGGCAGTGGGCCTTTTACAGGTTGAGCTTGTTTCGGCGGACCTTTTGCCGCCCTTGCCAAAGCATAATCTTGCACATGTTGTCTTAAATGATGATCAGCAGCATGCTGCTGACCATCTTCGTGCAACAATTGGTCAGGGCTTTCGGGTCAACCTTCTTGATGGTGTTACAGGGTCGGGCAAGACGGAGGTTTATTTCGAAGCGGTAGAGGCCTCTATTAAAGCAGGCCAGCAAGTCCTTATTCTGCTTCCCGAAATTGCTTTATCCGCTGCATGGCGGGCCCGTTTTAGCGCTCGTTTTGGTGTGCCGCCGTTGGAATGGCATTCAGATATTTTGCCTGGACAAAAGCGTAAATCATGGCGTTTTGTTCTGGAGGGGCGAGCATCAGTTGTGGTCGGCGCGCGATCGGCCTTATTTCTGCCTTTTTCTAAACTTGGTCTTATCGTTGTTGATGAAGAACATGAACATGCGTTTAAGCAGGAAGAGCAGGTGATTTATCAAGCGCGTGATATGGCGGTTCTTCTTGGACAACTCAATAAAATACCGGTTGTGCTGGCCAGTGCAACTCCATCACTTGAAAGTTGGGTCAATGCGGGGAAAACCGGCATGTTGCAGCGTTATGAATACCTATCTCTTCCAAAACGAGTTCACGATGCTGAGCTCCCTAGCATCCAAATAATTAACCTTCGTGAAACACCGCCTGAACGTGGCCGATGGCTTGCCCCACCACTTGTTAACGCAATTGACTTGCGGCTAAAGGCTGGCGAACAAAGTCTGCTTTATTTAAATCGCCGCGGTTATGCGCCACTTACATTGTGCGCTGCTTGTGGAACAAAGCTGACTTGTCCAAACTGTGATTCCTGGATGGTGGCGCATCGTTTGGCGGGCCGGATGCGTTGTCATCATTGCGGTCATGAATCTCGCCCAAGCAATAATTGCAAGGCATGTGGAAGTAAAGATCAGATGCAGGCTTGTGGCCCTGGTGTAGAAAGACTTGCTGAAGAAGTTCTGTGGCGTTTTCCAGAAGTGCGGTTTGCTCTGCTGTCAAGTGACACTGTTGGCACCCCAAAGGCCGCTGAAACTTTTATCCAATCGGTGATTGATGGCGAGGTTGATATTATTATTGGTACACAAATGGCGGCTAAGGGTCACCATTTTCCAAACTTAACGCTTGTTGGGGTTGTGGATGCTGACCTTGGCCTTGCAGGTGGTGATTTACGTGCGGCGGAACGAACATTTCAGATGTTAAGTCAGGTTGCTGGCCGTGCTGGCCGCGAATCGCGTCCTGGTGAGGCTATGTTGCAAACGCTGGAACCCCAAAATCCGGTTCTTGCTAGCCTGATTTCTGGTGATCGAGACCTTTTTTTGGAACAAGAGGCAGCGGCGCGTCTTGCCGCGGGCATGCCGCCTTTTGGTCGCTTGGCATCGGTTATCATTTCTTCGCCTTATGAAGACCGTCTCCATGATACAATGCGTCAGCTATCGTCCACTCACCCAAACTTTGATTTGGTACAAATTTTGGGACCCGCTATTGCGCCAATAGGGTTTTTAAGGGGAAAACACCGTGCCAGATTACTTATCCGTGCTGATAAGAGTGTGAATATTCAGTATATTTTGGAGCATTGGCTTGGCGAGATTAAATTGCCGTCTTCGGTGCGTATGCAGATTGACATAGACCCCTATAGTTTTCTCTAAACTGCCTGCCTTGGGTTTCAATTTCAAAACATCGTAGATTCGTCAATTTTCCTAGTCCAGACAGCTTGCCTTTCAAGCATGGCTATGATAGCTACCATCCGTCACAACCAGTTACAGCGCTTTATTGCAAGACTGAGAGTGTGCCCAAAAAAATAGGTTTTTTTAGTATGAGGGTTTAGTCAGTGAGTTTAAGCGCTATAGGTCTTGCAGGGCGGTATGCCGGCGCGCTTTATGCGTTGGCGGTTGACAGCGGTAAAGTTGATTTAATTAATGAAGAATTAACCAATATTTCTGGTCTTCTTGGTGCAAGTCTAGATCTGGAAAAGCTCGTGTCATCGCCAATTTTGTCGCGAAGCCAGCAGCAAGTAGCAATCACCACAATACTAGAAAAATCTGGTGCTGATATTCTGACAGTAAAATTTGTTGGCACTTTGGCGGCTAATGGTCGGTTGAGTGCTTTACCACGCGTAATTGGGGCATTTTATCAAGAACATGCCCGCCGTCAAGGGCAAGTCACTGCTGAAGTTATCTCAGCGGTTGCGCTTGATGATAGCCGGAAAATGCTTGTGGAAAAAACCGTCGCCCGGCTTGCCGGTAGCGATAAATTGTTACTTTCGATGCGCGTAGATTCGTCGCTGATTGGCGGTCTTGTTGTGCGTATCGGCTCTCGTATGATTGATACGTCAATCAAAACCAAACTTAGCCGGCTGGAATCAGCCATGAAGGGTGTTGCGTGATGGATATTCGTGCGGCTGAAATTTCAGCTATCCTCAAGGATCAAATTGCAAATTTTGGTAATGAAGCAGAAATTGCTGAAGTGGGACGAGTGCTATCTGTTGGTGATGGTATTGCTCGTGCCTATGGGCTTGATCAAGTTCAGGCTGGTGAGATGGTTGAATTTGAAAGTGGCGTGAAAGGTATGGCGCTCAACCTTGAGGCTGACAATGTTGGAATTGTTATTTTTGGAGATGATCGGTCCATCCGTGAAGGAGATGTTGTTCGTCGAACAGCCTCGATTGTGGATACTCCAGTTGGGAAGGGTTTGCTCGGCCGAGTGGTTGATGCCCTTGGCAACCCTATTGATGGTAAAGGTTCACTTAAAGATACCAAACGTAGCCGAGTCGAGGTAAAGGCTCCTGGTATTATGCCGCGCCAGTCAGTTCATGAGCCAATGCAGACGGGCCTCAAGGCGATCGATAGTCTGATTCCAATTGGCCGTGGTCAGCGTGAATTAATTATTGGTGATCGCCAGACTGGTAAAACTGCGATTGCTATTGACACCTTCATCAACCAAAAGGCTGTTAATGACGCTGCAGGTAAGGATGATAGTAAGAGGCTGTTCTGTATTTATGTTGCTGTTGGCCAAAAGCGCTCAACTGTTGCACAGATTGTGCGGACGCTTGAGGAGCAGGGAGCGATGGAATATTCAATAGTTGTTGCTGCAACTGCTTCTGACCCAGCTCCAATGCAGTTTCTTGCGCCATACACTGCAGCAGCAATGGGTGAGTTTTTCCGTGATAATGGAATGCATGCACTCGTTGTTTTTGATGATTTATCTAAGCAGGCTGTTGCTTATCGCCAGATGAGCTTGTTGCTACGCCGTCCACCAGGGCGTGAAGCCTACCCGGGTGATGTTTTCTATCTTCACTCAAGACTTCTTGAGCGTGCTGCCAAAATGAATGCCGACAATGGGTCAGGATCATTGACTGCATTGCCGATTATTGAAACGCAGGGCGGTGACGTGTCAGCATTTATTCCAACCAATGTTATTTCGATTACTGACGGACAGATTTTTCTTGAAACTGAACTATTCTATAAGGGTATCCGACCGGCGGTAAATGTTGGCCTCTCTGTTAGTCGCGTTGGATCTGCCGCTCAAATAAAAGCTATGAAGCAGGTCGCTGGTTCTATCAAGTTGGAGTTGGCGCAATATCGTGAAATGGCAGCCTTCGCTCAATTTGCCTCTGATATGGATGCATCAACACGCGCGCTGCTTGAGCGTGGTGCTCGTTTGACAGAATTATTGAAGCAGGCGCAGTTTAGCCCCATGCTTGTTGAAGAACAGGTTGCAGTTATTTTTGCTGGTGTTAAGGGCTATCTCGATAAGATTGCTGTGACTGAAGTGGGTCGCTTTGAGGCGGGGCTTCTTGACCATCTTCGTAATAATAATCAAGACATTCTTGATACAATACGTGATGAGAAATCTTTGTCTGATGCGACGTCAGAAAAGTTGTCAAAATCCATTGGGACATTTGGCAAAAACTTTTCATAGTCAGTTGAGGCAGTTGCAGATTTTGCCGCATAATGGAGTTTAATAAATGGCAACATTGAAAGATCTGAAGATGCGCATTAACAGCGTTAAGTCTACGCAGAAAATCACTGCTGCTATGAAAATGGTAGCAGCAGCTAAACTACGTCGCGCGCAAGAAGCAGCTGTATCTGGTCGCCCTTATGCGGATCGGATGCGCAGTGTTACAGCAAGTCTTGCATCAAAAGCGAATGTTAATTCTGCACCAGAAATGTTGGTAGGCAATGGAAAGTCCGCAATACATTTACTGGTGGTTGTATCTGCAGACCGTGGACTTTGTGGAGGATTTAACGGATCAATTACGCGGCAGACACGATCAGAGGTGGCCCGCCTTCAGGGTGATGGAAAAACTGTCAAGTTGCTGATGGTGGGACGTAAATGTTCTGATGCTCTTCGTCGTGAATTTGGAAAGCATTTTATTGATAGCCTTGAGGGAGTGCAAGGCACCTCGGTTGCTTTTTCAGATGCTGTAGAAATTAGTGAGACAATCAGAAATGGATTTGCCAATGGTGACTTTGATGTTTGCACAATGATTTTCAATAAGTTTGTGAACGCAATCACCCAAGAAATTACATTAACACAGCTTATTCCTGCAGAAATTAGCTCTGTTAATGACAGTGATGCAGGAGTTAACTATGATTATGAGCCTGAAGAAGATGAATTGTTGGAAAGCCTCCTACCCCGTATTCTGTCGACGCAGCTATACAGTGCGCTGCTTGAATCTTCCGCAGCTGAATTAGCGGCAAGAATGACTGCAATGGATAATGCAACACGGAATGCTGGGGAACTAATTGATCGATTAACACTAGTGTACAATCGGTCACGGCAAGCAGCCATCACAAATGAACTTATTGAAATTATTTCTGGCGCTGAAGCAGTTTAACGTCAGCGCTGTTCATTGAGATAAATTGAGTAGGGCAATGATGCCCATAATTAAAACGGTTTTAGCCCGGAGTAAGAAGACCATGGCAAAAAAAGCAATTGGTAAAATCAGTCAGGTTATTGGCGCGGTTGTTGACGTTCAATTTGAAGGTGATCTTCCAGCTATTCAAAACGCCCTCGAAGTTGATAACAATGGCCAACGGCTTGTGCTTGAAGTTGCACAGCATCTTGGTGAATTGGCTGTTCGTACGATTGCGATGGACTCGACTGAAGGTTTAGTTCGTGGCGCTGAAGCAGTGGATACAGGTGCTCCCATAACGGTGCCAGTTGGTCCTGAGACCCTTGGTAGAATTATGAATGTTATTGGAGAACCCGTTGATGAAGGTAAGCCGATAAAAGCCAAAAAATATTACCCAATTCATCGCCCGGCTCCTGCATATGTCGATCAGTCCACTGAGTCTGAAATTCTGGTTACAGGCATAAAAGTTGTTGATTTGCTCGCGCCTTATTCAAAAGGTGGTAAAATCGGCTTGTTCGGCGGTGCCGGTGTTGGTAAAACTGTCCTAATTATGGAATTGATCAATAACATTGCAAAAGCGCATGGTGGTTATTCAGTGTTTGCTGGCGTTGGCGAGCGGACCAGAGAAGGGAACGACCTTTACCATGAAATGGTTGAATCTGGCGTTATTAAAACTGATGGTGAAGGCTCAAAAGCTGCGCTTGTTTACGGTCAGATGAACGAACCTCCTGGCGCCCGTTCACGCGTCGCATTGACTGGTTTGACATTAGCCGAGTATTTCCGTGATGAAGAAGGCCAGGATGTACTGTTCTTTGTTGATAACATCTTCCGTTTTACTCAGGCTGGTTCCGAAGTCTCTGCGCTTCTGGGGCGCATCCCATCTGCTGTAGGTTATCAGCCAACATTGGCAACCGACATGGGTGCCTTGCAAGAGCGAATTACCACAACAAACAAGGGTTCAATTACTTCAGTGCAGGCGATTTATGTTCCTGCCGACGATTTAACTGATCCGGCACCGGCAGCATCATTTGCACACCTTGATGCGACAACAGTTCTGTCACGCCAAATTGCCGAGCTTGGTATTTATCCTGCAGTTGATCCGCTTGACTCAACGTCGCGGATGCTGGATCCCCGTATTGTTGGTGAACACCACTATAATATTGCCCGTAATGTGCAGGAAGTATTACAGCAATATAAATCCTTGCAGGACATTATCGCAATTCTTGGCATGGACGAATTGTCTGAAGAAGACAAACTAACTGTTTCACGTGCTCGAAAAATACAGCGTTTCTTGTCTCAGCCATTCCATGTTGCTGAAGTCTTTACCGGTTCACCTGGTAAGCTGGTTAGTCTGGAAGACACTATTGCTGGTTTTGAAGGTATTCTAAAAGGTGAATATGACCACTTACCAGAAGCGGCTTTTTATCTTGTTGGCACTATTGAAGAGGCCATCGAAAAAGGTAAGAAACTCACTCAGGATGCGGCCTAAATTTACTACCACTGTCTTGATCCAGCATAAGGATGTTCTAGCATGGTTGAAACGACACAATTGGAGCTGGTAACACCAGCCCGCATTATGACTCAAAAATTGGTACAGATGGTTGTTGTGCCAGGCGTCGAAGGCTTATTTGGGGTGTTGCCACGACATGCACCACTGCTTGCCGGTCTTGAACGAGGCGTTGTTGAAGTGCATGAGGACGGCAAGGTTACAGACAGAATTATGATTGATGGTGGAGTCGCCGATGTGTCTGAAAAATCTGTTACCATCATGGCAGAACGGGCCATTGATCTAGCAACAGCTGATCTGGCTGTCCTAAAAGAGAGAGCTGCCACTGCCGGCGAGGCCGAAGCCAATTTTCTAAATGCGGTGATTTCTACACTTTAGCTAAATCTGTATTGATCTCAATAATTGTAGATTTGGCGTTAAAGTGATAGTATAGATTTAGTCTGGTTAGATAAAATCCCGAAATGCATTTAAGACGTTATCATAGATTTCACGTTTGAACGGTACGGCAAGATTTACAAGTTCGTTTGGAACTAGCCATCGCCATTCACAAAACTCAGGGATCGCAGTGTTGATATCAATATCAGCATCCTTGCCTATAAAACGGAGGGCAATCCATTTTTGCTTTTGGCCCTTATATTGACCATGCCATAGCTTATCTGCAAGTGGCATGGGAATATCATAATAAAGCCATTCGCTATGCTCGCACAACAGCTTGGCAGATGATGTGCCTATTTCTTCAACCATCTCGCGCATGCACGCATCAAGCGTGGTTTCGCCTGGATCAATTCCTCCTTGTGGCATTTGCCATGCTTCAGCGCGGCTGTCGATGCGACGCCCACCAAAAACTTTCTTTGCATCATTGATCAGGAAAATACCAACGCAAGGTCTATAGGGTCGATCATCATATGGAATATTGCACATGACTAGGGCCTGATAGCCTTGTTTTTGAAAATTGATACACCTCTGATCAAATCCAACGCCCTCGCCAGTTGGTAATCGACTTTTGACTGATCTACGGGCACATTTTTAGTATCATTAGTAATAGTGCTGTCTGGTTTCACCTCACGCTTGTCTAGAGCGCCTTTAAGGTTTTCTTCTCTTGTTATGCCGCCTTCCAACTCTTCAATACGAGCCAGAGCTACTTCGATGTCTGGTGTAATCCCTTTAGCCTGAATTGAAATGCCTGAGGGTGTATAGTAGCGTGCTGTGGTTAGTCGCATTGCGCTATTTCCAGACAATGGTATTACTGATTGCACAGAACCTTTTCCAAATGAGCGGGTGCCAAGTAAAACTGCTCGGCGATGATCTTTAAGGGCGCCAGCAACAATTTCTGATGCTGATGCTGACCCTGAGTTGATTAGAACAACAACAGGTAAGCCTTTTGCAATGTCTCCTGACCGTGCATAGGCGCGGCTAGCATTTTCATCGTTGCGGCCACGTGTTGATACAATTTCCCCTTGTTCAAGAAAGGCATCACTGACTGAAATGGCTTGGTTTAATAATCCGCCAGGATTGTTGCGCAGATCCAACACAAATCCCTGAAGTTTGTCACCGTGTTTTTGGAACATTTTATCAACTTCTTGAGTTAGGCCTGACGTGGTTTGTTCTGAGAATGTGGTAATTCGTAGATATCCAATTCCTTCAAATATTTTTGCTTTAACGGATTCGATTTTAATTGTTTCGCGATTCAGGGTTACATCAAATGGATCCAGCGTGCTGCGCTTGACTGTTATTTTAACTGTTGATCCCACCGCGCCCCGCAACCGGTCAACAGCATCGTTTAATGTCATGCCACGGATGGCTTCATCGTCTACAGCAATAATTAAGTCTTCAGGTTGAATTCCAGCTTTAGCTGCTGGTGTTCCATCAATTGGTGAAATAATTTTGATAAGGCCATCTTCCATCGTGATTTGAATGCCTAGCCCACCAAACTTACCCTTTGTTTGAACCTGCATATCGCTGAAATGGTCGTTATTAAGAAAAGATGAGTGCGGGTCAAGTGATGTCAACATGCCGTTTATTGCGGCTTCTACCAAATCTTTTTCATCTACTTCGTCAACGTAACTTTCGCGCACACGCTGGAAAATATCTCCAAATAAACCAAGTTGACGGTAGATTTTATCATTTTTGTTGGACTGGGCAGTAGTCAGGGATGGAATGATGGCTCCTGCAATCAAAATGCCACATATAAAAGGCAGGATAAAAAAGCGCAATTGGCGGAATTGCTTAAAAAGCATGCTAACAATCTGCATTTAGTATAACTCCATCTTCTCTTATGAATAAATTAAATAATTTAGTATTCTCTTTAGGTAAGTTTTTTATCTATAAACTGCAAAATACAAGCAGTGGTATAGTTTCTGATTTCTATATTCCATCGTGCCAGTCATTGGATTTTCATACAACCCTCACTGACTCATTTGATCAAAAGATCACTCCATATTTTTAGTTCATGATTGTTATTATGATTATTGGAAGGTTTTATTATCTAATTGGCGGCTCGAACAAGGCTTACCTTTCATCGGGCATTAACAAGCTTTTGCCAGTCATGAGTGTCGGCTGGTCAATGCCCATCAAGCTTAATACGCTTGGTGCAATATCAGCAAGTCTGCCATTGGCAAGACAGGTATCAGCTTCACCATTTACTAGGATCAAAGGCACCAGATTAGTTGTGTGAGCAGTGTGTGGCGATGCGGCATCACGATCCCACATTATTTCACAATTGCCATGGTCGGAGGTTAACAACATTTGTCCATTAACTTTAGCTAAGGTATCAGCTAAAATGCCAACGCAATGATCTACTGTTTCAACAGCTTTAATAGTTGCGTTAAGGTCACCTGTGTGGCCAACCATGTCAGGGTTGGCAAAATTAATAATCAATAGATCATGTGCCTTGGCTTTGAGGCTAATAATTGCTGATTCCAAAATGCCTATGGCGCTCATTTCTGGTTGTAAATCGTATGTTTTAATTATTGGTGATTCTATCATTTTCCGGTCTTCACCCGCCTGAAGTGACTCTTCACCACCGTTTAAAAAAAAAGTTACATGGGGATATTTCTCAGTCTCTGCCAGCCGCAGCTGGCTTTTGCCATTCTTGGCAACAGTCTCACCAAGTGTATCTTGGAGATCCAAAGGGGGATAAAGGGCAATGACGTGGTTATCCAGCAACCGAGAATAACTTGTCATGCCAACCATGCCAATGAAGTTAATAGGCCGGGTTACAAAACTAGTGTTAGATGGGTCGCAAAAGCAGTTTAGTAACTGGCGTGCGCGATCAGCGCGAAAATTCATCATGATAATACCATCGCCATCGCACATACCCTGATAAGAGCCAATGATAGTTGGCGTGATGAACTCATCTCCTTCATGCCGCCCCCAAGCACTCTCAAGGGCAGTCATTGCGTCAACGGCAAAAATATTTGCTCTTGCTGAAGCGATTGCTTCATAGGCGGCTTGCGTGCGTTCCCAGCGGTTATTGCGGTCCATTGCAAAATAGCGGCCAATAATACTAGCCATTACCGCACCATTTGGAAGTGCCTCTAAAAAACGTGGAAAATCGTGTTTCGTGGCCTGTGGTAGGGTATCTCTTCCATCTGTAAAGCCATGAACAGCAACAGAAATACCCTTTTTGACAAGTCCTTGGATAACAGCTAAAAAGTGATCTTGGTGGGCGTGAACGCCACCAGGCGATAATAGTCCCATCACATGTGCGGTACCGCCAGATTTTTGCAATTTTGTAGCCAGTTCGATAAGGCCTGGATGAGTTGCAAGCGATCCATCTATGGTGGCTGTATTGAGGAGTGGCAAGCCTTGCGTTACCACACGTCCGGCTCCAATATTCATATGTCCCACTTCAGAATTGCCAACCTGTCCATCAGGTAATCCAACATCTTCTCCTGATGCGGCGAGCAGGCTGTGGGGATGGCTATCCCACAAGTTGTCGAAAACAGGCGTTTTTGCAAGTGCAACGGCATTATATTCAGTATTGGTCCGGTGGCCCCAACCGTCCATAATACACAAAACGACTGGGCCTTTGGATGGCTGATAATTGATCATAAGGATCTTATAATCTCAGCATGAATCGATGTACAGATAAACTGTGTAGATGACTTCCTGACTTTTGGGTTAATTAGCACGATGATAGGGGTGCCCCAAAAGGATAGAGTTTGCGCGATAAAGTTGTTCGGCCAGCATTGCTCGAAATAACATATGAGGCCATGTTGCACTCCCAAATGAAATAATACGACTGGCCTTTTGAAGCAGAACATTAGTGTGGCCATCAGCACCACCAATGGCAAAACAGGCTGATCTAAACCCCTCATCACGCCAAGTGCAAATCAGAGCAGCCAGTTCTTCTGAAGAGTGATCTTTGCCGCGTGGGTCAAGTACGCCAAGTGCAGCGGCCTCTGGCACTGAAGACAACAGGCGACGGCTTTCATCTTTATTACGATTAAGCCCGGGTGGTAATTTTGATTCGACCTCTATGAGCTGACCAGTTGGTTGCAATCTTGATAACCAGTTATGCGCCAAAGAATTCTCTGGTGAGGTGCGGCCTTTGCCAATAGCAATAATAAAAAGCTGCATTGTTTCATCCTGTTTGGTCAAAGTAGTAGCTTAATTATGCGTCGCTACCAACCTGAACAATTTCTGCAGATGTATCATTAGCCCACATTCGTTCAAGCCCGTAAAATTCACGCACTTCTGGGCGGAAAATATGAACGATTACATCATTTGCATCAATCAATATCCAGTCGGCTTGCCGCAGCCCTTCCATACCAAGAACATCAACCTTCTTTTGTTTTAACTTAAATTCAAGGTGTTGTGCCATAGCGGTGATTTGCCTAGATGAAACACCTGAAGCAACGACCATGTAATCGGCCATTGCTGATTTAGCATCCAAAGAAATTGTCAGAATGTTTTCAGCTTTATCATCCTCAAGAGAAGTAGTGATCAAACGAAGTATTTGACCTGCATCTAATTTAGGGTGCACTTTAGTAATGGGTATCTCCTGTAAAAATATTAAGGCTCTTTAAGCTTTAGATTTTGGCGTACTATTGATAGTTTTGTTATACGCTTGTTGTCGAATTTCTGTGGCTGAAGCTGGGTTGTGCTGTCCAGTTATGAAGCACCAACTTGGCAGTTTTACAGACCTTTTTGCAATTGCGCGGCGCATCTTTCTAACTGTGTTGCGTCGTCCTAATAAACACCTTCCAGCTGCAATAGCCTTAAGAGAATAGCTTGGGCGATCGATAACGGCAATGGGTAGAAGTTGGATCATGTCGTGATATCGGTACCATTTTGTTAACTGATCCAGATTATCTGCCCCCATTACCCAAACAAGCCGGGCAAGAGGCATCGTTTTAGAGATAAATTTTAGTGTATTATAAGTATAGTTTTTTTGAAGCCCGGCTTCAGGCGCCATAACCCGTAAAAATGGAAAGGGAGTGGCGGTCTTGCGTGCGTCAGTCAGCCTTTTGGCAAGAGGAGCCATGTTGAAAGCGCTTTTTAATGGATTTTGCGGGCTTACAAGCCACCATATCTGGTCAAGGCCCAATTTTTGGCGTGCTTCTAATGCAACATGGATATGGCCCTCGTGTGCGGGATTGAACGAGCCGCCCACAAGCCCAATTTTAAGGCGCGATCGGCTGTGAAACAATACCGGTGTACGGTGGCGATGATTATTTACGATTCTGGCCATTGCCACGAACAACATATTTGAAACTTGTTAATTGAGCTGCGCCAACTGGCCCACGTGCATGTAACCTTCCAGTGGCAATGCCGATTTCTGCGCCCATACCAAATTCGCCGCCATCAGCAAATTGAGTGGATGCATTATGCATGACAATGGCGCTATCAATTTCAGCAAAAAACTGATTTGCGGCAGAACGTGACTCTGTAATGATTGATTCGGTATGGGATGATCCATACGTGCCAATGTGTGCAATGGCCATTTCGATATCATCAACCACTCGCACTGACAGGATTGAATCAAGATACTCTGTACTCCAATCTGCTTCAGTTGCCGCTGTCATATCAGGCACCAAGGCGCAAGCGGCCACATCACCGCGAAGCGCACAACCAGCCTCAATCAAATCCCTAGCAATCTTGACTAGCAAATCATTTGCAACAGCCTTGTCAACTAGCAGCGTTTCAGCAGCGCCACAAATACCAGTTTGCCGCATTTTTGAATTTAGTGAGATACTGCAAGCTTTTTTGTGATCCGCATCTTTGTGGATATACAGATGACAAATACCTTCAAGATGCGCGAAAACTGGCACCCGCGCTTCTTTTTGAACCCGCTCAACAAGAGAACGACCGCCACGGGGTATTATTACATCAATGCCACCGACAGCACCTAGCATTGCACCAACGACCTTCCGGTCCGTGGTTGGAACCATTTGCACTACATCACTTGGCAAATCAACGGCTTCCAACGCTTCACGCATGATTTTAGCAAGGAGGCTAGCAGTTAGTTGTCCATCACTACCACCTCGTAAAATGGCCGCATTTCCGGCGATAGTGCAAAGCCCTGCTGCATCAACTGTTACATTTGGCCGTGATTCGTAGATAATGCCAATAACCCCAAGAGGGGTTGAGATGCGGGCAATGTCCAGCCCATTTGGCTGTTGCCAACGGGTTAATTCAGCGCCAATTGGGTCAGGCAGATTTGTCATTGCCTCAAGGCTAAATGCCATTAATTCTATGCGTTGGTGATCAAGCGTTAGCCGGTTAATGAAAGCCCCACTTATGCCGGTAGCAGTGGCGCGGGCAACATCTTCAGAATTCACATCAATAATTGTTGCACTTTGCGCTCTTATTGCAGTTGCAGCTGCCTGCAAGGCAGCACAGCGAATGGCAAAACTACTTTTACGTATGCTTAATTGGGCGGCACGTGACTTCTGAACCATTTCCGCAATCAAGGCCTCGGCATTTATATGCTTATTTGCCAACTCTGCCATGGTTGTTCCCTCAATATTTTGTTCATTTTTCTGCTTCATTCCCGACTACTATCAGATCTTTTTATTTTTTGAGGGCTACCTTGAAGCTAAGTACCACTTATTACAAGATTATCTACATGAATCATTTCATCGCGTCCACGATAGCCGAGAACGGTCTCGATTTCATTGCTTTTGTAACCACAAATCAGCATGGCATCATTGCTGCTGTAGCTGGATAGTCCATGTCCAATGACCGCACCTGCCTTATTTTTAACTTCAATAAGGTCGCCGCGGCCAAATTGGCCGGTAACGGCAATGACGCCGGCTGGTAGAAGTGAGCGCCCGTCTTGTAACGCGATAACTGCGCCATCATCAATGAGAATTTCCCCTTTTGGGGCAAGCGACCCAGAAATCCACTGTTTGCGGGCTGTATGCGGCGATTTTGTGGCAGTGAACACTGTATTTTTTGCTCCTGCTTGCAACTTTGACAGTGGGGCAAGATTCTGCCCATTACAAATTATCATTTGGCAACCAGCAGATGTGGCAATTCTTGCGGCTTCTAGCTTGGTAACCATTCCACCAGACGCATAGTCCGCATTTGCCGGACCTGCCATTGCGATAATATCAGCAGTGATTTGGGGGACTACCGCAAGGTGGGTTGCTGTGCCACAAACATTTGGATTGGCAGTATATAAGCCATCAACATCTGATAGTAGGATCAGCATATCAGCACCAATCATCGCAGCAACGCGTGCAGCAAGCCGGTCATTATCACCAAACCGAATTTCGGTGGTAGCTACTGTATCATTTTCATTAACCACTGGTACCGCGCCAAGCCCCAAAAGGGCCAGCATTGTTGCTCGGGCGTTTATATGTTTTCGTCTTGTCTCAGTATCGTCGGGTGATAGCAGAATTTGCGCAGTTTGCAACTGATGGGTGCCAAGGGATTTCATCCAAGCATGGGCCAGTAACACCTGTCCGGCAGCTGCTGACGCCTGTTTTTCTTGGAGTTTCAATTTACCATTGCGAATGTTCAACAGTTTACGTCCAAGCGCAATGGCGCCGCTTGACACCACAACGACATTCTTACCAGTTGCTCTTAGCTTTGCGATGTCTTCAGCAATCTCATCAAGCCATGCGGTATTTATGACTTTTTTATTATCATCGACGAGCAGGGATGATCCAACCTTAATCACGATTGTTTTAGCATGATCAAAAAAGGACTTTCTGGCCGAGGGAGCTATGGCGACCATGACACTTTTCCCTTTGGTTCTTGTTCCTTTGCCTTGCTTACTTCAATCACGCTGATAAGCTGACGCAGCATTGGAGTCACACCTGCACCAGTTACAGAGGATAGTGCCAATACCTTTCCAGCACCTGCATCTTGTATAGCCTTTGCAAGGTCCGCGGCATAATCTTCTGGCGTGGCATCAAGTTTGGTCAAACCAACAATTTCGGGCTTGTCATACAGATCACCACCATAGGCCTTTAGTTCCTCGCGAAGCATCTTCCAAGCGGCAACGGGATCTTCGCTGGTTGCATCAATCAGATGAAGGAGAATTCTGCAGCGTTCAACATGGCCTAAAAAGCGGTGGCCAAGTCCAGCGCCTTCATGGGCCCCCTCGATTAGGCCCGGAATATCAGCCATAACAAATTCCTTGCCATCGACGCCAACCACACCAAGGTTAGGGTGAAGTGTGGTAAAGGGATAATCGGCAATTTTTGGTCGGGCTGCGGAAACTGCACTTAGAAATGTGGACTTGCCCGCATTTGGCATGCCAAGAAGGCCGGCATCAGCAATGAGTTTAAGCCGAAGCCAGACCCACATTTCTTGTCCATCTTCACCCGGTTGCGATTTTCGGGGTGCACGGTTGGTTGATGATTTGAAAAAGGCATTTCCTTTGCCGCCAGACCCGCCTTTTGCAAGGATGATTGACTGGCCCTCATAGGTAAGGTCAGCAAGAATAGTCAGCCGATCATCGGATAGGATTTGTGTTCCAATAGGAAGGCGCATAATTATGTCCTGACCGGAAGCGCCACTGCGATCACGGCCAGCGCCTGGCCTCCCAGATTCAGCCTTGAAATGTTGTTGATAGCGATAATCAATCAGGGTATTTAATCCATTGACAGCCAACGCCACAATATTACCACCGCGCCCACCATTGCCTCCATCAGGACCACCAAATGGCACATGAGCCTCGCGCCGAAAGCTCACAGCGCCTGGGCCGCCATGCCCTGACCGTGAGTAGATTTTAGCCTGATCGAGAAATTTCATTACTACCATTCCAATTTTAGGATCTGGATTTGACCATCATTTTAGCAAAAACCTTTAGTTTACAATGCCCGCAGGGCATCGGCCAATTTTTGCAGTAAATAAAAGGGGAATAACAACTGTCATCCCCCTAATTATTTGCATTGCCACCAATACCGAGCCGCTTTTTGTGCATCATGTACTGTCGATGACTAAATCGCTATTCAGCGGCTTTGGCCATCGACAATACATTCACAAACATTTTTCCACCCGACTTTTCGAGGAAAGCAACTTTGCCCTCAACCAATGCAAATAGTGTGTGATCTTTGCCCATACCAACATTTTGGCCGGGATTAACTTTAGTTCCTCGCTGGCGAACAATAATATTGCCAGCCAAAACGGTTTCCCCACCAAATTTTTTTACACCAAGTCTGCGGCCAGCCGAATCACGGCCGTTTCTAGAGCTTCCACCTGCTTTTTTATGTGCCATTTTTAATCAACTTTCTTAAGCTTAATGCAACAATCGCGGCGTGACCCTTGTCTATTTTTTAGCAGCTGGCTTTTTTGCCGCTACAGATTTAGGTGCAGCTTTTTTAGCAGCTGGCTTTTTTGCCGCTACAGATTTAGGTGCAGCTTTTTTTGTAGATGGTTTTTTTGCTGTTGTTTCTTCAGCTGGCTTTTTAGGCGCTGCTTTAACAACAGGTATTGCTGTTTTCAGTTTTTTTGCATCTTCTGCAATATCATTAATTTTTAGTAGAGTTAGATCTTGCCTATGACCTTGAGTGCGTCGATGATTCTTACGACGCTTGCGGCGGAAAATAATAATTTTTGGTCCACGTGTTTGACGGATTACTGTCGCACTAACACCGGCTCCATCAACGCGCGGCGTTCCGATGGTAACTTTTTCACCGTCAGCAAGCATAACGATGTCACTCAAAATAATTTGCTCGCCTTCTTCTGCAGACAGACGTTCCACTAGAATGGTGTCATCCTTTGAAACACGGTATTGTTTGCCACCGGTTTTCACCAAAGCGTACATGGCGATTTTCCTTACCTAAACATTTCGATGTCAAAGCATCCGGCAAAACCTAAAACACTTATTTCATCACATCATTTAATCAGTTGTGGTCGGGTTTTCCGACCGATCACTATTTCTCAAAAACGAAGCAGCGTCACATCAACAGACCAGTCAACGCAAGACAGCGGCCTGAAATATACGCTTTGCGGCCCTGCTGTCAAGTCTCCTGATACTTTTGCGCTCCTTTTCCATTACAGCCCTGTGCTATATTTTTACTGCAGTTTTAAACAATTTGGCCTTAGTCTGGATCAGTCTGTTAACTCACCCCTAAACTTGTGACGTTATGATTGACACTATTTACTCCCATGCAGATGGTTTGTTGATACCTGATTCATAGTGGTTCTATTCTATTTCAGGATACAATTTTGATGTATTTCAGGTATTTTGCTGCAAGACTGCCATATTGAGCTCAACCCGAGTGTAAGGGGCTTTTGATGCAAGAATACAAACAGCTTTCCAGCGCAATGGTTTTGTTATTAATTTAGCGTGGATTTGGCCAAATTTCTTTATTGATTGGAGAATAAAAAGTTTGGAATTAGGGTTGCGAGCTGGATATTGGCCATAGCAACAACAGGCTCGCAATAAAGATGCGAGGGGATCTGAGCGGAATATGGTTTGGCAATGGCAACAATTTTTGCCTTTCAGTATACTGCTAGCACGCCTAATATCAGTTCGGAGAGTCGCCGTGGCACTTTAATTGCCAAACTCACAACAACTAATATTACGCTAAATAATCTTTCACCAGTGGCTATGGGAATACTGTTTGCCTGAGCCACTTTTGCCATGGCCTCATGCATGTTGAAGAGGCGTTGGTTCCTAAAACCACAATGGGTCGAAGGGCTCTATTCCGTTTAATGCGTAGGTCAGACTATTATTCGCAATATTTTAGAAAGAATTATATGGGTATTAATCATCAGCAAGAGGAAACTATTAGCAAGTATTGGGTATTGGGCTTAAAAGTGTGTCTAGAAAATCAGGGTTATTAACAGTATACTGCAGAGGTAAAGGGCGATAGGGCTGTTGTCTTAGAAGTTATTTTATATGAGGTTTACATGACGCTGGCCCAGATAAAGTATTTGAATATTCCAGCGGCAGATTCACTTAGGCTTGATGATGTTATGAAAATCTATGCAGCTTTGCGGCCGAGTATGCCAAATGGCAAGAAAGGTGCCTGTCAGGAAGCATCAAGGTTGATTGATATTTTAGATGAATTTGATGGACTGGTTCTTGATGCATATGGAGTTATTAATGTGGGCGATGGTCCAATTGATGGTATTATGGATTTACTGGAGACGGCTGACAAAAAAGCTAAGCCAGTAATTGTTCTCACAAATGGTAGCAGTTTTCCATCAGCACGTACGTGCGACAAATATTTAAATTGGCAGTTACCGATTAAATGCTCTGATGTATTGTCTAGCCGAGATGCATTTATTGCTCAATTTTTTGGTGAACCGAAGACTGCGTTGCGGGTGAGACCGATAATTGGTTGCCTTGGGCAAAATATTGAACCGCTTACTGGCAGCAATTTTTTAAGTTATGGCCATGATACCAACTTTTGGGAGAAGGCGGAGGAATTGGTTTTTTTTGGTGCGGTTGGTTGGGGGGAGGTTGACCAGATTGCTTTCGAAGCTGCGATGATTGGCCGGCCACGGCCATTGCACATTGCTAATCCTGATGTGACAGCTCCACAAGTCGGAGGAAGGCTTTCTGCAGAGCCTGGTTATTGGACTGCACGGATGATGAAAGCAGCGGCTAGTCGTTTGGTGGAGCAGGATATTAGATGGTATGGTAAACCCTACGCCCCAGCGTTTGAATTGGCGCTTCAGCGAATGCAGAAAAGACTTGGTCACAATGTTGATAATCGTCGTATTGCTATGGTTGGTGATAGCTTACATACTGACATTCTTGGTGGAAGCGCGGTTGGCATGACAACAGTTTTGATAACGAGGCATGGGCTTTTTTGTGGGGGGATAGCATCATCCTATATGGAGACGTCAGGAATATACCCAGATTGGGTGGTTGATACCCTTTAGTGATTTTTGGAGGTTTGGATGAAGCGGAGTTTTATTTTGCAAGGGCTAGAATGTCAGGCATCAATTGGCATCTACGAGTTGGAGCGCGCTAGTCCTCAGAGAATAACAGTCGATGCTGAGTTGATGCTATCTTTAGCGAGTGAGCCATTAAACGACCAAGTAGAGAGCACGTTGAATTATGATGTGATCAGAGAAACAATTCATAGGATAGTATCAAAAAAACATTATGACCTTCAAGAAACCTTGGCAAGATGCTTGTTTGAAGCGCTGCGATCCCTCGATGGTGTTCAGTCTGTGCGCGTGCAAACCTCAAAACCAGATGCCTATAACGATTGTAAAACGATCGCTTACGAATTAAGTGACCTCTAGTTTGAGATCATCCTAATCGATCAATTTTAGCTTTGAGTTGATTAAATTCACGACGAATTAGTGCTAGGTGGTCTTCATTGTTTGCATCAGCGCCACTACGAATACTGTCCAGGCTGGCACCAAGCGCCTCTTCTGCTTGCCCTTTATGAGTAAGAAAAGCATCCATAGTGCGCTCAAGATAGCGGGATAAAATAGGCTCCATGCGATCACCGTAAAATCTTATCAGTTGCTGCAAAACGCTAATGGGCAATAATTTATGACCTTTGGATTCCATTTCTAGGATAATTTGGACAAGAGTAAAGCGGGTTAAGTCTTTACCGCTTTTGACATCAAAAACACGAAAATCCACGCCGTCTTGCACCATTACGGTTAAGTTGTCGATGGTCACGTAGCGTGATGAGTTTGTGTTATACAGACGACGATTCGCATATTTGCGGATGATCAATTGATTTGTGACTTGTTTTGGCATCATAAAAAGCTCTAAATGTTCACAAAGACGCTTTTTTAGCAAAAGTTATAAGTATACGCAATGCTGCAATGCAAAATAATATTTTTCAACAAATATGAAGTTTTTAAAAATATATGCTGCAATGCAGCAAATAAGGTTTGCTTTGAATGTATGATGACATAGTCGAATTTAGAGCATTTTACCAAACTAGCTTTGGCCAAGCTGTTTCCAGTCTTATCCAGAAACAGCTTGGCTCATTCTGGCAAGGTGGACCATCGTTATCAGCAGCTTGCCTTGGCTTTGGATTTCCACAGATTGATGCGATAGCAAACGTACTGGCATTAATGCCAGCTAGACATGGTGCAATTGTATGGCCATCGATAAGGTCAGTCCGTAGTTGTTTGGTGGAGCCTAATGCTTTGCCCCTTCCTGATGTCCATTTGGATCGATTGCTTTTAATGCATGCGCTAGAATTTGAGTCTGACCCGGGCAAGACTCTTGAAGAATGTTGGCGGGTGTTAGATGGTGCTGGTCGACTTATGGTCGTTGTCCCCAATCGCCGTGGCCTTTGGGCTTGCGCCGAACACAATCCGTTTGGTTATGGCCGTCCTTTTTCAAGCAGTCAGCTGAAGCAATTATTACGAGCACATGGATTTGAACCGCGCCAAACGTATCGTGCGGTTTTTGTTCAGCCAATACCGGACAAACTCTTTCAGCGCTTTGTATCAGCAATAGAACGAATCGGCACCAGGTTGTGGCCTGCTACAGGTGGTGTTCTTCTTGTAGAAGCAGACAAAATACTTTATTCAGCTGCAAACAAAGGGTCAAAGCTGCATCGTCTAAAGAAAAAATCTGGAACCTCTATTCTAGTGGGTCAAGCGCGTGGCACATTCCCAAAGAAGACTTTGACGTAGGCTCATTATTTACAATCGTATTACGTACTGACTGTAATATATCGGTTTAAAAAGGTGGAAAAAGGTGAGTAAGAGTGAAGATTTGAAGCAGTTGCGGAGTGAAATCGATTGTCTGGATGATAAGATTTTACAAGCTTTGATAAAGCGCATGCAGCTATCGGACCAAATAATTTCATCTAAAAATGGTGTTGCAGCATTTCGTCCGGGACGTGAGGCAGTGCTAGTGCGCCAACTCATTGCTAAAAGTACATCCTATGGTGGGGGTTTAGCGCCAGAGGCAATTCTAGGAATTTGGCGGCAAATTATGGCAGCTAGCCTTAACCGCCAGAATGGAGAGGTGGCCTGTGCGGTCCATAAAAAGGTTATGCCAGTAGTAGCTTGGCATATGGGTAGCGCCTCTAAACTAATGATTAATGAACAACTTTTTCCATTGATTGAAGCGGTTGCGTCGGGTCAATGTCAATATGCGCTGGTACCAGCCGATGAAGATATAGAAACTTTACTAGCATGTCTCGACCAACATCATCAGTTAAAGGTTATTGCGCGGACACCACTTTATGAGATGCGAGTTATTCCCGCTGCTTTTATAATCGCCAATTACTTACCAGATATGTCTGGTGATGACATAAGCCTTTTTGCTAGAAATTCACCTGATGGTTTTAATCTTCTAAAAATTGAAGGTCATTATGAGATGTTATCGTCAAGTTGCGTGTCAAAAAATACAAGACTTATAGGAGGATACGCCCGCTGAAGTGTATTAAATATGAAATGATTTAAAAGCGATAAAGACACAGTGAAGGCAAAATAATGACAATGATTTATGAAAAAGTGGCCGTGATTGGCATGGGATTGATTGGTGCTTCAATTGCACTTTCAATTCGTCGTGGTAGCCTTGCTAATGAAATTGTTGGCAGTGACTGTTCGTCACAAGTTGGAAATGCAGTTGGACGGCTGAAGCTAACTGATCGGTTTGAGCCTGATGCGGCGATTGCGGTTAAAGATGCTGACCTAGTGATCATGGCAGTGCCAGTTGGTTCGGTAGGCTCTCTTGCCAAACAGATCATTCCTAGCCTGAAGAGGGGGGCTGTCTTAACTGATACTGGATCAACCAAGACATCAATTATACGCGATGTTGCACCTTATTTGCGTGACGATATAAGCTGGTTACCATCACATCCACTTGCTGGTACGGAGCATTCTGGCCCAAGTGCGGGGTTTGAGTCATTGTTTGATGGACGGTACTGGATTGTTTTGCCGCTTGAAGTTGAAGAGGCAACGGTTGTAAAGTTTGAGAAATTTATTACCAGTCTTGGATCAGTGACTGAACGAATGTCTGCGGAATATCATGACAAGGTTTTAGCCCTTACTTCGCATTTACCACATCTGATCGCGTATACTATTGTTGGCACAGCTGTGGATCTTGAAACTCAGCTGAAAAACGATGTTATTCGGTTTTCAGCCTCTGGCTTCCGCGACTTCACCCGAATAGCATCATCCGATCCAGTGATGTGGCGTGATATTTTTTTAAATAATGACGTGGCTGTTCTTGAGATGTTACAAAGATTTTCTGAGGATCTAAGCTTTTTGCAACGGGCAATTCGTTGGCAAGAAGGTGACAAGCTAGAAGAGTTTTTTTCTCGTACCCGGGAAATTAGGCGATCAATCATCGATGCAGGCCAAGGTTAGACTCGAAGTGGTTCCGTGAGATATTTAGCGTATTCCCGAGCTAAAAGTCGAACAATTTCTGGGTTTTTCCACCAAGTCTCAAGGGTCAGTTCTGATGGACTAAAAGGCCAGTAATGCAAGGTCACGTGAGGCATTTGATTGCTAAACACATACTTTGCCCGAGGCATATGGTAATTTGCTGTCACAAGCCGTAAAGACTTAAAATTGTTAGATTTAGCCCACTCTGCTGCGGCAAATGCGTTGCCACGGGTGTCATTTGCTTGAAAATCTAGGGTTACACAGCATTGTAGTAATTTTCTGGCTGATGCCTCAAGTTTTAGTTCATTGGCTAATATGGCTTTACTTATTCCTTTGCCAACACCGGATACGAGTAATGCTTTTCCAGTACCAGTTTCAAGAAGATGCAGGCCATTTGAAAGCCTTTGTTGGCCACCCGTGATTACCACAATACCGTCTGTGTTAGGGTGTGCAGAATCAGACGTTTTTGGGAGGTTTAGAACGAAGTGCTGTAAGCTGGCAAAAAAATACGCAATTGAAAAAAAAGTTCCAAATAAAGCAAATTTGGCCAAAACAAACAGAGTCGTTATTATAGATGATCTTAACTTAGTCATGAGTTTATTAATAATATAAATCAGGTTGGTGGTGTTAGTTAAAATTATTTAAAGGTAAGGTTATTTTACTATTGAATATTGCTATTTGAATAAAATCCGGATTGTCAGAAATTGAGTTCAAATTTTTAAAACTAGGAAATTGCTAATTTTTATTTATTTTCCGCCGCCCATTATTTTTGAATTTATATTCGGCACTTGGAATTAACATAGGTAAAGGACCATTGTATTGGTTTTGAGATCCATCAACGAAAATGAGTAAGATCGGGAATGTGTTCATCATTAATATAATCTGCAATAGGGCGGGCGGCGCGAAGGAGGTGCGCTGAGCCTTTAATTACCATTACTTCTGCGGCAGGTGAACGGCTGTTATAATTAGAGGCCATTGCAGCTCCATAAGCACCGGCAGACATAACAGCCAACCCGTCGCCCCCATTGACTTCAGGCATATCACGATTCAAACCAAGATAATCTCCAGTTTCGCAAACTGGCCCAACAATATCTGCTTTACCTGTTAAAACGTCTGGAGCGGCAAGAGTCCAGATTGGATGATATGCCTCATACAAGGTAGGTCGTAATAAATCATTCATCGCTGCATCAGCTATTATGAAGCGTTTATTTTCTCCTTGCTTGACGTAAATCACGCGCGTTAAAAGCACCCCATTGTTTGCAATTATAGATCGACCAGGTTCAAATCCTAGCTTAAAGCCCTGATCTTTAAACAATTTTTTGACAAGTGCGCCATAAGCATCAAAGTTTGTTGGCTCAGCGTTTTTATAATCAACGCCAACTCCACCACCAAGATCAAGGTTTGGCACCGGCAATCCTGCATCACGCAAATCAATGGCTAAAGCTAAAAGAGCAGAATAGGCTTGTTCAAAAGGTGCTAGGTTACTTATTTGTGATCCAATGTGAACTGCAAGACCTGTTGGTATGATATGGGGGTCATCAGCCATTTTTTGATATAGGTCGCTTACTTCATGCTGGTTGGTGGAAATACCAAATTTTGTATCAAGTTGGCCAGTTGAAATCTTTGCATGTGTGCCAGGATCGACATTAACATTTACCCGCAGTGCCACTGGTGCAATCACACCCATATTTGCGGCGATTGAACTGATGGCAGCTACTTCGGCTGCTGATTCTGCATTAATCTGACCAATACCGCAGGTTAAGGCCTCTTGGATATCAGCAGCAGTTTTACCCACACCTGAAAACACCACATCATTTGGCTTGCAGCCAGCTGCCAACGCCCGTGCTAATTCACCTATAGAGACAATATCCATGCCGCCACCAAGCTTATTGATCAGAGCTAAAATACCGAGGGCGGAATTAGCTTTCATAGCAAAATGAACTTTGCCATTAACTGGGGATACGGCTGTTTGAAACTTTGTGAAAGCATCGATTATGCCTGCTGCAGAATAAACATAGATGGGAGAGCCATACTGATTGATGATGTTTGAAAGTAGTAGGCCATCGACACATAACTGATGATTGTCATCACGATGAAAGGCGCACATAATTACGTTTGCTCCAGATAGGGTCGCTAGGGTTAGTTGGCAAATGGTTGTGTTTGGCTTTTGGATGGAATTTCAGACGGTCGGAAAGGGTCGCCGCGTTTTCCGCAGGCGGCAAGACCAAAGGTTATTATTATACCAATTAAGCTGCCAAAAATAAGAGTGCGTTGCATAGTAGTTCCTTTGATGGGTGTGAGTTCAGTTATTAACCAATGGTAAATCTATGACGTGCATGAGCAATCTGCGTCCTTACTTCATCAGGGGCAGTTCCGCCGAAGCTTGTTCGAGCAGCAGCAGAATTGGTTACTGATAAAAGGCCAATAATGTCTGGCTTAATTCGAGGTTCGATAGCTTGTAGATCCTTAAGGTCTATGTCTTCAAGGCCTAATCCTTTTGTTGCTGCTGTGGCAACTATGATACCACTCGCATGATGTGCTTCACGAAATGGCATGCCAAGTTCACGAACCATATAATCAGCTAGATCAGTAGCAGTTGGGAAGCCAGTTTTCAGTGCTGCAAGCATGGCATCTGGCTGAGGTTTCATATCACGAACCATTCCGGTGGTAGCCGCAAGTGCAATGCCCAGTGCATCAGCGGCATTAAACACACCTTCTTTGTCTTCTTGCATATCCTTGCTGTAGGCAAGGGGTAGACCTTTTAAGACTATTAATAATCCATTTAAGGCGCCAATAATTCGCCCTGGCTTTGCCCGCACAAGTTCAGCAGCATCAGGGTTGCGCTTTTGTGGCATGATTGATGACCCGGTGGTGAAGGCATCAGAAAGAGTAATAAAACCAAACTGGTCGGATGACCAAATAACCAACTCTTCGGCAAAGCGGGATAAATGAACTGAACAAATAGCGGCTGCTGACAAAAACTCTAAGGCGAAATCTCGGTCGGAAACAGCATCCATTGCATTTGCTGACGGTCGGTCAAAACCAAGAGAATTGGCGGTCATGTGTCTGTCGATAGGAAAGCTTGTGCCAGCCAACGCAGCAGCACCGAGTGGTGACTCGTTTAGCCGGACTTTGGCATCAGTAAACCGTCCACGGTCGCGCCCCAGCATTTCAACATAAGCCATCAAATGAAAACCAAATGTAATTGGTTGTGCTGTTTGAAGATGAGTAAAGCCTGGCATCACGACTTCTGCATGGGCCTCTGCCTTATCAAGTAAGGCAGCCTGAAGATCAGCAAGCGCTTGATCAATTGCTTCAAGGAGTTCGCGCACCCACAATTTAAAATCAGTTGCAACTTGGTCATTGCGCGAACGCGCTGTGTGCAGCCGCTGGGCAGGTTCGCCTATCAATTGAAAAAGCCGATTTTCAATGTTCATGTGAATATCTTCAAGGGCTTCTGAGAAAACAAATTGGCCAGCTTCGATTTCTGTTGTGATCTGATTAAGTCCAGAGTGGATAGCCTCACAATCTTCCTGAGAAATGATCTCGCATGCGGCAAGCATACTTGCGTGCGCTTTGGAACCAGCAATATCTTGGCGATAGAGTCGCCGGTCATAACTAATTGACGCATTGATATCATTCATCAGTTGCGACGGACCACTTGAGAAACGGCCGCCCCAAATGCTAGACTTAGAGCTGATAGATGATATTTTATGGTTTTTAGGCATGTCAACAACCAGTAAAGTGAGAAATCTTTTTGTCTTATACGCGGCTTTCATCAAATTTTCAGCCAAAAACTGCATCATGGTCTAGGCGAGAAGCATTAGTAAGAATGATTGGGCTGTCAACGCTCGCATTTTGGCCAAATTTTGCTGATGGTGCAACGGAAACGGAAATTCAGCCCGCCCCGCCCATGACATCGACCATTCTAACTGCAGATGGTTACCCCCTATTTATTAAACAATTCAAGGGCAGGCCATTATTAATTAATTTTTGGGCCACATGGTGCCCACCTTGTGTTGCTGAATTGCCATCGTTGGACCGTGCTGTAACAAAACTTGCTAGTGAGGTAGCGGTTTTGCTGATTTCAGTGGACCGTGGGGGCAGTAATAAAGCTCTGCCATTCTTGCAAAAACGGGGCATTGGCAGTCCGAATTTAGCATTTGATCCTACGGCTACGTTATCAAGGGAGATGGGGGTTAGAGGATTGCCAACAAGCTTTTTGATTAGTGCGGATCAACAATATAGTTGGATCTACATTGGACCGCGTGAATGGAGCGATGCCAAAATGATTACTGAGCTTAAGCATTTGGCCCAAAAGACAAATCTTATAAAAAAGTCAACTAATAGGGAACAATCAAATTGACTGGCATACAAGATTGGATGTTTAAATATGGCTTAATGAAATACAATTCAAATATTCAGGATCGGCTGTATAATGAAAAGCCATTTGCTGAATGTTTACCCTAATTCCTTTTCAAGCTCAGGAACTGCATCAAACAAATCACTAACAAGACCATAATCTGCTACTTGAAAAATTGGCGCCTCTTCATCTTTATTGATTGCGACGATAACTTTACTATCTTTCATACCGGCCAAATGTTGAATGGCTCCTGATATGCCCACTGCAACATAAAGATCAGGAGCAACAACTTTTCCCGTTTGGCCAACTTGATAATCATTTGGCACAAAGCCAGCATCAACAGCGGCACGCGAAGCCCCAACAGCAGCCCCTAATTTATCCGCGATTTTCTCAAGCATTGCAAAATTAGCACCATCTTGCATGCCACGCCCACCTGAAATTACGATTGGTGCTGAGGTGAGCTCAGGTCGTTCTGAGCTAGACAGTTCAGATTTCATGTATATTGATAAGCCAGCGTCCTCTGCACTGTCCAACGTTTCGATGGCAGCACTTCCATTTTCCTCTGCAGCTTCAAAAGCAGTACCACGAACGGTAATGACCTTTGTTGTGTCACTTGATGAGACAGTTGATAAAGCATTGCCAGCATAAATTGGACGTTGAAATTTGTCTGCGTCAATGACTTTGATAATGTCTGAAATTTGCATCACGTCAAGTAATGCAGCAAGCCTTGGCATTACATTCTTACCAGTGGTATTTGCCGGAGCCATTATATGCGAATAGCCGGCAGCAAGACTTTTTAATAATGGTGCTAGATTTTCAGCAAGCTTATTTTCGAGAGCCTTGTTAGTTGCAGCGAGAACCTTTTCCACGCCACCAATTGACGCTGCTGCTTTAGCAACCTTGCCGCTTGGATCACCAACAACAAGAAGGTGAATATTCCCCCCAATTTGTTTGGCGGCACTTACTGTATTCAATGTTGTCGAATGGAGCTGTCCGTTTTCGTGGTCACATAGGATTAAAATGCTCATGGTTTAGATCACCTTTGCTTCATCTTTTAATTTGCTTACCAGTTCTTTCACATTAGCAACCTTAACGCCAGCAGCGCGAGTTTCAGGCTCTTCAACTTTTAAAATTGTTAGGCGTGGCGCAATATCCACTCCAAGGTCAGTTGCGTTTTGGCTATCAAGTGGCTTTTTCTTGGCTTTCATAATATTTGGGAGCGACGCATAACGGGGTTCATTTAACCTTAAGTCAACCGTCACAATAGCTGGCATGGTGATTTCGATATGTTCTAGACCGCCATCTACCTCACGTATTACTATAGCTTTTTCACCGGTAATTTCTAGTCCTGAAACAAAGGTTCCCTGAGACCAGCCAAGTAAAGCGGCAAGCATTTGACCAGTTTGGTTACAGTCGTCATCAATGGCTTGTTTGCCAACTAGAACCAACCCTGGATTTTCTTGCACTACAACGGCTTTCAGCAATTTGGCAACAGCAAGTGGCTCGATATCTTGCGGAGCTTCAATGTGAATGCCCCGATCCGCGCCCATTGCCAGCGCCGTACGAATGGTTTCCTGGTTTTGTGTTGGACCTATGGAGACGGCTATGATTTCCTCTGCTTTACCCGCTTCTTTAAGACGCAATGCCTGTTCAACAGCAATCTCATCAAACGGGTTCATCGCCATTTTTACATTGGCAAGTTCAACTCCTGATTGATCGGCCTTTACGCGCACTTTTACATTATAATCAATAACGCGCTTAACTGGTACAAGAACCTTCATTTACGTATCCTCCGCAATAATATCACCTCGACCCGACGTAGGCTTATAATAACATTCTAGCTAATTCAGTCATGAATTTTGTCCTGGACGCCATAATACATCTGTTTTCCCATTTTTGTTCAACCGACGGGCAAGCACAAAAAGATGATCTGAAAGTCTGTTTATGTAACGCATTGCGTCGGCATTAACCACTTCTTCAGCAGCAAGTTCCGTCATATGGCGTTCGGCACGACGTGAGACGGTACGAGCCAAATGCAACCAAGCGGAAGCGGCGCTGCCACCCGGAAGAATGAATGAATTAAGCGGGTTAAGTTCAATATTCATGGTGTCAATTTCGGCTTCCAACCGTTTAACCTGCTCGGCTGTGATGCGCAGGGCTGATTTTTTTGTTTCTGGAGTCGCAATATCTGCTCCAAGGTCAAATAGGTCGTTTTGAATTTTTGCCAGCATTTCGTCAGCATCTATGATTTTTATAGTTTGCAACCGGGCAAGACCTATTACTGAGTTTGCTTCATCAATATCACCAAATGCTGATGGCCGGAGTGCATGTTTTGACACGCGCATTCCATTTACAAGACTGGTTTCACCAGAATCTCCAGTTCGCGTATAAATCTTATTTAATTTTACCATAGTAGCCTTTTTTAATCATGTCCAAGGTCACTCTAGCGTCAGTGACGCAGAAATTTTAGTTTGCATTTTGGCGGAACCACATCAAACCCATTATTATCAATAGCGCTAGTGCTTGAAACACAATCCGAAAGCGCATAATGCGGTTAGAATTTTTTACGTTGTAGGTCCCACCGCGTGACATTGTAACAACTCCCCAAAAAAGGATTGCTACCACTGCGCACAATGCCACAACAAGAATTAATTGGTCAAATTGCATAAACGTTAATAACCTTTTTCAACAAAAATCCCAATGAAACCTTGCCCTGCCATATCTAGCTTAAAATAAACGCTATAATGAGATAAATAGCAAATTAAGGTATTCCTGGCGCCGTGACCCTGTGACGCAGCTATAACTTCCCTGTGTGATGACGCATTTATCATGGAGCAAGCTGTTGTAATTCTTTAGTTTGAGCTCAGAAAATAGTTCTTGCCAAAAACCTACAAAGCTAAACAGCTAAAAAGCTGTGGAGAAGATTGCGCAAGAATTGCGCGAAAAGAAACAGAACGATTGGGCTTATATCAAGGGCACCAAAATTAGGAAGAATGCGACGAATCGGTCGCAATAAAGGCTCGTGAATTCGAGACAAAACATCTATGATCATGCGTACAATTGGCTGCCAAGGGTTAATAATTTTAAATGCTATTAGCCAGCCTGACATAAGATAGGCGAGCAAAGTCCAGATATATAAATTAATAATTTGATCGATTAGTATCGCAAAAGCGTACATGGACATAAACTCTACTCAGTTTTTTTAAGTGTGTGTGTTGTAAACTGCACAAGCAGTCGCTGCAGCACTATACTCAAAACCATTTGTTAAAGACAATGCCTGTTTCGAATAGAATGGTGATTCTAGCATATATTTGTGCGAGATAATTAAATGATACACGGTTTCAAGGACTTGAAAGCTATCGCTGGATCGCCTAAACCTTGGGCATGAAAAAACTGCTGCCCAATTTTTTAAAAGCTCATACGCGCTCTGTTCAACCTAAGAATCTAAACGTGGAAACATTAATATTCAAACGTAACATTAAACTTGTGGCCCTTGTGGCCACTGCATTTTTAATTTTTGCCACAGGGATTTTTTTTACTTCTGAACATTTTGCAAAAAAAATGTCAGCAGGGTTTCCCAATTTTCAAAATCATCAGTTTGATCTAGTGGACCAAAACAACGACCGGCAAACCGCGGCAAATTTTGTTGACCAACCGGTTGCTATGTTTTTTGGCTTTACCTATTGCCCTGACGTATGTCCCACAACATTGACAACATTGGCTTCGGCACAAGACCATCTTAAAGCAGCAGGACTAGAAACAGATTCTTTAAGATTCGTTTTTGTAACAGTAGATCCAGAACGGGACACGCCTAAACAACTTAAACAATACCTAGGCTTATTTGATGTAAATGTAACTGGATTGACTGGGAAACCTGAGAAAGTAGGACTGGCTTTAAAACAATTTGGTATTTTTGCAAGAAAAAATGGTGAGAGCAAAGATGACTATCTTTACGATCACAGCGCTGCTGTTTTTCTTTACCGTGCCGATGGTAGTTTCAAAGGGACGATTGTCCACAACGAACCTTTCAACTATATCACAGAAAAGCTAAGATCAATTTTATAGACTTTCTAATAAACAGTTTGTCCAAATAAAAATTCATATGGAGCTTCAAGTATTTCAGATTGGGATGACGTTGGTGCACTTATGACAGCCCATTACCATGATCGTTAGCCCTTACTATTTTGTCGGTTCTCAATTAGTTCATCAACCACGGAAGGATCAGTTAATGTTGATGTGTCACCGAGGTCTGTATAATCATTGGCTGCAATTTTACGTAAAATACGCCGCATTATTTTGCCCGAACGTGTTTTTGGTAATTGTGGTGCCCATTGTAACAGATCGGGGGTGGCGATAGCACCGATTTCCTTGCGCGCCCATTGTCTTAGCTCGGCAACCAACTCATGGGTAGCCTCAACACCTTCAACGAGGGTGACATAGGCATAGATGCCCTGACCCTTGATGTCGTGAGGATATCCCACAACCGCGGATTCGGCGACCTGCGGGTGCGCCACCAGTGCAGATTCGATCTCGGCAGTTCCCATCCGATGCCCGGAGACATTTAACACATCATCAACACGACCGGTGATCCAGTAATAGCCGTCTTCGTCACGCCGTGCCCCATCACCAGTAAAATAGCGGCCGGGGAAGGTCGTGAAATATGTCTCGATGAAGCGCTGGTGGTCGCCATAGACCGTGCGCATCTGGCCGGGCCATGAATGCTGCAGACACAGACTGCCGTCAGTCGTCCCTGCAAGCTCGTTGTTTTCGCCATCAACCAAAACTGGTTTGATCCCGAAAAAGGGCTGGGTCGCCGAGCCGGGTTTGGTCGCTGTTGCCCCGGGCAATGGCGTGATCAGTATGCCGCCGGTCTCAGTCTGAAACCAGGTATCGACAATCGGGCAGCGGCCATCGCCAACGATGTCATGATACCACATCCACGCCTGTGGATTGATGGGCTCGCCAACTGTTCCAAGCAGTCGCAGCGAAGACCTGTCGCATTTCTTGACGGGGCCGTCACCTTCACGCATCAGGGCGCGGATCGCAGTTGGCGCGGTGTAGAAAATATTGACCTTATGCTTGTCGACAACCTGCCAGAAGCGTGAGTTGTCTGGGTAAGTGGGAACACCCTCGAACATCATGGTGATGGCACCATTGGCCAGCGGCCCGTAGACGATATAGCTGTGGCCGGTGATCCATCCGACATCGGCAGTGCACCAGTAGATATCGCCGTCATGGTAATCAAAAACATACTGATGCGTCATCGACGCATACACCATATAACCGCCGGTTGTGTGCAGAACCCCTTTCGGCTTTCCTGTCGATCCGGAAGTATAGAGAATGAACATCGGGTCTTCCGCATTCATCTCCTCGGCCGGACAGTCAGCAGAGGCAGTTGCCATTGCCTCATGATACCAGACATCGCGTCCCTCAACCCAGTCAACAGTCCCACCGGTCCGCCTGATAACAATTGATTTTGTGCAGTCGGGGCAGCTCTGCAATGCCTTGTCGATGTTCTGTTTCAGGGGAATGCTTTTACCGCCGCGAACGCCCTCATCAGCTGTGATAACCATGGTTGAATCACAATCAAGAATACGTCCGGCGAGAGCATCTGGCGAAAACCCTCCAAACACAACCGAATGCACCGCACCGATGCGAACACAAGCGAGCATTGCAACAGTTGCTTCGAGAATCATCGGCATATAGATGGTGATACGGTCCCCCTTTCTTGCTCCATTCGCCTTCAGCACATTAGCAAATTTACACACTTCTTCATACAATTCGCGATAGGTGACATTTCGTTGTTGATCCGGTTCATCTCCCTCCCAGATAATGGCGGTTTGATTGCCGCGCGTCGCAAGGTGCCGGTCAAGGCAGTTTGCCGATGCGTTCAAGGTGCCATCCGCATACCATTTGATATGCAGATCATCGGCATTAAAGGATACATCGCTGATCTGGCTGTAGGGTTTGATCCAATCAATACGCTTGCCCTGCTCAGCCCAAAACCTGTTAGGATCAGCAATTGAGTTTGCATAGAGCTTTTCATAGTTTTCTGCGTCAATGTGCGCTGATTTTGCCAGGCTTGCACTTGGCTGAAAGATTTTAATCTGGTCCATAAAGGCACCTCCTTACTATTCTTTATTTGGTTATTTTCTGATGGTGTTAGCTATCGTTTTTGCGCGATTGGCGTTGTGATATCTAAAAATTATTATTCCAGTCCAGCCCGATCCGCAAGACTCGTGGCGTCGTTGGTTACATTGTTGGGTCTTCCCCCTGTTCCAGCTTGTCAATCAGTTGTTCGACAGCGTCTATATCTTCAAGTTCTAGAACTGTTCGGCCAACTTTCATTGCAAAGCCGGCCCGTGCCATTTTTGCAAGCTGGCGTTGCTGGTGCTGCATTAAGGCCTGACTATCATCCACAGTATCATAATGACCACGATAGAAAGGGCCAATCCTACGTCGTTTTGCGAATAGGCATGCCGCCAGTAACTCACCATTTGCAGCATGCTGATCAGCAGCATCAAGTGCGGCTTCAATAAGGGCATCATCAAGCCTGTGCTGGCGAAGACGTTGGCGAATGCCATGCTTTGAGCGCCCTTGCCGGCGATGGATGCGCGCCTGACTTTGGGCAAAAGCCTCATCATTCAAATACCCTAGCGTTTGGCAACGTGTCACGATCATGCTAATAGCAGCTGCCACCTCATCAGTGCCATGACTGTCAAGTTTTTGCATGGCAAAGCGCCCCAGCACCTCGCTCAGCCTTTGCTTCGATGTGGCGTAGCGGCCAAGATAATCTAACGCTTTGTTCATTAGCCTTGTTTCGGCAGGTGATTTTGTCATGGGCGCAAGATAAAGATTTTTGTTAAGCAGGTCATAGAACTGGCACTTTGTGATGTAAATAATCTACATTGATTCTGGAGAATAAGTCTTTTTTCTGTGAAAGGCAAAAGCAACAATTAACCCCATTGCTTCCAGGAAGATTATTGCCTATTTAAATGTGCATGACTGATAAAAATCTTTTTCCAAAGCCATATGGTTATAAGGCTAGTAACATATCGTCTGGAGACGTGCTCACGCTCAAGAAAAGTGCACGGCAAAAAAAGAGCGCTGTGCATGAGGTTAAACTGCACCGCCCATTCATATGGGGTTTTTAATTCTGGGGGTATTTACAATACTCGTTGCAGGCATTGTTTCTGGAATTATGGCAAATAAATCTGATGAGCTGGCAGCGGTCACAGATTTTTTGATTCAGCCTCTGACCTCTATTAATAGATTGAATTGTTATCAATGACAAATTTATCAATAAATCGAAACAGCCTTAATTTCTTTTGTTTTTTTCTTTTTGGGTGTTGGTTTTTTACCGCAGGGATTTTTCAGATACCAGGGGTTGATTTCGAAGTTTTTGATGCGGTGTTGATCAAGAGATCTTTTACTGCCCTGACAGTTTTTTTAATGCTTTCACTTATTAATTGGAGGGCTTCAAAAATACGAATGGGCCTCTACTTTTTAACCGCTTGGATAATAATCCAGATCATTAATTTTGTATACTTTGGCAGTTTAGAAATAGTTTTCTTGAGGTGTGTTCAAGCCATTAGTGTTTTTTCTATAGTCTTCTTTTTTGGACAAAACTTTAATGCTTTTCGCCATAGTGTGAGGCGATTAGATTCTATATTTTTAATCTCCGCACTCTTTTTTTGGATGATTGTGATTTCATATCCATTTTCCACGGCTGTTCAAATGAATTTAGTTAATGGTTTTGGTGGCAATCGGGTGAACTTTAGTATTTGGGCGTCTCAACTAGTTGTATTTTTTGCGATAATGTGGGTAACGGGTCGCTTAAAGTTTTTCCAAAGATTTAGCAATTTAATTTTGACTCTATATGTTTTTGTTTTTCCAATTTTAATGTCACAAATTCTTTCGGGTGGACGATTAGGTGTTCTCGTGTCGTTTGTTTCGTTGGCTTTTGTTTTTTACATTAGATACCGATTGACCACAAAGTTTTTGGGAGCTCTGTTAACGTTAATATTTGTGCTTTCTTTGGGGTATTTTGCCGAGAGTTCTTATAAGCTAGTTTATTCAGTTACTTCTGTAAATAATAGTATGTTAAGGGGTTTTTCCTCCTCTAATAATGGAAATTTATTTGATTTTTTCAACACGATAAGTTCGCAACGTGTTTATCTGTTTATCGAAGGGCTTAAGCAACTTAAATTTGAAACATTAATATTTGGGAATGGCATTGGTAACTTCACCATTGTGGGAAAATTTGGATCGCATTTAGATGTTCATAATGTTTTTCTAAAGACACTTGGTGAGGTTGGTGTTTTTGGGTTTATAGTTGTGTCTTTTGTGGTTACTTCACCTGTTCTAATGTTAAATAAGAAGTTAGATCAAAGTTTTATAATATTTGGATTAGCTGTTTGGCTCTTACCTGCAATGTGCCAGCCAGAGTTTTACTATACTCAGATTGGTTCTTCACTGTGCTTTTGGGTGGTTTTTGCAGCTGCTTATTCTGGTAATTTGATTCCACGGCCTGTTGTCTCTAAGTAGCGCACATTTTGACAAACAATTTTTTTAATATAATTGAGAATTTTTTGTTCTGTCTGTTTTTGGTCTGTTTTTATCGCTGAATGTAAAAATGCTATGATCTAAAAACTGCAGGCAGGGAAGATTTCAAAAATAGTATTTCAAAAATTAAACTTGATAATAAGAGTGATGCTACTACTAAAATTCAACAACGGCATTTTTTCAGGCTTTGGCTAGAAGAAAAGGTATAGCCACTGTTACAGAGCTAAGACCATAGATTACTAAGAATAGATCCCGCAGCATAACTGCTGATTGGCGCATTATAAAGCTTTGAGCTAAGCGCAGTTATTAATAAATGGATAATTACGCCGCACCCTCAATAGGCCATATTTTTATGCTTTTTTAGTTAAGCCCAAAGATTTGTTACTTGTGAAAATATGAATGCTTTGTAAGCTCTTTTCAATAACCCACGCACTTGTCCTTTGGTTAGCGTGTTGTGTTTGCAAACAAGTTGGTATTGGTTCAAATCTTCATAGTTGTTTGTTCATATATCAGACTCCATAAAATTATGTATATTCGTCCTAGGATAAGATGTGAAAACTGAAAATTGCGTAATGCTTAACTTCATTTTTTGAGAATATTTTATAGTTCCAAGACACGTTTCAAACGTATTACTTGGTTATGCTAGTATAAACATTCCAACTGATTTTATATTATTTTGTTTCAATAATGATATTTTGTAATACTATTTGTAGTTGTTGACAGAAATTATTTTAACTGTTTTTCGGATGTGATCAAAGGCAGAATTAATGCCAAATTTTAAGGTTGTAAATTTGGCTTTTGATACGAGTTTAATGAATTCTTCTTTATTTAGGACATTTTATTCAGTGGACAAGTCGCCTGCGCCCTTTGATGTAATTGCCAGCTTAAATCCGGTCTTTTATACCATTGATGGTTTTCGCTTTGGTATGATTGGTGTTGCCGATCGACCGCTTCTAATTGGCTTTTACCGTCTTCTTGTGGTGAATATTGTTTTGGCAATTTTTTGTTACAAGGCGCTTCATTCAGGCTACCGCTTCAAAAGCTAGCACTAAATATTGGCGATAGGGGTCAAGAAAAAGGATAGGAGAAATTATGGTTGCTGAAAAAGTTGAAAATGGTATTTTGTGCATTCAGCATCTGCAGCAGGCAATCAACGACGGCATCATTGCTGCCGAGTGCCCGATTGAGGATGGTCAGTTGCAACCAGCCAGTCTTGATTTGCGCCTTGGGGTTGAGGCGTGGCGTGTTCAGGCTAGTTTTTTGCCCGGCCAAAATATGGCTGTTGACAAAAAACTGATTAAACTTGGTATGCACAAAATTGATCTGAGTGGTGGAGCAGTGCTTGAGCGCGGCTGCGTCTATATTGTAAAACTGCAGGAACGCCTTAAACTGCCTCTTGGCACTTCAGCAATGGCAAATCCAAAAAGCTCAACAGGACGCCTTGATGTTTTTACGCGTCTGATTACGGATGGGGCAAAGGAATTCGAATCTGTTGTTGATGGATATGAGGGACCTCTTTACGCAGAAATTTCGCCACGCACTTTTTCGGTTCTGGTTCGCGCAGGATCGCGCCTATCGCAATTGCGGCTTCGGCGCGGCATCAGTTCCCCGTCTGATTTGGTAATGAAATCACTGCAGTCTACAGTGGGCTTGGTGCATGGGGCAGATCAGACCGATATTCGTGACGGTGTTGCACTTAGTGTTAATCTGGAACCTGACGCAAAAAGTGGCATGATTGGTTGGCGAGCGCGGAAATATGCAGGCCTGATTGATGTTGATGCACCGGCTAGCTTGCTTGTTGATGCATTTTGGGAACGTGTTGCACTGGCTGATCTTACTGCTGGTGGGCTTGTGCTGAACCCGGATGAATTTTATATTCTTGCTAGTCGTGAATTTGTCACTGTACCAAAGGATCATGCGGCTGAAATGCGGGCTTATGATACGCGGGTTGGCGAGTTTCGGGCGCATTATGCTGGATTTTTTGATCCCGGTTTTGGTATGGCGGAATTGGGGGCAGAAGGCACACGTGCTGTCTTGGAGGTCCGCTCGCACGATGTACCGTTTCTGATCGAGCAAGGCCAGACTGTTTGCCGTCTGGTCTATGAGCCAATGCTGGCTATTCCGCGAACTTTATATGGGACAGGTGGGTCGAATTATCAATCACAAGGTTTGCAGCTTGCAAAGCACTTCATTCAAGATTAATTAAGATCAGATTGTGGGCACTAGTAGATACCTTGACATGTCGGGGTTAAATAGTGAAATTATACTGAGATATTGGGCGATAAAACCCTCTTTAAGCCACCAATAATTAAGATTGTTGGTGGTTTGATTTTTGGATGTGAATTAGAACTCGTCAAAAGTTTCAGGTCCAATATGACGCATTTTAAACTGGATGGTTTTGATATGAGCCAAAAAGCCGTTAATTACGCAGCTGACTCAGCTGTTATGAAAACCTATGGTCGTGTCGAAATTGGATTTGTGCGCGGTGAAGGGTGCTGGTTGATATCTGAATCTGGTGACAGGTATTTAGATTGCGCTAGTGGAATTGCTGTAAATACTCTTGGTCATAGTCACCCTTGGCTTGTTCAAGCCCTTACTGAACAGGTTGGTAAATTATGGCATACATCTAATCTTTACCGAATACCGAGTCAGGAAGTTGTTGCAAAGATGCTTGCATCATTATCTGGTCTTGAACAGGTTTTTTTCTGTAATTCAGGTGCTGAAGCGACTGAAGCTGCAGTTAAGATTGCGCGTAGGGCAGCTTACGAAAGAGGTGACGCAGAAAGAGTGACTATTCTATGTGCAAGTGGTGGATTTCACGGGCGAACACTAGGTATGCTTGCTGCCACTGATCGGCCTTTGTTTCGAACAGGTTTTGGCCCAATGCCTGATGGTTTTGATCATGTGCCTTTTGGCAATTTAAATGCCCTTCGTGATAAGCTGGGACCAAATGTTGCGGCCGTAATGATTGAACCAATTCAAGGTGAAGGAGGGGCCAGAGAGGTCCCCGATGGATATCTTTTGGGCGTGCGTGCTGCTGCAGATGAATACGGTGCTGTGGTTATTGCAGATGAGGTGCAGGCTGGCATTGGCAGAACTGGGCAGTTGTTTTCCTATGAATATAGTGGCATCAAGCCGGATATTGTTGCACTTGCTAAGGGCTTGGCGGGGGGGTTTCCAATTGGAGCAGTGATTGCTAGTAAAGCTGTTGGTGATTCGATGACACCCGGAACGCATGGATCAACTTTTGGGGGTAATCCGCTTGCAATGGCTGCTGCAAAAGCCGTTCTCGAGATATTAAGTGGGGATGGTTTTTTAACAGAAGTCAGGCGTCGAGCAACTCATCTTGATAAATTGCTAGTGAGCTTGCAAACGCAGTTCCCAAAGATAATTTCTGAACTGCGTGGACGTGGATTTCTGCGGGGTATTAAACTGAGTGAAACGATTGACCTTGCTTTTCTTGTCAAAACTTTACGAGAAGATTATTTGCTAACGGTGCCAGCTGCTGATAATACGCTTCGCCTTTTGCCACCTTTGACAATCAGTCACGAAGAGATCGATTTGGCAGTTGCCAAGCTAGAACTGGCACTTAAGGCCATCACAAAACATGATAGTAAATAAGCTATCGTATTTATTTGCCAAACATAAACTAAAAAATGGGATAAAGCCGATGCGGCATTTTCTGGATTTAAAAGATTTTTCAACTGAGGCTCTTCAAGCCATGCTTGATGATGGACTGCGTATGAAGGCAGCAAAAAAATCTGGTGAGGTTCTTGAATTGCCCCTATCTGGCAAAACAGTGGCTATGATTTTTGAAAAGCCATCAACTCGGACACGTATATCATTTGAAGTGGGTATAAAACAACTTGGTGGAACGCCGTTGGCTTTGTCGTCAACAGATTTGCAGCTTGGTCGTGGTGAGAGTGTTGAAGATACGGCAAGGGTTCTTTCGCGCTACGTCGACGCGATTATAATTCGCTGTTACAAACATGACACACTGCTGACACTTGCCAAAAATGCTACGGTTCCGGTGATAAATGCACTAACCCAAAGGTCACACCCTTGCCAGCTAATGGCAGATTTAATGACGATGATTGAATATCATGGAACACTTACTGGCCAGACTGTTGCGTGGCTTGGCGATGGCAACAATGTCGCTGTAAGCTGGATTGAGGCGGCGGTTCGCTTTGGTTTTCAATTGCGCATTGGCGGCCCTAAAAGCTATGCACCACCGACTGATTTGTTGACATGGGCGAGGGCCAACGGCGGCGATGTCATCTTAACTAATGATGTTTACATCGCTATTGATAAGGTCCAGACCGTGGTGACCGACGTGTGGGTTTCAATGGGAACTGATGAAGGTAGCCGCCGTGTTGATTTTAAGCCATATCAAGTAAATGCAAAGTTGATGAATGCTGCTGCTGATGATGCAATATTTATGCATTGTTTGCCTGCATGGCGTGGCTTGGAAGTGACCGCTGAGGTAATTGATGGCCCCCAATCGGCCGTTTTTGATGAAGCAGAAAACCGACTTCATGCTCAAAAAGCTGTTTTGGCGTGGTGTTTTGCGGACAATTGATCGTCGTACTATTACGGGGACGGACTTGCCGGTTTTAGGATTTGAAAATGTTAAATGATAATTTACCGGCTGATGCCCAAATACTGCCGTTTTATCTGGCTAATGGATCAGATAAAACGGCCTTAATTCGTGGCCGTATAGCCTCAATTGGTCGCCCAGTAAGCGCTATTTTAGAACGTCACGCATATCCGGAAGTTGTGGCAACTTTGCAGGCTGAGGCCTTGGCGCTTGCCGCCTGTCTTTCCAGTACATTGAAATTTGATGGAGTTTTTACCTTACAGGCCAAAGGAGATGGACTAGTCCGTACTTTATTAGCTGACATTAATGAAAAAGGTAACTTGCGTGGTTACGTGGCATTAGAAGACAATCCAAAGGCACTTCAAGCTGTTGCTTTTGCACATGACCCAAAAGGCCCAGTTAAACTGGGCCAACTTATGGGAAAGGGTTATATTGCGTTTACTGTTGATGAAGGTAGTAAAAATGGTCGGTATCAGGGAATAGTTGAGCTTGATGATCGACACATTAGCGATGCTGCGATGCGGTGGTATGAAAATTCTGAACAGCTTGATACAGAAGTGGTTTGTGCGGCGGCCAAGGGGGCTGACGGTTGGCAGGCTGTTGCATTAATGTTACAGCGTATTGCAGCTGAAGGCGGCAAAGGCAATGGGCTCATGAAAACAGATTTTGCAGCTCGGATGTCAAGTGATGAAGCCTGGCATACGGCTAAAACTCTAATGGGGTCAATCACAAGGGCTGAACTTTTAGATCCAGCCTTGTTGCCTCAAGATATTGTCTTCCGGTTGTTTAATAGCATGGCACCGCATATCGCCCCTACACGTCCCGTTATAGACAAATGTCGATGCAATGTCGAAAAAATTGAATTGATGTTACGTGAACTTTCCCCAAATGAGGTTGGAGACTTGGCGGATGAAAATGGAAATTTGACTATCACCTGTGAATTTTGCAAAAATTCACGTGTTTACAATAAGGATTTGGTTCCCCTTTATTGATAGCGGCTTCTTTTTTAGAAATTGGGCTAAAAAGACTAAGCTAGTGCTGTTGTCAAAATTAAAGCATAATTATTTTGATTTAAGTTTTTGTAATAAAATTAAGAAAAAGGTTTTTTTGATGTTACGTTTTAGGATAGGTAGGCTTGGCGTTATAATTCTGCTTGGCGGAATGTTAGCCGGTTGTAATAGTGGCTCAAACACTCCTCCACCGGCTATTTTTACGACTGATGTTTTTCCACCATTGGCAATAAATGCCCGCAGTCTTAAAATTATTGATAACTGGCAGATGCCAATTGCAGATTCTTATGTTGGGCATCGAGTTAATCCACTGCCAAGCAATGTCTTAGCAGACTGGGCTTCACATGTGTTACGTCCTGCAGGTGGGAGTGGTGAGATAATTTTTGACATGCAGCGTGTTGCTATCACCATGACAGATTTGCCAAAAAAGGTGGGCATTAATGACTTGTTTCTTGATCAACAAAGTAAGAAAATCACTGCTGAAATTGGAGCGCAAATTATTTGGCTTCAGCCAGTTGGTGGAACGCAGGCTCGTATAGACTTAGATGCATTGCATTCAATCACTATTCAGGAATCTGCAAATCCAAATGAAGTCAGTCAAAAAACTCATGAAAGTATGAAAGGTGCGCTTGTCAGGCTTGATAAACAGGTTCGCAAAGAATTGGCCATGATTGACAGAATTATTCTCCCTTAAATATCTAACAAATTAATCACCTTTGCCAGAATCCTGGACTCAGCATCACTAGGACGGTGAATATTTCCAAGCGCCCTAATAACATTGCAAAGGACATAATCCATTTTGCACTGTCAGGGATTGAAGAAAAATTACCCTCAGCTCCAATGACTTCACCTAGGCCAGGCCCAACATTGCTAATGGACGTTGCAGCTCCAGAAAGTGCGGTCAAAAATTCAAGGCCAGTCATACCCAATAAAAGTGCAATGATCACAAATCCGAGGATGTAGAGGTAAAAGAACCCCATTACCGAGTCCATCACTTCAACTGATACTGGCCGTTTATTGTAATAGGCCAGCGCTACAGCATGTGGACGGAGTAGCCGGCTAATTTGGACTTTAGCTGTGCTGGCGAGAACTTGTAATCGGAATACTTTAATGCCGCAGGTGGTTGATCCACCGCAACCGCCGATAAACATCACAATTAGAAGAATCGTTGTTGCAAAGCCGCCCCAAGCTGAAAAATTGGCACTTACATAACCAGTCCCAGTCATTAATGAAATGCCGTTGAAGCTGGCTTGGCGAAGGGCATCAGCAAATTCAAGCCCATTTTGCATCAAATGCCAACATAGTAGTGAAATCAATCCCACCACAAGCATCATAAACCAACGCACCTGTGGGTCATTCAACAAGCTATGCCAGCCACCACGTACTATCGCTAAATAATGTGCAAAAGGAAGGCTGCCAACAATCATGCCTGCCATGATAACCCACTCCACCGCTACAGAATCAAAGGCGCCGATTGAAGCAGTGCGGGTGGAAAAACCGCCGGTGGCAAGAGTTGTCATCGAATGTGCTACAGCATCAAACAAATTCATACCTGAGAGTGCAAGCATCACCGCCCAGATAGCGGTAAGAGCAGTGTAAACAAGGCCTATGCCGCCAGCGAGTTGTGTTGCTCGCGGCACTACCTTCTCAGCGCGCTCAAAAGACTCAGTGCGAAATAGCTGCATCCCACCGACAGATAGCATGGGTAAAATAGCCATTGCCATTACCACGATCCCTACACCGCCAAGCCATTGCAGCAAGGCACGCCAAATTAAGACACCTGGTGAAGCTTTTTCAATTTCAACAAGTACGGTTGATCCAGTTGTAGTAATGCCCGAAACAGACTCAAAAATTGAGTCTGTGATACTTAAGTCTAACTCACTGAACATAAATGGCAGCGCACCAAAGATGCCGATTGTAACCCAGGAACCGTTCGTTAATAAAAAAGCCTGCCTCAATCCAAGGTCGAGTTCTTCATGGCGGCTTGTTGCAACCCATACTGAAACACCAACAAAACCAGTCAATAGAGCAGATAGTGCAAAAACCTGCCAATCATCGGATCCAAAATAAAGATCAACACACATTGGGATCAACATGGCTGCCGCTAAAATGGTTGCCAAAAGTCCCAGAATGTTAAGGACGGGTGAGAGCTGCATGATAATCCAAGTTGTAGTTACAACAAACGTTTATAACTGCTAATTTTACACCGCTGTTAAGCTAATTTTGTTTGGTCAATAAAGCGACGACTTAATAAATCATCTGTTTTGAAAACACCAGTAAATCGAGTGGTAATCATTGAAACACCTGGTTTTCGAACGCCTCGTGTTGTCATGCACTGATGCTGGGCATCGATTAAGACGGCGACGCCCCTTGGTCTTAAAACATTTTGTATACAATCGGCCACCTGTGCGGTCAGTGTTTCTTGTGTTTGTAAACGGTGTGCAAAACCATTTAGAACTCTCGCAAGCTTCGAAATGCCAACAACACGCTGATCTGGCATGTAAGCAATGTGAGCCACGCCATGAATCGGTACGAGGTGATGTTCACAATGACTTTCCATTTTGATGTTGCGTAGCATCACCATATCATCATAGCCTTGTACTTCTTCAAAGGTTCGTGCCAGCATTTGAGCAGGATCATCATCATAACCACTGCAAAATTCTGTCCAAGCGCGTATTACCCTGCTGGGGGTTCCTACCAGCCCTTCGCGTTTTGGGTCCTCGCCAACCCAACGTAGCAATACGTCAATGGCTTGCTCAGCCTCTTGACGGCTAGGCCTGATCGCCTTTGATTGATTTAATGTTGCATCCATTGCGTCGGTTGCTTCTTTGGTCTCACCGGTATCGTAAGGGGTCATCATCTATTTTGCCAAACCATTTATGTCGTGTAATCCTACAAATACATCTATTTGCCCAGATTATATGACGAAAGCAACCCAGAAAAGCAACTTTAATTGCCAGAAATCAGTAATCGGCGAATGTAGTTTGCTGTTGGACTGTCGAGCTGATGGGTCATGAACCTTTGGCATTGCTTATTCTGCCTATTTGTTGTCAACGCTGTAGATTGATTTTGTAAGAAAGCCGCAAGCACGATAAGTTGAAACATTGGGTGATCTTTTTGGTTTGGAGTCAAACTATTGAAAGAGCCTAATAATTGTTAAAGATTATGGGAGCGGGCTCAAAATAAAATTTAAAATCTCTTTCTGCAAGAACAAACATGCTTAACGCGAATTGAGGTGGAGCAATTAGACTGCATTAATCTGTGGCTGAGGAAAACAACCAACAAGTTTAAACTGTTGGTAACGCTTGAAAAAAATTTCAAAGCCATGTATAGGCTGGCGCACTCTATTTCTTTTCCGGTGAGCGTTAGTGGCCGATGTATTTTATCCACTCAGCTTGACCAGTCTTATAAAACACCTTTCACACTAGGTATACTTATATGACAATCATTTATTCTTATTAAGGAGTGTCTTTATGAATCTATCCAATTTTACAGGAAAAAAAATCGCAATCATGGTGTCAAATGGTTTTGAAGAAATTGGATTTATTGCTATCCAACGAGCGATGATGAACGCCGGTGCAAAATTAAAAGTTGTTTCTCGTGAAACTGGTTTAACAAACGCTTGGAGTGGTAACGGATGGGGCATGTCTTATCCCGCTGATTCTACGTTATCAACTGCTCTAGCCATTGATTACAGTGCTCTTATTGTGCCAGCAGGACCTCGTCACATAGAAAGCCTAAAAAGTGAGGCCCATGCCAAACGCGTTTTGCGGGCATTTTTACGCGAGGACATGCCAGTCTTACTGCAAGGAGAAGCGGTGGAAATGATAAAATTAATTGAAGAGGCCTCTTCCCGCACTTGGGCTGTTGATAACGATAAAGCACCGATCGTTGATCGTAACCTTGTCACAATCTCAAAGGCAACGGAAACATTACAAGAACTCTTAGCATTAAACGGTGTAATGACTGCTTACAAAAATGAAAGTTTTGCTGCCTAAACACAAATGGATAATACAATTATGGCTCCTTCTGATTCTATCAAAGAACAAAAATTGTTATCGCCTTGCGTGTCGATTTGTCAAATGGATCCAGAAGATAAATTTTGCCTTGGATGTCTTCGCACTCGTTCAGAAATTGCATTGTGGTCAAGTATGGGTCAAGAGGATCAAATGGTGTTGCTAGAGGATTTAGGTAATCGTCGAGCACAAGCAACTGGGGTACGTCGTAGACCTTCCCGAAGAAATTTGAAACGGTTAACTATGTAATTTTTCTTCCCAAGAAAATTGATTCATAATGCTGCGGCACTGGTTCTGTTTATGTGGTGGCTATGCTTGCTAAGCTTGGTTAAGGGTGGGAAGATTTAAATATTGATAATGTTGGTGAAAATAATTTGCGCCCGCGCGATGGCCACCACTGGAGATCATAACATTCGCCAATTGTTGTCAAAACTGTGTTAATTGTTCCGCAATTTGGTTGCGTCGCCGACGCAATCTTTGCATAATCGCCGCGTTTTGACGGTCACTAGTTTTGTGCCCATCAAATAAAAGTGTTGGAATTAACTGGCCGAAGATTGACACATTTTTAGTGGAGCCTGAAAACTATGCATGCCTATCGATCTCATAATTGTGTTGAATTGACCGAAGCAAATGTTGGGCAGGAGGTTAAGCTATCTGGCTGGATTAATCGAAAGCGCGATCACGGGCAGCTTGTATTTGTAGACCTGAGGGATCATTATGGTTTGACTCAATGCGTTGCTGATTCATCTGACACCAGCTTTAAGTTGGTTGAGGCAACCCGACTTGAATCTGTAGTCACTATCACCGGCACGGTCTTAAAGCGAAGTGATGATACAATTAATAAGTCATTGCCGACTGGTCATATCGAAATTCGCATTGACCTCTTTGAGGTGCAGTCAGCTGCTGAGACATTGCCCCTACAGGTTAATTCAGACGAAGACTCTGGTGAAGAAACGCGGCTTCGTTATCGTTATCTTGACTTGCGCCGCAGTCGTCCCCACGCGAACATCATGCTGAGGGCGCAGATTATTCAGTCGATCAGAGCTCGGATGGTGGCACAGGACTTTACTGAATTTCAGACGCCAATTCTGACCGCGTCATCACCAGAAGGCGCCAGAGACTTTTTAGTGCCATCCCGCCTTCATCCAGGCAAATTTTATGCGCTACCTCAAGCCCCTCAGCAATTCAAACAGTTGATTATGGTCAGTGGTTTCGACCGCTATTTTCAGATTGCTCCCTGTTTTCGTGATGAGGATAGCCGGGCTGATCGCAGTCCTGGCGAGTTCTACCAGCTTGACCTTGAGATGAGCTTTGTTGAACAACAGGATGTTTTTGACGCTGTAGAGCCAGTCATTAAAGGCGTTTTTGAAGAATTTTCTGACATGGTGGTTGACACTGATTTTCAGCATATTCCTTTTGCAGAGTCGATGCTGAAATATGGCAATGACAAGCCTGACCTCCGGATTCCATTTGAAATTTGTGATGTGACGGACGTTTTCCGTGATTCTGGATTTGTAATTTTTGCGAAGAATATTGAAAAGGGTGCAGTTGTTCGCGCTGTGCCTGGGCCAAAATGTGGTAGCCGAGCGATTGCTGACCGGATGAATAGCTGGGCGCAAGGTGAAGGCGCTCCAGGCATGGGCTATATCATTTATAGCGAAGGTGAGGCACGTGGGCCAGTTGCTAAGGCGCTTGGGGCAGAAAGAGCTGAAGCTATTCGGATTGCCGCTGGTGTAAGTGATGGTGATGCGGTATTTTTTGCCTGCTCACCAGCGGACGATGCTGCAAGCTTGGCTGGTCGTGCGCGGGTTAAGATTGGTCTGGATCAAGACTTGATCGATAAAAATTTGTTCCGGTTTGCCTGGATTGTAGATTTTCCAATGTTTGAAGCTGACCCAATCACTGGGAAAATTGATTTCTCGCACAACCCATTTTCAATGCCACAAGGTGGCATGAAGGTTCTTGAAGAGCAAGACCCTTTGACCATTAAGGCATGGCAGTATGACCTTGTCTGTAATGGTGTTGAGTTGTCATCAGGGGCCATTCGGAACCACCTTCCCGAAGTGATGTATAAAGCTTTTGAAATTGCCGGCTATCCAAATAGCACCGTTGATGAAAAATTTCCGGCGATGATTAATGCGTTCCGTTTTGGCGCGCCACCGCACGGAGGCATTGCGCCTGGTATTGACCGAATTGTTATGCTGATTGCTGACGAGCCAAATATCCGTGAAGTGATTTTGTTCCCGATGAACGGGAAGGCAGAAGATTTGATGATGGCCGCCCCATCTGAAGTGGAAGAATCCGCTCTTGCTGAATTGAACGTGCGTCGCTTGCCGCAGGTCAAGAAAAAAGGTAAGTAAGCAGTTGCTACCCTGCATATAAATTAAGATTAATTCCGTTCTGTATCATTTGACGCTAGCTTGTTAACTTTATTGTTGGTTGTGCTGGCCTTGATGTGCCGTGAAGTAGGGCCAGCAGAAAGCCAAGAAGAATAACCGCACCGGCCTGATGCATCCCGCCAAGTGCGACTGGCACACCATGAATCAGGGTTAGAACTCCAATAGCAAATTGAGCGCTCACCGCAGCCAACACCAGATTAGCGCGAAAACTCAATGCCCCACCGCGTGTCTTCAATCCGAGAACAATCACAACGGTGAATGTCAAAGCCGCCAGCCAGCGATGATGAAATTGTGCCGATGCTGGATTTTCAAACGGGTCCAGCCACCCAGCTTCACCATATTCCACAGGCAAGAGATAAGACCCCATTAGCGGGTATTCATTATATAAGAGGCCCGCGTCCATGCCCGCGACAAGCGCACCTGCGATGACTGTGATAACAAGAAGAATCAGACTTGCCAGCGCGATCCCTGTTGGACGTTTGCTGTAACCGTCACGAAGGTCAAAAACGGTCCAGATCAGAATGCTGAAAATAACCAAAGCAATGCTAAGGTGTGTTGCAAGGCGATATTGTGAAACGCTAGCCTCTTCAGTTAGGCCAGATTTTACCATCCACCAGCCGACAACACCCTGGAAGCCGCCCAACAGAAACAGAAGCAGCATGCGACTTAAAAGCCCTGCTGGGATACGCCCTGCAAGCACAAGAAACAAAAAGGGCAGGCCAAATGCAAGTCCTAGTAACCGCCCCCATAGCCGGTGAACATATTCCCAGAAGAAAATTGTTTTGAAGGAATTAAGTGACATACCGTAATTCAATTTCTGATATTCAGGCGAAGCCTGATACAACTCATAGACTCGCTGCCACTCTGATGCCGTCATCGGCGGCAAAGTGCCAATTAAGGGCCGCCATTCAACCATCGAAAGGCCTGAGCCAGTCAGCCTTGTTATGCCTCCAATCACTACCATGATAGCAACTAATAGGGCCACAAAAAATAACCACTTGGTTACAAGTTGGTTATTGCTTTCATTCGCGTTTCTTGATGCCCAAATGGGCGAGCATAGAGCCATGGATGAACCTAAATGTGTAAAAAAATATTCATTATAATAGTTTGTTATCATGTCACAAGTGAGCTGCCAATTGGCGCTTTGCCGCAGATGGATTAAAATGATATATTGTGCACAATCTACATTTATAGATTTAGCCCTAAGTTGAAATAAATTTTGATTATTTACCCCTATTCTCTTGACAAACAACAAGCAATCTCCCAATTACCAAAGTGGTTGATTAGCACTCTCAGTCAAAGAGTGCTAATCGCGTAGTAAATGACTTATTTGGAGGAGAAAGAAGGCATGAAATTCAGGCCGCTTCATGATCGCGTTGTTGTACAACGTATGGAATCAGAACAAAAAACCGCTGGTGGAATAATTATTCCTGATACTGCAAAAGAAAAGCCAATGGAAGGCAAAGTAATTGCTGCCGGCTCCGGCGCTAGAGACGAAACTGGCAAGGTCCAACCGCTAGATGTTAAAACAAATGACGTTATTTTGTTTGGCAAATGGTCCGGCACTGAAGTCAAAATTGATGGTGAGGAATATCTTATCATGAAAGAATCAGACATCATGGGTGTTATTGAATAGAAGCCGTGACCGGTTCCCCGAAATTCTAATAAAGGAAGATTGAAAAATGGCTGCTAAAGAAGTCAAATTTGGTGCAGATGCAAGAACTAAGATGCTTGAAGGTGTCGACATTCTAGCTAATGCTGTAAAAGTTACGCTTGGTCCTAAAGGCCGTAATGTGGTTCTTGAAAAATCATTTGGCGCACCGCGGATTACTAAAGATGGTGTTACAGTCGCGAAAGACATTGAGCTCAAGGATAAATTTCAAAACATGGGCGCACAGATGGTCCGTGAAGTTGCATCAAAGGCAAATGATGTTGCTGGTGATGGGACAACAACAGCCACAGTCTTGGCACAATGCATTGCACAAGAAGGTGCCAAAGCTGTCGCATCTGGAATGAATCCTATGGATCTGAAGCGTGGCGTGGATATGGCCGTTGAGTCGGTTGTGGCTACCCTCGAGGCACGTTCAAAAAAGATTTCTACCTCTGATGAGGTTTCTCAAGTGGGAACAATTTCAGCAAATGGCGAAGAAGAAATTGGCAAAATGATCGCTGAGGCAATGGAAAGAGTTGGCAATGAGGGTGTAATCACTGTCGAAGAAGCTAAGAGCCTTGCCACTGAGTTAGACGTTGTTGAAGGAATGCAGTTTGACCGTGGATATTTGTCACCTTACTTCGTTACTGATGCAGAGAAGATGCGTGCGACTCTTGAAGAGCCTTACATTTTGTTGCACGAAAAGAAGTTATCAAACTTGCAGGATATGTTGCCAATTCTTGAAAAGGTTGTTCAATCGGGCCGTCCATTGTTAATTATTGCTGAAGATATTGAGGGCGAAGCCCTAGCTACTTTGGTTGTAAATCGCTTACGTGGTGGACTAAAAGTTGCTGCTGTTAAGGCTCCAGGATTTGGTGACCGACGCAAAGCCATGCTTGAAGATCTTGCGGTGCTGACAAACGGTACAGTGGTGTCTGAAGAGGTGGGTATTTCACTTGATGGTTTGACTCTAGAAATGCTTGGCTCAGCCAAGCGCGTAGAAATCACCAAGGACGAAACAACCATTGTTGATGGAGCTGGTGCAAAGAAAGAGATCGAAGCACGTTGTAATCAAATCCGGTCGCAGTCTGAAGAGTCTACTTCTGATTATGACAAAGAGAAGTTACAAGAGCGCCTTGCCAAATTGGCAGGTGGTGTGGCAGTGATTAAAGTCGGTGGGGCAACTGAAGTGGAAGTGAAGGAACGTAAGGATCGTGTTGATGATGCGATGCATGCAACCCGAGCTGCAGTTGAAGAGGGCATTGTACCTGGAGGCGGTGTTGCGCTTGTTAAAGCAATTCCTGCACTAAGTAAACTTAAGCCAGCAAACAGGGATCAAGAAGTTGGGATTGAGATTGTTACTCGCGCCTTGCAGGCCCCGGCACGTTTTATAGCTCAAAACGCTGGTGCTGAAGGCGCTGTTATTGTTGGCAAGCTCCTAGAAGGCAAGGATGACAATGTTGGTTATGATGCCAAAAACAATGAGTTTACTGACATGATCAAAGCTGGTGTTATTGATCCAACAAAGGTCGTTCGTTCTGCGTTGCAAAATGCGGCATCAGTTGCTGGTCTCCTTATTACAACGGAGGCTATGGTTGCTGAGAAGCCTGAGCCAAAAGACGCTGGCGGTGCTGGCGGCGGTATGCCTGATATGGGTGGCATGGGTGGCATGGGCGGTATGGGCGGCATGATGTAGCTCTATCGCGTAAATTAGCTAGCAATTATCAACGAAAGCGGAGGGCAAGTTACCCTCCGCTTTTTCTTTTTTGTGCAAACTTTTAACTAAGAAACTCTGCAGTCTTCTGGATTGCATCAGCAAGACCAATACGTTGAATTTCTAAATCTGGAGGAAAAGCACTTGTCATACGTGTTGGTAAGCGGCTATCCAACATAACAAACACCCCGCGGTCATTGTTGCGGCGGATTAGCCGCCCAAAGGCCTGGCGCAATTTTAGCCGGGTCTGGCGTTCCGTCCATGCTTCGCGTCCCTGCCATTTAGCGCGGGCGGAAAATAGAATATCGCTTCTTGGCCAGGGCATCCTGTCAAAAACGATAAGCCGCAGGGCTGCCCCTGGCACATCAATCCCATCACGGACAGCATCGGTTCCAAGAAGACAGCTCTCTGGGTCTTCGCGGAACATGGCAAGAAGGGTTTGCAAGTTTATTTTGTCTACATGCTGAGCATAGAGTGGCAGTTCAGCCGTATCCAGTCGTTCTGCTAATGTTGGATAAACGGCCTGCAAGCGTCGGATGGCGGTAAATAGCCCAAGACCGCCGCCACCAGCTGCAATCATCAAAGCTGCCATTGCACTTGCCGTGGCTTCAGGGCGGTCACGATCAAGGTCGTTTACGACTAAAATGCGGGCCTGATTGGCATAATTAAAGGGTGATGAAAAACTGACCCGCATGGCTGCATGATCCAGATGCATAGCCCCTGTCAGCGCAACGGCTGATTGCCAGCCATCATGTGGGGCTTTGCCAATATTCTGTTTGGGGATGATCGCATCACCTTTAGCGTCATCATCATCACTCGTAATTCTTGTGGTTTGGGTAGCTGCATGATCTTGCAAGGTGGCTGATGTAACGGTGACACCATGCGCGTTATCAAGTACGCTATGGGCAAAGGGGATGGTTGGGTCAAGCCAGTGTCGTGCTAATCCAATATCTCGGTCTTGACCATCTACCCTGTCAATCTGCATCCAGTCGACAAAACCATCTCTGGCCCCACCAATAACATCGGCAAGCATTGTTTGCCACGACCCTAATGGGCCACTAGCCCGCAATTCAAGCCCACGAATGGCTCCTTCGATACGGGCACGCTGGCTGCTATCAAGGTCGTCAGAATGATCATCCATATACTTAACCAGCCAGGCGACAAGGCGCGTTAAGGGCGCCGCAAGACCTGCTAATGCGCTAGCAAAATCTTGTGCGGCGACCACTACATTGTCTGGGGCTGGATATAACTCACACTGAAGATCATACAGGCTATCAGGTTTGCTTACACGCATATAAAGTGCGGCGCGCAGGTGCATAAAAAATATTTCACCTGCTCCAAGAGGTTGCGTCGCTGATATACGGTTTTCCCAGCCTTGGCCGGGTAGAGTGCGAGCAGCTTCCAACGCTTCTTCAATATTGGCAATAGCGGCATCATCGCCGGCCACAAGATCTTCAAGCCGCCGCTTTAGTCCCCGCGCACGGCCACGGTGTCCATCTTCAGCTCCTCTTACCCAATGACGTAATTCAGCCGTCTCGCGCCCACTTAGATAGGCTGAAAATGCACTGTCAGCCGCATCAAAAACATGGTGTCCCTCATCAAAAACATAACGAGTTGGGGTGCGTCGGTCATCCTTGCTGCCATATGCGGCCTGCACCATGACGAGCGCATGGTTGGTAACAACAATATTAGCCCGTTTTGCTCCCCGAATGGATTTTTCAACAAAACAGCGGTTGTAATGGCTGCAAGCCGCATGAATACATTCGCCACGTCGATCAGCAAGGCCAATTGTTTGCCCACGCCCGAACAAATCCAGCAGCCAAGCTGGAAAGCTAGCACCGGTTAAGTCACCGTCGCGGGTTGCGCTGGTCCAGCGTGCCATTAGCCCAAGTGCGGCTGCATTGCGGGGGCGGCCTGGCATCTGAGCGAGCGCCTCTTCAAGATTAAGCAAACACAGATAGTTTTCACGCCCTTTGCGGATTACCACCTTGGACTCTCTTGTGTCAGCATTTGGGTAAAGGCGAGATAGTTCGTTGGCAATCTGATGTTGTAGCGCGCGCGTGTAAGTAGAAACCCAAACAGTGCCCCCATTTTTTTCAGCCCATAAAGTTGCTGGTGCCAAATAGCCAAGGGTCTTGCCTGTTCCTGTTCCAGCCTCGGCAAGCACCATGGCCGGTTGTGGGCCGGCATCGGGCCGGTCAAAACTGGCTGCAATGGCTGCCGCATAATCAGCCTGTTGGAGGCGCACCTCAGCATTATTGCCAAGCATTTCGGCAAGGCGTTGACGTGCTTCATCGGGTAGTACTGGCTGAGTGCCTGGTTCGGCTTGTGGCGTATAATCTGTATAGTCAGCAAGTTGGTTCCAAATGGCAGCATGCCTACTATCAGGTGGGCCGGCTGGGGGCTGAGGCAGTTCAAGATGCGCTAGTATATAAGGCCCCCAGTTCCATCCACCACTAGTCATCATTGTAGCTATTCTGCCTGCTTCGGCTCGGGAAGCGCTGGAGGATCTTGCCAACTCGTCAAGAAGGGTGAAGGCAATTTGTGGCAATAGTGCTGCCATATCTTCACCTTGTTCCGGGCGGGCTAGTCCCAGCTGCTGGGCAAGACCTCGTGGTGTTGGCAAAACAAAGCGAGCTGGCCGGACAAAGGCGAATAATTCCATGAGATCAAGATAATGTTCAATATCAACACCGGCACGCGCCGCGCTCCAGCGGCGATGGCACAATAGTACCACCCCAAGTGCCATCTCAGCCACAAGGTTTTCTTGGCTTGGCCTGGTGATCTCGCCATTTTGGCTAATCCAGATCAGGTGTGTGCCATGCGGGTAAAAGACTGGTATCCCATGAAGATTGGGAAGTGATGTAAAATTTTGATCATGCATTGCAAGAGTTATAGCCTGCCAAAGGCTAGCATGCCAGCCCGGGGCAACCTAAGGGGCAAACTAAATGATAGTGATGGAAAGGCTTTATGATGAAGCTTGCCGCTTGACCTTGATCGCGGCTGGCCCTAGCTTGTCGGCATCTGACGAAACACTGAAAAATAATCTTTAGGTTTTTGATATGTGCCTGATTTTTAGAAAGCATGATGATGAGTGAGCTAACCGCAAAGTTGCAAGAAATTGCAGCTGACGCCAAAGCCTGGCCCTTTGCCGAAGCCCGCGCGCTTGCGCGTCGCATGAAAAAGCTGGGCGTTGTCAAAAATGAAGTTCTATTTGAAACTGGATATGGGCCATCTGGCTTGCCGCATATAGGGACGTTTGGTGAGGTTGTGCGGACCACGATGGTGCGCCATGCCTATGAAGCCCTGACCGGCCAGAAAACTCGCCTAGTTTGCTTTTCTGATGATATGGATGGGTTTCGCAAGATTCCTGATAACGTCCCAAATCACAAGATGCTATCGGCTTATTTGCACATGCCCCTTACAAAGGTCAAGGATCCGTTTGGAACGGCATCGTCATTTGGTGAACATAATAATCTGCGGTTACAGGCATTCCTAAATTCATTTGGCTTTGATTATGAATTTATGAGTTCGACCGATTGCTACCTTAGTGGAAAATTTGATCTTGCACTACTGCGTGTTCTTGAACAATACGATTCCATCATGAATATTATGCTTCCCACGCTGGGACCGGAACGCCAAACAACATATAGTCCCTTTTTCCCGGTGTGCCCTGATAGTGGTAAGGTGTTGCAGGCCAAGGTAATTGATCGCAATATTGCGGCTGGTACGATCACTTATATTGATCCTGAGAGCGGTGACGTGCGTGAAACGGGCGTAACTGGTGGGCAATGTAAATTGCAATGGAAATGTGATTGGGCGATGCGCTGGTTTGCCCTTGGCGTTGATTATGAAATGAGTGGTAAGGATTTGATTGATTCAGTGACGCACTCTAGCAAGATCACTTGTGCTCTTGGTGGTGTGGCTCCAGCTGGTATTTCCTATGAGTTGTTTTTGGATGCAAACGGTGAAAAAATTTCAAAATCAAGAGGCAATGGTCTGTCGGTTGAAGACTGGTTGCGCTACGGAAGCCCTGAATCATTGTCACTGTTCATGTATGGGCAGCCCAAGCGGGCAAAAAGGTTGCATTTTGATGTGATCCCAAAAACTGTTGATGAATATTATCAGCATCTTAGTAAACTTGAGGTTCAGAACGGTGCTGAAACGTTAGAAAATCCGCTATGGCATATTCACGGTGGTGCACCGGATCAGGCTGGCCTGCCTGTAACCTTCACCTTGCTGCTGAATCTTGCCGCGGTGTGTCACGCTGAAAGCTCGCAAATTGTTTGGGCGTATGTCAGTGATTATGCTAATGATATTAGTCCCAAAACACATTGTGAGCTTGACCGAATGATTGGTTATGCGGTGAATTACTATCAGGATATGGTAAGGCCATATAAAATATATCGGCTTGCTGATTCTGTTGAAGCGGTTAATCTTGAAAAATTAAGAGTGGCGCTTAGTGGACTGTCTGATGATTGTGGTGCCGAAGCTATTCAATCTGTTGTTTATGCAACTGGGAAGGCCGCCAATTATGAAAATCTACGTGACTGGTTCAAATGCCTCTATCAGGTGCTGCTTGGCCAGTCTGAAGGGCCGCGCATGGGATCGTTTTTTGCACTTTATAGCCGTGAAAAAAGTATTCAATTAATCGAAGATGCGCTTGCTGGAAAACTTGTTCAATCATTAGACAATATTTGATGTGGGAGCTCCTTACAAAGGCGACACGATTTCTGCCAGCTGAAACTGCTCATCGAATGGCGGTTGCGATGCTGAAACATAATTTTGGCCCCCGCCCTATTGCACCGAACTTCTCCGCCAATCTTCGTGTCAGAATTGCTGGAATGGAATTTGATAATCCACTGGGACTTGCTGCTGGTTTTGATAAAAATGCTGCCTGTTTTAATGGAGCCATGAGTCTAGGGTTTGGTCATGTTGAAGTAGGTACCATTACCCCATTACCCCAACTTGGGAATCCAAAGCCACGAGTTTTCCGCTTGCTCGAAGATCAAGCGGTAATTAACCGTTACGGCTTTAACAGCCTTGGCATGGAACAAGCTGCAAAGAATCTTAAGGCAACAGCAGGCCAGCGGCTTGGTGTTCTTGGGGTAAATGTAGGGGCGAATAAAGCAAGCGTGAATCCTATTGATAGCTACCGTCAAGCAGTTAAAGGCCTGGCACAATTTGCTGATTACATCACCCTGAATGTTTCATCGCCTAATACGCCTGGGTTGCGGGATTTGCAAACACAACAGCATTTAGATAACTTGTTGGTAGCAGGACTTAATGGCCTCAAAGATGCAGGGTTTGAAAAAAAACCAATTTTCTTGAAAATTGCGCCTGATCTAAATCATAATGATCTTGCCATCATTGTTGAAAGCTGCGTTGACGCCGGGGTGCGGGGCATTATCGCGACTAATACAACTCTGGCAAGGCCTGATTTCTTGACTAGTATTCATGCTGGCCAGGCTGGTGGGCTTTCTGGTACCCCACTTTTTTCAGCAGCTACTGGTATTCTTGCCGATGTTGCTAAACTCAGCCAAAACCGTCTGGCATTGATTGGTGCAGGTGGTGTGGCTGAAGCTTGGCAAGTATATGCAAAAATTTTGGTAGGGGCTGATCTGGTGCAATTATATACTGGCTTAGCACTTGAAGGCCCAAAGATGCCGGGGCGTATTTTGTCTCAATTTGCTGCAATGATGGACGCTGACGGGGTGGCCACCGTTGATAAAATCAAAGGACAGATCTGCGATCCGATAGCTGCTGTACAACATAGCCAAGCCCTCTTTAGAGGGATCTGAGCCTTTTTGATAAAGTGTGAACAAGTCATGAGGATAGGTCAGGCCTGCCTTTTAGGCCCATTGGTTGTTTCTGTTTTATCATTTATGTCTGCTTATTTACAAAGATCTAGATTAATAGCCGGTTGTTTTCGATTTGCCAAAGCTGGTTTTCCATCTTGACCTCTGATGCAGAGTGTCTTATACCCAACTTTCATTTTCTGACACAGGATTTTTATGCCTGTTGATTCTGGAGTTTACTTATGGCGAAGCGTTGTCAAATTACTGGTAAAACTGTGATGTCTGGAAACAATGTTAGCCATGCAAATAACCGCACGCGCCGTCGGTTTTTACCAAACCTACAGGCGACTCGGATGCATAGTGAAATTTTGGACCGTAAAGTTAACCTTCGTGTTTCAACAAGCGCCATGCGTACGGTCGAAAAGCACGGAGGTCTTGATGCATTTTTGATGCAGGCGCGAAATGCAAAGCTAGCTGTTGAAGCTCGTGAACTAAAGCGAGAGATTATGGCGGCAAAGTCTGCTCAATAAGATTCTTATCATTAAGCTGTCATATCATATAACTTCTAGGCGGCTTTATACTCCTGAACCACTTGTTACAAAGCTTTTTTAAGCACTGCTAACCATGGCGTTGATTGGGTTTATTTTCATCTTCGTCAAACAAATCAGTTAATTGGCCAACTACGGCACCGCCAAGCTGGTCAACATCAGTGATAGTCACGGCGCGGCGATAATAGCGTGTAACATCATGACCGATGCCTATGGCCAGTAATTCAACCGGCGACCGCCCTTCAATATGACCAATTACTTGGCGAAGATGTTTCTCAAGATAGCTACCGCTATTGACGGATAAAGTGGAGTCGTCGACTGGGGCGCCATCGGAAATCACTAACATTATGCGGCGATCTTCACGCCGAGCCAAAAGCCTGTCATGGGCCCATAAAAGCGCCTCACCATCAATATTTTCTTTTAAAACACCTTCACGGAGCATAAGTCCAAGTGATTTGCGCGCACGGCGCCATGGTACATCTGCAGGCTTATATATGATGTGGCGCAAATCATTTAAACGGCCGGGCATTGCAGGCTTTCCGGCCTGTTGCCAAAGTTCACGTGATTGTCCGCCTTTCCAGGCACGAGTAGTAAAGCCAAGAATTTCAACCTTTACCCCACAACGTTCAAGGGTGCGAGCCAGAATATCAGCTGTTACGGCTGCGATAGTGATTGGGCGTCCGCGCATGGAACCGGAATTGTCTAAAAGCAAAGTCACTACAGTATCTCGAAACTTTGTATCTTGTTCTTGTTTATAAGATAGTGGGCTTAAGGGCTGGGTGACAACACGATGCAGTTTTGCTGCATCCAGAATCCCTTCTTCAAGGTCAAAGTCCCAAGACCTGTTTTGATGAGCCATTAACTTTCGTTGCAAGCGGTTTGCAAGTTTGCCAACGATTGAAGTTACATTTTCCATATGTCGGTCTAGCATTACCCGAAGTCGCTCAAGTTCCTGAGTATCACAAAGATCATTGGCACCTACTACTTCATCAAATTTTGTCTCATATACATGATAGGTATCGCTTTTTGTGGTGTCCTGACTGCTTTCGCCTGTCATGTCAGAATTAGGTGATTCTCCATCGCTGCTGCCATCATCAGCGACTTCGGAGTTCATCATTTCGGCATCCTCAGAAGCGCCGGCATTACCGGCGTCATCCATCGACTGACTGTCATCACCTTCGCTTTTGTCTTCACCTACTTCAGGCTGTTCGCCATCCTGTTCTGACTCACTCTCACCACCCTCATCCTGATCGTTTTCATTGTCTGAATCTTGGTCTTCATCCAAAGCCGCATCACCAAGATCTGATTCCAATGCACCTATCAAGCGGCGGGACAATTTTGCAAAGACTGATTGATCGTCGAGTGATTCTCCAAGTTCATTGATTAAATCTCCAGCACGGCTTTTTATCCAAGGCCTCCATAAATCCATAACCATGGATAAGTTTTTAGGTGCTGGTGAGCCCGTCAACTCTTCGCGAAGAATCAACCTAACAGCCTCTGCAACACATGAATCTTCAACATTACCGGGTGGATTAATTTGATAATTTTCATAACGCTGATTTAAAGCGGCATCTAAGTTTGCACCGACACCTTTCATATGAAGAGCGCCAATTGCTTCGACACGAGCGCGCTCTGCTGACTCAAAAATAGCCTTTGCACCATCAGGAGTTGGGCAATGCTTTTTATGGGTATAGGAGTTATGGTGAGCGAGCCATAGCGCGGCACTGTCTGCGGCTCCACGTAAGCTGGCTTTTTGTGCAGCAGTTGCTGTTGGTGGGAGGGCAGGCAAACGCACATCTTCGTTGCCCACATGTGTATCTGTGCCAGCATACGTCACTTGGTGCTCTTTTCCACCAGCAAGGGCACGCATTGCTGCGGCATTTGATTTCAAAAATTGTTCATCCTTGTCAAATGAAGGCATGCGTTTTTCCGCTATTTTTTAGTTTCACGTCTAATTGATTCTTGCTCTGAAGAAGCAAAGTTCTAACTGGCATTTGTTTGTTTGACTGGCGCTTCTGGGAGGTCAATTCCAAAGCAGCGCTGATAGTATTCAGCTACTGTTGGTCTCTCTACCTCATCACATTTGTTTAAAAAGCTCAGTCTAAATGCCAGATTTATATCACCAAAGATACTTGTATTTTCGGCCCATGTAATCACTGTACGTGGTGACATTACAGTTGAGAGATCTCCCGACATAAAGCCCTTACGGGTTAAGTCTGCCATACGGACCATTGCTTCGACTTGTTCGGTACCTTTTTTGTCCGCATATTGAACCAATTTCGCGGTGACGATGTTTACTTCGTCTTTGTGCGGTAAATAATTAAGGGTTGAAACAATTGACCAGCGATCCATTTGCCCTTGATTAATTTGCTGAGTTCCGTGGTAAAGGCCGGTGGTATCGCCAAGACCAACTGTATTTGCAGTCGCAAAAAGACGAAAATGTGGATTAGGGTGTATTACCTTATTACTATCAAGCAGTGTTAACTTGCCATCAACTTCTAGTACACGCTGAATAACAAACATCACATCAGCTCGGCCAGCATCATATTCATCAAAGACAAGTGCAACGGGATTTTGCAGTGCCCATGGAAGAATCCCTTCTCGAAATTCAGTAACTTGCTTTCCGTCACGAAGTACAATCGCATCTTTCCCTATCAGGTCAATGCGGCTGATATGGCTGTCAAGATTGACACGAACGCAAGGCCAGTTCAAAAGTGCAGCTACTTGTTCAATGTGGGTTGATTTTCCAGTCCCATGATATCCCTGAATCATTACCCGGCGGTTATGCCCAAAGCCAGCTAAAATAGCTACGGTTGTGTCAGTGTCAAACTGATAGTTCCTGTCAACCACTGGCACATAATCAGATCCTTCGCTAAAAGCTGGCACAACCATATCGACATTGATGTCAAAAACATCTCTGGCATTGACCGTAATGTCGGGTGCTGAGAGGGAATGGGCTAGGGTTGGCGAAAATTTAGTGTTATCAGACATAACAGTTAGAACTCCACAATAAACAAATTTTAGGTTGAGCTGGTGACCGGATTTCCACCATCGGCGAGATTCTTTCGAATAAGTGAGTAGGCAAGGTTAATATCTTTTAACCGTTCTTCGGCTTGTGCGTCACCCCCATTTTTATCAGGATGATTTTCTTTTACTAGGCGTTTATACTGCTGCTTCACAATAGCAAAATCATTAACTGGTGCCAAGTTTAGGATTTTCCATGCACTGCGCTCTTCTGGTGACAGTTTTCGCTCAGATTTTGTGTCATCACGTTGCTCAAAATCAAACAGACCCAGAGGATCTTCAAAATCATTTTGGCTGGGTTGGCCTGTGGCAAATTTCCAGCTGGGTCGTTCCCACGTTGTGGCACGACGGATTTCAGCTTCTAATGCTGCACCTTGCAGCCCATCATAATAGTTCCACGATTTGTTGTAGGCACGCACATGATCAAGGCAAAACCAGATATAATCACGTAATGCATCCCGTGATTTTGGAGCTGGATAAAGGCCTTCAGCAGGACAATTTTCTGCAGCACACTCTCGTGGCTGTAAATCTTTTTGATGCTTATTAATTTTAAAGTCTGGCGTGGTGGCGCGTCTCATCTTACAATCCAATTGTATTTCAGTGCCTGTCGCAGGCATATACCCCCATCTATGGAGAGATAACATATGGCAACGGCAGATACCATAGCGCAAAAATTAAATGCCGCACTGACCCCGCAGCAAATTAATGTTGCAGATGTTAGCGATAAACATGCGGGCCATGCGGGTTGGCGTGAAGGTGGTGGTACTCATTTTGAGGTAACCGTCAAAGCAAGGGTCTTTTCTGGAAAATCTCGTTTGCAAAGACACCGAATGGTTAATGAAATTTTAGCTGATGAGCTTGCTAACAGTATCCATGCACTCGAGCTACATCTTAGTGACTAGATCTTTTTTGGATGGATTCCATAGCTGACTGAGTACATTCATATTACGGTAAGCATATGATTGTTATACTAAATCGTCAGCGTAGCCAACACAGGTATTATGAAGCTGGCTGCGGGTTTTTTGTTTTTCAGCATCAGAAAAATTTTGGTCTACCCGGCGCTCACGCGCTTCCTGGCCATAAAGGGTTTGGTAAGCAATTGTAGCAACGGGTCCGAGCAACTCAGTGATATGAGTACATCCATGCCGTCCACCAATGGCTTTTTGCACCTGCCGACGCCAACCAGGGGCTATTTTCAGCCCAACCAGCTCGTGAAAAACCTTATTTGCTTTTGGACAAACTGCATAGGGGCCGGTAATAGTGATGGTTTCGGCAGCGGTGATTACTCGCTCGTTGGTAATGGTAATGCGGAGGATCATATGGTGAACTGGCAAATCAGGAGTTACCTCACCTCTAAAGTCACTAGGAAACGGATAAGTTTTGTGATCTGTCAACTCAGCTTCAATATCAAACAACCCATCACTGCGGACAAAGCCATTCAAAGTCACGTGGCGCTCATGCACTAACTCTCGCTCAACATCTGGTTGACTTAATTTAGTTAAATAGTCTGATCCATATGGCGTATGGATTGCAGGGAGGTCTTGGGCTTTTTCACTCTTCATAAGTTTAGTCTTCCTTTTTGACTAGCTTGCCCAAAGTCGCAGGCTAGTCAGCTGGTTGCCTTCGCGCTTCACAATACGAAAACGAATATCATGGAATCGAAATTCTTGGCCTGGACTGGGGATGGTTCGGCTGGCAAACAGCACCAGTCCAGCTAATGTTGACGCATCTTCATCTGGAAGGTTCCAGCCAAGGGCACGATTCAGGTCACGAATGGTGACACCACCATCAACAAGCCACGACCCGTCTGCTTGCGCACTAAGTCCCGCAAGTCCAATATCGTGTTCATCATCAATATCACCAACAATTTCCTCAAGAATGTCTTCCAAGGTTACTATACCGCGAAAATCACCATATTCATCGACGACAACGGCAAAGTGCTCACGCCGTGTTCGAAATGCCTGCAATTGATCAAATAGCAATGTTGTTTCAGGAATAAAATAGGCGTCACTCGCGATATTCTGCACTGGCTTTGGCAAAAAAGTGTCTACATCAGTGTTTTTTGAATCACCAACAGCGCGCAACAGATCTTTAACATGTAAAACTCCAATAATATTATCAGGTTTTCCAGAAAAAACTGGGTGACGTGTGTGAGGTGATCCAAGTACATTGCGCAAAATATCTTCTATATGATCATCAGCATTGACCATACTTACTGTTCCACGGTGGGTCATAATCTGGTCAACTGATAACTCATTAAGGTCTAGGATGGATGAAAGCATGGCCTTGCGCTCACGATCATCGGCGTTTCCGTTGTCCCCCTGAAGTTCAATTAAACCACGTAGTTCTTCTTCGCGATCGGAATCATCAATTTGATTTGGTTGGATCAATTGTTTTGCCAGAATCCTTAGGCCAATTGAAAGCGGGCTTAAAATGTACACAACCCATTTTAAGGTAGGAGCAATTTTTAGGGCATATTGATCAGCATAAGTAAAGGCGTAGGTTTTTGGCATAACCTCAGCAAAAATTACAAGGATAACTGTCATAGTGATAGTTGCCCAAACCAGTCCACCTTCACCAAATAATGAAATTGCAACACTGGTCGCCAATGCTGATCCAAGTACATTGACAGCATTGTTGCCAATTAGGATTGACCCGATTAGCCCTTCTCGATTAGCCCTTAGGGACTCGACGGTCTGAGCGCGCTCATTACCCTTGCTGGCCAGTTGCCTCATTCGAGCGTCTGAAGCAGCTGTGAGAGCTGTTTCAGCACTTGAAAAAAAGGCTGATGCAATTATCAACACCAAAATAATAAATACCAAAAGCCACAAGCTAGATAACATTATGGCCTCGTTGAAGCAAAGCTTTGACCCTCTCGGGAGGAACATCGCCACTGACAAATGCATCGCCAATGGCTCGGACAAGAATAAAATGCATTTTGCCGTTTTGTACTTTTTTATCATGTTTCATATGATTGAGGAGCTCGTTAGCTTTGATATCATTTTTTTTCAGGTCTTCTAGTCCAGCTGGCAATCCATTTTCACGAAGATGGGCTTTGCATCGTGTTGCATCACTGGCCTCACACAAGCGAAGATCAACTGAAAGATCAAAAGCCAATCCTATACCTGCAGCCACAGCCTCGCCATGAAGAAGCCTGCCGTTGTAACCTGCCTCAGCTTCAAGTGCATGCGCAAATGTATGCCCAAGGTTCAGAAGCGCCCGCCTACCAGTTTCATACTCATCCATTTCAACAATCTTTGCTTTGGCTACGCAGGATCTATATATAGCGGTAACGATAGATTCTGGTTCTAATGCAAGAATATTAGAGCAGTTTCGTTCCATCCAACCAAAAAAATCAGCGTCACCTAAAAGCCCATATTTGATTACTTCTGCATAGCCAGCTTTTAGTTCACGCATCGATAACGTGGCAAGAAGGTTAGTATCAGCTATAACTGCTTTTGGCTGGTGAAAGGCGCCAATTAGGTTTTTGCCAGAAGTAGCATTCACCCCTGTTTTTCCACCAACTGAGCTATCTACCTGTGCTAGAAGAGTTGTCGGAATTTGAACGTAATCAACCCCTCTTAGGAGGCTTGCTGCGGCAAAACCAGTTAGATCACCAATGACACCACCACCAAAGGCGATCAGCAGCACTGATCGGTCAATGCCAGCCGCTAGAATGGAGTCAAGCAATGTTGATAGCATGTTCATGGATTTGCTGGCTTCACCAGCAGGCACTTCAAAATGATCGATTGCTCGAGTATGGCTTTTTAGACCGGCTTTAAGCCGGCTCAGGTGAAGTCTGGCAACAGTTTTATCACTAATTATAACAATATGCCGGTCCGCAGAAATTTGGCCAAGAATCTCCCCGGTCTGATCAATTAGATCTGGACCAATAACAATGTCATAGGCTCGACTTCCAAGGCCAACGGTTAATTTTTTCTGCTGCATGTTTCTGTCACCTAATGCGTTGCTAGGTGTGTGTCAAGCGCATGAAGCAAGGCTTCTGCCGCTTGAGGTGCGGATAACCCATCAGTATCAAGGTGTATTTGGGCTTTTTGATAATATTTTTGTCGCTTGTGGTTCAGCTCAGTCAAGGTAGTAAGTGGATGATCGTTATCTAACAAAGGCCGTGATTTAAAATTGCCAATGCGTGACAATAAAGTTTTTGGTGGCGCCTTTAGCCAAACAACGTGTGAGCGCTCCAAAAGCAAGTTAGCAGTTTCTTTCTGACAAAACGCCCCCCCCCCAGTTGCAATGACTTGCAATGCGGGACAAATGAGGTTGGTAAGTGTCTTTAACTCTATATCACGAAATTTTTTTTCACCTGAAAATTCAAAGATCTCAGCAATGCTAATACCAGCTTCTTTAACAATTATTTGATCACTATCAGTGAATTTGACTCCAAGTAGTTTTGCAGTGCGTCGGCCAACAGCGGATTTACCACTCCCCATCAAGCCGACTAAAATGATGGGCCTGTCAAGCGTTGATAAAATTTTGACAACCAATTTTTTGACGTTATTGGTCAAATGCGTTGGAGTTTTGTGCAAATTTTTCATTTCACTCAGTATAACGATGCAGTATTTTGAAACCGATAGAAGATATCAATAGATTGCCAACCAAGCCTTTAAAAACACCTCAAAAGATGACAGGGCTGGTAACATTGCCCAATTAGCGACATAATATTGTCATAAACATTTTGTTTTAGTATTGCTAAGTAAAAATCACGTTAATGGTATGGAATTGATAAATTCGAGCTAAATTTATGCCAAAACTTGGTTGAAAATCAATTGCAAGCGTAGATTTTCTAGTTCAAAACAAAAAAACCAATAAATTTAGGAATGTTATGACACGTATTACTATTTTAATTTTTTTTCTAACTGGTATGACCTTGGTTGGTCTCATCCTATTGTCTAATTGGCAGATTCCCGCTCCAACTATTGCCATTAATAAGGTTATTTCTAATGAAAATTTGCCGAAATAGTGCATATATCTCTCACCAAATGCTGTCCAGCGTGCTTAATATCGTTGGCTCATCGTTGAGTAATGACAGGCTTGGTGTAATAAGAAAAGTTGTTGTGAGACTTAATCTATTTGTTTTTCTGACACTGCTTTTGCTTGTCATACTAATGACGGCAAGTAATGCACAACAAAATGCCCCGGTTAATTTGTTGGCCGTCTCACCTGTGGACATTAAAGTTGGGCGCTCCGATCCTAAAGAGCCATCTGAAATTGATCAGGCTGTTGATCAAATAATAAAATCTGATGAGGTAAACAGTAATTTCAAGAATGAACCAGGTAGTAACCTGAATGTTATACAAGGCTTTAAAACTACAGGTGAGATCAATGATTTAAACCTTGGGCCTTTGAGAGAGATTGAGAATAGTGAGGTTGATGCAAGTATTTCTAACGAGGCCGTGGAAAGCTTGACAATAGATGATGAAATTACGTCAAAAAGTGTGAGGGTTAGAGGGGTTTATGGCAGCTCAAAAATCGGGCGACGTAAGATATCTGATGTCGGTCTTGCTGCGATTGGTGTTGGTGAAACAGGCAATAGCCAACTTGACAGTTTAATTTGGCGTGGCACTTCGGCGCGCAATGCTATTTTTTTGTTAGGGAAGGCTGCAATATCTGGAGAATCCCAAGTAATCAAGCAGCTTGCGTATGAAGTTGTTGCTCGGCAAACTGTCCCACCGAGTGGTGCTAATGATGTTGCGGCAGACCTTGTTAAGGTGCGGTTAGAATTTTTGGCCAATGGTGGGAGATCAAGTGACCTTGCCGCACTTGCTTCGCAGCTCCCTGAAGCAAAAAAATGGGCCAATTGGAGGCGTTGGCTGGTTGAACATTACCTTATGACTAGGAATGACAATGCTGCGTGCAATATTGTTAGCAAAAAGATTACCCAGACTATGGAGCCATTTTGGCATAAATCCAACGTGATCTGTCAGGCGGTTAAGGGGAATGTTAGTGGCGCTCGGTTTGCTGCGGATATTATGCTTGCAAATGGCGTTAATGATGGTCTCTTTTTTGATCTTGTAGATGAGGTTCTTGATGGTAAACCGTCTAAGGATGCTGATATATCTAAACTGGATTCAGCCCACATTGTTCTGATGGATGTCGCGAACCGGCCAATTCCGATTGAGGGTTTGTCTGTTTTGCCAAAACAAATGGCCGAGACAGTGATGAAATTAAAGTTTTTGGAACCAGATGCGAGGATGGTCTCGACTTTTGAGGGATTAAAGCGCGGATTAATTTCACACCGGCAGGCAGGAAAATTATGGCGGAATGCTGGGCTAGAAAGCGATGACCCAAAAACTGCCCTCACTCGACTCCAGAATGATGCGGATGCCCTTACAACTGCGTCAACTTGGCGCGCACTTGATGCGGATAAAGGGCCAGACCGGCTGGCATTTGTGGCGAAGGCGGTAAAAGCTGAAATTGCGGCTGGAAATGGCCCAATGATGTTGCCGTTATATGGTGAATTGATTCGGAATGCGCTTGGGGATGAATCAGTGGCTTCAGCGATGCAGTTTGATGATCTCGACATCGCTCCAGATTTAGCCTATGTGTTGGCAATTTGTCGGCCCAATGATACAGCGACATTGAAAGCTTTTGGTGGTAATGGAAGAGCATTGCTAGTCGCCAAGCTGCTTCAAGGCATTTCACGTGGCTCAATTGAACCAACGGTGATCGGTGCACTAGGAATGTGGCACATGTTGTCCATTTTTGAAGCTGCTGGTGTTGACTATGGTGCAGCAAATTGGCTTGATCTTGCTAAAAGTGGGACAATGTCAAAACGAACTGCTGTTAGCTTATCACCAGTTTTACTTATGGCTGTCACCACAGCTGCCGAAAATAACCGGATTGCTGAAACTGTATTGCTAAGCAATTGGCTGTTAAGTGATGTGACTCTCGATAAGACTAATCCAGCTGATTTGTCGGTAATAATTAGCTCGCTTGTTCAGGTTGGTCAGCCTGAAGCTGCTAAGGGGCTGGCTCTTGAAATTGTGAAAGCTGAGTTGATGCAACGATTAACTGATATGGTATTTGATGCTGCACAAAGCTAAAGAGCGCAAGTCTCAACAAAAACAAGACCTTCTTATTGAGGGGTTTTTGCAAGCTATCTCAGCGATGCGTGCAGCATCTGTCAACACCCTTTTAGCATATAGTCGCGATCTTTATGACAGCAAGGCTGGACTTAAAATAGAGACAAAATCTCTTGTTAATTGTAAACCAAAAGATTTACGTTCACTTATAGCTTGGTGGCATCTACGAAATCTCTCACCACGTTCGGTTGCAAGGAGGCTAAGTGCCTTACGTCAATTTATGGAATGGGCTATTGAAGAAGGAGTGAGGAAGGATAATCCAACTTCCTGGATTGACAATCCGTCTTTGCCCGCTGTACTTCCAAAAAGCCTCACTGAATTAGAAATTGTCCGTTTGTTAGAGGCTACAAAAATGCTGGAGCCAAAAAGAGAATCTCTTAAAGCCTTAGCTATGTTGGAAATATCATACTCAACGGGCTTGCGAGCAACTGAATTGGTAGAGTTGCTTTTGGCGCAATTTCGTCGTAATCCAGAAACTGTACTGATTACTGGGAAAGGTATGCGGGAGCGGCTGGTTCCACTTGGTGATACAGCTCGACAGGCGGCGATGCGTTGGATTGAAAGCAGGGATGCTCACGAGATGTTTATTCAGTCAGATTATATGTTTCCAAAAAACGATGGTGATAAAATGAGCCGGCACCAATTTGCTCAAATGTTAAAAAAGATTGCAGTTTTTGCTGGCTTAGATGCGGCACGTGTGAGTCCACACAAATTACGCCACTCCTTTGCTACGCACATGTTAAATCGTGGTGCAGATTTACGCAGCTTGCAGAGTCTTCTTGGTCATGCTGATATTTCAACAACACAAATATACACAGCAAGTCGTCCCGATCGATTGGCTGGTCTTGTTGCATCTGCACACCCACTTGCCAGCGGCCGCCAAGAAAGATAAACTTTCTCTACACGCTAAAGCAGAGCGTTCATCAGTGAATTGGAATGATGCCAGAATGAGACATTTTCTTGATTTTGAAAAACCTATAGCAGGCCTGGAAGGAAAAGTTGAAGAACTCCGTCACATGAGTTCTGATGGTAGCATCAATATTGCTGATGAAATTGGCAAGTTGCAAACACGTATTGAACGTGAGCTCAAGCAAACATACGAAAAACTGGGCGCATGGGAGAAAGTTCAAGTTGCTCGCCACCCTGACCGACCAAAAGTGAGTGCTATTTTTGATAGACTTTTTGAAGATTTCACGCCTCTTGCAGGTGATCGGAATTTTTCTGAAGATCATGCTGTTATTGGTGGGATGGCAAGGTTTCGTGGTCAATCAGTTATGGTGATGGGAACTGATAAAGGTCGAACAACCGAAGAGCGTGTGAAACGTAATTTTGGAATGGTTCGTCCAGAAGGCTACCGTAAGGCTGCAAGATTAATGAATATTGCGGGCCGTTTTGGTCTGCCTGTTCTAAGCTTTGTTGATACGGCTGGTGCATATCCTGGGCGTGGTGCTGAAGAGCGTGGTCAAGCTGAAGCAATAGCTAGTGCCATCAGATCGTGTCTTAAATTACCAACTCCGATGGTAGCTGCTATCGTTGGTGAAGGAGGGTCTGGTGGAGCAATAGCGCTAGCAACTGGGAATCGAGTTGTGATGTATGAGCATTCAGTTTATTGTGTAATTTCACCAGAAGGGTGTGCCTCAATTCTTTGGCGAAGCTCAGATTATGCGCGCGATGCAGCTGAGGCAATGCGTATTACTTCAGATTGGATGTATAAGCTTAGAGTTGTAGATCAAGTTGTTGATGAACCTCTTGGCGGTGCGCACCGTGACCCAAATGCAGCAATCGATGCGCTTGGGAATGCCTTTGCAAACCAACTGGGAAAAATGTCTGGGATGGACGCTGTTGCGCTGGTTGCAGATCGCCATGAAAAATATATGCGTATTGGTGATAGCGCTCTTGATTAGCAAAAAGCGGACACTTGGGGTATGTCTGAGGGTGTACTAATAATTTTTGTGTTAATTGACTACTCTGGTTGGCTTTATGACTGGATTGGTGGTTAAAGAGGGAATTGACTGACGGGCTTTATCAACAGCATCAAAATCTAACACTGCGTTAATGATTGAATTACCATCTTTTGCTTCGGCAATAATTTCACCCCACGGGTTGATGATCATTGAGTGACCATAAGTCTGTCGGCCATCAGCATGAGTCCCTTGCTGTGCGGGCGCTATAACATAACAACCAGTTTCAATAGCCCTTGCCCGTAATAATACATGCCAATGTGCTTTGCCACTAAGTGCAGTGAAGGCTGATGGAATTAACAAAATTTGGGCGCCATCGAGTGCTAGTTGGCGGTACAGATGAGGAAAGCGTAAATCATAACAAACGCTCATTCCTGTTGGTATATTATCAATATTTACAATCACAGGAGAATGGCCAGCTGTAAAGCTGGCAGACTCATTGTAGTTTTTTCCATCGCCAGGTTCTGCATCAAACATATGAATTTTATCATAACTAGCGACTGCCAAACCGCTTGGCCCAAAAAGCACACTTCTGTTGACTAATTGATTATTATTACGTTTTCGAATCATCAATGACCCTGCTAAAAGCCATACACCAAATTCTTGTGAGGCTTGTGAAAACCAGTTTTGACTGAAGCTGTCATCGTCCCATTCGGCTTTTTGCTGAAGTTGTTCATTGCTGGAAGCCAAAAAACTTGCGCATTCTGGAAGGGTTATAAGCCGTGCATGGGATGCCGCCTCTGCAATTAACGGCTTAATACGGTGTAATGTTTGTTCTGCATCGTCGCTAGCGCAGTATTGAAGGGCGGAAACTTTCATCATGCTGGCTTAGGAAGCTATTGATAACAGCTTGTCTAGATGACCTGCTTGATCAAGCCTAAACAAGTCATCGCAGCCACCAATGTGATTATTGTTCACAAAGATCTGTGGCACTGATGTTTGGCCATTCGCCCGCCGAGACATGGATTGGCGTTTTATTGAATTAAATGTCACATCAATTTCTTCAAAAAGAACTGTCTTGGAGGATAACAATTGCACTGCACGCATGCAGTAAGGACAGGCAATTGTGGTGTAAATTTCAATTTTTGACATTTTTGCCTCAGTTGTTGGTTTGGTCAAATAAGCCAACATAATTAAAACATTAATTTTGACCTCTACATATTATACTACCAAAGTAATGTTGGGTCATAGTGTTCTACTTTTGAATTAAGGGTTTTACCAGTTTGTTATAGACCTGGTTTTTTCCCCAACCAATAAAAAATATTTCTTGCTGTTTTCTATCTAAAGCCTAAAAGCATTTATTAATGACCAATGTGGTACCAAATTTTTTTGACTCATTTGCTTTGCGGCGCAATCGTCAGCGTGCAGCTTCTTCGTACGCAAAATTTTCTTTTTTAAAAGATGAAGCTGCAATGCGCCTTGCCGACCGAGTTGATTTAATGCGATATAATTTTGATTTATGTCTTGATATTGGCGCGCATGATGGCCGATTATGGAATCACTTGGCTTGTCTTGGTAAAATTGGAACCATGTTACACAGTGACCCTGGTGCCAAGTTTGCTGAAAATTCTTCATGGCCCTTTGTTGTCCATGATTTTACGACTCTTCCTTTTGCTGAAGGAAAGTTTGATGCAGTATTCTCCTGTCTTAATCTTCATTGGATTGACGATTTGCCCGGTTTGATCTTACAAATTCGTAATTTGCTTCGGCCAAATGGACTTTGCTTAATCAGCCTTCTGGGGGGAAACAGCCTCAATGAATTGCGCGCCTCAATGATTGCAGCTGAACAAGATATAATTGGTGGTTCTAGCCCACGTTGTGCTCCTATGGCAGATATAAGAGATGTTGGTGGCTTACTTGCTCGAGCTGGGCTTGCTCTTCCAGTCGCTGACAGTGACAGACTAACTGTAAATTATCCGCACATGTTCAGATTAATGGAGGATCTTCGGGGCATGGGTGAACAAAATGCTCTAATTGGCAGGCAGCGGTATCCCACACGACGAGATGTTTTCTTGCGTGCAGCTGAAATATACCAAGAAAAATTTGGAAAAGCTGATGGTTCTATACCAGTAAGCTTTGAGATTATTACCTTAACTGGTTGGGCGCCGCACTCTAGCCAGCAAAAGCCGTTACGCCCGGGGTCTGCAAAAACACGGTTCGCAAATGTTGTAGGCAGAGATTAAAAAACTCTGGGTTAATGAGTTATAAAAGATCTTGCAATGCAGCAATAAGAGGGATGTCTGCAGCTGGCATTTGATAATTTCGAAGATGCTGTGAGCTGACCCATTTTAACGCTCCACCTTCCATTGAGCGCGGCCTTCCCTTCCACCGACGGCAAATAAATAGCATCATTAGTAGGTGAAAAGCGCCACCATCATTACTGGCATCATAGTGATGACTAGCAAAGCTAAGAGGTGCTAAACAGGATTCAGAAGTGTTGATTCCTAGCTCTTCATGCAACTCTCGGATGAGTGCGACTTCTGGGGTCTCATCAGCCTCAATTTTACCGCCTGGAAATTCCCATAAGCCAGCCATAAACGTTCCAATGGGACGCTGGGCTAGTAAAACTCTTCCATCAATATCAATTAAAGCTGCTGCGCTTACTAGTAGCATTGTGGATCTAACTTCGGTAGTCGGCATTGATTGATATGTAGCCATGTGTCAAATCGCAAGTCCAGATTCGCGCTACGCCTTTACCCTCGCCAACGATTATTGAAAGGTCAATCATTTGGCCTGTCATATGCGTAGATATTGGGACTTCGTTATAATTAGCAACCCTCGCACCTTTTTTTGCCACGGCATGACCTCCAATATTAATGCTGATGGCATCAGCTGAAATGCCAACGCCTAATTTACCGATTGCCATAACAATGCGACCCCAATTAGCGTCTTCGCCGGCAATAGCTGTTTTGACGAGAGGCGAGTTAGCAATTGAAAGCCCAATTTGCCTTGCTGTTGCTTTATCGCTCGCACCAGTGACATCAATAGTGATAAGCTTGGTTGCTCCCTCACCATCGCATACGATCTGGACTGCTAAATCACGCATGACTGCGCCAAGCGCGCGCCGGAAATCTGCCAAGGCATGCTCATTTGCATTGATAACAGGACGATTTTTAGCCGCTCCGCTTGCTACTAGAAAAACGCTATCATTAGTTGATGTATCGCTATCGACAGTGATGGAGTTGAAGCTGTGATTGTTGGCATCTTGAAGGCAATGGGCTAAAACAGGCGCTGGCAGTGCTGCATCAGTTGCAATATAGGCGAGCATGGTTGCCATGTTTGGTGCTATCATCCCTGATCCTTTGGCAATGCCACATAGGTTCACAATTTTTCCATTTATCATACACGTAGAATGAGCGCCTTTTGCGAAAGTGTCTGTTGTTAAAATAGCATTAGCCACACCGTACCAACTGGCATTTTGATTATTAACAAGCTCAGTGAAATATGGTGCAAGCTTCGAAACATCAAGCGGTTCGCCAATAACACCAGTCGAAGCAACCATTATAGCATTGCTATCACAGCCAAGACAGGCAGATAGACCATTCGTGATTTCTTTAACCGATGCGTTACCTTTTTTACCAGTAAAAGCATTAGCATTACCAGCATTGGTTATGATGGCAGCTGCGCGACCAGTTTCTGCAATAGCGCGGCTCCAATAGACTGGGGCTGCAGCCGTATCTGACCGCGTAAATACACCGGCAACTGTGCTATTTGGGGCAAGCGTAATTAGCATCAAATCGTCACGTCCTTGGTAACGTGTGCCGCTTGCGGCAGTTGCAAGTTTGATCCCAGCGATTGCTGGTAGCTCAGGAAAGCGAGAGGGTGCCAAAGGAGACATTGTCATGTTTTGAACCTATTTCGTACTCATGCCAACGGCCATCGCATCATTACGGATATCTGCAAAACTACGAAGTTTTATATCTTGTTTTGCACGCAGTCCCTCTAAAATACGACCCAGAGCCTGGGTTGATAGTGTTTGAACCAATTGTTCACGAATGACGTCAATGGTTGGCGCAGGAGGGGTGGTTTTTTGCTCCACTTTGATTACGTGCCAGCCAAACTGGGTTTGAACTGGCTCTTTTGTGAAGCTTCCATCATTGAGCTCAAAAGCCGCATTTTCAAAAGCTGGTACCATCTGGCCTCGCCCAAATGTTCCAAGAGATCCACCATTTGGTCCACTGGGTCCAGTTGACTTGGTCTTTGCCAGCTTGGAAAAATCTTCACCACTTTCAAGTAGAGCAATAACCTCCTTTGACTCCTCCTCCGTGGCGACAAGGATATGTGATGCAGTAACTTGTTGACGTGATGCAGTATCAGCAACAAATGTTTCATATGCTTGTTGAATTGACTCATCACTGAGGCTGGTAGAAACTTTTTCCCCAAGCCATGACTCTGCGAGTATCCGGTCCGCAGCTATTTTCATTGCAGATGCAACACTTTCTTTCGTGTGATATTTAAATGCGCGCGCTTCATTAGCAGCAATTCGCGCGTCAACAATGTCAGCGACCAATTGGTCAAAATAATTAGCAATCGGTGCTTTCTGGAATTCAGCTGGCAAACGCTCTACCTGCTGCATAACGTCGTCAAGCCATATAGTTTCCCCATTTACAGTGCCCACAACCACACGAGCCTGTTGAGCATAAACCACACTGCCCATGCCAGCTAAAAATCCAACAAACAATAAAAAATAGGTAATCTGGCGGGTAAAAATAGTGCTATGCATTCGTATGATCCTATAAATGTGACGTGCTTAAAACAAAATATTGACTATGCGGGCCTGTCTTAGAATATAAATCTGTGGTTTTAGTCTACTCGTAGACAGCACCAAGGGTGATTAGTGTTAACGAAGCTGATGCACGAGAGCAAGCCTACACTATAGGAAAGCAAGAGATTAGCCGTGATATACTTCATTATTTCTGATGTCAAACGCTGTCCTTCTTTGTTTTGATTGAACAGGAAAAGCATTTGCAAGCAATTGACAAAATTGACGTCTGTACCTATGTCCAAGCATGCGCTGGTTGTGCTACATTTTATTTCTGCCGCCCGGCAGAACGTTCCACGTATGTCTAGGGAGTTAGGATGTTTGGGTCTTTTGCAAAAAACCTGTTTGGCAGCTCGAATGACCGTTTGCTCAAAAATATGCAGCCACTGGTGGAAGAAATCAATTCCCTAGAAGCGAGCCTGGCTAACCTTAATGATGAAGAGTTAAGAACAAGTCTTTCAGATTTTCGCAATAAAATAAGTGGTGGTGAGGCAAAAGAAGATTTTTTGGCTGATGTGTTTGCTTTAGTCCGTGAAGCAGCAAAGCGCACTCTTGGCCAGCGGCATTTTGATGTACAACTTATGGGGGGTATTGCTCTGCATCGTGGCCAGATTGCGGAGATGAAAACAGGTGAAGGTAAAACCCTCGTGGCAACTCTGGCAGTTGTACTAAATGCCTTAGATGGCCGAGGTGTCCATGTTGTGACGGTCAATGATTATCTTGCGTCGCGTGACGCTGGATGGATGAGCAAGGTATATACATTTCTTGGTCTGACGGTAGGGTGCATCACTGGTGGGCTTGATGATGATGAGCGCCGTGCTGCTTATGCTTGTGACATCACATATGGTACAAATAATGAGTTTGGGTTTGATTATCTCCGTGACAACTTAAAATTCAGCTTAGCTGATATGGTCCAACGCGATTTTAGTTTCGCCATTGTTGACGAAGTTGATTCTATCCTGATTGACGAAGCGCGGACACCTCTGATTATTTCGGGCCCTGCCGAAACAAATGCTGAACATTATGTATTAGCGAATGAGATTGTGCCGATGCTAGCGGCAGAAGACTACGATCTTGATGAAAAAGGAAACAGTGTTTCTTTAAGTGAATTGGGTATTGAGCACGCTGAAAAATTGCTTCGTGACCGCGGCTCGATTGGTGAGGCCACCCTATATGACGTAGAAAATGTTGGGCTCCTTCATCATGTTAACCAAGCACTTCGCGCGCATCAACTTTTTGCCTGTGATACGCATTACATGATCAAGGCTAGTCAAGTTGTCATAATTGATGAATTTACTGGTCGTGCAATGGAAGGGAGGCGCTTCTCTGATGGTTTGCATCAGGCACTTGAAGCAAAAGAAGGAGTCGATATCCAAGCAGAAAACCAAACCCTTGCATCAGTTACGTTTCAGAACTACTTCCGGATGTATGATAAACTGGCAGGCATGACTGGTACGGCAATGACTGAAGCTGGCGAGTTTTCTGAAATCTACAGCCTTGAGGTTACCGCCATTCCAACAAATCAGGGAATCGCTCGAATTGACCATGATGATGAAGTTTACCGTACAAGTGTTGAACGTGATGAGGCTGTGATAGCCCTTATTCTAGAATGTCGTTCAAGGCAGCAACCTGTGCTGGTGGGCACAATTACTATTGATAAGTCGGAGCGCCTTTCAGCCGAACTGACTAAACGTAAAATTGATCATCAGGTGCTGAACGCGCGGTTTCATGAAGGGGAAGCAAAAATTATTGCTGATGCAGGTGTCCCGGGAGCGGTAACAATTGCAACAAATATGGCTGGACGTGGAACGGATATTCAGCTTGGTGGAAACTTAGATATGCGGCTTGAAAACCTCCATGTAGAGGGCAAGATAGGGGATGATACGGCTCAGGATAATATTAGGAAAACTATAGTGTCTGCTAAAGATACGGCACTTGAGGCGGGTGGACTTTACGTCATCTGTACTGAGCGACATGAATCGCGCCGCATCGATAATCAACTACGTGGTCGGACCGGCCGGCAGGGAGACCCTGGTGCTTCAAAATTCTTTTTGTCATTACAAGATGACTTGATGCGTATTTTTGGATCAGAAAAGCTTGATGGTATGCTGGTGAAGCTGGGGCTTGAAGAGGGTGAGGCTATAATACACCCCTGGATTAACAAGGCTGTAGAGAAGGCTCAATCCAAGGTAGAGGCTCGTAATTTTGAAATCCGTAAACAATTGTTAAAATATGATGATGTAATGAATGATCAACGTCGGGTCATTTTTGATCAGCGCAAGGAAATCATGCGGGCTGAAGACGTGCATGAGACGGTTGTTGATATGCGCCATGAAGCAGCAGCTTTAATTGTTGAAAGAGCAATTCCTGCTGACACGTATCACGATAAATGGAATGCTGAACAACTTGCTTCTGATGCGCGTCGAGTATTGGGTGTTGAGGTCCCCATTGCAGATTGGTTTAATGAAGATGGTATTGCTGAGTCTGAAATTGAAACTAGGTTAATCGACGCTGGTAATAGGCACATGGCAGAAAAGGCAGTTCGTTTTGGCCCAGATATCATGCGGATTGCAGAAAAGAACTTGCTGCTGCAGGTGCTGGACCAACAATGGAAAGAGCATTTGTTTACACTAGATCAATTGCGTCAGGGCATCACTTTGAGGGCTTACGCGCAAAAAGATCCACTAAACGAATATAAACGTGAGGCCTTCATTATGTTTGAATCGATGCTTGCAGACATGCGTGAAATTACAAGCATGACCCTTTCGCACGTCGAGGTGCGCCAGAGTGATGAAGCGTCTAAAGAGTCAACAGAAGCGGACGCGCCAGTGAAAAATCAGAAGGTATCACGCAATGCTCCTTGTCCATGTGAGTCAGGTAAAAAATTCAAGCACTGTTGTGGCGCTCTGTAAGGGCACGCAATTAGCCATTAGTTCGCATAATTTTAAGATAGAAATTTTACAAAGAGTGTCAAAAGTTTTTTGGCTTGATGAGATAAAGTAAATGATAAAATACCAACTAGTATGCGAATTAGAGCATGAATTTGAAGGCTGGTTTCAAACAGGCGCTGCCTTCGATACTCAAAATCACAATAGGCTTGTAAACTGCCCTGTTTGTGATAGCAGTATCGTGCGTCGTGCATTGATGACACCAAATCTAGTGAGCTCCAAAAGTAGAAGTGGAGCATCTGAAATGAGTGTTCCGTTGGTGACCGAGGGGAGGTCTCCGGCTCCCCTGCGAGGGCTGCCAGCTCATGCCCAAGATTCAGAATTCAGTGATGTTGGTGCCGCATCACCGACTGCTGCTGCTGTTGGTAAAGCTATGTCACAATTACGCCAACTTCAGCGTCAAATCAAAGCAGAATGTCGGGACGTTGGGCACGACTTTGCGCGAGAAGCGCGTAAAATCCATTATGGTGAGAGCGCAGCAGAAAATATTTATGGTCGGTCAACTGAAGAAGAGCGTGAAACTTTGGCTGATGAGGGTATTGATTTTGCAGCAATGCCATGGTTGCCGCCTGAGCATTAAAAAGACTTTATTCTTCTGGCTACACTGATTCTATATCTAGCGGAAGCCACCAGTAGCTGCATAATTAATTGCTAAGGAGCTGGTATTTATAAAACCACCACCCAGACGAGGCGTAAAGCCCGTCAAGTGATCAAGTAAAATGTCAACCTTGGCAAATTCGGCACGTAATTCCTGCGGCCTTATAAATTTTTGTGGATCATGGGTGCCAACAGGGACAAGGCGCAAAACATATTCGAGTGCAAATTTTGCGAATAGAACGGCAGGTAAACTTCGGTTGATTGTGGTTATGATGACAACGCCATTTGGGGCTAGCATCTTGGCAATAGAATTAATAAACAGAGTTCTGTCTGCAACATGCTCGATAACCTCTGAAGAATAAATCACATCAAAAATAGCGCCACTTTTGGCCATATTTTCGGCGGCAATTGTTTGGTAATTGATCGCTAGCTGCATTTTTATGGAGTGCATTTTGGCGGCTTGAATCGCTGCATCCGTTACATCGATGCCAGTTACGGTTGCGCCAAGCCTGGCTATCGGTTCCGCTAGCAAACCTCCACCGCAACCGAGATCCAGAACCCTCAAACCCTGAAGCGAAAAATGTGTGCTTGTAGCATTGTCGGTTTGAATAGGAAAAAATCTGCTGATGGCTTGTAAAATGTAGTCAACGCGAATGGGAGTGAAAGCATGTAAAGGAGCCATAGGTCCATTTTGATCCCACCATTGATCAGATAGAACAGTAAAATTATCAATTTCTCTTTGATCAGCAGTTGTCATCATGGGCTTGCCCCGGTGGCTAGTTAACGCTATACGTGCGTGGAATCAATCTTACTAGGACTAAGTATACAGAAAATGGCTCGGATTGTTCAGAAATTTGGTGGCACGTCGGTTGCTGACCTTAATTGCATTCGTGATGTCGCTTATCGTGTAAAAAAAGAGACTGACGCTGGGCACGAGGTTGCGGTTGTGGTCTCGGCAATGTCTGGAGCAACAAACCAGCTTGTGGGCTGGGCTTCTGATATTGGCCCGATACATGACGCGCGTGAATACGATGCTATTGTAGCGTCTGGAGAACAGGTTACAGCAGGCCTCCTCGCCATTGCTTTACAAAACATTGGAATTGATGCACGTTCGTGGCTTGGCTGGCAGATACCGATCAGATCAGATATGTTGCATGGTGCAGCGCGGATTGAGTCGATTGATGGGGCCGCAATTAGTGACAGGATGAAGGACGGGCAAGTTGCGGTGATTGCCGGTTTTCAGGGCATTAGCCCAGGAAATCGAATTAGTACGTTTGGGCGTGGTGGCTCAGATACATCTGCTGTTGCTATTGCTGCTGCGCTAAAGGCGGATCGATGCGATATTTATACTGATGTTGATGGTATTTACACAACAGATCCGCGAATCGCACCAAAAGCGCGTAAATTATCGACTATTACTTTTGAAGAAATGCTAGAAATGGCATCTTCTGGTGCCAAGGTATTGCAAACTAGGTCAGTGGCTATGGCCATGCGCTATAACGTTAACCTGCAAGTCCGTTCGAGTTTTAATGACTCAGCGGGCACCTTAGTCGTGAATGAGGATTCAGTCGTGGAAAAAGAAAGTATTAGTGGAATTGCCTATAGTCCAGATGAGGCCAAGATTACTATCCTGGGTCTTCCAGATCAACCAGGGATTGCAGCTGGTGTTTTTGGTGCATTGGCTGATCATCATGTGAATGTTGATATGATTGTACAGAGTGCATCAAGTGCCACCAAAAAGACAGATATCAGTTTTTCAATCGGGCGCAAAGATCTTGATAAAGCTGTTGATATTATTCATAAAAATAAAGCAAAACTTGATTTTGAATCAGTGGATACGTTGTCAAACGTCGCTAAGATTTCTGTTGTTGGCACCGCAATGCGTACCCAGCCAGGCGTTGCTAAGACTATGTTTGAAACACTTGCATCAATAGGCATAAATCTTCATGTGATTTCAACCTCCGAAATCAAGATTTCTGTTCTTATTGACGCTGAATACATTGAGTTAGCAGTGCGCAGCCTGCATACAGTATATGGTTTGGATGATGAGTAAAATGAGCAATAACATGAATCTTAATTATAACTTTTTGGGACTATTATTTAATGTTATCAAGTTCCTTTTAAAGGTTGGTTGTTCTAAAAACTTAAAAGTTTCATTTGCAATTTGTACTCTTTTCTGCTGACTTGTGTGTATGTGCTTTAGTGGGGTGATTTTTTGAGTAAAAAAAACATAAAAAATAAACCTTTGTTCAAAGAGGATAGTTTCAAACGGATTGGTTTGACGCTTAGAGATGCACGTCGGTTGCAAAACTTGAGCATTAAAGAAGTGTCAGGGCAATTACGTATTTCAGTTGATTACCTCCGGAAATTAGAAAACGGCGCTTTTTTTGATTTGCCCGCCCCGGCCTATGTTAACGGTTTTTTGCGCAGTTACGCACAGTATTTGGAATTAGTGCCTGATGCGCTTGTGGCACGCTACGCAGCTTTATCAACCGCGGAAAACCGAAAGACTTGTCACAAAATGCCGATGACTACGAGGCCTCCGCAACGTTCGGCTCCGGCCGTTGCCTCGATGCTCTTATTATTTGCAGCTATTGCCTATGGAAGCTGGTTTTGGGTCAAAGGAGATACTGAGCACTCTGAAAGCTTCGTAACAGTAACAAATGAAATAGAAAAGCCTTCGAAGCGCAATGAGATGCTAATTTTAGATTCATCAATCGATGACAAGCCGTCTTTAAAAGAGGCCGTGCCGACAGTCCTAGCAGAAATCTCGCAGGAGGTGACTGAGTCGAAAATAGCTGAGCTTAAGGAGAAAAACATCTCATCAGCGAAGACTAACACATCAATTTTATTGAATGATAGTTTGGACGCCTCGCTCAAAACGCCTAATACAGAGCGTTCTGACCAATTTGCAGAAATACAGACCTTAAACGGGCCGTATCTTGATGATATAAAATCACAAAACAGTCGTACTGCTGTTGCTAACCTAAGGGACCCGACGCAAGAAATTGTTATCCGGGCAGTAGCGTCCAGTTGGGTTGAAATAGTTCGAGATAATGGTGAAGAAGTTCTGGCTAAGCTCATGCAAGCTGGGGATGTGTTTGTGGTTGAGGGCAACACTAGCTTGTATCTGAGTTCTGGTAATGCTGGCGGCCTTACAGTTGTGGTTGGCACTGATGATCCAATTAAATTGGGGGGCGTTGGTGAGGTTATTCGCGACCTACCCCTGGTAACGGATGAATTGCGTAAGGTTTTGTGATCAAACTTAAGAGAGTGAGTGCTAGCCTCCACAGTACAATTAAGCGATAGATTTTTATCTAGATGATTTCTAAATACTGGCTGACTTTCCGACACACTAAAAAACATATAAAGCATTTTGTGCTTTGTATAAGTATGGGGTTAATAAATATCTTTTACCGCAGCTTCACAAAGTGACGCAAGCATCTGGTGCTTACCATTCGAACAGAGTATAAGTAGCTATGTTTTAAATTGCGCGCGGCATGCCGCCATTTGGAGTTCCGTCTTGTCAAACGCTTATAGGGCTTATAGAACAATTGAGCGTCGCAGTTGTCGGCAGGTGATGGTTGGTTCCGTCCCAGTTGGCGGTAATGCTCCTATCTCTGTTCAAACTATGACCAATAGTCTAACAAGTGATATTAAAAGTACACTTGCGCAAATTTCTGTGGCAGCTGATGCTGGAGCTGATATCGTAAGGGTGTCGTGCCCAGATGAAGAGAGTACGGCAGCTTTGAAAACAATCTGTGCTCAAAGCCCAGTTCCGATTGTCGCTGATATTCATTTTCACTATAAGCGAGCTATTGAGGCTGCAAAAGCGGGAGCAGCTTGCCTTCGGATCAACCCCGGTAATATTGGGAATGCATCGCGAGTTCGTGAAGTCGTCAAAGCTGCGCGCGATCATGGATGCTCTATGCGAATTGGAGTAAATGCAGGGTCTTTAGAGAAGCATCTTCTTGAAAAATACTCAGAGCCCTGCCCTGAAGCCCTTGTTGAGTCAGCGCTTGAACATGCTAAAATATTGCAGGACAATGATTTTCATGAATTCAAAATATCAGTGAAAGCATCGGATGTGTTTTTGGCTGTTGCAGCGTATCAGCAGCTTGCGGATTCAATTGACTGCCCTTTGCACATCGGCATAACTGAAGCTGGAGGTTTGCGGGCAGGAACCATTAAATCTGCTATTGGGCTTGGCAATCTTTTATGGGCAGGGATTGGTGATACGGTTCGGGTGTCTTTATCTGCGGATCCAAAGGAGGAAATAAAGGCTGGCTATGAAATGCTAAAATCCTTGGGGCTAAGGCGCCGAGGCGTAACTGTAATCTCTTGTCCTTCTTGTGCGCGCCAACAATTTGATGTGATAAAAACGGTACAGACCATAGAAGACAGGCTTGAACACATTGATATGCCTATTACAGTTTCAATAATTGGTTGTGTGGTTAATGGGCCAGGGGAAGCCCGTGAAACTGATATTGGGTTAACGGGTGGCGGGAAAGGAACGCATCAGATTTATCTTTCTGGTATGGCTGATCACCGTCTTTCAAACGGTGATATAGTTGAGCATGTGGTTGACCTTGTTGAAACTCGTGTTGCTGAATTAAAAGCCGCTAAAGCGGCGCCAATGAAATTGAAATAGGGCAGATTTATCAATTATGTCACGACTTCAGCCGGTCCGGGGTACGTCCGATCTTCTTCCTGAAAATATGGCTAACCATAATTTGGTTATTAACGCGGCACGAAAAGCTTCCGCGTGTTATGGCTTTCAGGAAATGGCAACGCCTATTTTTGAATTTTTGGAGGTATTTTCTCGCCCTCTTGGTGCTAGCAGTGACATAGTTACTAAAGAAAATTATAGCTTTGAAGACCGTGGTGGTGAAATGCTGACGTTGCGCCCTGAAAACACTGCTGGTGTTGTTCGGGCAATGATTTCCGGTGGGTTAACACAAAGCCTCCCTCTTAAATACTTCTATGCAGGCCCAATGTTTCGTTATGAGCGTCCACAAAAGGGCCGGATGCGTCAGTTTCACCAAGTTGGAATTGAATATCTTGGCCCAGATGATGCGCTTTCTGACGCTGAAACCATTGCATGTGGTGCACGCTTTCTTGATAGTATTGGTGTGCTTGGCGACTGTGATTTGCATCTCAATTCACTAGGTGATGCGGAAAGCCGTGCACTGTACCGTGACGCGCTTCTTGAATATCTCAAAAAATTCAGTGGTGATTTGTCAGATGACAGCAAAATGCGACTTTTAGTAAATCCGTTGCGGATACTAGACTCAAAAGACTCAGGTGATCGTAACATTTTGCAAAATGCACCAAAATTTCCAGATTATTTGAACGGTGTCTCACAAATTCGTTTTGAGAACCTTACATCAGCGCTCGATAGAGTTGGTGTGGCATGGTTTTTTAACCCTCTTTTGGTGCGTGGATTGGATTATTATTGCCATACGGCTTTTGAATTTGTTACCAATTCGCTTGGGGCGCAGGGAACGGTGCTCGGGGGTGGGCGTTATGATGGTCTTTCAGAAATGCTTGGTGGCCCACCTGTTGCTGGAATAGGCTGGGCTGCTGGCGTTGAGAGGTTAACCATGCTTGTTGAAGGCGTATTGCCAAATAGCCCAAAAGTAGCAGTTGTGACTGCTGATGATGCTGCTCAGCAAGCGGCCTTTCATCTTGCTGAGCAGCTTCGTGACGCGGGTATTGATATTGATTTTCCAACTAATGGTGCAATGCGGAAAAAGCTAAAAAAAGCTGATAAGGCGAATATCCATCTTGTTATAATTCTTGGTAGCGACGAGCTTTCAAAAAATACAGTGCTGTTAAGAAACCTCAGTAATGGCAGTCAAGAAGAAATAGCTCTTGATTTTGCTGATAATGGTGGCCTGGTTGCGGCAATTGCTAAAAGTTTGCTTGCGCCGTAGTCAGTCCGCTTAGAAACTGGCCCAAGCGTGAAAAATACGCGCTCTTGTAAAAATTGGACACGGATTTAAAAGGGGTTTTTGTATGAGCCTTGACTCGTCAATGGATAAAGTGATGGAACGGCGCCGTTGGGTTGAAGAACGGCTGTCTGAATCAGCGATGATGAATAATAATGAGCTGGCGCAATTTTTGCGTGAGTTATCTGACCTTCGGCCCATCTGTGATCAGATTGAATTGGTTTGGCATATTGAGGCTGAGCTCACAGATGCGCTTTTGATGGTTGAGGAAAGTGGTGACGATGCTGCGATGTCAGAAATGGCTCAGGATGAAGTAAATCTCCTCAAAGTTCAATTGCCTGAAGCAAAAGCTGCACTTCAACTTTTATTGCTTCCAAAGGATAGGGATGATTCGCGGAACGCCATCTTAGAAGTCAGAGCAGGAACTGGGGGTGATGAGGCTGCTTTATTTGCTGCAAACTTATTTTCGATGTACCAACGTTACGCTGCAAAGCATGGTTGGAGGTTTGAAGTTATGGAAGTCTCTGAAACTGGTATTGGTGGCTATAAAGAAGCCACTGCAACCATATCTGGCAATGAGGTCTTTGCGCGCTTGAAATTTGAGTCGGGTGTTCATCGAGTGCAGCGTGTCCCTGAAACAGAGACGGGCGGACGTATTCATACCTCAGCAGCAACAGTTGCTGTTTTGCCCGAGGCTGAAGACGTAGACATTCAGATTGCGGAAGGTGATTTGCGGGTGGATGTATTTCGTGCGTCAGGTCCTGGAGGACAATCAGTGAATACCACGGATTCTGCAGTTCGGATCACTCATCTGCCCACTGGCATCGTTGTTAGTCAGCAGGATGAAAAATCTCAGCACAAGAACCGTGCTAAGGCGATGAAAATCTTACGAGCTCGAATTTACGATGCTGAGCGGGCGAGAGTTGAGGCTGAGCGTGCTGCAGAACGAAAGGGACAAGTTGGTTCTGGTGATCGATCTGAGCGCATCCGAACTTATAACTTTCCTCAAGGTCGGGTGACTGACCACCGTATCAATTTTACTTTGTATAAGTTGGAGCGAGTGATTAGTGGCGAAGCACTTGATGAAGTAATTCAAGCACTTGTGTCCGAAGATCAAGCACGTCGGCTTGCTGAAGGTGTGTAGAGTAAAAATTAACTGATACGAAAACTTTATGAGATGCCAATAAACAAAGAAGCTTCCTTAATTTTATATTCACTTGAAAAAGCATTAGTTGGCGCTGGTATAATTAGTGCAAAAAGTGACGCGAGATGTCTTTTGGGGCTCGCATTAGGCCGTGACTTACCGGTCTTGCCTCATGAGAGCATTGTTCCAATAAGCATGGTGTCTCAGGACAGGCTTGCAGCATTTACAAAACGAAGGATAGCTGGGGAGCCAATAAGTCGTATACGAGGGTGGCGGGAGTTTTGGTCATTGCGGTTTGCTGTCACTCCGGCAACGCTTGATCCGCGTCCAGACTCTGAAACTGTGATTGAATCAGCTATTAAATGGGTGTTAGACCGGTCGGCAAGAAACGAAGCATTGCGCTGTCTTGATCTGGGTACAGGCAGTGGATGTTTGCTTCTCTCCCTTTTATCAGAGTTGCCGAAGGCCACGGGCATTGGAGTTGACCTTTGCCCAAATGCAGTCGCTACAGCTAAAGTAAATGCTGCAAACCTTGGCCTTGGGCACCGGACAAATTTTTTTAAACACAGCTTTACTGATAATCTTGGGTATTTTGGTGATTTTGATATCATTCTGGCTAACCCGCCCTATATCCCGACTAAAGACATCGCAGATCTTGCAATAGATGTGCGGGGTTTTGAACCAAGATTAGCGCTTGATGGTGGCCATGATGGCATGAATTGCTGGCACGGGTTGTTGCCCAGGCTTGCTGGATCTCTAAAAGCTGAGGGCGTAGCTTTTGTTGAAATAGGCAAAGGGCAAGAAGCGGCAGTAGTTTCTTATGCGGATCATGAAAATTTGCGCCTCATTGATAGCTATTGTGATCTTGCTGGTGTCAAACGTTGTTTGCAGTTTGGAATTAAAATGTAAATTGCATCAGATTTTTCTTGATATTGCCATAAAGCCGCGGTTAATATATTTACATCCGCGGCGCGATGGCTTTAATCATCAATGCGCCAGCGTTCTTCCTAATTAAATGGGACCATTGCACCGGCTAAATGCCGGAGCGTAGTAGGCAAGCTAATCGCCATCAAAATGAATTTAACTTAATTTAACGATAACTGTTGTTAATAACGAATGTGGTATCAAGCTCGATGAGACAACCTCAAAATGCGAAACGCGGTCGTAGTCGTGGCCGTCGTGGGAATAATAATAGTGGCCATAATTATGTGCCAAATCGCAATACTTCTTATGAGTCAAATGGCCCTGATGTGAAGCTGCGTGGCAACGCGCAACAATTGCATGAAAAATATATGGCACTTGCGCAGGATGCCTCTACCTCTGGTGAACGAATTCCGGCTGAGGCATTTGCGCAATTTGCAGATCATTATTTTCGTCTTCATCAGGCGGCTGTTGGGGTGGCGGAAACAAAGCGCCAACAAGATCATGCTGATGCTGCAGCCGTAGCTGCAGATGAGCCAAGATCAGTTGATTCTATAGTAGCTGCTGAGTCAGATAACACAAACTGTGTGGAACCAGTGTCTGCACAACTTGAGATAACTGAGGCAAATGGATTAGCAGCTGGAAACAGCGCCGATGCAGAAAAGGTTTCTGATGTAGCGCCAAAAGCCCGACCTAACTTGGGTAAAAATAAAACACGAGCTTCGGTTAAATCCAACGCTGAAGGTGCCAAACCACCATCAGATCAACTGGGTGACACTGTACAGTCGAATCAGGAGACCGATCAGGCATCATGATGCTGGCGCAATATACTTTTATTTTTATTCACGTCAATTTAAGGCCCATATTAGGGGCCCTTTAAATTTTTATGCGATTTCCTAATTGGAATCACTCTTGGCGGAATGTGTCGCCGACGCTGATGGTGCCGCCATTAAGCACCTTTGCAAAAACCCCAAGGTTACTGTGGCCAAAATACTCTCTCATAAAACTGACATAGTCTTGTTTGTTGCGGCACGCAGTTTCTGGGTCAACATTGATTGCTGCGCAGCGCCCAACAGGCTTTTCCACCAGTAATAGTGTTTCACCACATTTTATTGTTTTTCCAATCATTTCTGCTTCGGAAAAGACATTTTCGCTATCCGTGATTATGTTGATACGAAAGCGCCGGTTATCAGGGGAAGTATTAGTTGCGTTGGCAAAAGCCTTGAGTGATGCTTTGCTGGCAATGCTGATAAGCGCTGTTGATTGGTCGGTGTAGGCTTGATTTTCAGAATTCATTAGGTGTGGTTTTCCACGAAGTTGATCAGTAAAACGGGTTTCAATAAAGTCCTCAAACTCCTTTCTCTCGCTAGCAATTGATGGATTAATGCAAAGACAGCTTTTCTCTCGCTGTAATAATCTTAACTTTTGCTTAGAGTTATCAACTTGGTAGCTGCAAGTATACTCAGCTAGATTCGCGTGTGACATTAATTGAAGGAAATGTGCTTTTGGAAACCACGTTCCGGGGCTTGCGTTGGAGGTTTTTGCGTGGCCTATAGAAATTGCAAAATGCCGGTCATTTGGAAAATAGCCATTAGGTGTAAGGGCGGCAAATTCTTTTTTACTGCCGCCAAAGCCTTTAACTGGAAATTGCCAGAGTTCAATAACTTTCATACTTTGAAGTCCTATTTGTGGCGTTGATATTTTGAGTGTAGCAGTGTGTTAAAGTGTTAGCAGAAACGGCTCAGTCAGATGACAAAAATCATTAGGTCATCGGTTTGTGTTGAAGTTATCCTTGCTAGCGAACCGTACGGTGCCATGTGAGAGAAGTTCTCTGTCAATGCTGGCAACGGTCTTTCTGAAAGCCAACAAATGTTTTTCATCGATGCGTTGCCCGTTTGGAAGGCTAACCGTCATAGGGTTTACCTGCCGGTTATTTACCATGACTTCATAGTGTAAATGCGCCCCCGTTGATTTTCCTGTTGATCCTACATAACCAATTACTTCACCTTGTTTGACGCGTGATCCATTGTGTATATTAGGAGCAAGTCGCTGCAAATGGGCGTATGCTGTATCATAGGTAGCATTGTGTCTTATTCTTATATACCGTCCAAAACTTCCTTTCCAGCCAGCCTCTTTCACTAAACCTGAGCCAGCTGCGATGATGGGGGTACCATATGGTGCAGCAAAATCAACACCTTTGTGCATAGCATTAAATCCACTAACAGGATGTTTGCGGCGACCAAAAGATGATGACAACCGCGCTCCTGAAATTGGGGTCCGGATTAAAGTTCTAGCTGCTGAGTTACCATTTTCATCATACCAGCTTGTAATATTATTAGCTCCATTATAGCGAAAGAAGCCTAAGTTTTCGTTGGATAAGACAAGTCCAGCATAATGTAGCCGACCGCTAATGAACTTTCCACTAAAACTGTCTCTGTCTGTCTCGTATAACAACTCAAAACTGTCGCCATTTCTAATATCTCTCTGAAAATCAACTGAAAAGCCCAAAATGCGAACATATTCATTGAAGGCCGCTTCGCTGACACCAGCCGCCATTGCAGCCTTGTATATTGAACCATCGATTGATCCTTGAAAAAAAGTGATATAACTTTCTGTTGGGCGAAGCGCCGTTAAAGCTATCCAGCCACTTTTGCCGTAATAGATGACAAAAATATCCTGTCCCGGCTTGATTGAAAACCTAAAGCCCTTGTCAGTCACTTGAAATTTTGTGCCAATTCGTAAGCGTCGCAGACTAGCTTTATCAGCGACTGCATCAACAGCTGCTACTATTGATGCAGAGTCATAACCGGCGCGGTGTAGCAATGCGGCAACGCCTTCACCAGCTTGCAACGTCAGTTGTGTTTCCGTACCAGCATTAGTATTAGTTTGAACGCGAATCATCTCACTAACTGTTGCTGTTGATTCTGGTAAAATGTCAGAAAGAGCGGGTTTTGGAACTGGCAAAATGATTGATACGGGCTTTAAAGGATAAGCTAGTGCTGGGTCAGGTTTACTTTTTGGTAAAGCGGCTGGCACTTGGAAAACTGGCTGCATTGGTGCAAAGACAACATGTATTGGTTTGGAGTACTCGTCATTGGCACGCAATTCAACTGGAATAAAAAGCGAGCTTAAGGCAATAAAGCTAGCAGCCAAAACCATCATCTTTTGCCATTCATATGACTTATAAATTGCCTGCTCGATCATACTGAAATACCACTTGGCCACTTAGGAAGTCAGCTCCTACACACCGTAATTTGTGGTCCTAGATGGCCCAGCTTTCTAAAAAAGTCAATCATTTCGATGAGGTAAATAAAGCGTATTTGTATGCGAATCAGTTAATTACAAAAAACCAATACTTTAAAATATAGCTATTTGAACCGACATCATGCTTGTCACGAGCTTTTTTGGGGAACAATTTTACGTTAGCTAAAAGTGAAGCATATTTTTTGATTTCTAATGTTAAGAGGTTGTTTATCATATTTCTAACTACGAAAAATTGGGCTACTTTACGATTTTAAGCTATTAAACAGTCAGCCCATCTGATAATAAAATAAGTAAAAACGCGGAAGCTAGACTTCTTACTATAACCTATTAAAGTTTTTCGCATCAGCGAGCGAGCACAGGCTTGTGTAAGGTTTTTGGAAAAAAGATTAAAAATACGAATTTTAGGACTAGACAGCACGCGTCAGCAGGCTTATAACCCGCTTCCACTGCCATGAAGCGGCAGCACAACTCAGACACGATTAAACATCGTTGTCTCAGGCGCTATTTGAAAAAGTTGGAAGCATTTTGGAAGAAGTTCGCGGGCAGCGGTGCGTGTTAATGTGCCGTTCTTTGTGATTTAAAAAAGTCAGCCTGTTGAATTTCAAAACGCTAATTTTGAACAAAAGTTAACGAACATGGATTGAATAGGATGACATGTTTGACGGATTTATCCGTTCAAACCAGTCTAACCTAAGAGTTTGATCCTGGCTCAGAACGAACGCTGGCGGCATGCCTAACACATGCAAGTCGAACGCTATTTATAGAGTGGCGCACGGGTGAGTAACGCGTGGGAACCTGCCTTTCTCTGCGGGATAACGATTGGAAACGATCGCTAATACCGCATACGCCCTACGGGGGAAAGGTCCGCCGGAGAAAGAGGGGCCCGCGTCCGATTAGCTTGTTGGTAAGGTAACGGCTTACCAAGGCTTCGATCGGTAGCTGGTCTGAGAGGATGATCAGCCACACTGGGACTGAGACACGGCCCAGACTCCTACGGGAGGCAGCAGTGGGGAATATTGGACAATGGGGGCAACCCTGATCCAGCAATGCCGCGTGTGTGATGAAGGCCCTAGGGTTGTAAAGCACTTTCACTGGTGAAGATGATGACGGTAACCAGAGAAGAAGCCCCGGCTAACTTCGTGCCAGCAGCCGCGGTAATACGAAGGGGGCGAGCGTTGTTCGGAATTACTGGGCGTAAAGGGCGCGTAGGCGGTCTTTTAAGTTAGGCGTGAAAGCCCCGGGCTCAACCCGGGAACTGCGCTTAAAACTGAATGACTAGAAAACGGAAGAGGGTAGTGGAATTCCCAGTGTAGAGGTGAAATTCGTAGATATTGGGAAGAACACCAGTGGCGAAAGCGGCTACCTGGTCCGATTTTGACGCTGAGGCGCGAAAGCGTGGGGAGCAAACAGGATTAGATACCCTGGTAGTCCACGCCGTAAACGATGTCTGCTAGATGTCGGGGGGTTGCCCCTCGGTGTCGCCGCTAACGCATTAAGCAGACCGCCTGGGAAGTACGGTCGCAAGATTAAAACTCAAAGGAATTGACGGGGGCCCGCACAAGCGGTGGAGCATGTGGTTTAATTCGAAGCAACGCGCAGAACCTTACCAGTCCTTGACATGGGGAGTATGGTATCCGGAGACGGATACCTTCAGTTCGGCTGGCTCCTACACAGGTGCTGCATGGCTGTCGTCAGCTCGTGTCGTGAGATGTTGGGTTAAGTCCCGCAACGAGCGCAACCCTCATCTTTAGTTGCCATCGGTTCGGCCGGGCACTCTAGAGAAACTGCCTGCGATGAGCAGGAGGAAGGCGGGGATGACGTCAAGTCCTCATGGCCCTTATGGACTGGGCTACACACGTGCTACAATGGCGGTGACAGTGGGAAGCGAAAGGGCGACCTGGAGCAAATCCCCA
>JAOEUK010000001.1:345000-606560 GCA_028382965.1 Candidatus Puniceispirillum sp.
TAGTCCTGCTTTCAATAACGTTTGGCGTGCTGGATTTGTCCAGCACTGCCATTGAGCATATGCCCAATTATGATTTCGTCAAAAACTGATGGGTCAATGTCATTGATTAGATCAGAGATCATCCCGCTGCCAAGAGTTCCATTCAACTGACCAATAGGAGTTAGTTTTTCACCACCAATACAAACGTTAGTCATGGGTGACCTCCTGCTGTATTCAAAGTTGTCACGCCTTAATAGCGCGCGTATCAAACGAAGAATTCTCAGTTGCTAAAGTCTTGAATTGTTTCGAACTGAACTAATGAAATAGCAAGTTATTAAACTAGTTACAACATTCTGAACGAATGTTAAAAAGTACAAGTATAAAAATGGATTTTTACATAAATGTATTGTACTTAATACTTGTATTGTACCGTTTGGTCTGTACAGTGCGCTTAAACCCTTACGTAAAAAGGTTAGTGATCTGGATTCTGTCCATTTTTAAAACAGACTCAAAATACTGGAAGTTATCCATATGTCGAGCACAGAAAAAAAAGATGGTTGGGTAGGAGTTTTAAAAGGTCAGCCAAAAGCTGGGCAATTCAGTGAGCGTTCCCGTACTACTAAGATGGGCGATATACATTCGTTTACTGAGATGACTGGCGATAAAAATCCAATTCACTATGATGAGGAACTTGCGAAAAAAACTCCGTTCGGCAAACTTATAGTGCAAGGTGGTGTAACAACTGGTCTTCTTAATGCCTGTGTTGCGGAAGACTTGCCCGGACCTGGCACAGTGTTTTTATCAACTGAACTAAAATTTTTAAAAGCAGTAGGGATTGGAGAAGAGTTGATTGCTCGAATTGAAATTGAGTCCGTAAGAGACGATAAACCCATTTGCAAGCTGAAAACTACCATTACCGACAGTGCTGGTGATCTTTGTGTTGACGGCACCGCAACAACTTACACTATGGCGCTCAAAGGTCTGTAAAACGAGGAAGACTTTTCCGAATTACTTTAATAGAAATACAATTAAGCAGGAGTGATAATATGTCAGAAGAGATGGAACTTGAAGGTGAATGGGTAATGGGATGGCCTGATCGTAAACGGGCCCGTGTAATGCCAAGTAAAGATGCGGAAGGACGGACTATATTTGCACGCTCTCCAGTACTCGATCTAGAAGGATTGTTGACACCAACTGACGCCTATTATGTGATCGCTCAGCTTAACATGCCTGATCCAGTTCATCCAGATGACTTCTCATTTTCAATCGGTGGAATGGTTGACAATCCAATCGAGTACACTCTTGAGGAAATTCGAAAGTTTCCGGGGCGCACTGTGCGTGCAGTGACCGAATGTGCAGGGAATGATGGTGAATTTTGGGACTACATCGATGAGGGAAAAAACATGCGGAAGCCCTCTTTGCGTAATGCCCAAGCTCAAGAAGGTGGTTGGCGCCAGTCTGGAGATGGCGAAGAGGCTTTGGACATTGAGAATATCCTTGAGTCTATTCCAACTACGGGTCTGGTCAGCGGTGGTGAGTGGACTGGAGTACCCTTTAAGACTTTACTTGAACGTGCTGGAATACATGAAGGCGCGGTGTCTGTTGCTCTTCACGGCTGGGATGAAGGCAGACCTGACCCAGTGACCCAATACCTTTCAGTCGGCCGCACTGACTTTGATGTGGTTGATCCTGGCATCATCAATTACGCAAAGGCGATGCCGATAGAAAAAGCTCTCCATGAAGATACAATCCTAGCATGGGCTCACAATGGTGAGTACTTAACACATGTGCACGGTGCGCCATTGCGATTAGTTGTGCCGGGTTGGGCTGGAAATTGGTGGGTAAAATGGATTGATAGGATAGAGATACTTGATCACACACCAGATTTTTATTATCAAACCCACTATTTTGTGAGCGGCAAGTCGCCGGAAGATCCCAACAAGAAGCCTATGAAAGTTCTTGGAGTCAAAGCATTAATTACTTCACCTCGAGACGAAGACGGTCCAATCAAGTGTGGTTCACACGCTATAACTGGTCGAACCTGGAGTGGCGAGGGTGCCGTGGTTCGTGTCGAAATCAGCACTAATGGAGGTGAAAGCTGGAACGATGCAACCATCGAGGAATCGAACGACCGTTGGCTATGGCGGCGCTTCCATTACGTTTGGGATGTCACCGAACCAGGACAGTATAAAGTAATGGCACGCGGAACTGACGAAAACGGTCGGGTCCAGCCGACTATGGACTGGAACTTCCAGCGTAAGCACTTTGACGGTATTGTGCCAGAAAAGATCATTGTTGAGAAAGGGTGATTGTACTGTGAAGATTGTGGTATGTGTTAAACAAATTCAAAATCCTGAGATCCCACCCGCTCAGTTTCGCATTGACGAAGAAGCGAAAGTGTTGATCCCAGTATCTGGTTTGTCACCTGTTCTTAGTCCGTTTGATGAACAAGCAGTTGAAGCTGCTCTGAGAATACGTGATAGGGCCGGAGAAGACTCAGACATAGAAATAACTGTTGTGACCATTGCGTCAAAGGGCGCACGCGCTGCAATTAAAGCGGCGCTCGCTTTGGGTGCTGACAATGCCATTTTGTTGAGTGAACCAACGTTTGATGGGAGTGGCGGGTATGTCACCGCTCGTAACCTAGCTGAGACGATTCGCGCCATTGGTGATGTGGACTTGGTCCTGACCGGGCGTCAAGCTGCCGACTGGGATGCTGGTGTTGTGGGACTTGGAGTAGCTGAAATTCTGGATATTCCGGCCATCACTTTTGCGCGTGACGTGCAAATCACTGATGGTGTCGTCACAGTTCAACGCGTGCTTCAGGATGGAATTGAGACAGTTGAAGCAGATTTGCCAGCGTTGGTAACTATCGCCAACGAGTTGGGTAAAGTCCGCCACGCATCAATGCGCGAGACTATGCGTGCTGCGAAGAAACCGGTTAAGGAATGGATGCCAGAAGATATTGGTCTTGATGAGGCTCAGGTCGGTTCTAGCGCCATGCGTTACAACTTAGAGCGTCTCTATATCCCAGTAAACGATATAGAGTGTGAATTCATTGGTGGAAGTACACCAGCCGAGATAGCTGCCACTCTTGCTCAGCACATGCGCGAAGAAAATTTGATATAGGATCAAAAAATGACTGAAAATAATAATGGTGTTCTCGTAGTTGTAGAGGTGGTGGGAAGTCAACCAATCGATCTAGGTTTAGAGATGTTAGCGTTGGCAAGGCGACTCACTGATAGTATGGGTGGGACCGTCACCGCAGTCGCTTTTGGTACTGGCTTGGAAACCACTGGTGGGATACTAACTGCATACGGTGCGGATCAAGTGTTAATTAATGATAACGCAATATTTGCCAACTTTCATGCTGAAGCCTGGTTGCCAGATCTATCCAAAATAATTGCTGAGGTGGCGCCCGCTATTGTCCTTATTGGACATTCGGAATCTGGCACTGACCTAGCCCCCCGTCTAGCCTTTCGCCTTGATGTTGATGTAGCTACCGGTTGTGAGTCGATTGACATCATCAATGGACGAGCACACATGACACGAGGCTGCTTTGGCGGCCTTGCGCGCGAAGTGGTCACTTTTACCAAGACACCTGCGTTAGCCACTATCCGTTCAAAAACCCAAGAGGCTCTGTCACCTATGATGGAGCGTGCTGGAGAGGTTAAACAAGTGAGTTCAATTCTTGATGTTAATTCCATACGCACTCGTGTTGTGGGCCGCGAAAGGGAGAAAGCTGATGGTGGAGTAAAGATGGAGAGTGCAAAAATTGTGATCGGTGGTGGACTGGGTTTAGGCGGTCCAGAAGGATTTAAAACACTCAATGAAATTGCAGAATTGGTTGATGGAGCTGTTGGTGCCAGTCGCGCCGCCTGTGATTTGGACTGGTGCCCACGGTCTTACCAGATTGGATTGAGCGGACGCACAGTGGCACCTGAACTATACCTTGCGGTCGGAATTTCTGGTGCTAGTCACCACATGGCGGGCTGCGGTAACTCTAAGACCATTGTTTCGGTCAATTCTGATCCAAATGCAGAAATTTTTAAATCATCTCGTTTCGGTATAGTTGGAAAATCTCAGGAAATTATGCCTGCGCTGGTCGAAGAGATTAGGAAGCTAAAGGCTTAACAGAAAAAAGCTGAGAGTCGACGGAACAAGGTATTTTTATTACTATGGTTCTTTTAAGGTTTTGAAGGCGATGCTTACCCTAACAAGCCAGTGTGAACTTTCTCAGTGTATCCACTATTGGCGTTTGTAGTGGTGGTATGATTGAGAATTTACTTCGTCGATGTGCCTCTTTTTCTTTCTGAGAGTTAATCCCTACTGCCAACATGATGGTTACAGTTTTTTTTAATTGAAGAATGGGATTTTATGAAATTACTGTTGTGGTTTAGCTCGCTAAAAAATATTCATTCCGTGTTAAATAAAAGCGAATCTATCGTGTGATTTCAGTGTTAAAACCCATTGAATTCAAGTAATTACTTATCAAAATACAAACCAGATTAAAGATACTGTTGGTTTAAGTGGGCAGCTAACCGATAAACTATATCAACTTGTTGGGAATATATTAGGTGTCAAACGTATTATCAAACCGTTGGTTTGTTCTTGTAGTTACTGGTGTGGCACTTGTTCTTTCTTTGACCACATGGTACTCGGCAACAGCTGTTGTACCAGAGTTGACTAAGCTAATGTCGCTAAGCCTGTCCCAAGCAACTTGGTTTACCAATAGTGTACAGGCAGGTTTTGTCATTAGCGCCCTTATTGTGAGCCTACTATCCCTGTTAGATATTTATAAAAGTTCAACCATTATGGCTATATCTGCATTTGTTGCTGGTATCGCAAATGCACTTTTAATTTTGGAACCTGGAGTAGCCTTATCGCTTTTTTCTAGATTTATAACGGGGATGGCTTTAGCAGGTATATACCCCACGGTAATCAAATTCATTGCTACCTGGTTTAAAAAAGGACGTGGTTTTGCAATGGGAATAATGTTGAGTGCCCTGACGCTCGGATCCGCTTTGCCTCACCTTATACGTGCTGTTGGAGTCCAATTTGACTGGAAATTGGTAATTCTCTTGAGCTCACTGGCATGTCTTATAGCCGCAATGCTTTTTGCATTTTTTTTGCACGACGGACCCCATCAATTTTCCAAGACTAAGGCAGATTTAAATCAACTGGGGCGCATCATTAGAGACCGACCAGTAATGCTAGCCAATATGGGCTATTTTGGTCATATGTGGGAGCTTTATGCGATGTGGGGTTGGTTTTTTGCATATGCTATCGCAGCAAAGAGCACGGGACTTGGTCTGGAAAATGCCGCGTTACTGACATTTTTAGTTATTGCAGCAGGCGCACCGGGTTGCGTTTTGGGTGGATGGTTAGCAGATCGTATAGGTCGTTGTTACGCAACTACTTTCCTCATGATTATTTCAGGCACAAGCGCGCTCCTCATTGGGCTCTGTTTTAACGGCCCCCCTTGGCTATTTATCACAATTGCATTGATCTGGGGGTTAACGGCAGTTGCGGATAGCGCTCAATTTTCAGCCGCGGTCACTGAGCTTTCTGACCAATCGATGGTTGGTTCTGCGTTGGCATTTCAAATGGGTGTTGGGTTTGCCATAACGATATTTGTTATCTGGTTGTTACCAGTCTTAGCAGAGTACCTAGGTAGTTGGCGCTGGGTTTTCGTGATACTTGTACCTGGCCCCTTTCTTGGTGCCTTATCAATGCTGTTGCTGCGCCGCGAAGTTCGGTCGCTGTTACTTGCTGATGGCCGGCGCTAAGAACGTTCAAATTTATTTAACAAGCACTTTCAAGAGAAAATATAGAATAACTATTACAAGTTTTACATTAACGGTTCCTGGGTTAAACCCAGGTCTAATTAAACATACTCGTCACTCAATCCGGCGAATGATAAGAAAACCTGTGACATTCTATTGGTGAATACTACAGATCTAGATGCAGCTGTTGCAGCAGTAAAATCAGCATTTGAACCGTGCTCGGTTTGACCATTATCAACCAATTGGATGGACACCAGCACCGGCTTACAGCTACAGAGGGCCGGAATGACCCGCCCTCCTTATGCTATCAAATTAGAACTGGCTTATTAACAGCAACTCTTTTCGATGCTGTCTTGAGCACAGAAACAGGTTTTTGCTGGCACGATGTCCGCACGAGAGCTGCGCTCATTGAATAAAGCAGTGACCTCGGCAAGCTCCCCAGGTGCATCGCCTCGCGCTTCAAGACAGAGTTTAAGACCCAATAAGCCCCACATGTTGTCTTTCCAAAGTTTAATGTCAGCACGGTATACGGCTTCTGCTTCTTCGACCTCGCCTTGTTCGAAAAGGAGTGCACCAAGGATGTGGCGCACAGGTTGCATCTGTCCCCAAGGCTCGTTATAAGCGAGGTTGAGTGAGAGGTTGACACCGCGACGTAGATGGTCAAAAGCAGCAGTAAAGTCAGACGCTTTACCTTGAGCCTTGGCTAGGAACTGTTTGCGGTATTCGATTTCACCAGCTAAAACAGCAGCATTAACCAAATGAATACACGGGCCATCGCTTGGGTCTTGGTACATTAAGTTGTTGTGCAGTACACGGCCAGCAAGAGCTGGGTTTTTAAGTGCTTCATCGAAGAGAACCTGTTCTGCTTCTGCCTCTGCTACCATGCCCTTGGAGGCATAGGCTACACCACGAGCGTAGTGTTGTGTTACAATAGTGGAAGCGAAGACTTCCTTATCTGAGAAAGTTGGTTCGGCAATTATTTCATCCCACATACCGAACCGAATCATGACGTGCAAAGGCATGGCGACGTAAGATTCAAGGAAGATTTTACCCATTGGTATGATTCCAGCAAGCATGAATTGTACGCCTGAATTCTCGTCACCTGCAGGATTTGCAGCCGCTGCCTTTCGAGCGTATTTGATAGCGGTTTCATATCGGCCCTCAAACATTGCACACCAGACAACGAAGTGGTGGTTGTGCATTCTGTAAAATTTGTAAAACTGTGATTCGTTGCCAGTGAGTTCGACGTATTTATCATCCGCTTTTACAGCGTCGATGTTACATTCCATGGCCTCTTTCCATTGTCCAACCCAAGCATCTATATGAGAAGGCATGTGTACGAGGTGACCCATACTAGGCATGGCGGTGCGCAGCAAATCCGCTGCAGGTAAAGCGCGTTCTGGGAATGGAGACAGCTCCAAACAATGACAATATAAGTGGGACAATGCAATGTGTTCCTTTGCGCCGTCGATGTTCTCAAAGGCATCTTCCATAACTTGAACGCAAGTTAGTGTGTTGTCATCCGCCGGAGTGATTTCACCAGTCTCAGTGTTCTTGTTCCACAGTTGCCATGCCTTGAGATTCATAAGAGCCTCTACATAAATTGCAGCAACGTCCAAGTTGCCTTTATACTTAATGTAAAGAGGAGCCATAGCTGCTGCAAACGCAGCATTGAGTTCTGGAGTGTTGCCCATGTTAAGCACTGAAGGGTCAGCTGCGTCACGTGCGTCTTCAGAGTGGCGCTCGGCTAATGCATCGATAAGATCTTGTTCTAGTTCTGTACAGCCAGCTTTTAGAGCGATAGCCTGTTGAATTGGATCGAAGCCCGAACCCAAGCCAGGCGTCCAGTTGTAGTTTGAGGAGACACAATATGCGATACCCCAATATGCCATTGCGCAGGTCGAATCCAGTTCGGTAACCTTCATGTAGCAACCAATTGCTTGTTCGTGGTTAAAATTCAGCATATGCCCAAAGGCTTCAACAAACATTTTCCGCGCATCTTCATTTCCGCAAGTAATCGTTGTGGCGAATGAGTAGTTTGAAGCGTTTCCGAAATCATAATTTATGGGTGCGAGAGACATCTGGACTTCCCCTATCAATTTTGTTTTGCATTTAATTAAGCTTTAAAGCACGCTGTACAGACCAAACGGTACACATTAATCAGTAAACAGGCTAGAAAAGATTGTCAATGTGCGCTGTATAATACGTGAATTGATCATTAATTTTCTAGCCTCCATTTGGGACTTAGAAAATAAAAAAATTATTAAAATATGATCACAATGGATCAAACCACATGCAATGGAAGAATGGTTGTAAAATGAAAAAAGTAAGACGCAACTTGGCAGGATTGATCTTTGTCGCACTGGGTATCATATTTTTATATCTAGATATGGCGCCAACTATGGATCACATGAATCACGGTGAACATATGAATCATGAACCAACTGCTCACAGTGTTACACTACTTGGCATTGGAGAAATGACTGCGGGTGTAAACATTGTAAAGGCACAGAATAGAAGAACCCGACAACACTTTTTCTAGGAAACTGCCTCTGCGCCCAGATTTAGCATGGTCCGACCCGAATGAACTTAGTCAACCCACACAAGCCGTCTCCATAGTGATTGGATCAGCGGCTTTGGAAATGTAGTTAAATTCTAGCAGGTATATTTTTCAAAAGTCGTGTCGCCAGATAAATAATGTCTGTGATCAGCAAAAAATCATATATTTTCTTTTAGTAGCTTCGCTACTTAATCAAGGTTATTAATTTATCTAATCCTTTCACATATTCAGCTTTATAACTTAACTAAAATAGAGTGAAATGAAGTTCAGGAAATTGTAGCAGAATTGGGAGAAATATTTTGTTTAAAAGATTGCTTACATACACAACCTTTTTGGTCTTGATGTACGGACTTGCTGCCTGTGAGACTACCGGAACTTCTAGCGGTGGAATGTACTAGAATAGTTAAGAACAAGATTTTATAAAACGTATAATAATAAATCGTCTAATTAGGGCGCAATCTTCCGGGGTTGCGTCTTATTTTTATTTTCAGTTCAAGCGGTAGTTTCAACACTTCTAAAAACTGAATAACTCTATGTACATCTACGCCTAAGTTTCTAGTATAAAATAAAGAAATGCGAACAAACTTGGTAAACTAATTAATCCCTGAAGTTATGGAGCCATCCTGCTGAAATGAAAAATAATGATTAAACAAAATCTAAAGATCGAGCTTTTGCAAAAGCTCGAAGCCTTTCGTGAGCAGGGGAACTCCGTGTCTGTCTTGAATCCTATTTTAGCTGTCGCGGACGAGGTTTGTGAGCGTCTTTACAAAAAAGAGATTAGTCATGACCAAATTAATGAACTGCTTAAACAACTTGGTGGTGAAATTTGGAATAAGCAAACCAGTCAGCTCCGTTTAAAAACCGGCAGTGATCAGAATTTTGACAACATTTTAAAATCTATTAATTTAGTATCACTTGATATTGGCAAGCCAATTTACCACGCTGTTTTCACAGCACATCCAGTATTTGCGTTGGCCGCGAGCAGGTCGGCTGATCTATCATTAGCTGCTAGTACTAACACAATTAACGCGGTTCCGGAGAATGCCTATCAATCTAGGCATTCAATAAGCTTAAAGGATGAACATAGTGAAGCGGTAACGGCGATGTTGTACGCCAGAGCAGCTATTAGATCATTACATCATAAAATTCTGACAGCAAAGCGCCTTGCAAAAACTTCAGATTGGCGAAATATTTTGCCAAAAATGTGCGCAATATCAACCTGGGTTGGGTATGACTTGGATGGCCGATCAGACATAACCTGGCTCGACAGCTTTGTAATCAGGCTAACTGAAAAAAAAATGAGTTTGGAGCTCTACTCTTCGGAGCTAGCGCCGTACGCCAGAAATGAATCAAATCTTGCAAAGATGCTATTGGAACTAAACAGTGAAAAAGAAAAAACAATTTCTGACATCACACGTTTCACAAAACTTGATGAAACTAGTTTTTCCACCGTAGTTGATTGTTTGAGTGAGCGACCAAATAAACTTGTAAGTAGTCAAGATTTTGCTGACCGCCTTCACAAAATAGCCATCAATATTGTTGATGAGGAAATTGCTACAAAATTATTAGTACTTGCTGGAGACATTGCTTGTCATGGCTTTGGTATGGGTGAAATTCATTTGCGGATTAATGCTGTGCAACTACGTAATGCGATGGGAGTAGTTGAGGGCCAAAGTGACCCTTCCGCATTTCAGGATATACGTAGTCGCATACTCATGGAAGAATTGACCACACGTATTGCGACCGAACCGTCTTGGGAAATTAATTTTCAGAGCTTAAGCGAAGAAAATGCTACTGCTCGCCGCCAGTTAATGCTCGCAACTCAAATCTTGAAGCATATTGATTCTGACCAACCTATCCGACTGTTAATTGCTGAGTGTGAAAAGCCAGTTACCATTTTGACTGCCCTTTACTTGGCACACAAATTTGGAATTACTAATCGACTAGATATTTCTCCTTTGTTTGAGACTACATTTGCTATGGAACATGGCGTGCAAATTATTGAACAGTTATTGGGTCATGAGGTCTTTTGTGCTTACGTTCGCCAACGTGGGAGGTTAGCGATAGAAACAGGCTTTTCTGATGCCGGTCGGTTTATAGGTCAAATTTCAGCTAATCTTGCAATTGAAAGACTTCAACTCAAGATTGCTGACTTGATCAAGGACAATTTAAATTGTGATGTTGATTTTCTTATTTTTAATACGCATGGCGAGTCCCTTGGACGCGGGTGCGCTGGCCCTGGAATTGAGGACCGACAAAACTTTATCTTAACGCCATACGTGAGGGCCCATTGTAAAGGAATTGGCGTACAAATTCACCATGAGTCGAGCTTTCAAGGTGGAGACGGTTATCGTATGTTCGGGAACGAACATTTGGCATTATCAACAATATATAGTTTGTTTGCAGCAGAAATTAACCCGCCAAGTCGAGCATGGAAGGAGGATGGGTTCTATAAAAACCACGATTACCCACTGGATATGTTTTTGTCTCTAAAAGCATGGCATGAAAAGCTATTTCATGATCAAAATTATGGAATTTTTTTGGATATCTTTAGTGTTAATCTTCTACCTAAAACTGGATCACGCTCTGCTAAACGTCCAACACAGACTGGCACAAGCCGTCAAGATCCATCAAAAATGCGTGCGATTCCTCATAATGCGATACTTCAGCAGTTGGGTTTTCTAGCGAATGTCATTTCGGGTTTTGGTGGGGCAGCGCAAATAGACACTGAACAATTTACTAAACTCTACAAATCGTCGCCGCGTCTAAAACAATTACTTGGGCATGTCTTAGCGGCAAAGGAACTTGGTTCATTAAATACCGTTCTTGCGTATGCTAAATTGCTTGATAATGGGTTTTGGATTGATCGAGCCTACCATGGGTATCAACCACATAATCTATCTGCTTATCGTAAGATTGGCCAAATGCTATCCAATGATATACGCACAGAGGCAGTCCAGGACGTCGTTTGGTGGTTGCGTGATGATCTAATTGATTTATATCGTCTATCCAAATTAGTTGGTATTACAGATGTACGTATAAGTGGCAATGAACGCATAGCTCTCGACCTAATACATGCTGTTAGAGTAGCGTTAATTATAGACTCACTCGCTTTAATTTGTCGTGTGCCACGCTTTGCAGAGTCTAATCGACACAGCAACGATGATGTTTTGCGTCAAGCGCTAAGCCTTGATTTTGATGGGGTCCAAAAAATTATTAGGCAAGAATTTTCGCTCGATAAAACAAAGTTAACTTACGGTCAACTACGTGAAAAACAAAATTATAAAGATGATGGTTCTTCGGACTACCAAGCTATAGAAGAACAAATTTTGAATCCTCTCAATCGCAATCATAAGATGATAAAACTTATTAGCCAAATGATCAGTGGTCACTACGGGGCGCATGGTTAGGCAGCCCTTCTGTTTATCATGCTCATAACCTGAGGGCAGTAGATCTAAATGATATGAGGTGATCAAATAATTAGATAAGGTAAACGTTAATATCAGGCGCAGCCTTTTTGGGTTGCACCTTTTTTTCGTTTGGTACCTTAATGAAGCTATGATTTACCAATGGTGGACTCGATTAAATAGCATTTATGGCTGATGGGTGTTGACAACAAATCGTCCCATAAGGGTTCATTGATCAGACAATAAAATTGAGTAATAAGCTAGATATTAGACAGAAAAATAGGATATCAACAATGTCACTAACTACTCCAGTAGAAACCAATGGCCGGCGTTATGAGGTCCCTGCAGTTTGCGCAATTGTGATTTGTCTTGATGGTTGTGAACCGACCTATCTTGATGTAGCCATCGAATGTGGGCTGATGCCAAATTTGAAGCGTATCAGGCAGAATGGGACTAGCCGGATTGCCCATTCGGTTATTCCCTCTTTTACCAACCCGAACAATATGTCAATCGCTACAGGGCGACCGCCAGCGGTTCATGGAATTTGCGGCAATTATCTTTTTGAGCCAGAGACTGGCAAAGAGGTGATGATGAATGATGTACGCTTTCTTCGTGCCCCGACTATCTTTTCATCTTACTATACTGCTGGCGCTCGGGTAGCACTGGTGACGGCGAAGGATAAACTTCGTGCTCTCCTGGGAAATGGGTTGTCCTATGATGATAACCGTGCAATTTGTTTTTCCGCCGAACGCGCTGACCAGGCAACGAAGATGGTTAACGGTATTGATGATGCCAGCGCTTGGCTTGGACGTCCGGTCCCAGAAGTTTATTCTGGCGAGCTGTCTGAATTTGTTTTTGCCGCAGGCGTCAAGTTACTGACTGAATGGCAGCCGGATGTTATGTATCTGTCGACGACTGATTATATTCAGCATAAATTTTCACCAGAACAACAGGGCGCATTGGATTTTCACGCCATGGTGGATGGCTACCTTGGCCAGCTTGACGAACTTGGCGCAGCAATTATCCTGACCGCTGATCATGGTATGAAGCCAAAACATGACAACGCGGGTGAACCAGCCGTGATCTATGTTCAGGATCTTCTTGATAATTGGCTTGGAGCTGCGGCAGCGCGGGTTATCTTGCCAATCACTGACCCTTATGTTGTTCATCACGGGGCGCTGGGGTCATTCGCTACAGCTTATCTGCCTGATGGCACAGACATTGTTGAGATCAGTGACAGGCTTGCCGCCATCGACGGAATCATGCTGGTGATCGACCGCGATGAAGCTGTTCGGCGCTTTGAATTACCGGCTGATAGGATTGGTAATATCGTCATAATTTCGAGTGAGAACATGACAATTGGCACCTCTGCAGACAGACATGATTTAGCAGCATTGGATGAGCCTCTTCGAAGCCATGGTGGGCTGACTGAGCAGGACGTGCCCTTTATCGTCAACCGGAAGATCGACCTTCCAGAGGCACCGCTGCTGCGAAATTTTGATGCTTTCTACTTTGCAGCCATCGCTGCGTCGAAGTAACATTCACATATAAAGGTTAAAAACCTGAAGGATGTAGATTTTAATCTCTGCACTTCAAAATAACTTATATATTTAACAATTTAACTAAGACGAAATCTCTTGAAATTGGGGTTTTTATGTTTCTGTTTATATGTCTAGTGGTCATACGTCTTCACGTTTTCTCTTGTTTGCGTTCAATTTCAACCCCAAAAGGTTGGCAGGTTTCGCAGACAAATGTTCTTCGCCCGCTGATCTCAAAGCGCCGTATTGCGCCCTTGCACTTCGGACAAGTACCTTTTGCAAAGATGTTGACACGCTCTTGATAGCGGCTTTTTGACGGGCGTGTGTTATTTACAGTAATAATGGCATTGTGCTTTACACCAATCATAAGCAACGCTTTTGCATCATCCCAAATTTTATCAAAGGTTTGCCGGTTGATAGCTTTTCCTGGTATTTCGGGGTGAACTCCCTGGCGCCATAAGATTTCTGAGCGATAAATGTTTCCGATTCCTGCCATTACAGACTGATCCATGATTAGACGACCAATTGGCGCCTTACTCTTTACTATTTTATTAAAAGCTAGGTCAGGATCCGCATCCGAGCGCAGCACATCGGGTCCTATCCGCTTAATTAATTTCATCACCTCGTATTCAGCCAAAATCTGGCAAATAGTTGGGCCATTGATATCTATCACGTGCGTGCTGCTGACGAGGCGGACACGTACAGCGCCCCGCGGTTCAACAAGCGGTAATTTACGTTTTCGAATCCGTCCAAAGAGGCCGAGATGAATATGGAGTGTTTTACCATTTTTAAAACGATAAAGAAGGTGTTTTCCTAACGCCTCCACGGCAAGACAAAACTGCCCTGTAAGAAGAGATGCCTCTTCAGTGAACCTGCCCTGTGGTGACGAAACAGTCAGTAGTTGGCCAGCCAATATCTTTTGGTGGTCACGTGCTGCGCGGTGGATGGTATGGCCTTCTGGCACTGCGTTCTCCCAATCTTACTAAGCTACTGCTCGGGCGTTTTGCTTTTTGGTGACTGTGATTTACTGTGACGAATGTTTGTTCTTAATTTTGCATTCTGTAGTAATGATTTCTGTATGCTTTTAACTCGCTTCTGGCCTGTTGTCTAATTAGAGAAATTGCGTGGGAAAAGTCACTTAAGCGCCATATAACATGTCATGTCGTAGGTTATTCAAGAGGGTGCTCAGACTTAATCTTCATCTTTGCTTTTTTGTTCTATAATTTAAGCTTGTTATGAAGCCTTTATAATTTTGTAATTTGTTAATGCTCATTGCTCAAAATAGTTAAGCAGGCGTATTATTGAAATATTAACAACTTAGAGGTTTGTTTGATGAATGAAGTTATTTGCCCCCACTGTGATAAAGCATTTCAGGTTGATGAAGCTGGTTACGCAAACATTCTCAAACAAGTTTATACCAGAGAATTTGAAAGTCAGCTTAACGAACGTCTTACTCAGGCTGAAAAGGAAAAAGTTGGAGCTTTGAAACTCTTGGAAAAAGAATCAGAGAGCACAATTCAAGCAATAAAGGCTGAGAAAGAAATGAAGATTGAACGCTTAAATTCACAAATCAGAGAGAAAGAAAGTTCAACTCAGCTTGTCGTTGATAAAGCTGTTAGGGCAATGGAAAAAGAAAGAGACAAACTTAACAATGATTTGAAAAATGCCCTATTAGAGAAACAAAATTCTGAGAATTTACTTAAAGATAAGTATAAAACCCAAATACGAGATAGAGATGATCATATCGAACGACTAAAAGATATGAAAGCTAAGTTGTCTACAAAAATGGTTGGTGAAACGTTAGAGCAGCACTGTGAAATTGAATTTAACAGATTGCGTTCTACTGCATTTCAAACAGCATTTTTTGAGAAAGACAATGATGGAAGAACAGGGAGCAAAGGTGATTATATTTTCAGAGACCATGATGAAAATAAGACTGAAATTGTTTCAATAATGTTTGAAATGAAAAATGAGACTGATACGACTACAGCCAAAAGTAAAAATGAAGATTTTCTTAGAGAGTTAGATAAAGATCGCCATGAAAAGGGATGTGAGTATGCGGTATTAGTATCTTTATTGGAGCCAGATAACGAATTGTATAACATGGGCATAGTCGATGTCTTTCATAGGTATCCAAAAATGTATGTTATTAGGCCACAGTTTTTTATTCCAATGATTACGCTATTAAGAAATGCAGCGATGCACTCATTAAAATACAAATCTGAGCTAGCTCAAATACGAGGGCAAAATATAGATGTCACTAATTTTGAAACAGAGTTGGAGACGTTTAAAACAGCTTTTGGTAAGAACTTTGAATTGGCATCGCGAAAATTTGCAACCGCAATAGATGAAATTGACAAGTCAATTAGCCATCTACAAAAGACAAAGGATGCTCTGTTGAGCACTGATAGAAACCTTCGGATAGCCAATGATAAAGCGCAAGATGTGACAATAAAAAGATTGACCCGAAACAACCCTACAATGGCAGTAAAGTTTGCAGAGACAAAGGGCGACGGTTAAATCTAGTTTATAATCGGACCACAACTAATTGGAGTTGGTTCAGCATTAGTTTCTGCGGACATTAATGGTTCAGTAGTAAAATAGTTTTTAGTTTACTGATGCTCAAATTTTTTACGTTTCTGGCTTTATGTCAAATGGCGACTTGTTGTCATGACGTTTTGCTTCACGCTTGCAGTAGAAGCAGTGAGCACTTATCCTTTTATGAACATTGCTGGAGAAAAAGGTTTAAATGTATGAAAAGTTATTTAATCGAGGACTATGTTGCAGATATAAGGAAAATTGTAGCTAAAAATGAATCAGAAACAGCTATAACTTCACGAATAAAACCTCTTTCCAAACGCTTTGCTGCTGAAAAAGCATGGTTCAATAATGTTTATCGCGAAGTGGACGCTCAACAGGGTTTTGGTTTGCATCTTCTACATGAGGAAGAGAACCATGATCTAGCTATTTTTGTCATTGCATGGGCTCCTGGAAGAGGCCTAAAAGCTCACAACCATAAGACTTGGGCGGTTGTAGCCGGTATTGAAGGACAAGAACATGAAACAAGTTACTGTAGGATTGATGACAAGAGCCGACCTGGATTTGCAGATCTTGAAGTAACACATGAAGAAACGTTGTTTCCAGGAAAAGTTGTATGCTGTATGCCTGAAGACATTCACAGTGTTTGGAATAATGGTAAGCAAGTCGCAGTTTCGCTTCATACCTATGGGCGCCATCTTAACTTTACAGGCCGTTCTATTTTTGACTTAGAGGAAAAAACAGAGCTTCCCTGTGTTGTAAAAGTACAGAGCTGATTATAGAGACTATGAAAAATGTTGCAGGCAAGACAAAATCCGTAAACGGGCTTACAATCTCCAATTTAACTTGATTCAATTAGGCTTGTGTAGGAGGCAACTGTGACCACGAACAAAAAAGCCACTGAGTCGGCTTTGGAGGTAATGAGGTGCCATCTTAAAGCTTTGAACTCATTGCAAGAAGACGATCTTGCTCAAACACTTCATTTCCCTCACTATCGATTAGTTGGTACTAGATTAAGTTGCTGGGAGTCTCCTGAAACGTACCTTTCTGACTTTCGCGTGAGAGCTGGTGAGAGGTGGGCTCGAACAGAGTGGAACTCAATTAATGTTCAGAAAGAAAGTCCTAATAAAGTGCATTTAATAGTAGAAATAAATCGGTTTAACAATAAAAATGAACTGATTAACAATTTTGACTCCTTTTGGATTATCACATTCAAGGGTGGCAAATGGGCAGCTCAATTTAGATCAAGTTTTGCTGATGCATAGGAGGTTCTTCAAATGGTACGTAATTTAATCATAGCCATGTTTTTAATAGTATTTTGTCAGACTGCTTGGAGCGCAGAAATTGTTGAGCTTCAGCTGCAAGACAAGCTGGATGAAAAGAGGGGTTTTTGCATAGACATTAGGGGTCACAAAGAACGCGCAAAGGTTAAAAAAGGGCTTCAAGCACATAGCTGTTATTCCTATCAAGGAACGATTGCTGTTGATCAGGCTTTTGATAGAGATCTATTAAAGCAGGGCTTATTTTTTATGCCTGCCTTCGATGTCTGTATGGAAGCTGAGGGCTATTTTAAAAATGCTAAACTAATGTTGAATAAGTGTAGTGACGAAGCGTTTCAAAAATTTGAACTGACAAAAAATGACATGATAAAGATTAAGAGCAAACCTGAGTTTTGTGTCGTAATTAGTTCAAAAAAATCTAGGCAAGGTGGCGGTGGAACCCCATCGCATTTAATAAGATCTCTAGTGATTGAAGATTGTTTAAAAGTTGATAGGAAATATTCAACTTGGCGGGTGAATGTAGTTCAATAGAAATATTGACACGGTGTTGAACAATCGCTAATTGGCTAAAGTTGAAATTTAAACTTTATCAAATCCTAATTTGGTTTCCAGCTATGGAGAATTCTCTGCATTGTAATTTGGCCTCTTGATAAAAAATTTCTTTTATTTTTGACATTAGAATCAATATAAAGAGCATAAGGAACTTCAATTTATGAGTTTACAAACAATTCCGAGACCGTCGTCTGGTGATTTTGCGACAAGGCCAGAAAATGAAGAAAGAAGAGTGCAGGCTGTTGTTAAAACGGGATTGATTGATGCTCCGAATTCTGACCTTTTTCAAATATATTGTGATTTAGCAAAAGACCTTACGGGGTATGAGCAGGCAAAATTTAGCCTTTTTGATGGTGAGGCGCAGTGTTCGATGGGCGCTGCAGGCGTGGATGAGAGTTATGAAGTTGGTGCACGAACAGAGCGCTCCAAGTGGAATGTTTGCTCCTATGTTTTGCTAGATACAGAGCCAATGATTGTTGAAGATTTTTATCTGGATCCTGATTGGATAAAACATCCGTTTATTGAGTCAGGTGACGCGCCCCATTCATACGCCGGTTTTCCGGTGGTTAACCGTGATAACTATGCTCTTGGAACGCTGTGCTTATTCAATACGGACGTTAAAAAATTGTCTGTAGAACAAGTGGAGCTTATCAAACGTATCACCAAAAACATTGCTCACTTATTAGACCTCCAAGTAGAACAACGTAGTTTAACAGCAGAAAAAATTGTGCGCGCTTCAGATGCGCTTTCAAAAGAAGTCGATGCAGCAACTCTAACGGATTTTAAGGCTTTGTTATTGCTAGAGTCAGACATGAGTGTTGATCAGCCAGATGCAACAAACCTGTTGAAAAATAAATTTTGTGAGATAGACCTTAAATCAAACGTGGTGTTAACAGCGGACGGCCGTAGGTTGATTGAAAAAATGGGTCTTACGCCAAAGCCAATGAAGCGAGTTAAAATTACTGGCAACGATGCTTCTGAGTTGGTTGATAAAATGTTTAGTGAATTGGAATAGAAATGTACGCCAAAGTTTATAATCTAAAGTTTGTTAATCCTACTGATGCGAAAATTGCTTCTTCTTTTTTTGCAGAAAATCTTGCGAAATTTATTCGGTCTTGCAACATGCAATCTATAAATGTTTCGTTGGGCCCATGTGGAAGCCTTGCCATTTCAACAAAATTTGACAGCAGTATGTAATTGAAAAATTTTGAGGCAAAGTCAAAGACGGTTTTTGAGGATATAAAAAAATCTTTCAATTACATACAAACAAATTTCTCTGGCGTATACATTTATACGTATGAGGCTGAAAGTGCTTCTACTGAAATTACTCTGAACTAATAAGCTAGGGAAGAGGTTTTAATTGCTTGCAGTAGTATGAAAAATAACGAAGGGTGTTTTTTTGATATTATAAAAACTGGAGGGGATGCGGTTTTATAAACCAGCATTCGGCAACACTTTTCACGAACACTGCCCAATAGCACGAGCCCCACCGTGCTGACCTGTTGGCATTCTAATGGCGGATCACATATCTGAGCACGTAGCGTGCCGGTACAAGCACCTGTATCCAAAGAAGCATCTCTGTAACGATGGAACCATGCATTAGTGAAAGTGGATTTTATCTTAACTTTTGATAATTTGCTTTTGACATTGAGAATTTAAGTTAGCCTTCAATTCTACGAAAATGCCGTACAAACAGAAAAGCAAAGAGCGTAAAAATTGGGCCGGACAAAAAATTAACTAAAGTAATGGTTTTAAATCGATCGTTAATTCCTTCGCGCATCGCTAAACGAATCTCACGTAATTCACGCTTTATTGGATAAGCCGCCAACCGTAAATTTTTGATTTTTTGTTTTAATGATGATGGTAAATCTTCAATGCCTTTTGCCCCGGTCATCTCAAGTACTTTGGCTATACTTTTGTCCGTATTATTAATACGCGCTGCGTACTCGGTCTCCCGGTTATGGTATTGCTTTCTGCTTTCAAAAAGCATTCTCTCAATAGAGCTAAATGTTCTAATTGGACTTTTTCTAGATCTGATTTTTGTGAGGCGAGGATCCCCAGAGATATATTCAACCATGTTTAGAAATAGTTTATGATTGTCGTTTATCGGTTGTGAAAACACTCGATCACCCATCCGAGCATCAGCTAAGCTAAACCCGTTATATATCCAGTCGGCGTCAGCAATAGCAAACACTGAAGCTGATGATTGAATCTCAAGATCATTAAGATCCTCAAAAGGAGAGTTCAAATTTCCAGATAAGTGAGCGGCAATTATGCGTCGTTTTTTTTCTGTAACTTTAAAACTAGTGGCTAATTCTTCTGTTGAGTTCTCATGCACTTCATTTTTGCTGATCAAATTTGTTTCATCACTTGTTGTAACTAAGGGCTCAATTTTAATGTTATTTTTATTGGCTTTAAAGTAACCGGACTCAACAAATAAAAGTTCATTTAGGGTTTCTGAGACTAAATGCGCCTGAGAAATATTGGTTTTTTGTATTTGAAGCCAGTAAGGATAGGCAAAATTTTGGCCAGTAGTAGATTCCACTGTTGCGGCATTTTTAAAGTCGCCAACAACTTTATTGCTAGAGAACTGTAAACCATAGTTTTGTAATAAATCTGTGATTGAATTAATTTGTCCTTCTTTTGATGACTTGATAGTTAAGTTAGCATTAGCACTATTCATTCGTTGGAAGGGGTCAAGCATTATAATTGTCCCTTTCCCAGCTTGAATGTGGCGATCAATATCCTTTAACGTGGTTTTTCTTATCACTGGTGCATCCATTACTATCAAGACGTCATACTGATCAGTGAGGCCATCAGAAAAGTAGGGTATAATTGAGACGTCATACTGGCTTTTTAATTCGTCTAATATTGATAAACCTGGGTGAGGTATGGTGATGTTGTTTGGCTTTAGCACAGACGAAAGAATGCCTACTTGTGGTGTCTTCTCTCTTGCAAGATTACTTAGTTGAAGCGCGAGATCATATTCAAGAGATGAAGCGCGGTTATAATCAAAATAGCTTGTGACTAAACTTTTAGTATTTGTGGTAAAAATGGCCCCAAAATATAAAGAATCCCCTGAACTCATTGGTATTTTTCTAATGCCTGCGACCTCCGCTATTTCGGCAACCTCAGTATCTGGTTCTAGGGCAATGACTGTGAAGTCTATTTTGTCGCGACTTTGCTTTGATATGTTGATTATGGCCCTTTCAACACGATTAATATGCTGAACAATTTTTGGCGGTATCGCATTTTTGTCCTTATTCAAGTAGAGCGTAATTTTGGTTTCCGCCGGACTGGTGGTTGCAATTGACACTGTTTCTGGTCGCAGTGTGTATTCTCTATGTTCGCTTAGATCAAAATTAATATTTAAATTCTCAATAGTATTAGCAATTATACCGGCTATACAGCTTGCAAAGAATAGTCCAAAGACCCCTGCTACAAACAAAACATATGGCCGCCTCTTAGTTGAGTAGTAGCCACCCAATTGATAGCAAGATAGCGCTAAACATAGAATGGTGAATGAAATAAAATAAGCGATTGCGGATAAGCCAATGTGGCCTGTGGCCATTTCGTCCATCCAATGTTTAGGACTAAATGTGTATAGATAATGACTAAAATGCTGAAATGAATTAGGGACTAAAGATGTTTGTAGGGCATTCGTATCGACGAATAGAAGGAAGGTAATAAAGGCTGCCCCGAGAAGAAATGAACTAATTTCTTCTTTGCATATTGCTGCTGCTAAAATTGCTATTGCATATAACAGTGACATTGCCAGTAAAGCAGCTGCGTATCCTGCAAGGGCAATGCCCCAGTCGGGCTCACCAAGCAGTGCAGCCGTGATTGCAAATGGGAAAGTTAGGACGAGAAAACAGGCTAATATAATCACACCAGCAAGCCATTTTCCAACAATTGTTGAATGCGTAGGGATAGGATAGGATAGAATTAATCCAACATCCCCTAAACCCCTTCCTTGAAATGCTCGCATAGCTAAGGCGGGCACAAAAATTATAGATATCCAAGGCAAAAACTGCCATTGCAATGTGAGGGTGGCTAAATTAGTGTCTAAGAAATCGCCAACAAGAAAGATGCATGCAGTGAGAAAAAGCAACATCCCTGATAAAAAAATTGCGGTGGATACGTTATACACTCGCTGACGTAATTCATGCTTAAAGATAGTTTTTGTGCAAGCCCAAGGTGACAAAGTTGTTGTCAAAGGGTGTGTTGCTGAACTGTTGCTCATGATAATTTTTATGGCCGTCCTTTTAGGTTGCAAAAGCTATCATTGATTGTTCGAGACGACCGTGTTTATCCAAAAATGAAGAAGTATCTCCATATTCAACTAGCCTACCACTCTTCATGATCATTATTTGGTCGCATATCGCTTCAGCTTCTTCAAGTATATGGGTGGACATCAAGATTGTTCGGCCTTTTGCTATAAATTTAATGTGTTGCCGAATTGCAATTTTCTGAATTGGGTCGAAGCCATCAGTGGGTTCATCGAGAAATAGTAAGCTAGGGTTATGAACTAGAGCTTGACCAAGCCAAGCACGTTGACGCCACCCTTTTGAGAGATTGGATAGCTTCATGTATTTCACGTCATCTAAATCCAGTTCCTCGCAAATTTTGGAAATAGCGGGGATTATCTCTCTCCCATAAATTCCGTGTGCGTTAGCTGAAAAAGATAGAAATTCATATACTGTTATATCATCGAATCCACTGGGTGATTCAGGTAAATAGCCTATCTGAGCTTGCGCGGTGCGTCTGTCTTGCCTAATCGAATGTCCATTGAGAATAGCATTACCGCTATCAGGCTCAATTACACCTGCAAGCAACTTTATTAAGGTGGATTTACCAGCCCCATTAGCGCCTAAGATGCCAATCAACTCACTATCACCAGCCTCAAACGAAAAATCTGCCAATGCACTTTTTCCAGAATAGGATTTCGACAGAGAAATTGCTTGTATATGGGGCATGTGTGCGCCTTCAATGATTATATTATCTTAAGTCAACGATAAAACCTGCAACTATGAATAGTAGAACGCTCAGCCCAACGAAGCTGTAACCAATCATAACTAAAATTTTTTCAGTCCCGGAATTTTTTTTTACTTTGGCTCCGGTGTTGTTCTCACGCGCAACAGGCCAAAAGCTAAAACCTAACTTAGGTGCCAGCATTACCAACAAAGCGCCAATAATAGCGCAAGTAACAACCACGCTTTTTGCTGATACCCAGAACAAAAAATCTAACATTCAGAACCGCCCTGCATGAACAGTTGTAAACTGAGAGTGGCCAATCAATTTTCTTGATTGGGCTAGTTTACTTAAGAACCGCAAAACTCTTAAGCGCTTCACCGTGAAGCAACTCCATCGCTTGACGTCTATATTTAAAAGCTTTAGCTGTCGTCAGCATTTTGTAATTCCGAGGTCTAGGTAGATCTATTTTAATAACAGTTTGAACTGTCGTGGGCTTATTTGAGAGAATAACCAAGTTGTCGGCCAAGAAAATTGCTTCATCAATTTCTGAAGTCACAAATATATTTGTTTTTTGGTTTTCATCAAAAAGCTCGAGGAAGAACTCCTGCATCAAGCTACGCGACATTGCATCAAGTCCACGAAAAGGCTCATCCATGATCATCACAGTTGGTTCATTTATGAGAGCACGGGCTAGTTCAGCTCGGCGTTGCATGCCACCAGATAGCTGAATGGGATACTTGTTCATAAATTCGCCAAGTCCAACTTTAATTAGTAAGTCTTCCGCTTCTCTTACAAGGCTAGGACCTTTTTTATCACCCCTCATCTTGGGACCAAAAGTGACGTTTTGGAGTGTCGTCTGCCACGGAATCAACGCTGTTTCCTGGAAAACCACCATCCTATCTTTCGCCGGCCCAGTAATCTCTTTACCATCAATTAAAGCTCTGCCCTCATCAGGTTTTTCAAAACCTGCCAGTAAGTTAACTAAAGTTGACTTACCACACCCTGATGGGCCAACGATAACAGTCAACTCGCCGGCTGGAAACTCAACAGATATGTTTTTTAAAACATTATCAGAAGCCCATTCTTCACCATAAGATTTAGAGACATTTTTTAGTTCTACCAATGAGCTGGTTAACTTCTTAGCTTTGGCAGAACTAGATGCCTTAGTTATTGTTTTTGGCGTACTCATAAAAATTCTCCGGTATCGCGAAATCGATATGTTTGGACCTACTACGGTGGCAAAGGGTTAGAACAGGCGCCGCCAGGGCATGAAATGGTAACCAATTTTCCTAATAGCGCTAGATGATAAATAGCCAGCAATACCAATTGAAATCATTCCAACTACAATTTGTTCAAGTGAACCACCCATGTAAGAGCTCCAGATAAAGAAGCCAAGACCGCCACCACCCTGGGTGCCACCGCCAGAAATCATCTCTGCAGCAAGAACAACTTCCCAAGTTATGCCCATGCCGACTGCCGCTCCAGTGAAGATAGAGGGCAATGTTCCAGGCAAAACAATTTTCCAGAATAAATCAAATTGACTGGCGCCCATTGACTGTGCAGCCCTTAAGTAGCTGATATCAATGTTTCTAGCCCCACCAAGTACGTTGATTACAATTGTAAAAAATGCGCCAAGAAAGGTAACGAATGCAATGGACATCTCGTTTGTTGGCCAAAAAATTAACGATGCAGGAACCCAGGCTAAGGGAGGTATCGGCCGTAAAATTTCAAACGGAGGAAAAAACACACCACGGAAGTAACGGTTTACAGCAAGCAACAATCCAAAAGGTATGCCAATGATCATAGCAACTATGAAACCCGTTATTACCCGACTAAAGCTGGCAACCCAACTCATCCAGTAACCAACTTTGGGAACCACTCCGAGGAAAGCCACAAAAACATCTGCTGGTGGAGGAACCAAGCCTATTCCAAGCATGTCATAGCCGGTCCACTCATCGAGTTGCGACCCAACATGCCAAATGATTACAAAAACAATAATCGCACTAACACCACGACGACCCGTTGTGTTTCCAAATAATTTCTGTAAAAAATTTGTCATCAATTTACCTATTTGTATTGTCAGTTATTTGTTTATTAAAAATGTTTAAGCGCTTATCAATCTTTTAAGCCATCTCCCGTTCACCGGCTTTGAAAGCTTTTACAGCTTCTTCATGAACAGCATCATTAACTTCTACAAGAAGTTTTCTGAACTCTTCAGACGACTGCGTTTCAAATGAACGAGGGCGGGGAATCTTAACTTCAATTGTCTTTTTTAGCTGGCAAGGACGTGTTGTGACAACATGAACTTTATCACCTAGGAAGATTGCTTCCTCGAGGTCATGAGTAATAAAAAATATGGTGACACCAGTGCGATCATATGTTTCGAGCAGCGATTCATGCATGATCTGCTTGGTTAAAGCATCCATTGCTCGATATGGCTCATCCAATAAAAGTACTTTTGGGTTATTGATTAATGCCCGAACAATTTCTGCACGCCGTGCCATACCAGAAGACACCTCACCGGGAAACTTAGTGATAAAGCTGCCTAAGCCTGCGTCAGCAAGCATATGCCCTGCTTTATCCATGGCTTCTGAGGCTGACATAGCTTTCTGAACTGTTGGACCATAAGCTACGTTTTCTTGCAGGGTCTTCCATGGAAAGAGTGCGCCATGTTGAAAAACAACCATACGCTCAGCACTCTGCTCAGCTTTTGGCTTTCCTGGTCCACACAATAATTCACCATCTAGGTGAATACTGCCTTCCGTTATGGAATGAAAACCAGCAATGGAGTTTAAAAGAGTGGTTTTGCCGCAGCCAGATGGACCTACTATCATGCATACTTCACCACCAGCTATCTCCATGGAACAATTGTCAACAGCCATCACATTCACCCCTGTAGGGTCATAGACCTTTGTGACATTTTTAATGCTTATTTCACCTTTTTTGGCAGTTTTAGAAGTTTTTTTAGCCATGACTTTTACTTTCAAATCCGTGATTAATATCTATGTTTAAGTGCGCGTTCTTACCGCCCTTGTTGGGCAAGCTCCTTAACATGCCACGCCATAAGCTTATTGCCGAGGGCTCTCACGCAACCAGAGCTGAAATATCCAATGAAACCAAGGGTAATCATAGCAATCACCATTGGGACAGTGACATTATTCATATATGCATCAACAATGAGATAGCCCAAGCCTAAGTCACCAGACACCATCTCGGCTGCCACAAGTGAGAACCAAGCTACACCAATTGATATTTGAAGGCCGGTGAAAATAAATGGCAGGGCGCCAGGTACTACAACGTTTTTAAAAACGTCCCACTTTGAAGATCCAAGACATCCAGCAGCTCTAAAATACTCTTCATCAATCGAATCAACACCAAGCATAGCGTTCAGGGCTGTTACAAAAAAGGATGCTAAGGTAGCAAGAAAGATCACTGGACCTTCAAATCCTGGGAGTAATAAGATAGATAAAGGAACCCAAGCTAGAATTGGAATTGGCCTTAGAGTTTCAATAATTGGGAACACGTAGTCTCGGACTTTTCTTGACCACCCCATAAAAAGACCAAGCGGAACGCCCAAACCAGTGGCGAGGCCAAAGGCAATTAAAATACGTTGGCAACTAACTCTTATATGCTCGTAATATTCTTGAGTAAAAATAGAGATTCCCTGAAACGGTTCGAAAGCAAACCAGTCTTTTGAGATAGCAACAGGACCTGGTAATTTACTAAAACGCCAAATCTGCAATCCTTCACAAAGCACCCAATAAGCGAATAACCAAAGAAATATACCAAAAACGGTCAAATATGGGTCAACACTCGTAAAATTCTTTTTGATACGATAAAAAACCATATCAATGCCTTGAGGTTCACTTATTCTTGTGTTTGCTGCATTACTCATAGTTTGAACTCCGGTGCTTTGTTGGCCCCTCTGGTACAGTAAGTCTGACTCACGGCTTCGTAAAAATTATAGACAGTGTAATTACTGCGCTTAATTTATAATTAATAAATAAATGGAGGTAAATAAGTAAGGGCTAATTTCTTAGCCCTTACTTTCTATAGGTTGTTTCTATTTAGCTATAATACGACCAACAGGGGTTTTGAGGCCACGCTTTTCGAGCACGCGCTCGGCAAACTGACCCATCACACCTTCTGGACGAATTTGTGCAGCAGCAGCTGGCTTTTTCTTGAGGCTATAAAGAAAAGCAGTTGCGTCGCGAAGTAGTGTTTTCGCATCGTCGCTGATTACAAAATCAAGTTGTAGCTTGGTTGTGCCTGACATTGGCGAGTCGTAAAGACTTGCCTTGAGAACAGATGCATCAATCTGCTCTGTCTGTGCTTCTGCCATCGCTGCGATTGCGTCAGCATTACCTGGGTTAGCAACAAATTCCTGAGCGTCAAGCTCAGCTTCTAACCAACCCATTACTGCGTCTGGACGCTGAGAAATCAAGTCGTTTAACATGACCATGAAAGCACCGTCCTGCAAACCAAAGTCTTCACCTGATGCGGCGCGGCGAGCAATGCCGGCCTTAACCATTTTAGTAGCTGTTGGCTCCCAAATGGCTGCTGCGTCTAGTTTTCCAGCCCGAAAATTAGTTGTGATAACTTCAATGTTCTGGTTCAGGTATTTTTTTGGTTTAATGCCAGCAGATTTAAATGCGGCTTGTGCAAATCTGTCAGTACAAGCACCGTGTGGAGCAGATGTAATTTTTCCATCCATCCATTTAACGGCAGCAACACCATTAGCAAATTTAGGTGCATCATTTCTTACTAGGAAAATGTTGCACTGCTGCTTAGATGTTCCCAAAGCGGCAACAATTCGAATGTCCGTGCCGCCACGCTCGGGCAAATATTTAAAAGTAGAAGCAATTGCGGGCATGTCACCCATGTAACCAATGTGCTGCTTTTCACCTGCCATCGCGTTCACGATAACTGATCCTTGGAGTCCAACTTGGAACTCAGCAGTAGAACCTGCTGGAAGGTGTTTCTTCCAAAAGCTCTTGCCATTATTTACCACACCAGTCCATGATTCGGTGTAATACGGCTGATAGCCGATCACCAAATTTACTGACTCGCCAGGTTTGCCAAAATCTGTGGCTGCTGAGGCAAACGTCGGCAATGCCGCGATGGACCCTGCGACCACAAGACTGGTAAGGTTTTTCATAGATATCTTCATTAGTTATGTCTCCCATTGTTAACATATTTTGTTGAAATTTTGAGCTTTAACGAAACAGATATTTTAAGAGTGTATCGCTTAGCCAAACTTCCCAACAATATCGTAGTATGATACTTTGTCACACATATCTTTAGGAAACACTAAGAGTTATTCAATAAAACTATCAAGATTTTTATTTATTCACACACTCAATCAAGTGATAGTATGGCGCAATAGTAACAATGGTTGTCTTACGCGAAGGTAAGCATAAAATCAGATATGCGTCGCATTTATGAGGATACGAAACATGCCTAATGAAACACAAATGGATGAAGCTTTGACCGCCAACACGCTGAAACCTGTGTCTGATAAGCAGGTGATGGCAGCTGTTGATGAACAATTCCTAGAAGAACAAGTTAGGATCTTTCAAAACGTCTGGGTTCCTGTTTGTCACGAATCAGAGTTGCCTGAGCCTTACGACTTCAGGACATCTAGCATTGGCAATGAAAATATAATAATTTGCCGAGCCCCAGACGGTAAAATCAACGCACTACTCAATGTATGTCCTCATCGTGGAATGCTTATTGAGCGTCGACCGCAAGGCAGTTTTATGGAGGGTCAAGCATCAGGAAACCCTAAACGCATAACTTGTATGTTTCATGCATGGCAATTCGATATGCGTGGAAACTGCGTTTACGTGGCGAGAGAGAAAGAGGGTTATCAGGATCGTTTCTGCAAAGATGACGCTGGTTTGAGGCGACTGCGCTGCCAAGTTAAGTTTGGTGGTTTTGTTTGGGTCAATTTAAGCGATCAGCCGGTGGCTTCACTTGATGAGTGGGCTGGAGAATCATTTGCAAAAATTAATGGTGCCATCGACAGCGAGCCGCTAGAAGTTTTTCACTATCATAAAAAAATAATCCAAACGAATTACAAATCAAATAACGACGAAATTTTGAGCTCAAATGAACAGTTTGCCAACACAATATTTCACGAATATGGACATATAACTTGCGATTCGCATGATAATAGCGAGATAAACACAGGCCATCAGAACAAAAAATTGAGCGGAGAAAAATCCAAAACGGTGATTGGGCAAGAGTTTCCAGATGTTGATGCTAATCATTCATACTCTATTAATATGTTCCCTGGTTTCTCATTCAGTTTAGATGGATCCGTGTTAAACCTCACTACAATTACGCCCTTAAGTGAAAATGAGGTTTTGTTGGAGCAAAGAGGTCTCGCTCCAAAAAGTGATGCGACTGAAGTTCGCGGACAAAGGACTAAATTATACAATGCGAATCTGGGACCTTTTCGGCTTGGCCGCCCAGCGGCTAACAATGAGAGGTCTGAGACTTCTTCAGATAGCCATGCAAAGTTAAACCATTACCATAATGAATGGGCTCGATGGATGGACCAACACCCAAACAAAGAGAGTCGTTTGGCTGTTGTAGGCGCGCCTTCCAAAAAATTGGAACAGATTGATGATTCTGCTAGCTTGACCGGCCCTCATGTCATCATCGTGGGCGCAAGCCACGCAGGTATAGCTTTTGGAGACAAGCTGCGTAAAAATGGTTTTGAAGGGCGTATCACTATGTTTGATCGGCAGGTCGGTGGGCCAATGGAGAGGCCTCCACTGTCGAAGGGCTTTTTGCTAGGCGGCGGTGAAAAAGTAGAGTCAAAGTCTCTTTTAAGGCAAAAGAAATGGTATAAAACTCAAAAAATAAAACTTAAAACTCAATCAAATGTAGAAAAAATAGACCTTAATGAAAAAACTGTGACTGTTAACCAAGGTGATAAAATACATTTTGACAAATTAGTGATAGCGAGTGGCGCCATTCCGCGTGAGTTGCCATCAACAAAAGGTATGGGTAATACGTTTACACTCAGACAACCATCGGATGCTAATGCCATTCGTCAAACAGCTAATAATTCAGACAGTGTTGTGATAATTGGCGGTGGCTACATAGGCCTTGAAGTCGCTGCATCGCTTAATCAAAAAGGAATGACCGTCACAGTAATTGAGGCAGCTGATAGAATTCTTGCCAGGGTTGCGAGCAAACCTCTTGCTGATCACCTGTCACAACTTCACGATGATAACGGCGTTTCCATAATAACTGGTGTGGGTGTTCAAGACATAAATCAGGATGATGGAATCTTTGAGAGTGTAACTTTAGCCAATGGCAAAACCATAAAGGGAGATATGCTGATTACGGGCATAGGTGTACTTCCAGACAGTAAGCTTGCATCTGACGCGGGTTTAGAGACTCTGCGGGAAGATGGTGGGCCCATTCTTGTCGATGATTTGATGCAAACAAGTCATAAAGATGTTTTGGCCATTGGTGATGTTGCGTTGCGGCGTAGCCAGACCATGGCTGTAGAATCTGTCCACAACGCTCAGGAAACAGCGGCGGTGGCGGCATCAACTTTTACAGGCGTAGCTCCACCAGTTATTCAAACTCCATGGTTCTGGTCGGATCAGTATGATGCAAAGCTGCAATCAGTTGGCATTGTTCCCGTGCTTGATGAGGAGGCTTATCAAGTGACGCGTCCGGGAAGACGGGGCAAAGGAGTTTCTTTTTGGACTTACAAGGGAGCAGAACTTATTGCGGTCGAAGTTGTTAATGATCCTGCAACTTATATGGAGGCTCGCCAATGTCTTGATACGAATCAGTCTCCTGACCCTAAACAGATTTCTAACCCTTTATTTTCACCAGTCGACAGCGGTGGCGCGCGGTCATGACATGGCTTAAAGGTACTGAGTAGCCATTGGAGGAGATGACTCCTCTTAAATCGCACCAACAGAGTTTTGAAATCTAAAAATTGATTTTACTAAAAATTTAAAGTTTACACTTAAGAAGTAAAGAAACGGGGAATATTATGGCAGCAGATCTGGAAAGAAAAATTGAAAAGACAATCTATAAAGCCGCGCTTGCACTGGATGAACACAACTGGGCAGATTGGTTTGAGCTTTGCGACGATTCGTTTTTTTATTCCATTACCTCATTCAGCCCAGAAATAAACAAAGATATGACTTATTTTGAAGGAAATAAAAAAGAGTTAAAGGGTTTGATGGATATGCTGCCAAAGCATAATACTGATCATTCGCCCCTTCATAGACACACCTCTGTCTATACGGTTGACGTTTCAGATGACGGTAAGTCTGCGGAAGCGATAAGTTCAGTGACAGTTTATCAAAACATGCTAGATGGTATCAACTCTCACCTTGATTCTGGGGAGAGCAGACTTTTTGTTATTGGTAAGTATATTGACAAGTTCGCTATAAAAGATGGTGTTCCAAAGTTTATCAATCGTGAAGCAAAGCTTGATAATCGGCGTCTGGATAAAGGTTCGCATTGGCCAATATAAGACGGTGGCTTGTGCGCAATATAGTTGAATGGTGGCCAGTATATTTATTGAATTCAGAAAGTTAGCCGTATGACTTGGACAAAAGTCTGTGAGAAAAGTGAAATACCAGAGGGCTCAATAAAGAAGGTTTGGGCCAGGGTGGGTAGTGGGATACCAATAGCGGTTGCCCATCATAGATCTGGTTTTGTTGCTATACCACCAGTGTGCCCGCACCTCGAAGAGCCACTTGATGAGTCTGGACTATTGTTAGGGTGCAAACTCACTTGTACAAAACATTTGTGGTCTTGGGACTTAGAGACCTTTGAGCTTCAGGATGAAGCTGAACTCCCTTTAAAAACTTATGACCTGAAAATCGATGGAAACGATATAATGGTCTATGTTGCTGAGCAGCTAGAATATACCTTTGATGAAGATGATGATATCGATGAAAACACCTTTTTTGATGAGGATGAGGATGACGACGTTTGGTAAGCTCAGTTTGTTCACAGTCGTTTAATTCTAAAACCTAATTTTGTAAAATTTATATATTGCTTTAGCTGAGAACAGTTAACAATCAGCTTCTTCAAAATCTCCATCATTCCAATTTATTTGAAAGCGCATTTTTTTGACTCTTAACTGGCCTGAACCAAAAATTTTTGAGACAAGTGAGTATAAAAAGGCTCGATTTGAAGCGCATAACGCGCTCTTTTGGATGGCTCGCTGTACGCATAGCTTCTTAAAGGCTAGGGACGATCAAAAGCATATGGATTTACTTTGGCAAAGTGAATCTAAAAGCTTTAGGACAAAAATTTTTGATGGTGATTTGCAAATTGGTTTACATCTGCCTGACCTAGAACTGTATTTTTGTGAGAACGGGATCAAGGTTCCACACAGCTTTTGGCTTGATGATAGAACACCAGCTTATGTTGAGGCTTGGTATCTTGTTGAACTTGTACACCGTGATCGTGACAGAAGTAGATTTTCAACTGATCTACCGTTTGAGTCTGCTAATATGCTTATGGGAGATACAAAAGACCATAATGCATCAGAGGTTGCTTTAGAGCTTGATGCGTTACAAAAATGCTTTGAAAGAGCTGCTGGATTGTTTGTTAATGTTTCTCAGTCGTTATTAAAAAATGGGTACATTGCTGAGAGCGCAAATCTAATAACCCTTAAGCCTGAATCTTTTGCACTTACTTTGAGCTTTGAATCCTCTAAAATTAAAGAAAGTGTGATATCAATTGGCCTAAGTGCTGGTGATGAATTGCGGCCATCTCCATTTTTCTTCACCACCACTGAGTCTGTTGTTTCAAAGAAAAACACACATGTACTCGACTTTGAAGCTGAGACTTTAATAGGATTGAATTCGGTATGTGCTAATAATGTTTCTGACGAATCGTTAACAGAAAGATTATGTGAGAACGTTAAAGCTTTAATTAATAAGCAATAAATACTGTTTAGTTTGTTTAGCAAGGCTTTGTTAATTTTAACTCTGAGGATACAATCGTTTTTTTCCGGGCATTATGCCAAGAAACTCTAAAATTATGAGGGTTTTTGTCGTTTTATATTAGACACAGCCTATTACGCGATTTGCGGTCAATGTGAAGATGTTGTTGACATAAATGAGGTATCGCACCACATTTAATGACAGAAGTTAGAAAATTGTGAAAAAAATTGCAGAATGATTTAGACGAGGAGTGCAAAAATGCCACCAAGAAATCATAAAAATTGGTCAGCGGTTCCCAAAATTGAGCATATTTCAAGTGAATGCTACAACAATTACAGTATCTATGAGCAAGAGCTGGAGCATATTTTTGCGAAAGTTTGGATCCCGATGTGCCATTTCAGTGAAATGGCAAATGATGGCGATTTTCGTTCTACTCAGATCGCATTTCAGAATGTTGTGGCGGTTAACGTAAAGGGAAATGTTAAGGTTTTTTTATGCCCGTCGATTGATAGGCCTGCTGGTAACGGACTTAATGTGGACGGTCTCAAAGAACTCCACAGCGGAGTAAAGCATGGTGGTATGGTTTGGACTACTCTAGATCCTAACCCAACTCAGAGTATTGAAGAGTGGACCTGTGGTGCCTTTGATTGTATCGCAGACGCAATTGATACTGAGGATATGGAAGTTTTCCATTATCATAAAGCTATTATAGACACTAATTATAAGCTTTGGCACGACACTAATAGTGAGTTTTATCACGATTTTATGCATTATTTTAACCGTGTATCTGGCTTCAACGATGAATACTTCGCCCGTAAAAACATCCCATTTGATAATGGTCATGTAAACGTTAGCAGCTTTACAGTAAATTATGAGGAGTATGACGGGTTTGAAGATCGAGGGGAATTGTCTTTCCCGAATCTTCCACCCAACCAATGGTACATGGTAGATTTATTCCCAGGATTTAATTTCAACTTGCGCGGTAGTGCTTACAGAAGTGATAGTGTTACCCCGTTGGGCCCAAACAAAGTTCTTATTGAGTTTCGCGGTTATGGGTTGAAAAAGGATACCCCAGAAGAGCGCGCTACTCGGATTAAACATCATAATTCTATTTGGGGGCCATTTGGCCGTAATCTTCACGAAGATTTGATTGGAGTTTCTGGTCAAGGGACAACCATGCGGGAAGGCACTGAAGCAAGAAGAATTTTGCATGGTCGCCATGAAAACTCGACTATTCACGACGAGGTTGGAATGCGTCATTATTATGAAGCTTGGGGACATCATCTTGGTGTTTCGCCAACCAATCCATTGGCATTGATAGGCAATACCCAGGATGTTATTGCTGCTGAATAAGTAGAAAATTTTATTGAACTTAAATTAAGCGCCTTTTTGGCGTTTAATTTTTTTGAAACTTTAATGAAGATTAGATTGTGAAAAACAACAAAAATCAGTCTGATTAAGTTAAAAATTCTACGTAGTTTTTTTCAAATATAAAAAGTTTTGTAATTCATTGTTCTCGGCCAATGATTTTCCAACTTGTTCTGTGATTTTAGTTATTGGAATTGTAGTCTCAGTTTTGACCCAGAATAGCCCTATACCTTTTTTGACGACTGGATCCTTCAACAGAATGGCCTTAGTTCCGCTGTGCAGCCCCGGCATGCGCGTGTAATGGGATGGTATAATTGTACAGAGCTCGGTGAATTGTGTTTGAAACATCAAATGTAAAATAGATTCAGACTCTATTTTTGGTATCACTGATTTCCCCGTTTGCTCAAATATTCCATCAATAATCGAACGCTCGTACATAGATGGGCGTAATAATGCGAGTGGGAGGTTGGCTGCGTCACTCCATGTAATTTCATTTACGTTCTCAAATTCAAAGGAATCGGGCACTAATAAACTCCAGGTTTCTTCAAAAATTGGCAGAGCTTCGCACCAAGGCATTTCCTTTTTTTGATCCATGTATGTTATGGCGCAGTCCATAGAATAGTTGTCGAGACCAGTTCGCAACTCTTCATTTCCAACAAATCTGACATCGACAGACACTAGTGGATATGCCTTCCGAATTCGTTGCAAAATAATCGGTAACACTGGAGACATTGAGGGTATTGCGCCGAGTCTTATGGTTCCATCAAGTCGGTTTTGCATTTCAGAAATGGTGTCTTGCATTGCCGTGCAATTTGCGAGAATTATTCTTGCCCAGTGCGCAACTTGTTCACCTTCGTCAGTTATACCAAAGAGTCTTTGACCGCGACCTCTCTTAAATAAAGTCACCCCAAGCTCAAGCTCAAGTTGCTTAATGCCATTGGACAGGCTCGGTTGTTTTACGTTGCAACGAGACGCAGCACGACCGAAGTGATCTTCTTCAATAACAGCGATTAGATATTCGAGCTGCTTCAAAACCATTAGGGATTTCGCCTTGAAAATTTTTATTTCTATTATGTAAATCTAATTAATCTATATAGGTTTAGTTATTGCAGTTATAGCGGCATTGGTCAATCAGGAGTGCTTAATGTAGTGATCAGATTTTTTGTGATCATATAAAATCGGTCATATAATCCTAATTGCCCTTCATGATTTTACCGCTATAGTACAATTTGCTAAATTAGGACATTCTTTTACATGGAGCTAATTTTCCTTTATATTTTTTGTGGATTGATAGCTGGAATGCTCATAGGCATCGCAGGTATAGGTGGTGTTGTGCTCGTTCCATTGTTGATCTATCTTGCTGGCGCGGATATTCATACTAGCGTTGCAGCGGCCATTTTTTCTTTTTTAATTTCAGGCACTATTGGCACTATAATTTATTCTAGAAGAGGAGTAATTGATTGGCCTGTTTTGAGAAGGCTTTCTCTGGGCGCGGTTCCTGGCACTTTGTCAGGTTCTATGATTTTATTTTATATTGAAGCTGAATTATTACGTATCTTTATTGCTGTGATGATTGTTGTTTCTGCATTGCGGGAAATTATACTCCACAAGCAGATTGATAGCCCTCGCAGCTCAACGATTTCTGATAATAAATATGCTATTATTGGCTTTGTGACAGGACTCTTATCAGCCCTAAGTGGCACAGGGGGGCCTTTAATTTTGATTCCAATTTTATCGTTTTTGGCAGTGCCAACGTTGACTATTATTGGTTTGGCACAGGTGATTCAGGTGCCCGTGGCATTGTTTGCGACCTTTGGCAACACTTGGAATAATTTGGTTGACTGGGAGATGGCAGGATTCATATCAATTGGTGTGGCTTTTGGAAGCTTTTTTGGCGGCCAGATCTCAAAAGGTATTCCAGTTAGGGGAATTAGAAGGTTTGTGGCGCTATTATTGTTTGCCTCTGGTGTAATGATGGTGTTTTCGATTATTTTTTAATTTGCAGGAAGAGTATGAAGATTAAGCCTATATAGGCTCTGCCATAGACCTAATAGTCTGAAGAGATTTTATTTACTTTGAATAATGCTCATAACTATAAGAAATAATTTCTTAGTAACGAATAATGCAGATGCAAAGTAACGATGATAATTTGAATAGTAACGCTGAAATATTGGGAGGAAAACATGAGCGAAGAGAAACCAAGACGTAAGGTCACCTTTAAAACACTACAAAAGAAAATGGCAGCTGGCGAGCCAATAACCCAACTCGCTGCTTACGATTACAGAACAGCTGTTGTTGCTGACAGAATGGGAATGGATATTCTGTGTGTTTCAGACACTGGTGGCATGATTCTTTTTGGTCATCAAAACACCACTTCGGTAAGCTTTGACGAATGCATGATGATGGCAAAGGCTATTGACCGGGGATCAAAATATGGCATGCGCATGGTTGACATGCCATATTGGAGTTTTCACGTCTCCAAAGAGCAAGCTGTAGAAAATGCTGGGCGCTTTGTCCATGAAGCTAACGCTGAGGTGATGAAATGTGAAGGTAATCGCCATCATGTTCCAGCCATCGAAGCAATCGTAAGCGCGGGCATACCTGTTCAGGGCCATATTGGGATTACTCCAATGCGGATGCCACAGCTTGGCGGCTTTATTGCCCAGGGCAAAACCGCTGATCGCGCCAAAGAGCTGATTGATGACGCTAAAGCCATGTATGATGCTGGTTGTTTTTCAATTCTCTGCGAAGTTACCACCTCTGAGGTTGCAGAGTATTTGGCAGAAATTCTTCCTGTTCCGGTAATTAGTCTGGGTGCGGGTAACTGTGCAGATGGTGTCCATATAATCTCGTCAGATCTTTTTCACCTATGGGAAGAGCACGTGCCAAAGCATTCACGTATTTACACTGATCTCATTCCGATCATGGAAGATGTGATTACACGCTACATGGATGATGTAAAAACAAGAAATTATCCAGGGCCTGAAAACACCATTAAAATGCCAGAAGATGAGCTCAGAAAGTTTGCAAAAGACATGAAGTGGGAGCGCAAGCTAGATGAATTGGGTTAAGGGTATTGGCTCCAATTAGAATTTGTGTTGGGCTCTTTACAGGCTTTTAGATATTGCCGCCTTGTTAATGAGCCCGACACGCACTTTTAGGCTTTTAAATATTTTTTGGAATTTTTCTGGCCAACAGCACCTGAAGTATTTGGATCCCACTACTAATATTTGATCGACAAAACGTCTCTGTGTTTTCAAAAGAAGAACGCAAATCAGCAGTCTGATGTGCTGGTCGTATTGAGAAGTCAAGCCTTCGTAAAAGAATAATCACCGACGCCAATTTGGGGAAAAACTGATGAGTGATATTGAAATTGCACGCGCAGCAAAAAAGAAACCGATTTTTGAAATTGGAAAATCTATAAATATACCAGAGTCTGATTTGTTGCCATTTGGCCATGACAAGGCAAAGGTAAGTCAAAGTTTTATAAATTCAGTCCAAGACCGGAAAAATGGTAAATTGATTCTAGTTACTGCCATTAACCCAACCCCTGCTGGTGAGGGGAAGACAACAACAACAGTCGGCCTTGGTGATGGTTTAAATCGCATAGGCAAAAAAGCAATGATTTGTATTCGTGAAGCTTCTCTTGGCCCAAACTTTGGGATGAAAGGTGGAGCTGCTGGGGGTGGTTACGCGCAAATTGTGCCGATGGAAGATATGAACCTCCATTTTACAGGTGATTTCCATGCTATTACCTCAGCTCACTCACTTCTATCAGCAATGATTGACAACCACATTTACTGGGGCAATGAGCTTTCTATCGATTTACGCCGGGTTGTTTGGCGCCGAGTTGTTGATATGAACGATCGGGCCTTACGCCAAATCACCGCATCGTTGGGTGGCGTTTCGAACGGTTTTCCGCGCGAAGCTGGATTTGACATTACCGTGGCTTCTGAAGTAATGGCAATTTTATGTCTTGCAAAAGATCTGACAGATCTTCAAAAGCGTCTTGGCGATATGATCGTAGCTTATCGTCGTGACAGATCGCCAGTGTTTTGCAGGGATATCAAAGCTGATGGAGCAATGACAGTTCTTTTGAAAGATGCAATGCAGCCAAATTTAGTTCAAACACTGGAAAATAACCCGGCTTTTGTCCATGGTGGTCCATTTGCTAACATCGCGCATGGTTGCAATTCTGTTATTGCCACAACAACAGCACTGAAATTATCTGACTACGTTGTGACTGAGGCAGGATTTGGCGCAGACCTTGGTGCTGAAAAATTCTTGAACATAAAATGTAGAAAAGCTGGCTTGTCACCCTCGGCTGTGGTGCTTGTTGCGACAGTTCGGGCTATGAAGATGAATGGCGGAGTTTCTAAAAACGACCTTAATGACGAAAATGTTGATGCGGTAAAGGCAGGCTGTCCAAATCTTGGCCGTCACATAGAAAATCTTAGATCATTCGGTGTCCCCGTGATTGTAGCAGTTAATCATTTTGTTAAAGACACCGACGCTGAAATTGACGCTGTTATTGAATATTGTTCGGGAATGGGTGCTGAGGCCATTGTATCTAAACACTGGGCAGATGGGTCCGCGGGTTCTGAGGCATTGGCTAAACGCGTTGCTGAAATCGCTGATAATGATGCTGGAAATTTTGCACCTATCTATCCAGACGATATGTCCCTGGCTGATAAAATTCAGACCATCTGCAAGAATATTTATAGGGCTGATGAAGCAGTTATGGATAAGAAAATCCTTGATCAATTGAAAGAGTGGGAAGACCAGGGCTACGGTAATCTGCCTGTCTGCATGGCAAAAACTCAATATAGTTTTTCAACTGATCCAAGCTTGCGTGGCGCTCCAACGGGTCATGTGGTTCCAGTGCGTGAGGTTCGTATCAGCGCTGGAGCTGGTTTTGTTGTCGCTGTATGTGGTGAAATAATGACGATGCCTGGTTTACCCCGTCATCCAGCTGCAGAGAGTATCTGTATCAATGCAAGTGGTGAGATTGACGGTTTGTTCTAATAAAAAATATGTTGCGGACATCACAATGTTTCTTTAGTGCCAGTGATTTTTATTCAACCCAAGTTTAAGTGAGATACTCGATGGCAGCCAATATTATTGATGGGAAAGCATTTGCGGCAAAGGTTAGAGCTAAAATAGCAACGAATGTCAGTACTTTAAAAATGGAGCACGGTGTGGTTCCAGGTCTTGCAGTTGTACTTGTAGGAGAGGATCCAGCATCCCAGGTTTATGTTCGCTCAAAAGGAAAACAGACCATCGAAGTTGGTATGAACTCAGTAGAGCATAAGCTACATGAAAATACATCTGAAGACATATTGTTAGCTCTGATCGACGATCTGAATAAAGATGATGCTGTTCACGGTATCCTTGTCCAACTGCCGTTGCCAAAACAGCTTAACGAGGCTTTGGTCATTAATAGGATTGCCCCAGAAAAAGATGTTGATGGGTTCCACATAGCTAATGTGGGGCTTTTGGGTACGGGACAAAAATCGATGGTTCCATGTACTCCTCTGGGCTGCCTGCTAATGCTGCGTGATTATCATGGCACATTGTCTGGAAAGAGCGCTGTCGTTGTAGGGCGCTCCAACATTGTGGGCAAACCCATGGCGCAACTGCTTTTGAATGATAGCTGTACAGTCACCATAGCCCACTCCCGCACTAAGGAATTGCAGGAAGTTGTAAAACAGGCCGATATAGTAGTAGCTGCAGTTGGCCGTCCTGAAATGCTTACTGGTGAATGGATCAAGCCTGGAGCCACCGTGATAGACGTGGGTATTAACCGCGTTGACGCGGCGGATGGTAAGACAAAACTTGTTGGCGATGTGGATTATGAGAGTTGTGCAAAAGTTGCTGGGGCTATAACCCCAGTGCCTGGTGGTGTTGGCCCTATGACAATTGCGTGCCTTTTGGCCAATACCGTCACGGCATGTTGTCGGATTAATAATATTCCAGAATTTGAAGGGTTTTCATCTTGAGCGTAACCCAACTGGATCGTAGGCACCTCTTTGGGGCCCCGGTCCGGAAAAAGATTCTTGATGAAGTTCGTGCCTATTTGCAAACGGCTGGACCTATAGGCAAACTTGTTTCCATTTCTATTGGTGGTAGTGCAGAGGTAAGTGTCTACATTCGTAATCAGGCACGGCTAGCTGCTGAATTGGGAATTAAATTTGACCAACAATGTTGGGACAGCAATATTTCCCAAGATACCTGTAAGGCTCGCATTCAAGATATGAATGATAGTTCTGGAGTTTTAGGCGTAATTTTACAGCGCCCGTTGCCAGAGCACATCAATGTAAGGTCATTGCAATCAGCGATCCACCCTTTGAAAGATGTTGAAGGTATGAATCCAGCATCAATTGGTAATATTGTTTATTCAGACATAGCTCTGGTGCCATGCACGGCTGCGGCCTCTATTGAAATGATCAAGGCTACAAAGCTTAACCTTGAAGGCCTTGAAGTGGTGATGATTGGCCATTCTGAAATTGTTGGTCGACCTGTGGCAATGATGTTGATGGCTGAAGGTGCAACCGTAACTGTTTGCCACCATATGACAAGATCTGTTGCCATGCATTCTCGGCGTGCTGATGTTGTTCTTGTCGCCGTAGGCTCGCCTCATTTGGTTGGGGCAGAAATGATTAAGCCTGGTGCAGCGGTGATAGATATTGGTATCAATCAAATTCGGAATGACGATGGTACAACTAAAGTTGTTGGTGATGTGGATACAGCTGCTGTGACTGAAGTTGCTGGGTGGGTAACGCCTGTACCTGGCGGTGTTGGCCCTGTAACAGTGGCTATTCTAATGCGTAACGCTGTTGTTGCCCATCAACGACAGCAAAAAAATGGTTGGCTATAGAAGTGGTGTAGAAACAATGAGTTGGACCAAACGGTTACCTGAGCTGCAGTTTTTGATACTATGCACTTTATGTTGTTATGCTTTTTTAGAATTGTTTATTACACCAAATCAGCTTAGTGGTTTTTCAGGAATATCGGGAATAGACCTTATACTGACTTCTTTTCTGCTAAGCGTATTGGTAGCAATTGTGTCAGTAATTGCTGGTGTTGGTGGGGGTGTGATTTTCACACCATTAATGTTGGCTTTTACCTCTATTGATACGCTAATTATACGCTCGACTGGTTTAGTTGTGGCTATGTTTAGTGGACTTGTTGCAACGGGTCCATTTATGAGAAAAGGGCTCGCAGATATAAAATTAGTTTTTCTTGGTGCACTGCCTATACTTATAGGCGGGTTTGGAGGGTCTCTTGCTGCGATCTATTTGTCGCAGCACCTTGGTGAAACAGGTGACTCTCTGGTTCGCCTTATGCTTGGTGTCTTGCTGATGGGGATTGCAGTTGTCTTTGTGCTTGGAGGGGCTGCAACGGAATACCCTAAGCACAGTGAACGGAGTAAACTGGCGATAATGTTAAAATTACGTCATATGTACTGGGAAGACTCCCTACAGAAGCCAGTAAAATACAAGGTGCATAACGTTCGCACTGCTATTTTTTTGCTCTTTATTGTTGGATTTACTGGAGGTTTTTTTGGCTTGGGTGGTGGTTGGGCTGTTGTACCAGTTCTCAATTTAGTAATGAGTGTGCCTTTAAAGGTCTCAGCAGCAACTAGTGGGGTTTTACTTGCGATGGGCAATTCCGCTGCGATTTGGCCATACATTAATGTTGGGGCGTTGATTGGCGTGGTGGCCGCACCATGGATGCTAGGCCAAATTATTGGAGGAATAATGGGGGCGCACATATTAGCCTCTATAAAAGCCGCCTTTGTAAGGAAAGTGCTAATTGTCATGCTTTTTGCAACTAGCATAAAATTAACAGCACGCGGTATTGAGGGTCTTTTTGGAATCTCCATACCCATTATTTAGGAACTTTACATGCCTAGCACTAGAAAACCACCCGTTCCAGTTTCTGGAATTGTCTATGGAGAAATCATTTATTGGGGAACCTGCCTGTCTGCCTTATTGGTCCTCTTTGGAACCATAAAAAGCTTTTTAGAAACCAATTCGGCTGTTTCTGTGAACTATCTTCTTGATGCAGTCCTGTCTGGAAAAAGTGTCGAAACAATCTGGCTGTCTTCTAAGTTGCAGCAAGTTCCAAATACATCAATATATTTGGCTACTTGGACCTCCGGTGAAAGTTTGACAGTTATAGGTATTGCCATGGGTGTGTTAACTGTTATTCCTGCTATATTTTTATCGGCTATTTATTTATGGCGTTCTAATAACCATATTTTTGCCATTGTCGCGCTTATTTCTGGTCTGCTTACAATGGTTGCGCCATCAGGACTGATTTCACCCTAACTAGCCCTGCCAATTATTAAAGGTAGGCTATTATTCCTTGTATGGTGTGCTTGCTTGGTCATCATTGTAAAAATGACTTTATGCATGTAATGGCCGCAGCATATTATCCATCCTGTAGAATGACTATTTTTCCAGCTTCTGAAACACCCATTGAACTTTTTTCAGTTATTTCCAGGTTTGGGAATTTCAAATCAAAATATTCTTGAATCAAAGCTGACATTGTGTCGGGTGGAACTTCCTTTGAAAACCAAATTGTCACTTCCTTTGCATAGCCAACAATTATCTGTGGCAATACAACAGTATATTTGTTCCCAAGGAATAGAGGGTCTTCATATCCATCTGGGATGTCTTCACCCATAATAGCAACGACAATATCAGGCTCGTCAGTGATCGCACACTGAGTAAGTGTTAAATTTGTTATTTCATCATAAGGTTGAAAAATAAATTTCTTTGTTTTAGCCATTCTGCAGCTCTCAAGATTTAGGTAAGTTGAAGATATATAGCTTATTTCAGTTTACTGAAATGGCCTCAGTTTCAACTAGTCTGTTGTTGGAAAAACTGTGCAAATAGAAAGCTACTTCGGGTGGTAGGTCTTTGGTTTTTTTTTCACGATTTAAAGTTTTACACAGAGGTGGCATAACTATTAATGGTGCTAGGTTTATTGCGCTCTTAAATGAACGGTGAATATGGCCACAAAAGTAGGCTATTACTTGGGGATGCCGGACCATGAGGTCTCGAAAATTCTTTATCATTCGGCTGTTCTCATACTCATAAAAATGCTGTTCCGTTTGGGAAAGGTTAACTGGAGGATGATGCATAAATATTAAAGTGGGTCTGTTAGGCTTCTCAGCTAAAATTTTATCAAGGTTAGCGAGCCGGTCAAAATCCAGCATACCTAAATTACTGTCTTTTGATGAAGTGTCCACAGCAACAAGGCGATAATCAAGAACATCTACGCTATATTGCAAAAAATTCTGCTTCTCTCTTTGAATATTCTTTAAAGAAAATTCTTGAATCAGCGGTTTTATAGAATCACGGTTTCCTTTTGTTATGAAATATGGGGCCTGCAAAGTGTCCATTATTGCTTTTGTTATTTTGTATTCTTCAACGATGCCATTGTGGGCTAAGTCACCAGTGTGAATTATCGCATCTGGCAGGGTGGCGAGTTTGTTTATAGCGGCCACACATTTTTTTAGTGCGTCCAATTTAGTATTACAGTCCCCATCGTGATTTGTGGGAACTGTAATATGTGTGTCTGTTAATTGCGCTATGAACATTGGTTTACGGATATTACTCCGCTGCTTTCTTATGCTCGTCTACTATGTGATAGACTGGAGCTTTCTCCATACGGAATTCTCCAGACTGCTCATCATATTGTGAAAGAGTAAAGCAGTGCCAATTTTTGTCATCAAGCTTAGGCTTGTCGCCGCGGTAATAGTAACCTGGCCACCTTGTTTCTTCTCTAAACATTGTATGGTGAGTAACGCAATGCGAAGTTATTACCCTATGATGAAGCTCCCAAGCGCGTAAAAGTTGGTGGAGGCTATCGGCTCCTAAGTTTTCAAGGTCCTCAGAGAGCATTGTCAGCAATTCAAGGCCCCGAGTTAACATTGGCTCATTGGTCATGTACCTAGTGCCAACACCTCCAACATATTCATCCATTATCTTTTCAAGGCGCTGAAGGCCCTGAAGCGGAAGTATATAGCTTGGCGAGACAGTACCAGCTGTTATTTCGTTTCTGCCAACCCTGTAATTTTCTAAAGGCTGGTATATGATTTTTCTCAATTCAAGGTATTCTTCCTCATCAACCTCGGGTGGGTTTGAACCAAGGTCGTCGACATATTTAACTGCAGCCTTGCCAGCTAATCGACCTTCCGTAAATGAACCCGATGAGAATTTGTGTGGTGTGCCGCCAAGTGCATCGCCAGCACCAAACAAACCATCTACGGTCATCATGCGATTATATCCCCATTGATACTCGTCAGGAGCATAATCCTCAGGTCCACTTGCCCATGCACCTGAGCAGGTTGCATGTGATCCCATAACATATGGCTCTGACATAACTAGTTCGGGATTAATCTCTTTTGGATCAATGTTGTTTGCAGCCCAAACCACTGCCTGTCCAATTGTCATGCCTAGGAAATTTTCCCACCCAATTATCTCTTTGTGAGGGTCTTTAAAAGCCTCTTTGGTTACCATTCTTATCGGACCACGGCCAGCTTCAACCTCTTTTAGGAATGCATGGTTTCTTAGACAAGTAGGCACAGGCTCATGGTTTACATAATCACCCACCATTTCCTCAATAGAATCACGCCAAGTTGGTTCATACTGGTTGCCGTACCCATTCTCAGTATAGGTTTTCAAATGGAGGAAATACGCCCCAACAGGGCCATATCCGTCTTTGAATCTCGTAAGGACGATGCGATTTTCCATTTGTGTCATTTTGGCGCCTAACCTAATAGGCAGCGCATAAGCGGAAGCGCTAGCCCATGGTGCGTACCAGGTTCGTCCCATTCCTTCGCCAACTGAGTGTGGTTTGAATATATGGGATGCCCCTCCTGCCGCAACTACGACCGCTTTTGCTCGAAATACGTAGAAATCTCCAGTCCGAACGTTAAATCCCACTGCACCTGCTACTCTGTTTTCTTGCTTTTTATCTTTGAGTAGATGGGTGACCATGATCCTGTTGTATGTCTCAGTGGCTGCTTTCCGTGCAGCTTCAGCAACAATAGGCTTATAGCTTTCGCCATGAATCATGATTTGCCATTTGCCCTCACGCATATACTGCCCATTTTCGTCGGTCATTATAGGCAGGCCCCACTCTTCAAATTTATGAACAGTGGAGTCAACATGACGGCCAATATCGTAACCAAGGTCCTCGCGGACGAGACCCATTAGGTCATTTCTCTGGTAACGAACATAGTCTTCTGGTTCATTTTGTCCCCAGCGCATGCCCATGTAGCAGTTGATTGCATATAGACCTTGAGCAACAGAACCACTTCTTTCAATATTTGCTTTTTCAACAATAACAATTTTCTTGTCTCTACTCCAATAGCGGGACTCATAAGCGGCACCGCAGCCGCCAAACCCCCCGCCAACAACAAGAATGTCAGAATCAACGTAAACAATTTTCTTCCCAGCCATAAAATACTCTCCCTTAAGAACGTCGATGTCTTTTATTCAGCAGCCTTCAAAGCATGGCTGTTACTAAACTTATATTTTTTGAATTGTTTTTTTGCGATAGTGCGTAAACCACCATCTGCTTTTAAATAATCCGGCTCATGCGCCAGTTCCTGAGATTCCATGGATGAGGGATTAGGAGCGTCATAATCAGAAGCACATTTGATTGAGCCCCATTCAGTTGTGCGAATGGGAGACACAAAGTTTTTCTCTCTGCCATCCCTGAATTTCAGTCGCCAAGAAATGGTGCCTTTTTCTGGCTCTCTTAAAACACGAACTTTATGACCCATTGGGGCAAAGTCTGCATATCCTCGATCATCAATTGCATTTTGAGGACATGCTTTGATGCATGAGTAACACTCCCAGCAAAAGTTCGGTTCAATGTTGACTGCACGCCTTGTTACTGGATCAATGTGCATGATGTCTGATGGGCAAATATCGACGCAATGTCCGCAACCATCGCAAGCTGTCATGTAAACAAATGTTGGCATTTTTATCTCCTGTGGATTTCAAATATTAATAGTTATGGCCATGTCTTTCGGGTTTTCCTAAAATCGCCGGTTTATCAGATGGTGCCGGCAGATGATTTCGGCCACCGTTAAGGTGAGCAAGATTTTTCTGGTATGCCGCGGCGGGTTTGAAAAACATATGTGAAAACTTTGACCAGGGCACTGAGCCAAATAATACAGCTGTTGAAATCAAATATAGAGCGAGCGCTATATAAGACAATGTAATGCCAGATGCTTGACCATAGGCCCATATCAAAGCGAATGTTGTGCTCAGGACTAATGAAACAACGAACAGGTCAGCCCTAACGAGCCTAAATGGTGAATTGCCCTCTGCAGCAACATCAACTCGAATAAAAAACCAAAACCAGTAACCGCCGACACAAACCATTGCACTACCTAGCCACCATATTTGTGGCCAGTAAGATGGTGTCGCAACATCTATTGTAGGATAAGAATACACCATTACGGCTGTTGCCACTGCATATGCAATAAAACCATACATTGTTAGAAGATGTGCAAGGCGCCTTTTGAAATTACAAAATTCACCTGATGCTAAAATATCGTGAGCGGTCGTTCTTGTTACGGACATAACTTTTTCATCAAAGCCAGGATCTCGTTCTTTTGAACTTTTTTCACGAGACCACCTTTGAAAAAAGTATTTTGCACTTCCTTTGTGAATAATATCAAAAAGAGTTCCACCTGCAACCAACGCGATCATGACGGTCACAAATCCCTGCATTACTGCCACAGGAACTATTGTGGTTAACTCTGCAAACGGGTTTATTTCAAACATTTTCAAACTTCTCCGGATAATGACTGATTTTAAAATCAACTATTTCTATAATTCACCTTAATATTCACTGAGTATCATAATAACTGTTCAAAACTTCTAAGACTTCTGGCCTGCTAAATTCGTGGGGAATTTTCTCTTTGTTTGCAAACATTTCTCTGAGCCTTGTGCCAGAAACTTCAAGCCTGTTACTCTCATCGCATGGACAAGTGCGCCCCGTCGCCATGCCGGCACATTTATAACAATAAAATGTAATGTCGATTTTTAACGCCTGCGTCTCAAGGCTACCATCGGGTATTTCATCAAAAATTTTGTGGGCATCAAATGGTCCATAATAAGAACCCACACCTGCATGATCTCTGCCAACAACAAGATGTGAACATCCAAAATTTTGTCTAAATAAAGCGTGCAAAAGTGCTTCGCGTGGACCGGCGTAGCGCATTTCAATTGGATAACCAGCTTGTATCACAGTGCCCGGCACAAAATAATTCTCAACAAGCGCATCAATTGCGGCAACTCTAACTTCAGCTGGGATATCGCCCGGCTTGAGGGCTCCTAAAACCTGATGGATCAACAGTCCATCACAAATTTCAATCGCTATTTTTGCTAAATGCTCATGGCTTCTGTGCATAGGATTTCTTGTTTGAAACGCAGCGACTGTTGACCAGTTATTTTTTTCAAAAAGCGCTCTGGTTTCCTTTGGTCTTAAATATAGATTTTTATATGTCGAAGGATAAATTCCCTCATTTAAAACTTCAACTGTCCCTGCCAAGTTAACGGCTCCTTGGGACATTACTTTTTCAACACCGGGATGTTTTGGGTCAAGAGTTTTGTAAATTTCCAAACACTCTAGCTCTTTATCAATCTTATACTTCTCAGCAACATGAAGCGTGCCATATATGTCGCCCTCCTGATCAGTTAGAGATACAGTTTCCCCTATTAAAATCCCCGAGGCATTTTCTTCTGATGTGGAGAATGTTATTGGAATTGGCCAAAAATAACCATCTGCTGTACTATAATCTTTACAGCATTTTCGCCAAGATTCTTCATCCATAAACCCGTCAAGTGGCGTGTAAGCGCCCATGCCAAGCATGAGAAGATCTGATAACTCTCTTGAGGTCATTGGTAACGTTTTGAATGTTTTTGCTTGAGCCAATTGAACAGCACATTTTTCACCCGCAATAAATAAAGGCTTTAATTCTGGATGTGCATGCGGCTTCACTAACAATTCAAAAGTTCCCCTACCTAGATTTCTGATTCATTAAGCATATGACCCGATAGATTCTTGCTACGAGAAAATAACCCTATAGTTATATCCTATCGGATCAAATAACGATATCAGCCTCAAGTAAAAAAACAATAGAGAATAACTATCGCGTCATTAATCCAATAACAGTTACTCTCTATCGTCTTCTGATGATTGAATAGCGTTCAATTAACGAGATATGCAGGCAAAAGGGATCTGTGTGTTCCTGTTTGGCCAACTGTGTTTTCACATACCATTTGAATTAAAGCTTTTTCTGCATTGCTTGAGGACCGCTGCTTTTGGACTATCATATGGTAGTTTCTGGGTGGAAAGTTCAGTGTCGCAGCCTTCAGAAGTCCAGTTTGAAGTGACAGGTTGACGACATGGCGTGAAATTAATGTTGCTCCCACTCCAGCAACAACTGCTTCCCGTACGGATTCGTTGCTCGGCAGTTCCAAAATTATGTCTAAGTCGTCCCAATTTAAATTGTTCTGGCTAATAAGGTCCTCCAATATTTTTCTTGTGCCGGATCCTTTTTCACGCACTATCCAGGGTAGGTTCTTTAAGTTAATGTTTTTATTTGATATTTCTAATGATGACCACCTCTTTGTCGAAACCACTATCACAGGTTGATCATGATCAACTTTCGTAAGTTTTAATTTTTCCGAAGTGATTTGTCCTTCTACAAACCCAATGTCAGCCACTCCCTTTAACACAGCTTGCTCCACATCGCGGGTGTTGGACATAGTTACATTTAAGGACACGTCAGGGTTTCTGGTGTGAAATGCCGCTAATCGCTGGGGCAGCCAATAATTGGCAATGGTTTGACTGGCTGCAATGTGAAGTTTGCCATGAGTTTTTCCGCTAAGTAGCCGTAAATTGCGTGCTGCAGTTTGAGCGCTTGAAACAGCGCTCTGAGCTTCTGGAAGAAAACGTCTGCCAGTTTCAGAAAGCTCAATAGAACGCCCAATTCGTTCAAATAGTTTTACTTGGTAAACATTTTCTATGGCCGCTATCGCAGCTGATGCTGCAGACTGGGTCATACCAAGCAGATCTGCGGCTCTAGTTACGTTTCCAACTTCTGCAACTGCTATGAATATTCTTAACTGAGTTAATGTCATATTTATTCATAAGATAATTCGATCAATTACACAATAATAAGTTATTAGACTTATCAATAATCTCAGGTGTATCGTAATTTAAATTTCTTGGTAACGATTGTTTAAATTAGCTTTATAGGCTTAGGAAGTGAAATCATGGCGCCCGAACCGCAGGTAGAAACTTCCCCTAAAGTTTCTGATGAAGTAAAGCAAACCACATGCTACATGTGTGCTTGTCGTTGTGGTATCAATGTACACATTCGCGATGATAAAATCCGGTATATAGAAGGAAATCGAGATCACCCTATTAATAAGGGCGTTTTGTGTGCCAAAGGCTCTGCCGGCATAATGCAGCATTACTCTCCAGCTCGTTTGAAATCCCCAATGAAGCGAGTTGGTCCGAGGGGATCTGGACAATTTGAACCGATTAGTTGGGATGAGGCGCTATCAACGGCAACTGACTGGCTTGCTCCGATACGAAAAAGTGACCCTAAAAAGCTAGCTTTTTTTACTGGACGCGACCAATCACAGGCATTGACAAGCTGGTGGGCACAGCAATTTGGCACGCCAAATTTTGCTGCACATGGTGGATTTTGTTCTGTAAACATGGCTGCTGGCGGTATTTATACCATTGGCGGTGCTTTCTGGGAGTTTGGAGCACCTGATTGGGATCTTACTGAAATGTTTGTGCTCTTTGGCGTTGCTGAAGACCACGACTCAAATCCGATTAAGATAGGGTTGGGCAAGGTCAAGGGGCGCGGAAAACGAGTTGTTTCTGTAAATCCTGTGCAGACTGGTTACGGAGCGATATCTGACGATTGGTACGGTATAACACCGGGTACTGATGGGTTGTTGATCTTGTCATTAATTCGTGAACTGATGCGCTCTGGGAATATTGATGTAGATTATCTTCGCCGATATACCAATGCACCGTGGCTTGTTATTCGCAACCCTGGTGCTGCCAATGACGGATTATTTCTTCGGGATTCTGATGGTGAACCTCAGGTAATTGACCGTTCAACTGGAAAAGCGGTTTCACACAAAACTAAGAATATAAGCACAGCGATGAATGGTGAAATTATTGTTGATGGTGGTGGTGTGGCAATGCCTGCATTTGTGCTCATGAGTGAGACCTATATGGATGACGCTTATGCTCCAGAAGCTGTCGCCAGCACAGTGGGCATTTCGGCAAAACGTGTTCGTCAGTTTGCTGCAGATTTGGCTGAAGCTGCTTTTGCCAAGGAGGTCGTAATTAATCAGCCTTGGACTGATTGGAAGGGTGAAAAGCATGAAACTATGGTTGGCCGACCAGTTTCCATGCACTCCATGCGAGGAATTTCCGCTCACTCAAATGGTTTTCAGACTTGTCGCGCTCTTCACGTCCTTCAATTAATGCTCGGATCAATCGAAGTTCCGGGTGGCTGGCGGTTTAAACCGCCATATCCAAAACCACCGGAGGCGCACCCAAAGCCTGCTGGTAAACCGGATCAAATACAAGCGGGCAAACCTCTCGCTGGCGCACCGTTAGGATATGTGTTGGGTCCAGAGGATTTGCTCCTTAATGCGGATGGCGGACCTCAAAGAATTGATAAAGCTTATAGTTGGGACGCTCCAATGTCAGCTCATGGCCTTATGCATATGGTTATTTCAAATGCAGTCGCAGGTGATCCATATCACGTTGATGTTCTATTTATGTATATGGCAAATATGGCTTGGAATTCGTCGATGAATACGCGCGGTGTAATGGAAATGCTTACTGAGCAGGATCCAAAAACTGGTGATTATAAGATTCCCAAAATCATCTATTCTGATGCGTATTCCTCTGAAATGGTGGCTTACGCAGACCTAATACTTCCAGATACAACCTATTTGGAAAGACATGATGCTATTTCATTATTGGACCGCCCAATATGTGAGGCTGATGCAGTTGCTGATGCTATTCGGTGGCCAGTATTCGCTCCTGATCGAGACGTAAGAGGTTTTCAGTCAGTGCTTTTGGACTTAGGAGCAAGGCTTCAACTGCCAGGCATGGTGAACGAAGATGGAACAGCGAAATACGAAGATTATGGTGACTATATAATTAATCATGAGCGTAAACCGGGCATTGGTCCACTTGCTGGTTTTAGAGGAAATGGAGAAAAATCAGGTCGGGGTGAGCCAAATCCTGGACAAATTGAAGCCTATAAAGCAAATGGAGCATTTTGGCATAAAGACATTCCTAAAGAAGCGCGCTATTACAAGATGGCAAATATGGCATATCAGGAATTTGCTGTTGATATGGGTATCTATGACAGCCCCCAACCATATGCCTTTCAGATCTACAGTGAGGTACTTCAAAAGTTTCATCTTGCCGCCGAAGGGCATGGAAATGTCCAACCACCGGAGCATTTGAGGTCTCAAGTTAAAACTTGTTTTACTCCCTTGCCAACGTGGTATGCACCGTTTGAAGGAGAGGCCGTTTCTGAAGACGAGTATCCAATTCACGCTTTAACACAACGTCCAATGGCCATGTATCATTCCTGGGGTTCACAGAACCCTTGGCTTAGGCAAATTCATGGGCACAATCCAATGTTTATACCCCAGGGAATTGCAAAAGAGCATGATCTTTCTGACGGTGACTGGATTTGGGTTACATCCCATCATGGCAAAATACGTGTCCCTGTCGTTGTGATGGCAGGCCTCAATGAAAAAACCATTTGGACATGGAATGCTATTGGTAAAAGGAAGGGTGCCTGGCAACTTGAAGAAGATGCGCCTGAAGCTAAAAAAGGATTTTTATTAAACCATCTAATTAAAGAGCTTTTACCGGCAAAAGGTGATGGACAGCGATGGTCAAACTCAGACCCAATAACAGGCCAAGCTGCGTGGTTCGATTTAAAAGTAAAAATAGAAAAGGCAGATCCTGGTGAACCAGAGGAAGCTTCTCCACAATTCCCATCCCTACCTAGGATGAATGGAGTAGTTCCAGAACCAGAGAAGACACTGAGGTATGGGCTTCAATGGACTAAGGGAAATGATAATGTTCCTGGAGGAAGCAAAAAATGACAAGTTTACCAGAACCCTCAGCTATCAAATTAGGATTGGTAATTGATCTTGATATTTGTGTTGGCTGTCAAGCCTGTGTTGTTAATTGTAAAGAGTGGAATACATCAGGATATGGAGCGCCTTTAAGTGATGAAAATGCTTATGGTGCAAATCCAAATGGAGCCTGGTTAAATCGCGTTCATGCATTTGAAGCTGGTAACGCAGAAGAAGCAAAAACAGTCCATTTCCCAAAGTCGTGCTTGCATTGTGAAGATGCTCCATGTGTTACAGCGTGCCCTACAGGAGCTTCGTTTAAACGTGCAGAAGATGGAATAGTGCTGGTCAACGAAGATTGGTGTATTGGCTGCGGGTTGTGTGCGTGGTCTTGCCCATATGGGGCGAGAGAAATGGATCCTGCTGAAGGGGTTATGAAAAAGTGCACCCTTTGTGTGGACAGAATTTATAATGATAATCTTAAAGAGGAAGATAGGGTTCCTGCGTGTGTAAGGACATGCCCAACAGGTGCTCGTCACTTTGGAGACCTTGGTGACCCGGAATCAGAAGTGAGCCTGCTTGTTGCAGCACGTAGTGGTTATGATCTGTTGCCTGAACAGAACACCAAACCGGTCAATAAATACCTTCCACCACGACCTCGCCGAAAAGCAGAAGATGCCCCAATGTCATTGGTGGCAATGGCAGAAGCATCCACTCCAAAAGGTTTTTGGAAGTGGATGGACTCAACTTTAGAAAAATTAGGATAATTTTATGCATCCCGCTTGGTCTATCATATTTTTCACATCGGCATCTGGATTAGGACTTGGGCTAGCGGCATGGATTGTTTTAGGTTTAATTGACCTTAGTCAATTTTGGCACCTGATTTTTGTAGCTGGGTTTACTTTTGGTTTAATTGGTGCGGGCTTGCTTAGTTCAACATTGCACCTTGGTCATCCTGAACGTGCTTGGAGAGCTCTTAGTCAGTGGCGCTCAAGTTGGCTGTCACGGGAGGGCGTTTTAGCAGTATTGGTGCTAGCGGCGTTAGGGGGCTGGTTTTTATACACCTATATGAGGGGTGCACCACCTCAGTGGGTTGGCTTTGCACTGGTGATTTTAATAACTGCTACAGTTTATGCGACATCTATGATTTATGCATCCTTAAAGACGGTGACCTGTTGGTACCACCCTCTGACCCCTACATGTTACCTGATGTTTGCAGCGAGTGGAGGACTGCTCGCAAATTTATGGCTAGTGGTGATTGCTGAACAATCAGTAACGGCGATTATTCAAAGTCTAGCTGCTGTTCTTATTGTTCTGGCTTGGTTAGTCAAGTTTGCCTGGTGGTGGATGCTCGACCACAAGGTGATGGACAGCACCCTTGAGACGGCTACTGGGCTTGGATCGTTTGGTAAAGTCCGCTCGTTGATGCCGCCTCATACGTCTGAAAATTATTTGCAAAAAGAAATGGGCTTTGTGATTGCTAGGCGCCATGCACTTAAATTACGCATTATATCAGTATTACTTGGAGGATTAATTCCACTTGTACTAATCATTTTTGCATCTTCTTCTCCTCTCTTGTTGGGTTTGGCATTACTTTGTCACTTAACCGGTGTTTTTGTAGAACGATGGTTATTTTTTGCTGAAGCTAAACATGTGGTTAGCTTGTATTATGGCGATCAGCACTAGTAAAAAGTGTTAATATGACCACCATTAATTTTAGCTTTATAGAAGTCTATCAGTTTTGCTCAGGATTTGATTAATATCCTGTTTGGCTTTTTTGACATTAATAATGTTGAGGTGTGCGTTAAAGTCATGCTTCATAAGCATGAATATTTATGTCCAAATTTTGTTTATTAGGTATCGTTAATGACTAAATTGCACCGTTTGCTTTCGATATTATTGTGGTCCTTTGCGATTGCTCTAGGGATCATCCTTTTTGATGCTGGCTTAGATCATAGGGAACTGGGTGCAGAAAGATGGTGGACCTATCCATTCTTCTTTTCTTTTATACCAGCTTTCTGTTTGCACCATTGCCTTCGTTATATTTTTCGATCAAAAAGATTTTGAATAAATTTTGTAAAATTTCTGAGATTTTATAGGGGCATCCTGCGCTTTATCCTCGGCTTTTGGGCGGTGCTAATCTATGGCAGCCCTCTCTTTCTTGTCATGATACACTGTATTGTTATAAACTAATCTTCGTACAAAGGAGTGTTTAGTGATAAAGCAAATGTATTTAGAAATGCCGCTAAAGGCCAAAAATGTCAAAGATTTTGAAGAGCTCTGCAACTCATCTGAAGGCTTTGCAATAACCAAAAAGCAAAAAGGGTTTGTTTCAGCTGAATGGATGATTTCAACATCTAAAGATGGGAGTGCTTGCTTTCACTTGTGGGAAAAGTGGAAGGCAGTTCAAGATTTTGAAAACTACATGCAAACTCCTAAGAGAGCTGCTGGAAGTGATTTTTCGAGGGCAGTCGGGCAGTGGGCAGATGGTGACGTTCGTATTTTTTGGGGTTCTGTTGCAAAAATATAAATATTTTTTATAGTTATCTGGCAATAAATGATAGCGCAAGGTTAGAGGCTTATTTGTGATTGGATGGTATTAGTAATCGAGCAAATGGGCTCAGGATATTTGGAATATAAAAAATTCAATAAGAGATATTCTTGTTTAATCACTGTTAAAAAGTTGTGAGCGCTTCCAGCTGTTTTTCATTTTTTGGTGATCTGACTTGAATTGGACGCCACGGCTTTCTTTTCGATCAAAAGCAGCCTGCGTCATCATACATGCAAGTCTAGTCATCTGGTGGGCTTCGAAAACTTCTTTTCTATCTTTGTTCAATACCCCTATTTTAGACTTTAAGTTTTCTAGTTGGTGTTTTGCAAAATTAAGATCTGTGTCATTTCTTATGATACCGAGGGATTGCCCAACTAATTGCCGAACTTGTTCAATTAATGGCAAAAGTTTCTTAGGTGGTTTTGAAACATTTAATGGGTTGGCAAGCATTATTGCTTTGGCTAGGGCTTCACGCGAAGTTTTGCCTAAAGTGAAGAGACTTTTTGTTTTGCTTGCAAGGTTGCTTGCGGTCGTGCCAGCTGTTAAACCCATAACAGTGCACGCTGTTAAACCGTTGCCACTTAGGCGGCCAGCGCCATGAATTCCAGTTGCATTCTCCCCTGCCACAAAAAGGCCTCTTACATTGGTCTGTGCTTTGCAATCAATGATGAGCCCCGCTAAAGCAGAATGTGCTGCTGGCACAACCTCAATTGGTTCAATTTTTGGATTACAACCTGCTGCAGCTATTTTGTCCAGAGTAGTGCTACCTTGACTGGATTGGAATTCAGCCCAAGTAGCTTTATTGAAATGACGACAGTCTAACATTACAGGGCCCCGGTTAGCGATTATTTCACCTTCAACCATTCTGAGTATCTCTGCCCTGCCAACTTGCTCTGCAGGCTCATTAGGAAAGTGTAAGTCAAATAAATCATCACCATTTCGGTTAAAAAGTTTACCTCCACGACTTAAAAATGGGGCCATACCAGCAATCCTAAGAATTTGTCCATGAACACGGTAAATTAAGGTAAATTCAATAAACTCAAGGTTTCCTAGTAAAGCTCCACTATCATAGCCGAGCATCAAGCTGCTTCCTATATTAGCGCTGTCTCCGCTAATACTTGGAAACATTCCTGTGGCTCCGCCTGCTGCAAGTATAACGGCTTTTGTTTCAACTATATATTGTTCAGTTCCGTGAAAGCTCACGCCGTGAACAATTCCGGATTTTATCAGTAAACTCCGTGCTATTGTCTCATTGATTATTAGCACCCCTCGTTGGCCTGCTTGCTTGATGAGTTTTTCCATTACGGTATTGCCACCGCCAACTGCAGAAACGCCTCTCGGACAGGAATTACCGGGCGCATTTAATTGGACATAGCCACCATCATTCGCTTTACTAAATTCAACTCCCATTTTTTCTAACCAATGAACAGCTGATTGCGCATTATTAGTGATGTGACGGACGAGCGCACTATCGCCTATGTCAAAACCAATTCGCAGTGTATCTAGAGCATGTTGTTCAGCGCTATCTTCGATTGAGCGGTTTGTTAAATCGCCATGCCCAAAAGCTGCTGAAAATATACCAGCTGCTTTTGCGGACGATCCAGATTCTCCAGTAGTGCCTTTGTTGACCAAAAGAACTGAAGCGCCATTATCTGCGGCACTGATTGCCGCTGAGAGTGCTGCAAGGCCCCCACCAATCACAACCACATCACAATTGCCTAGCACATTAATTTTGTTTTCTTGTGAGATCATCGCCGTTCGGTTCCGGTTTGTAAAACTTATTGTACGAATGCCATCTCTAAGTTTGAGGTTTTGAAAAAGGTTTTAATCTAAGAGTTGCTGGGATTCTTTTACCTTCAACCATGACAGCGTGTTCTCCTCTCTCAATTGTGGCCTTGTCGTTGGAGTTGATCAAGCAAATACCAATAGAGGTATTTTGGGCGAAAGAAAAAGCACCGCTGGTTATATACCCAACCACCTTTCCATTTTTCAGCAAGGGCTCATTGTGGTGCAGTAAAGGTTCTGCATCATGCAATTTAACATGGCAAAGGAAGGGACCCTTGCCGGCTAATTTTCGTTTGAGATATGCATCGCGCCCTATAAACGAGATGTGCTTATTTGTTTTGCAGATAAAATCTAGTCCAACCTGGTGTGGAGATTCAGTGTAAGACATGTCGTGTCCCCAATGCAGGAAGCCGTTTTCTATTCTGAGTGCGTTCAAGGCTTCCCCCCCAACAAAACCGGCATTAAAGTACCTGCCTGCGGATAAAAGAGTCTCCAAAACGTGTTCTGCAAAATCAGGAGTAATGAAAATTTCCCACCCTATCTCACCAGTGTAGGAAAGCCTTTGAGCAAAGACAGGCGCATGTCCAATGTAAAAATGTTGAATAGTGTTGAATGGAAAGGCATCATTAGACACGTCTATATTACTCACTGTAGCAATCAGGTCTCGGGCTTTTGGCCCAGCTATGGAAAGAACTGCGTAAGCTGTTGATACATTTCGTAAGCATACATCTTCCCCACTTGCAACCTGGCTCTGCAGATAACTCTGATTGCGTTGAGTTTGGGAGATTGAGGACATGATCATAAAACTCTCTTCACAGTGTCTGGCCACTGTTATATCCCCCTCAATGCCCCCCCGGTTGTTTAGCATTAGTGTGTAATTAACCTGGTTCACATTAAGTGCCATGTTATTAGTGCACACTCTTTGCAGAAATGATTCTGCGTCAGAGCCATCTATCATTAGCTTTCCCAGCATCGAGTAGTCTATTATTGCAACATTTTCTCGAACGATTTTTTGCTCAGCTTGAGCATGATGAAACCAACTGGGCCGTTGGAAAGAATAATCATAAATCTTTTTGGTGCCCTCAGGTGCAAACCAACCAGGCCTTTCCCAACCTTGTGTCTCGGTAAAGACTGCACCTTTAACTTTCATCAAATGGAAGAATGGCGTGCGGCGAAGGTTGCGAGCCGACTCGCGCTGACGGCCTGGCCAATGCATCGCATAGGTTAGAACCAAAGTTTCGGCGCAACGTTCGCGCAGGTATGGATCCTGAGCTTGCCAGCCCTCAATTCGTGCTGGATCCATTTCAGATAAGTCCATTTGTGGATGGCCGGCCATAATCCACTCAGCCAAGGCCTTGCCAGCGCCAGGACCAGATTGAATGCCCGTAGAATTAACGCCAGCAAGAATGAAGTAGCCTTTAAGGCTGGGTGCCTCGCCAAGAGTAAATTTCCCATCAAAAGAATAGCTTTCAGGACCATTAAAGAATGTTCGAATACCTACTTCTTGCAGTATGGGGACTCTATTCATAGCCATCTCAAGTACTTCAAAAACATCCTCTTCAATAAAAGGTAGACTATCAAATTCAAAGTTCTCAGGAATGCCATCATGAGCCCATGCTTTGGCATGTAAATGCGCAAACCCAAAGAGTAATTTGCCAGCATCTTCCTTCCAGTAGGTACCATCGCAATAGGAACGTAATACTGGTAAATTTTTGGGCAGGCTTTTGATAGGCTCCGTAACAAGGTAGTAGTGTTCACAAGCATGGAGAGGGACACCCACATTATTTTGTTGACCTATTTCTCGTGCCCACATACCTCCACAATTCACAACAATATTAGTTTTGATGTTTCCTTCATTGGTACGAATACCAGTGACTTTACCGTTCTCGGTTAACACGTCTTCAACCTTGGTATTTTCATAGATTGCTGTTCCATTCATCCTAGCTCCTTTGGCTAGAGCTTGGGTCAGATCAATTGGGTTGGCGGAGCCATCTGAAGGCATGTAAATACCACCTAGAATTCCATTGGTGTTTATTAATGGCCAGCGTTCTGCTATTTCGTCTGTCTCGATGTAGTGCGCTTTAATGTCAAAGAGAGAGGCAAAATCAGCTTTACGCTTTAACTCTGCCAAGCGATCGCAACCCAAGGCTATTGAGATCGAGCCTGGCTGACGCAAGCCAGGATTTTGGCCTGTTTCAGACTCAATTTCTTGTAAAAGCTCGATACCGTAACTAGCAAAAACTGTGGTGCTGTGGCTTCCTTGCAATTGTCCAACAAGCCCTGCTGCATGCCAGGTGGTGCCACTAGTAAGCGTCTTGCGTTCTAACAAAACGACATCTTTCCAACCACTTTTGGCAAGATGGTATGCTACTGAACACCCATGAATGCCGCCGCCAATGATGACAGCTTGCGCATGGGTAGGCAAAGGTTTTGTCATGAAAAAGTCCCAATGTATTGATTGTCTAATATAAGAAATTTGTTAGCGTTCAAGAGAGTGTAAAACATTTTTATCCTAACCCAGTTTCTTCTAAAATTAGCACCCCATTCTTTCAGAAAGAATAATTGTGTTTGCTGGTTAGTTATTTAATGAAAATCTTTTCCCAAGAAAACTTGTATGTACTCGGATTATTTATGATAAATTAAAAATAAGAGATTGCTGGGTGCCAACATTAAAGAAATGTCCGAATTTCCTTTTCATGCTGCATTCGAAAAAAATATATAAGATGAGTTTTGATGCAGGTTGATTACGTTATAGAGGGATTTTTATGCGGGCCTAAACCGGTAACAAAAGGCGTCGTGCAAAACATTCATTTCATCTAGGTGTTGCTATGGTAATGAGTGATTGCCCTGAAAAAATACGCCTATCATGATTAATAAAATAATTAAAATTTTACGAAAGACCATGTCATGAAATCACATATTAAGAGATTGCATACCAGTAGCCGAATGAGCAAAATTGTTATCCATAATGACACAGTTTATCTGTGTGGTCAGGTTGGCAATCGGGGAGAGTCTATTGAGAAGCAGTGTATTGAGGCTCTTTCAAGAGTGGAAGCATTATTGATTGAGGCTGGCACGTCGAAGGATCAAATACTACAAACGATTGTATGGCTGAAAAACATGGGTGACTTTGATGTGATGAATAAGGTTTGGGAAACATGGGTTCCTGAAGGCTGCGCTCCTGCCCGTGCTTGCGGTCGCTCAGAGTTGGCATCAGAAGAATTGCTTGTGGAGTTTACTGTCACCGCTGCAAAGTAGAACTGCGTTTTTAAATTCTTTTGTTATTGGCTATAGATGTTTTGAGTGAAACAGAAGGAGTGTAGGATGGCTGAGCATCATGACACAAGCATGATGGATAATCTCTATTGGTGGGGGATCCCGACGCTGTTCAGGTGCTCTCAAGATGATTTAATAACGGCTGATATTGCGCTTGTTGGGGTTCCTCATTCAACAGGTAATGGAACCACAGAAAGAGATCAGCACCTAGGTCCTCGTGCTGTCAGGAATGTCTCTGCATTACAGCGTCGGTCGCATGCTGGTTTTGAAATTGATCCCTGGAGTCTGGCAAAGGTTGTGGACGCGGGAGATGTGCCTTTTCCAAGAGCTAATGATAATGAACATTGTATTCAGCAGATCACTGATTTTTATAAAAACATTGAATCTTCTAATACGCGCCCGGTATCAATTGGTGGTGATCACTCAATTACTGGTGGGATTGTTCAGGGGCTAGCAAACGGAACACTGACAAAAGGGGAAAAAGTTTGTTTTCTGCACCTTGATGCTCACACAGATGTTTTTACTACTGTTGATCATTTCCTTGGCGCGAAGAAGTCTGCAGCCCATTGGGGGGCTTATCTGCCTGATCAGGGCATGGTTGATCCGAAGCACTCAATGCAAATTGGCTTACGAGGGCATCCTCGAACGCTTGACTGGTTACAGCCATCATATGATTACGGCTATAACATAGTTACTATGAAGGAATATCGACAGCGTGGAGCTGCTGAAATTGTCGAACAAATTAAGACTGTTTTAGGAAGTCGCCCTATATATATTACTTTTGACTTAGATTGCCTTGACCCTTCTGTAGCTCCAGCTGTTTCTAACCTTGAACCAGGCGTAAATGGGTTTTCTATGGATGAGGCCGTGGAGCTAATGCACGCTGTTCGCGGAATGAATATTATTGGTGGTGATGTCGTTTGCCTGATGCCAACAAAGGATAGCCCAAATCAGATTACTTCTATGGTTGCAACGGCAGTAATGTTTGAGATGATTTCGATGATTGCTGAGATAATACCACAGCCAAGTTAAGTGGATAATTTTCTGAGAAGAATTAAAGTGTGCAAAACTTATCTTAACATAGTACAGATAAAAAACTGCTAGCAGGCAATTGATTGACCTAAAGTGTGACTTCTTTAGCCTTTAAATGGTGGGTAAAATTGTGACATCTTTTTGCTTTTTAAGATTAAGGGATTCGCACTGGAACCATACATTTTATTTTTAGTTCTTTTTGCAGCAGCACTTCATGCTGGTTGGAATTTGATTTTAAAGACGGCTCCTGACAAAGCGGTCGCTATTATGATCATATTGTTTGCAAGTCTTCCACTAGCTATCATGGGTCTTGTTATTGGGGGAGTGCCGACTGTTGCAGCTGCGCCTGTGATTGTGATAAGTGCCTTGCTTCAAACAGGCTATAATATATCACTTTTCAAGGCATATAATGTTGGACAGTTGAGCAGCGTATATCCGGTTGCTCGGGGCTCTGCGCCGCTATTCATCTTTATCATTAGCTATAGCTTTTTTGAACTTAAAATTTCAGAGGTCATGCTATTTGGAATTGCAGTTATCTGTTTTGGACTAATTACTTATGGTCTTGTGCAACTGTGGCGGAACAGATCTAGTAAGAGGCAGTTTCTGCTCGCGCTTTTAAATGGATTCTTTATTGCGCTATATTCACTTACTGATGCCTACGGAACCAAGCTAACGGGTAGCGCGCTATCCTTTTTATGCGCAATGGCATTACTTAGCAGGTTGTTTTTGTTTTTGTATCTTTTTATTTTTGAGAAAGATTTTTTGCCAAGATTAAAATCAGGGTTTGAATTACGTTTTATTTTTGGCGGGATAACATCTTTTATCTGTTACTTGATTATTCTCCAGGCGTATCAGCATTTGCCCGTAGCTCTAGTGTCTTCGCTGCGCGAGACGTCTATTTTATTTGCTGTTGTGTTAGGCATTATAGTACTTAAAGAAAAACTCACATGGGAAAAAATTTATTTAGTTATAATACTTTTTCTTGGTATCGCAGTGCTGTCCACCGCTTAAAATCATAAGAAGAAAAGAGCGCCCAAAATTGGGCGCACTTCTTAATTTTTGAACGGGATCTATTTTTTAGGTTCTGTTTTTCCATCGTAGCGTTTTTTCCACTCAGCAACGATACGACCCTTGTTTTCTGCTGCCCAAGCAAATTTATTATCGATAAGCTTATCATTAACTTCTTTGAAGAAATCAGGAAGCACAGGGTCAGGAGTAATTTTTGATGTATCCGCGATAATCGACTGACGCTCGCCAAAAAGTTTCATTCCTTTGCCCAGTGTCCAATCTATTAAACGCTTGGAGTCTTCAAGGTTTTTTGTTCCCTTCATGATAGCCACAACTTGCATCTCCCAGCCAATACCTTCTTCAGGGATTATCATTTCCATTGGCGCCCCAGCTTTGATAATTTTTATGGCGCGTCCAGGCCACGAAATGCCTATTGGAAACTCTCCAGAGCCAGATTGCTTACAAGGTTTCGAGCCTGAGTGGGTGTAAACTCCTACATTTTTGTGTAACTCATCCATGTATTTCCAGGCTGCATCCTCTCCCATGAGTTGAATCCAGCTTGAAACATCAAGGAAACCAGTTCCTGATGAGTTTGGATTTGGCATGGAAATGTAACCTTTATAAATTGGGTTTGTTAAATCTGCCCAACTTTTCGGTTTAGGTAGGCCAAGTTTTTTTGCTTCAATGGTGTTCCAGCATATGCAGCCAGCCCATCCATAGTTGCCTACCCAATTAACGGTACCTTCTTTATCAACATACCGCTGGTCAATTTTATCCATCCCCTTTGGAGTGTATGGATGGAACATGCCTTGCGTTTCCATATTGAGGGCCACGGTAGCTGCCATCTCAAAAAGTACGTCAGCTCGTGGGTTGTTTTTCTCGGCCATCATCTTGGCCGCCATCGTGCCAGTGGACTCACGAACCACGTTGACCTTGATGTCTGGATTATCCTTTTGAAAGTTGTCCATATAATACTTGAGATTGTCAGCATCTGTGCTTGAATAAACTAAAAGTTCACCAGCACTTACAGACCCGAAACCAAGCAAACTCAGCGCGACAACAGCCGCAATACTTTTAATATCTAATCGCATCTATTCACTCCCTACTTTTTAGCTTTATAACGCTATCACAATAAACGAATTTCCTTTACAGTTTTGTCAAGAAAAAAGAAAAGCTGTTTTAACTATCGAACATTACTTTTGGTTTTTAAAAAAATGGATATCCAATCACAATACTTAATTATTGAAAATCTCAATAAAAATTTTGGGTCTTTTCAGGCTTTGGCAAATATTTCCATTGAGATTAATGAAGGAGAGTTTGTTTGTTTTCTTGGGCCCTCTGGATGTGGTAAAACAACATTGCTACGCTGTATTGCTGGCCTTGAGGTGCAGACTAGTGGCAGCATCATACAGAACAGAGAATTGATATCAGACCTTCCAACTTCACAGCGTGATTTTGGCATCGTTTTTCAGTCATACGCTCTGTTTCCTAATCTCTCTTGTTTTGAAAATATTGCATATGGACTGCAAAGCCTTCGCTGGGCAAGAAAAGATATAAATCAGCGAGTAGAGGAGTTGCTGTCGCTTATTGGTTTGTCAGAACATACTGCAAAATATCCAAGCCAATTGTCTGGAGGAGAACAGCAACGAATTGCGTTAGCCCGCGCAATAGCCACGTCGCCTAACCTATTATTATTGGATGAACCACTTTCTGCCTTAGACGCAAAAGTTCGTGTCCATCTTCGTCAGGAGTTGAAAAATTTTCATCGCCGATTAGGTTTGACCACGATCATGGTAACACATGACCAAGAGGAGGCGCTAAGTATCGCGGATCGCATATTTGTAATGGATGGCGGTAGGGTTATGCAATCAGGGACGCCTGAGGAAATTTATTTGAATCCTAAAAATCCATTTGTTGCCAATTTTATTGGAATGACCAACTTTATAGACGGCAAAGTTTCTAGCTCAGACAGTATAAAGATAAGTGAAAAACACATAACAATAGATGGTCATGGCTTTCAAAAAGGAGAAAAGGTTCGGCTGGCTGCTCGACCAGAGGGCATCCAATTTACAACAAAAAAAAATAAGAAGACCTTCCAAGGAAAGGTTAAGGATATTGAGTTTCTTGGTTCATTTTTGAGAATTTATTTGGAAACACCAATCATCCCAAACCGGCTAATGATAGCGGACAAACCAATGTTTGGTAATGCTGATACATCTTTTGAGATTGGTGACTCTGTGAATTTTACAATGTCTTCAGATTTTTTAAATGTTTATAAATGTGACCATTAATGATGTTAGGCCCCGAGTTTAAATCTCTATCCAGTGATAAATCAGATAGAATTGGTAAGCTTCTCGTTGTTGGTTATTTGGTTCTTTTTTTCTGTTTTTTGGTGCTACCACTTTTTGCTTTAATGTCCAAAAGCATGCAAAATGCTGATGGTGTTTTTGTTGGGTTTGAAAATTTTGCAGCCTATTTACAAGACCCAGCGTTATTTAAATCCTTCTTTCACAGCTTTTTTGTTGCAGTTGTCTCAACAATAATAGTTGTGACCCTTGGGTTCCTATATGCATTTGCTTTGCAATGCACATGTATTCCTTTCAAAGGGTTTTTTAGAATAGTTTCTTTAATTCCATTGCTAAGCCCTTCTATTCTTGCTGCCATAGCACTTGTTTATTGGTTCGGTAATCAGGGAGTTATGAAAGAGTTGCTTATGGGGCAGTCTATTTATGGGCCTATAGGCATTATAATGGCGTCAGTTTACTGGACATTTCCTCACGCATTAATGATATTATCGACTTCGTTGTCATTATCAGACGCTCGCCTCTACGAGGTTTCAGAAGCACTCAAAGCAACAAAACTTAAAACATTTTTTACTGTCACTATACCCGGCGCCAAATATGGCATCATCAGCACAACTTTTGTTGTTTTTATCCTCGTTTTTACAGATTTTGGTGTCCCTAAAGTGATCGGAGGAAACTACAATGTGCTCGCTACAGATATTTATAGAGAAGTAGTGGGTATGCAGAATTTTCAGATGGGAGCTGTTATATCCATAGTTTTACTTATTCCAGCATTATTTGCCTTTGTTCTCGACCAATACTCTCGCAAAAGGCAAGCATCCCAGCTAACTTCTCGGGCCGTTGTCTATGTTCCAAAGCCGCACAAATTGCGTGACAGGCTTCTTCTATCTTATTGCCTGTTCATTGCCGTTTTAGTCTTTTTGATGCTTGGCATGGCCCAGTTTGGCGCATTGGTTAAATTCTGGCCTTACAACTTATCGCTAACCCTTAAGCACTACAATTTTGAAGTGGCAGGACTTGGCTGGAACTCATTCTATAACTCAGTACAGATGTCTCTTTATGCCGCTTTTTTTGGAACTATAATTATATTTATTGGCAGCTATCTAATTGAAAAAATGCGTTCAGACAAAAGTTTGCGCGATGTTCTCCAGATGATTGCGCTTATGCCAATGGCCATCCCCGGGATAGTTCTTGGCCTCGCGTATATTTTCTTTTTTAATATGAAAGACAATCCACTAAATTTTATATATGCGACTATGATTATTTTGGTCATTAACACAATTGTCCACTTTTACACAGTGTCCCATTTATCAGCGATTACCGCGATAAAAAAACTTGATCCGGAATTTGAGTCAGTGTCTTTGTCGCTCAAAGTTCCAATTTATCGAATGTTTTTCCGAGTAACACTTCCGGTTTGCTTGCCAACAGTTTTTGATATTTTTATATACCTTTTCTGCAATGCTATGACGACCGTATCAGGAGTAATTTTTCTTTACTCTTACGATACGACGCTTGCTGCAGTGTCCTCAATTCATCTAGATGAGCAAGGTGATGTTGCGGGAGCTGCCGCCATGGCTATGCTAATAGTTTACATCTCATTTTTAGTGCGCGGTATTCACACAATTATATCGACCGTTCTTCTAAAGCGCACACAGGCGTGGAGGAATATATAAAATTGACGAACAGTGCTCTTAACCTTGCGAATGTAAGAATACCAAAACAGAAATCTAGTATTGTTCTTACTGCATTTCCGGGCCGAAATGCAGATAACAGTTTTTCACTAGAAAGTATGTCTATGACTTTTGATTACTTGCAAAAAGAGAACTGTCTGCACCTTCTTTCTCTAGTAGAGGAGCATGAATTTGATGAATATTGTTCAAAAAAATTGCTTGAAACAGAGGCTTATAAAAGGTCTATCATTTGGCATCATTTGCCAGTCGCTGATATGGACGTCCCCAAAAAAAATGTACTAGAGCGAATCTCATCACTTCGAACTGATTTAACTGAAGTAATAACATCTGGAAATTCTGTTGCAATTCATTGTAAGGGTGGGCTGGGAAGATCAGGGACAATTGCCGCAATAATATTAATTGACCTTGGACTTTCAGTTGAATCAGCGATAGATAATGTACGAAAATTTCGACCGGGTGCAATAGAGACGAAAGAACAAGAACTATTTATATCCTGCATTAAGCCCGCTAGTGTGCGCTAAAAATTTTAGTTGAAATATTATATGAAATTTACAATTTTTGTGAGGTAGAGAATGCAAAAGGATCCTTTGTTTCAGCCTGTGTCAGGTATAGATATGCCCCGCTTTGCAGGAATACCAACATTCATGCGGCTTCCACACCTAGCAATGAAATCGAGTGAAATTAGCCGTGTTGAGCTGGGGCTAATTGGGGTTCCATGGGATGGTGGCACTACGAACAGGCCTGGCCCAAGACATGGTCCAAGACAATTAAGGGATTTTTCAACGATGGTCAGGGCAGTAAATCCTGTTAGTGGTACCAATCCCTTTTCTCTAGTGAATTGCGCCGACCTGGGTGATGTGGGGCCAAATCCTGTTGATTTAAGTGATAGTATGGAAAGGATCTATACTTTTTATAAACAATTGCAGGAACAAGAAATTGTTCCCATGACGGCAGGTGGAGACCATTTGGTTTCATTGCCAGTTTTGCGAGGCCTTGCAAGTAATGGCCCCCCTCTAGCGATGATTCACTTTGATTCTCATACTGATCTTTTTGATAGTTATTTTGATGGTTTTAAGTATACACACGGCACACCATTTCGGCGTGCCATTGAGGAAGGACTTCTTGACCCTAAGCGCGTTGTTCAAATAGGTATTCGTGGAACAGCATATGGCTTTGAAGATGTTGAGTGGGGAGAGAAGCAGGGCGTTCGAATTATTCGCATTGAAGAGCTTTTTGAGCGTGGTATCGCCTCTGTTATGGAGGAAGCTCGTTCCATTGTTGGAGATCATCCAACCTACTGTTCATACGATATTGATTTTGTTGACCCAAGTTTTGCACCTGGAACTGGAACTCCAGAAATTGGAGGGCCAAATAGTTTTGAAGCTCAGCAGGTTATAAGGGGTTTAAGCGGTTTAAATTTGGTAGGTGCTGATCTGGTAGAGGTTTCGCCGCCTTTTGATCCTTCGGGTGGCACGGCATGGTTGGGCGTATCTTTGATGTTTGAGTTGATGTGTGTGCTTGCTGAAGCAATTGATAAGCGTCGAATTTAGTCAACAAATAACTAAAGTTGGTTAACCAGATTTTCCTGAACTTGAGAGGCCCTTTTGTATCAGAAGCCCCCACATACAGAGTTCCTTGCCTTTGCTCAGACATTGGCTGATCACAGTAGGTCAATGTTGCTATTAGCAGCAGCTGATAAGCCTAATGTCGAAGTTAAGCAAGACGGCTCATTTGTGACTGCAACAGACAGAGAAATTGAGGCTAGTCTCAGGCACCTGATTACAGAGACTTATCCAGAGCATGGAATTTTGGGCGAAGAGTTTGAAAATCAAAATACTGATGCTGAGTTTGTATGGGTTCTCGACCCAATTGACGGAACGGCGCCCTACATTGCAGGCATTCCTGTATATGGTTCATTGATCGCTTTGGCATGGAAAGAAAAACCGTTTATTGGGGTAATTGACCATCCCCGAACTTCTGACCGGTGGATTGGGGTGGTTAATAGCTTCGCTGAATTAAATGGAAAAAAAATTCAAGTCCGCCCGTGTCACTCTCTAAGCTTAGCTTTTTCTACCTGCAGTAATCCTGACTTCATGACTGAAGAAGAGAAGAAACAGTTTGACAAGGTCCGGGGCAGAACGCAGTACATGCAATATGGCGGTGCATGTTTTTCATATGGTGTTTTGGCGTCTGGGCGAACGGATATAGCTATTGATGGTGGGTTAAAAGTATTTGATATTTTTGCCCCTGCTGCAGTGATTTCCGGTGCTGGGGGAGTTGTTACTGACTGGAATGGTCATGGTTTAAACTTTGATAATGATGGAACAATAATAGCCGCGGGAGATAAAGACAGGCACATGGAGATCATCGATCTTCTTCAGAGTAATTAGCGTTACATAATAGCTTTAAATTTTTTAACCATAGATTGTGATAAAGGAAGCTTAACCTTAGGCGTTCTATTACCAACTGACCGTGTCAATAATTTTTTGGGATTCTCCCGACAGTTCTGCCAGTAAACCTATGGGTACGCTGTCCTCCTTAAATTTCCCCCATGCTGTTAGTGTGCTAGGTAGGGCGATACCATCAACAACTGGGTATTCATAGTTTATAGACGCGTAGAGTGATTGTGCCTTTTTTGAAACAAGAAATTCCATGAATTTTTTTGCTTCAGTAAGATTTTTTGAGTGTTTTGCAATGCCGCCGCCTGAAATGTTAACGTGCGCACCTCGATCATTTTTTTCTTGATTTGGAATAATGATTTGAACGCTTTCCGCCCATTCCCTGTGAGTGGGGTCTTTTGAATTTTTTAATTTTCCATAATAATAATGGTTGATTAGAGCGATGCTACATTCTCCAGAGAAAATGGCTTTTACTTGAGAACGATCATTACCCTGAGGTGATCGCGCAAAATTAGCAACCAAGCCTTCAGCCCATTTTAAAGCTTCTTCTTTTCCAACTGCAGCAATGATGGAGCTAAGAAGTGCTCTGTTATAAACATGGCTCCCAGGACGAGAGCATATCTTGCCTTTCCACTTGATATTTGTGAGGTCTTCAAAACGTGATATTTGGTCTGAGTGTTCGAGTGATTTTGAGACTGCTATGATGCGTGAGCGCTTTGAAAAGCCAAACCAAGTATTGTCTTTACTTCTAAGGTGCTGCGGGATGGCTGACGCCAGTATTTTTGAGTTAAATGACGCAAATAAATCCTTATCTGCGTATTGTTTTAATCTCCCAATATCTACTGTGAGAACAACATCTGCCGGACTGGCAGCTCCCTCTGATTGCAGTCTTTGAACCAGTCCTTTTGATGCAAATACAACATTGGTTTTAATGCCTGTTTGTTGAGTAAATTCTTTCAAGAAAGGCTTTATTAGATAAGGCTGTCTATGAGAGTAAATATTTACCTCTGACGCAGTCGCTTCTGGCGCTTTTATGCAAACGAGGGCAAGTAAGATTCCAACGGTTGAGATTTTGAAACGCATTAGTTGGTTTGTTTTACACATTATGAAATCGCTCAAAAGCGCCCCTTTGATGTTAATGTAGTTTTTACTGTGTTTAACGCTGATTTAAATGGATAGGCAAACAAGTGTAATAAGTCTTGCTTTGCACCAAACCTAGTTTCGAGTCCAAACTTATGTTCACCTTTTTCTGAAAAGGCGAGGGACCCGTATATAAGGTCCCAGACAGCTAAAGCTACGCCAAAATTTTTGTCAAAATGCTGTTTGTCAATTGAATGATGAATTTGGTGTTGGCCTGGTGATATGAAGATGCGCTCAATAAACTTTGGATACCTGATCTTAATATGTGAATGACGAAGGTTAGATCCAAGTGAATGAAAAACAACTACGCCAACACTGGCTCCAAAAATGGTGATTAAGTCCACTTTACTGCCAAACAGATAAATGAATAGGGATATAACTAAACCCTGAACTACAGAGCTACGGATAAGAAAAAAGATTCCCTCGACAGGATGAGTACGGAAAATAGTAAATGGCGTCATTGTTTCTGCGCTGTGATGAACCTGATGGAAAGACCACAGAAATGGTACTTTATGCATCAGCCGGTGTAAAAAAAATCTGGAAAAGTCGTCTAGCAAGAAGAAACAAGCAGTGAATGCAATACAAACAACCGCCTTGGGCGTAGAATGAAGTGCCAAGGGCTGGACCCAGTTTTGTGAATGTAGGCATTCATATAAAAATGTTGAAATGGTTATTTGACTAACAACGGCAGCGGCTCCCGCTGACAGAATTATGCGGTTTAACAAGAGTAACTTAAAATCAGCTTTACTTGATTTGCTCAGCCAAATTTTTTTACTAAAAATAAGTGAGGCTGCGGCTCTAAACTTTAGCTTTTCTATAAAATAGAGCCAGAGAAAGGCTATGCAAAGGGCAGACAAGAGATAACCGACATAAACCCTTTTTTGAGGGTTAGTGACTTCCAATAAGAGGGCATTAAGAAAATCTAGCGTTAAATCTATCATCTAAGGAGACAGCCCTTGCCGTGCTTGATCTAGGGGTAATAAGGGCCAAGCTGTTCAAAACTTGGCCCGTTACTAAATCGTTTTTAGTCGTTTTCGGCGTATCCAGAGCCACCAAGTTTGGCAGCTAAGTCATCCATTGAGCCAAGCATATCATTGTTTCTGGCAGCAATTCCAAACTCATCAACCATTAGCTTTTGTATCTTTAACATATGAAGCTGGTAAACTGCTAGAGTGGATGCTTCATCTTTGACATAAGAGCCATCCTTCGCAATATCTGTTACTTGGGACAGATTTGGAAGCCATGGGCCATAACCTAGTAAGCTAGTAAGTTTTGTTGAAACGGCACTACGGTCTTCTTTGCCAGCTTCCAGAGCCATTGCAAATCCTTTGGCTTCACCCCAATGCTTGGCATAGGTCGCAAAAGCCTTTTTTGGGTCGCCTTTAGCTTCCATGATTGTGTTTAATTTATCTAAATCTTTATATACTGATCCGGCATATTTGAATACTGCTTCAGCAATAACCTTTTCCCAATTAGCGCAAATCGTTGACGCGGCTTTTTTCATTTTAGTTCGACTATTCCAGCCAAGGGCCTCCCCTTTTGCTGCAGTAATAGCTTTTCTGCCATCAAGAAACGCCCGTGTGACAGTTTCTAGGTAGTTTGTTTTTCCACCCTTATCGAAGCCTGAAGCATAATATGCGTGAGCATACGTCATTTCCGTTCCGGCATCGACAACACCATCTTTGTTATAATCTGCTGCTGAGAGGTTCTTTTTCTTCGCGACTTCATAACTTTCTTTAGCGCTCAACGTTAATGTGTGAGCTGCTGCTCCCCAATAACCAAAGGCCTCGTCCCAAACATGCTCTTTACCTGTATAACGGGCACCGTCCTTGTAAGGCGCGTTGTTTGGCTTGGATTTTGCGCTAAGTTTCTTATCGCCTAGATAATTTGTGCAGGCTTGATTGTAAAAAACAGCGCCCATCGCAAATTTTGAGATTAGCTGTGGATAATTGTAGCCGGTATTTGGATCAAAGCCCTTTGGTGATGAAGCAGCTTTCTCCATCATGAATTGAATCACTTCAGCACCAGTCATGTTTCCTGGCCAGCCTATAACATTGCCCTTGTAAGTTTTCTTAATGAGGGTTTTACCATCAGACAATTCCTCAACTAATTTTTGTTTAATGGGAAATTTGCTGGAACTTTTTGGATCAAGAATGGCAACACTTTTTGCTCCGTTAAAGTACGTTTCCATTTTTGACATGTCGCCGGATGAGGCAGCTTTTTTCAAACCGTTGTGCAGCATATGCCTTGCCATTTGGCCACCGTAGGACTCGGATGTTTTTGCATCACCGCTATATCCTTTGAGTGTTATTGGAAAATCAGCATACACATCTGATGCGTGGGCTGTTCCCATTGCCAACATCGAGATGAGTGATGTTGATAATGTGAGGTTAGTAATTTTGTTCATTAAAGTTTCTCCTTAGGCTAAAATGTCAATTTGAACAGGTTGTGTAGTATTTTTTGTGCACTGTGCTACTTCTGTAGCTTGAGAAGTATTTGTGAGCGTTAGAAAATGGGTCCTTGGTGTTACTGTGGCTGTGATTGACGCCATATTGGTTAAGGGGCTGCTGTAAGCGCGAGCTCTTCCCGTAAGTTGCCGCATGCCAAAATTGTCGCGCTGGTATAGCTTGTGTAATACTGCGGTTTTTAACTTTAAATTTCATTCGCTTAGGTTCTGACGAACCTTGGCAGACTATGTTTTTCTTTTTCATTGCGACTGCTATTTGTTGTAACATAAACAGATGATACTAAGAACTATTATTATTATCACCGGTCTAGCAGACGCAAAATTAAAAATCAATGATAATTATTCCTAGTTGAGAATTATTCTTAATTTTTATTGCTTTAACAAATTGACTGTGCCATCTATTAATAATGATTCTTAATTGCAATATAGAAAACTATGTTGCTTAGTCATTTGGATGGAGCTAATGGCAGAAAAATATAGCTTTAGAGACGATGGTAACATAGAGACTTTTTTAAGAAGAAAAGTGTTATGGGAAATACCGTACACCCAACACTGCTCAATCATAGGAACTTGTTTATCAATTGGTGAAGCAAGGATTTTTGGTAAGAAGATCAATGTTCAATGTCCAAATCCAGAAGATTTAGACTCAACGATACACTCAATTCTTGTTAAAGAGTGTTCCACAAAAAATCGTATTTCTACGCTGCTAACAAAGGCGCTCAATAAAAAATTTCACAACTCCATTCGTTTGTTTCGACATTGCAATGATGCTAGTGAGTTACTTGCGTTGTGGAGAGAGGCATTTTCAGTTGGAAATATTCCTGGCCCTTATTGGGCGGCGCTGAGTCACCCACATTTGGACCATGATGCTGGGGTAAGAATATATTCAGATGTCCATATGCTATCACATCTGGTTGGTTCGTCAAATCAAGCTAATATTGTCAGGCTAACAGAGTTGGAGATCGAATTGGCCAATGCACAATCGAAAATTAAACGGCATGTAGCCACAAATAGTGAACGGATGAGGGAAAAAGTAAATGAGATTGAGGCTCACAAAGAAAAAATAATTCTACTCAAGCGGAAAAATAAAAACCTTGAAGAACGTGTATTCGTCCGTGATGGCAATAGTAAATATGACTTGGCTTCGTCCTTTAGTAATGGTGTTCTTTTGTCCGGGAATCGAAGATTAAAAACTAATCAGGTTGGTTCTTCTGATGTGGTAAAAACTGATAACCAAAATGAGAGTTTGTTGAGGGCTGTTGATGAGCTTAGGCGCGAGAAAGCTAATCTTCATTCTTTACTACAGGATAAGGATTGCGAACTTGAACTGTTGGTTGCTGAACTTAAAGCGGTTGAGTTCATGCTTTATAACGGTCAAAACACGGAGATTGTTGGCGCAAAATCATGTGATTTGGCTGGTAAGTGTGTGCTGTATATTGGAGGGCGGCGCGGGGCTATTTGTAGGATGTGTGATGTAGTAAAGAAAATGAATGGTAATTTAGTATATCATGATGGCGGTAAGGAGGACTCGCTAGCCTCTTTACCAGGGGCTGTGTCCAGCGCAGACGCGGTTCTGTTTCCCACTAATTGTGTTAGTCACTCCAGTGCGCTGGAAGCGAAGCGTCTTTGCAAACGAATGTCAAAGCCTTACCTGCCTGTAAGGTCATCTGGTGTTGGCTCTTTAATCAAAGGATTGGTTGAAATACAGCATCAATTTGAAACAAAGGTTTAGTCTGGGTTTCTTATTCGGAATTATTTCAATAAACTTTTATCTGTATGCAGCGGCAAGCAACATTCCCGTGTTTTTTACCATATACTTCAAGTTTATGTCCAGTTAGCTCAAAGCCCATCTCATCGGCTATATTGGTCAGGAGTGATTGAAGTTTTTCGCTCTGAAATTCGTGGATTTGACCGTTTTCAATGTCGACGAGATGCTCGTGGTCATCTCTAGCAATTTCATAATGGGATCGGCCATCGCCAACTGTTACCTTCTGAATTAAACCAGCTCTCTCAAAAATACCGAGTGTTCGGTATATTGTAGCGATCGAAATTGTGGAATCAATCGCGTGCGACCTGCGGTATACTTCGTCAGCATCTGGGTGATCCAATGATTGTTCAAGAGTGTTAGCAATCAAAACTCTTTGGCTTGTCATTCTGAGACCAGCTTCGGCACACTTTTCCAGCATCGTTAAAACCCCTTTTCTCGTATTTTAGTTTAGATTTTAATTTTGATTTTGTTAAGGGGTTATCATCGTTGTGGTGAAAACTTCTTTAAAAACCCCTGATTTTAGATAGTTACTATAGGATTTTTGGTTTTGGAGTCTGTTTTATATTTGTATTTTTAGCAATTTTGGATCTAGAATCTCTACACGAAGTTTTTCTGATTCTGATAAACACCTATTAGGCATGTGAATGGAGATGTATCAAAGATGCAAAACGAGGAGCAAATATGGCGTTTAGTTGATGCCAAAAAGACAGATTATATAGCTCTTTCTGACAGAATTTTTGGAATGCCAGAAACACTCTATAATGAATTTGCGTCAGTCGCTGAACATGTGGCGGTATTGAAGACTGAGGGCTTCCGCGTTACTGAAGGAATTTGTGGAATGCCTACGGCAGTCATGGGTGAGGCAGGAAGTGAGGGGCCGGTCATTGCCATACTTGGTGAATTTGATGCTTTGCCGCAATTGAGCCAAGCCCCGGGCATAGCGGAACCAAGCCCAATTGAGGCTGGTGGAAATGGTCATGGTTGTGGCCACAACTTGCTGGGTGCAGCCTCGCTCTTGGCGGCAACCGCTGTAAAAGATTGGCTTTCCGAAAACGGGATTGTGGCCAGGGTGAGATATTATGGCTGCCCAGCTGAGGAAGGGGGCGCTGCCAAAGCTTATATGGCACGTGACGGTCTCTTTGATGATGTTGACGCTGCTATCTCTTGGCATCCGTCTACTTTTAATGCTGTTCAGCATGGCCATTCTCTTGCTAATTCCCGGATTGATTTTACCTTTCATGGTAAAGCTGCACATGCTGCTGCTGCTCCACAGCTTGGCCGAAGTGCACTTGATGCATGTGAATTGATGAATATCGGGGTGAATTACATGCGCGAACATATGCCAGACTCGGCGCGTGTCCATTATGCTTATCTCGATGCAGGTGGAGTTGCACCAAATGTTGTGCAGGCGAAAGCAACGGTCAGGCAATTAGTGCGTGCTGATGACATGGCGACCTTACGTGATTTGGTCGAGCGTGTGCGGAGCATTGGTAATGGTGCCGCGATGATGACAGGCACCACAGTTGAAACTAAAGTTTATTCTGGTGTTTCAAATTTAGTGGGCAATCTTCCACTTGAAGAGACAATGCAACGTGAGTTTGACAAGCTTGGCCCAGTTCCTTTTGACGACGATGATAACGGTCTAGCTAATGAAATTAGAAAGACACTTACCAAAGATGATATTGCAGCAAGTTTTCAAAGGGTTGGCCTTGAAACACCAGAGGATTTAGCACTTTGCAACTTTGTTGCGCCGCTCGACCGGGTAAATAGTGGTGGTGAGGGATCAACAGATGTTGGGGACGTTAGCTGGGTTGTTCCAACCGTTCAGGCACGAGTCGCTACTTGTGCAGTTGGCACGCCGTTTCATACTTGGCAAACTGTTGCACAGGGTAAAGCCCCTGCTGCTCATAAGGGTATGGTTCATGCCGCCAAAGTTATGGCAGCAACAGCAAGCTCTTTGATACAATCACCGGAAACGTTAAAGGCTGCGCGAGCTGTTCATGAAGAAAGGCAAATTAAAACACCTTATCAATGCCCAATCCCCGCTGAAGTGTCGCCTCCAATTATTATCAAATCAAAATAGAAAAAGTGATTTAAGTTGAAGTTAAGGGATAAATTTAAGCTAGCTTGGATTCGGCAAGTTGCACCCAAAAACTAGATCCAATGGGCAGCAGATCATCGTTAAAGTCAAAATGTGGACTATGCAAATTTTCAGAGTCCATGCCAGCTCCAAGCCAAATATAGGCTCCTGGTTTTTGCTGCAGCATAAAAGAGAAATCTTCGGCACCCATTACAGGGTTCATCTCAGTTTCTAGTGCGTCGGGCCCAAGCATGTCAGTTATAACTGCACGCGCGTACAAAGCATCTTCCTCATGGTTCAACGTTGGTGGGTATCCAGGCCGCAGTTCCATTGAAACATCACACCCCAATGTTGCTGCTGCATTTTGTGCAACTGTTTCAATTTCACGGATCAGTCGTTCTCGCGTTTGTGCTTTCATTGTTCTCACCGTACCACCAATCGTGGCACTTGCAGGTATCACGTTGTAGGCACTTCCCGCTTCCAATTTTGTTAGGGAAATTACAGCATGATCAAATGGATCAAGCTGTCGTGAAATTAATGTTTGTAATGCAACTACACACATTCCTGTTGCGGCAATAGGATCACGTGTTAAGTGTGGCATGGCTGCATGCCCGCCCTTGCCATTGACCGTTAGGATAAAAATATCGGCCCCTGCCATTGCTGGCCCACAGTGGGCAACGGCACGTCCAACTTCAAGCCCAGGCCAATTATGCATACCCCAAACTGAGTCCATGTGGAATTTTTCAAAAAGCCCATCATTAATCATTGAACGCGCACCGGCATTTCCACCTTCTTCAGCCGGCTGAAAAATACAATAGACAGTGCCGTTAAAATTGCGCGTTTGCGCTAAGTAGCGTGCCGCCCCCAATAGCATGGTGGTATGACCGTCATGCCCACAGGCATGCATTCGATTATCGCGTTTTGATGCATAGGGAAGGTTAGTTTCTTCTGGCATGGGTAAAGCATCCATATCAGCTCGAAGGCCAATAGCCTTTCCACTTTGTAGGTCGCCTTGATTTCCTTCAATAACTCCGACTAATCCAGTGCCCCCAAAGTTCCGATGCACTTTAACGCCAAAGCTTTCCAATTTTCCTGCAACAAAGTTGGATGTGTCTTCTTCCTCATAGGCTATCTCAGGATTCTGATGCAAATGCTGGCGCCATGACGTCAACTCTTCATGTGCAGCATACAACCCCTCAACTATTTTCATACCCTTTTCTCCTTGATTCAATTTCTGTGGAGGACAAATTTAAGTAAAGTCTAACTCGACATTATCAAGGATAAAAGGCTACGCTCTTTATTGTCCTAGTAAAACAAAAGATGATTACTTTATATGAATAATACTATAGCCCTAAGCCAAACCACGCGCATTACAGATACGATTAACCAGCTGGCAACTTTTACTGAGCCTGAACGCCCTCATACACGTCTTGTATTCAGTTCTGAGTTTGAGCAGGCGCGGCTTTGGTTAAGAGAGACTTTTGTTGCTGCTGGTCTTAGCTGCCATGTTGATGCAGGAGGGAACCTAGTTGGCGTACTAAAAGCCAGAACAGATGAACCTTGCCCAGATAAAGTGCTCCTTGGATCGCATATTGACACTGTTCCAGCTGGTGGACGCTTTGATGGGATTGCCGGTGTTGCTGCCGCTTTGGAGGTGGTGCATTATTTAAATACGAATGAAATAAAGTTACCATTTGATTTAGAAATTGTTGATTACCTTGGTGAAGAATTAAATGTCTGGGGTACATCTTGCCTTGGCAGTCGTCACATGGCTGGGCTAATAACATCAGAAATGCTTGAGAGAGTTGACCCCGATGGCCGTAAACTGGGCACAGAAATTGCTCGAATAGGTGGCAGTGGTGGGACAAGTGAGGAGCCTCGTTCTGATGCTAGTCAAATCATAGCCTGTCTTGAACTTCATATTGAGCAGGCAAAATCTTTAGAAAAGCAAAATCTCGATGTAGGTATTGTAACATCTATTCCAGGAATTTATCGATACAGCATCTCAATCACTGGCCAGGCGGGTCACAGTGGTACAACAACTATGACTGAACGGCGTGATGCGCTTGTTGCTGCTGCTGACATTATTCAAGGTGTAAGTGCAATCGCTAATCAAATTGCGGGTGCTGATAATCAGCATTTTGCCGCTACTATAGGTAAAATCGACGTTTTCCCAAATGGAGCGGCTATAGTGCCTGGCCAAGTAGAGGCCACACTTGATTTACGTGCGGCAAGTGATCACTCTCGTTTAAATTTTTTTGCTGAATTTGAAAATTTATGTACGCAAGCTTCTAAAAGTCGGAACTGCGAAATCAATATCAAGCAATTGGCTGCAGCTGCGGCTGCGCCAATGAATGATGAGTTAATGAAACTATTGGCGACTGCGGCGGTGAAAACTGGAGTGTCTTCAACCAAAATATCAGGCGGTGCTGGTCATGATACGGCACATTTGTCTAGATTTGCGCCAGCGGGAATGATTTTTATTCCTTGCCGTGATGGGCTGAGCCACTGTCCAGAAGAGTTCACTACTTCTGAGGCAATTGCTAAAGGTTCATTAGTTCTCATTGGCTGCGTTTTGGAACTTGCCAGAAGAACGTCGTTAACTAGAGCTTAGGTTGATTTTTTTAGGCTCTGTCATTTAGATGGCAAGCCGAGAAATGTGCTGGTGCAATTTCTATTAATATTGGTTTTTCAACCCTGCAGCGCTCTTCCGCAAACCTACATCTTGGATGGAAGTGGCAGCCTGGTGGTGGATCAAGTGGAGATGGAATCTCCCCCTTAATGGGCTCATACTTACGCTTGCCAATTTCAAGCCTTGGGACTCCGGCAAGCAAAGCATTTGTATAAGGATGATTTGGATTTTTTAAGAAATCTTGAATTGGAGCGGTCTCAACAATGCGTCCAAGATACATTACGATTACACGGTCTGCAATGTGTTCAACAACTCCAATGTCATGGCTAATGAAGAGATATGTTAAGTCAAATTTATCTTTCAAATCAACAAAGAGGTTTATAATTTGTGCTTGTATTGACACATCAAGAGCGGCAATTGATTCATCACAAACTAAAAAATCTGGCGATACGGCAAGTGCTCTTGCAATGCCAACACGTTGTCGCTGACCACCAGAAAATTGATGGGGATATCGCTGTAAGGTGTCAGGATCAAGACCAACTCTTTGAAGCATGTCTTCAGCATATGTTTGCTTTTCGGCTTGATCTATAAGTTTGTGATAAATTGGAGCTTCAGTAATAATATCTATTACACGTTTTCGCGGATTTAGTGATGAAAAGGGATCTTGAAAAATCATTTGTGTAAGAAGGGCTGGCGGGATCTTAGATGTTTTTGATTCATCTAATTCAAATTTTAGATGTCCAGAAGTAGGAGGTAAAATGCCTGCGATCATTCTACCAAGTGTTGATTTGCCGCACCCAGACTCACCAACAACACCAACAATTTCACCTTTGAAAATTGAAAAGGACACATCATCTACAGCATGTACAATCTCTTCTCTATAATTTTGCCCCAGTTTATTTAAGGCTTTTGCCACAAGGTCGAGTGGCTTAACAAAATCTTTAGAGAGGTTTTCCACCTTTAGTATTGGCTTCATACCTTATATTCCTCTGGAAGGTTAATACAGCGAACCTGTCTACCGTCAGCCAAGTGCATGATATCTGGCTGTTTTGTTAAACAAGTATCATTGACGCGCCTACAGCGATTTTGAAAAGCGCATCCATTTGGCAGGTTTAGCATAGATGGAACCATACCATCTATTTGTTGTAGTGGTTTGCCACGTTGATTTTGACTTGGAACACTTCCCATTAATCCACGTGTGTAGGGATGCATTGGGTTTAAAATTGTAGATTCAATTGATCCCTGCTCCACCACTCGGCCAGCATACATCACGCAAATCCTGTCAGCTATTCCAGAAACCACAGCTAAATCGTGAGTTATCCAGAGCAATGCTGTCTTAGTCTCCTGACACAACTTTTGCATCTCGCTGATTACCTGTCCCTGAATGGTAACATCCAACGCTGTTGTAGGCTCATCAGCAATAATTAGATCAGGACGATTTAACATAGCTATAGCGATTGAAACACGTTGACGCATTCCACCGGAAAACTGATGAGGATAGGCACGCAGGCGCTCATCTGCTGATGAAATTCCAACAAGTCCTAGTGCATCTCGTGCACGAATACGTGCATCTTCATGGGCGATGCTATCGTCGTGGGCTTGGATAGCCTCTATCATTTGTGTTTCGATACGCAGCACTGGATTTAGGGTCATCATTGGATCTTGAAAAATCATAGCAATACGATTTCCCCGATAATGCTGCATTTGCTCATTGGATAATTGATTCAGGTTTTGACCTTTGAAACTAATGTCACCACCAACAATTTTTCCTGGCGCGTCGACTAACCCTATTATAGAGAATCCAGTGATTGATTTTCCTGATCCTGACTCACCAACGAGGCCGACAATTTCACCAGCACCGATCTCAAAACTGACGCCATCGACAGCTTTTAAAACACCTGCTTTTGTAAAAAAATGTGTTTGCAGATTGCTAATTTTAAGGATTGGATCCAAAGCTTTGCTCACTTTTGCAGTCTTGGGTTAAACATGTCTCGTAATTGATCCCCAACTAGATTAATCGAAACAATGGTAATAAGCAGTGCTACTCCAGGAAAAATGCTGATCCAAAAGTCACCAGAATACATGTAGTCAAAGCCATTTCCAATCAGCAAGCCAAGTGATGGCTCTGTTATTGGAAGTCCCAAACCCAAAAAGCTTAAAGTCGCTTCAAGAGAAATTGCATGTGCAGTTTGAAGCGTTCCAACAACAATCAAAGGTGCCATGCAATTAGGCATAATATGGCTTAAAATAATACGTCGGTGCCCCAATGCAAGACAGTGTGCTGCTTCAACATACTCTTTGTTTTTCTCCACTAGTGCACTCGCCCGTGCAGCGCGAGCATAATAAGCCCACTGAACTAGAATTAGCGCTATGACAGTCTTTTCGACACCTTTGCCAAAAGCAGCTAAAATAATTAGCGCCATTAAAATAGATGGGAAGCTCAATTGGATGTCTACAATCCGCATGGATATGGTTTCAAATCTACCACCAAAATATGCAGCAGAAAGGCCTACTGCTGCCCCAAGTATTAGGGCAACAAATCCTGAAAGTGCCCCGACCCCTAAACTAACGCGAAGGCCATAGATAATTGCGGATAGCATATCTCTGCCTGCACCATCTGTTCCTAATAAGTAAATATTACCTGCAAAATCTTCAGACCCTGGTGGCAAACGACTATTCATTATGTCAACACTGGTTAAATCATATGGGTCGGATGGTGAAACCCATGGGGCAAATAGAGCAATAAAAAGAATGGTGAAAAAAATTATGAGTGCAACGACTGCAGTTGTACTTTCAGAAAAGTCGGACCAGAATTTTTTTAATCCTGATGGTGGTGTGTTGTCAGGGCTTGTATTCAAAGTCTTGTTCATTAGCTTACCCCCTTTATTCGAACACGCGGGTCAAGCACTGAGTAAAGAATATCCACAATCAAGTTTAGCGTGACAAAAATCACTACGATGATCATGAGATAAGCTACGATAATCGGTCGATCTAAATTATAAATTGAATCAATGATAAGTTTGCCCATGCCGGGCCAGGCAAAAACTGTTTCGGTTACAGTTGAGAATGCAATAAGAGAACCAAATTCAAGACCAATGATTGTTACAACAGGGATCATGATATTTTTTAAAACGTGAACACGAACCACACGTGTCTCTGACACCCCTTTGGCGCGCGCAAATTTAATATAATCTTGGAGTATCACTTCCCGTGTTCCAGCGCGTGCTAGTCGAATGACTGATGAAAGCTTAAATAAGGCTAGATTGAATGCAGGTAAAAATAGGTGAGAAAGACCATCTAATGTAAAAATTGAACTTGTGACTCCAAAGTATGTAGCTACCTCACCTCTGCCGGTTGAGGGCAACCAACCAAGGCTCACAGAAAAAAACATTATCAAGATTATCCCAACCCAAAATGTAGGCATAGAGAAGCCCAAAATAGAACCTGCCATAATTGTCCGGCTAACTTTGCTCTCTGGCTTTAAGCCCGCATAGACGCCTAAAGGGATTCCAAAAACAACAGCCATAAACAATGAAAATAGAGCCAGCTCCATTGTTGCAGGCATACGCTGTATTATCAGCTTTAATGCTGGTTCACCGAATATGAATGACCGACCAAGATCACCCTGAAATGCATTTACAACAAAATACCAATATTGTTCACTTACTGGACGATCTAGACCAAGTTCTCGGATGACCCGATCTATTTCCATTTGATCAGCTTCAGGGTTTATTAGCATGTCCACTGGGTCACCAACTAGGTTGACTCCTGCGAATACGATTAATGACATCACAAAAAGAACAATTATGCTTTGGAATGATCTTGTGAGAATAAATGAGGTCATTTGGTTACCCAAAAATAAGGTGGGTTTCACATTGCTCAATACTAATTGAGCAATGTGAAGTTAAAGTTTCATTGGAGATCTAATTCCCTGACAGGCCAGTAACAATAGTGCGCTCATCAGTACGCGGCAGGTATTTGTAACCGGCTTTTGCTGCCCAAGTATTTACCTGATAATGCATTGGGATAACGCCATAGTTTTCGCCAACAGCTTTTTCGGTTGCTTGTGCAAGCAGTTTTCCGCGTGCATCAGAATCAACCGTTGCAAGGGCTTTTTTAACAAGTTTATCTACTTCTGCATCAGAGTGACGACCACGGTTGGCTGCGCCAAGACCTTTTGACTTGTCATATGTGTGAAGAAGAGCTTTTAGAGGAGAAGATGCTTCACCAGATCCTGCACCCCATCCGAGAAGCATAAAGCTAAACTCAGGCGACTTATTTGGCCCTCCTCTTGAGGCGCGTTTGAAGTAAACGGCTTTAGGCATGGTTTCAACGCTCGCGGCGATTCCAACACGGTTTAACATTTGAGCAAGAGCCTCGGCAATTTTTGCATCATTAATGTAACGATCATTTGGCCCATGAATAGTCATCTTAAAGCCATCAGGATACCCTGCTTCTGCCATTAATTTTTTGGCCATTTTTGTGTCGTAAGGGTCAGCCTTCATGTTCGGAGACACACCGTGAAAGCCAGCCGGTAAAAGTTGTCCAGCTTTTACAGCTATTCCTTCCATAACCCGCGAAACAATAGCATCACGGTTAATAGAAAGAGAAATTGCTTTGCGAACCCTAACATCCATCAACGGGTTCTTAATTGGGCTTCCATCTTTTGCTGTAATATGAGGTGAATTCTCGCGGAATTGATCCATATGTAGATAGATCACGCGGTTCGAGGGACCACTACTTAGTTGCACATTTTTATCACTTTTTAAGCGAGCAACATCCAGTGGTGGAACGTTATCAATGAAGTCAACATCACCCGCTAGCAAAGCTGATATTCGTGCAGGACCAGCTTTAATTGGCTTGAATATCACATTGTCAAATGTCGCCTTGGCACCATGATAAGAATCATTGCGCTTAAGGACGATTCGATCTCCCGGGACCCACTCAACAAATTTGTATGGGCCAGTGCCAATCGTAGCTTTACCGCTGTTGTAATCTTCAGTGGTAGCTCCCTTGCCAACCGTGGCTGAGATGATTTTGACAGTACTCAAATCATTTGGCATTAGCGGGTAAGGCTTCTCAGTTTTTACATGAATTGTGTAGTCATCAACCTTTGAGAAGGTTTTGCCCTTCAGGTAGGTGACAAAGCTAGATGGAGAATTTGGAACATTTTGCGCCCGATCAACTGTAAACATAACATCGTCCGCGTTGAAGTTACTTCCATCATGCCATTTAACACCTTTGCGAAGTTTAAATTCCCAAGTGGTCTCATTAATAGGTTTCCAAGAAACAGCGAGATCTGGATAGTGTTGCTGGTTCTCGTCACTTCCCACTAATTGGCCAAAAATATGGGTGGCAAAACCGTTATTAGGGCCTAGGTTGTGGTAATGTGGATCGATTGAGCTTGGTTCTGACTTCAAACCAACGCGCAAATCTGCTGCATTGGCAGAAACTGACAAGCCGATTGCTGCAATGCTAAGAGTTAAAAAACGTGTAAATTTCATTCGACCCTCCCATTTGGTCATATTTATTGCGGTCTTGAAAATAACCGCGTAGTAAAACCTTGTTACATTATAAATCTTTTGTCTACAAAGTTTTAAGTACATTCATAAAGTTGTTTTGTAGGTGAGGTCAGTATGACAAAAATTGTTAACGTTATGTCATTTTTGCCGCCTGCCTCTAAATACTATAATGGAAAAAGTCATGTTGAAACTACATATCGAATTTATCAACCTGATAATACTCCCGACAACCATCCTGTGTTGGTTTTCCTACATGGTTTTAATGGCAGCAGTAAAAGCTGGGCTTATCAGTTTTCTCACTTTGTTGGGCATACCATCATTGCTATTGATGCACCTGGATTTGGTGGCTCGCAAACCTTTGAAGGTGACATGTTGGCAGTGGCGGATGAGACTGCAGAACTGATTAAAAGTCTTGTTGATAAAAAAGTAGTGATTATTGGCCATTCAATGGGCGGAATGCTTGGACAAGTTCTTGCAGCTAAACACGCAAATTTATGTTCAGCTTTAATTTTGTCATGCACCCACAAGGGTCGTGCTCAGCCAAAAGACACACCTCTTGACGTGGCCACAATGGAACGAATACAGCAACGAAATGTTTTGGATGATAAAGAATATGGGGAGTTGCGTGTTGGTAAAATGCTCAAGGGAGTAATTGCACCAGATATATTTAAATTTTTGACCATTGTGGCAGGAGAGATCAGAGTTGGTGGTATTCGTTCAGGTGGCTTAAATATGCTTAACTTGGACACAACAAACTTGCTTAGTGAGATTTCTATTCCAACTGCTATTTTTACGGCGGAGAATGACATTGTTGTTTCACTTGAAGCAGCTGCAGCCCTGAAAGCAGGGTTACCAAACGCGTACAAAATTCAACTGTCTGATGTTGGTCATGCACCGTATTGTGAAAATGCGACTAGTTTTAATGCGGCAATCGAAAAATTTATTGGAACGATTTAAGTTAATCGTATAGGTGGTATAAAAGAGCAAATGAACGCATTCAAACTTCGTCCTTTTGTAATTTATTTTTTGACTAATACAATGTCATTGCTTGGCACCTGGATTCAAAAAGTTGGGCTTGGTTGGCTAACTTGGCAAATTACTGAATCTACTTTTTGGACAAGTTTTGTTTCAATTGCTTTAATGGCGCCAGTTGGCATCATTGGTCCATTCATTGCAGTTTATGCCGAAAGCTGGGACATGCGCCGAGCTTTTTTATATACAAAAATCTCAATGATGTTGGTAAGCGCCCTGATTTTTTTATTGCAATATCTTGATATGCATAACTTACCTACGCTGCTTGCTACATCTTTAACACTTGGTTTTCTGAGCGCTGTTCACCACCCCATTCGACTGGTTTTCATTTCAATTGTTGTTCCAAGATCACATTTAGCCAGTGCTATTGGGCTGAGTTCGGTGTCTTGGAATATGTCAAGAGTGGTTGGACCAGGTGTTGCAGGATTTGCAATCGTTATTTTGGGACTTGCCAATACATTTGGTCTTGCAGTGATTTTTTACATACCATTGATTGTAGCGTTAGCTCTGTTACCTTTAGAAACGCGGGCGAAAGCAAAGCCAAATTCCGAACGTTTTTTACAAAAGCTGCTTGATGGTGGTCGCGTGGCTCTTAGTACACCACTTATTTTTACAGCATTATGCATTGTTGCGATTAATAGTTTTTTTGTACGAGGTGTATTAGAAATTCAACCAGCAGTTGTTGGCCAAATTCTGGGCGGTGATAGTAAAGCGCTAGCAACAGTTACTGCTGCAGCTGGGATTGGTGCTTTGTTCGCATCAGTCTGGATTGGGCTTGGTAAACTATCACCAAATTTTATTCAACGTTGTCTTTGGCCAATGATGTTTGTTGGACTCTTTGGAACCGCTGTTCTCAATATAGCAGGCGCGTTAGTTCCAATGAGTCTCATATTTGTTTTGACTGGGTTTACAGCCACTGTTACGGGGATTGGAGCTCAGACGTTAATTCAGCTAGACGTAAAAGAGGAATATCGTGCGCGCGTGATGACCTGGTGGTCTAGTGTATCATTTGGCAGTTTAACAATTGGGGGTATTACAATTGGCTTTCTTGGTGATTTTGTACCAATTGAAGATGCAATTTTAATGGTGATGGTACCCTGTGGCGCAGTGGCTTTCCTTGTTTTGACTAAATTGCCCCTTTCGCGTTGGTACCGCTAAGTATCAATTTTATTGCCCTGTGTTCAGGGTAACTAGATAGACGTGCAGCCTTACAATGTAACGCAACTGGAACAAAGATATTGCTTAAGCCTTGCATTGCCTGACATATTCAAAGACACAAATATTTTTTATATATAAAATGTGGTCTCTTTGGCGGAGCCCCAATCAAAGGTCTTTTCATAATCTATACTGCCACCAAAGAATTGCTTATTTCTCCCTACGGTGTTTGCGTAAACTAAGAAATCAATAATTTAGCAAAGTGAAAATATATTGTTTAGAGCGGCAGAAAATTGTTGTATCAAGTGCAGGAATTTTAGTGATGCTCATCATTTTATAGGTCGAGTGGGAGAAAAGTATGCCAACTACCGTTAATAGCTGGAATGAATGGGATCCGCTGAAACATGTGATTGTTGGTTGTGCCGATGATTGCCACATCCCACCGGAAGAACCAGCGCTGGAAGCAAAGGTGCCGGAAGATAGTGATATGCGGGGCCAGTGGGGGCGCCGCCCACAAGAGACCATAGACCGAGCAAATGAATTGCTTAATAATTTTGCCAGCATGCTTGAAACACGCGGAGTGAAGGTTGATCGTCCAACTCCGATAGATTTTTCTCAGCCAGCAACAACGCCTGATTTTAATACTGATAGCCAGTTTGGTTGTATGCCACCACGCGATGTATTGCTAACAGTGGGCAATGAAATTCTGGAAGCCACAATGTCATATAGGTGCCGGTGGTTTGAATACCTTTGCTACAGACCTTTAATGCAAAAATATTGGAATGAAGATCCAAACTTTAGGCATGAGGCAGCCCCAAAACCACGTCTGACGGATGTTGACTATCGTCCTGATTATCTATCAGAAAAGATTGGTGATGAAAAACGCTTACAATGGGCTGCTGAGAAGTTTTTTGTGACGACTGAAGAAGAGCCATTATTTGATGCTGCGGATGTCTTGCGTTTTGGAAAAGACTTAGTCGTTCAACATGGCTTTACAACTAATTTAAAAGGTATTGAATGGATCAGAAGGCATTTCCCTGAACACCGCGTTCACGCAGTTAATTTTCCGGGTGACCCTTATCCAATTCACATTGACGCCACTTTTACACCATTGCGCCCAGGGTTGATACTAAACAATCCACAACGCCGCCTTCCAGAAGAACAGCGGCGCATGTTTAATGATAATGGATGGGAAATTATTGATGCTGCGCAGCCTGCGCACAATTCGCCACCCGCCTTGTGTTATTCATCTGTGTGGTTGAGCATGAATGTTCTCGTTTTGGATCCAAAAACTGTTTGTGTCGAAAAATCAGAAGTTTATCAGGCTGAGCAGATGGATAAGCTTGGGATGAATGTTATTGAAGTAGATTTGCGTGATGCCTACGCGTTTGGTGGTGGTTTGCATTGTTGTACAGCTGATGTTTATCGTGATGGCGGACTTGAAGATTATTTTCCTAAGCAGGTTAAGTGACAACTGAAAAGTTTTGCCAGTTAAAATTTAAGATAAAGGACAGAAGTGATGAAAGAAGTGCGGTTCAGTAAACCATTTACTCAGCAGGAGGCGATTCCAGATTCTGGTATAGCGCGAGCTTTAGATATCTTAAAAACAGGTCGGTTGCACCGTTATAATTTATTGCCTGATGAAGTTGGTGATGCAGCAGCCTTAGAAATGGAGTATGCCAAATGGCAGGAAGTGGATTACTGTGTGGCCTGCACTTCTGGAGGCTATGCTATCCAGCTTGCATTGCGGATTTGTGGTGTTAAACCCGGCGATAAGGTGCTGGCAAATGCCTACACACTAGCGCCTGTCCCTGGAGCGATCCACAATGTTGGAGGAGTTCCAATTTTAGTTGATATTGATGATAACTATCACATTGATTGTAATGATCTGGCAGTAAAAGCGTTAGAAAGTGGCGCAAAGTATTTGTTACTGTCCTATATGCGTGGACATATTCCAGACATGGATAAATTGCTTACAGTTTGTAATACACATGACATTTGCCTAATTGAGGATTGCGCTCATACGATGGGTGCCAAATGGCGTGGAGTTCGCTCGGGTAATTTTGGCAAGGTAGCGGCATTCTCTACGCAGACCTATAAGCACATGAATTCTGGTGAAGGTGGATTTTTGACAACTAATGATCCTGAGCTGGCAGCACGGGCGGTTGTTTCGTCAGGATCATATATGCTGTATGGACGCCACGGAGCAATTCCAGCAGAAGACGTGTTCCAGAAGGTACGCCTTCACGCACCAAATTATTCAGGACGTATGGATCATATGCGTGCTGCAATCCTACGCGCTCAGTTGCCCGGCCTTGAGAATAACCTAGCCAGGTGGAACCAGCTTTATGACCGCCTTCATGCTCATCTTTCAGCAATGATAGGTGTGATGATTCCAACGCGCAAACAAGATGAGTTTTATGTGGGCTCATCAATCCAGTTTCGTGCGGAAGGACTAGCTGCATCAATGATACCTGATTTTGTTGCGGGTTGCGCCAAACGTGGGGTTGAATTGAAATGGTTTGGCGATGATGAGCCAAAAGCCTTTACCAGCCGTTATGATAGCTGGCGCTATATTGATGATATTCCAGTGTTACCAACAACACTGCGTGTTCTAGAAAAAACCCTAGATATGCGGGTGCCGCTAACTTTTTCAGTTGATGATTGTGATGTAATTGCGACGATCATTGATGATGAATTGAGCCGGCTTAGGGTTAATTAGGCGATCAATTATAAATGCTGGCATAAATTAAAAGTTTCTTTTATGGATTCCTAATGTTTAAAGATTGTAATAGATGAACCGGTATAAAGTTGCATCAATTCCAGGGGATGGGATTGGCTTGGAAGTGATTGGCGCAGGCCTTCGCGTTCTTGATACTCTTGCAGAACGTGATGGTGGATTCTCTCTTGATGTTACTAGCTTTGACTGGGGTAGTGATCGTTACAAGCGAGAAGGGAGCTTAATGCCAGTTGATGGAGCTGAAGAGCTTCGTGGTTTTGATGCTATTCTCTTTGGGGCCGTTGGTGTGCCTGATCTTCCTGACCATTTGACGCTTTGGGGTTTGCGGCTGAGTATATGTCAACCGCTTGATCAATATGCAAATGTTCGCCCAACGCGTATTTTGCCCGGAATCAAAAGCCCGCTGTCTGGGGTCACTGTAAAAGACCTAGACTGGGTAATCGTACGTGAAAATTCTGAAGGAGAATATTCAGGGCAAGGTGGGCGTAGCCATCGTGGCCAGCCGCATGAAATTGCAACAGACCTCTCAGTTTTTACCCGAGTTGGAGTTGAGCGTGTGATGCGTTATGCATTTAAATTGGCAAGGTCTCGGCCCCGAAAATTGTTGACCATTGTGACAAAGTCAAATGCGCAACGGCACGGTATGGTAATGTGGGATGAGATTGCAATCGAGGTTGCAGAGGACTTTCCAGATGTGACATGGGATAAAATTCTTGTTGACGCAATGACTGTGAGAATGACCATTAAGCCTGAAACACTTGATACGATCGTTGCCACTAATTTGCATGCGGATATACTGTCTGATCTCGCGGCTGCATTAGCTGGATCAATCGGGGTTGCGCCAACAGCCAACCTTAATCCAGAGCGCACTGCCCCATCAATGTTTGAACCTATTCATGGATCCGCCTTTGACATTATGGGTAAAGGCATTGCCAACCCAGTTGCAACGTTCTGGAGTGCCTCGATGATGCTTGATCACATTGGTGAGAAGGCAGCGGCAGTCCGGTTGATGGAAGCAATTGAAACTGTCACAGCCAATCCAAATTTCCACACACCTGATCTTGGCGGTGTGGCCACCACTAATGAGGTGACTGATGCAATCATTGATGTGATTCGTACCCGCAACATCTAGACTTTAGCCAGCTAAACAGAAAGAGTCTCGGCCTCATATGCTAAGTTTTTTTATGGAAAAGGGTTTTTTGCACAAATAGTTAGACCGCTATTTGGGCTTCAGACTTTATTGTATGACTTGCATATTTTTGTAGCCTTTGGTGGTATAGATTGTTTAGACAAGATTGGGGGAAATATTATGGACTTTTTGTTTGGCCGGTATTCGTTATTAACATACTCACTTTTTCTAGCTATAGCGTTTTTTGTACTTGGTTTCGTTAACCCTATCTTTTTAGTTTTAGCTGGGTTGTTTGGCGTGCTGGGCGCACTTGGTATTTCGGATTATTCTCAAAAAAAGAGAGCTGTTCTCGGTAATTATCCACTGCTGGGGCGGTTTAGGTTTTTGCTTGAGTCTATTCGTCCTGAATTGCGGCAGTATTTTTGGGAGTCAGATTCGGATGAGCTCCCCTACTCTAGAAACCAGCGGGCTATGGTTTATCAACGTTCTAAAAGTATTATGGCTACTCGGCCTTTTGGGTCTGATCAGAACATGTATGCTGAAAATTTTAACTGGTTAAACCACTCTCTACTTCCATCGCATATTGAATCACGAGATTTTCGTATTCGTGTTGGTGAGGGGGAAAGGGCCTATGATGCATCAGTGCTAAATATTTCTGGCACCAGCTTTGGCGCGTTATCACCACCTGCAATTCAGTCACTTTCGGCGGGTGCTAAGCTTGGGGGTTTTGCTCATAATACTGGAGAAGGATCCCTTTCAAAATACCATGAGGCTGGTGGTGGTGATACCATATGGCAAATTTCAACGGGTTATTTTGGGTGTCGTACGGAGTGTGGTCGTTTTGACCCTGAAGCTTTCCGCAAACGAGCTGCACTTGATCAGGTAAAAATGATTGAGATCAAGCTGAGCCAGGGAGCGAAGCCAGGCCATGGTGGAATGTTAATGGCTCCAAAAGTCACACCTGAGATTGCTGAGGCTCGGGGTGTTCCAGCATACCAAGATGTTATTTCGCCGTCTCGACATAGTGAATTTTCTACCCCCAATGAGCTGTTAGATTTTGTTGTGAGACTGCGCGAACTAAGCGGCGGCAAGCCCGTTGGTGTAAAATTATGTATTGGCCATCCATGGGAAATCATCGCAATAGTAAAAGCTATGGTTGACAGTGGCATAATGCTTGATTTTATAACCGTTGATGGAGCTGAAGGTGGAACCGGAGCTGCGCCTGTTGAATTTACAGATAATATTGGTTCACCACTTCGGGATGCACTGATTTTTGTTGACAATTCTTTGCGTGGGGCGGGACTTCGTGATCGAGTTAAAATTGCGGCTTCAGCTAAGATTGTTAGCGCTTACGATATTGTTAGACACTGTGCACTTGGCGCCGATTGGTGTAATATGGCTCGACCCTTCATGTTTGCGGTCGGTTGCATTCAAGCGCGTGATTGCGCGTCAAGTCGATGCCCAAGTGGTGTGGCTACTATGGATCCAAAGCGATATAGAGTTATTGATGTTGAGGACAGAGCAAAACGGGTGTTCAATTTTCACAAAAATAGTATAGAGGCCGTTGCTGAAATGCTTGAATCAACTGGTCTTAATCACCCAAGTCAGTTGAATAGAAGGCATATTGTACGCAGGGTCTCTGCGAGCAAAATATTACTTGCGGATCAGATATATCCTCGTGTTGAAATCAATGCTCTTATTGAGGGTAAAGAAGTGGATGATCCTCGACTAGCAGTTTACTGGAACCGTGTCACAGGGGATAGCTTCTACCCGCAAGATGCTGTTAATTGATGGATTTTCGATCTTAGGAAATAAGATTCTGTCCTGTTGCAGCACATTCGACAATCAGTTGGCTTGGTTCCCACAAGTTTGGATCCTCGTCACAAAGCGTTGCTAGTTCAGTGAGAATATATGGAGCGCCCAATTGATCTGCATAATGCATTAAGCCGCCATGCCACCGTGCAAAGCCGTATCCGTGAACCAGCACAAGGTCAATATCTGCAGCGCATGCTGCAATGCCTTCATGGAGAATATTAGCAGCTTCATTGATCATCGCAAGCAGTAGACGTCTCTGAATGTCTTCTTGCGCGAATGATTGGCGGGTTATGTTTGCTTCTTGCGCTTCGTTACAAATAATATTTTCAACGAAAGGATCTATAACTTTACCGCCGCCTTCTGGATATTGGTACCATCCAGACCCGGTTTTCTGTCCAAGGCGATTTTGCATGACTAGACGATCGGCAATTGGAATATAGCGGCGTGACGGATCGCGGGTTGTATCCTGACGTCGTCGATTAGCATGCGCAATATCAAGGCCAGAAAGATCCTGAGCTTCATAAGGTCCCATTGCATAGCCAAAAGCGACCATGGCATTGTCAATTTCTAATGGTGTGGCACCATCCATGAGCATTGTGTCGGCGACCTCGCGGTATATTGCGAGGATGCGGTTTCCGATAAAGCCATCACATACTCCAGAAACCACTGGAATTTTTCCAAGCGATTTGGCAACAGCATAGCCCATCGCCATTGCCGCTTGTGATGTCTTGTCGCTTTTTATGATTTCAAGAAGCTTCATAATATGTGCTGGCGCAAAAAAGTGCAGCCCAACCAATCGAGAGGGATTATGCAGGCATTCAGCTATCATGTTGACATCAAGATAAGAGGTGTTGGTTGCAATTGTCACATTGGGCATAAGGGCAGATTCTAATTCTTTTAAAACTTTTTGTTTGATGATTAAATCTTCAAAAACAGCCTCAACTGCAAGGTCAACATTCCTAAGATCAGCATTGGTGCTGGTAGTCACGGTCAAACGAGTGCGCCGGTCTGTGGCTTCGTGCTGTTTAATTCGGTCTGAAGACAGGCTGGATGAAATAATTTTTTCGATAGCCTTGCTTGCCCGTTGAACACCATCATTGTCAGACTCTATAATAGTTACGATTATACCAGCATTCAAAAACGCATATGCAATGCTGGTTCCCATTGTGCCCCCACCTATCACTGCAACATGATTTGGTGCTTTCATGTCTGGACGCAACGCATTTGGTGCTTTAGCGGCGCGCTCAGCGAAAAATATATAGCGAAGGGCGCGTGCCTGGGGCGACTGACGCAAGGTAAGAAACTCTGTACGTTCTAATTGCATGCCCTCAGCAAAGGACGTTGATTGAGCGGCTTCAAGTAATGAAATTGCTTTCAATGGTGCGTTTTGACCGCGCAGTCTCTTGGCTGCAATTTGTCGCGCAGTATCATATTTTGGCGTGTCAACTGGAAACACTTTCATCATGCTCACAGGCAACGCCATATCTAATTTTTTTTGATTGATAAGCGATGCTGCCCTGACTGGATTATCATCAATCAAATCAACCAAGCCGATTGTCACAGCTGCACTGCCGCTAATTGCTTTGCCTGTTGGTATCAAACTGAGTGCCTCGGCAAATCCAACAAGGCGGGGCAAACGCTGTGTTCCGCCGGCTCCCGGCACAAGGCCAAGAAGAACCTCAGGAAAACCTATTGTGGCATCAGACCGAGCAATGCGATATTTGCACCCTAAAGCAAGTTCGCTGCCACCACCAAGAACCGCCCCGTGTAAGGCAGCAATCCATGGGACTGTGCTTTTCTCAATATGATTCACAACATCGGGAAGGTGTGGCGGGGTCACAGGAATATCAAACTCTTTTGTATCGGCCCCAGCTGCAAAGGCTCGGCCTACTCCTGATAGGATCACGCGCTCAAGGCCTTCAGCCTCTGCCCATTTTACTGCATCAATAAGGCCTTTGCGAATGTCACTGTTGATCGCGTTAACTGGAGGGTTGTTCAACTCAACAAAACCGCAAGTCCCCTGTCTATACCATTTAACTGTCATTCTATTCTCCGGGGTAGATTTTGCCAGCCTTGTATACTTTAAGGCTATAAAAGAGACTATTATTTTCACTCATAATACAAATGATTCACATCATTGGCCCACATACGGGGCCCTGACAAATACATTTTACAGACTTGCACTTAATAATTTCAACGTAATTTTTTTGGACTGGCCAGAATTTTTTTTAGTCTGGCTTCGTATATAGCCGCCCCTTTATATATCCGCATTTCGGGTGTCATGCCTTCAAGGAAGTCTAACAAATCCTGAATTGCACCTTTTGTGTCAAACCAATCTGCAACTGGCGCGAGATGAGTGCGGATCGTAAATAAAACCTGGCCAGTTTTTGGTAATTTGCGGAATGTCTGGCTTTCAACACGCACATGAATTTGATCTCTTTTCTTGTTATGGGGCCTGTCTAACTGGTGACAACGTATGGGGGTAAAGAGTGCATCACCTGTTTGAAGAGACCAGTTCATCCGCGTGCTGATTGACCCTATTTTCATAGTGGTAAAAAATCGGTCAACTGGTGCGCCTAATTTTTCGGCGTAATGAGGAACTGGTTTATGGATATCCACAAGTGGTTTGTTTAGTTTTTCTTGCAATATCCAATGTGCAGGAAAACATAATGCACCGGCCACAAGGAGCCAATCTGGTTGGTTAGTAGAGTTAATGTTTACGCACTGTTGTGGTTTTAGTAGTAACAAATCTTCGGGTATTAACCTTGCCGCAGCCTCAAGTGGGTGTCCTGAGTGATTAGGCCTTGCAATGACTTTTGGATGATTGGCGTGAATGTGTGCAATTACCATTTCCAATACTTCCACACTGGCAGCCCTGGCGTTTGGCAACGCGGCAAACACTTCTGGATAGCGGGTTTCAAACAACTTTGATTTTGTAGCTAATTGGCGTCCTCGGGCCCTGTTATTGCCAAACAAATCAGTGAATGGCAGCCAGTTTGTCTCGTCACGGGCCCGCAAACCCAACTTCAGATTAATACCAAGCCTTTGCCAAGGAGCCAACTTCTCTCTCATTACCTCGCCTTTTAAATGCATATTTATTTTATGCGTGCTAGATTTAACAATGCTATGCGTTCACATAATAAGCTTGCCAGAACGCCAAATACCAACCCCCAGAATGGGGCACCAATATTTAATAATGGCAACCCGCCAAGTGTGACTAGAAAGGCAATTAATCCGCCAAGTGGGAATGGTGGGCTAAAGGCACTTTCAAATGCTGATTGCAAGGTGCGTAACATGGCAAGGCCAGCCAATGTGCTAAGAAAGGCGGCTGGCGCTGCAATTAAAAGGGATGTAACTGTCGGTGCGCTCATCCCAAATAGGACCGCAAAAAAACCAAGGAAAATAGCAGCAATCCAGTGTTGTTTAGATTGTCCCCCAGATACAAGGATTGCATTGACGGGCCCCGTAAGACATGTCGATATGCCACCATATAAAGCGGTTAATATTGACATGAAGCCACATGATGAAGTGATCGCATTGGTGGGTGGATTATGCCCGGCAGATTTAAGCACCATTATGCCTTGCGCGTTTTGAGCGGCTATAACAGTAACAGCTAGAGGCACAACCAGTTCCATCATTGCTGCAATAGAAAAATCTGGGACGTAGACCTTTGGAACCACAAGGGTCAGTGACAAATTCATATCACTAAGTTCTGTATTACCCTGATAGGCAATAACAGTGGACCCAACAAGAAGTGCCCAGATTAATGGTGGAAAGAATTTTGAAGCTTTTGGAAAGGCAGTTAAAACAAAAAAAGTGAAGGTCATTGCTGCGACTAGGAGGAAATCATCTGCAAATGCTCTTATCCAATCAAGGCCAAAATTTATAAAGACGCCAGCCACCATTCCCATAACAATCGGCATTGGTAGCCAGTCCATTACCTTTTTGACCCATCCAGTAAGCCCTAGAAATAGTAGCAATATACCAGTCATAACGTAGGCCCCGATGATCTCGCTAAAAGATAGAGACTGAAGCGCAGACCCGACCAAAATGGCACCCGGAATTGTCCATAAAAAGACAAGTGGCTGTCGATAGCTAGCTGACATAGCAATGCTCAACAGACCGTTAAAAGTGAAGACAGCGAAGACCCAGGAAATGATATCTGTTTCAGGCAGCCCGCCGCTAAGTCCAACGCTAAGTATGATTGCAACTGGAGCGGACGCAGCAAATAGGAATGCAACAAAAGCGTTACATAACTCAGTGATTAGAAATCTATCCACTGTTTTTTTGCTGGACTTATCTTTATTCATACTAGCCTCTGTCTAAAAATTCGCGATGGCTTAACTATCTGGCTTGGAAATCTGAGATTGGATTTGGGAACGCGATCAGCAGGCTTCAAGAATGATCGCCACCCCCTGACCAACTCCAACGCACATGGTGCAAAGGGCATGGCGGCCACCACGCCGTCTAAGTTCGTAGGCTGCTGTAAGCACAATTCGTGCCCCTGACATGCCGAGTGGATGTCCGAGTGCAATTGCGCCCCCATTTGGATTTACATTCGGCGCATCATCTGGAATCCCAAGTTCGCGAAGACATGCAATACCTTGAGCCGCAAAGGCTTCGTTAATTTCAATCACATCCATATCAGCAATTACCAGACCTGCTCTGGCAAGTGCTTTGTGTGTTGCTGGAACTGGCCCAATGCCCATAATGCGTGGCTGCACCCCTGCAGCGGCTGTTGCTACAATGCGTGCCATTGGATTAAGACCATACATATCTATTGCCTTTCTTGATGCCAGAAGTAGGGCGGCAGCCCCATCGTTTATGCCAGATGCGTTGCCTGCGGTAACTGTTGAGCCCTCACCATTGATACCCGTAAGTGCAGTAAGGCGTTCCAGCTTAGCGTCTGGCCGCGGATGTTCATCTGTATCCACAACTCTTGGATCACCACGGCGTTGTGGTACGAGAACCGGACTTATTTCGTCATCAAATATATTGGCAGCATGGGCAGCTGCCCACCGCTGTTGCGATCGCAAGGCAAAGGCATCCTGATCAGCCCTGCTAATATTAAAATCAGCTGCAACATTGTCGGCAGTCTCGGGCATCGAGTCCACACCATATGTTTCTTTCATTTTTGAATTCACAAAACGCCAGCCAATTGTTGTGTCATAAATCTGATTGTTTCGGCCAAAAGCATTGTCGGTCTTTGGAATGATAAATGGAGCACGGCTCATGCTCTCAACGCCACCAGCAACTGCAAGTTGATGATCGCCAACCATAATTCCACGTGAAGCATTGATAATAGCGTCCATACCAGATGCACAAAGTCGGTTAATTGTGCTTGCTGGAACTTCGACTGGTAACCCGGCTAAAAGTGTAGCCATACGTGCGACATTGCGGTTGTCTTCACCAGCTTGATTTGCTGCTCCAAATACCACCTCGTCAATTGCAGTAGGATCAATATTTGGCTGACGCTCAATCAACGCCTTAATTACGTGGGCTGCTAAATCGTCAGGGCGTAGAGATGACAAGGCCCCACCGTATCGACCGATTGGGGTTCGGATTGCGTCGCAGATATAAGTGTCCATTTTAAATCCTATCTGGCTCCCAAGCTTTAACGTTGTTAGATACCAAGGTAACGGGCTGTTAAACCGGGAGTCTTTAGCATTGAGGTAGAATTGCCATCCCACACAATGCGACCTTTATCCAGAATATAATGGTGATCAGCTAGTCTAGCTATGGCTTTTACATTTTTATCAATTACCAGTATCGACTGTCCCTCAGATTTTAGCTTTGCCAAACAATCCCAGATTTGAGTTCGGATGATTGGCGCTAATCCTTCTGTTGCCTCATCAAGGATTAGCAATTTTGGATTGGTCATTAAAGCACGTCCGATGGCTAGCATCTGCTGTTCGCCGCCAGAAAGTTGACTCCCAGCATGGTCACATCGATCGACCAGCTGGGGAAACAAATCCATGACGCGCTCGTAATGCCATTGCGATTGGCTGTCTTCGCGTGGTGGTTGATAAAATGTCTTCAAATTTTCAGCAACTGTAAGGTTTGAAAAAATTTGTCGCCCTTCTGGCACAAGGCCGATACCGGCGCGTGCAATCTGAAATGGTAATTTATCTGATTGATCATCCCCAAAAAGTGAGATTTTACCTCCAGTTAGTGGCAACTGCCCCATGATTGTACGAATGGTTGTGGTCTTGCCCATGCCATTGCGCCCCATGAGTGAGACAACACTTCCCCCTGAAATTGAGAGAGATATGTTGAACAATACTTGGCCTTCACCATAGCCTGACTCCACATTTTGAAGATGCAGCATGATTAATTCTCATCCCCAAGGTAAGCAGCCTTTACTTCCTTATTACTGCTGATTTCTTTTGGTGTCCCTGTGGCAATGATCCTGCCCTCAACCATTACTGTTATGCGATCTGCAAGGCGAAACACGGCGTCCATGTCATGTTCTATGAGTAGAATAGCAACTTTGCCGCGCAATGCATCAATTATGGCTGTCATGTGCTGACTTTCGTCGGGTCCAGCACCAGCCAGTGGTTCATCCAGCAACAGGAGGCTTGGTGATGCCGCCAGAGCCAATGCCAGTTCTAGCATCCGTCTTTCTCCATGTGCGAGGTTTCTAACCGGTTGATTAGCCCTGTCGAGCAGACCCACGCGATCCAGAATTGCTTCGCCGCCATTGCACAATCTTTTGTCAGAAAAGGCTGGGCGCAAGAACTGAAAACATTGCCCAAGGCGCGCCTGTTCAGCAATAATACTATTCTCAAGAACGGTAAAATCCATCAAGACATTGCTGATCTGAAATGATCGCCCAATACCTGCTTTAACGCGTGCAGGTACCGATAGCCCTGTGACATCTTTGCCATTCAGCAATACCTGGCCACTATCTGGCTTTAAAGCACCATAAATTTGTTGAATTAATGTTGTTTTACCAGCCCCATTAGGCCCAATTAGTGCGTGAATTTCACCATGGCTAACTTTTAGTGACAGGTCTTGAGTCGCGATGAGTGCACCAAAGGACTTATGAATGCCACACAGTTCTAGAACGGTGGGCGCCATCATCCTTCCTCCGTTTTATGTGATTTCTCACGAGCAAGATATTGTGTGGTAAGGCCCATCAAGCCTCCGCGTCCAAACAGAACAACCATAATGAGCAAAGGGCCAAAGAGGATCATCCAGTTTTCTGCATAAGTTGGAGCAATTTCTCCAAGCATTAGGGGAAGAAACTCTTCAAGAAGCAGAAAGACGATTGCTCCTAGAAGTGGCCCAGCAAGAGTGCCAAGGCCGCCAAGAATGATGATGATCATTAATTCACCAGACCGAGTCCAATGCATGATGTCGGGTGATACATATTCTTGCCAACTTGCAAATAATGCACCCGAAATTCCACAGATTACTGCTGAAATAACGTAGCTGATAATTTTGAAATTAAGAGGTTCAAGTCCCATTGCTTCGATGCGGGACTCATTACTTTTTATGGCACGCAATGTAACTCCAAACCGTGAACGGATAATAAACATTAAGCCAAGGCTGATGAATGCCAATGCAGCCCATATTAGAAAATACAGACGTAAAGGTTCATAAAGGTCAATAACAGCAAATTCTGCTCGATCAATGCTCATACCGTCGTCACCGCCAAATTGTTCCAGTGATACGAAGAAAAAAAACAGCATTTGCGCAAATGCTAGTGTAATCATAATGAAATAAATGCCACTTGTTCGAAGAGCAAGATACCCAATCATTAGCCCAAGGCTGCCGCAGACGCCAAGGCTGAATAGAATGTGGAGCCATCCGTTTGTCAGGCCATAAAATTGACTAATGCCAACGCAATATGCGCCAATTCCAACAAATGCTGCGTGACCAAATGACACCATGCCACCATAGCCAAGAACCAGATTTAGGCCCATTGCGGCTATACCAAGAAGCATGATGCGCATAGCAACATCGTTCCAGAAAGGTAGATTGGCGAAATGAGTAAAAATTGGGAAAAGTGCAAAAGCAGCAATAAGAAGCCACAGTACCTTGTTTTCACGAATGCCTGTGCGAGCCAAAAACAAAAAGGTAATAAATCCAGCCATGTTATCTATACTTTCGCTGGGAATAGGCCGGTGGGCCGAAAGATCAGTACCACTGCCATAAGGATATAAACAAGCATTGATGCTAGCGCAGGGCCAGCCCCATCTGCTGTAGCTTGTTCAAAGAATAAACGCAGCAATGAAGGTAAAAAAATGCGGCCAAGTGTATCAACAAGTCCAACAATAATGGCAGCTATAAAGGCCCCACGAACTGATCCGATGCCGCCAATAATGATTACTACAAGCGAAAGGATCAAAAGTGGTTCACCCATGCCTGGTTGAACAGCTGTTAATGGTCCAAGCATCATACCTGCAACACCAGCAAGGCACGCACCGGTGGCAAAAATAAGCCTGAACAATATTTTAATATTGATACCAAGCGCAGCAGTCATTTCAGGGTTGTTTGCCCCAGCGCGGACCACTGCACCAATACGCGTTCGTGAAACAAATATATGAATTGCAAGTGCGCAGATAAGGCCAATAGCAATTACGACAAGACGAAAAGTGGGGTAGGGAGTGTCAGGTAAAATTTCTACAAAACCAGAAAGTGATGGTGGCAAATTGGAAAAGAGTGCTGCCGGTCCAAATCCAATGCGGATGGCTTCATTGAAAAATAATATCAGACCAAACGTGGCTAGAACCTGGTCCATATGATCTCGTTGATAAAGATGCCTGATAATTAGATATTCAAGAAAATATCCACTGGCAAAGGTTACGGGTATGGCAAGTGCGACCCCGATATAGAAGTTCCCAGTTGCTGCTGTTATTGCTGCTGCGGCATAGGCACCGATCATAACTTGTGCACCGTGTGCCAAAAACACAAAATCCATAATTCCTAAAATCAGCGTTAGTCCTGCAGCAACGAGAAACAAGGTTACGCCGGCTTGAAGGCCATTGAACAATTGTTCAAGGAAAAGGGTTAGTGTCATGGCAGGTTACCAGTCAGGTCTCAGCATCTAAAATCGGCGAACAGCCAAGAAAAGTGGCTTGCACCTCTTCTGGCTGCTCGTTTATTAGAATTTACAGTTTACCGCATAGGAATCGGCGTGGTCGATAAAGACCGTTTCAATTACCTTTGTTGTAACAACCCCATCCGCGTCCATTACTGCTTCCCGAAGATACACATTCTGAATTGGAAAATGGTTAGTATTCATTTTCAAGTTGCCGCGGGTGGTTGGGATTTCACCCGATGCCAATGCTGCGCGCATCTTAGCTGTATCTGTGCTTCCAGATTTGCTGATTGCATGATCAATAGCCAAAATCGTGTCATATGCCTGCGCGGCATAGAATGATGGATAGGCGCCATGCTTTGCTTTGTAGTCTGCAACAAATTTTTTATTAATTGCGTTATCAAGATCAGGTGACCATGTTTGTGTTCCAAGAATGCCAAGCGCTGAATCTTTTAAAGCAGGGAGTGAAACACCATCAACAGAAAATACGGTGTAGAGTTTACTAACTTTATCCATACCTGCTTGTTTCCATTGTTTAACAAAATTGATGCCCATGCCACCTGGCTGGAAAATCATTGTTGCTTCTGGTTTGGCTGCACGAAGAGAAGATAATTCAGCTTGAAAATCTGACTGTCCAAGTTTGGTATATACCTCACCAGCTACATTGCCCTTATAATATCGTTTTACACCAGCTAGCATATCTTTGCCTGCCTGATAGTTGGGTGCCATTAGGTAGACAGATTTTACACCCGCATCCTGCATATGCTTGCCCATGGCCTCTGGCGTTTGGTCATTCTGCCATGACATAGAAAAGAAATTTTCATGACATTTGTTGCCGGCGATTGGTGATGGTCCGGCATTAGAACTGATCAACAATGTGTCTGAACGCGTAACAGGTTTGTGAATCGCCATTAACAGATTCGACCATATAACACCGGCAACAACATCCACCTTGTCACTTTTTACAAGCCGATTTGCTAGTTGTTTTGCAACGTCGGGTTTACGTTGATCATCGGCATAAATGATTTCTGCATCCAGACCGCCGAGCTTCCTATCTTTGTGCACCATCGCTAGTTCAACTGCATTTTGCATCTGTTTGCCTATAATGCCGGCTCCGCCTGATAAGGTGGTTATATATCCAATTTTTACTGTGCTAGCTTCTTGCTGTGATCTCAAAAATAAAGCTGTAGCGCCTGCAATCAATAAAATGATTGCAAAGATGGTTATATTTCTTTTCATCCCAAGTTCCCCTTAAATTTACGTGGCAGATGTAAGCTATTTTTGCTCAATTTCTTGTCTGGCTTCTGCCGTAACTGCAGTTTTAGATTGTTCTATTGCCTATCATCGCCAATTCCTTGGTAAGACGCAATGTGCTTTTACGCTGTATTAATGTTCATGTTTCCATTTTCAGGATTGTATCACGCACGGGCATCAAATAGCTTTTGAATAGAAGTGGGTTTTCACTCATTGGGAAATGTTCTATCTCTGCCATAATTATTGCCTTAGATCCAGCGATTCTAGCAGCTGTTGCCATTGTGCGTTCAGGAGTGCAGGAACAATCATATTCACCAGACATCAGATAAATTGGACAAGCAGTTGTATCTATCTGTTCTGAACGATCATCAAAATCACCATCAAGCCAGTAAAAATGCAAGTCACTTTTAAACACACCCGGGCCACCCTGCATATAGTGCCATAATGTTTCCCATCGATATTCATTGGGGCTGGTTCGGGCCACCTGAGATGATACAAAAGCCGCCTGCACTTCGCCGCCATGAATGTCGGGCCGGTGCAACCAATCAAGATTGTAATAAGGTTCTAGTTTGTCGGAGCTTTCTAAAGCAATCATTGCCCGGAAGTAGTTTGAGTTTTCTAACGCCAGATGGCAAGCAATCCGCCCACCCGTTGAGCACCCCATCACCACTGGTGACTTAAGCTCTAGCGCCATACAAAAATCATTAATGATTTGTTTGTAACCATCAACCGTAATTTTATATTCTGCATCACGAAATCCTTTTGGTGGATTTGATTTTCCATGCCATGGAAGGTCAAAGGCAATGACTCGAAATCTGTTGGTAATTTCGGGGTCTGCCAAAATATGACGGTACTGTCGTGCATCTGATCCTGCAGTGTGGCGACAAAGCATTGGGATACCGCTGCCTGCTTCTTCCATGTAGATACGATAATTATTGCCCCCAGACTTCAGGGTGAAATATCGACCAGTAAGTGGTTCAAATTTAACTCCCATTTGCATCTCCCTCAAGGTCCCTTGGTATGGCAATTATGTCTTTTAAGTATTGCAAATTTTGCATTAGAGGCTCAAGCATTCTATCAATCTTCACAATCTGCTTTGGTAACATTGCAAATATATCATGCTAGTCAGGTGGCGGCAAAGCTTGCCAGTGCTTGGCCCAACTCTCAGCGCTAGCACGGGTTGAGAATTGACCGGTATCAGTTGGTAAGTGGCGTAAATAGGTATTGGAGATTTTGCCAGCAGCGATACTGATCAGATAATCGTCCTCACCAACACCCAGAACGAATTATAGATTGATCCATTTGCCACGGGCTATTAGGTGGCTGTCAGCATTAACTCGGTTTTGCATATCTTGAATCAATAGTAGCCCCTTTTTCAAAAGAATCACCAGATTGATTAGCTGGCTATAACACGCGTGATAAGCATCCATAACCCAGCTGCGCCGATAAGGTATGACGCAGGAATTGCTATTTTTTTTTGGTACCACAACGCATTGCCTGCCATGACACCAAATAATAAAAAGGTAGGTGCCAGCACTGCTAGCTGGCCAAGCTCAACCCCAATATTGAAGCTAACAAGGCTAAGAATGTACTGCGCTTTGGAAAGACCAATACTGTTAAGCACACTGGCAAAACCAATCCCGTGCAATAGGCCAAATCCAAATATGACAAAAAGCCGAACCGCATTCAGGTGCTTGCGTCGCACATTTTCAAAAGCGACGTATATTATTGATATTGCAATTAGCGGTTCGATAAGACTTGGTGGCAGAATAATGTAACCCGTGCTGGCCAAAATCAGTGTCATGCTATGAGCCGCTGTGAAGATCGTAACTTGCACTAATAGTGGTTGCCAACGTGCCGCGTAAAAAAACAATCCCAGTACGAACAGAATATGGTCAAGGCCCTTTGGCACAATATGGACAAAACCGGCCTTGATATAATCAGCCATAACCATCAATGTGGCCTGGGCTGTTTGGCCATGCCGTGATATTGGGGCGCTGAGTGAACCGGGGGAAAGGTAGGCTGTGTACAAGTCATCAAGATTTTCAGTTTTGCTTTGTTGGCGCAAAACAAGCGGTCCAAGCTTGGAATCCCAGCCAAATTTTATGGCACTATTATCAGCTGGAAGTGCGGCATAAATAGATAACTTGCTACTTCTTGGCAAAGAGAGCACAAAATTTTCTTCCACTTGTAGACTTTTAAATTTGAATTCCAGGCCGTAGGTTCCAGAAATTCCTGTCAGGGCTTTTTGAAATCTTGGCCATTGCTGGCTGAATTGTTTTACAAGGTCTACGGCGGGTAGGCTACGAAGCAAGTCATAGTCTTTTCCTTGAGGTGCGTCATCAGTATCGCTGACGAGGCTCGCATCAAGCCCTGCAAGAAACATTTCAGCGTTAAAATCAATGGTGATTTGTAGTTGGCTTGATGGCGGGTCTATCGAAGTTTCTGGTATAATTATTAGGTCAGCCACAGCCGGTCTAATTTCATGTGTCATCGCAGGTGTCGTGAGAACGCCAATTAAAAGTAGGTACAGACTTACTACTATGGGGTATGTTAGGGCTTTACTATCTGACATTAATGGTCTGAACTCTTTCTTAAACATGATTTTTTAACTTACCGTATTTTGAGGGCGTAATGAATATATCTGCTGTTGGCTTGACTGCGTTTGCGACAGCAAAAACTTTTATAAGAACAGGTCATTCATTTGGAAGAAATGTTCTTATAAAAGTTACCTTGATGGCTGGTCTCCTTTTGTCACCACTTTCACTAGCGGCACATGAGTTTTGGATTGAGCCATCTTCATTTCAGCCTAATCCTAATGAAAGCTTAAACGTAGATCTTGTGATTGGCACTGATTTTCTGGGAGCGTCAACAATTTATGTACCTGATCGGATTGAGGAGTTTTCTTTTTTAAGCGCAGCTCTTGAAAAGAAATTTGAGCGGCTTGAAATTACTGGTCGTTATGGTGACCGTCCAGCGGGCAAAGTGTTCGCTGATAATGACGGTTTTCATATTATTTTGCATCAGACTGCACCCATTCGCCTTACTTATGATTCTGCTGAAAAATTTGATAAATTTGCTCGGGAAAAAGGCTTTGATGAGGCGTTGACCCAGCATCAGGCGCGCGGCTTTCCCATTAACAAAATTACCGAAAAGTATCAGCGATTTGCTAAGAGCCTGATTGCTGTTGGTGGTCCGATTTCTGCTGGAATAGGTAATGACCGTCATCTTGGCCTTACAATTGAGTTGGTTGCTGAGGCTAATCCATATCAATTGCCACGGCTTAAAAGCATGCAAGTGCGCCTCTTTTCTGACGATAAACCACTCGCGAATGCGCAAATAACTGTTTTCACGAGGCATAATCCACGTAATGTTGAAAAGGCAAAATATAGAACTGATTCAAAAGGACTAATAAGTTTTGTTGTATTGCCGGGGCGTGACTATTTAGTTGATAGTGTGATTTTACAACTGGCTGATAAGTCTGATGATGAGGCCTCGGCAATGTGGGTTTCGAATTGGGCATCGCTCACTTTCCAAATTCCAAACTAAAAATCAAGACTGACGAGTGATAGAGAGCGAAAACAAAATTATGACCAGTAAAAATCAGATAAGTGGCCGCAACCTGAGAATTGATTCAAATCGGCTATGGCAAAGCCTTATGGATATGTCAAAAATTGGCCCTGGCGTGGCGGGAGGCAATAATAGGCAAACCTTGACGGATGATGATTCAACTGCTCGTCACTTGTTTCAAAAATGGTGCTTGCATGAGGGGTTAATTGTAGAAGTTGATAAGATGGGGAATATGTTTGCGAGGCGAGAGGGAACAGATGCTAGCTTGCCACCCGTAATGGTGGGCAGTCATTTGGATACGCAGCCAACTGGTGGAAAGTATGATGGTCCACTTGGTGTTTTGGCGGCGCTCGAAATAGTCCGCAGCTTAAATGAAGCTCATCTAAAAACGCGACATCCAATTGAAATTGTGAATTGGACAAATGAAGAAGGTTGTCGATTCAGCCCTCCAATGATGGCATCGGGTGTCTTTGCTGGAATGTATAGTCTTGAATGGGCCTATAACCGGACTGACGCAGCAGGCGCCCGATTTGGTGATGAGCTTGACCGCATCGGCTGGGCCGGGGATTTTGATGTTGTAGGTAGACCGGTCGCGGCTTTTTTTGAACTTCACATTGAGCAAGGGCCCATTCTTGAAGATGCGGGCATTGATATCGGTGTTGTCACGCATGGACAGGGATTAAACTGGATGCGTATTACGCTTACCGGTAAAGCCGCTCATACTGGATCAACACCGATGTCGTCGCGGTTGAATGCTGGGCTTGGTATGGCCCAGATAACAGTGCTTGCAAATGAAATTGCGCTATCATACGCGCCACATGCGGTTGGTGCGGTTGGGCATTGTGAAATATTTCCGAACTCAACAAATATTATTCCCGGCAAGGCTGTTTTCACAATTGATTTTCGAAGCCCTGATCAAGCTGTGATTGCATCCATGGATGCAGCGCTTAGGGCTGGCGCAAATAAAATCGCTAGTGCACTTGGACTTGATATTTCTTATGAGCAGGCTGGAGCTCTTGACCCGGTGGCTTTTGACTTAACTTGCGTTAGCCGCGTTCGGGCTGCTGCTGATCGTCTTGGCTATTCTCAGATGGACTTGGTTTCTGGCGCAGGGCATGATGCATTTTGGATGAGCCGGGTTGCGCCAACTGCAATGGTTATGTGTCCTTGTGTTGATGGGCTTTCCCATAATGAAGCTGAAGAAATTAGTCAGGACTGGGCGGCAGCCAGCACTAATGTATTACTTCATGCTGTTGTTGAAACAGCTGGTCTTGATGAGGGGTAAAAACCTCATATTTTTTAAAGGAAGAATATGAAAGGTCAAACTAATAGCGAGCACAGGATTGGCTTAATTGGCCTTGGCAACGCTGGTCACGCCATAGCATCTGCATTTACTAGATTCACCGAAGTGTATGGTTTTGATCAGGCGGTTGAAAAACGAGAGAAAGCATCTCAAACAGGTGTTTTAGTGCAAGACAATCTTGACGCTTTTTCGGATGTCGTGGATGTTGCTATCCTTTCCTTGCCGCACCCTGATATTTCGTTGTCGGTAACAGGTCAGTTATTAAAGCAGGGCTCCAAGCCAAAATTGATAATTGATACAAGCACTGTCACGCCACAAACGTCCATTGAATGTGCTGCGTTGGCGGCCTTGCAAAATGTAGATTTTGTTGATGCTGCGATTGCTGGTGGTGTTGCTAGTATGGCTAATGGTCAAATGACATTTTTTATGGGTGGAGAAACCAGAGCTAAAGCAAGGGCTAAGCCAATCTTGGAGTTAGTAGCTGCCCACATTTATGACCTTGGTAAAATAGGGTCTGGGATGGGAATCAAGGTGGTTAATAATGCAGTGATGCACTCGCTAATGGTGGTGTTAATTGAGGCATTTTCAATGTCAAAGAAATTGGGTGTGCCTAGTGATACGTTTATTTCAATCTTGAATCGTGAGGAGGGGTTGCTGCGCCCTTTGGTCCATCGTGTTCAAGAAAGAATGAGAACGGCTAACTTTGATGGTGGAATGTCTGTTACGAATGCGCGTAAAGATTCCTGTCTTGCCCTTGAAACAGCTCAGCAATTGGCGGTACCACTATTTGCAATCTCAGCTTCGCATACTCCTTATGAAATTGCGGAAGCAAGAGGCCTTGGCGATGCTGACTACGCAATTTTGTCTACCCTTTGGGAGGACTGGGTAAAGGTTGTCTTCAAAGAAACCAATAAGTCCTAGAGCCAGTCAGGTTTCATCGCGAGAATTGGACTGTCTCCATCCGTAATGGTTCGTGCAAGGGCAAAGATTTTTGGTAGATGATGCGTTATGTATATTTGCATTGAGGTAACTTTTATTGTCATAAAATCGTCACTACCAATTGTCCCGTTTTCACCTTTGGCAAGAGCATCGGCTGCTGCTGCACCAGATCGCGCCATAAGCCAGCCACCGCAAAGGGTCCCAAGAAGCATCAGATAGTTGCTGCCGCTTGTTGCTGGACGGCGCGGTGTATTTGCACCTCCAAGTATATTAGCCGTAACATTGCGAGCTATACCATTTGCTTCGATAATACTTTTAGCGGCAGCGGCGACGGCTGGATACTGATGGTTTGTGAGAAGGACCATTTCGCTATTAATTTCATCGATGAGGCTGGTAACTGCGGTCCCATTATCACGGATGGTTTTGCGGAAAACTAAATCATTAGCCTGTATTGCTGTTGTGCCTTCATATATGGTTAAAATACGAGCATCACGATAATGTTGCGCCGCCCCGGTTTCTTCGATGAAGCCCATGCCTCCATGTACCTGCACTGCATCAGATGTAATTTGTAAAGATCGTTCAGTCATCCAACCTTTGATGATTGGAATCAGTAACCCCGCACGTGCATTAAGGTTTTCTTTTTCATCGTCAGTTGCATGCTTCGCCTTATCCATTGCGGCAGCGCCTATCAGCATAAGTGCGCGCATTGCTTCAATTTCGGCTTTCATGCCGCCCAAAAGGCGAAGCACATCTGGGTGGTTGACAATTGCATCTCCCTTTTTGCCATCGAGTGGCACTCCCTGGACTCGGTCTTTTGCATAGCCTCTAGCTTGTTGAAAAGCGCGTTCAGAAATTGCCAGTCCTTGCAGCCCAACGGCAATTCGCGCGTGGTTCATCATGCTAAACATGATGTCGATGCCTTGATTTTCAGCGCCAACAAGATAACCAACAGCTCCAGTCACCTCACCATATTGCATCACAGCTGTTGGTGATCCTTTGATGCCTAATTTTTTTTCAATGGATAAGCAGCGGAGGTCGTTTGGCTTTTTATATTCCCCATTTTCATCAAGTAAAAATTTTGGCACAAGAAAGACTGAGATACCTTTTATGCCCTCGGGGGCCTCAGGTGTCCGAGCGAGAACAAGATGGACAATATTTTCAGCCATATCATGTTCACCATAGGTAATATAAATTTTCTGACCGGTAATCAGATAATGATCTCCATTTAACACGGCGCGGCTTTTAATTCCTGCAAGGTCAGTGCCGGCTTGGGGTTCAGTCAGATTCATTGTGCCCGTCCAGCGCCCTTCCACCATTGGTGGAAGGTAGATTTTTTGAAGCTCTGGACTTGCTGATTTCTGTAACGCGTAAATTTGACCTTGCGTTAAAAGATGGCATAGCGCGAATGCCATGTTGGCAGACTGCCAGAGTTCATTAACCGCGGTGGTCAATGTCATAGGCAGATTTTGTCCGCCAAAATCTTCACTGGCCTCCATTGCTGTCCAGCCACCATTACCCATTGCTGCATAGGCCTCACTGAACCCATCTGGGGTTTCAACCTGTCCATTCTGCAATCGTTTGGCACCAGTCATATCAGCGCTATGGTTCAACGGCGCAATTACATTCTCGGCCAGTTTTCCAGCCTCTTCTAGAACCGCATCTGCGAGGTCTTGATTTACGTCATTATTGCCAATATCAGCCATTAGCGCATCAAATCCAATAACCCGATCTAGCAGGAACTGGTAATCCTCAAGGGGCGCTTTATACATGTTTGAAACTCCAGTTATTTAGTGGGCGAAAAGCAAAAAAATGATATCCATCAAACTATGGCTTAGCGTCGACAATCACACTAATTCCCTGGCCACCACCGATGCACATTGTTGCCATCCCATAACGGCCTTTGATACGATGAAGTTCGTGCACTAGCTTGGTCATGATGATTGCACCCGTTGCTCCAACGGGATGACCTAGAGCAATAGCCCCACCGTTAGGGTTAACACTGGCTGTGTTTAGATTTAATTCATTTGTTACAGCGCAGGCTTGTGCGGCAAAGGCCTCATTGCTCTCAACCAAGTCAAGTTCACTTACAGTCATGCCTGCACGCTCCAGTGCCATTTTGCTTGCCGGCACTGGTCCCATTCCCATGATACGAGGTGGTACCCCGCCAAAACCATAGGCAACAATACGCGCTATTGGGATTGCCTTGTGAGCCTTTACGGCATCATTGCTCGCCAGAACCAAAGATGCTGTGCCGTCATTAATGCCAGAAGAATTACCTGCTGTAACAAAGCCGCCTTTGGCAAAGGCAGGTTGGAGGGCAGCAAGGCTCTCTATGGTAGTTTCTGTTCGAATGAATTCATCAGTGTTAAAGGTAACGGTTTTTCGTCGCTGGTTTAACTCTATGGGGGTAATCTGGCTTTTAAAATATCCAGCCTCACTAGCATGGGCAGCACGGCTCTGTGATTGGGCTGCAAAACGATCCATGTCTTCGCGGCTGATATTATAATCGGCGGCAATATTTTCTGCAGTAATACCCATATGACCAATGCCAAAAGGATCGTGTAACGCGCCGGCCATCATATCAATAACGGCGGCATTACCCATTCGGGCGCCCCATCGTTGTGCTGGGAGGATATAGGCGCCACGACTCATCACCTCAACGCCACCAGCCAACGCTGTGTTGCAATCACCGAGTTTGATCAGTTGTGTTGCACTGACAATTGCTTGAAGGCCGCTGCCGCATAAACGATTGACTTGGAATGCTGGCGATGTTTCTGGCAAGCCAGCTCCAATGGAAATGCATCGTGGGGAATACATATCACGTGGTTCAGTATGAATTACGTGGCCATAGGCTGCATGCTGGATCGCGTCAGCTGGCAGACCAGATTTCAAAATCGCATCCTTGGCAACAGGAATGGCAAGATCAATTGGCGTCATATCCTTCAAGCTGCCACCATAACTACCAATGGCTGATCTTTGTGCTGCTAGAATAAATATATCTGTCATGTTATTTCCCTGGTCCCATTATTTTTTAATCTATCGTTCTTTGGCCCAATTTAGAGGCCCCCCACGAAAAGCTGGAAAGCCAATGCCAAAAATCATTCCAGCATCTGCGCTATCGGATGAGTCAACTACGTCTTGGTCTACCGCCCTTTGGCATTCATCAATCATCGGAGTAAGCATGTCTTTCGCTATACTGGCCATAACACTTTTGCTTTGTGATTGCCGAGGCCGATTGGCGCGATTGCCTTCCCATTCATAGAAGCCGCTTCCTGATTTACGTCCAATTGTGCCCGCCAAACATTTTTCATTTAGTAATGCCTTGACCGTTGGAGAAATACCAAGAACGATTCCAGCATCCAAGCAAACATCCAATCCAATTTGATCCGCAAGTTCTATTGGTCCCATTGGCATACCAAAATCAACCAGAGCCTCATCAATTAGATCGGCATTTTCACCGGCTACCAAAGCTTCCATGGCCTTAAAGATGTAGGGAAGCAATGCTCGATTAACAAGAAAGCCAGGGGCTGATTTACAACGAACGGGCATTTTACCGATACGGCCAGCAAATTGCATACCTCGACTGACCATATCCTGATCTGAATATTTTGACCAAATTACCTCGACTAAGGGTAATACGGGCACTGGATTAAAGAAATGCAAACCAATAAGGTTTTCAGGTGACTTTAAGACATCTGCAATATCTTCAAGCGGTATTGCAGATGTGTTGGTTGCCAGAATAGCTCCATCTTTGCACACAGTTTCTAAATTTTTAAATACAGCCTGTTTGACTTCTAGTTTTTCGGCAACTGCTTCGATAACTAAATCTGCATCAATGGCCCCGCTGCCATCTGTGTCTGCACGAAGTCGCCCGAGTGCTGCGGTAACTTTATCAGCCTGTTTTAGCCTGCGTTCAAATAGTTTTTTAGCTCGAGAAATTGCACCTTCAATGGCGGCTTCATTCATATCAGTTAGGGTCACATTGAGACCTGCCATAGCCCCTACAGCTGCAATGTCACCCCCCATAGTGCCAGCCCCAACAACATGCAGTCGTTCGATCCTGCTGTCACCGCGTGCAGATTTGCGAACAGCATCAGTTAGGTAATAGACACGGCGTAAATTTTTTGAGGCTCTTCCAATCATCAGATTGGGGAAAACACTGACTTCACCAGCTGACATGGCTTTAGCATCATGGCCATAGGTCATTACATGATCAATGATTTCAAAAGGTGCAGGTGTGTGATCGACTCGTGCACGTTTTAGATAGGTCTCTTTGGCTTCAGCAACCGCTTCTTTATTTGCTTTAGATTCGCACTGGGTACGTGTCGGTTTGTCTCCATTGCAATTCAGCATCCAGTCCCGCATATTGGGAATCAGATTTTTATCTGTCTCTACTACCACATCAGCAAGGCCAGCATTTACCGCTTCATGACTTCCAAGTGGGCGTCCGCTCACCATCATATCCAGCACTGTCTTTGTGCCGACGCGGCCGTAGGCACGACCACTTCCACCGTAACCGGGCATGATGCCAAGGGTAACCTCTGGGAAGCCTAATTTTGTTTTAGGAGACGCTGTTACAAAAAGATGATCAAAGGGTAAGGCAATCTCCAGGCCACCCCCGACAGCAATGCCATCAATACCAACACAAGTTGGTGCATCAAGGTTTTGAATACGGTTAAATAAGTTGTGCACAAGCTCCATATGATTTGCGACATCTTTAGCTGTTTTTAAAGTTTCAAATTCATGAATATCTGCGCCATAAACAAAGCCGCCTGGCTTTCCTGACAGTAGGGCAACTCCCTTAAGATTGTTAATGGTTTCAAGCCCATCAGTAATAATTACTAATTCATCTATTACACCATGGGCTAAAACATTAACAGATTTTCCTTCTGTTTGGATATGCAGCCAAGCAAGATCATTATTATCAATGGTTGCTGACCAATGCCGAAGATTATTCCAAGATGCAGGTGTGCTCATAAGGGTACCTATTATCAATAATTTTAGTCTTATATATCTAGAGCCTATAAAAACTAAAAACCAGAGTTATCGAGTAGAAAAACTTTTAGAATTTGATAAGGCTACAACTTTTTGGCAATTTATTGGCTTTCAAAGTCGATGGGTAGTTGCAATGCACGGTTAGATCAGTTTTCATTGCTGCTGCTATTGTGAAAAAAGTAGAGCCAAAAGGGAATTTAAGATGGAATGTTGTGGTCCGGGATATTCAAGCCCCGCCGATGCTATGAAAGCCCCAAGAGAAAAACTTCTTTATACAATTGCAATTTATACAGGCACTGGAATTCAGAAACCAGATTATCTAGCGACGGTAGATGTTGACCCAAAAAGTCTAACCTACAGTCAAGTGATTCATCGGCTGGAAATGCCCGGTATTGGCGACGAACTTCATCATATGGGGTGGAATGCTTGCTCATCGTGCCATGGCGATTCTAGCATGGTTCGCAAATATTTGTTATTGCCCGGTGTGCGCTCTAATAACATTCACATTATTGATACTGCTAGTGACCCTTCGGCACCACGCCTTCATAAAGTTATTGATGGCGCTGACATCAAATCTAAGGCCAATTTGTCGGGTCCGCATACAGTACATTGTCTGGGATCAGAAATTATTATTTCCTTCCTTGGTGATGCAAAGGGTGAAGCCCCCGGTGGTTACCTGCATCTTGATAAAGACTTTGAGATTATCGGGCGTTGGGAAAATTCAATGGGCAATATCAAGTTTGGCTATGATTTTTGGTATCAGCCCCGTCACAATGTCATGGTTTCTTCAGAGTGGGCAGCACCAAACACATTCATGCCTGGCTTTGATCTCGAAGAAGTAGGTCATCTTAAATATGGACGGGAGTTGCATTTTTGGGATTTTGAAAAGCGTGAACCAATTGAGACAATGTATCTTGGTGAAGATGGATTGATTCCACTTGAGGTTAAATTCCATCACGATCCTGACAGTACACATGGTTTTTGTGGCGCGGCGCTTAGCTCTAACGTCATTCACTGGTGGAAGGATGATGTTGGGAAATGGCAATGGGAAAAGATTATTGATGTGGAAAATGAGGCCCATCCTGAATGGCCAATTCCAGTGCCTGGTGTAATGTCTGCAATCCTAGTGTCGATGGATGATAAATATCTATATCTAAATAACTGGTTGCATGGCGATATGCGGCAATATGATATTTCTGATCCTCACAACCCTAAGTTGACGGGACAGGTTTGGATGGGTGGTTTGCTTGGCAAAGCGCCGATTGTTAATGGCATCGCCATGGCTGGTGGCCCGCAGATGTTTCAGCTTAGCTTAGATGGAAAAAGGCTCTATGTTACCACATCATTGTTCAGCACATGGGATAACCAGTTCTACCCTGAGATTCGAGAGCGAGGTGGTGTCATGGTAATGATTGACTGTGACCCGGTGAACGGCGGCATGAAAATAAATAAAGATTTTTTGGTAAATTTTGGCGAGGAACCAAATGGGCCATCGCGTTGTCATGAAGCCCGCTATCCTGGTGGCGATTGTACAAGTGATATCTGGCTATGAACATAATTACTATTGCCAATCGTGAAAACTCAAAATACGAAGTCAAGGGACGGAAGCCATTGCTTGATGAGCTGCGTGATCAAGGTGTTGATTTGCCATATGGTTGTAAATACGGAGGCTGCATAACCTGCGCAGCTAAGCTGCTCGAGGGTGAAGTTGATCAAAGAGCCCAAGTGGCATTGAACAATCGTCAAATTAATGATGGCTATGTTATTCTTTGCGTAGCTCGAGCTAAAACAGATGCAACTTTTGAGATTGGGGTGGAAAGCCATGATAAACTCTATCGTAATCCATTCAAGGATCCGCTTCAGCCCCATGAATTAAAAGCTGACATTGCTGTTCCAAAGGATTATTAAGAGATGACATATATCAATCATGATGAACCTTACAGCGATGATTACCTTCAAGACATTCTTAAATCTGTGAAGACTATTGCTATGGTTGGTGCAAGCCCCGACAAAACTAAATTTAGTTATGGTGTTTTAAGAGTTTTGCATGAGACTGGTTATGACATGATTCCGATTAACCCACGACCTGGGTTAGAAGAAATACGAGGCCTGAAGGTCTACCCAAACCTTGCTGCAATTGGTCGGTCAGTTGATATGGTGGAAGTTTTTCGTAAGCCGGAGGATCTTTATGGGATAGCTGAAGAGGCTATAAAGATTGGTGCAAAGGTGCTTTGGGGACAGATTGGTGTAGTTAATCATGATGCAGCGCGCCTTGCTGAAAAAGCTGGCCTTAAAGTGGTCATGAACAAATGTCCAAAGATTGAGCTTTTTAGGCCGTTCTGGAAACCAAAATTGCACCTTGGTATATAAACGCTCCTCACTAATGAAATACAGGCAAGTTAACTCAAAAAAAATCACCCGCCCGTCATGTTGGTTTTTAGCTGGTTGCGATTAGTTTCAAACAACGGGTGGCTTAGCACAGACCTGATCATAGCTGTATCGGGTTTTTAGCATGCCATCGTATTCAAAAATATCTAGCATTGCACTGTAACCAGAATCAGTAATTTCAATGTGGCGCGTCCAGACCCCCATTTTTTGATACGTTCCAATACAGTCTGCCAAAACAGCTTCATCTATGTGAGGGAATAATGGTTTTTCAGCCCGAGCTATCTCGCTAGCGGGAGTGTCATTCATGTAATTACGTGTTTTGACATAGGCTCGGGTGAAGGCCTTGGCTTCATCGCTTGCCAGCCACTCTGGTTTTGCAGCCAAGCTTGAAAAGCCACAAGCGCCAATAACTGGACCAAGTGCGGTCACAACGTGACCAACACCATCGGCTTCAAGTTGTTGGGGGGCAGGCCCTTGCTGGTGAATGAATTGTCCAGTGCCCGCACGGTATGCCTTATCCATTTCACCGCCATTGCCAGCGTCAATGATTTTGATTTTATTGATATCTATGCCAGCTTTAAAGCAGGCATATTTGAACATCGTCATTGGTTGGCCACCATGATGGACGAGCACCTCGGCACCTTCTAACTTATTCCAGTTAAAAGCAGGGTCTGCATTGCGACCAGTAAGAAAAAAACCGTCCATTTCATTGATTTGGGCAAAATGAACAGATGATGGGACTTCACCCTTGTTCAATGTGTTGAAACCTTGACTGAGGGTTGATTGGACAACGTCTGCGCTGCCATTATCAAGTGCAGTAATGGCTGTAACACCGGGAGCTGATACTGAATATTCAAAATCTAGCCCTTCGTCTTTAAGAAATCCACCGGTCATGGTTGAAATCAGTGGCGAATAAAACGCAGAAAAAAGGGTAAACTCAATATTGATTTTACTCATAAAATTTTGCTCCGATGTTGATTTATAAACCCTGCTGGGTATCTTTAGCGTCCAAAAGACGGCACCCTAATGAGTTTTAAGGTAGCTCTGTAAATATTTTAACCCAAAGCGCACGCCAGAACCAAATAGAAAATTTTAATGGGATGAAGCAACTTTGATTTTTTAGTTTTGTGTCAATGTGTTTGAACGATAAAGCCTAATGATCATAGCAAAAATAATTTTGGTTTTGGCGAAATATCTTTCAAACCAGCCTCGCGGCAGACTTAGTTATGACAAGGGTCTTAGCCTGTGATGTGTGACATTTGTCACCTATCTTCTTAGTGAAACGAGTTTTACAGCAATGGATTATTGAGACTATTGAAGTGATCATATCTGATTTCGATAATGACTTTTGGCGGCACGGGCTACGCGAAGGAATGTCATGTTGAACACTTGTTGCGTGAGTCATTGATTCCTCGTCTCATATCAGTCAGTGCACAAATGGTGCTATATTGTATTGCTGAGCGCGTGCTTAATTAACCTAAATCTTATCAGTATTATCAAATGCTGAGTAGCTCAGCATCTTGGAGCAATGACAAACATGACAAATAAAAATCCAATTTTGGGCCACCATGCGCTTAGCGGTGTGAAGGTAATTGATCTGACCCGGGTTCTTGGTGGCCCTTACGCCACTCAGATATTGGGGGATCATGGAGCTGAGATCATTAAAATTGAGGCTGCTAGTGGCGATGAGGTGCGGGGGTGGGGCCCACCCTTTGAGCGTGATATGGCATCTTACTTCATCAATGTGAATCGTAATAAAAAATCGGTTGTTCTTGATCTCGCCAGGCCCGAAGGTCGCAAAATTTTGCTCCAACTTCTCCAAGATTCTGATGTTCTGATTGATAATTTTAAGACTGGGACGCTGGAAAAGTGGGGAATTGGTTATGAAGCGGTTCTAAAGGATCTATATCCACGGTTGATCCATTGCCGTATTTCTGGATTTGGTGAAAATGGCCCACTGGGCGGAGCGCCTGGTTATGATGCTGTGGTGCAGGCAATGACTGGTATGATGTCAATTAATGGTATGGCTAATGGTGGTCCAGTCCGGCTTGGGGCACCGGTTGTTGATATGGGGGCTGGTCTCTATTGTGTGATTGGTATTTTAATGGCACTTCATGAACGTCAGCATTCAGGCATTGGCCAGTATATTGATATGACTTTATATGACTCAGCGCTGGCTTTAATGCACCCGCACAATGCCAATTATTTTCTTAACAAAAAGCCCGGGACAGCAACTGGAAACTCTCACCCCAATATCTCGCCTTATGATAAATACGCGACTGCAACAAATGATATTTTTATTGGAATCGGTAATAATCGTGCTTTTTGTCGGTTTTGTGATGCTCTTGGTGAAAGTGTGATTGCTGATGATCCGCGTTTTGAAAATAATGCAGATCGGGTGATTAATAGGGAGGCTTTAACAGCACTTTTGACAGTTGCACTTGCTAAGGTGGATGGTGCTGTATTTGCTGAAACCTTGCTTGCCGCTGGTGTGCCTGCTGGACCTGTGCGCAATATTGAGGAAGCATTATTGCATCCACAAACTGATGAGCGTCAAATGGTGCTAGAAAAAGATGGTTACAAAGGTATAGCGTCACCGATCAAATTCAGCCGATCGCGTGATGTGGGAGTTGCATCATTGCCTCCTCGTCTTGGTGAACATACCTATGAGGTGCTGAGAGCGGCTGGACTTGAGGAGTCTCAAATAGAGGTTCTAATCGCTTCTGGTGTAATTGCTCAGGCTGAGGGTTGATTTTAGATTTTTTAATAAGAGCGTCCACATGATGATAGGGAGATGAAGTTGATTGAGCCGAGTCATTTGAGTGCAAAATTACCGCATATTGCTGTTGTGGGTGCGGGTGCGATGGGATCTATTTATGCGGGTATGTTTGCCGAAGCTGGGTATCAAACATCTGTTGTTGATATATGGGAAGAACATATTAGTGCGATAGGTGAGAAGGGACTTCGCCTTGAGGGCGCCAGTGGAGACCGAGTTATTTCCACCATTAAGGCGGTCAATAAAGTTGCTGAACTTGATCCTGCTGATTTGTATGTGATTGCAACAAAGGCTGGTGGTGTCGCAGCAGCAGCAGCGGGCATTGCAGAGTTCATGCAAACTAGTTCTCTTGTGTTAACTATACAGAACGGACTTGGAGCTGGTGAACGAATTTCTCAATACATGCCAACTGACAATGTGTTACTTGGAGTTGCTGAAGGGTTTGGTGCCTCGATAAAGGGACCAGGGCATATCCATCATAATGCGATGCGACAAATTCGTATTGGAGAGATGAATGGTGGCATGACTGATCGCCTGCGTTGGGTTGAAGACGTTTGGCAGAAGGCTGGATTTGCCGTGAAGGCCTTTGATGACATCCACCAGCTTGTTTGGGAAAAGTTCATATGTAATGTCATGTGTAGTGCGCCAGCAACTGCTTTTGAGTGTACAATTGGGGAATTGTTTAATGATGTGGATCGACGGGAAGTTGCACTTGGGTGCATGTTGGAAGCGTATCAGGTGGGTTGTGCCAAAGGGATTAATTTTTCCTTCAATGATGCGGTTGAATATGGTTCCAAGTTTGCTGCCACTATGCCTAATGCAAACCCGTCAATGAGACTGGATCATCTAAATGGCAAGCGCTCTGAGATCGATGCTATCAATGGAATGGTAACGGTACTTGGACATGAATTTGGAATTGACACGCCTTATAACAATGCAATGGTAGCTGTTGTGCGCGCGCGCGAAGCTAAATTTTAAAGTTTGCTATAATGAATTTTTTTTGGTGAAGTTTATAACTTCATCGGCATAAATTTTGGTGAAGCTTGGCTATCGATTAGTACATTCAAAATGGCTGGCCCGGGGTGCGCAATTGCAGCATTAAGTGCCACGTTAAAATCATCCTCCTCGGCAACAGTAGCTCCATATGCGCCAAGCCCCTGAGCGGCGGTGGCATAATTGGCGCTGGCGTCAAGGTCACACCCATAAACACGATCTGGGCCATAGTTATCAATCTGAATTTGCACTTCGGCATTCCAGCGGAAATCGTTACCAATAATCCCGACAATATTGCATTTAGCGCGAACTGCAGTGTTTATCTCTGCAAAGTAAAAGCCTGCTGTCCCGTCTCCCATGACCAGAAAAATAGTGGCGTCTGGACATGCAATGCTAGCCCCAATTGCGTAAGCAATACCGCCACCAATAGCTCCTGATGGCCCGTTGATCATTCGTCGTGGCGCAACGCACCCAGCTTGCACCCACTGACAGAATTCACCGCCATCAGCGATTAGTATTGCATTTTCAGTTTTAACAACAGCCTTTTGAAGGTCTATTGAAAGGCTCGCTGGATGGCGTCCTTTGTTGGCCTGCCAGTCAAGCCGACAGGAGATGGCCGCAGTCAATTTTTGGTTCCATTCAGGGCTTGATTTCGCTGCGTCATTCTCAACAATGGCGTCAGCAATTTGGATCATAGTTGCTGGAATATTTCCCGTCCTAAAAACAGTAAGGTCTATATTTTTTTCATTTTCAATATTTAGCTTTGGAGCAGGTTGGTCATCAGTTAAAATTGAGATAATTTGTGTGCCCGGCGTGATTTTGCCTTTAGCATGCACTCCGGTTGAATAATCTGCGACCTTTCCCAAATGGATAATCAGGTCGGCAGCCTCGAGTGCGGTGCCAAGATCACCATAAAAACTATCGGATAAGCCGCGAGCAGACTCAAGACAAATCAAAGGCATTGAAATCGCATCATTCAAGGCTTTAGATGCTGCAGGCTGGCGGCTTGAGTTTGCCTGTGGCCCTGTTATTATCAACGGACTCTTTGCAGTGGCAAGTGCATCAACAACTTTTGCAAGATCATTTTTAGACATAGAAATGGTGTTGTCTAAGGAAGGAGGTGGAGAAATTGAAACAAGAATTTCTGTGCTATCCAGCACATCAAATGCCAAAGCTAAATGTACTGGCCCAGGTGTGCCGCTCAGTGCTGTGTTAATGCAACTGACTAAACTTGGTAAAACTTGATTAGGAGTGGATGGGCGTATTGATTTCTTGGTGATGGGGCTGGTGACTGACACTTGGTCTAATTCTTGGAATCCACCTCGCCCATCCATTGCAATTGCAGCATCTCCGCTTAACAACAGCAACGGTGTTTCTGATCGAGCGGCTGAATAGAGGGCCGAAACAGCATTTAACAATCCCGGTCCGGCAGTTACCAAAGCAACGCCAATATTGCCTGACATCTGCGCAAAAGCTTCCGCCATATAAACTGCTGAGGCCTCATTGCGCGTATGAATAATACGAATATCTGCGTCAATACAGGCATCATAAATTGGCATTATTTGATTTCCAGAAAGGCTAAAAATAACGCGGACTCCATAATTAGCAAGTGTCTGGATAATGGCAGAGGAGGGAGATGGCATGTAATTTCTCGCGAGCTGTACGATGTAAATTTGAATTGAAGGCTTAAAGAATTTTCTGGCTTATGTATTTGCAAGATTAAAGTAAACTGTCATGCATTATTTCTACTGCGTTTTACAACAAAAAATAGCACAAGCCTTTATCGTTGCACAACAGAGACTTTGAAAGGGTTAAATATTGACTATATATTTTACAAAATGTGACTGTTTCACTATGAATGTGAGAATCAAATCGAGTTAATAAATAAACAGTGATCGACCCGTCAGTTATATTTTGATAAAAAATAGATATCTGCGAGGGCACCTGTAGGTGGCTGCTTGATTGGTTAAGTTTAGCGTCTACATTATGACTCCCGCTTTAAAAGAACGTGCATAATGCATGGCATGATAATTGATGGAGATCAAACGATGAATGACAGCATTAATGCCGTAAAAGAAGCTAGCAATGGTACTGGGTATAACGCTGGGCAAACTGGTACAAGGACGCCTCAAGCCAGCGCTGCTTTAAGTAAATATTTAGTGCTGGATTTAACGAGGGTTCGGTCAGGTCCCACATGTGTTCGACAGCTCGCTGATTGGGGTGCTGATGTTATTAAGATTGAAGCTCCTGCGGATGGAGCTGAGATGGGAGGGCCTCGTAATGGGCCAGACTTTCAGAATTTACACCGTAACAAACGTAGTTTGACGTTGAACTTGAAGAGTGATGATGGAATGAAAATCTTCCGGCAATTAGCTGATAAGGCTGACGTAATTGTTGAGAATTTTCGTCCTGATGTTAAAAATCGACTTGGCATTGATTACGATACGCTTGCTAAAACCAATAAAGCTTTGGTCTATGCATCTATTTCTGGCTTTGGTCAGGATGGCCCGCTCAGTAAGCGTCCAGGTTTTGATCAGATTGCCCAGGGTATGGGAGGTTTAATGTCGATCACTGGTGCCCCTGGCCAAGGCCCAATGCGAGTGGGCATTCCTATTGCTGATCTTTGCGCTGGATTGTTTGCAGCGCAGGGTGTTCTAATTGCACTGTTGGAACGCGTCCAATCTGGAAGGGGTCAATGGATTCAAACATCGCTGCTGCAGGCACAACTATTTATGCTTGATTTTCAAGCGGCCCGGTATCTTATGGATGGGGATGTTGCTAAACAAGCGGGCAACAATCACCCAACGTCAATCCCTACTGGTGTGTTTGAGACTAGCGATGGCTACATGAATATTGCCGTGGCCGGTGAACAGATATGGCAACGCTTTGCGGAGGCATTTGGTCGTTCTGATTGGCTTAGTAATAATGATTACAATACTGGTGCTGGGCGCTCACAAAACCGTGACGCCTTGAATGCCGAGATCAATGCGATTACGCGGAAGGATTCCACCACAAATTGGATTGTGAAGTTGAATGAAGTAGGTGTTCCTTGTGGTGAGATTAACGATATTGGGCAGGCATTTGAAAGTCCGCAAGTCAAGCACCTTGGCATTGCTAAGCCAGTTACTAGTATTGAGCGTGGTGCTACTGAAGTGGTTGGTCAACCAATTATGATGAGCCGGACGCCAAGTACCATCACCGCACCGTCACCACTTGCGGGTGGCCAATGCGATGATATTCTAGCCTCACTTGGATACAGTACTGAAGATGTAGCCCGTTTCCGTGACGATAAAACCATTTAACTGAAGATTGATAAATCAAGGAACTCGTTAAGTTATGACCGATAAAATTATAGTAGAACAAACTGGAGCAATCCTTCGCATCACTTTTAACCAGCCGGAAAAACGTAACGCTGTTTCTTTGGAAATGTGGGAAGCTGTTGAGGCCGCATTAAGTAAATATGCTTCCGATGCATCGGTTAGGGCGCTGATTATGTCAGGCGCTGGCGGTAAAGCCTTTGTGTCTGGAGCTGACATTTCCAAATTTGAGAGCGAACGTTCAAGCGCTGAAGCAGTGGAGCATTATAATGCTACCACTAAAAAGGTTTATGACATGGTTGAAGCTTTTCCAAAGCCAACAATTGCGCAGATTGATGGGTTTTGTATTGGTGGTGGCGTAGCGCTGTCGGTTTGTTGTGATATCCGAATTTGTGGTGAGAGCTCAGCCTTTGCAATTCCGGCTGCAAGGCTTGGTCTTGGCTATGGCTTCCGTGGTATTAATCGGCTTGCCAATCTTGTGGGTCCAGCTTTTGCAAAGGAAATTTTCTTTACTGCCCGTCGTTATAATGCGGAGGAGGTATTGCGCATAGGACTTGTTAATCATGTTGTTGAGGATGGAAAGGTTGTTACTATGGCTGAAGAAATGGCGCTGCAGATCATTGAGAATGCGCCAATGACCGTTGATGCCGTAAAGTTCATCGCTAATCAAACCCGGATGGATGAGAGCCAACGCGACCTTGAGGCTTGTGATGCTATGGTACAGGCCTGTTTTAGTAGTGCCGACTATATCGAAGGGCGCCGCGCTTTTATGGAGAAGCGTAAACCAGTTTGGCAGGGTATATAAACTTTTATGACTAATATTGAATAACCGCTCCACCATTTATCTGAAGCATCTGGCCGTTAACAAAACCACCTTTTTCTGAGCATAAGTATGCAATCATTCCGCCAATGTCAGACGGGTGGCCAAGGCGGCCTGATGGGTTGTTTTTTAAAAGATTTTCGTATTTCTCGTTATTGGACGTGTCTTCATTGTCAGGTGGAAAAGTGCCCGGCGATATAATGTTTGCTGTAATCCCTTTTGGGCCAAACTCTACCGCAAGCGCTTTTGTAAGGCCCCAGAGGGCATGTTTAGAGACTGAGACAACTGATGCACCTGGATAGCCGCGTTGGGCGTTCATGCCTGTAAAATTAATGATACGTCCCCAGCGATTATCAATCATTGATGGAAGCACTGCCCTTGCAAGCCAGACTGGGCCATTCATATTTACATCAATGACTTGATTCCATTGCGTTTCTGTAGTTTCTAAAAAGGGCCCATGGGGTCGAATAGCCGCGTTATTTACCAGCACATCGATGCTGCCAAACTTTTTTATTCCGGCATTGGCAATGGAATATGCATCTTTTTTTACACCAACGTTTCCCATTGCAACAAGTGCGTCGACACCATACTGACAAACTTCTTCAGCAACGGCTTCTGCTGCCGTAAGATTAGCGCTACCATTTATAACAATATTAAAACCAGCAGCTGCAAGTTCATGAGCTATCCCGCGACCGATGTTTTGACCTGAACCGGTTATTAGTGCAGTCCTGCTTCCCTTGTTCATGTGGTGCCCTTCCTATAAATTTAAATCACACATAGATGTTACCAGAATAGAAGTCTTAGGTTGGCAACACTAGCTTTTTGTATTTAGATTTGTATATAACATGAATGCAAAATTGAAGTGGTTCCCTACATCGGAAAAAATTCGGTGATTTTTTAAACTGTTATGTCCTGAGAGATTCCATAATGAAATTAACTATTTTTAGCGGTGCTATTGGTGCGAACGTTGATGGTATAGATTTGAGCCAGCCACTTGATGCAAAAGCTATTGACTTCATTAAAAGCAGTTGGAGTGAGCACTTAGTCTTACGTTTTAGAAATCAGCGTTTAAATGACGATGAATTGGCACGATTTAGTAAATATTTTGGTGAATTAGACCCTCCTGGTCCAAATCCATATGGAATTAATTTTTTGCCTGACCACCCCGAGATCAATGTAATTTCAAATGTAAAAGATGAGGGGGGTACCCCAATTGGCAACCTTGGTGATGGAGAGGCGGTTTGGCATGCAGATATGACTTACATTGACAATCCGCCTGAAGCAGGAGTTCTATATGCGATTGAAGTGCCCGCTGGGCAAGGTGATACCCATTTCGCCAACATGATTGCTGCTTATTCAGAATTGGACTCAGAGTTGCTTTCACGCATTGAAGGAAAAACGTTAATTCATGACGCGGCACATAATAGTGCAGGAATGTTGCGAAAGGGATATCAGGAAATCTCAGATGTTACACTTACGCCAGGGGCAAGACACCCAATTGTTGTGACAGACGCCCTTGGTCGAAGGGCCCTTTTTTTAGGACGAAGGCCCTATGCATATATCATGGGACTTGATGTTGATGAGAGCGATGCTTTGCTAGATGCATTATGGAAGCATGTTAGTCAGTCAAAATTTAATTGGAAAAATGAGTGGCAAAAAGGTGACGTTGTTATGTGGCAAAATAGAATGGTTTTGCACCGACGTGATGCTTTTGATCCAGCGGCTCGCAGAATCATGCACCGAACACAAATCAAAGGGCTGAGTCCAATAGTAGCGTAAATGCTTTAACTTCAATTTTTGTCTAATCAGGAGCCCATGTTTTGTCTGAAACACGTAAACTGAATCCGCAAAAAGTACGTGACCACGTTGACTCAATTCTTGAAAGTTATGAGCAGGTATTTGAAAAGTTTTTTCTCGCAAAATTTTTAGGTTTGAATTTTGAATATATGCCGCTTGAGGCTAATAACAGTGACAAAGAGTTTTCGCGCTTCACATTTGAGGTGAATGAAATGCTGATGAACCCACAAGGTTTCTTGCACGGTGGGATTATGGCAACCGTTATGGACATTTCGATGGGGCATTTGCTCCGCAAAGTCATTGGACCTGGCATTACTATTGAGATGAAAACGCAATTCCTTCGATCTGCATCGAAGGGGCTGACAACGGTTGAAGGGCGTTTTATCAAAAAGGGCAGGGAATTGTCATTTATGGAAAGCAGGCTATGGGGGTCTGATGGCAAGTTGGCAGCGCTGACAACCGCAACTTGGAAAATGCTAGATTAATGGGTGTTAGGAGATGCGGGCTATGGCTTTAACTGGATTACTCCCGCATATTCTTGATTTAGCAGTTGTGGAACCATCAAAACTGCCGAACGAAGCCCGTAAAATGGCACAATTATCATTGATGGACTGGCTGTCGGTCAGTTTGGCTGGTGCTAATGAACCGCTTGCCAGAATTGTTCGCGACTTTGTGGCAGCTGATGGTGGCATGCCGATGGCAACGGTAACGGGAAGTGATTTTCTGCTGCCAGTTAGATCGGCGGCGTTAGCGAATGGCACGATTTCCCATGCGCTGGATTATGACGATACGCATTTTGCTTATATTGGTCATCCCTCAGTGGCAATTTATCCGGCGGCGCTTGCCGTCGCCGAGGAAATAGGTGCCACTGCCGATGCCGCGGTGGATGCTTTTCTAGTTGGAGCAGAGGCTGCTTGCAGGATTGGAATGGTGCTTGGACGGGATCATTATGATGCTGGGTTTCATCAAACCGCTACCTCGGGGGCATTTGGATCAACCGTGGCTGCTTGCAGGCTTTATCAGATGGACCGTGAGCAAACTTCGATGGCACTTGGACTTGTTAGCACACTTGCTTCAGGGCTAAAATCCCAGTTTGGCACGATGACAAAGCCCTTTAATGCAGGCGCGGCGGCGGCAAATGGTGTTGATGCGGCAAGGCTTGCTAGGAATGGATTTACGGCTAGTGATGATGCGTTCGCCGGACCACAAAGCTTTATGGCGGCGCATCATGCCAGCTTTCATGCTGGCTCAAATGTTGGTGATATGATTGCCACTTGGGCGCTGGATAGATTTATGTTTGCGGATGTGCGCCACAAACTGCATGCATGTTGCCATGGCACTCATGCTATGATTGAAGCCCTTTTAAGATTAAAAGGGGGTCATAAATTTGATACTGGAAATATTGCTTCGATACACGTCCATACGCCTCAATTCTGGTTAAATGTGTGTGATGTGAAGACACCGCGTACTGGCCTCGAAATTAAATTTAGCTATGTGTTTCTGGCAGCAATGTTGCTTGAGGAGAAAAATCTTGCCGCTTACGAAACTTACAATGATGCCGTGTGCACTGACGTTGTTATTAAAGCGCTTGCTAGCAAGGTTCAGGTGGTTGGTGATGAAACCATAGCTGATACTGCTAGCCTTGTGCGGATTGTGTTTCATGATGGACGAAGCATAGAGGATAGTTTTGATTTGTTGGCACCTCTTGATCTAAACCTTTTGACGCTGCGGCTAAAGGCTAAGTCAACAGGATTAATTGGGGCTAACAAAACGGATCAGATTTGGGCAGAAATAACTGATGGGGGTGACGTGTATGCCGCAGATATTGCACGTTATCTCAAAGGTTAATGTTATATTGTGTGATATAAAAAAGGTTGGGTTTAATGGAATTCTCAGAATGGATTGGCAACTGCATCACGAGAAATGATGTGATTACTGAGCGGATGGTGGACCATTTTCGACTCACTCTAGGCCAGCATTGTTTTGCAGATGGTGAGGTCCCTGCTGGCTTGCACTGGTGTTTATCGCCCGAGGCTGTTGATCCTGTCGAACTGGGGCCGGATGGGCACCCTAAACTTGGCGGTTTTTTGCCAAATATCCCTTATCCACGCCGAATGTGGGCGGGGGGTTGGCTTGAATTTGAAGCTGATTTCAGAATTGGCGACAAGGTGCAACGACTCAGCCGGATCGATGACATTACTTTCAAGAGTGGTAATAGCGGCAATCTTTGCTTTGTTTCTATTACCCATGAATTCACTGTTGATGGCGAACTAAAATTGCGGGAGAGACATAATGTTGTTTACCGTGAAACTGTGACTTTACCTGCGCCGTTGGCGCCGCAGCCAGATACTGAGGCTGCGTTCCGCTGGCATGTTGATGCGAATGAGGTAATGTTGTTTAGATATTCTGCGCTAACCTTTAATGGTCATCGAATTCATTATGATCTTCCTTACTCAACAGATGTTGAAGGGCATGGTGGGCTGCTGGTGCATGGCCCGTTGCAGGCAACGCTGATGTTGAATATTGCATGTACTAAAGCCGGACGGGCACCGCGCCGCATGGATTATCGTGGAGTTCGGCCCCTTGTATGTGGCGAACTAATCATGGTTGATGCTAACCTTGAAAAGCGAACGAATGAAACCTTACAGGAGGGAAATATTGCCACTTGTGTCAGGAGTCCTGATGGCAATGTTACCATGCAGGGCACTGTTAGTTTTTAAAATTAAAGCTAACACTAGATTAATTTTTTTAGGATGGCGGTGAATGTCTTGAAACCATTATCAGTACCTCTTTTTGTTCCGGGGCACCGTGTCGAATTACTGCTAAAAGCAGCGGCCAGTGGTGCTGATGCCGTAATTATGGATCTTGAGGATGCGGTATCTCCGGCGGACAAACCGGCAGCTCGTAACGCGGTTCTTGAGCGCCCTAAAATTTTGGTTCCGTTGGTTGTTCGTGTAAATGCATTTGATAGCGAATGGTTTGCCACTGATCTTGACTGTCTTAACAAAAATCGACCATCTATGGTGATGTTACCGAAGGCTGAGGCAGCTAGCCATATTGAACTAATCAGGCAAGTTCTGGGTAGTGAGATTCCGGTTTTGCCCATTGTAGAAAGTGCCGTTGGCCTTGCTGCGCTTGCTGAAATTCTGCGCCACCCATCAGTCGTACAAGTTGCCTTTGGCCATCTAGATTTTGCGCTTGATATTGGAGCTGAGCCAAATTGGGAGTGCTTACACTATGCCCGAGGAAAAATGGTGGTTGAAACTCGGCTAGCTGGGAAAGCAGCTCCATTGGACGGTGTTGCTGTGCGGTTTGATGATACTGAAATTGTAACGCTTGAATCAACCTGCGCGAAAGCGATGGGATTTGGTGGAAAGTTGTTGATTCATCCAAAACAAATAGAGCCAGCAAAAGCAGTGTTCCAGCCAAGTGCCAAGGACTATGAATGGGCTCAGAGAGTTATGGTGGCGGTGGCTGATAACGCATCAGCAGTTCAACTGGATGGGGCTATGGTGGATGTGCCGGTAATCAAGCGTGCCGAGGTTATTATCCGTACATTTGAGGCGCTTCGTTAAACTAGCTTGCACGCCTAAAGAGTGTTTAATGGGAGACGAGTGATGAGTGACAATATAAGCCGCGATCTGGATGGGCTTTTGGTGGTTAGCTTAGAACAAGCAGTAGCAGCGCCCTATGCTGCGAGTCGCCTTGGTGATGCAGGCGCGAGGGTGATCAAGGTGGAACGGCCAGAGGGGGATTTTGCCCGCGGTTATGATGCTGATGTTAATGGCCACAGCTCATACTTTGTTTGGTTAAACCGAGGTAAGGAATCGGTTTCACTTGACCTAAAACAAGTTGGTGATTTGGTAATTTTCAAGAATATGCTGGAGCAGGCCGACGTGTTTATCCAGAATCTTATGCCGGGCGCTCTTGATCGGCTGGGAGTTTCGATGGAGGCTTTGCGGCGCGATAATCCAAGGATCATAACCTGTGATATTAGTGGTTATGGTGCTGGTGGGCCGTTTGCCCAGATGAAAGCCTATGATTTTCTGGTTCAGGCAGAGGTTGGACTGGCGCAAATCACTGGCGCGCCGGAACAGCCGGGTCGAGTTGGTGTGTCAATTTGTGATATTGCTGCTGGAATGACTGCGCATGCGGCGATTTTACAAGCACTAGTGGCGCGGTCACGAACTGGTAAGGGGCGTGGCATAGAAGTATCCCTCTTTCATTCATTGGCTGACTGGATGAATGTGCCGTACCTGCAACATGAGTATGGCGGGCGAGAGATTATACGTCCAGGTTTGCATCACCCAACAATCGCGCCTTACGGCGCCTATTGCTGCGGTGATGATAAGTTGCTGTTGATTTCTATACAGAACGAGCGTGAATGGATGCGCCTGTGTGTTGAAGTGCTTGAAGCGCCAAATATGTATAATAATCCAAAATTTGATAGTAATATTAATCGAGTAAAAAACCGAATTGAGCTTGATGTGATTATGAACAGCTCTTTTGGCAAACATTCGATTAATGAGATTGTAAAAAAATTGCAAGCTGCACAAATTGCGTTTGGTCGATTAAATAATATGGAAGCATTCGCACAGCACCCCCAAAACAGGTTTGTTGCGGTCCGAACATCTGGTGGGGATGTACAATTATTATCCCCGGGTGCGGTGGTCAATGGAACACTGCCACAGCTTGGTGAGGTGCCAGACCTAGGTCAACATTCAGCTGAGATCCGTCAAGAGTTTTCTTAATCATGTGGTCTTATTTTGGTCTACATGGATTAATTTGGCTGGCTTCTTTTATATAAAAAATTGGCTGGTGAAATATTTTATTATCCATTAATTGATTTGCGACCTTCTTCAAGGCTTAAGCTCACCGCGCTTTACTGCATCCAAAAGTGTTAGGTGAACTTCTTTGATCACATCTAATTTTGGATGATCATTATTGTATGCTAGCCCAAGTTGACGCATTGGGGCGTTAGCGCCAAGTGAAAGCCGCTGGATTGGCAGGGGATTCACACTACGAACACAGCTTTCTGGAACTATTGATACGCCAAGATTTGCGAAAACCATGCTTGATATTGCTTCTAACCCATCTAGTTCCATAGATTCGTTGACTTGTATATTATTCTTTTGAAGCCATTTCTCAACCATCTGACCGAAAAGAGCATCCCTGTCGAATCTGATGAAAGGAAGTGCACGCAGTAAGTACATTGGATCATCACTTTGAGTGTTTGGTGGCGCAAGTAATTGCATTGGTTCGGCTGCTATGTCTAAGCAATTAAGTCCGTTTGGAAGTAAATCAGGTTTCCCAATGATTCCAGCATCGATTAAGCCTCTATCTATTTGTGTCATTAGTCGCGTTGATGATGCTGGGTAGATTACTACTCGGAGATTTTGGTAACGTTGTTTTAACAAGTGCACTGCCATTGGCATCAGGCCCGTCAATGTTGTGGGTACTGCGCCAAGTATTAGCTTCCCTTTAAAGCTGTCACCAAGAAGTGCAGAACTTACGATGTTATCATAAGCTTTAATCGTTGCCTCTGCTTCAGTGGCTAGAGCCTTTCCAACTGATGTCATCTGTGGACTACGCTTACTGCGGTCAAAAATTTCTTTATCCCACATTTCTTCCAAAGATTTGATTTGCTGACTTACAGCGGGCTGGCTGAGGTACAATGCCTTCGCTGCAGCTTGAAAGCTTCCATATTTTTTAATCGCAACAAGTGTGCGCAGATTTCTTATACTCATCAGAAGATTTCCTATAAATTAAAAGCCTAATACTTAAAAAAAATTTAAGCAAATTGTTATTTTTTTTTACTATACTTAAAAAAAATAAATGATTAAGATAAAAATTGTTGGCTTGTAATACTAAAAAGTAATTCGCTCAAATAGGCCTGATTTTAATATTTGGATCAAAAGTTAGGGTTTCCAATGCTCGATACGGTAAAAAATGATTATCAATTAATTTCAGTTAAACGTTTTGCTCCAAATTTAGGCGCAGAGATATCTGGAGTTGATTTGTCAAAAAGCATAACAGATGCTCAATTTGCAGAGATTTTTACGGCTTTTCACAATCATCAAGTTCTGTTTTTTAAAGATCAAAAAGAGATTTCTCCTGAAATGCAGGTTATGTTTGGCAAGAGATTTGGTGAACTTCATGCGCACCCTGCTGCGCCAACAATGAAGGGTCATCCTGAAGTTTTTGAAATTCACGCGACTAAGGACTCAAAAGTTGCAAATGGTGAGTTTTGGCACTCTGATGTGTCTTGTGATGAAACCCCGCCTCTTGGCACTATGCTTCAAATACATATTCTCCCACCTTGTGGTGGTGATACAATGTTCAGTAATATGTACTCTGCTTATGAGTCATTGTCAGAATCCCTTAAAAAACTTTTGTTGGGTATGACTGCAACTCATGAATCGGAACATATTTACAAAGGCCGTTACAGTGACCGTGGCAAAGATGACTCAGATATTGATTGTCCGAGGGCAGTTCACCCCGTTATTCGAACTCATCCAGAAACGGGTAGGAAGGCACTATTTGTTAATAGGACCTTTACTACTAAAATAAATGAACTAACGGTTCATGAGAGTAATAACATTCTTGAAATGCTGTTTCAGCATGCGGAACATATTGACCACCAAATCAGGTTTCGCTGGTCATTAAATGATATGGCGTTCTGGGATAACCGTTGCTGCATGCATCGGGCGATATGGGATTACTGGCCCGAGGAGAGAAAAGGTAGAAGAGTTACTATACTTGGTGATAAACCGAGGTAAAATTCGACGCCGCCTTTTATAACGGAAAGATTTCTAAATGATATCCATAGAGGTGGTTGAAAAAACAGCTCAAATCCTAATGAAAAAAGCAGCGATTGAGATTCCAGATGATTATCATTCTGGACTAAAAAAAGCAGCGATTGAGGAAGATGGAGATTTATCCAGTTTTGTGCTTGAAGCTATGCTGGAAAACTATGCAGCGGCCAAGGAAGATGGCCGCGCCATGTGCGGTGATACTGGATGTCCGCGTTGGTATGTGAAAATGGGCAATGAAGCGCAAATTATTGGTGGCCCTGTCGCACTAGAATCAGCATTAAGGAGGGCTACTGCAAATGCAACCCACTCAGTTCCATTACGTCCAAATCGTGTACACCCTTTGTGGAGAACAGACCACGATAACAATGTTGGCATAGGTGCGCCAGAAATTGAGTATGCTTTTGAACCTGATGGGGATTGGATTGACCTTATTACTGTTCATAAAGGAGGTCTTTTTGGCACTGATTACCGCATGCTTTTCCCCAGTGATGGCATTGAGGGTATAAAACGATTTTATTTAGACTCTCTTGTTGCTTTTGGAAAGCGTGGGCTGGCCTGTCAACCCGCTATCATTGGAATTGGCCTTGGTGGTTCAAAAGATAGCTGCATGGTACTTGGCAAACGAGCGGCATGTCTCCGAATAGTTGGAAATCGGAATCCTGATCAAAAAATTGCTAAACTAGAAGATGAGTTTAAAATTCTTGGCAATAGCATTGGCATGGGTGCAATGGGGTTTGTGGGCAAATCCATGGTTATCGATTGCAATATAGAAGTTGGCTATTGTCACACTGGTGGAATGCAGATGAGTGTGCATGCATTCTGTTTATCATCACGTCGGGCAGTGGCCCGTATCTTTGGGGATGGTCGGGTGGAATATCGAACCGATCCAGCATGGTTTACTAACTATCAGCGGCGGGAGACAGTTGAATGGCAAATGCCAACGGCCCAAGAAAAATCAACCTAAGCGCAAACCCAACTCCAAAAGCACTGGCTGAATTAATGATTGGTGATATCGTATATTTATCTGGAGTGGTTTATACTGCCCGGGAAGGTATCTATGCTCGAGTTTTAGAAAATGGTGAGGCCATGCCATTGGATTTACCAACAGAAAGTGCAGCTAATTTTCATTGCTCGCCTGCTGCAACACAGAATGAAGATGGCAGTTTTGTTCTAGGCGCAGTAACCGCAACCGCTTCATTTCGCTTTTCAAAATGGATTGGGGCTTGGCTGAAAGCCTCAGGCGCAAAGCTTATCATCGGCAAGGGTGGTATGTCACCAGCAGATTACCGTGATCATTTTGTTCCCAACGGCGCAGTCTATCTTACTACTGTTGGTTATGGCACTGGTGCTTTGCTTGGGCGTGGCGTGAAAAAAGTGCGGGACCTACACTGGAAAGCAGAATTGGGATTGGCGCAAGCGATGTGGGTGTTGGAGGTTGATAAGTTTGGGCCATTTATTGTGGAAAGTGACCTAATTGGGAATAGCTTGTTTGAGCGTGAAAATGCACGCATCGCTGAAGGGATTAGCAAGGCTTATGAGGGAACACGCCCGGCTGTTTTGAAACGGTTTGGTGAAACTGATGACCGTACGGATGAGCTTATTTAGCTTAATCTAGCTTGAGCTAAAGCAACTTAGGTCAAGAGCGATATTTTTGGTTTTTGTTACTTAATCGATTGGCTCAAAAATCATTATGGTAGAGTCAACGCCAAGAATATCACCTTCATTGAATTGCAGTGATTGCACTCTACACCGCTTTTCTGAAGTTAACGCATTCTCCATCTTCATTGCCTCGACGATGCATAAAGTTTGTCCAGGTTCAACTATATCCCCCTCGCGTACTAAGATTTTTACCAAGCTGCCAGGCATTGGACATAGCAGCATATTGGAGAAGTTTGGGCGGGTAACTGGCTTCATATAATGCGCAAGGGCAGCAGCATGTGCCGAACGAACATGCGCCGACAGGTTGCACCCGCGATAATAGATATGCCAGCAATCCTGATGCCGCCAGAGCTCAGCAGTATAGGTATAAGCTTTTCCATCTTCAACTAGTTTTGCATGGACTTTGGGGTGGTCAGGGGCAAGATCAAGCTGTAGTGAAATTTTGTCCTTGTTAATAGTTTCTAAAGTAAACTCGTAGGTCGAGTTTTTTTTATTAATCAAGTTAACCTGAATTTGTATATCATCTTCAATGCTGCCCCCAGGGGGAGTGCGCTGATCCACCATTGTATTAAATTGTACTACCTTTGTTCTATAATTAGTAGACAATCTTTTATCGAGTATATCAATTTGAATATGTTTAAAGCTTTGTAGGCGTGCAGTTTCTACCTCATGGGCGGCGGCGATAATCATCCCAAGATGTTGTTGGCGTGTTGTGTCAGGCTTCACACCGTTGAAACCGGTTTGATACTCTTCTTCAATAAACGCAGTTGAAATTTTGCCACTGATAAATCGGGGATGCTCCATTACTGCGGACAGGAACGGAATATTGTGACCAATGCCGCGGAGGGTGAATGCGTCGAGTGCAACCTGCATCCTCTCAATCGCACTGGCCCGGCTTGGTCCCCAACTGCATAGCTTAGCGATCATTGGATCATAATAGATTGAGATTGTGTCACCTTCCTTAACGCCAGTATCATTTCGGGTCAGCGTGCCATCATCATGCATGGTTTCTTTGGGTGGACGGTAAAGTGATAGACGTCCAATGGCGGGCAAGAAATTGCGGTAGGGGTCCTCAGCATAAAGCCTGCTTTCCATCGCCCAACCATTGATTTTAATTTTGTCTTGCTGATGACGTAAACTTTCACCAGCTGCAACCCTTATCATCTCCTCTACAAGGTCTAGACCGGTAATAAGCTCAGTAACTGGGTGCTCCACCTGCAGACGCGTGTTCATTTCTAAAAAGTAGAAATTACGGTCAGCATCAACAATGAACTCGACTGTTCCAGCGCTGTAATATCCAACTGCTGCGGCTAGCTGGACTGCCTCAGCACCCATTGCTGCTCTGGTTACATCATTTAGAAATGGTGACGGAGCTTCTTCAATAATTTTTTGGTTACGACGTTGAATTGAACATTCGCGCTCATTCAGATGAATTATGTTGCCAGCTTTGTCACCTAAAACCTGGATTTCAATATGGCGCGGAGTTGTGATAAATTTTTCGATAAAAACGCGGTCATCGCCAAAGCTGGCGGCGGCCTCGCGCTTCGCCGTGGCATACCCGTCAGCAACTTCTGCTGACGAATGAGCAATTCGCATGCCTTTGCCGCCGCCCCCTGCGCTGGCTTTGATCATCACTGGGTAACCAATCTCACCAGCAATCTTTAAGGCTTCATCGGCGTTGGCAATAACCCCAATATGTCCTGGCACGGTACTGACATCATGAGCTTTGGCTAACTTTTTTGACTTGATCTTGTCGCCCATCGAAGCAATAGCATCTGCTGGTGGGCCGATGAAAGTGATGTTTTCTGATTCTAACTGGTTAACAAATGTTGCTTGCTCTGATAAAAAACCATAACCTGGATGAACTGCATCAGCACCGGTCTCTTTGCAAGCTTGAATGATCTTGCTAGAGATCAAATAGCTCTCTGCAGCTGTTAGGCCATCAAGTGCAATCGCCTCATCAGCTAGCTGAACATGTTGTGCTGAACGGTCGGCATTAGAATAAACCGCCACTGTTGCAATGCCCATCTGTTTAGCTGTTCTGATAATACGACAGGCAATTTCTCCACGGTTTGCAATTAAAATTTTTGTAAACATTCGTAATCTCTATCTTTTACTTTTTTGTAAAATAAGGTTTGGCTAAAGTGGTATATTACCAAACTTTTTAGGTGGATTTTGTTGACGTTTACCTCGTAATTTTGAAAAAGCCTGAATCAGTCGAAACCGACTGTTATGTGGGATGATCACATCATCTATAAAGCCACGCTCTGCGGCAATGAATGGGTTGGCAAATCGGTTTTCATAGTCAGCTGTTCTCTTTTTTATTTTGTCGGCGTCGTTGAGTTCAGAGCGATATAAAATCTCAACTGCACCCTTTGCTCCCATCACCGCAATTTCTGCCGTTGGCCATGCATAATTGGCATCACCTCGCAAATGTTTTGAACTCATCACATCATAAGCTCCACCATAAGCCTTGCGGGTAATCAGTGTAACCTTTGGAACTGTCGCCTCAGCATAGGCGAATAAAAGCTTTGCGCCATGTTTTATGATCCCGCCATACTCTTGGGCGGTGCCTGGCATAAATCCTGGCACGTCGACTAGAGTTAGGATTGGAATATTAAAGGCATCACAAAACCGCACAAATCGAGCTGCTTTCCGACTTGAATCAATATCAAGACACCCTGCGAGAACCATCGGCTGATTTGCAACAACACCAACTGGACTCCCGTTTAATCGAATAAAACCGGTGAGAATATTCTTTGCAAAATCAGCTTGTAGCTCAAAAAAATCGCTGTGATCAGCAACATTAATTATGAGCTCTTTCATGTCGTACGGGCTATTCGCATCTTCTGGCACCAGACTATCGAGTGCTGGAATGGTACGCGCTAGGTCATCATCTGCGGGTAATTTTGGCAATGGAGCTGCGTTATGCGCAGGTAAAAATCTTATTAAGCGACGAATTTCGGCAAGTGCTACAAGATCATTGTCGAAGGCGCCATCTGCTACCGATGATATTTGCGTATGCGTATCCGCTCCACCAAGCTCTTCGGCCGTCACCTCTTCACTTGTGACTGTTTTGACAACATCAGGGCCGGTCACAAACATATAGCTGCTGCCCCGGACCATAAAGGTAAAGTCAGTCATAGCAGGTGAGTAAACTGCTCCGCCGGCGCATGGGCCCATTATGACAGAGATTTGGGGCACTACTCCAGATGCTAAAACATTTTGTAGGAACACATCAGCGTAACCACCAAGTGAGTCAACGCCTTCTTGGATGCGAGCCCCACCACTATCATTTAGTCCAATGACAGGTGCCCCATTTTGAATTGCAAGTTTTAATATTTTGACAATTTTGCTAGCGTGTGCGGCTGATAATGATCCGCCAAAAACTGTAAAGTCCTGCGAAAAAATATAAATTAATTGACCGTGAATTAGCCCTGACCCGGTAACAACGCCATCACCTGCAATAGTATTGCCATCCATCCCAAAATCCCGAGTTCGATGCACAACAAACATGTCTGTTTCTTCAAAGGATCCAGGATCCAGCAGAACATCAATACGTTCGCGAGCGGTTAGTTTTCCAGCAGCGTGCTGCCGGTCAATCCGCGCAGCTCCCCCGCCAAGTCGTGCTTGTTCGCGCCGGTCTTGAAGCTCGTTGATAATATCTTGACCTGTAAGTTTCATAACATGTCCTGCGGCAATTGCATTTTGAAGCTTATTCAATGGGTGATAGCTATTACTTACAGCTTTCCCAAAAGAGAATACAAAGTGGGAGGCCAAAGGTCACTCATTTATTATATTGTTCGACAATTGTTAAAGCGCTAGGTGATAGCTTCATTGATTTTCAATCGTAAAAGCGCCATTCTCAGTTAATTATTTAGGGAACGATTTATGCTAAGGTTTTCTGCTAACCTGGGATTTTTATGGACAGAGTTTGCTCTGCCAGAGGCTATTGATGCTGCCGCAAAATCTGGATTTGATGCGGTTGAGTGCCATTGGCCCTTTGAGGTGCCGTCAATTGAAGTTAAGGCTGCTTTGAGAAAAGCAAATGTTAAAATGCTGGGTTTAAATACGCGGCGGGGGAACGTTGAAGCGGGTGATTTTGGCATTGCAGCTTGCACTGGGCGTGAAGGTGAAGCACTTGTCTATATAGACGAGGCGATAGGCTATGCCGCCCAGATTGGCTCATCTGCAGTTCATGTGATGGCTGGGCGGACTGACCAAGGGTCTAAGGCGGAAACAACGTATTGTGAGGCACTTGCCTATGCTGCTGATTTAGCTGCTAAACATAACATTATGATCTTGATCGAACCAATCAATCAGCGGGATGTTCCGGGATATCATCTCTCTACTGTTGAAGCTGGTATTTCAACGATCAAGCGTGTGGGCCTGAAAAACCTTAAATTAATGTTTGATTGTTATCACATTCAGATTATGCAAGGTGATCTAATCCGACGATTAGAAAATAATATTGATTTTATTGGCCATGTGCAAATTGCTGGCGTGCCAGACCGATGCGAACCTGACAATGGAGAACTCGCTTTTAAAGATATTCTCACAGCTTTGCATTTGGCTGGTTATGAAGGTTACATAGGAGCCGAATACCGTCCACGTACTACAACCAAAGCAGGGCTTGGCTGGCTTTCTAAAGCAAAGGCTTGGCGGGCATGACAAGGCTTGTTGTTGATATTGGTGGTACGTCTACACGTGTAGCCTACAAGTTTAGCAATGACTCTGATGTAAAAAATGCAGAACAGTTTTTATGCGCTGATTATGAGGTTGTGGATGTCTTGCTGGCCCAATACTGTGCACGTCACAAACTTATTGTTGATGAACTTGTTCTGGCTGTTGCTGGACCAGTTAGTGGTCCAAAAGTTGATATTACAAACAATCATTGGCATTTTGATGCTGGATCTTTGGCGGCCACTCTTGGGGCGCAGAGTTACCTTTTGATTAATGATTTTACGGCACAGGCGTTGGCTCATTGCAACGTATTCTTTGGAAAAAAAATCTCTACCAATCAAGATTTGAAATGTCTGCGGAAGGGTAAAGAAGACCTAGCGACGCCTATAATCGTGATTGGTCCAGGTACTGGCCTTGGTGTTGCAGCGCTGGTCTGTGTGGGTTCTGATGTAAAGGTTATTGAGGGTGAGGGTGGCCATGTAAGCTATTCGCCAAGAACGCTAGCTGAGACGCTAGTGTTTTCTACTTTACAAAAACAATTTGGCCATGTTTCTGCTGAAAGAATTGTCAGTGGACCTGGGTTAGAAGCAATATATAAGATTCAAACTAGTGAATCAAAACTGGCCCCAGAAATTGGAGCTTTGGCACTTGCTGGTAATGGATACGCTCTAGCTGCTGTCAATTTAATGTTGCAAAGTCTTGCAACAGTCGCGGCAAATGTAACAATAAGCTTTGGCGCGAAGGCAGGAATTGTCATTGCTGGCGGTATTGTTCCAAAATTGGCCCCGCTTCTCAACTCAAGCGGCTTCATTGACCGTTTTAACGATCATGGTCGCCGCAGTTCATACTTAGAACCTATACCTGTTTATTTATCTACAAATCCTTTTGCCGCTTTACGCGGTGCTTCAAATGCTTTTGAGAATAAATATCTCAAAAGTAAGATCTGCCATCTCGTTTAGTGACATGCTTTTCCGAGCGCCTTTAGTCGCCAGTAATTGTAGGGCAATGGAGTTAAAAACCCTGCGAGGAGCATAATAGGAAGTGCTACTGGGGTGATTTTAGCACCGCCTGTAATTGCAATATCAGTTAAGTTCATTGCCAATTCCATTGCGATCATTGATATCAGTGACATACCCAAAGCAGTCTTCATCGCAAGGGTAAAAGTCATTTGTCGGCAAAGAATAAATGTTTCAAGAACTATTGATGTTAATAACCCATTCATAATGGCAAGTGCCATTATACTCGAAGTTGGCCAAGCAATATTGTAGACATCAAAAATTGCTATAGTTCCAATATCACCTATTGAACAACCTATTAGACACCAAACGGTGTTGTAAGAGGCGCTTTGCCATGTTTGACGACATTGCCAATTAATATTTAATATTGCAGCAGCTGATTCCATTTTATTGTTTGCCTCTATTGTAGTTGTTGATGGTAGACCAACCTTGCCATTAAAAATTTTTATAACTAAAGTATGAATAAACCCTCCTCCTACTGGAAGGTCAAGGGTCACGCTTTATGGTTTACATAATAACTAGAGATTAACTGGAGATCAGATTTTGTACAAAATCAGTGAGGCTGCGAAAAGGGCTAATTTACCAGTTAAAACCGTTCGTTATTATGGTGATATTGGACTCGTTATTCCAGCGGGCCGTTCCAAATCTGATTACCGAATCTATATGGACGCTGATGTTGCAAAGCTCTCATTTGTTGGTAGAGCCCGGCGTTATAATTTTTCAATTAGTCAATGTCGCGACCTTTTAGACCTTTATGAAGATGAGCAGAGGCCAAGTGCTGTGGTGAAAAAAATTACTTTGGAAAAGATAGCTGAGATTGACTGTAAACTTAGAGAGCTGCAAGAGCTGCGGGACGATTTGCAGCATTTGGCTGGAAATTGTTGTGGCGATGCTCGACCTGATTGTCCAATTATAGATAAACTCGCAACGGGTCATGATTAAAATGGAGGTAGAGGCTGAACTTCAGATGGATAAGTTTTGATATCAATGTGTTAATCTAATTGTGTTTTTGAGTAATTTTTTTCATTCAATTGGCGTTGACCTTAGATAATTATATCTATTAATTAAGATTACCTTTTAACTTTACCAGCCTATTTCGACAACCAATTTTGATATTGCTTTTATAGTGAAAAGTCCTTTTGGAGTTTAAATGGATCTGCAAACTTTCAACAGGCTGTCACTAACGATGCAAGTGGACAATGACATAGAACCCCCTCTAAATAATGGCAGGGTCGCGGTTATAGATATTGGTTCAAATTCACTACGATTGGTTGTTTATGACAAAAATGGTGCATACCCTGCTCCTCTTTTTGATGAGCGTGCAAATTGCCGATTGGGTGAGGGGTTAGATCAAACTGGGGAATTGAACCCAGAACGTGTTCAGTATGCTTTGGAAACTTTAACTAGGTTTTCAGCCATTATTAAGGAGTTGACAGTTAATAGTTGTTATCCGATTGCAACCGCTGCAGTTCGGCGTGCCAAGAATGGCGCAGAGTTCACAAAACCAGCTCAAGATATACTCGGTCACCCTGTGAAAATTCTTTCACAAGCGGATGAGATAAACCACGTTTCACGCGGGCTCACTTTAAATCTACCTGAAGCCAGTGGCTTGATTGCTGACCTTGGTGGAGGCAGCATTGAAATAATAGCTTTAAGGCGCGGGAAGGTCTGCCACTCTGTTAGTTTGAATTTTGGGCATTTATCCAGCTTAACAGATCAAGAGATCATGAGCGCGTTAAGAGAGCACTCTTGGATTAGGAATTTTGGCGCTAAACAGCTTTTTGGCGTTGGTGGTAGCTTTAGATCGATTGGTTCAGCTTTTATTAGCCGGACGGGCTATCCCTTGCGGGTTTTGCATGGACTGAAGATTAAACGAAGGAATGTCTTAGAAGTCTGCAATGACTTAACTGCGAATGAACCCAATTTAGAGGGTGTGCCGCCAACACGTGTGAAAACAATCCCGGTTGCTGCAATGATTATTCATGCACTGGTTGAGTTTTCACGTGTTTATCGAGTCACAATAAGCGGTACCAGTGTTCGTGATGGTGTAATTGCCATCAACGAACTAAATGCCGATCAGCAGGCTGACTTCTTAATGGCAGTAAGTGAAGAAATTGCAGGTTCAACGGGAAGAGTTGCTAACGTTTCAACCTTATTACAACAATTTTTAAAGCCTCTCTCCAAAATTTGTCTGGCTGGCTCGGACAGATTAATTAAAGTGGCTGCAAATATGGCTGATCTGGGTTGGCATGAGCATGGCGACTTGGGGGGGGATATAGCGTCGCGGCATGTTCTGAGTTTGCCTGTTAACTGTGTTACGCATAAAGAGCGCGTGTGGCTTTCTACAGCTCTTTACCACCGACATTTCGGCTTGAAGGTAACAAAATTACGTCCACAAGATTTGGACATGCTTCTGAGTAAAAAGCGAATTGCAGATGCCACAATCATTGGCTTGGCAATGCGGTTTGCATTGGTGTTTTCTGCTGGCGCGACTGCTCCTTTAAATTTTATAAGATTGAAATTGAAAGACAAAACTCTGACTTTAATAGTTGATCCGTTGATTGAGGATCTGTTTGATCGTCGGTGTAGAAGTAGGTTTAAACAATTGGCGGAGCATGCTGGCTGTGTTCCAAAAATTATTATCAAAAAAACACTTCTATGACAGGTAAAAATTTCTTTGATTGATATGAATTATATGTTAGCTCCTCTTCAATATTTAATGTTCAAATATTATTGAGGGTTAAAGTTCATGTCTAACAGTTCTCCTTCGAGTAAAGACCGATACGTTAGAGATTTGCAGCGATTAGACTCGCAGCAAACACAAGTGCGCACATTTTTGGCCAAGCTTTTCCCTTTTTTCATAGCATTGATTTTTCTTGCACTTGTCGGAGTCTACGGCGGGCTCAGTTTGCAAGTTGCTGATGAGAATTTGATCATGCTTGTTACAGCTGCCATTATTGGGGGCTATATGGCTCTCAATATTGGCGCCAACGATGTAGCTAATAACATGGGCCCTGCTGTTGGTGGTCGAGTGCTCACAGTTATGTCAGCAGTTTGCATAGCCGCTGTTTGTGAGAGCGCGGGAGCGTTACTGGCCGGTGGTGACGTTGTCAAGACTGTTGCGAAAGGGATCATAAGTCCTGGTGAAGGACTAAGTATAGCCGATTTTAGAGATTTAATGCTAAGCGCTTTGTTTGCAGCGGCGTTGTGGGTGAATTTGGCGACCTTTTTAAATGCTCCTGTTTCGACTACGCACTCTATTGTGGGTGGTGTATTGGGGGCAGGAATAGCTGCAGCCGGCTTTGGCCTAGTTAATTGGATTACGATGTCAAAAATTGCTGCTAGCTGGGTGATTTCTCCTGTCTTTGGTGGCATAGTAGCCGCAGTTCTGCTGCTATTTATTCAGTTAAAGGTCTTTAATGCTGAAGATCGCATAAAAGCATCAAAAAGGTGGGTTCCAATTTTAATTGGCCTGATGGCTGGAGCTTTTTCCGCATACATGGCAATGAAGGGGTTGAAAAAGATTTGGAGGCCTTCCTCGGTCGAGATTACTTTTTATTCATTATTTAGCTTTTTAATTTTTTGGGTTATTTCAATTCCATATATTTCAAGTTTGAGCAAATCTTTAACCAGTAGTAAAAAAGACGTAAACTCTTTGTTTAACTTGCCACTGATCCTTGGTGTGGCACTTTTAAGCTTTGCCCATGGAGCAAATGACGTTGCTAATGCGATTGGCCCATTGGCTGCAATTGTTTCAACCTTTAGCGATACATCTGTTGCGGCAAAAGTGTCTATACCATTTTGGGTTATGGTAATTGGAGCGGTTGGTTTGGCACTGGGGTTGCTCTTATTTGGCCCTAAATTAATTCACACTGTGGGCGATCAAATAACACGACTGAATGCCCCTCGTGCTTATTGTGTGGCGCTTGCATCGGCGACCACAGTATTAATTGCGACTACGCTGGGCTTACCTGTTAGCTCAACTCATATAGCGATTGGTGCGATTTTTGGAGTTGGGTTTCTAAGAGAGTTTCTGGAAAACCCAAATAAAAGACGATTGAGGCCTGGCCACCAACTCAATGCAACCTCAAGCGACGCTTTTGGTAATGTTAATGCAAGATTGAGACGTAAATTAGTCCGACGTAAATTTGTTTTAAGCATTGCTGCCGCATGGGTAATTACCGTACCAGCCTCTGCTACCATTGCTGCTATACTTTTTTTCGCCTTACATGCTTTAATATAAGAGGCTTTAAAGACGCAAACAGATTAATTACTCTTAAAAAATCCTCTCGGTCTGTGACTCTGTCGGCACTATCTAAAAGAGCCCAGTGCCTCTGCCGCTTTTTAAATTCAGGCCATTCATCTAATTGCTCTTCAACCAACATCGGATAGTAGGTCACTGCAACATTTTTTGTAGCACCAAAATCACTCTTTGTGATCACATTAGTCATGGGAATTTGTTCAAGCAGTGACCCCTTCACCCCTGCTTCGTCAAAGGCACATCGTAAGCAACCTTTTTTATGACTTTCTTTCAACTCTAAATCACACTTGGGCAATATCCACCGCCCTCTTCCTATTGATGTTACAAACAACACTGCAATATTTCCTTCTTTTACATCAAAAGGAATAATCCCAACTTTATGATCCATAATATTTATTTCTTTCAGTCTTTTTGGTTGGTTAGGCATAATGGGCATTGCTTGAAAAATTGGTATAAAAATGTGCAGTAAATTGTTAGTTTTATCAGCGTAGCAAATCAAGTTTTAGAACATTTTTGGAACATAAAGCTCATTTTGAAGTGTTTGCCTTTCGTAATCGGGGTCAAAAAGCCGTTCAGGCAATGTAACCCTTTTTTGATCAACTTCAGCGTAAGGGATTCTTGAGAGGATATGAGCCATACAATTGAGTCGCTCTCGCCGTTTATCATTTCCCTCCACAATATACCATGGGGCCTCAGTTATTGAAGTCCGTTCAAACATTTCTTCCTTGGCTTTTGTGTATTGTTCCCAGCGAATGCGACTTTGCAAGTCCATCTCAGATAACTTCCATTGCTTCATTGGGTCGTGAATGCGCATGAGGAAACGCAACTGTTGCTCCTCATCGCTAATTGAAAACCAGTATTTGAGTACAATAATACCCGAGCGTACCAGCATCTTTTCAAATTCAGTCACGTCTTGAAAAAACTGCTCAACCTGTAGTTCGGTTGCAAACCCCATAACACGTTCAACACCTGCGCGGTTGTACCAGGATCGATCAAATAATATGATTTCGCCGCCAGCTGGCAAATAAGGAACATAACGCTGAAAGTACCATTGCGACATTTCTCTTTCTGTCGGCTTAGGCAGAGCGACTGCACGTGCAACACGTGGATCCATCCGCTGTGTTATTCGTTTTATTACGCTGCCTTTACCAGCGCTATCTCTTCCCTCACAGATTATCAAGATCTTGGCGTTTGTTTCCTTTACCCAATCTTGTAATTTTATCATCTCAGCCTGAAGCGAAAGTAAGCTATGATAGTATTCACGGCTGGGCATGTCGGATGGGTGTTTTTCTTGATACGCTTGACGAAGTTTTTTGGATGTCACCATATCTTCAAAATCAAGTTCTAGGATTTCATCAATTAAATCATTTGTTGCCTGATCAGGGTCAAAAGGGTCATTCATAGTGAAATACATTTCTGCCACTGTTCTATGGCATTTATATGGTGAAACTTATTTGAAATTAGCACTACAGTGGCTGATGAGCAATAATATGAGGCCATCTCATATAAATTTTTAAACGTTGGTGATTTTGACTTATGTAAAAATGTTGTTTGTCTGATATAATTTTTCGTTGGTAAAAGGCTGCTTAGTAATGACTGGCCCAATAGCCTGACTTGGTCTGGATTGAAGGTTCTGATGTCACAAAACGAGGCTACGCAAAAGCAGACCAGCTTTTATCAATTCTAACAGAACGGCCTGGACAGGTGTATAGTTTTGCGCGAAGATTTAGATCTTTTTTGAGGACATTTTGTCTATGTTGAAGAACGCTCTGTTGATGCGCATTTTAGCCATCTTCGTAAAGCTCTGAATCAATCAGAAGAAAGAGCCTTGTCAAACCCTATACGAACGGCTTGGGGTAACGTTATTCATTGAAAAGGCCAAAAACTTAATCGCAAAAAATTGTACTATGCCCTTTAAAATATTGTATGACCAGATTAGGGATGTGTTGGCAGGCTATCGGTCGGCATCATAGCAACCTAATTACGTATCAGGGTAAACGGCTAAAAATGGCTAAAAATTTTAAACATGGGAAGCAAAATTCAACTGTGGATGCTCCGGCCCATTTTGTTCCACTGGGTGTCATTATAAATGAATACTCAGGCAAACTAGAGCGCTATATGATAAAAAATGTTACAAGAGACGTCGTTATCACAATGCCAGTCTCAGTTGACGTGGCAAATAAAGGTAAACAAAAATTCTTTGTAGCAGTTGCCGTAACAACTCGTTTTGATGGGCCGGAGGCTTTGTCAGATGAAATAGGACGTACGTCCCCCAAAGGCCATATACCATTGTTTGCATGGGTGCCTGCTAATTTATATAACAGTGACGAGTTTGGCATTTTTATTGATGAATTACCGATTGGTGAAGTGCTGAAGAATGGCCTGGTGAATGAGTTGATTGAACAGGCTGATATTGAGAAAACGGTGATTGCGCTAAGCCAACAATAGAGGCAAGGGCTGGATGATAAAGTCAACTATCTACATTGATGCTGATGCTTGCCCAGTAAAAGCTGAAGCAGAGCAGATTGCCACGCGCCACCAATTAAGGCTTGTGATAGTTTCTAATGGTGGAATTCGTCCATCGACTAATCCATTGGTACAGCTTGTGATTGTTGCTGAAGGACCAGATGTTGCCGATCAATATATTGCTGGTCATTCCGAAATTGGTGACATTGTTGTTACTGGCGATATCCCTTTAGCCGCTAAAGTGCTTGCCAACGATGTTGTTGCTATCCGCCATAATGGTGATGTTTTTACAAAGGATAATATTGGCGGACAGCTTGCAACACGTGACTTAATGACTGATATTCGTGCAGCTGACCCATTCCTCGTTCAATCCAGTCGTAAGGGTGGGAATGCAGCTTTTACAGATAAGGATCGGTCTAGATTTCGAAACGCGCTTGAAGCAGAAATCCAAAAAATTCAGAAGCGTAGTTAGTTGGGCCCTGATTATTATTGTGCTCCCCCAGACTGGCATCTTTTTGAGCAGTATTTCACCTGATCCCAATCACGAGACCATTTTTTTCGCCATTGAAATGGCCGACCACAAAACTTACATATTTTTTCTGGCAAGTCGGCCTTTTTTAGCATTTTTGTCATCTTTACACCTTAGAATAATAGGCCGTAGAAATCTCCGCATAGTTTGCATAGAGGATTATTAATGTCATCACCTCTTTTGAATGTTTTATTTTTATGCACCGGCAACTCAGCTCGATCGATAATTGCTGAGGGAATATTGCGCAAAAAGGGTGGCAGTGATTTTCAGGCTTATTCGGCTGGTTCACAGCCGGCAGGTCAGCCTAATCCATATGCGTTGGTAGTGCTTCGTAATCATGATATTGATACCGGATTTGCAAGGTCAAAGCGTTGGGATATATTTGCGGATCCAACTGGCTTAAAAATGGATTTAATTATCACGGTCTGTGATAATGCTGCTGGTGAGACGTGCCCAGTATGGCCGGGCCATCCATCCAGTGCGCATTGGGGTGTTGCCGATCCGGCTGCGATACGAGGCAGTCGTGCAGATATTGCAACTGCCTTTCAGACAACCTATCGAGAAATGACAACGTGGATTGGCTTGCTGATAGAGGCAAATCCGACTTCACAAACTATAGGGAGTTTAGCTCGGTCAATAGGTCAACGTGAGGCAAAAAAGTATGAATGATATCTCAAAACGGTTGTTTGCAGAATGGTTTGGCACATTGGCTTTAGTTGCAACTGTCGTCGGGTCAGGCATTATGGCCGAAACACTCTCAAATAATAATATTGCGCTTGCCTTACTTGGAAATACAATTGCAACAGGCGCTATACTTGTCGTTCTGATTACTATGCTTGGTCCCGTGTCTGGCGCGCACTTTAATCCGGCAGTAAGTGCCGCTTTTGCTCTCCGTGGCGAATTATCCGGCATGCTGGCTATTAAATACATTACATGCCAATTTTTAGGTGGTATTTGTGGTACCTTTATGGCGCACTGGATGTTTGCGGCTCCCATCATTCAAGAGGCAACACACTTTCGAAGTGGTCTCAATCAATATGGGTCTGAGTGGGTGGCAACTTTTGGACTTTTGATGGTAATTTTTGGAGGTATTAGGTATCGGCCAGATGCTGTGCCATGGATGGTTGGGCTTTATATAATGGCTGCTTATTGGTTTACAGCATCAACAAGCTTTGCCAATCCAGCAGTTACTGTCGCCCGTTCATTAACGGATAGCTTTTCTGGCATCTATATGGGTGACATGCCCTTTTTTATTTTTGCACAAATGCTTGCTGTCTGGCCGGCTTATCGCCTTGCTAGCTGGCTATTTTCATGCGATCAGCCTAGGAGTGATAGGACAAGCTGATAAAATAATGCTTCCCATCTTAGCGGTTTAGCTATAGGAATGCGGCGCGGATACAAATCCCTAACCCAAGAGACATTCAGATGACCCAAGAGCTACGTAATATAGCTATAATAGCCCACGTTGATCATGGCAAGACAACGCTAATTGACTCGATCATGAAACAAAGTGGTATGTTTCGGGAAAACCAGCAGGTTGATGAACGGCTTATGGATTCAGGTGATCTTGAAAAAGAGCGCGGCATTACTATTCTTGCCAAACCAACTTCTGTCACATGGAAAGATGTCCGGATCAATATAATTGACACACCGGGCCATGCTGATTTTGGTGGTGAGGTTGAGAGAGTTCTGGGAATGGCTGATGGTGTCATTCTGCTCACTGACGCTGCTGAAGGGCCGATGCCGCAGACAAAATTTGTTCTTGGTAAGGCATTAGCTCAGGGGTTGCGGCCCATTGTGATTATTAACAAAATTGACCGCAGCGATGGTCGGCCAGAAGAGGTGGTTGATGAAGTCTTTGATTTGTTTGTCGCTCTTGACGCCAATGAAAACCAGCTTGATTTTCCAATTCTCTACGCATCGGGCCGCAATGGCTGGTGTGTTTGTGAATTAGATGATCCAAGAGATAATTTGCACCCACTTCTTGACGTTATCCTTGATCACGTAAAGCCCCCGCAGGTGGATCAAAGCGCCCCTTTCGCGATGCTGGCAACATTGCTGGACTCTGATCCTTATCTTGGCCGGTGCCTTGTTGGGCGTGTTTTTCAAGGTAGTGCAAAGGTCAATGACAGTGTGAGGTCTATTGATCTCAATGGAGCTGTAGTTGAAACTGGGCGTTTAACAAAATTGATGATGTTTGAAGGTGCGGATCGTCGACCAGTGGAAACGGTTCATGCTGGCGACATTGTGTGTATCGCGGGCTTAACTAAAACATCTGTGGCGGATACGATTTGTTCAGTTGCCGTAACGGAACCAATTAAATCAACACCTATTGACCCACCTACAATGTCGGTGACCATCATGGTTAATGATTCCCCACTAGCAGGGCGCGAGGGTAAGAAAGTGACCTCCACGGCAATCCGCGAGCGTCTGCTGGCTGAAGCTGAGACTAATGTAGCAATAACTTTTGCTGAAAGTGGCAACAAAGACTCTTTTGAAATTGGTGGTCGAGGTGAATTGCAATTAGGGGTATTAATTGAAACCATGCGGCGTGAAGGATTTGAATTAACTGTTTCAAGGCCAAAAGTCCTTTACAAAGAAGATGACACTGGTGCGCGTCTAGAGCCAATGGAAGAAGTTACCATTGACGTTGATGAAGAATTCTCCAGCACGGTAGTTGATAGCCTAAATCGCCGAAGAGGCGAAATGTTGGACATGCGAGCAGCTGGTGCTGGCAAAACTCGATTAATGTTTAAGGCTCCTTCTAGAGGATTAATAGGCTACCAAAGCCAGTTTTTGACACAAACCAGGGGCACAGGGGTTTTGAACCGAATTTTTGACTCCTATGCTCCTCATAAAGGGGCAATTGAAGGGCGTCGAAATGGTGCTTTGATCTCAACTGATTCCGGTGTTGTAGTTGCTTATGCACTTTTTAATTTGCAGGACCGCGGACAAATGTTTGTCACCCCGCAGACACCTGTTTATCAGGGTATGATTGTTGGGGAGCATAATCGAGACAATGATTTGGAGATCAATGTCTTGAAAGGAAAGCAACTCACAAATGTTCGATCATCGGGAACAGATGAGGCGGTTAAGCTTGTCCCGCCTCGGGTGATGTCGCTTGAACAAATGATGGCTTATATCAATGAAGATGAATTGCTTGAGGTCACACCGCAAAATCTTCGGCTTCGCAAGATGCACCTTTGCCCTCATGAGCGTAAACGAGCGGCTCGCGCCTAGTTTTCTGTCTAATATAAAATTGGATATGTTGATGACTGCTCGTGTTACAGCTAACTGGCGTGATGACAAGTAGCTAGTTAGCCGATATGATCCATCAGCATGGTTAGGCCAGGATAACTGATAATACCTGCAGTTGTTAGGTCTATTAATTGAAAGATAGACTGAGGAAGAGCAGATGGTAATTGAAAATTTCACACATGTTTATGATAGGGCGTCGATGGCACGCTCAGTGGCGCGGATGCTTCTTGAAATTGAAGCGGTTCTGTTTCGTGCGGATGAACCATTCAAACTTACCTCCGGAATGATGAGTCCTGTCTATATAGACTGCCGCAAAATCATTTCATTTCCGCGAATGCGTGCCGCAATGATGGATTATGGTGCAACAGTAATTTTAAACGATATTGGCTATGAGTCGCTTGATGCGCTTGCGGGGGGTGAAACTGCAGGCATTCCTTTTGCGGCATGGCTTGCTGAGCGAACCCATCTTCCGATGCAATATGTGCGTAAAAAACCAAAGGGTTTTGGCCGTGACGCCCGAATTGAAGGAGATATCACTGAGGGTCAGCGTATTCTCCTTGTTGAGGATCTTACAACTGATGGTGGCAGTAAGTTGAATTTTGTTGATGCCATGCGTACTGCAGGGGCTGATGTTGCCCACGCATTCGTAATTTTTTATTATGACATTTTCAAAAATACTCCAGCCCGTCTTGCTGAGCACGGAATCAAACTTCATTACCTGGCAACTTGGTGGGACGTCCTGTCTGAATGTAAGGACTCTGAAAAATTTGATCCAAAAACTCTTTTGGCTGTTGAGAACTTCCTTAATAACCCCGGTGAATGGTCAAAGGCTCATGGTGGAGTCTAAAAGACTGGGGAGATTTTGAACGTTGTATTAGCAAGGCAAAAATGATGAAAATAAAGTCCTCTTACTTATTAGCTGGTGTTGTCGCACTAGCCGTTACTGGCTGGATGCTGTCAGACAATGTGGTGAATAAATTTCAAGGTCGAGACCCGGCTATAATTAAGCTTGCCGATACCAAAAAAACTGATAAAAAAATGACTGGTGCACTGCAGCTGGGCTTTAAAGTGTCAGCCGTCCAAGTCAAAAATAAACCAGTGAAACGTGTTATAAGAGCGAGTGGCGTCAGTGAGGCCAGTTTTGAGATGACAGTCTCTTCCACTGCGTCTGGCCAAATTGTGGCTTTGGGCGCAATTGAGGGCAACAAGGTGAAGACAGGAGATGTCCTTGCCCGCCTCGATCAGGGCACTCTTATAGAACAAATCAATGCGGCTAAAGCTAACCTTGAGGTGGCAAAAAGAAGGCGGGAAGTGACTGAGCGTCTTGCCAAAGAAAATTTTAGTGCACCTCTCGAGCAAGCAGAGCGTGCTGCTGCCTTCGCAGTGGCAAAGTCCAAACTACGCCAGCTCCAACAACAGCTTGCGGACACTGTGGTTTTTGCGCCAGTGTCTGGCCATCTGGAGACATTACATATTGAAAAGGGCGAAAGAGTTAGTCGTGACATGGCGATAGCAACAATTATGGGGCTTGATATCCTGTCAGTTGTGGTTGCGGTGCCGCAGAGTGAGGTGGCACGCATTAAGATTGGAAGAAATGTTACAGTTACTTTTGCCGGCAATGGATCACGAAAAGGGCTTGTTAAAAAAATTGCTGCTAAATCTAATTCTGAAACGCGAACATTTGATGTTAAAATTGAGCTACCAAACAAAGATCGTAAGCTACGCGCTGGCATGAGTGTGGAGGCCATGATTAATGCTGGCACAACTCAAGCATTTGCCATGTCGCCAGCGCACCTGTCTGTTTCTGGCGATGGTGCTTTGACTGCCAAAATTGTAGTTAAGGGTAGGGTGGTTATGGTTCCAATTGATATGATCCAATCGGGAGAAGAAATGGTTTTTGTATCAGGGCTGCCAAATGAGGCAATCTTGCTTACCGTAGGACAAGGCTTTGTCGAGGATGGTGCTAGGGTAGCATATAAGCTCACGGACGCATCATGAATCAAATTATTGAGGCTGCTTTTTCACGAACTGGCGCTGTTCTTGTGGCAATGTGTATGTTGTTTGCGGTTGGCATCTCATCATACATAGATATCCCAAAAGAAGCTAAACCTGATATTGATATTCCTGTTGCATATGTCTCTGTCCCCTATGATGGTATCTCACCTGAAGATGCGGAAAGACTTATTGTTAAACCACTAGAGAATCGTCTTCGTTCAGTTGAGGGCCTTAAAAAGATGACATCTGTATCTTCTGAGGGATATGGATCAGTGTCTTTGGAGTTTGCTGCTGGAGAGAATATTGACAAAGCGATTGCTGATGTCCGAAAAGCTGTTGAAGATGCAAAACCTGATCTGCCGCCAGATGCGGATGAACCGAAAGTGATTGAAGTAAGCCTTTCATTATTTCCTGTATTGACTGCAGCACTATATGGTCCAGTCCCAGAACGTGAAATGGTTCAAGCTGCGCGGCGGCTCAAAGACAAGCTTGAAGCTTTGCCTGGTGTTTTAGAAGTTGATATTGGTGGAGACCGAAAGGAAGTATTGGAAATCCTCATTGATGCTGGTGCCATTGAAGCCTATGGGCTTGATCCATCAGCGTTAAGTCAGCTCATGCAGAGTAATAATCAGCTTGTGACTGCCGGCGCCATTGATGATGGCGGTGGTCGTCTTGTTGTTAAGGTGCCCGGTGTCTTGGAGTCAGTTGATGATTTGATTAACATGCCAATCAAGGCGAAAAATGGAAACAGTATTCGTTTTGGTGATGTGGCATCTGTACGTCGTACTTTTCGACAGGCACAAGGATGGTCACGAGTGAATGGTGAGCAGGCCATTGTTTTGGATATACGGAAGCGTGTTGGCTCAAATGTGATTGAAGTAGTTGAGTCTGCGCGGACTATAATTGATTCAGCAGCTCCAAAGATTGGGCCAGACGTCAAAGTCAGCTATCTTTTTGATGATTCTAAAGAAGTTCGGCGGATGTTAAGTGACCTTGGCAATAACGTTGGTGCTGCAGTAATAATTGTGATGGTTGTCGTTTTGGCAAATTTGGGCCTCCGAAATGCAACCCTTGTTGGGTTGGCGATACCTGGTTCATTTTTTGTTGGTATTACGGCATTAAATGCGCTGGGTATCACAATGAATATTGTGGTTCTGTTCTCTCTTATACTTGTGGCTGGCATGCTTGTTGATGGCGTCATTGTAACGACTGAATATGCAGACCGACAAATTGCAATGGGGATGGATCGCCGTGACGCATACAAGATTGGAGCCCAGCGCATGGCATGGCCAATTATTTCGTCAACTATTACAACGCTTATGGTATTTATGCCACTATTGTTCTGGCCCGGTATTGTTGGTCAATTTATGCAATATTTACCTATGACGGTGATCGCAGTTCTTACTGCCTCTTTGGTAATGGCCTTAATTTTTGTTCCGGTTCTTGGCAGTTTGATTGGAAAGCGACGTGTAGACTATAAGACAATATCGTCTACAGCACCTCGTTTTTACCGCCATGTTCTAAAGTTTTCTGTGCGACAACCAGTAATTGTGATGGTGGCTGTGATTGGCTTTATGTGTGTGTCATTCTTTGGTTATGCCTCCGCTGGTCTTGGGGTGTCTTTCTTTCCTGATATTGAGCCTGATCAGGCTCAAGTTCAGGTTTTGGCGCGCGGTGATCTATCAGCGAAGGAGCGTGATGCGTTGGTTCAAGACGCTGAAGATAGTATTTTAGCACAGCCTGGCATACGTGATTTGTATGGCAAGTCATTCAGGTCTGGTGGTGGTGGTAACCAGGTACCAAGAGATTCAGTGGGCACTATTCGTACGGTGTTTGCTGATTGGCAAACACGTGAAAAAGCTACGGTTTTGATTGATCAGATGCGCGGTCGAATGGCGACACTTTCTGGCGCTGAATTTAGTATTCAAAAACAGCAACAAGGACCTGGATCTGCTCAGCCAATTCGAATTGATGTTGTAGGAAAATCACTTGTCGAAATTGGTGATGCGACAAGTGAAGTTATTAGTCGGATGAACAAAATTGGTGGGTTTGTTGATGTGACAGATAGTCGACCCTTACCAGGTACTGAATGGTCTCTGATCACAGACCGTGATGCCGCTAGCCGGCATGGAGTTTCAATCTCTGGCCTTGGTATGATGATTAAAATGTTAACTCGTGGATTGCGTATTTCAGACTACCGACCCGATGACACTGAAGAGGAGCTTGATGTTGTCATGCGTTTCATGGGAGACCAACGTAACCTGGATCGGCTAAAAGAACTCCGTGTGCCAACGGTTAGTGGGTCCTATGTACCTTTGTCAGTTTTTGCCAGTCTTGAACCACGCGTAAAAGGGGGTGACATTGAACGTAAAGATGGACAGCGATATATGTATATCAACTCTAGTGTTGATTCAGCATTCCTGCCAGCAGACTTAATTGCATTATTGCGTCAATCTTTGGCCGACTATCCAATAGAGGGAGATGTTGTTGTCCAGTTTGGGGGTGAAGATAAGGACATTGCTGAAACGGGCGCCTTTTTGGGAAAGGCATTTGGTGTTTCACTGTTGTTAATGGTGATTGTTCTAATGATCCAATTTAATTCTGGTTGGCAGGCGATTGTTACAATGTCAGCAATCGTTCTATCTACTGGCGGAGTATTCTTGGGTTTGTGGGTTAGTGGCCGTCCGTTTGGAATAGTGATGTCTGGGCTAGGTGTGATCGCGCTTGCCGGTATTGTGGTGAATAACAACATTGTGCTTATTGACACATTTAACGAATATCAGAAACGTGGCTATGGAGCTGCGCAAGCAGCTTTTAGATCTGGCCTCGTTCGATTTAGGCCAGTAATATTGACTGCAATTACTACCATTTTAGGTCTGGTTCCTATGGTGTTTGAAATGACAATTTTACTGGTGGAGCGTAAAATACTTGTTGGTGCGCCATCGTCGCAGTGGTGGACGCAGCTTTCGAGTACTATTGCTGGTGGTCTGATGTTTGCAACTATTCTAACTCTTTTGGCAACACCAGCAATGTTAGTGGTTGGATCTTATGTTGCTGTTAAATTGCGCCGTCTTCCTGCCGCTACATAGAGTTATCTATACAAAATTTCGTTTTATTCGCCAGCCATAGTTGCCTCGCAGGCTTTGGCAATTGCCAAAAGCCGGCGATCATGCTGGCGTGATCCCACAAGTGACAAACCAACTGGACCAGTGCCGGGCTCATGGCAGGGGATACTTATTGTCGGTCTATCTAAATAATTAAAGACAGACGTGTTTCGGAGGCTTTTTGCGCTCTGTAAGATTTTAGACTCAATGTTGGTCAATGATGATAATTTTGGAGGCAATATTGGCGCAGTTGGTAAAACCAAGGCATCAAAACCTCGAAACTTTGCCTGTACTTCCGCCCAGACTTGTTTTCGCGTTTCAAACATTTCGATGTATTCACTTGCCAAGATATTTTTTCCACTTTGAAGACGGTATGCGACGAAGGGGTCATAACTACTGCTCATCCCAGATTCAAGGCGGGTTTTATGGACTTGATAGGCTTCTGCCGCGACAATGCTTTTTGGGTTGTTGCTTGGCCGGAGATTCTCAATTGCTGCAAATGTAACGTCTACAATCTCTGCGCCGGCTGCTGCGAGCATATCAATTGCGCAGTCAAAACTATGGGCCACATGCGGGTCAAGATCTTCAAATAAGTACCCTTTTGGTATAGCTAGCCGCAAACCTTTTACTATAGAATGCAATTCATCTTCACCGGGCCCACCTGCCATTAGGCTATCCAAAATTGCACAGCATGAGACACTATTAGCCATTGGTCCGGCGGCGTCAAATGATTGGGAAAGGGGATAAACCCCTTCAGATGGTATACGTGTTGTTGTTGGTTTAAATCCAACAATCCCACAAAAGGCTGCAGGAGTACGGGTCGAGCCACCGGTATCAGAACCGATTGAGGCTGCAGCCATATGGTCGCTGATTGAAACTGCGCTTCCAGATGATGATCCGCCAGCAACACGACCTTTATGAATATCATTTTTGTCACGTTCAAAAGGGCTTCTGGGGTCTCCATAGTGGGCATTTGTACCGATACCAGAGAAGGCAAATTCTGTCATATTGGTACGTCCAATAACAATAAACCCTGCAGCTTTTAACCGTGTTAGCACTGTAGCGTCTTTCTTCGCGGGTGCAGCTTCATTTAAGACCTTCGATCCTGCACGCGTTACAATTCCTTCCTCATCAAATAAATCTTTAATTGACAACGGTATGCCGGCAAAGGTGGGAAGGGACCAACCTTCTTTTCGAGCTTTATCAAAGTCATTTGCTTGTAATCGGGCACGGTCATGATAGACTTTTATAAACGCCCGTGTGCCCTCACCATCTTGTTTGTCAATCGCTGCAAGGCAATCATCTAGCAGTTTGCGAGCAGTCAGAGTGCCAAGCTCGAGCTGTGCAGTAAGGTCTTTTATTAAATAAGTCATTATCAATTATGAACGTGTTAAAATAGAAATCCATGTTTTTCTTTGTTTTGATGACATCCCTCTTCAGCAGTCTTAAAAGTGCGAGCGGTAATGCCCGTTTTGTTTCTATTACCTGTGGCTGCCATTATAAGCGCAGTCATTATAATTGGCTAGAGTTCAGATATAGTTGTGCTTACAGGTGGCGGGGTGTTGGTTTTAGGTGTTAGGGCTGTGATACCTAACCTAACTTATTTTTTTGTGACGGCAGAAAAAACTTAGTTGACTATGAGAGCCTGGATCTTCTTGCGCCTTGCAGGCATGGATAATCAATAGGCTGAACCTACTATTAAGTGCCAGTAAAGGCCTCGAGTCCAGTTTGTGCTCGACCAAGGATCAACGCATGAACATCATGAGTGCCTTCATAGGTGTTGACTGTTTCCAGGTTGATCATATGTCGCATTACATGATATTCTTCGGCGATACCATTACCACCATGCATGTCACGCGACATCCGGGCGATGGCTAGCGCTTTACCGCAATTGTTGCGCTTTACCAATGAAATATTTTCTGGCGCACAATTATTCTCATCAAGCAATCGACCCACCCGAAGTGCAGCTTGCAAACCAAGTGTGATCTCAGTTTGCATATCTGCAAGTTTAAGCTGAATAAGCTGATTTGCAGCCAATGGTCGGTTAAATTGTTTGCGATCAAGCGTATATTGACGGGCAGCATGCCAGCAAAATTCAGAAGCGCCCATTACTCCCCAAGAAATACCGTAACGTGCTTTATTAAGGCATGAAAATGGACCCTTAAGGCCGACAACATTTGGTAAAATATTTTCGTCTAAAACAAAAGCGTTATCCATTTGAATAGAGCCTGTTACGGAAGCGCGCAGTGATAACTTACCTTCAATTTTTGGCGTACTAAAGCCACTTCCAGCAGTGGCGCGCTCGATTATGAAGCCGCGAATAATCCCATCTAGTTTGCCCCAAATAATGGCAATGTCAGCATAAGGAGCATTCGAGATCCAGGTTTTTGATCCTGAGAGGTTATAACCTCCATCGACTTTTACAGCTTTTGTTGCCATGCCACCCGGGTCTGAGCCAAAATCAGGTTCAGTGAGGCCGAAGCAGCCAATCAATTCGCCAGCAGCCAATCTTGGTAAAAATTTGTGCTTTTGTTCATCACTCCCAAAACTGTAGATTGGATGCATAACCAGTGACGACTGAACCGACATAGCTGAACGGTATCCAGAGTCAACTCGTTCAATCTCACGAGCGGCAAGGCCATAAGCAACGTGATTAACGCCGGCACCACCAAACTCTTCTGGGATTGTTGGCCCAAGAAGCCCGAGAGCACCCATGTCTTTTAACAATGCTGGATCAAAGGACTCGTCGCGATAGTCACTGATTACGCGTGGCATCAAAACATCATCTGCAAACGCTTTGGCGGCGTCACGAACCATTCGCTCTTCATCACTCAGCTGAGCTTCAAGGAAAAAAGGGTCATCCCATTGGAATTGAGGTTTGGAAGAAGTCATACAATTGTCCTTAGGATAAGTTTTGCTATCATATAAATACAGATTTAAAATTAATATTACCTTACTTTTGAGTCGTTTGTCATTGCATTATCTATATTTTTTTCTAAAAAGCTCAGCCATTTTGTCACAGCGATGTTTGAAAAAAATAGGTTGCAATTGCTTGGTGACTTGTAATTTCCTGCGATTGACCTATTGATCAACGTAGCATCAGTGCTAGAGTGTATGGACTATATGTATAGGAAGGCTTCGAGCTGGAACGAGTAGAATGAACGATGATCTAATTATTTCGCCTTCCATACTGGCTGCTGATTTCAGCCGAATAGGTGATGAAGTTGCAGCTGTTGATGCTGCGGGTGCTGATTGGATTCATCTTGATGTAATGGATGGCCATTTTGTACCCAATTTGACCTTTGGTCCACCACTGATCGAAGCCCTGCGTCCGCATAGTAAGAAGAATTTTGACACACATTTAATGGTTTCAAACCCTGATTCAATGCTTGCTGACTATGCAGCTGCTGGGTCAGATATCATTACCGTTCATATGGAAGCTTGCACACATCTCGACCGGACTCTTAGTCACATTCGAGAACTTGGATGTAAGGCGGGTGTTTCCCTAAATCCACATACTGCGATTGACGGCTTGCAACATGTGCTTGACCGGTTGGACTTGATCCTTGTAATGACTGTCAACCCAGGATTTGGTGGGCAGAGTTTTATCAAGGCCATGCTTGAAAAAATAACTGCTGTCAAATCGATGATAGGGCATCGGCCAATTATCATTGAGGTTGACGGAGGGGTGACAGCCGATAATGCAGGCCAAATTGTTAACGCTGGTGCGCGAGCATTGGTTGTGGGATCAGCCGTTTTCAAAGGATCGGAGTATGCAAAAAATATTGCTTCCATTCGAGCGGCTAACCTGTGAAATCATAATTTACGCGGTATTTTCGATTGGCTTGATTCGTTGCCATTAGAACTAAAGAGGCCCCAATGGGATTGCTCGATTAATGGGGCCTGGTCAACAGCGTGGTATGATACCGAAAAATTGGATGGAAAATTTGTGCGAGAGGATGCTGGGTTTCGTCATTGGGTGACAGCAGACGGTAGTGCAGGGTGTAGTGGTATGGGTGGTTTTCAGGCTGAGTCTGGGCGTTACCATCTTTATTTATCTCATGCCTGTCCGTGGGCGCATCGCGCAATGATTTTTCGCCAATTAAAGGCGCTGAATGACCATGTCGCTATTTCAATTGTACATCCGTTAATGTTGGAAAATGGCTGGAGCTCTTTGACTGATGAATTTGCCACAGGTGACAGGCTGTATGGGTGCGAATTTCTGCATCAGATTTATCAAAAAGCGCAGTCAGACTTTATGGGCCGTGTCACAGTTCCACTGCTATGGGATAAAAAAACTCAACAAATTGTATCCAATGAGTCATCAGAAATTATCCGCATGTTCAATTCAGCCTTTGACTCAATCACTGGTAATGATTTGGATTTGTGGCCGGTTGCTAAACGAGAGGCCATTGAAAGCGTGAATGATGATGTTTATCACAATATAAATAATGGAGTTTACAAGGCTGGTTTTGCTACTCAGAGTAGTGCCTATGAACAGGCGGTTGTCGCCTTGTTTGATGCGCTTGATAGGATTGAGTCACGTCTGACTGTCAATCCGTATTTGATGGGAAATGACCTTACTGAGGCCAACTGGCGGCTTTTTACTACACTGGTGCGGTTTGACCCTGTATATGTGGGGCATTTCAAGTGTAATCTGAGGCGTATTTCTGAATATCCAGCGTTATCAAATTATTTGCGTGAGCTTTATCATGTGCCAGGCATTGCTGAAACAGTGGTCATGCCACACATTAAAACCCATTATTATGCGAGTCACCGAAACTTAAACCCGACTGGTATTGTGCCAAAAGGCCCTATTTTAGATTACGGGGTTCCCCATAGCCGTGTGGATTAGACTTTTGGTTTAGCATGTTTCTGACGTGGGTTGCGCCCCAGGTGCATTTCACCGCGCTCTTTTGCCAGCCGAATCTGTTTCTGTCGTTCTGCAAAACGAGCAGCTCGATTAAGGTCAAGCGTTGGCTTGCAGCGAGAGCAACTAATTCCATCTTCAAAGTCTGGGTGGTCTAGATCAACAGCAGATAGAGGCATCCGACAAGCATGACACATTGCATAGCTGCCAGGTTTTAAGCCATGGTCGACAGCAACCCGCCCGTCAAAAACAAAGCACTCACCTTGCCATTTGCTGTCAGAAGTTGGCACGTCTTCCAGATACTTTAATATTCCACCTTTTAAGTGATAGACTTCGGCAAATCCAAGATCCTTCATTAGTGCGCTGGCTTTCTCGCAGCGGATACCGCCCGTGCAATACATAGCAATTTTCTTTGGGTGCTGATTGGGGGGCTGATTTGCGAGTGACTGAGCCCATTCAGGAAAATCACGGAAATTTTTGGTCATTGGATCAATCGCGTTAGCAAACATTCCAATGGCTGTTTCGTATGTGTTGCGTGTATCAATGAGAAGCACGTCTGGGTCGGCGATCACTTTGTTCCAATTGATGGGATCAACGTAAGTGCCTGTGATTTTGGCGGGATTAATTTCTGGATACCCCATTGTCACAATCTCGCGCTTTGGACGGACTTTCATACGTAAAAATGGTTGTGCTGGACTATAGGAAAATTTTAGGGATAAATTGTCAAAGCGACCATCGGCTTCTATCCAATTGAGCCAACTTGCCATCGCGTCACGTGGTGCGGAGATGGTGCCATTAATGCCTTCATCTGCAAGCAGTATAGTGCCTAAAATCTTATTCTTATCACACACTTGCTGGACTTGTATGCACAGCAAATCGACTTGGTCAATGTGTACAAACTTGTAGAAGGTAGCTATAACATAACCACATTCTTTTGTTTTGAGCCGATTAAGCATTCTGATCATATCGGCCACAAGCACAGTCATGGATTTTTCTCTAACGATTTAGTTTAAAATTTGCAAACAATTTAGCATTGCTAGGTAAACAAGCCAATATTAATGATTCACTGTCTTGGAATATTTATACTTGTTTATTTCATTTTCCTATTACGTCATTCATCAAACATGCTATTTATAAAATGATAGTACGAGGAATGATAAAGTTACTGTCCACTCAATAATTATGCGAGGCCAAATTGTGTCTGGCGATAAGGAGACTAAAATGAAGAGATTTACCAAGAATATTGTATCTGCCAGTGTTGCCGCAGTAATGATGGGCGGCGCAGCAGCTGCTCAAGCGGCCGATAGTGTGAATGTCGCCTTTTTTTTAGAATGGGCAACGCCAAACCAGATTGCAAAAGTTGATAAAGCTTATGATGATGCAATGGGTGTTAACGTTAACTGGACCAATTTTTCTACAGGTGTCCAGATGACTGAAGCAATGCTAGCTGGTGATATTGATATTGCTTACTCGCAGGGACTTGCACCATTTATAACAGCAACGCAGCAAGGTGCACCAATCAAGATGGTATCTGTGGCTGTGATTTATGAAGCTAATGATTGTTTTGTTAAAAATGACCTTGGCATAAGCTCTTCTAATGCATCAGAGCTTGAGGGCAAGACTGTTGCTGTGCCGCTTAACACAATGGCTGACTTTGCTTTCCGCAAATATATGCAGGCTTTAAACATCAACACATCAACTATGAAAATTGTTGATCAAGCGCCAGCTGATGGTGCGGTATCGCTAGCAGATGGTTCAGTTGATATGGCTTGTATTTTTGGCGGTGATTCAGCGAAGAAAGCTGGTGAAGTTGGCACACCGATAATGTCATCCCAGCAAAAGCGTGATGCTGGCATTGGGTCATTCGACGTTGTTTCTGTAACTGAAAAATTTGCCACTGAAAATCCAGGTCTGCTGCGTACCTTCCTTGAAGTAACGCATGAAGCAAACGCTAATTGGACAGCTAGCGCATCCCAGTTAAAGAAAGTTGCTTCTGATGCTGGTATGGATGTAAGCACAACCAAAAATCAAATGGCTGGTTTTATTTTTCCAACAGCAGCGGAACAAAAAGAGCAGTTCTTTGGTCCAAAAGGGGTTGCAGTGTCAGCAGCAGAGTCACTGGGTCTGGTCTTTAAAAAGCCTGGAGCTTGGAACGTTGACCAAAAGATCAGTAAAGTGATCACTGGCGAATATCTTGACTAAATAACAATCTTAAGAACAAAGAAAACAGGGCTTTTTAGGGCCTTGTTTTCTAGTTTTAATAAGGATTTTTGTTATGGCAAACCTTATGTGCAAAGATCTATGTATGACCTTTGTGAACCAGCAAACTGGGGCAAAGGTTGAGGCATTGAAGAATATCAACTTCACCCTTAAAAAAGGTGAATTACTGAGTATTCTTGGGCCATCGGGCTGTGGGAAAACTACCTTATTAAATATGGTTGCAGGGTTTATAACCCCGACCAGTGGGGTCATGTCTCTTGGAGATTATTTTATTGAAGGTCCAGGGGCTGATCGTGGAATGGTGTTTCAGCAAGGTGCACTGTTTGAGTGGCTGACTGTTGCTCGAAATGTTGATTTCGGATTACGGATGCAAGGAGTTGCTGAGGATAAGTCACGTGAGCAGGTAAACAAATGGTTGACTACTGTTGGGCTGCAAGGTTTCGCTGATACCCCAACCTATCAGCTGTCGGGAGGTATGCAACAGCGGGTTGCGCTGGCCCGTTGTTTGGTCAACGATCCAGATGTGATTCTGATGGATGAACCGCTTGGTGCATTGGATGCACTTACACGGGAGAAAATGCAATCCCTGATCCTTGAGCTTTGGAAGAAAACCGGTAAGACAATTATAATCATTACGCACTCGGTTGAAGAGGCGCTGTTGCTTGGTGAGCGACTGTTTGTTATGGCGCCGCGGCCGGGCAGAATTCAAAAGGAATATGAGCTGCCTTTTGCTGAATGGGGTTTAGAGAGGTCATTGCGTGACATAAAGTTGGAAAGTAAATTTTCTGAAGTACGTGAAGAAATTTTGACCATGATCTGGAATATGGAAGAGGAGATCATGGGTGGTACTTGAATGGTTATCTGAAAACAGAGCGATTGTTGCTGCAATAATCATTTTGTTGCTTGCCAGCAGTTTTCTTGTATCCATTATTTATGGTGTTCAGCAGACGAGGTTACGAGAAAAGGATCAGGTTTTTGGAGATCCAGAGCGGACTGTTGGGGGCTGGTTTTGGTCAATTTGTGGTGTGTCAGTTTTATTGCTTATCTGGTTTTACTTTTCGTGGGGTGCAGCACGCGCCTTTTTTCCACAAGCAGCAAACGAGTTATGTCAGGTTGGTAAGCTGCATGAAGCTATATCACCTGTTACTGCATCTTTAGCTATTCAGTCACGTTACTCAAAATCTAAAACGTTGCTTGTTCGCAACTCTAAACAGCTTAGAGAATTAAAAGCCCGATTGCCTGTCGATGCTTTTTTAGAAAATGATAAAGTGCGTGTCTTAAAGGTGATAAATAATACACAGAAATTGATTAATATGATGGCAAATCCTGATTTTGTGGGTCAAAAGACAATCCGTGAAATTGAAAAGGTTAAGTCTAGATTTGCGGCAATTACAAATGAGTTAAAAACCCCACTCCAATCGTGGTCACCCAGCCAAAAAGCTTTGCAGCAGCCATCCTGGGGCATTAGCGAACCAGAAATACCAATGCTCCCAATTTCAGCAAAAGGGGCGCTGTTTGACCTGGTTTCTAGCGAGGCAAAAAGTATTTCAAATGACTTTTTAGGCATTCGCAATTTGTCACCAATAGCTAAAGATCTAATCTCTGAAACTAAGGCAATGATCGCAAATTTGAAAAAGTTATCATCAGCGAGTGATAGGGATCCAAGAATTGTTAAAACACGTGCAGACTACATGAAGGCCGTCGACCGAATTTTTAAACGGATTGACGATGGTAAAATATTTCCAGCATCAGTAATGACAGACATACAGGGTTCTGTGCGAACGATGCTTCAGCAATTAGAAAAATCAAAAGGTGCTTTAAGCATTGTTGAAATATTGTTTTTTCCTGGTGGTGATATTATAAAATCACGCACTCAATGTACTGAGCAGGGGCCGGGACGTTGGTTGCCAAAACCAACCGATGTTGTTGCAACATTTCTTACATTAGCCAACCCAGATGTTGAGAATGGTGGAGGTTATAAAGGCACTACCTTGTTGTGGTGGAAATGGCTTCCAATATCAGATGTCGTATCACTTCTCGTTCCTGATGGTCTTGTGGACTTGCTTCCTGGAGATTATGGAACACTTAATAAACAGGGAAATTTTCAACCAAATTACAAAGATTGGGTCCTTTTATTCGCCCAAGGTGATGTTTACTTGGGAGCATTACCAATGCTGGATGGCCATATTTGGGACTCCCTGTTCCGAGTTCTTGTGGCTATGTTCTTTGGCGTTTTACTTGGCGTACCACTTGGAATCTACATGGGAGTTTCAAGATTTTGCAAATCGTTCTTTGATCCGTTGATTGAGCTTTATAGGCCTGTCCCACCGTTGGCATGGGCACCATTGATTTTGACAATTTTTGGTATACAGGATGATGGAAAAATATTTCTTCTGTTTATGGTTGCTTTCGCAATTATGGTCATTTCAGCCCGTACGGGTGCGTCGGGGACACAACTGTCAAAAATCCGTGCCTCACATTCATTGGGAGCAAGTGACAGACAAATTCTACGCTACGTAATTTTGCCAAACGCTCTGCCAGAAATTATGACGGGCATACGTATTTCAATTGGGGTGTGTTGGGGTACGCTTGTAGCGGCTGAAATGCTGGCAGGGACAACAGGTGTTGGGTTTATTGAAAATGTTGCGCGAACGGTGTCTGATTATGAGCTGATATGGGTAACTATTTTGATTATGGGCAGTTTAGGGTTAATCTTTGACCTAATGATGAGATGGGTTATTGCACGGCTTATTCCATGGCGGGGTAAAGGGTAAGATTAAAGAAATTGGAAGCAATTTGATTAAGAGTTGTGAGGCTGATCCCAGACAAATGACTTAGGTAGTAGCCCAAACCTCCGCAAGCCAGGCGTTAAGCATTTGCGAACCACCAAGGCTAATTGCAATGCTGCGTGCTTTTGCAGCTGGCCCGTTAATTGCCATGATTTTACTACTGATAGTCGCCTTTTTAAATATTTTTGAAACAGCCTGTGATCGCTCTTGTGCATAGCCTGATAGCGCCTGATTGATATCGTTGAAGCCTAGCCAATATTTTAGGCTAGCTGCGTCAGCAAGGCTTTGACCTGCTCCTTGCGCAAGGTTGGGTGGTATTGGGTGAGCTGCGTCACCAGCAAGTACAGCTGTGCCTCGCCGCCAGCAATCACTAAAGGGCATTGTGGGCAGTGTTGTTTTTGTCCAACTGATATTGTCGCATTTGCAAATTTCACCAAGAATTAAATTTTTCCCAAAATAGCGCTCTTGCCAATCATCATATGCGCTTGTGGCATCAAGTGTGAATACGAGGTTAATATCATTTCCGCTGTTGATTGGGTAATGTACAAAATGTGAGCCAGGCCCTAGCCACAAATTGCAAAAGGGTTGAGAAAAATGTTTGGGCAGACTTTTAGCTTTAACGACAGCTCGCATGGCAACACGCTTGGTGTTATTTGGAGTTTGCACGTTAAAGTCCGGCCCGTTGATGTATTTGCGCCCAAATCCTTTGGGGCCATCGGCAGCAATTAATGCTTCAACCTGATGTGTTGAGCCACAATCAGTAGCAATATCTAAGTTTTGGTTGGCTCCGCGTTGAACCGCATGTGTAATATTTGCAGCAACATGCTCAGTAACTCCAATACTCAAGATTTCATTCTTGAGTAATCTGGTAATATCAGCTCGCGAGATGCTGCCATAATTTTCTGAGCTAAGGTCAAGGCTGGCTAATGTAGCACCAGTGTCCATGTTACGGACAGTAATTGATCTTAATTTAGTCGAAAGGGATTTGGCGACGTCCCCTACTCCAAGTTTATCCAGAGCTGCCCAGCCATTTGGCGCAATTTGCACTCCACCAATCTCTACTGCTGTTGGAGCAGAGCCGGCAACAAATAAAAGTGATTTTTGATTTCGAAGAACGGAAAGTGCGGCAGCTAATCCGGCAATACCGCTTCCGCTGACCGCAATCATCAGACCGTAGCTTCGAGCGTATCGTCCAAGGTTTTACGGAATTTATCAACAATCTCATCAATATGCTTGCGCTCTGCAACAAAGGCTGGCGCAACAATACCATTATCTCCTGTCCATTTCACGTGAAGCCCATTCCAGAACATATCTTTTTGCATCTGAGTTCCGCGGCGGCCTGGAACACCATCGGAATGGACTTCAATCCCAGCCATCAAACCAATACCGCGAATGTCAGCAACTAGAGGGTGATCCTGAAGTGTCCAAATTGCATCTAGGAAATAATCTTCAAGGGCGGCTGAACGGTTGAAAATATCTTCATTTTCATAAATCTTTTGAGTAGCAATACCCGCGGCGCATGCAGCAGGATGTGCCGAATAAGTGTAGCCATGAAAAAACTCAATTGCATTCTCAGGAGATGCATCTGTAATCGTATTGTAAATTTCATCAGTGACGGCAACTCCACCCATTGGGATAGCGCCATTAGTCAATGCCTTTGCCATAGTTATGATGTCAGGCTGGACATTAAACTTTTGTGTTGCAAATGGTGTCCCCATCCGACCAAAGCCAGTGATAACCTCATCAAAAACAAGCAAAAGCCCATGCCTGTCACAAATCTCACGGACTTTTTCAAGGTATCCAACTGGAGGTACGAGGGTACCCGTTGACCCTGCCACGGGTTCAATAAATACAGCTGCCAGGGTTGAGCCGCCAAGATTTTCCGCAATCCGCTCAAGGTCCATAGCAAGCTCAGCCCCTTTTTTTGGCTGGCCCTTTGAAAACCGCTGATCTTCCTGCCATGTGTGGCGAATAAGAGAAATATTGGGCAAAGTTAAACCAAATGTTTCTCGATTGCGAACCATGCCAGCAAGTGAAACACCACCCATGTTTACTCCGTGATATGCGCGCTCGCGGCTGATCAACCGGTTGCGCTGCGCTTGTCCGGCAGCTCGCTGATAAGCCAACACTACTTTGATTGCTGTCTCAATGGATTCAGACCCTGAATTGGTGAAAAATACGTGGTTAAATTGATCAGGAAGCAATCGGCATACACGTTCGGCTAAATCAAAAGAGCCCGGATGGCCAAGTTGAAAATGTGGGGTGTAATCATTTGTGAGCATTTGCTGATAAACTGCTTCAGCAATTTCTCTACGGCCATGGCCCAGTGGAGTACAGAAAAGAGCTGACGAACCATCAATGACCTCACCACCCTTGTAGTCCCACATATACATGCCTTCTGATTTTACAACAATGCGAGGCTCTTTTTTGAAATCACGATTTGCCGAAAACGGCATCCAATGTGCTTCGAGTGAGTTAACATCATATGACATTTTGCATCTCCATCTAAAACCTGAGTGTTGTGATTAATTTATATTATCGTGTTTTGGCAGAATTGGCAAAGAAAGATGTTGTTCTAATAGTGCCTTTTCCAATAGTTGTTAATATGGCATATAGAGTGATGTGATGAAGAGAGGTGAAACCCGTGTCCGGTTAACGCTAAACCACCTCTTTAAAAGCAGGTATATATGTTTTATCTCTAATTATTGGTATTGGAATGGAATGTCAAAGCGGGTTGAACCTACTGGCTTGTCGCCAAGCGGATTTTTAGCCAATACGCCTTCAAATTGTCCGCGTGATTTGTTAGCGTTGGCCGCATCTTTTGATCCAAAACCGTTTGTCTTTGTTCGTGCGACTGGAGCTGCAACACTGGAGACTGCTCGGGATGCTGCGCTTGCAAAGCTGGCTGTTCCAATCTTGGTTGGAGAGCCAGACATTATTGCGAAGGATGCTGCTGCTATTGGGTGGGATCTCGCTGGTGTTGAAGTTATACCAACCATCGGTGAAGAGGCTGCAATTGCAGCAGCGATTGCGTTATTTGCAGAAGGTCGTGTTTGTGGCCTTGCCAAAGGACAACTGCATACCGATGTATTCATGGGTGGCATTGTTAAACGTGCATCTGGTATTCGAATTGGCAAACGATTGGTACACGTGTTTTTAATGATACCCCCCGAGGGTGGGCGATCATTGATGATAAGTGATGCTGCTGTCAATGTTGCGCCGGACATTGAAACCCGGGTTGAAGCAGCATTGCATATGGCTGAATTGAGCCGTAAACTGGGGCAATCTAGGCCCCGTATAGCTGTTTTGTCGGCAACTGAGTCTATTTTACCGGCGATGCCATCTAGCGGAGAGGCTGCAGAAATAGCGCTTAAAGCTTCAGAACTTGACTCGCGTGCTGATTTTGCTGGGCCGTTGTCCTTTGATCTGGCCATTGCACCACAAGCTGTTGCAATCAAGGGAGTTGGAGGTGCGGTTGCTGGGATGGCTGACGGTCTAGTTGTTCCAGAAATTGTTTCAGGGAATATTCTGTTTAAATCTCTTGTTTGGTTTGGTGGTGGATTGGCGGCTGGATTGGTTCTTGGTGGTGCAATTCCCATTGTATTGACAAGCCGATCTGATCCACCTGCTGCTAGATTGGCGTCTTTGGCATTGGCTGCTATTGCTAGGGGTAATGCTAAATAGTAGCTCAAATGCTGATGCTGTCTTGTATTTTTACCTATCGATGTCTGGTGTGTAACACACTATTTTGGAAGCTTAGACACATTCTTTTAATTAGTGTCATCCATATTTTAGCTAAGAAATAAAACTGGTTAGCCCAGTTTTAAAAAAAGCCGGCCCTTTTACCAAAGCCGGCTTTTTTAAAATGTATAATTTTATCAAATTAACAGCGGTGCAATTACAAGGCTAACAATTGCCATAACGTTGATAAGAATATTCATTGCCGGACCAGACGTATCTTTAAGCGGATCGCCAACAGTATCGCCGACAACAGCTGCTTTGTGAACATCAGACCCTTTGCCACCAAGGTTTCCTTTTTCAACATATTTCTTCGCGTTATCCCAAGCACCCCCGGCATTTGCCATCATTAGTGCCATCATCACACAGCAAACCAAAGCACCTACAAGCATGCCGCCAAGTGCTTTTGGCCCAAGTCCAAAACCAATAACTACTGGGGCAAGCACAGCCATTGAACCTGGTAGAATCATTTTTCTGAGTGCCGCTTGGGTTGCAATTTCCACACAACGAGCTGTATCTGGTTTTGCTTTACCTTCAAGAAGCCCGGGGATTTCTTTGAATTGGCGACGAACTTCCACGATCATATCAAAAGCTGCATCTCCAACAGCAGTCATAGTCATAGCACTAACAAGGAATGGAAAGATGCCACCAATAAACATACCACAGAGAACCATGGGGTCATTAATTGCGAGCACAAAGTCTGGATCGCCATTGCTTACTTTCGCGATATAAGCGCTGATTAGAGCTAACGCTGCGAGTGCAGCTGCACTAATGGCAAAACCTTTTCCAATCGCCGCAGTTGAGTTACCAACCTCATCAAGCGAGTCAGTAATTTCGCGGGTTTCTTTTCCCATTTTAGCCATTTCAGCGATGCCACCAGCATTGTCAGCAACAGGGCCATATGCGTCGATTGCCATCGTTATACCAACAGTCGACAACATACCAACAGCTGCTAGGCCTACTCCATAAAGACCGGCAGCTTCATTTGCGCAGTAGATAATTGCTACAATTGTTAAAACTGGTATGGCAACGGATTGCATGCCGAGGGCTAAGCCTGAAATCAATACTGTTGCGGGGCCGGTTTCACCATCCTTGGCAATTTTGCGGACTGGCGCGCCGCCAGTATAATACTCAGTTACTAAGCCAACAACAATTCCTCCGATTGCGCCAACTAAAACCGCTACCCAGATGCCATTAGCTCCGCCCATAGTTTCAATTAAGAAATAAGCCGCACCAATAAAGATAACAGCCGAACCAATTGTGCCAAAGCGAAGCGCTACATCAGCGCTTTTACTGGAAAACAGCTTCACTGCAAAAATGCCCAAAAGTGAGCATAGTAGACCAAGAGACGCAAGCGCCAGCGGCATAAATTGTAAAACTGTCTGATCCCCTCCTAGTTTTTGAATATTTTCAAGTGACATTGAAGCTGCAAGTGCAATCGACGCAATCATCGCGCCGCAGTAAGACTCAAAAATGTCAGAACCCATGCCGGCAACGTCACCAACATTATCACCAACGTTATCAGCAATAACTGCGGGGTTTCGCGGGTCATCTTCTGGAATGCCGGCCTCAATCTTGCCCACAAGATCTGCGCCTACATCAGCACTTTTAGTAAAAATGCCGCCCCCAACGCGGCTGAATAATGCAACTGATGAACCTCCCATGGCAAACCCTTCAATGGCTTCCAGCCCATGCGAAGTGCCACCCATAAAGTGGTAAAGAACACCAATGCCCAAGAGTCCCATGGACGCAACAGTAAGCCCCATGATCGATCCGCCAAAAAATGCCACATTTAATGCAGCTGCTGCACCCCTTGTGTTTGCGGCAACTGCTGTTCTGACATTAGCTTTGGTTGCTGAATACATACCTATATAACCAGCAGTACCTGAACATAGGGCACCGAGAGTGAACGCTATCGCTGTTTCAACGCCAAGGCTGGCATAAAGCGCAACAATACAAATTACACAAAATATAGCTAAACGTTTGTATTCGCTTGCCATAAATACCATTGCGCCAAGGTGGATTTCATCGGCAATTTCTTTTACTCGACCTTCACCAGATGGAGTTTTAAGAATATTGAGATATATTAAAAAGGCAGCGACCATGCCCAGCGCACCAAAAGCTATTGGCAGAATTGCATTTGTAAGCATTCCTAGATCCTCTTACTTGCTAAAATTATGAACGACAGTCAGGGCGAACCCATCAGGCGGGGAGTCGCGGCGTTTATAGCGGCTATGTGGCACACTGTAAACCCAAGAATATCAGGGAGTTTTCTGAGGTTTGAATGTCTAGTAATTGCCCCTAAAGAATGTCATAATTCTTTACGCCGCTATCTTTAGACTATGACTTAAATAATATTTTTGTTGGTGTGATGGAAAGCAAAAAAAAACCAACCAAATAGTTGATGTTTTTTGGCCTGTTTTGCGCCATTGACTACCGGCTATTTATTATATCAAAATGTTGTCTAATATTTTTTTAGTAAGAAAGGCTGTAATGACTCGACTAACTATCCGCCGCCCAGATGATTGGCATCTGCATCTTCGGGATGGGGCCTTATTGGGCGCAGTGATCAATGATTCAGCCCGCCATTTTGGCCGTGCGATTATCATGCCAAACCTTGTTCCACCAGTGATAACTGGAGATGACGCAGTAGCATATCGCGATCGCATTTTGGATTGTGTCGACCCAAATTATGATTTTACGCCGTTGATGACTTTATATCTTACTGAAACCACTAAGGCTGATGATGTTACTTCTGCGGTAAAAGCTGGCATCATCTATGCAGTAAAACTATACCCGGCAGGCGCAACAACTAATTCAGCATCAGGTGTGCGTGACTTGGATAAGGTGCTCCCAGTACTTGAGACCATGGCAGACCTCGGATTGCCACTTTGTGTTCATGGTGAAGTTGCGGATCCTCAAGTTGATATTTTTGACCGTGAGGCAGTGTTTATTCAAACGGTGCTTGATCCGTTGAGGCGCCGTATACCAAAATTAAGAATAGTTTTGGAGCATGTAACTACGAGTGACGGCGTTGATTATGTTAGAACTGGTGGTGCTAATATTGCGGCCACTATCACAACACATCATTTGTTTATCAATCGTAACCATATTCTGGCAGGTGGTATTCGGCCTCATTATTATTGCTTGCCGGTGGCTAAAAGAGAGAGCCATCGTCGCGCATTAATTGCGGCAGCAACCTCAGGAGACAGTAGTTTTTTCCTTGGTACAGATAGCGCACCACATTTGGACTCAGCAAAACTAACTTCTTGTGGCTGTGCAGGGATTTACACATCTCCAAACACTTTGTCGTGTTTAGCACACGTTTTTGACGTTGAAGACGCACTTCACCATTTAGAGGGCTTTACTTCAGTGCACGGACCAAAGTTTTATTGTTTACCAGTTAATAAGGCTCAGATCACGCTCGTAAAAAAAATTGAGCCGGTGATTTATCCCCAAAGTCGAAATACAGATGAAGGGCCCGTAACTATTTTTGATTGTGGTACACCTCTCTATTGGGCAGTTGAGGTTTAAGATAGGTAGCATTATAATTTGGTTTCACGAGGGCCAGCATTGGGACGTAACGATGTCTTTGTTTTTGCTTCTCGCTTCGTAATATAGACAGATGAGGCAAAAATTACTGCGCCGCCAATCCATGTCCATAATCCTGGCAATTCAGAAAATACAACCCACGCCAGAATCACTGCAAAAGGCAATTTGATAAATTCCAGTGGCTGAAGCGCGGTTATATCGACAAGCCGATAAGCGCGTGTAAAGCAAAGATGTGCGATTGTTCCAGTCAGTGCCATTGCCCAAAGGTATCCCCAAGCTTCTAATGATGGCCACTCCCAAACGCCAATTGCTGGAATAAGGGCCAATGGTGCTTGCATGGCAACCATCCATGTTACAATTGCCTCGGGTGTTTCTGTGGCTGTTAATTTTTTAACAATAAGAGAGGCCATTGCAATTGATAGAGCGCTTACAAGGGCCAAAATCGATCCAACTGAAATTTCAGTAAATCCTGGTTGTAAAATAATGATTGTTCCCAAAAACCCAACACCAATTGCTAAGATGCGCCGTAAACGAATAACCTCACCGAGAAAAAATACTGCTCCAATGGTCACAAATATGGGGCCTGTAAATCCAAGGGCTGTCATTTGTGCTAATGGAATTAATGTTAGTGCAGTAAATCCACAAAACATGCCTCCAATATTGATCAATGCCCGCACAAAAAATAATTTTGGTTTGTTCATATATAAACTTGACCAGCCAGTGCGCATAATTATTGGGAGTAACAGCAGCAATGCCAGTGCATTACGAAAAAAAATCACCTCAAAAACTGGCAAACTGTCTGCTGAAAGGCGTATGAAGATCCCCATGCATGTGAACATAAACAAGGTTACAATCATCAAAATTGTAGCACGTACTTGTGATGATAAAGTTTGAAAGACAAGAAATAATTTCATAAAGTACCGACATGGTATGCGTTTGGTGCCATTAGGACTTTGCGCATCAGGTTTTAAAATGAACTCTTATTAGAGTTAGACCTGAAATAAAACTCACGTCAATTGATGATGATTATCCATTGGCTAGTTTGTCTTCGCTCCAATTGGCTAATACATCTATGTAGTTGGTATATTCATAATGAACTGATGGATGCGTAATCAAAGCTTTTTTATATGCTTGCAATGTTGTTGGAAGTTTAAAATCAAACGCAAACAAAGACTGTAAAAGGTTTAAAATGGCAAAGCTAGGTGCAAAGCCGCAATCGGCAAGACTGAGGCTTTCACCTGTTAATAGAGGCGAGGGCTTTACCATCTGCTCAAGCTGATTAAATCGTCGTTGCAAAAGGGTTGCATTTTTGGCGATGAAAGTTGGATTCCGAGTGGTTGGATTAACTTGCGCAAAGTAAGAGCGAAGTAAAGGTTCGATGCTGGTGTCATGAAAGCGGGATAGCGCACGTGCTGTTGCGCGTTCCTGAATATTAGTTGGCAGCATTGCTGGCTGTGGTTTAAACTCATTGAGATATTCTGCAATCGCGTCAGATTCGCTTAGGATTAATTCATTATGCACCAGTGCCGGTATGGTTCCAGATGGAACAATCTCACAATAAGTAGGGCTCCCATAGCCATTAGGTGGGGCATTGCTTGTCCACTCAAGCCTTTTGTGTCGAAGCAGAATGCGGGTTTTGCAGCCATAACTGCTAATGGCAAGGTCATACAATAAAATCATGGCACCACATTTCCCTTGATTTTGGAACTGGACGGATAAAAAAAGAGGAGTAAATATCTACCCCTCTTTTTTAAATATTTGTTGTACCAGTTATTAATTAGATAGCTGCCATTTCCGCCCAAGATCAGCAAAAAAACCGCGCTCAGTTTTTAGGGTAATCCATGTGTTGACATAATTAATCCATATCTGATCTGCTTGCGGCAGCAACATTGCAATAGGTGTTGGAGCTTTTGGAGCTGACACCGGTACCACCATCATTTGTGGATATTTTGCAACCAGTTTATAGGCTTCAACGTTTGATGTGATGTGCGCATCAGCTCTGCCGGAGAGCACTTCCTGAAAGTCGCGAGCAGGAGATTCTACTATTTTGTACATGGCATTTGGGAAAAACTGTTTGACTTGCTTTTCTTGTGTTGTGCCGAGGGTTGCAGCGACAGTCACTGATGCTTTGTCAAGATCCGCCCAATCAGCGAATTTGCCGGCATTCTTTTTTAACGTCAGTGGAACAGTGGCTAATGAAAAATAGCTGTTTGAATAACCAGTAGCTTTTGCGCGTCCTGGTGAAATTGAGGCTGAACCTGTCATATGATATTTGCCAGAAGTCACACCGCTGACCAATGTTTTCCAATCTGTAGGTACAAACTCAACTTTAACACCCAAGTCTTTTGCAAGTTCATTCATTACATCGATATCATACCCAGTGTAGGTGTTTGTGGCGATGTCTTTCATCGTCATTGGGTTCCAGTCACCTGTTGTTCCCACTTTTAGAACACCTTCAGACAAAATTTCTTTAAGAACGCTTTCTGAATGGGCCGGGCTGGCTAACGTTGCAAATGCAAAAAGAACTGTTAACACCTTAAAAATTTTCATTTTCCGTCTCCTCGGACAGGTCGCTTACTGGACAAAAATTGTCCGTCTTGGATTGCTGATAGATAAGTGGCCAATTGCGGTTTACAAGATGCATTTAAAACTTCTTAGATAAGAATATACAAAAATGTAGCGCAAAATCGAGGAATACGATAAAAATTTTACTGCGGCAAAAGCTCTCACTGTTTAATCTTGTGGTCTTGCACGATATATGGTTTGTCCAATAACCAAAGTGACACTAGGTAGATATTAGTATGACGGATCCAGTGACGCAGCCATTTATTCAAGTTAGAAATGTTTCGAAATATTTCCAGGATTTTTGTGCTCTTGATTCAGTGTCACTGGATATTGAGCTTGGCCAAAAACTGGTGATTTGCGGTCCATCTGGTTCTGGAAAATCAACACTTATCCGATGTATAAATAGGTTAGAACAGCATGAACATGGGCAAATCCACATTGACGGCCAATTAGTTGATAGTAGTCCAAGCGGACAAGATGTACTCCGAAATAATGTTGGTATGGTCTTTCAGCAGTTTAATCTTTTTCCACATTTGACCATTATTGAGAACTTAATGCTGGGTCCTGTTCGAGCCCGACAGATGCAAGAATCTGAAGCGCGTGAACTTGCAATGATATACCTTGAACGGGTTCAGATTTCTGATCAACTTAATAAATATCCAGCTCAATTGTCGGGCGGCCAACAGCAGCGGGTGGCCATCGCGCGAGCATTGTGCATGACGCCAAAAATCATGTTGTTTGATGAGCCAACATCTGCTCTAGACCCTGAAATGATCGCTGAGGTTCTGGATGTCATCGAGGAGCTTGCAGACAGTGGTATGACAATGGTTTGTGTAACCCATGAAATGGGATTTGCGCGACAAGTTGCAGATGTGATGTTGTTTATGGATCATGGAAAAATTGTTGAAATGGGGCCGCCCAAAACATTTTTTACGGCTCCCAAAAGTGATCGATGTAAATTATTTCTCAGTCAAATTCTTCGGCATTAGAGGTGGTGTGGCTTTGCTTTTAAACGCTTTACTAATCCGTTTTCTCTCTCCTTCGTTTTGGTTGCGCCTTGCCGGGGTGCTCTGCTTTGCTGGTCTTGGGGGCTGCTCCGATAACTGGGGTTGGTATGTTGTTAACCCAGCAACTGAGTCTGGCCGTCAGAATCTATTTTTTCTGATTGACGGGCTTTATTTCACAATAGGCTTATCAGTAACGGCTATTCTCATATCAATTTGTGTTGGGTTACTGGTTGCTTTGCCAGGCATATCATCGCGGCGTGCACCAAAAGTGATCAACCGTGTTTATGTCGAATTGGTAAGGGCAATTCCAATTTTGGTATTAATTTTGTGGGTCTATTATGGGCTCCCGCAAGTTGCTAGTATTTCAATTTCAGTTTTTTGGGCTGGCGTTTTAGCTTTGGCAATCTCCGATAGTGCATTTCAAGCAGAAATTTTTCGTGCTGGGATACAGTCAATTGATCGTGGTCAATATGAAGCAGCCCGATCTATCTCACTAAGTTATCGCGACACCATGCGTTTTGTTATATTGCCTCAAGCGATCAAACGGATTTTGCCGGCGCTTGGCAACCAGCTTGTCTACATGCTGAAAATGTCCTCACTAGTATCAGTGATTGGCATGCAAGAACTAACCCGCCGTGCAAATGAATTGGTTGTTACTGAATACAGGCCGTTGGAAATTTACACGGTTCTTGTGCTGGAGTATTTGGTGGTGATCCTAATTGTGTCGGCTGGAGTCCGCTGGCTTGAACGCCGACTTGAAACAAGCTGAACTTTTGCGTAAAATATCTTGAGGATTCTTTGATTGTATTTTCTACAAATTTTGAGTTGAATGGTTTATTAAGAAAGCATTTGAATAGTAAAAACTTGATAAAGTAATATGGCAGAACTGTTACAAATAACGCACGAACCACATGGCATTTTGCGGGTTACGTTAAATGATCCGGCACGTCGCAATGCTTTGTCAGAAGCAATGCTTGATTATCTTTCGAACGCTTTAAAGATTGCGGCTGATGATGCCAGTGTTAGAGTCATCATATTGGCGGCGCATGGCCCGGCTTTTTGTGCTGGCCATGATTTAAAAGAACTTACGGCAGGCCGCGCTAATGATGATAAAGGCAAAGCCTATTTTGCTATGGTCATGAAGCGCTGTTCATCAGTTATGCAGGCAATTATGCAAATCCCTAAACCAGTGATTGCTGAAGTGGCTGCAACAGCGACTGCTGCTGGCTGCCAGCTTGTTGCAAGTTGTGACCTTGCTTATGCTGCGAGCACCGCAAAATTCAGTACCCCTGGGGTTAATATTGGGTTGTTTTGCTCAACGCCAATGGTTGCGCTATCACGCAATGTTCCAGCAAAACATGCAATGGAAATGCTTCTTACTGGTGAAATGGTGACAGCTGAGCGAGCTGCTAAGATAGGGCTTGTAAATACTGTGATTGATACAGCTAGCCTCCGTGAACATGTGACTAGTGTTGCCAAAAAAATTACGAGTAAATCTCCAGTAACACTGGCCATGGGCAAAGCTGCTTTTTATGCCCAGCGTGAATTGTCAATTGCTGATGCGTATGATTATGCGGCAAAGGTGATGGTTGAAAATATGTTGCATCGTGACGCTGCTGAGGGGATCAATGCATTTATAGAAAAACGTGATCCAAAATGGTAAGTTAAAAAGCTGTTTTTCAAGGGAATGAATAATAATGACCAATCCATATGATATAGGGCTTGATCAGAATACAGCCAATTATCAGCCCCTGACACCGTTGACATTTCTTGAGCGTGCGGGAGTGGTGTCGCCGAAACAGACAGCTATTATACACGGTGAACTGCGGCGTGATTATATCGGACTTTATGAACGGTGCCGCCAGTTAGCAAGTGTGCTTAAAAGCGCGGGTTTAGGGCGTGGTGACACGGTATCTGTTATGCTACTGAATACACCAGCCATGATTGAGGCTCATTATGGTGTGCCAATGTCGGGTGCAGTTTTGCATTCGCTGAACACCAGACTCGACGCCACAACCATTGCTTTTCAATTAGATCATACAGAAGCAAAAATTCTTATTGCTGATATTGAACTATTACCCCGTATTCGTGAGGCGCTTGCTCTTGCTAAGGGCAGCCCATGTTTGATTGTTTATGATGACCCTGAATTTGTTGGCACTTCTGTGCCTTATGATGAAATTGAATACGAGGATTTTATTGCGGCTGGTGATACTAATTTTGCTTGGCAGATGCCTGCTGATGAATGGGATGCAATCTCCATCAATTATACATCTGGGACAACTGGAGACCCCAAAGGGGTGGTGTATCATCATCGTGGAGCATACCTATTAGCGCAGGGAAATGCGCTTACAGCATCGATGAAGAAGCGGTCTGTTTATTTATGGACTTTACCAATGTTCCATTGCAATGGTTGGTGTTTTCCATGGACAATTTCCGCCATTTCAGGAACTCATGTCTGCCTTCGTGATGTGCGTGCTGAAGAAATTTGGAAAGCTATTTTAAACCATCGAGTCAGCCACATGTGCGGTGCACCAATCGTAATGTCAATGGTGGCTTCTGGTAAACCTGAGACTGCACAATTAGACTATGAAGTTGAGTTTTTTACTGCAGCAGCACCGCCACCGGAAGCAGTATTGGCGACCATGAAGGATGCAGGTTTCAATGTAACTCATCTTTACGGCCTGACTGAAACCTACGGGCCTGCTGTGGTAAATGACTGGGACCCATCATGGGATGCTTTGGATAATGCCGAGCAGGCAGCTCTGAAAGCACGTCAAGGAGTTCGATATCTGGCTCTGGAAGGCCTTGATGTTGTCGATCCTGACAGCATGGTACCAGTGCAGCGTGATGGTGCCAGTATTGGCGAGGTGGTGATGCGCGGTAATGTTGTGATGAAAGGGTATTTTAAAAATGTTGTTTCAACAGAGCGCGCTTTTTCGGGTGGTTGGTTTCATTCCGGTGATTTGGGTGTTGTCCATCCAGATGGTTATGTTCAGCTCAAGGACAGATCGAAAGACATCATTATTTCTGGAGGAGAAAATATTTCCTCGATCGAGGTGGAGGACTCTTTACATAAGCATCCTGCGGTGGCAACCGTGGCTGTTGTAGCGATGCCGCATGAGAGATGGGGGGAAACTCCGTGTGCTTATATTGAACTTGTTGACGGAGAGAAGGTGACTAGTGCTGAGTTGCGCGATTGGTGTCGTAAGAACCTTGCCAGCTTCAAAGTGCCAACGGAATTTCGTTTTGAGCCTATTCCAAAGACATCTACCGGTAAAATTCAAAAATATGCACTTCGTCAGCGGTTAACTAATAAAGGCTAGTCTGGTTGCTAAAACAATATCATAGCAAAGCTTAACAGAAGCGGCTTTGATGGCTAACCCATAATAAAGGGATTGAAAAATGCGTCTTGTTCGATATGGCCGCGCTGGAGAGGAAAAACCTGGCCTTGTTGATGATGGTGGGGTGGTGCGAGACTTGTCTGGCTATATTAGGGACATCGACGCTTCAACTCTTGGCGACGTCAGCTTAAATGCTTTGCGAGGATTAAAAACAAATAGTTTACCTCAGGTTTCAGGAGCGCCTAGGTTTGGTCCATGCGTCAGTGGCGTTGGAAAATTTATTTGTATAGGATTAAATTTCCATGATCATGCGCGCGAAACAAGGTTGCCGATTCCTACGCATCCAATTGTTTTTTTGAAAGCAACATCATCAATTAATGGACCAGACGATGACATTTTTATGCCCCGTGGGTCAGCACACAGTGATTGGGAAGTCGAATTGGCGGTGGTTATTGGTAAAAAGTGCAAATATGTTTCCCTTAAAACTGCGCTGGATTATGTGGCGGGGTATTGCATTGTGAATGACGTTTCTGAGCGCCATATGCAAATGAATTTATCAGGACAATGGACCAAGGGTAAGTCATGTGATCACTACGGACCAGTTGGGCCTTGGCTTGTGACTCGCGATGAGGTGTCTGATCCACAATCTTTATTTATGAAGTTAGCGGTAAATGACAAAGTGATGCAGAGTGGCACTTCAGCCGATATGATTTTTTCAGTTGCTGAAATCATTGCGCACCTCTCTGATTTGATGACGCTGCACCCTGGTGATATCATTGCTACTGGTACTCCTGCAGGGGTTGGTATGGGACAAAGTCCCGAAGCAATTTATCTAAAAGATGGTGATGTTATGACGCTGGAAATTGAGGGGCTTGGTCGCCAGAAACAGAGAATTTTTGCTGATCCTAGCTAGTGGTTCTGCTAATTACTTGTCCTTCTTGACAGTCTTTTTGATTTGCGTTTGATGCAGGGAATGCTTATGTCTTCAAGAGTTTATTTTCGGATTTTTTGTATAAGTTAGGATGACGATGTCAGGCCCAATTCATGTTCACTGGTTTCGTCAGGACCTAAGACTTGCAGATAATCCGGCATTGTCGGCGGCGGCATCACAAGGTGCGGTGCTTGGGGTTTACATTCTTGATGATGTTAACTCGGGGAATCACAGTATGGGCGAAGCAAGCCGTTGGTGGCTACATCACTCCTTAACTGCTCTGGATCAAGCACTTGGTGGAAAATTGTTAGTGATGGCCGGGAATCCGGCGGAAATCCTGCCTCGTCTTGTCAAGACTGTTTTGGCCAAATCCATTCACTGGAATCGTGCTTATGAGCCATGGCGTATTGAGCGTGATGCCGCGATCAAGGCGCAACTTGTGGAACACGGGTTGGTGGTCCAAAGTCATAATGGATCACTATTATGGGAGCCTTGGGATGTGCTAAAAAAAGACGGAACGCCCTATAAGGTCTTCACTCCCTTTTATCGGCGTGGCTGTCTTGGAACGACTCCGCCGCGCCGCCCTTTAACAGTTCCTCCCAAATTAAACATTGTTGACATAGGCAATGCTGACTTGGGAGCGTTGGCCATTGCCCAGCTAGGACTATTGCCTGAACGTGACTGGAAAGATGGGCTTGCCGCAACATGGCGTATTGGCGAGGTAGCAGCTTATGAACGGTTGACAACTTTTCTTGATGACGGGCTTGATGGTTACAAGGAAGGCCGTAATTTTCCATCTAAGCGGAATGTATCGCGTCTCTCAGCTTATTTGCATTGGGGTGAAATTTCCCCCAACACTGTTTGGTACGCTGCCAAGGATCGTTTGGATGCGGGCTTTGGTCAAGATGGTGATTGTGACAATTTCCTATCTGAACTTGGTTGGCGCGAATTTTCTTACTCCCTGTTATATCACTTTCCTGAATTGCCTCGCAAAAACCTGAATCCACGATTTAACGGCTTTGACTGGTGCAATGATCCTGCCTTGCTGAAATGCTGGCAAAAAGGGAAGACTGGCTATCCAATAGTGGATGCTGGCATGCGAGAGTTAAAGCAAACTGGATATATGCATAACCGTGTACGAATGGTTGTGGGGTCTTTTTTGGTTAAAAATTTGCGTCTTCACTGGCATCATGGCGAGGCATGGTTTTGGAAGAGTCTGGTGGATGCTGATCTTGCAAGTAACAGTGCTGGTTGGCAGTGGATTGCTGGTTGTGGTGCGGATGCGGCGCCTTATTTTCGCATTTTCAACCCAATTACCCAGGGCATAAAGTTTGATGCTGATGGGGATTATATTCGGCGCTATGTGCCTGAACTTGCCAAGCTTCCTAACGTCTATTTATGCAAACCTTGGGAGGCACCGAATGTCATATTGGAAGGGGCTGGTGTGCGGCTTGATGAGACCTATCCCAGGCCTGTTGTCGATGTAAAGGTATCACGTGAGGCGGCGCTGGCGGCCTTTTCGGCCTTGCGTAACGCATCGTGAAAACACTGCGTCTTATCCTTGGTGACCAGCTTGATCGTGATCTGCCCTCATTGCGGGATATTGACCTAGCGCAAGATATTGCCTTGATCGCTGAGGTGATGGCGGAAGTTACCTATGTCAAACATCACAAGCGTAAGGTTGCTTTTTTGTTTTCGGCAATGCGTCATTTTGCCAAATCTCTTGAGGATGACGGGATTCAGGTTTCTTATCGGCGGCTTGATGATCCTGAAAATGTGGGCAGTCTTGCGGGTGAAATCATTTCTTCTATCAGCACTTTTAGCCCTGACCGCATTGTGGTAACAGCGCCCGGTGAATACCGGCTGGTTTCAGAAATGCTCAGCTGGCAAGACCAGTTTAATCTACCGGTTATTATTTTGCCCGACACACGGTTTTTGTGCAGTCTTGATGATTTCTCAGCATGGGCAGATGGCCGCAAATCCTTAAGGATGGAGTTCTTTTATCGTGAAATGCGTAAGCGCTATAATATTCTTATGGATAAGGACAAGCCGATTGGTGATAAGTGGAATTATGACGCTGATAATCGGCAACCACCTAAAGCTGGATTGCACATTCCAACACCAAGCCAATTTAAACCAGATGCCATCACAGTTGAAGTTCTAGCGCTTGTTGAGAAACGCTGTGCTGACCATTTTGGTCAGCTAGATGCATTTGATTTTGCAGTAACTCGTGAACAGGCTATGTCTGTGCTCAATCAGTTCATTATGGAAAGGTTGCCATATTTTGGCACTTATCAAGATGCAATGGTAACTGATGAGCCGTGGATGTACCACAGCCATATAGGCCTGTACTTGAACGCTGGGTTGCTGAGACCACTTGAGGTGATAACAGCGGTTGAAGCTGCTTATCATGCTGGTGCTGCACCTCTTAATGCGGTTGAAGGTTTCATTCGGCAAATTCTTGGTTGGCGTGAATTTGTACGCGGTCTTTATTGGTTAAAGATGCCTGAATATGCTGAATTTAACTTTTTACAAGCGAGCAAACCTTTGCCAGATTTTTTCTGGACTGGTAAAACTGATATGCGATGTCTCAGCCAGTCGATTCAGCAAACAGATGCATTTTCATATGCACATCATATTCAGAGGCTTATGGTGCTTGGTAATTTTGCTCTTCTTGCTGGCCTGTCTCCAAAAGAGGTCAATGAATGGTTTTTGATTGTTTATGTTGATGCTTATGAATGGGTTGTGCTGCCAAATGTTTCTGGCATGGCATTATTTGCTGATGGTGGTTTTCTGGCCAGCAAGCCATACGCAGCGGGGGGAGCTTATATTAACAGGATGTCAGATTATTGTAAAAGTTGTTATTATAATGTGGCAGAAAAATCAGGCGAAAAGGCTTGCCCTTTCAATTATCTCTATTGGAATTTTTTGGCCCGAAATCGAGAGAAAATTGGTGGTAACCCGCGCCTTGGGATGATTTACCGGACTTTTGACAGGATGAGCCCAGAAAAGCAGGCCACTGTCACAATTGACGCTGACCGGTTTATAGCAAAATTAGCCTAATTAGTAATGCCGGTCTTGACCAGTAGGCCAATTGTTACGAGTACAGATTCGTTCTAAATTGGTATGATTTCAACTTAGATTAAATAGTGAGGATATTAAAATGGGGCGAAGACAAAGGCCAACAATAATAACAGCATTGAGTAGTGGATTGTTGCGATTAAGCCTGACGGCAGGATTGCTGATTGCCGTGTTTTATGGGCTTTCAGCCTGTGCCAAGCGCGATGTCACGCATCTTGCAGATCGCCAGCCAGTACTTGTGTTGGAACAGTTTTTTTTGGGGGACAGCGTTGCTTTTGGTATTTTTGAAGACCGGTTTGGAAACTTGCAGCGCCAGTTTAGGGTAAATCTGCGTGGCTCGGTCACCGGCAGCCGGCTGGTTCTTGACGAAACATTTCTATATGAAGATGGTGAAAAGGCGCAGCGTATTTGGAACATCGATAATCTTGGTCCTGGCGAAGATGGCACAATCCGCTATCAAGGTCAGGCTAGCGATATTGAGGGACGGGCCAATGGACGTATTTCGGGTAACGGGTTACAATGGAGCTACGATGTTGCCCTTGAAATGAATGGGTATGAATTTGAGGTTCATTTTGATGATTGGATTTATAGGCAAAGCGAAGATGTTGCTATTAACCGCGCCTACGTAAGTAAATTTGGTGTTGAAATTGGGTCGGTCACAATTGTGTTTTTACGCGGAAAAGCGGCGGCGGCGGCTGGCCCGCTTGATCTTGATAAATGGGTTGCAAAGTAAAGGATTGATTGGCAAATGACATCCTATCCACCCATGAAATTACTGTCGTTCTTTCTAGAAATTCTGCCACTTGTGGGATTTTTTATAGGGTTTGAATTATATGGCCTTTTCAGCGCTGCAATGATTTCAATGGCACTTGGGGCGCTAGTCATGGGCGTGAACTGGTTTAAAACACGCCGGCTTGCCATATTTGCGCTGTTTTCATTGATTATGTCGGGTGGGTTAACCCTTGCTGCCTTATATTTCAATGCTGCTATTTTTATCAAAATCCAGCCAACCATTTTTAATGGGATTTTTGCTATTGTCTTGTTAGGTGGGGTAGTGGTTGGCAAGGCCATGATGCAGAAATTTTTTGGTACACAATTTCAGCTGACAACGCCAACCTGGTTTCTTTTAAGCCGCCGGTGGGGACTGTTCTTTCTATGTTTGGCGATTGCCAATGAGATTGTTTGGCGGAATGCAAGTGATGCTGATTGGGTGGCGTTCAAAACTTTTATTGCTGCCCCTGCTAGCGTCCTGTTCATGATGGCGCAATTGCCGCTGACTTTGCGTGGTAGGATTACTAATGATAGGCTGATTAATAGATTTCAGAAGTAATGCCTAGAACGGGATAGGTCGGCCATCATAGGCGTAAAAGCCTCCACTATCATCTGGCGACAATTGATCAAGAGTGGCCCACATTTCATCAGCGCTTTCTGCAGCGCTTTTCAACACACCTTCAGCTAGGTTGGGGCGGAATGGCTGTGATAGATTAGTTTCCACGGTACCTGGGTGCAATGTAACCATTTTAGCCTGATCATTGTAGCGTGCCAGCTCAATTGATAGGGTGTGTATATACTGGTTCAAGGCTGCCTTGCTGGCCCGATAGCTATACCAGCCGCCAAGCCGGTTATCTGTAATTGAACCAACCCGCGCCGAAAGGCTGGCTACTGTTACTGGACGGGCCCGCCGCAACGCAGGCCAAAGGGCTTTTAGAAATAGCACCGGTCCCATCGCATTGACCTGATAAGTATGTAGCATTGCTTCTGGATCAAGCGCGCCAATTTGCTTTTCAGGCTGAATTTTAGCATCATGCAGCACGCCAGCTGTGGTGATGATACGGTCAATGTGCGGGGCAGTGTCAAGTATGGCCTTACCGGTGCTGGCAATTTGCGCTGGTTGAAGAAAATCCATATTAAACCAATGAATACTTGCCGATGGCATTAGCTGGCTATAGCCTTCCGAGGCTTTTGGGTTACGTGCAGTTAAATATAGGTCAGTTGCGCCAGCTTGGATTGCGTGGTGAGCAAATGCAAGGCCAAGGCCGCGGCCTGCTCCTTGAATAACGATATGCATTGGATATTTTACCTTTAAACGAGATATAACTATTGGAGACGTTTTGCCGCAATTGCTTTTTCAGAAATAAGTTGTCACTTAATTACAATCTAACAATGGATGTGAGTATGAGATTGAATGATGATTAAATACCAACGTTTTCTGATAAGAGTTCTAGTTATTATAGGTTGTTTACTATGGTTTCCAGTTCAGGCAGATGATCTTGTAAGGCCTGATCCGTCAATTGGGCCTGATGAAGTTGTGGCCATTCAGCTGATGGGCCTTAAGAACAATGATATTATTGAAACTGATTTTGGAATTCGTCAGGCATGGAATTTTGCGCATCCAAGAAACCGCATGACTACTGGCCCCTTTCCAAATTTTTTGAAAATAATAAGAGGGCCAGGTTACTCTTCCTTGCTGAATCACAAGTCACATGAAATTCGAACTGGCAGGGGTTTGTCAGAGGGCAAGACAGATAATGGGGAGATGTGGCAACAGTTTGATGTGCTTATGGAGACCGTTAATGGTGATATATTGTATTTTTCATGGATGGTACAAAAGGTTGTTTCAGGGCAGTTTCAAGATTGTTGGATGACGATCTCTGTTTCGTCACCCCGGCCAGCAGGACAATCAGGGTAGTTTTGCCGGCTAGTTCACTTCAGCGATACGGGACCGTTGTAACGCAAATAATCCTGAAACAATAATTACAGCACTGCCAATAAGGAGCATTTGATCAAGTTTATCAGCAAAGATTATAATTCCAATGCTAGAGGAAAAAATAAGCTGTAAGTAGGCAAAAGGCTGAGTTGTTGATGCTTTGGTGGCATTAAGGGCTTTTATCAATAGATAATGTCCGCCGGTGCCAGTGAGGCATAATAGACCCATCCACCCCCAGTCACTGCCAGTAGGCGGGAGCCAAAAAAATGGTCCAATAATTAACATTGCTGCACCGCCAGCTATGGCAGTCCAAAAAAAACTGGTTTGTGCTGTATCTTTACGTGCAGCAAAACGTGTCATCAGGCCATAAGAGGCCATCATTATAGCAGCCAAGACAGGCAATATGCTAGAGCTGTTGAACATCTCTGATCCTGGGCGCAAAATTAGTAACACGCCAGAAAATCCCATTAAAACAGCCAGCCACCGCCGCCAGCCAACGACCTCGCCAAGAAGTGGAACAGAAAGAGCCATTACAATCAGAGGGTAGCTTGCAAAAACGGCATGAAAATGAACCAGGCCAACTTTAGTAAAACTCAGGATTGCGACACAAATTTGAGAAACAAGAAGCAGTCCACGTCCGATTTGTAAGGGTAATTGCTCGCTACTGGCCACAGCCTTGACCCCACCTTGCTGCCTTGCGCTATAGGCAAGCACAAAACACATAAAGAAAATGTAACGTATTGTGACAACGGTGATTACATTATAGTTCTCAGCAAGGTATCTTGAAATACCGTCTTGAATAGCAAAAACAATTGTTGTGGCAATCATTAATATTATACCAAGGCGCGGGTTATCTTGCATGACAGGATATTATCCTCGTTATTAAGCAGCATCGGTCTCTGTGTTTTTTCAAGACAGGATGAACGATACAAGAGCATTTAAAAGTAAGCGCTATGATTGTGTATTGATAATTTTTTGGTTTTACTTGTTAAACAGGTGTGGAGAAAATACTCTCCTACGTGATTTTTTTTACAGTGACCAGTCAACTGGCATGATATTATGACGAGCGAGATAATCGTTAGTTCGAGAAAAAGGCCTACTGCCATAAAAACCATTATAGACTGATAACGGTGACGGGTGTGCAGATTTAATGACCATATGCCGCTGTGGATCGATCATGACGCTTTTTAGCTGGGCTTTGCGTCCCCAAAGAATGAAGACCAAGTGTTTGCGCTCTGTGTTCAATTTAATGATGGTAGCATCAGTAAATTTTTCCCACCCTTTCCCAGCATGGGCACCAGCTTTTCCAGCTTCAACTGTCAGGCTGCTATTCAACAGTAAAACACCTTGTCGGGCCCAAGCTTCAAGACTGCCATGTCCTGGATGCGGCAAGTCTAGATCTCTGCTCATTTCTTTGTAGATATTTTGCAATGAAGGTGGTGGCGCAAAGCCGTAGGGCACTGAAAAACTTAATCCGTGCGCTTGCCTCGGTCCATGATATGGATCCTGGCCCAAAACAACCACTTTTACTTTGTCAAAGGGTGTTAGGTTGAAGGCTGCAAAAATGTCGCTATCTGTTGGATAAATTAGTTTTCCAGCAGCTTTTTCTTCATGTAAAAATTGACTGAGATTCGCCATGTATTTAGAAGAAAATTCATCTTTAAGTCTAAGTTTCCAACTCTCTTCAACCATCTCCTTAATCATCATCCACCTCTAAAATAAATAGAGGATGCCATTAGTTTTTGGCTGGATTTAATTGGGCACGGTGGAAGACATTGTTTCAGAATTAGTCCTCTATTCAGCAGCAGCATAAATTTCATGTGAAGCAACCGTTTGGCATATCGAGAGAATTTTGTCATGTGCGTTGGCTAAAACGCTTGCCTTGTCGTTTGCAAGCCCTGTTGCGTCGACCACGTTGATTTCAGTAAACCCAATAAAAATAAGAATAAATTTTAAAAATTCACTAGCAAAATCGTCGTTAGCTCCAGCCAGGGTATGATTCGACGTCAAAAGTATAATCGCATGCTTTGGCTTTTTCGGTGACGGCTTTGTTTGAGCTGTTGCTCCATCAACGTTTTTCCGACACACCATGTCAACCCATGCCTTGAGCGCTGCAGGAATGCTAAAATTGTATATGGGGACTGCAAGAACAATAATATCAGCACTTTCTGCTTCCGCTCCTAAAGCCTCAGATTGAGCAAGTAAGGCTCTATCTTCAGCGGATCGCGATTTAGGCGCTTCAATGCGTGCTTCACGCCATGCACTCGATACGTGTCCAACTCCTGCTGTAAGATCGCGCAGGAGGACCGTCGAGTTTGGCAGATTTTTGTGCAATTCTGATACGGTGGCGTCGGCGAGAAGGCGGCTTATTGAACCGCCGTGTCTCATACTAGAGTCTACACGTAATATAGTTTGATGGTTAACGCTCATAACATCCAACCTACTAGTTTCTTTTTTGGCTATTATGAGAACCAAAAAGTGATGAAATGCTGTGAGAGGGGGGAGATCTCTCACAGCATTATTATTTCTATTCTTCTGCACTTTGACAATAAAGAGCCAAATTTGAAAAATATATTTCTAATAAATAGAAAAATGAATTATAAAAATATTATGAGTCAAATAGAAGAATTACGAGCATTTGTGCTTATTGTTGAAACTGGCAGTCTAACTCAGGCTGCGGATCGTATGGGGATAGCAGTCTCTGCGGTCAGTCGGCGTTTGAGGGATTTAGAGTTACGTCTTGGAGCTGCGTTGATACAGCGTTCAACACGGCGTCTATTTTTAAATGAAACCGGTCAATTATTCTATCAACGCGCTAAAAGTATACTATCGTCGTTGGAAGATGCCGAACAGGAGGTACAAAACGCTGGAGGTGCTTTAAGTGGTGTTTTACGTGTCAGTGTGCCTCTCTCGTTTGGCATTGCTCACATGTCAACAGCTGCTGCGCAATTCATGCACACGCATCCAGACATACATATCGAGATGGACCTGAGTGACAAACGGGTCGATATGATTGCTGAAGGATTTGATGTTGCTATCCGCATAGGCAGCCTTACTGACTCGAGTTTAATTGCTAAGAAAATTTCTTCGGTTAGCATTTTACCAACCGCATCCCCAGGTTTGATTGCGCAATGGCCTAAACTTGATCACCCGGATGACTTGGCAAATATGCCTGCATTAGCTTACGCTAATGACCGTAGTTCACATGACTGGTCGTATATTGGGCCTGATGGTAAGCCAGGAAATATAAATATAACTCCAAGAATGTCAGCAAATAATGGTGATGTACTCCGGGACTTAGCCGTTGCGGGGCTGGGGATGGTTTCATTACCAACATTTTTGCATTACGAAGCTATAAATAAAGGTTTGTTAAAACCATTGTTACCTGATTATAAATGGAGCGGCTTTGATATTTTTGTTGTCTACCCAAAAACCATTGTTTTACCGAAACGAACCAGGGTTTTTGTTGATTTCATCTCTGGGCTTTATGGCAAGGCACCTTATTGGGAAGACATCAATGGTTTAGCTCTAACGGGTTAATTTTTTAATTTTTACTCCACACATCATTGACAAATAAGTGACAGCAAGGCACCTGTCTAATCCATGTTAAAACTTCAAAACATATTTTTTTCTATAGAGGGCAAACCGCTCTTTGAAGATGCTTCAGCTGTAATTCCAACAGGACATAAAGTTGGCATTGTTGGAAGGAATGGTACTGGAAAGACAAGTCTTTTCCGTTTGATCTATAATGAGTGGGATCTTGACTCAGGCCAGATTGATTATCCATCACAATTCCGAGTTGGCGGTGTTGATCAGGAAGCACCTGCGAGTGACGTAAGTCTTCTTGATACGGTGCTAGCTGCTGATGTTGAGCGTACAAACCTTTTAAACGAAGCAGAGGTTGCCGTGGAGCCCGATCGAATAGCTGATATTTATACGCGGCTTGTTGATATTGATGCCTATTCAGCTGAGGCGCGAGCGTCGTCAATATTATCTGGGCTTGGGTTTAATGCGCCAGCACAAGCAAGGCCTTGTCATGAATTTTCTGGTGGATGGCGGATGCGTGTGGCCCTGGCAGCAGTCCTGTTCTCTCAACCCGATCTCCTGTTACTTGACGAGCCCACAAACTATCTTGATCTGGAGGGTGCGGTCTGGCTTGAGGCATTTTTGGCAAAATACCAGCATACAGTTTTGGTGATTTCACATGACAGGCAATTACTAAATCGATCAGTTACCGGTATTTTGCATTTAACTGACCGCAAACTTGCATATTACACAGGCAATTATGATCAGTTTGATACTGAGCGTCGTATGAAGCTAGAACAACAGCAATCAATGGCCCGCAAGCAGGATACGCAACGCAAACATATTCAATCTTTTGTTGACCGATTTCGCTACAAGGCGTCAAAAGCACGGCAGGCCCAGTCACGCTTAAAGCAACTGGAAAAAATGCAACCTATTCTGGCGCTTTCTGAACAAGCGGTCGCGCCATTTCACTTTTCTACACCTGAAGAACTGCCAGCGCCGTTGATGTCTCTTGAGTCGGTGGCAGTAGGCTATAACAATAAGCCGGTTTTACGCAAACTAGATTTGCGGCTTGATGCTGATGACCGCATTGCGCTTCTGGGTGCGAATGGTGAAGGTAAATCCACCCTATCAAAGCTGTTTGCAGGTCGCTTGCAGCCATTGTCAGGGGATATTGTTAAATCAAGTAAATTACGAATTGGTTTTTTTGCACAACATCAGCTTGACGAGTTTGTAGCTGGTGAGAGTCCCTATCAGCATATGCAACGACTGCGACCAAAAGAACCACCAGTTAAACTGCGTGCTCGTCTTGGCGGCGTTGGATTTGGTGCCGATATTGTTGATAATCCGGTCGAGCGCTTATCAGGTGGTCAAAAGGCACGCTTATTGATGGCTATGGCCGCTATTGATGCGCCGCATATTCTGATTCTTGACGAGCCGACAAATCATCTGGATATTGAAAGCCGCGAGGCACTAGTCTTTGCATTAAATGCTTATGAAGGAACAGTTATTCTTGTCAGCCATGACTCACATCTCGTTGAAATGGTGGCAGATCAATTATGGATTGTGCAAGATGGTATGGTAGCTCCGTTTAACGGTGACATGACGGATTACCAGAGACAATTGCTGGCGCGACGCGGTATTGGTAATACTGCTAGTGCACGAGAAAAGCTATCTCCTTCTGGCCGCGACCGGCGTCAAAACACAAGCAGGCTTCGCGCAGGGGTAAAAAGTTGCGAAAGCACGATGATTAAATTAACAACTGAAAAAGAAAAAATTGTAGAACAAATGGCGCATCCACAATTTTATGATATTGGAAATACTGAAAAAATTTCCCAACTTTCTGCTCACCTTGTCAATATTGACGCTGCGCTCGTTTTGGCTGAAAAGGATTGGTTGGCAGCCGAAGAAGCACTTTACGCAGTGGAGACTAAACCTGAATGATACACGCAATGACCAAACAAAATTGGCTTGACGTTTTGATGATGATTTAATGCAAAATTTTGTTTCTTCTGCAGCTAGCAATATACGCATTATGCTACTTTGCACTGCATGGCTTGCTGCACTGTTGCAGGTGATTGGCGGAACTCAGCTGAACAGTTTGGTTAATTTAGGCGTTGTTGCCTTTGTCCTCTTTGTCATTCTAACACTTTCCCGATTACGACGTGACTCTATCCTTATACTACTTATGCTAGCATTTGTTGGTTGGGCGCTTCTTGACCATTCTCCAGATGCAGAAGAATGGATGGCTGGTGGCAGATATGTTCTGATTTTTACCGCGCTGTTGCCAACAATGGCGTTGGTGCGGGCTACGGCGTCAATGATGCCATCTGTCCATCGTACGCAAGCGTCGTTGGCGAGATTGCCTGCGGCTGCCTCATCTGGCGGATTTCATCTCGCTGCCAATATTTTTGGTGGTATTATCAATACTGGCGCACTTGCTATTCTCTCTGCTGCTATTCCAAAAAACGCTAACCAAATGCGCCGCCAACTTGCTGCAGAAGCTGCCCTTCGTGGTATGGTTACCGCGGCTGCATGGTCACCTTTTTTTGTTGCCTTTGCAATTGGTCAGAGTTTTGTTGGCAAAGAACATTCGTGGATGGCAATCGGTATTGGTGGGGTCACGGCCATCTTGTTTGCTGCGATTTCAATTCCTTTATTGAACCGGTCTTTTTCTGCCGCTCAATTACGTCTTGCTCTAATCTGTTTGAAGCCTGTCTTACTCCGACTTTTGTTGGTTTTAGGGGCGGTTCTATCATCAGCTCTATGGTTTGATTTTACTGCACTTTCCGCTGTTGTTGTGGTGATGCCAGTACTCGTGTTGGTGCAATTCATCCGCCACCCAGTGCAAATCAAACCAATTATTAATGATACTGCGGAAAACATGAAAGCTATTGCTGATGATATTATAATTATCAGTATGGCTATGTTAATTGGATATTTTGCCACTCGTAGTGGAGCTTTCACGGCTCTTGTCACCAGTCTGCATGACGGCGTCATTCCTGGATGGTTTGCTTTGATAGTGACTCCTCTTGGAATGATGCTGGCATCAGTTGTTGGGGTGCACCCCGTCATAAGCAGCACTGCACTTCTGGCAGTGTTCAGCGCTGGCCATGCTGATGTGCACCCAGCCCTTTTGATGCAAGCACATTTGATCGGTTGGGGAGCTGGTACAATGAGTTCTATTGCGTCACTTTCTGTGATTACCGGCGCAAACTTGTTTAGGGTTAGGTCTCGTGATCTGGTTCTGGGTGCTAATTTGTGGACTGCATTAGCCTATGCGTTGTTTGGTGGAGTTATATTGTGCTTTGTAAATATTATTATTGCAGGATAACCTTAACAGTTGCGAAGTAGCTGGTTTGGATTGAGTAAATCGAGGATAACTGAAGAATAAACTATGGGGGTAATAACATAAAAAAATCAATTATTGTCATCGGTGGCGGCATTGTTGGTGTTACAGCAGCACTGAAATTACAGCTTGATGGCCATCAAATTAGATTGATTGATAGAAGTCTGCCTGGGCGCGAAACGTCATACGGGAATGCTGGTGTTCTGTCCGACTCTTCAGTTTATGTGTTTAATAATCCGAGTTTAATTAGAGCGTTACCTGTTTTGCTGCTAAATCGATCAAATGGGCTCCGCTACAATCCTTTGTTTGTGATGAAAAGAATTGGTTGGATTATACGATTTATCTTCCATTGCCGTCCATCTCATGTTCGCCATGCCGCTAAATCATTGCGAGCTTTGCTTTTGTTGTCGTTAGATCAGCATAAGAAATGGATTAAGGATGCGGGGGTAGGTCATTTGTTGCGCCAGGGTGGGGGTTGGCTCAAGCTATTTCGGAGTAAAAAGGGATTTGCTAAATATGGCGCTGAGATGAATATGATGCGGGATGTTGGGGTAAATTTTACGGTCTTTGAGAGGGAAAAAATTCGACAGATTGAGCCTGGCCTTTCATCCATTTATTACAAAGGTGTTCTAATGGATGAAACCTGCTCAGTTTCGAGTCCTGTTGATTTAACCGATGCCTATGTGGGAATGTTTGTAGCAGCTGGGGGCGTTATTGAGAGGGCTGTGGTTAATGGCCTTGATCGTGATGATGATGGCTGGCAAGTGAAATGTGAGACAGGTGGGCCTCGTCGTAGTAATGATGTGGTGCTAGCGGCGGGTGCTTGGTCAGCGGAAATTGCTGGCTGGCTCGGCTATAACATTCCGATGGCCTGGGAGCGGGGTTATCACCTTCATTTTGATCCAGGAAAAGAACCACTCCTCAGCCGCCCTATTCTTGATGTTGAGGGTGGATTTAGTGTAGCGCCAATGCGTGATGGGCTTCGGGTGACATCAGGTGTTGAATTGAACGACCGGGATGCGCCACCAAATTTTGAGCAAATTACCGCATCGGCGGAACTGGCAGGTGAGGCAATAGCCCTGGATCGACAGGTTGAAGACACACCTTGGATGGGACGACGACCAACTTTGGTAGACTCTTTGCCAATGATCGGTCCTGCACCGCGCCATGATGGTCTTTGGTTCAATTTTGGGCACCATCATCTTGGGTTATCCATGGCACCAGGCTCGGCGTTGCTGCTTGGATCATTGATCAATGGTGATTTAACACCCATTGACCCCCTTCCATTCAGGATTTCGCGGTTTTTAGTTTAGATGCGTGAGTTAAAATCACAGGTCTTTTGGTTTCATATAAGCGGATAGGAAAAGAGCAATATGACATCAGCATTACAGATGGCGAATATGGTCCGGGAGGGTGAGACGACCTCCATTGCTTTGGTGACAGCTGCGTTTGACCGGATTGCAAAAACTGACGATTATTTGAAAGCTTGGGTGTGGCTGGATCGTGATCGCGCTTTGGCAACAGCTAGGGATTTAGATCAACTCCGTCATTCTGGCCGTGTATTGGGCCCAATGCACGGAGTGCCGTTTGGTTTAAAAGATATTATTGATACGGCTGACATGCCAACTGAATGTGGCAGTTCTGCACTTGCTGGTCGTCAGCCGACGGTGGATGCAGTGCTCGTGTCTCAGCTAAAAGAAGCTGGCGCAGTGATTTTGGGTAAAACGGCAACAACCCCCTTTGCTTTTATGGACCCTGTTAAAACCCGTAATCCAAACAATTTTAACTATAGTCCAGGTGGGTCATCTTCAGGATCAGCCGCGGCAGTTGCTGCAGGGCATGTGCCAGTTGCTATTGGAACCCAAACTAATGGGTCAGTTATTCGGCCAGCGTCTTTCTGTGGTGTATATGGTTTTAAGCCATCTCTTGGAATGATCCCGCGTACTGGCGTATTGCGCACCTCAGAAACATTGGACCAGGTGGGTGTTTTTACCCGCCATTTTGAAGATCTGGCAATGGTTAGCGATGTAATCTCAGAGTTTGATCCACTTGACCCAAGCTCCTTTGATAATTCGCGTCCAAGAATGCTTGAGAGCATGTCAAGCGATGAAACTTTTGTACCAAAATTTGTGTGGTTCGAAATGCCCTATTTTGATCAGCTGTCGACTGATTGTCGAGAAGGTATGATGGCTGTTATCAATGCGCTGGGTGGCTATGTTGAACAACTGGATGTGGACGAAATTGTTTTAGGATTAGTGGAAGTCCAAAATATAATTCATCACTATGAAATCGCACGCAATCTAGCAGAAATAAAAGAGAATCATAATGATACTTTGAGTCCTAAAATGGCGAAAACATTGATCCGTGGCTTTAATATTGGGACTGATGTTTATCACAAGGCACTAGAACTCCGTACTGAAGCAATTTCATACTTTCAGAAAGTTTTAAATGATTGTGATGCAATCATCACGCCGTCTGCGTCTGGTGAGGCGCCGCTATTTGCAGAGAACAGTACTGGTAATCCAATTTTTTCAACAGTCTGGACACTTTGTGGTTTGCCGTGTTTGACAATACCAGCTTTGGTTTCAGAAAATAAAATGCCAATTGGTTTACAGCTAGTTGGCAAACTTAAAAATGATGCGGAGCTACTAAGGACTGGTTTATGGCTTTTGAACAAGCTTCGCAAAAATACATAATATAAGTAATGGGGAATTTTAGAAAAATACAGAAATTACAACTATAAACTTTTTAAGAGGCTTTGACGCTTTCTATATGTTGGGGACATTAAATCTATTTGCCGCCGAATTTCTGAAGAGTTTGATGGATTTACTATATCAGTTCTGTATTCAAAGCCCAGCAAGATAATTTTGGTCACAGGTATAAGGGTAAATTAAACTGGCATTTAGCCGCCCAAAGATTTAGTGTTTGAAACGTTGTTTCAGGCCCATTACGGAGAAATTAGGAGTTCTATTTATGAAGTTACGTTCAAGTCCTTCATCACCATTTGGCCGTAAAGTTAAAATGGCTACGTATATTCTTGGCTTTGATAATCAAGTTACGTTAGTTCCAACTAATACAATGGACACAAACGATAGTATATGTGGGGTGAATCCACTTGGTAAAATCCCCACTTTGGAAGACAATGGATCTAATTTTTATGACAGCCGGGTGATTATAGAATATCTCGATGCTAAGGCGGGTGGTAACAAAATCATTCCAGCCTCTGGTTCGGTCCGTTATGATGCTCTAACGCGTGCCGCTCTTATGGATGGTATTCTTGATGCTGCAATTCTTATTGTTTACGAGAGCCGTATGCGGCCTGAGGATAAATATGTTCAGGCTGTTGTGGCGCGTCAACGAGGCAAAATCATTCGTGGTTTAGAGTCAATTGTAGCTTCTAAACCTGTATACAGTCATGGCCTGATCCCCGACATTGGTGAAATTGGCCTCGCTTGCGTTTTAGATTATTTAGATTTTCGAAAGCAGTTAAATTGGCGTGATTATGCCCCAAGCCTTGAAGGTTGGCTTGAGGAGTTTGCAGCCTTGGTGCCTGGTTATAAGGAGAGTATGCCACCGAGAGAATGATGGCAAAGTGATATAAGTGGTTCTATTTATATTTTTCAAATGGACAAAATGATGAGATTAAAAATCAGTCTTGAACTTGAGGTGGCCGTTAAAATAGTGTCGGTCGTTTTAAGCACGGGGCGGGTCGAGAACATGCTTCCTCTGACCGTTGTGGTGCTTGATGTAACTGGTAAAATTATTGCGAGTCAGTCGGAAGATGGATCAGGTCTTATGCGGTTTGACATTGCGCGTGGTAAGGCGTGGGGGTCACTTGGCATGGGGATGTCTAGCCGTCTGATACGTGACAGGCTTGCTACAAGACTTAGCTTTCAAACGTCTCTAGCAACTGTTTCTGATGGAAAATTTGTACCAGTTCCAGGTGGGGTTTTGATTCTTCAAGGTGATGGTGTTGTTGTTGGAGCCGTTGGTGTCAGTGGTGATACGTCTGAGAAAGATGAGTATTGTGCAATCACTGGCATTGCTGCCATGGGATTATTGAGTGAACCAAGTGTTCCGGATAAAGAGTGGTATAATTCATCACTGTCTGACTCGGGTAATAGAGAGCACTAAGATCATTTGTTACGATTCAGACGGCCATTGACTTCTCAAAATATGCATTGCAAGCACCAGTGCAACGAAGGCTGCGCCACTAATCATTATTATAGTTGGCTGCTCCCCAACGCCAAGCCACACCCAAAATGGGCCAATCACCATTTCGAGCAGCATTAAAAGGCTGACAATGGCTGACGTGGTGTAGCGCGGCGCAAGGTTCAGACAGGTGAAAGATATTGGCAAGATAATCATTCCCATCGTTAGTACTGGCCATAGCGGGACTTGAGTAATCGTGTTGATGTCACCAATATATAAGCCAATACCACCACAAATCATGGCGCCCAGTGAGGCTGCTGGTAAGATGCCCAGCTCATGGTATTTTCGCGACATAGTGAATGTGAACGCTAGACCTAATGCTGTCAACACTCCAAGGGAGGCGCCAAGTGCAACAGACCCATCAGGGCCACCAACTGCATTGCCACCGTCCAAAACAACAACAAAAACGCCACCCATTGCGGCTAAAATTGCTAACCAGCCAAGCATTCCTTGACGCTCACCAAGCATAAAAAATGATAGAATAGCTGCAAAAATAGGCATTGTTGCAACTGCTGTCAGGACTACTGTTGCAGAGGTTTCGACAATGCCAAGGGTGAAGGTTGCTGAATTGACCCCAAATGCAAAAATGACGATTAAACCTTGCCAGGTCGCAAGGCTTCGCCACTCACGGGATGGATTTTGAGAAAGAAAAAATCGCCACAAAAGCAATGAAACCAGCCCCATTAAAAATCCGCGCCAACCCATTAAGGACCAGCGCTCAAGCTCTGAAAGACGGATTACAAGTGTATCAGGTGTAAGTATTAGAACACCAACAAACGCGAGTAAAACGCCAAACCGTTGTGGTTTGTGGATGATCAAAAGATTCAAAGATTGCAACATACAGGAAGAGCCTATTCAAGCGCGTAAAGTCGAGTAGCTAAGATTAAACTTTTTGGAACCCTGCCAACAGCATAAGTAGTTGTCAATCCAGTTATTTGCTTTAATTGGCTCTAACATCGATGGTACAAAACGCTTCTTGAGTTTTTACAGTGGTCACTCACGTGCGCTGAGACCTTGAAGTCAAATGTGATTAATTTTTGAGAATCACTAGGGCTTAGCGCTGAGTTATTAAATTACAATCATTAATTGCATGCAGTATAAATATTTTTGTATACGAAAAGACTAGAATGATTAAATTTTTGAGATTTTGGGGTCAAATCGCTCGTAATTTAATTTTTTTTTTTTAAAATCATTTATTTGTTACGATTTAAATTGTTTTGACTTTATCATATTTCCAAATCCAGAATTTTACAGGATTACTTTTTATAAAAGAGGGATAAAAAAATGAACAAAATTCTGATGGCAGCCATTGCTTTGGTTGTTGGCGCAGGAGCTGGCTTTGTGGTTGGCAAGGGCGAAAAAGAAGTTGTCGAAGTTGAAAAAGTTGCTGAGAAATCGGCCTCATCGACCATGGATGCGGTCAAGGCAAAGGGTCATGTTCAGTGTGGTGTGTCTCAGGGTCTTCCCGGGTTTTCTAATGCTGATGATGCTGGTAATTGGACCGGTATTGACGTTGACGTTTGTCGCGGTATTGCGGCAGCAGTATTTGGAGATTCAAGCAAAGTGAAATATACGCCATTGTCATCAAAGCAACGTTTTACCGCTTTGGCATCTGGAGAAATTGATGTGCTCTCGCGCAACACAACTTGGACAATGACACGTGATACGCAACTTGGTCTTAACTTTGCCGGGGTAAACTATTACGATGGCCAAGGATTTCTTGTCCCAAAAAGTTTGGGTGTAAAATCAGCGCTTGAGATGGATGGAGCAAATGTTTGCTCTCAAACTGGAACAACCACTGAGTTGAACGTTACTGATTTTTTCCGTGAAAATGGAATGAAGTTTAATTTGGTTGCATTTGAAGAGGCTGACGCAGTTGTTGCAGCATATGACGCAGGACGTTGTGATGTTTATACTACTGATCGTTCTGGTCTTGCTGCTCAGCGCACTAAGCTGACCAATCCCGATGAGCACATGGTGCTGCCTGAAATCATTTCAAAAGAGCCGCTTGGTCCAGTTGTCCGTCAGGGTGATGATCAATGGTTTAACATTGTTCGCTGGACTTTGCGTGCGATGATTAACGCGGAAGAAATGGGCATAACGTCAGGAAATGCCAAGTCGAAAGCTAATGATAATAATCCTGCAATTAAACGTCTTCTTGGAACAGAAGGAAAGTTTGGTGAGGAGCTTGGTTTATCAAATGACTGGGCGATGAACATTATTTCTCAGGTTGGTAATTATGGCGAAAGCTATGAGGCACATGTTGGCCCTAATACACCATTGAAGTTGGCCCGAGGGGTGAATGAACTATGGAGCAAGGGTGGCATTCTTTATGCTGCACCAATTCGCTAATTTTATTCAGTAAACAAAGTAAACTGACCAGATTTTTTTTGGTCAGTTTTTTACCTCCAAACAGTTTGGAAATTAATGTCTTTTGACAGCAACAATTTATCAACTTTGATTCGCGATTCCCGTGTAAGAAACATTGGATATCAAATTATAATAATTCTAGCTTTGATTTTGTCAGTTTGGTGGTTAATTGACAATACGACTACTAATCTTGGAAACAGAGGAAAGTCGTTGGGCTTTGGTTTCCTAACCCAAACTGCTGGCTTCGAAATTAGCCACACACTTGGGACTTGGCTATTTGATTATAAAGTTGGAATTTCGACGTATACAGATATTTATTTTATAGGTGTTACCAACACACTTTTGATCGCTATTCTTGGGATATTTTTTGCTTCGTTAATTGGGTTTTCTATTGGAATTATGAGGCTCTCAAGTAATATTGTCTTGAGATATTTTGCTACCGCTTATGTTGAAGTGATCCGAAACATCCCCTTGCTTTTGCAGTTATTTTTCTGGTATTTTGCGGTTCTTGGGCTATTGCCAAAGGCGCGTAGTAAGTTAGACATTTTTGGGGGTTTGGGTGGCCTAAATATTACGGGTCTATATACACCAGCACCAGTCTTTGAGGCAGGTTTTGGCTATGTAGCCAGTTCCTTCTTTGTGGCTGTTGCTGCCTCAATCGCAATCATACAATTTTCAAAATACAGGCGTGATCAGACGGGCAAAGGCCTTAATCTTGGCCTTTTTGTACCAAGCCTGCTTATTTGCTTGCCAGGCATTGTTTTTTTCTTAGTCGGAAGCCCACTCGACTGGTCTTTACCTGTCTTTAAAGACACCGGACCTATTTTTAAGCGTGGATTCCAGCCTGACCAGGGTATGGTTCTTGTCCCTGAAATGTTAGCTGTGTTGCTGTCGTTGACACTCTACACAGCAGGATTTATTGCTGAAATTGTTCGTGCTGGTATCCTTGCCGTGTCAAAAGGCCAAACAGAAGCGGCCCACTCGCTAGGGTTAGGGTCAGGAATTACCCTGCGTCTTGTTGTAATACCGCAGGCGATGCGAATTATTATTCCGCCGTTAACTTCTCAATATCTAAACTTGACTAAAAACTCATCACTTGCGGTTGCTATCGCTTATCCGGAACTTGTGTCTATTTTTGCTGGCACAGCCCTTAATCAAGTTGGCAAGGAAATTGAGATGATTTTTATGGTTATGACAACATACCTTGGCTTTTCATTAATCACATCCCTATTTATGAACTGGTTTAATTCCAGAGTGAAGATTGTAGAGCGATAGGACATGGACACTGAAAAATGACACAAAAGTTTCAACAAGATGTTTTTGTCAGAACGGTCGAAGCAGATACCCTTCCACCACCTGCCAAAGAAACAGGGGTTATGGGGTGGCTGTGGCGCAATCTTTTCTCAAGTATGATGAACTATTCATCTTTTGGCCTGTCTTTTAAGTCACTCCTCATGGCACTTTTTACTGCTTTATTTTTTTATATTGGCTTCACACAAATTGTTTTTCTTATTGATTTTATTTTTGTTTCGGCTGTTTGGTCAGATCCTACAGGAATTAAACGGGAGGCCTGTTGGACAGTAACGCAAGGTGGGGCATTGCCGGATGGATGGCATGCAGCATGCTGGCCATTTATTTTTGCCAAATTAAAATTTGTGATTTATGGCCCTTATCCAATAGACGAACTATGGCGTGTAAACTTAACTGGCATCTTTGGCCTTGTGGGATTGCTATGGGTTCTCTTGTCATTCTTGCCATATAGGAAGCAAGTAGGCATTGCCATGCTCACTGTTTATCCAGTTATTGCATTTATGCTGTTAACAGGCGGTGCGGGCAAAATTGATCTACTGAGTTCAAGCTCAATGATCTTAATTAGCCTCAGTTTAATTACAATAGGCCGACTGAGTAAACGCGGTTTTCTTGGTATTATTTTGCAAGAGTTCGCTAACATTATTGGCTTTTTAGGATGGGCACTGATTAGTTATGAAGTCCTAATGCTTTTGCTTTCTATTGATTTTGGCCTTGAACCCGTTGGTACAGGAGATTGGGGAGGTCTCCTTATTACACTTGTTGTTGCAATAACAGGGATTGTGGTCTCATTGCCAGTTGGTATTCTCTTAGCGTTAGGGCGCCGTTCGGATATGCCCGTAGCACGCCTGCTTTGCACAGTTTTTATAGAATTCTGGAGGGGTGTACCTCTAATATCTGTGCTTTTTATGGCTTCGGTAATGATACCACTCTTTTTGCCAGAGGGTGTAAATTTTGACAAGCTTGTCCGCGCACTCATTGGTGTAATGTTGTTCTCTGCAGCTTATATGGCAGAGGTTGTTCGGGGTGGCCTGCAGGCTATGGATAAGGGCCAATATGAAGCCGCAGAAGCGATGGGGTTGACATATTGGCAGTCCATGAGATTAATTATATTACCACAGGCGCTCACCCATGTCATTCCTGGGATAGTTAACACCTTTATTGGCTTGTTCAAAGATACCACATTAGTATCAATAATTGGTTTATTTGACTTGTTGGGTGCAGGCAAATCTGCAATTGCAGACGCCTCATGGTCTTCCCCTGTACAAGCAATTACTATTTATCTTTTTGTGGCACTTATCTTCTTTGCGTTTTGTTTTGGTATGTCTCGATACTCAATATATATGGAAAATAAATTAAGCAAATCCAGATCTCACTGATTTGGCCCGGCTATTTTTTGGAGGCGACTATAATGACTGAAAAATTAAATGCTGAAGCGTCTAATATGGTTGTGGGTGATGAGGTCATGATTTCAATGCAGGCTGTTAATAAATGGTTCGGGTCATTTCATGTTCTTCGAGATATTAACCTCTCGGTTAACAAAGGAGAGCGGATTGTAATATGTGGTCCATCAGGGTCTGGAAAATCTACATTGATCCGCTGTCTTAATCGATTAGAGGAGCATCAATCTGGTTCGATCAAAGTGCAAGGCATAGAATTAAATAATGATTTAAAAAATATTGATGAAATACGACGCGACGTTGGCATGGTTTTTCAACATTTCAATTTGTTTCCACACCTTACAATTCTTGAAAATTGTACCTTGGCGCCAATCTGGGTTCATAAGATGCCAAAAGCAGAAGCGGAAGCCACTGCAATGCGTTATCTTGGGAGGGTTAAAATTCCAGAGCAGGCAAATAAATATCCTGGCCAGTTGTCGGGTGGTCAACAGCAACGTGTAGCGATTGCAAGGGCATTATGCATGCAGCCACAATTAATGCTGTTTGATGAGCCTACTTCTGCGCTTGATCCAGAAATGATCAAGGAAGTATTGGATACAATGGTTGAACTTGCTGAGGACGGCATGACGATGGTATGTGTCACGCACGAAATGGGTTTTGCGCGTCAAGTTGCTAATCGTGTAATTTTTATGGATGAAGGACAGATTGTTGAGCAGAATGAACCTGAGGCCTTTTTCAATAATCCTCAATCTGACCGGACAAAGTTGTTCTTAAGTCAGATCCTAGGGCATTAATATCTCATCTGTTTTATTCTTGCTGGAATTTTTAGCCCTGTCTGCCATTGAGTTGTTTGGCTCAATCTAGTTTTAGGCGTTTTTGATCAAAGATTTGGTTTCAACTATTTTCCGTCTGCGCAATTGTGAGATGAACAAACCTGTAAGAATTACAACTAAAGCTATTAAGAAATGGCTTGGCAGAGTTTCATCAAGAATTATAACGCCAATAATCACTGCCCACACAGGAACCTGATAATTGACTAGTGATAAAAACGGTGGACCAGCACGCCGGACAAGGACAGTTAGCAATATTGTGGCAACTGCGGTGGGAAACACTATCAAATAGACAAGCCCAACAAGCGCGATATCAAACGAGACTGTTGGTACGCCATCAACAATTAATGCTGTAGGGATTAGCATTAAACTGCTAATCAGCAGCCCTGTCGCGGCAAAAGAGAGTGCGCTAATAGGTGGGCATAGGCGGGTAACAATGCTGCCAATAGCGTAGCAACAACTGGCGACAACACAACCAATCTGTGCGGCAAACATTTCAGGAGATGATAGCCCGCCTGCTAAGATTTTGTCACCACCAATCAATAAAATCACACCGACAAACCCAAACAAAAAACCAATGACTTTAATGCGGGTCATAGTTTCTCCTGGAATTAAGTAATGACTTAAAGGTAAAACAAAAAGCGGGACCACTGCCATTGAAATGCCTGCAAATCCTGATGTGACAACTTGTTGACCCCAGGATAATAGAGAAAAAGGAATAGCATTTGTAAACAGGCCCATGCCAAAACAATGTAGCCATATACGTTTCCCATTTGTGCTTTTGAAACAAGGAAGCCCATCACCAAAAATGACCGTGATTGTTAGTAGAATTACCGCTGCTATGGACACTCGGCCGGCCACCAACGTCGTAGGTTCAAAGCCTGTTAAAGCAAGTTCTACCCCAAGAAAGCTTGCGCCCCAGATTATGCCAAGTGTGATTAGGATTGCCCAGTTCAGAAGTGTTCCGGGTATGGCTTTCTTTGTTTTCATTCGTATCAAAATAGACATCTAATGTATCGAGGTCAAAGATAATAAAGAAGGATTTTGAGCTGCTCGAATCGTTATTTCTACTAAGCTTGGATTGTAAAAATAAATGAAAATTTTGATGATGCGATGACTAAGGCGGTTGTTTATTTGTTTTATTTAAAGTGTTGTTTTTAACTTATCAATATATTGAAGTGCTGCGTCTCCAATGCAGTGGATATGTTTATGCTGACTGGGTGTGATTGCACCGCGGCAATTTGATGCAACAAAAATAGTTATGCTGTCAATCATTATTGATAATTTTGGAGGCGAATTTTTGTGGTAGCTGATTTTAAGATTATCAATCCAAGATTGCATTATTTCAATTTGGATTTTTTCGGCTGCTAGTTCACTAACTTTGACTTGCTCGCGCAGTTCAGCTGTTTTGCTGTTTGGCGCTGGGTGGGGCCCAGTTTTCAACTGTGTGCGAATATGGCGTAGCGCTTGCACAACATCCGTTTGCCAAGGGCTTGCTAAACTTTTAAGATTAATCACATCCCCTTTCAAAATTTTTTTACCTTTGCCACAAGCAAATGCTATAGAAAATAACATTGGTATGTCGACGTGGCATTGGTTCTGCAGAGCAAGGCACGCGGGCCCCACACCTTCTTTTTGGTAGACAGATGAGGCGAATGACCAAAGGCTATCAGATTTCATGATGTGGTGTAGAATCCTTTAGAATACAGTTCCCATTTAACGATAGAGCGTGATAATTGCCCAGATAAGATAAAGCACAGCAAGAAAAGTAATAATCAGCTGGATCTTGCTGATACGGAAGTCTTTCCCAAAAGCCCTTTTGCTTGGGTGGGTTACTAATTTTAGTTTGTTCTCATTGGGGGCATTATTTATCCGTGCTTTCATCCTGATAAAGAGTGAGTAAAGCAGTACAGCGAGAATGGCGAAAATAATAAATTTGCCGAACATGTTGGTTTTCCTAGAACATGACTAAGCTTAATCAAAACAAAATGAACCTTCCAGTCTAGTCTTTTATACCATGGCTAAGTGGCAAACACTAATGTGATATTGCTATTGAATCTGTGGTGGTTATTTTTGTGCTTTTAAATACGGGAGCTCAAAAATCAGGCCAAAAAAGTAACAAGACAATTTCATTGCTTATATGCAGGCGCCTTGTCTAGGCTAGATAAGCTGGTTTTTTTTGGGAGGGATAGGAATGAATTTAGCTGTTACGGCTGATGATTTGGTTGTTTTGTCGAAATGGGATACCCCAACAATATGTAATGCTCTTGAAGAAATTTTTCCAGAACGACGAGGTTTTGGCTTTACTACAGAGCATTTTTTTAGTCTTGATCCAGGGTTGTCACCAATCTGTGGATTTGCTCGTACCGCAACTATTCGTGCAGCAGCACCTTCAAATGAGGGAGCAGAACAGGTTGCAGAAAAACGTACGGCCTACTATGAATATGTCGCCGCAACCCCATCTCCAACAATTGTGGTCATTCAGGATATAGACGCTCAGCCGGGAATTGGCGCATTCTGGGGTGAGGTTCAAACTAATATTCACAAAGGTTTGGGGTGCCTTGGTGCGGTAACGAATGGTTCATTTCGTGATGTACCGGATAGCGCACGTGGATTTAATCTCATTGGAGGCAAGGTTGGGCCAAGCCACGCTTTTGTGCATCTTGTTGATATTGGTTGTCAGGTCACTGTTCATGGGTTAACTGCGCAAACAAATGATATCATCCACATGGACCAACATGGTGCCGTTTTGGTGCCAGAAAAAGCGGTTAAACAGATTCCAGTTGTGTTAGATTTGATCACTAAGCGTGAAGCGATAATATTGGATTCAGTGAGATCTGAAGATTTTACGATTGAAAAATTGCACACTGCGATGGGTAAGTTAAAAGACATTCACTAAACAAGTGCTAATTGACGGACCAAACTTATAAAATCTCTCAAGGAAATTATCTGTAATGGTAGATTTTACTTTCCGCGTTCGGCAATACATTTTCGGCAGCCGGTGCTTCCTCGGAGATGAAGGCGGGGCTGTTGCTCAAATTCGCCATGACGTCTACAAATAATTGTAACTTTTGTGGCGTTATTTATGTAATCAACAAGGGAATAATCAAAATTACTACCATGAATTTTTTGGAATTTTCGAATAATTGACTCTCGGTCATCTATTTTTGATTTTGCCACTTTGATGCCTTTTATTTAATTCTGCATTACACCAATATTGAAATTCCATAAAATGCTACAATGTCAGTTCACCCTTAACATTATTCCTTATTTTTGATTTCTTCTCAATATTAAGTTGAGAGGTTCTATTTAAATGAATTAATGACTTAGGTGCGACGCTTGCACTAATGATTTTTATGAAGCTATATTTTCATAGTAAGGGAGTAAACGAGGAGGCTCATGGTGAATAAACGTTTTTTGTTCGTTGGTGTTATGATGCTTTTTGGGCCTATGTTTTTTTTTCATGGAAACCCAACAAAGGCACAGGCTGACTTGGCTGATCAGATTGCTAAAGCTGATGTAGAATATGGTGAATATTTATCTGGTGAGTGTATTACATGCCACCAAAGCACAGGTGCTTCTGTGGGTATCCCTTCCATTAATGGAATTGATGCAGAAATATTTGTTAGCATCATCAATGCATATCGCAGCAAAGAGCTGGAAAATAAAGTTATGCAGATGATGGCTGGCCGCCTTGATGATGAGCAAATTATTTCATTAGCAGCATATTTTTCGTCCTTGCCAGATTAAGATTTGAATAAAATATGCTATATCTGATCGCGCTAGGCACAATTTTATAGTTGTTTTTTCAGATAGGCGATGGTTTTCTATATATGTAAAAAGTAGATCCTATGTTTGTTACGTGTGGATTTCAAATTATATCAATAGATAAAATGGGAGGCTTATGTGACTTCAATTTCCAGACGCGGCTTTAGTGGCCTACTTGGGGCATCAGCCCTTGGCCTTGCAATGCCATCACTAGCTTTTGGCGCTCTGCCAAGAGTAGTTGTTATTGGCGGTGGTGCTGGTGGGGCAACTGCTGCACGCTACATTGCAAAAGACTCAAAAGGTGCAATAGATGTTACTCTTGTTGAAGCATCAAAGCGCTACTACACGTGTTTTTACTCTAACCTCTATCTTGGTGGCTTCCGTAAGTATGGCTCAATTGGTCACAATTATTACGGCATGGCTGTTAACAATGGCGTAAACGTTGTGCATGAGTGGGCGTCGTCAGTTGATAAATCTGGTAAAATGGTAAAATTGGCGTCCGGGGGAGTATTGGGCTATGATAAATTAGTTTTGGCGCCAGGGATTTCATTAAAATATGATAGTGTTCCTGGTTACTCGCCTGCAGCACAGAGCCGGATGCCCCATGCTTGGACGTCAGGAACACAGGTTCAATTGTTACGAAACCAAGTACTGAACATGCGAAAAGGAGGGACTTTTGTTATGGTCCCACCTCCCAACCCATATCGTTGCCCGCCAGGACCATATGAACGTGTATCAATGATTGCGCACCTGTTACAGGAACGGAATCCAACTGCAAAAATTATCATCTTGGACCCTAAGGAAAAATTTTCAAAGCAGGGTCTATTCATGGCAGGTTGGGAAAAGCATTATCCGGGCATGATTGATTGGCTTGATCCAGATACCCATGGTGGTTTGAAGTCTGTCAATCCTGAAACCATGGAGTTTTTGACTGATCTTGACACATTTAAAGCTGATGCGGCTTGTGTTGTGCCAGCGCAACGCGCAGGAACCATTGCAAATGCTGCTGGTGTGTTAGATGGTGATTGGGCACCAATAGTCCCAGCAACAATGGCATCAAAAGCTGATCCGAATATTTATGTGCTTGGCGATGCATCAGTAGCGTCATCAATGCCTAAATCAGGTTTTTCAGCGAACAGTCAAGCTAAGGTTGCCGCGAATGCTATTCGTGGTGAGCTAACGGGTAGCCGGGTTTATCCAGCGCGCTTTGCTAACACTTGTTGGAGCTTAGTTGCGGCAAATGATGGCATTAAGGTTGGAGCAAATTATAAGGCAGGTTCTGAAAAAATTGATGTTGTTGATAAATTTGTTTCACAAGGCGATGAGAGTGCTGCTGTCCGGAAAACAACTTATGAAGAGTCCATTGGTTGGTACGACGGCATTACCAGTGATATGTTTTCTTAATTTGAAACTGTATCAAACCAATTCAAATTTGAGAGAGGAAGCCAGCCGTTTAGGTTGGCTTTTTTTGTGCCGTAGATGATGCTCACATACTAGCCACAAGTTTTCAGTGTTTTTCTACTATTTGCGATGGTTTTTTTGATTTTTGTTTCTGGAAACGCTAATAGGTAACTCTATTAAAGGAACAATTTGTTATGCGTAATTTGATTATTGCACTAGTGATATGCTTGGTATCTGTTGAAACCGCAGCGTCTAATCTCTCAAGGACGCTTGGTTATAATGTTAGTTGGGGCAATGTTTCGCTTGCTAAAGGTCAACTTGATTATGAATTTTTTGAAGGTAATGTCAAAATAACCACAAGCGCTGGTAGTGGCGGGCTTCTGGCTTTTTTTCGAAAGTTTAAAAGCTATGCCAGTGCTGATTTAGCAAAAAAAAAATCTGGATGGGTCCCAAAAACATTGTTAACAAGCAGTGTATATGATGGAAAAACCAAAGAGAGCCAAGTTATTTGGAACAGTAACCTCAGTGTTGTTTCTCAAACCCAAAGACCAGAGTTAGATTTAAAGGAAGTTCATCCGCTTGATGGATGGATGCTACTAAATGTGATTGACCCTTACAGCGCTGTTTTGAATTTGTTAGATCAAGTCAATACAACTAATGACTGTAAATCAAGTTTCGAAATATATGATGGGAGGCGCCGAAGCCGAGTGCACTTTAAAACAATTGGCAACACATTCCTTGAACAAGATAGACCAGGTGGATTTTCTGGTGATGCAATGGTTTGCAGTGTTCATTTTGATCCAATAGGCGGTCATAGAATTAAGACAAAATGGCGGCCAAAATCTAATGAAATAGACCGCTTTAGGATATTCATTGCTCGACCATTCTTTGACCGACTATTGCCAGTTCGGATCGAGGTAAAGAGCCCGATTGGTAAGATCATTGGCCGGCTCGACATGCGGCTGATGTAAATCAATTTCCGTTTAGCTTGTGTTTGGATCCTATTGGCCTAAGGCTTTTTGCATGATTTCTGTTAAGCGCTGGGTAAACTCACGCGCGTCGACAATGATCTCACCCTCTGCGACCAATGCGCTGTCAAAAATTAATTTGGCATAAGCTTCAGATCCGTCAAATTCACCCTTTTCTAATTTAGCGTTTAGAGATTTAATCAAAGGATGTTTTGCGTTCACCTCCAAAACTTTTGGCGCGCCTTTGAACTCTGAATTGTGCATCCGCATCATTCTCTCCATCTGCTGATCCATTCCATTTTCATCGGCAACGAGGCGAGCTAGGCTTGTTTCAAGATTTGAAGAGCTGCGAACATTCGCAACACTGCCCTCTAGGACCTTTTTAATCTTGGCGACGAACTCATCTGACAAAACTTCCTCAGACTTTTCATTCTTTGCATCACCTTCACCAACATCTGAAATGTCCACTTCACCACGAGTGATTGATTGAAATTTTTTGCCAGAAAAATCCTGAATATTTGATAACCAAAAGTCGTCAATTGGATCAGTTAATAGCAATACGTCAATGCCTTTAACCTGGAATGACTCCAAATGAGGACTCCGACGCGCACGTTCAGCATCATCAGATGACAAATAGTAAATTACATCCTGTTTCTCAGCAAAACCATCAACATAATCTTGAAGTGTGATGAGCTTTTCACTTTTGATGGATTGGAAAAGGCATATTTCTAAAATTTTTTCACTGTTTGGTTGATCTTCATAAAGTCCTTCTTTGATTACTTTCCCAAGCCCACCCCAAAAGGTCGCATATTCGTCACGGCGCTTTTGCAATGACCTCTTTAGCTCACTCAGGACCCTCTTGACTAAAGCTTTATTGATTTTTGCTACAGTAGGGTTTTGCTGCAGCATTTCACGACTAACATTCAAATCCACATCTGGTGTATCAATTATACCTCTTAAAAACCGCAACCATTTTGGCACGAGGCCATCATAATCATCAGTGATAAAAACCCGGTTTACATACAGATGCAGTTTTGACTTGCGCTCTGGATCATAAAGATCAAAAGGCGCTGTTGATGGAATAAACAGCAGGTTAGTAAATTCAATCGCACCCTCGGTTTTATTATGAAGTTTAGCAAATGGCGTGTCATAGGCTGAAGCAACTGATTGATAGAATGAGGTGTATTCTTCCTCAGAAATTTCTTTTGCTGGCTTTGTCCATAAAGCAGCAGATGAATTCAATTGTTCAGCTTCATCTCCTTTTCCAACCCAAAATATAGGCTGAGAAATATGGTCAGAGTACTTTTTTACTAAATGAGTGATACGCTCCTGTTCAAAATATTCTTTCGCCTCTTTACGGAGGTGCAACGTAACGCTTGTGCCAGTTTCATCAGTAGCTACTTCGTTTATAGTGAAACCGCTCTGTCCATCACTAACCCATCTACTAGCTGAAGTGGCTCCATGTTTTTTTGATATGACTTCGACTTTGTCTGCCACCATGAAAGCAGAGTAGAAGCCAACACCAAATTGGCCTATTAATTGGTCGCTAACATCTTTTGATTCATTTGCTGTTTCAGCTGTTTCAATAAACGCTTTTGTGCCGGAGCTGGCAATAGTACCAAGGGTTTCGACCATCTCGTCAGATGACAGGCCTATACCGTTATCAGAAAGAGTGATAGTTTTCTCTTTCTTGTCGACAGCAATACTTATTTTACCCTCGAAAGTATCTGAAGCACTGCCCGTAGTAGTGATTTCAAACTTTCTCTTGTTAATGGCATCAGAGGCATTCGAAATCAGCTCGCGTAGGAAAATTTCTTTTTGCGAGTACAATGAATTAATCACAATACTTAGGATTTTTCCGGTGTCGGCTTCAAAGGCAAACGTCTTGTCAGTCATTAATTGCTCCTGGATTAGTGATGTGGTCCTGAAATGGGGTTTTTTAAATAAATTTTCAAGACATAAATCGTGCTAGAATCGTATTTGCGACAAATAATTAAACCGAGTTTGTGTCATTTTCGCCACGAGAAGCTTTCGTGGGCTAGATTGAACAACAAGAACTTGTATATTATTAGATTCAAATCTACTGCAAACGTTGAAAAAAACTATGAAGCCTGCCTTAATCACTCATGAAATATCGTCTGAACATGATGTGCCATCAGGTCATCCAGAACGGCCAGAACGTTATTCTGCCATCCTAAGTCATATTGGAAATGATTATGAGTCTTGGCAACGCGTAGTTGCGCCTGTTGCTGGTCGGGAACAACTGGAATTGGTTCATGCTCCGTCGTATATTGACATGGTTTTTGATGTTGTGGGTGAGGCAAACGAGCCCGCGCCACTTGATGCTGACACATGGGCTAGCAAGCGAGGATATGAATGCGCATTACGCGCTGTTGGGGGGGCATGTCTTGCTGTTGATTTGGTTATGCAAAACAAGGCCAAAACTGCCTTTAGCTTAATGAGGCCGCCTGGTCACCATGCTGAACCTGAAAAGGCGATGGGTTTTTGTTTGTTCTCCAGCGCTGCTATTGCGGCTCGCCACGCTCAAGAAAAATGGGGTTTGAACCGTGTTGCGGTTGTTGATTTTGATGTTCATCACGGTAATGGTACTCAGGCCTGTTTTTGGAATGATGGAAGCTTGTTTTATGCATCATCGCACCAGATGCCGCTGTTTCCAGGCACTGGCGCAACTGATGAAACAGGAGCATATCAGAATGTTTTCAATTTGCCGCTTGCCTACGGCACTTGTGGGGCATCTATACGTTCTGGGTGGCGAGATCATCTGTTGCCATCGGTTATTGCCGCGCGTCCAGAACTGATCATTATTTCTGCAGGATTTGATGCGCATGAGGCTGATCCTCTCGGTGGTTTACGGATGACCAGTAAGGATTTTGGCATTTTAACAAATGATATTATTGTTGCCGCAACCAATGTTGCCGAAGATACTGGTGCGGTGCAGGTAATTAGCCTGCTTGAGGGTGGCTATGATTTGAATGCGCTTGGTGAGAGTGTTTGCCAGCATATGAATGCATTGGATGGCGTTTAGCTTCATATTATTAAAATCGATGTTATCAGTGTAGGTCTATGTCTGGTTGTTTGGTGTTTCCAGCGCCTTACCTGTGTAAGGAATGCTTTTATCAACAAGGTCCCATATATGACGTCCAGTTGGGCTTGACTGTTCCTCCATGATATGTGCAACAAGACCAGCTGCTCGTGAAATTACTGCAAAACCGCGCATTATCCCGACTGGAATGCCCGCGCCCATCAAGACCGCAGCAGTTGCGCCAGTAGCATTAATTGTCAGGTGCTTGCCATAAAGCTGGTCAACAGTGCTACCAAGCTGTTTCATCATTTCGATAGGTTGTTTTTTGATGTCATCGTGCGCCATGGCAATGGCAAATAATTTTGGTGTGCGAGGATCATCGGGACGGTGGAGATGATGGCCAAATCCGGGCATATGTTGCCCTTGATCGAGGTGTCGATGAACGACGTGAAGGCAGGCGGCATCAGTACCATCAGGGTTGGTGGCGATTTCAGCGAGAATTTTGGCGGCATTTTCCATTGTGCCAATAAACTGACTTGCTACATTTAACAGTCCTGCTGCCACTGCCGATTGCATGGCCTCAGGTGCTGACAAATAAGTCATCCGCGCGGTAATGGCACTTGGGGTAAAGCCGTGTTCCATTAATGTCACCAGTACCGCATCCAAAATTGCACGCTGGCCAGGCGTGGGGGCAACTCCCATGATGTGATAGAACATCGCGTCGGTAAATGTCATTTGCCCGATAACCTCATCAACAAGGTTTTTGTCGCGCAGATAGAGCGCATCTAGGGTATGGGTGGATAATTTTGTTTCAGCCATGAGTGTCTCCTGCGGATAGAATGAAAGTTACAGGTTATGGTCTATACCCATAAGTAGGCCGGCCATCATTTTGCCACGCACTGATAGGCTATCAATTTCAATATGTTCTTCAAGTGTATGGTATTTGTCACCAGCAACGCCAAGCCCATCAAGCGTTGGAATGCCCATCGCGCCTGTGAAGTTTCCGTCACTACCGCCGCCCGAACTTTCGTGGTGAAAAGGCTGGTCAAGCTGGCTAGCAAGTTGATTAGCAAGATCAACCAGCTTCAAATCCTTTTCTGATGCGGTCCAAACTGGACGTGTCAGCCCTAAGGTTACCTCTGTCACCACATCACTATTAGCATCATTAAAAGACAGCATTTTTTCAACACCCTTATCAAGGTCTTGCTGTTGCTTGGACATGGAGAGAACTTCGGCAGTGGCTTTAGATGAGACGCAATTTACCCATTTTCCAGCATTCATAACTCCAACTGAAAAGGTGCAATTATCACTTGTCATGGCTTCGATATCAAGAACATGAGTTGCCATTTTGCGGATAGCTGATCTCCCATCGTTAAGGCGTAAACCTGCGTGACTTGGGCGGCCGTAAGTGGTTATATCGTAGCGCGCAACCGCATATCGACCTGAAGTTACGCCATTACCTTTGCGCGCGGGTTCTGGCACCAGTACCGCTTTGGCCCGCGATGCCTCTGACTCGATCAGGCTTCGCGTATGTGGCGATCCAATTTCTTCATCAGATGTAAATAGAATGGTTATGGGAAGTGGGGGTTCAGCCCCAATGCGATGCAGTTGCCGAATTGCTTCTAGCATAAGATAATTACCTCCCTTCATATCACAGATGCCCGGTCCGTAACATAGATTTCCATCCCGTTTTACTGGCAAATGTGCGAGCGTGCCAAGTGGGTGAACTGTATCCATATGGCCTAGAATCAAAATGCCAGGCTGATCAGGTTTGGTGTGGTTAAAGCGGGCGCGAACACAATCACCAATTGATTGATGCGGAGTAATACGCTCGATAGAAGCGCCCATTACAGCAAGATCATGCGCGGCAAGATCCTGCATTCGATTTACCGCTGATGGATCATAACTTGGACTTTCGCACAAAGCCCATGGTTTCAATCCAGCAAGGATCGTTTCGTCGTTAAAGTCCAGTTTTGTAATATCCACTTTGTGACCCCTTATTTTCATAATCGCATTTGATGTTAGCTTGCTGTTGCCCACAGGTACAAGTCGGTTGCGCAATAAAAGAACACCTAAGACCTCTAGCAACTGTTCAAAAAAATAGTTTATGCTGTGGTGAATAGGATTCAAAAAATTGTAAACAGGGAATGGATCGATGACGAGTTGTATGATTTCTGCACCACAGCCAGAAGCTGTTGAGGCTGGCCTCGATATTTTTAACGCGGGCGGCAATGTTATGGATGCAGCTATTGCGGCGGCAATGGTGCAAACGGTTGTTGATCCGCAGATGTGTGGTATTGCCGGCTTTGGATCAATGCAGGTCTTTATGCCAGAAACGGATGAAAATAGCTTTTTTGATTTTCATGGGAAGGCCCCAAAAGCCACCAGGTCAGATATGTGGGAAGATTTGATTGAACGTGAATGTGACGATGGTTTTGGATTTGTTCTAAAAGGCAAGGTGAATGAATTTGGCTACAAATCGATGACTTCACCAATGACCCTACAGGCATTTGATACTGCTCTTCGTGCCTACGGCACGATGCCGCTTGGCAGATTATTGCAACCCGCAATCAAGTATTGCATGGATGGGTTTGCGGTGCGGCCGAAGGTTCATGCCTTCTGGTTGCAACCAGCTCAAGCTGGTCGGATGGAACGTTTGGCGGTGGTCAAAGAACTAGATGCTGCCCGCAAGATTTATTTGCATGATGACGGAACACTTTTAAGTGTTGGAGATATTTTGAGGAATCCGGACATGGGCCGTCTATACGAGCGGATCGCAAGTGAAGGAATTGGGGTGTTTTATCATGGTGACATTGCTAATGAAATCGCTTCCGATATGAGAGCCAATGGCGGCTTACTGACCACAGATGATCTGGCTGATTGTGCGCCAACCAAGATTGCCCCATTGAAGGGCCGTTATCGTGATTTTGACGTTGATACTAACCAGCTGCCGGGTGGTGGGTTGATGATCTTGCAGATGCTGAATATTCTTGAGACGTTTGACCTTGCCGCTATGGGCCATAATTCAGCGAGATATATTGCAACTGTTGCTGAGGCGATGAAATATGCAACCATCGATAAGGATGCGTTTATGGGGGATCCCAATTTTTTGGACATTCCACTTGAGCAAATGAAAAGCAAGGAGTTGGCGGCCAAGACAGCAGAAAAAATACGTGCCGGTCATAAGGCAAATGTTGTTCGGGTCAATGCTGGTGCGCCTGAAAGTAAAGACACAACTCATCTCGTTGTGGCAGACACGGCAGGCAATATTGTCAATGTTACGCATTCCCTGGGCTCATCTTCCGGGGTGATTACTGACGGGCTGGGGTTTATGTACAACAACTGCATGATGGTTTTCGATCCGCGCCCAGGCCATGTTGGCAGCCTTGCCCCAGGTAAGGCACGTTTTACCGCTATGTGTCCAACGATATTATCAAAGGATGGAATGCCAACACTGGCTCTTGGCGCACCAGGTGGGACCACCATCACGATGGGTGTGTTGCAGGCAATTTTGAACGTGGTTGATTTTGGCATGAGTGCGCAGGATGCTGTTTCCGCTCCCCGTTTTTGTGCAACCTCAAATATTATTGAATTAACCAATCGGATTTTCCGAGGTGTTGAACGCGATCTAAATAAGGATGGCTATGAGACACGGCGCTATGCTGCAAGTTACGTCATGCCGATGGTGCATGCTATCCGACTTCAAAATGGCATGCTGGATGGTGGAGCGGATCCGGCGGGCGATGGAATGGCAGCTTTATCCAAATTTAGGAGCTAAAATTTAAGTGACAGTTTTGTTTAAAGGCCAGTTTTTGTTGGCTGGCTTGCTATGGTCAAGATTGTTGCAGTGATGAATTTTGCACGTTCGGCCAGACTGTCAATTTGCATCCACTCATCTGCACGATGATAATTACCGCCAATTGGGCCAACCCCGCAAATAACCGGTGTGCCAACTCCGGCAATGAAGCCACTATCAGCACAACCCCCAGAATGTTCGCCTTTGACGGTAACGTTGTACGCTGCAGCTGTTTTAGTATATATGTCAAAAAGCTCAGCTGATTGCTGAGATGGGGCAAGTGGATGGAATTCTCCCCTTACCGTCATTTCAGACCGTGTGCCATCAACGCTTGTGGTCTCACAAATTCTCCGGACTGTGTTAAAGATCTTGTCCCTATCATCACTTTCCCGATAACGAATATCAATATCGCAGCTAGCCTCCGCCGCCACTGTATTTACTGATTGTCCCCCAGTTACCAGCCCAACATTTAGGGTGATGCCGCGATCAAGATTGGTGAGGGCGTGAAGGGCCTGAATCTTTCGGGCAAGCTCTTCGATTGCGCTCCGGCCGTCTTCAAAAAAACCACCTGAATGGGCGGCAACTCCCTGAATATCACAGTGGCAAAAAATACCACCTTTTCTTTTTGTGACAATGTTCCCATTTGGTCGTCCTGGCTCGCTGTTAAATGCGAGGCGTGCTTTTCTTGCTTCTGCAATAATAACAGCTTGTGACGTTGGCGAACCAATTTCCTCGTCACCAGTAAACAATCCAACAATTGGGTTTGGTTGCCCACCAAATTTTTGAAATGCTGCCAGAATAAAAGCATTAATCACGAGGCCAGGTTTCATGTCTGCAACTCCGGGTCCATATGCCTTACCATCAAGTATTTCAAAAGGGCGTTTTTCAACTTCTCCAGTGGGGAAAACTGTATCACGATGGCCGCAAAGTAAAATTGGACGATTACCTTTGCCACCAGCAACGACTGCGCGCATTGCATCACCATGCGTTGCAATGGGGATATTTTCATGGGAAATTGACTGTGAGTCAAAAAAACTGGCTAGCCGCTCTGCAACGCGATCAACACCAGCCTTGTCAAAACTATTGCTATCAATGTTTACCAGATCACCAAGCAGATCCAGCATGTTTTCTTGCTGTTCGTCTAACCAGTTCAATATGGGTTCGGTCATTGTACTAACCCCTTTCAGTCAATAATGTTTTTTTCTTTTCACGAATTTCCCTTTGAGTGACATAAAAAGATGACACAAAAATTATGCTGGCGCCTAACCATGTCCATATGTCTGATAACTCTCCAAAAAGAACCCAGCCAAACAGTATGGCGAATGGCAATCTCGCATAATCTATGCCAGCAACAAAAGATGCGTCAGCAAGAGAATAGGCTTTGGTAAGTGTGAAGTGACCGACAACCGCAATAGGGCCAGTTGCAATCATTATTAACCAAACTTCATTTGCATGCCATTCCCATACAAGCAGTGCTGGAATGATTGCGATTGGAATCATTATGAGGTGTGAAATAAATACAATTATTAGTGGATGATCTTGTTGTGTTAATTTTTTAATAATGAGAGCAGAACAGCCCATTGCTGTTGCTGATAAAATTGACACCCAATGACCAATACTGATGTCAACAATTCCTGGTCGAATAATAATGAGTGCACCAACAAAGCCGATAATGATTGCTGCCCACCGGCGAATGCGGACTGTTTCGCGCAAAAGAAAAGCAGCGCCGACTGTTGTAAAAAGAGGAGCAAGAAAACTAAGAGCAGTCTGTTCGCCAATTGGAATAAGTGTCACTGCGTAAAACCATGTCCACATTGCCACCATTCCTGACATTGCCCTTACGAAATAGGTTTTTAATTGGTTGGTTGTTACAGTTTTGATTCCTTGATGTAAGACTAGTGGTAACATAACAAGAAAGGCAAATAGTAAACGACAAAACACTGTCTGAAAGGCGTTGACTTCATATTGACCCAACAATCGACCAAGGGCAGCCAAAAGTGACAGCGCTACGCATGAAATGAGCATCCAGAATACAGATTTTAGCGCATTATCTTTATGCAAAAATTGGCTAAGATTGCGTCGCTTCTTTTGTTCAATTTCTGTTTTCAAAATAACACCTAAACCACTTTTTGTGCACTAAAATGTTGCGCAAAAGGGCATGAGCGCGATGCGTCTAATTTCGTGACTATGTCGTGATCCATGAAATGATGCAACCAAAACTGCTGTGAAATAAATATGAGTTATTCTAGAAAAATTCATTGTTACAATTATAATGATCACAAATTAATTCTTTTAACTTTCAACATAGAGGCTCGACATTTATGAAATGATATGATTAGATTTTGTAGGTAAGAAAAAAATAAAAAATCTAGAAAAGGAAGAGATAAATGTCTGTTAACAAGCATTTTAGAACGCTGCTCGCTAGTGCATTGCTTGTGTCAGGGGCTTCAGCTATGGCGCATGCTGGGAAGTCTGATGACACACTAAATGTAGCCATTGATCGCGAGTTAGAATCAATTGATAACTATTACAACACTGCTCGTGAAGGAATTATTATTTCGCGTATGGTTTGGGATGGACTATTATATAGAGACCCAAAAACTAATGAATATTTGCCAAACCTTGCGGCTGCTTACAGTTGGGTCAATTCGACAACACTGCAGTTTGACCTTCGTAAGGGCGTTAAGTTCCATAATGGTGAAAAATTTGATGCTGATGATGTGGTGTTCACATTTAACTATCTTGCAGATCCAGCTAATGGAGCAAAGCCTGCTAGAAATGTTAATTGGTGGAAGAACGCAGAAAAGCTTGGTGAATATAAAGTTCAGTTAAATTTAAAAAAAGCATTTCCAGCTGCGCTTGAATTTTTATCTGGTCCAGTTGTGATGTATCCAAACGACTATTACAGTAAAAATGGTCCTGAGGGTATGGCGCTAAAGCCGGTAGGAACAGGTCCATATCAGGTGACAAGTGTAGAGCCAGGAAAGAGATATCGGTTTAAGAAATATGACGGATATCACACGAGCAGCCCTAAAGGTCAAGCTAGCATTGGTAAAATAGTTTTCCGCACAATTGCAGAGAGCAATACTCAGCTCGCGGAGCTTTTCTCAGGTGGCATTGATTGGATTTGGAAAGTTAAGCCAGATCAGGCGGAACGTATTAAGGCGCAAGGAGCGTTCACGGTAAAGAATTCTTCGACCATGCGTATTGGCTATTTAAATTTTGATGCAATGGGTCGTCACAGTAAAAATCCAATGAATGACGTTAGAGTGAGACGTGCGATTGCACATTCTATTGATCGTGAAGGCATTGTGAAGGCGCTTGTTCAGGGCGAGTCAATTGTTGTGAATTCCCTATGTTTTCCATCTCAGTTTGGCTGCACTCAAGATGTACAAACTTATGATTACAATCCAGCAAAAGCAAAAAAACTACTTGCTGAAGCAGGATATCCTAATGGGTTTGAAACACCTTTCTTAGCCTACAGAAATCGTGATTATGCAGAGGCAATGATTAACAATTTAAATGCAGTTGGAATCACAACCAAGTTTGAATATCTCAAATATGCAGCTTTCAGAGATAAGGTTCAAGATGGCAAGGCGCCTTTCAACTTTGGCACTTGGGGCTCTTATTCAATAAATGATGTCTCGGCAATCACAAGTCATTTCCAGTCGGGTGGTAAAGATGATTACTCCAAGGACCCAGAGGTTATTAAGCAATTAGGCATTGGAGATACATCAGTCGACTTAGGTGTTAGAAAAGCAGCTTATAAAGCTGCCCTATCAAGAATTTCTGACGAGGCTTTCATGTTCCCACTTTGGTCTTACAATACCAATTATGCTTTTACCAAAGATGTTGACTTCAATCCAACACCAGATGAAATTCCTCGGTTTTTCACTGCAAAATGGATGTAAAATCTTTGTCGCTTGCGCTCATTTTCTGGGCGCAGGCGATTTTTTAGTTTTTTAAAGAGTTCTCTAAAATGCTATATTACACTCTCAAGCGTCTTGGACTGGCTGGGTTAGTTGCCCTGACGGTATCCTTCATTAGCTTTGGGCTTTTATATTTGTCCAGTGATCCGGCAATAGCAATGGCTGGTGAAACTGCGGCTGACGCGGATATTGAAGCGATTCGTCAGCTTTATGGCTTTGATCGACCTATTCTTGTTCAGTATTTTGACTGGCTTCAACGAGCCGCAAGTGGTGACCTTGGAAAAAGTTATTATTTCAGAACCGATGTTAGCGCTCTTATTGGCGAACGGTTGCCAACCACAATGACTTTGGGCCTTTGTGCCATTACGTTTGCAATAGTGCTTTCAGTTCCGTTAGGAGTAGCTGCAGCAATAAGGCCAAACAGCTTTATTGATCGGGTCGCATTATTTCTATCAGTTATGGGGCAGGCGCTGCCAAGTTTCTGGTTTGCATTAATGCTAATCGTTTTCTTGTCGGTCTCGCTTAGATTGTTACCAGTATCTGGTTCTGATACGTGGTTGCATTTTGTTATGCCTACAATTGTTCTAGGGTATTATGCAGCCCCAGCGATTATGCGGTTAACTCGAACAGGAATGCTTGAGGTTTTAAGCACTGACTACATAAGGACCGCTCGTGCTAAAGGGTTAAGGCCACCTGTCGTGTTGTTCAAGCATGCACTTCGAAACGCAATTATCCCAGTAGTTAGTCTGGCTGCGGTTCAGTTTGGATTTATGCTAGGTGGTTCAATCGTTGTGGAGACTATTTTTGCACTTCATGGAGCTGGCTTTCTGGCTTGGGAATCTATTACACGTAATGATCTCCCTACTGTGCAGGGATTGATTTTGGTTTTTTCCCTTTTCTATATTGTCTTGACATTCATTGCCGATCTTATCAATGCCTGGCTTGACCCTCGTATAAGGATTAAATAAACGCCATGACCATTGAGCCTTCCTCAACAACGCCCAAAAGCTCTTCTGTCTACACTCGTTTTGTTGGCCATCAAGGAGTTATGGTTGGAGCCTTTATTGTCCTATCAATATTTGTTTTGGCGCTCTTTGCTCCAATTTTAGCCCCCCATGATCCTTATAACCAAGATTTGCTTGCGAGGTTGATCCCGCCTGTATGGGATAGTCGAGGATCCTGGGAACATATATTTGGCACAGACCATCTAGGCAGAGACTATCTTTCCCGATTAATTTATGGAGCAAGAATCTCACTCCTAATTGGTTTTGGCGCCGCGATAATTTCCGGATTAATTGGCACCATAATGGGTGTGATGGCTGGTTATTTTGGTGGCCGTGTTGATATGGTAGTGACATTTTTAATCACTGTGCGTTTATCTATGCCTGTTGTGCTTGTGGCGTTGGCAGTTGTAGCTATCGTTGGTGGTTCATTGCAGGTCGTGGTTATGGTTCTTGGATTATTGTTGTGGGATCGTTTTGCCGTTGTGATGAGAACCTCTACCTTGCAAATTCGCTCTATGGATTATGTCGCAGCATCTCAAGCAGTTGGATGTTCAACACCACGTATTCTGATGACAGAAATTATGCCGAACGTGGTTAACAATCTTATTGTCATAGCAACACTTGAAATGGCTCATGCCATTATCCTTGAAGCAGCTTTATCATTTCTTGGGTTAGGGGTTCAGCCACCACTGCCATCTTGGGGTTTGATGGTTTCTGAGGGAAAAGATATGATGCTATTTGAACCGTGGTTAATAACGATCCCGGGTGTTGCCCTGTTTCTGTTAGTCTTAGCAATTAATTTGATGGGTGACGGGGTCCGAGACATCACCGCACCAGAAAATAGAAATTAAGGACAAAAAATGTCTGAGAACGTACTGGATGTAAAAAACTTATCAATAGAGATACCAGTCGCTGGCGGTATGCTTAGAGCAGTCGATAGCATCAGTCTTCATGTTGAAAAAGGTGAAACACTTTGTATTGTTGGAGAATCTGGTTGTGGTAAGTCACTAACATCGCTTGCTATAATGGATCTCCTGCCTAAAAAGGCCATCCGGAAGGTTGAAGAAATGACGCTGGGTGAAATGAATATTTTAAATTTTTCTGAAAAACAGATGTCTGATGTTAGGGGAAATAAAATGGGCATGATCTTTCAGGAGCCTATGTCAAGTTTGAACCCCTCATTCACTGTTGAAAATCAAATGCTGGAAACGCTGTCACGCCATAGGGCGATTGTTGGAGCAGAAGCAAAGGCTTTGGTGATTCAAATGTTAGAGAAAGTAGGCATCATTCCTGCGGTAAAGCGTTTACGTCAATACCCACACCAGCTTTCTGGGGGGCTTAGACAGCGCGTAATGATAGCGATGACACTGTTATGCGAGCCTCAATTAATCATTGCAGATGAGCCAACAACTGCATTAGACGTCACTATTCAGGCTCAAATACTAAAGTTAATGAAAAATCTACAAAATGATTTTGACGTTGGCCTGATATTTATAACGCATGATTTAGGTGTAGTAGCTAACATTGCTGACAGAGTGGCAGTTATGTATGCCGGTCAGATAGTCGAGGAGGGAAGTGTCTTTGAAATTTTTGATAATCCCTCACACCCATATACCCGAGGTTTGTTGAGTTGTATCCCCGTTCCTGGAAAAATTAAACGAGGTGAACCACTTGGCTCCATTCCGGGTATGGTTCCTTCTCTTGTAGGAGATTTTTCTGGCTGCCGCTTTTCTGGTCGGTGGAGTGGTGATGATGAACAGAAAAAAAATTCAAACATAAATCTCGTGGCTATTGATAACGAGGAAAACGCATTTAAAGTTCAAGGCTCAGAGTCACATTTTGTACGATTTTGCTGCAACGAATGTTTGGAAAAATCATACAATTCAAAGCAACGAAAGGCCAGCTAATGACTGATCTTATGGTTGAAGCGACTGGAGTAATAAAAGATTACAAAATATCTCAGGGACTTTTCCGGGGTAAGGAAATTTTGAGAGCGGTAGACAAGGTTTCATTGTCCGTCAGCCGGGGTGAAACGCTTGCAATTGTTGGGGAGTCAGGTTGTGGAAAAACGACTTTAGCAAAAATAATGTTAGGGCTTCTTGAGCCGGATGGAGGGGTTGTAAAACTCTGTGGTAAGCCTTTAAATGAAATTTCTAGATTGGAGCTTGCAAAACTTGTTCAGCCTATCTTTCAAGATCCATATTCATCGCTTAACCCCCGCAAAACAATTGGTTCAATCATCACATTGCCTCTCAAAGTACAGGGTGACTTAAGCCCTGAAACGTGGAAGCAAAGAGTATTGACCACCATGGATTTGGTTGGTCTGCCCTCGCGAATGCTTGAACAATTTCCTAATCAATTATCTGGTGGACAGCGCCAACGTGTTGCGATTGCTAGAGCGCTAATAAACAGACCAAAAATTGTGATTTGTGACGAACCAACTTCGGCGCTAGATGTGTCTGTGCAATCCCAAATCTTGAATTTGCTCAATGAATTGAGAAAAGAATTAGAGCTTACCTATGTTTTGATCAGCCATAATTTAGCGGTGGTTGAGCATATGGCGACAAGAGTAGCTGTAATGTATTTTGGTAAAAAAGTTGAAGAAGCTGAAACTGAACAACTTTTCAAAAATCCCAAGCACGATTATACAAAGACGCTACTTGACTCTATTTTGGTTCCTGATCCACGGAGCGCCAGAAAGAACAACTGATGCTAGAGTTGAACTTTGCAGGCGCTCTGTAAATAAAAAATTCTCAGGGCTAGGCGGACAATTGCTTAATATTTGGTATTGGGCGGCAGGTTTTTTCATTCATCGCTAAAACAGTTTCCAGCGCCTTAGCTACTTCAATAACCATTCGATCATTACCTGGTGCGCCAAGGACTTGAATGCCAAAAGGCATATTTTTATCATCTAGCCCGCAGGGCAACACAACTGCGCTCGCAAGCGCCATGGTTGGCATATAGGTGATAGCAAGCCATCGCATATAGGTTGGCATCTTAACACTGTCAATTTCAGTGACTGACCATTGACTGTGATCAAAGGGTGTTGTTGCTGCTGCTGGACAAATCACCACATCAATTTCGTTGAATAAGTCGAGCCAATCTCGCGCAATTTTACTTTGCTGTAGGTGGGCTATAGCGACATCTTCAAGATTGTAAGCAAGCCCGCGGTCTACATTGTCAACAACATTTGGACTTAGTATGTCACGGTATTTGCGAACACGCTCACCATGCGCTGCCACAAAATTAACACCCCGCAGAACCTCAAAACAATTATCAGCGTTGGTAAAGTCCGGGTTGTCAGAATCAGCACTGGCAAAGTAATGTTTAAAAATGTTAACGCGGTCAGTAAAGATTGACTGATAGCTTTTTGACATTGGAGCCGCTCCAAGGTCTGGAGTGATCATAGCCTTGATGCTTCCAAGGTCAGCAGATTCAAGTGGTGCAAACAAATCAACATCGGACGCAGTGGAAAAAGGATCATGTGGATCAACCCCCATTTGCGCCTGAAGCAATAGGTAGGCATCATCAACATTGCGGCCCATTGGGCCAAGAACAGAAAAAGGAAGAAGTCCAACAGGCCGTCCTTCGGCCGCAACAATGCCTGGCGATGGCCTGATTCCAACAACACCACAAAAGCCTGCTGGGGTGCGAAGGCTGCCTCCATAATCTGAGCCACTGGCTAGCGGCATCATACCAGTGGCAAGGGCAACTGCTGAGCCCCCTGATGATCCACCACAAGTCTTTTCAAGTGAAAATGGATTGCTAGTGGCTCCAAAAACTAGATTGCGAGTGTTAGCACCGGCGCCAAATTCAGGAGTATTCGTTTTCCCTATTACAATACCGCCCTCAGCACGAATATTGGCAACTGATCCTTGGTCTTTGTCTGGCACATGATCCGCATATAACTGCGAGCCTGATGTGGTGCGGATATCGATTGTTGCCTCTAAGTCTTTAATGCCAACTGGTAGGCCATGTAATAAGCCAAGCTCTTCGCCATCCATAACAGATTTTTCGGCAAGTGATGCTTCCTCACGAGCTCTTTTAAACGCAGGCGTTACAACAGCATTTAATTTAGAATCTATCTTTTCAATTCTGCTAATACAGCTCTCTACTAACTCAACTGGTGAGATATCTTTGCGTCCAATCAATGACCTCAATTCAACTGCTGTTTTATCACAAAGTTCTGACATATGCTTTCCTCGCTATAAATTATATATTGATACCAGAAAAAATTAGGAAGCTTTTTTTGGAGTGCTGCCTTCACCAAGATCCCACCATAAACCTGTCATTAAACGAAGAGCACTTTGGCTGATTGATTCGAGTATATGTTCATTTGGTGCATGCTGTGAACATCCTGCATAGGAATGTGGAACCCAGATTGTTGGCAGACCAAGTAAATCGGCAAAAACATCATTTGGTAATGATCCACCAAGGTTTGGCACAACTGAAATTTCACCATCTGCTGTTTGTGCAAGAGATTTTACAACCCATTTCGCCCAAGGGTGATTTGGATCAAGCCGCGTAGCATGCATTGGATCACGTTCACTGGTAATTTTGATATCATTGAAGTCATTCTGGTCCAAGTGGGTCCGTAGCAATGGCATGAGCTGCGTAATATCTGTCCCAACAACATAGCGTAGGTGGCCAAAAACTATCGCGGACGGAGGAATGGCATTAGCTGGGGATTTTGGGTTTCCTGTTTCAAAAGCTCGAACTTCAAAAGTGTTGCTAGCAAAAACACGTTCTGCAACTGTCATATCTGGTTCGCCCCAGTTAGAATTGATTTCTGGAGTGTTTTCGCCGCCACCTACTTCAAGTTTTGCAATGGCGTCCCGAACTGAATTTGGGATATGGGTGTTGCGCCACCCGTCAACTAGGATTTTTCCGTTGCGGTCAATCATGCTTGCCAGTGCATGCGCCATTATCACACCAGGATTTGTGAGAAGCCCGCCCCAATTGCCAGAGTGATGCCCGCCAGAGTGTGAATCAAGACGCATAGTAAAATTAAAGACGCCACGTGATCCCATAAAAATGGTAGGGTTTTCAGGTTGAATACGGGGGCCGTCTGACGCAATAAAAACATCAGCATCGAACAGGTCTTTGTGGGCTGCACAAAAATCTTTTAGCCCAGGTGAGCCGCGTTCCTCACCCATCTCAATCAAAACTGTTACGTTAAAACCAAGTTTTCCCCGAGTGTCTAATACTGTTTTTAAAGCAGCCAAATTTATGGTGTGCTGACCTTTATTATCTGCTGTACCGCGTCCATACCAGCGCTGGCCTACCTTGGTAATATGCCATGGCGACATCTTGTTGTCCCACTGGTCATCATATCCTGCAACAACGTCGCCGTGGCCATAAGTCATAACTGTAGGCAGATCATCACTTTCAAACCTTTGTGCAACCAAAAATGGTCCAGCATCTTTCCGCGGGTTGGGGTACACGTTGCATGTAAAGCCCATGTCTGACAGATATGGAATAATGTCGTCATCGAGATAGGCTTGCAGCGCATCATCGCAATTTGGAAGATTGCTCTCAGTTTTGAAATAAATGCGGCGAGCTAGTTGAGCCTCAAAGCTGCCACTAGCATAATAGTCTTCAATTGCGGCTAATGCCTGGTCTCGGCTCATTATAACTGTCTCCCAAATTCGACTTAGTCTGATAATTAAAAAAGTTTCTAACAAATGATAAGATTATTCGAATGAAAAAGGGAAGTCGAATCTGAATTTGTGATCTAACTTTACTGGTAATTCCGCTTCAGTTTCTTTAATGATTTTTTTCTCCCTTAATAGACAGATTTGTTTGATAAGGTCTAAGCGTTAAAAGAACATGTTATTGGGCGTTTCAAAGTTCATAGTATCTCTTGAGTTATGGAATTGTATTTTTTTTACAGAAGTTGAGGAATCTTTTATGGATGATTTAGATGATTTTTGTTTTGGTACGCAAATCCGCAAATCCCCTTATTTTGAGGCTACGGTCAAGTGGGGTGCAAAAGCGTTTTCAGTTTATAACCATATGTACATCCCTCGCGACTTTGGTGACCCGGAACAAAATTTTTGGAACCTCGTTAATGATGCTATTTTATGTGATGTTTCTGTAGAGCGTCAGGTTGAGATCACAGGGCCAGATGCTGCTGTCTTTGTTCAATACTTGACCCCGCGAGATCTCAGTCAAATGGCTGTTGGACAATGCAAATACGCTTTGATAACGAATGCGGAAGGCGGCATTCTCAATGATCCAATTATTTTAAGACTAGAAGAAAACAAGTTTTGGATTTCGCTTGCTGATAGTGATGTCTTGTTTTGGGCACAAGGTTTAGCAGTTAATGCCGGTTTTAACGTCAATATTTGTGAGCCTGATGCTTCGCCGTTGCAACTGCAGGGGCCACGTTCGATGGACGTTATGAAGACCCTATTTGGTGATGAGATTGCCCATTTGAAATACTATTGGATCCGGCATCTGAGATTGGATGACATGGATTTGATTGTTTCTAGGACTGGCTGGTCGAGCGAACTCGGCTATGAAATATATCTTCAAGATGGTGCGCGTGGGACTGAACTTTGGGAAAAAATTATGTTGGCGGGAGTGCCATTTGGTTTGAAAGCAGGTCATACATCTACAATCCGCCGGATAGAGGGAGGCATGCTTTCTTATCATGCTGATATGGATATCCATACCAATCCTTTTGAGCTAGGACTCGAGCGCTTAGTTGCAATAGATGCTCCCCATGAGTTTGTTGGAAAAGAAGCTTTGCGCCAAATTAAAATTGCTGGTGCAAAACGGAAACAAGTGGGGCTGATCTTAAAGACAATGCCGCTCAGCGGCCCAAACACCGAGTTTTGGCCAGTGAACAGAGATAATAAAACTATTGGAAAAGTTACCTCGGCAGTTTACTCACCAAGGCTTGAAAAAAATATTGCAATGGCGATGATTGATCATCAATCATTGGAGATTGGCGCAAATGTTCAGGTAAGAATGGCTAATGGTGTTTGTAATGCAGAAATTGTGATGTTGCCCTTTTTTGATCCAACAAAAAATATTGTGAGGGTCTAGAGCCTTGTACTTAAAAATTTCCGAAAAGGGGCGCTTGAGTCTGCTGCTTTGCAGGAAATTGATAAAACTGTCACTATGAAGCTTAGGCAATTGGGGGTATTTTATGGGTAAAAAAATAAGGCGTGTTGTGACTGGCCATAACAAGGATGGTGTAGCAACGGTTATAATGGATGGAACGGCTAATTGTATACTTAACCGCCCAAACCGACCTGGAGTTACATTAACCAACTTGTGGAAAAATACCCAAATGCCAGCTGTAATGGAATGCCACGATGACCCAGTTGACGGGCCTTTGGTTCTTCATCCGCCAAAAAATGGATCAGTATTCCGAATTGTTCAATTTGACCCAGAAAATTCAGAGGAACTTGCATCATTAGATGGTAAGGCTGCTTTCGCAGAAATGGGAGCTGGCACCAGTATTGTCGAGGGCGCTCGTCATCCTTTTATGCATCGGACTGACAGTGTAGATTATGCTGTTGTGATGACAGGGCAAATTTACATGATGTTGGATGAAGATGAATATTTGCTAAAGGCTGGTGATGTAGTTGTTCAACAAGGCACCAACCATGCTTGGTCAAACCGTGGGAGCGAGCCTTGTCAAATTGCATTTATTTTAACCGATGCAGTGCGATCTTAGATATTCATCAAATTTTTGTAAAATCGCATGTGGACCTCAATTTTGCGCTGTAATGGTTTTCATAATGCTCAAGAATTTAGCCACTTCAGCAATACTATTGTAATGACACATTGAAACTCGAATGCAGCTATCGACGCCAAGTGGGTCAAGAATGTTGCCTGAATAGTGATCGGCCTTACGAAGGTGGGTTCGGATACCCTCTTGGTTCAAGTGAGCAACTATATCAATGGAGGCGATGCCATCAACATAAATTGAAACAAGGCCTTCACGGGCAGGGTTGTCTGCACCACCAATGATATGAACATTCCCCATTTCAGCCAGTCCGGGCAAATTACCGGTGCCATGAATCATGGCTTTAGTCAGTGTTTGTTCATGGTCATGAATGGCGTCACTAGCAGACTTAAAGCGAGCGCTTCGCTCTGGGCTAGTGCAAATCTTGCTGCCGAGCCATTCGATATATTCAACAACATCAGACATAGTTGCATAGGCTCCAGTATCGCGGGTGCCAAGCTCCCAATTTTCGGCTGGACCTCCAACAAGACTGTCATGCGGCAGTGCCGCCATTCTGTCAGAAATCCATGCAAGCCCATATCCATGTCTTGAAAACATTTTATATGGTGAAATGACATAGCCATCAATATCATATGAGCTGATGTCTATCTGCCCATGAGCGGCGTGTTGGATGCCATCAACAATAATAAAGCAATCAGGATTTACTGCACGAATGGCTTTGGTAATAGCCGGCACATCCATTCCCATTCCGGTTACTGGTGATGTGTGCAGGATGGTTGCAACATGCGTATCTTTCGTAACTTGGTTTGCATAGGCTTGGGTGGTGACTAGCCCAGCATCATCATCATGCTTGATCAGCACATGTTCCTTGCCGCTAATCGTTGCCCACCTTGCGCTCGCGCTTCGTGTTGCTGGATGCTCAACTGTTGACCCTAGAACAACCCCACTTTTGGCTGTGCCAAGACAGGCATTCATAATAAGCCGGAAAATGAGTTCGGTTCCACTCTCCCCAACAAAGAACTGTCCGGATGGAGCATTCATAAAGGCTCGCAGATCTTTTTTGGCCTTATCAATCACCCGCATCAGTTCATGTGATCCCGGATTGTCGCGCCCCTGATTATCAGGGATGGCGGCAAATTTGGCTGAGGTTTCCACTGTCTTTTTAAGGGCCAAAGCCCCACCAGCATTTTCAAAGAATACGCGTGGCCCTTGAACGGGGCAGGCGTCGATTTGCGCAAATTGACTGCGAATATCACCAAGTAGATTGGCGGAAATTTTCGTCATGGGAGTTCTTTCAAGGTGGATAAAAATAAAACCGTAGCTGCAAATACAGACCAGGCAGGAACGAGTATGCGCAAGTGATGGCTGATGGGCAATAACATCTTTTGATGGGTAGCTATAATATGCCGCAAGTTTTGCTAGAACGTTTGAAAGTTTTAATCCAGTAATGCTAATATCTGATCATGCAACAGAAAATAATCATTGTCTGGTTCAAGCGCGATTTGCGAGTATCTGATCATGCGCCCTTATTTAATGCGGTGCGGGATGGCGCTGCAGTTCTGCCATTATTTGTTGTTGAGCCGGAGTATTGGCAGCTGCCAACATCATCACGCCGGCAATGGTGTTTTGTATATGATTGCTTAAAGGAACTTGATGCAAGCCTTACAGTTCTTGGTCAAGGGCTGATTATACGCATTGGCGCGGTAACTGACGTTCTTTCTGATCTGGAACATGAATTTGAAATTGACAGCATCTATGCGCACGAAGAAACTGGTGATGCCTTTACCTATGCGCGTGACCGAGCGGTCATGGCTTTTTGTCTTAGCCGGAATATCCAATTTTGTGAAACGCCTGCAAACGGTGTTGTCCGGCGTCTGCAAAACCGGAATGATTGGGCTAAGATCCGAAGCCAGCGTATGCTCAAAGACCGTTGGCCGCGTCCAGATCGCTTACTAAAAATTTTAACGTGCAAATCAGATCTGTTGCCTAGTAAGGATGATCCGTTATTCGGGCCGCCAGTACCATCTTCGATAGAGGAGCAAACGGGCAGAACCCAGACAGGTGGCCGTAAGGCAGCAATGGCTCTTTTGGAGTCGTTTCTTATGGAGCGTAGCCAGCATTATATTAGAAATCTAGCATCACCATCAAATGGGCCTGATAGCTCGATGCGTCTGTCACCACATTTGGCATGGGGTGTGGTGTCGTCGCGCGAGGTGGAGGCCACCATTCGCAACTATCTGGCCAACCCACAACTAGATATTAGCCCGGCCAAGCGGCGCGGGTGTAGGGCGGTATCATCTCGGCTGGCATGGCGCTGTCATTTCATACAAAAACTTGAAGACCAGCCAGATATTGAATTTACCGCTATGCATCCGTTATATGATCATGTCCGTGATGGTACTTCAAATGATGAATATCTGACTGCTTGGATGTTGGGCAGAACTGGTTATCCGATGGTTGATGCTTGCATGCGCGCGCTGATACATCATGGCTGGATCACATTCCGTATGCGGGCCATGCTTGTTAGTTTTGCGAGTTATCATCTGTGGTTAGACTGGCGGCTAACGGCCCCTTATATGGCAGGGCTATTTACTGATTATGAGCCAGGCATTCACTACAGCCAGTTCCAAATGCAGTCTGGCGTAACCGGTATAAATACAATCCGTATATATAACCCAATTAAACAGTCAACGGACCATGATCCGGATGGGAACTTTTTAAGGCGCTGGCTACCTGAATTAGCTGGGCTGCCCCCAGAATGGATACACCAGCCATTCGCCATGCCGCAATTTGACTCTGTAGTATGTGGTTTACAAGCTGGCTTTGATTACCCACCTCCAATCGTTGATAATGCATTGGCAATGCGAACCGCGCGTGAGAGGATTCATGCAATTCGGAAGAATGGCCAGTTTAAAGATTTAGCTCGTGATGTTCACCGAAAGCTTGGGAGCCGAAAAACAGTTCTAAGAAAACGAAAGCCGAAGCAAAACAAAACGCAACTAAGGCTGATTTAAGTGGAAGAAATATGAAAAAATTTAAACGTTCATGATCGTAACCATTACTGCATTGTTGCTTTTAGTCCAAACACCCATGTCGCAATTGACAAAAAATTGTGACATGGAGGCCTCACTGGAAGCTGACCCAGTCCATTTATCTGCGCCAGTTGCTTTTGATGCAATTGAATCAAAATCTGCGATTGAAGTATGTTTGGGAGCGCTCTCTAATAGGTTAGACAAGCAAACGCGCGGTCGAATATGGTTGCAGCTTGGAAGGGGTTATCTCAAAAATCATCAAATCAGTAATGCTAAATCGGCTTTTGAGAAATCTGTTAGCCATGGCTACGGTGCCGGTTATTTTGCGCTTGGAGTTATGTATTGGCTAGGTGACGATATAAAGAGAGACCCCGATTTGGCAAAAGCTTATCTTGAAGAGGCCTATTCTAACGGAGTTTTTTGGTCGGCTAAAATATTACAAGATCTTTATGATGATCAAGAATCACACCTATATGACAAGCCTCTAGCAGATTATTACGAGAAGACTTGGTCTGAATTCGTTTTAAATTAAATTTTTACCTGATCGTTATGATTGTCTGAGTTTCAGAGAGTCTTTGCTTTGTTAGCCGCCAAAGGCCCTTTTTTTGTTATCGACTATGAGCTAGATACAATTTAAAATTAAATATTGTTGATTGAGCACAAAATTCTTCCAAGCTTATATAAATATATTTATTTACTTTTAGTAATTTACTGCTTGTTTTAATGGGTGATATCACACTACGATTTCGATCGAATTGTGGGCTGCATTCAGCCGACTTTGGAACGGACAAGCAAGGTTTCTCTGATTTTAACACAAATTATTCAGTTGGTTTTTTTCCTTGATTTGTCCGGTAAAGCATTTTCTGAAAAAATGCACAAAAGGCATTGCTCTTATAATGTTTTGCTTAATTGAAATAACTGTAGTGGAGAGACTCATGAAATATTTAGGTAAGCTGTTTGCAACAGCTTTGGTTTCATTACTTGCAATGGGCGGTGTAGCTCAAGCGCAAGATATGAAATTTTTTAGAATTGGTACTGGCGGAGCTGGAGGCACTTACTTTCCTATTGGCGGCTTGATCGCCAATGCGATTTCCAGTCCACCAGGAGCTAGATCCTGTGAAAAAGGTGGCACATGTGGAGTGCCCGGATTGATCGCCATTGCTGTTTCAACGAATGCATCTGTGTTCAATATGAACGCTGTTCAGGCAGGAAATCTTGAAGCTGGTTTGGCTGGTGGACAAAGCGTGGCCCAAGGTTATGAGGGAACGGGTAAATTTAAAGGTGACAAGAAAGACAAAGTCCGGATAATTGCCAATCTTTATCCTGAGGATATGCACCTTGTTCTTCCAAAAGGAACAAAGATGAATAGCCTCAAAGACCTTGAAGGAAAGAAGGTTGGAGTTGCGTCAGCTGGTTCTGGAACTCAGGTTTCTGTAAAAATGATTCTGAAGCATTATGGCATTTCAGTAAAGGAAAACGAATTGGGACTTAATCAAAGCGCCCAGAGGCTTGCTGATGGTCAGATTGATGCATTTTTCTATGCTGGCGGCACACCATTTGCTGCATTGATCCAGCTTGGATCACAAAAAGGATTTGAGCTCTATAATTTCTCAGCTTCAGAGCGAAAAGAAATCAACAAAATCATCCCTTATTATGTTGAGTCAAAAATCCCTGCCGGAACCTATGAGACAATCGGGTACGACGTTGCAACAGTTGCTGTTAATGGCCAACTTGTAACATCTATTGATCAGCCAACTGATTTGATCTACGGCATCACAAAAGCATTGTGGAGCAAAAAAACAAGGAGCCTGCTTGATAAAGGGCATTCTAAAGGTAAGGCAATCCAGCTAAATACCGCGCTGAAAGGCGTTCTCATTCCAGTTCATCCTGGCGCTGAGAAGTTTTACAAAGAACAAGGTATGATGAAGTAAGATTCCACTTTTGAAGTTGCAGAGGCCCTTAAGGCAAGGTGTTTCTGCAACTTTGTTTTTTTTAGTGATTTGATTTTTTATAAAAAAGTCTCCGAGGTTGCGTTAATGGCTGAGCTGGATATCAAGAAAGCAGAAGAGCTGGAGGAGAAGTACGACTCCGGGCTTCAAACACGTGTCATTGGGCCATATTTGGTGAAATTTACCTATTATTTCTCAATATTGTTTGCCGTATATCATTACGTCACCGCGGGGATTGGAGTGCCTATTGATTACTGGCACATGGGCTCGCACATGGCTGGCGTCATGGTTCTGGTTTTTATTGGATTTCCTGCCTTTCGTAGTAAAAAAGGTGGTCAACTGCGCCCCAATAGTTGGTGGATATATGGCAATGTGCCCATTTGGGATTGGCTCTTTATTATTGCCGGTGTAGCATCAGCTTATTATGTAGGAATAACATGGTATGAAATTGACTTTGAATTTCTGGGGGGCAGATTTCAACTTTCTGATCAAGTAATGCGTCAGGGCAATCCTGCTACAATTGACGTTGTTTTTGGTACAGCACTGGTTGTTGTTTTGCTTGAGGCTGTTCGAAGGACACTCGGTATCGTTGTGCCAATTATTATTGGTATGTTTATAGTCTATGCCGTTTTCGGCATGTATATGCCGTTTCAAATTCTAAAACACCCTGGTGTTAACTGGAACCTTTTCATCAACAACATGTATTTCCCTGAGGAGGGTATCTTTGGAGTGACGCTGTGGATTGTCTCGACAGTTGTGTTTCATTTTGTGCTGTTCGGAATTCTTGCACAAAGGATGGGGCTGGGACAATTCTTTGTTGATGTTGCAACAGTTGCTGCAGGTCGTTACACAGGTGGTTTGGCTAAGGTAAGTGTGGTTTCTTCAGCTTTTTTTGGAACGATTTCTGGATCGTCGATCGCAAATACTGTTTCCACAGGCTCTTTGACAATTCCGAATATGAAGCGGATGGGATATCCGGGGCATCTTGCGGGTGGTGTTGAAGCTGCTTCTAGTGCGGGTGGCCAGATTACGCCGCCTATCATGGGCGCTGCTGCATTTGTGATGGCAGAATTCCTTGCAGTTCCGTACACGACTATTATTTTGGCGGCACTGGTTCCGGCTTCGATGCATTATGTTGGCGTGATGTCGATTGTCCACTTCAAGGCTAAACGTCTCGGTCTGAAAGGCATGCCTGCGTCTGAGATTCCAAAATTGTGGGATGTGGTTAAACGGGGGTGGCCAACTGCTATACCTTTGGCTGTACTGATCTACGTTTTATTCAGTGGCTACTCACCTCATATGGCGGCATTTTGGGGTATTACGACTGCCTTGGCGGTTGGTTTTATCAACCCAATGCACCGTATCGGTATCAAAGACGTAATGGATGGCTGTGTAACTGGGGTGAAATATGCCCTTGCTGTTGGCGCTGTATGTTCAGCGATTGGTATCGTTGTTGGTGTTGTGAATACAACAGGCCTTGGTTTTAGGCTTGGCTTCATGGTAGCAGAAGTGGCAGTGAACTTTGGTGAGTCAACCTTGCCGTTAATAGCCTGGGTTCCACTGGCGGATTTCAGCCTGCAGGATCTTACGCTATTTATCTCTCTTGTTATGATCGCAATCACTTGTATTTTCATGGGTGCTGGCCTGCCAACAACTGCCCTGTACATAATGCTTGCAACTGTTGCCCAGCCTGCACTTGGTAATCTTGGTGTGCCACCACTAGCAGCACATCTATTTGTGCTATACTACGGCGTTATTTCTGAAATCACACCGCCGGTTTGCGCGTCTGCCTATGCGGCGGCCGGCATTGCCGGGGCAAACCCATTTAAGACCGGTTTATCAGCGTTTTCACTTGGCATTGGCAAGCTTTTGGTGCCAATGGTATTTGTTTATTCGCCAGCCATGCTAATCGTCCTTGATGATTATTTCACTTGGGCTGAGTTTTTTCAAACTACAACAACATGTGCTATTGGCGTATTCATGCTCTCTGCATCAGTCGCTGGCTATTTTTTAGTGTCCATGAATGGTCCTAGCCGCGTAATGTTTGCGCTGGCGGGGTTGCTTCTGGTGTCTCCTAGTACAACAGCACTGCTATACGCAGTGCTGTTGGCATCGCCAGTCTTAGCGCATCAGTTCTATGAGCGCTATTTGAAAAAAGAGCAGCAAACGAGGGGGACTTGACGCATCCGGTCTCGCGCAATACGCAGAAGGCTTATAAATGGAGTGATGGCGGTGTTGGCTGGCCACTCGTCGAGGCCGGAGGCTTTCTTGTGATTGAAGAAACGCTTGCACCTGGCTGCGGCGAAAAACATCATTATCACAATCAAGCTGAACAATGTTTTTACATGTTAGCGGGGTGTGCTGTGATGCAGTTGGCTGATGGCCAGCATGTTGAGATTGACACAGGCATGGCTATAAATATTACACCTAAAACCATTCATGCAATTGTTAATCAAACGGACAAAGAAATTCGTTTTTTGGTCATGTCGGCGCCATCATCGCGTGGTGATCGGCATGAAGTGGAACAGGAAAAATGACACTGCCGGAAAGCAGGATAGATGTTGCTGTTGTTGGTGCGGGCATTATTGGCGTCTGTACCGCGCTTGAACTTGCTGAACGTGGTATGAAGGTTACTATTTTTGACCCTGCGCCGGTATGTAGCAAAACTAGCTATGGAAATGCTGGCGTTATCTCGCCTTGGACTTGTGTTCCGCAATCAATGCCGGGTTTGTGGAAGCAGGTTCCAGGCTGGTTGATTGATCCTGATGGACCGGTTTCAATCCGTCCCGGCTATTTGCCAAAGTTACTGCCGTGGGTTTTGCGGTTTATTGCTGCGGGGCGGCCTGAGCGTCTTGACCCTGTAGCAGATGCTTTGTTTCGTCTAAGTAAAGGCAGCGTTGAAGCTTATAAAAAGCGACTTTCAGGGACAGGAAAAGAACAGCTTGTTCAAGACTCCTTATATGTTCATGTCTATCGAAACCGTAATTCTGCATCGCTAGACCATTTGGGCTGGCAGTTAAGAAGATCACGCCAGGTACCAGTTGAACTAATTGATAAGGTGTCTTTGAAAGAAATTGAACCTGATATATCAGATGATTATGAGGCAGCCATTTTAATAAAACAGCAAGGACGTACCAATGATCCTGCCGGTGTTGGGGTTGCATTAGCGGAGAAAGCTCTTGCCAAAGGCGCCAGCCATATTCAGGCCAAAGTTCAAAAGATCTATCCAGATAACGGCGCAGGTTGTAAATTGGTCACGGATCAAGGTGAATTTAGGGCAAAAAAAATTGTACTAGCAGCGGGCATATGGTCCTGTGAGCTGCTGAAGAGTTTTGGCCTCAAACTGCCGCTAGAGGCAGAGCGTGGCTATCACCTGGTTCTCCGCAATCCAGGCATTACAATCAACAATTCTGTTATGGATGCTGAACAAAAATATGTAGCTAGTTTGATGGCAGCGGGCGTTAGAGTTGCTGGCACAGCGGAGTTTGCTGGCCTAGATGCGGCGCCGAATTATGCGCGTGCAAAACGTTTTGCAAATCAGGCTAAAAAGCTTTTTCCACAGCTTAACTGTGAGGAACCAGATGAATGGATGGGATCACGCCCTAGCTTTCCTGACAGCCTTCCTTGTCTTGGTGAAATTCCTGGTGTCAGAAATATCATAGCTGCTTTTGGGCATTCACATTATGGGTTGGGGATGGCGCCTGGTACTAGTGAGATTGTAGCTGATTATGTTACGCAAAGAATAACTGGTGACTCCATTTCACCCTACAGCATCATGCGGTTCCAATGAAGGCTGCTGTTAAATCCAACTTTGATGCCATTATTGCTGGCGCTGGCTTGATTGGTCTCTCTATTGGTTATGGCCTGTCACGCCGAGGAATGTCGGTTCTCATTCTTGATGGTGAAGATACAGCTATTCGGGCTGCACGGGGGAACTTTGGACTGGTATGGGTGCAGGGTAAGGGCGCCTATTTTCCACCATATGCTGATTGGACAATGCGGTCATCTGAGCTGTGGCCAAAATTGACTGATGAGCTTCAAGAAATAGATGGGCCAGAAATAGGCCTGCATCAAGATGGGGGGCTCACCATCTGTCTTAGTGAAGCAGAAATGCAAAAGCGGTTTGAGAAGTTGGACCATCTTCGCGCGCATCAGAATGGTCGTTTTCGATTTGAGATGCTAGACCGTGCCACGTTAAAAGACATTATGCCTGGTATAGGTCCTCAAGTTGTAGGGGCTGCCTATTGCGCTCATGATGGGCATGTAAACCCGCTTTATTTGATGCGTGCTTTACAAAATGGAGTAGTCAAAAATGGTGGTGTTTGTATTTCCAATACACCTGTCCAAGACATTTGTAAAAGTGGCACTAGTATCCGCGTTTGCACAAAAGATGGTGATTTTGAATGCCAGAGGCTGGTTCTTGCAGCAGGGCTTGCAAATGCTACCCTCGCCCCAAAGGTTGGCTTGCGGCAGTCCTTAAGGCCACAAAAGGGACAGATTGTTGTTACTGAGAAACTCGAGCAGCAATTGCCGTTGCCAACATTACTTTTGCGACAAACTGACGAAGGTGGGTTGATGATAGGTGATAGCCATGAGGACACTGGATTCGAAACCAGCGTAACACCTGATGTTGTTAGCGGAATTGCAAACCGTGCGCTTGCTACCTTGCCAGGATTGGCTGATGTTGGGGTGGTTCGTAGTTGGGCAGCGCTTCGAGTGATGTCAAAAGATGGTTATCCAATTTATGATCAGTCAGAAACTATGTCAGGTGCTTTTGCAGTATCATGCCATAGTGGTGTAACTCTCTCGGCCGCACATGCGCTTGATCTTGCCAGCTATATTGCTGAAGGTAGACTTGGACAAGAGCTTGATGGATTTTCTCAGAGGCGGTTCAATGTTTAAAACAACTACCTCACAAAGTGGCAGAGCTGTTCATCTTTCTTTCGAAGGTGAGGTAATTGCTGCCTTTGATGGTGATAATGTTGCTGCGGCACTTTTACGAGTTGGAAAATTACAGTTTCGGACTGCAGCAAAAAATGATGGGCGTGGTCCCTATTGTATGATGGGTGTTTGTTTTGAATGCCTAGTTGAAATTGATGGCAAGCCAAATCAGCAAGCTTGCCAAATAATAATTCGTGATGGCATGCAAATCCGCCGGCAGCAAGCGCCTAATATTACCAGTGAATTGTAAGGTAGGCAGATGAAAAAAAAGCATTTTCAGGTGGTTGTCATTGGAGCAGGGCCTGCCGGCATGGCGGCGGCAATCACTGCAGCAAAAGCAGGTCTCAAGACTATTGTGATTGATGACCAAAGATCTATTGGCGGTCAGGTTTACCGGAGCATTCAGGCTAATAGTGACACTCCACCTCAATATCTTGGTAACAGTTATTATGCTGGTACAAAGCTGTCTGAGGACTTTGCCTGCTGTGGGGCTAGTTACTTGCCTGGTTGCACTGTTTGGCAGATTACTGAAACTCATGAAATTGCGCTTGTCTACAGTGGTAAAGCTGAATTAATTACAGCTGAATATATTGTTATTGCTACTGGTGCTATTGAACGACCAATGCCTGTGCGTGGGTGGACATTGCCTGGTGTTATGAGTGTTGGTGGCGCGCAGACGTTGTTAAAACAATCTGCACTTGGCGCCGATGATGCGGTTTTTGTTGGTTCGGGACCACTGTTATACCTAACTGCATGGCAGTATATTAAAGCTGGAATGGCTGTCAGAGCTGTCATTGACATCACTGGAACCACGCAATGGCGATCTGCATTTCCATTTGCACCGTTGGCATTAATACAACCCAATATGCTGTTAATGGGACAAAAGTGGTTACGTGAGATCCGTCAGAAAACAAAAATTATAACCAATGTTAAAGAGGTTGAAATCAAAGGCCAGTCATGTGCTGAGGCGGTATCTTATACTCTCTCATCGGGCACCAAGATTGATCTACCTGCATCGCATGTGTTTTTGCATCAGGGTGTTGTTCCAAATGTTAACCTTTCAATGGCAACTGGCCTTGATCACCGATGGGATCAGAAGGCATTTTGCTGGCGACCTGTGACTGATACAAAAGGAAAATCGTCTGACGAGCAGATTTATATTACCGGTGATGGAAGTGGTATTGGTGGCGCAAAAGCTGCAGAAATTTCGGGGAGATTAGCTGCAAGAGCAATTATGAAACGTTTTGGAAAATTCAATTTTTTAAAAGAGCTGTATTACAAATTGCGGTATTTACATTGTCTAAGTATCAGGCCATTTCTTGACCGTCTTTATCTGCCGCCAGTCCATTTTCGTCTGCCCCAGAGCAATGATACAATTATATGTCGCTGTGAGGCTCTAACCAAATCTGATATTTTTGATGCACTTGCAAGTGGAGCGACTGGACCAAACCAATTAAAGGCTTTTTGCCGAGCTGGAATGGGGCGGTGCCAGGGAAGAAATTGTGGATTAATTGTTCAGGAAATGATTGCTGTTCATACCAGTCAGTCGATGGCAGAAACCGGTTACTACCGCCTACGTCCACCTGTTAAACCAATCACACTCGCCGAGCTTGCCAGTCTTGAGGGGCCATGGCCAGAATAGCTGGGGTTTCTGCAACCAGACCGGTTGTGATCATAGGCGCGGGAATTCAAGGCTGTGCGGCAGCCTATTTTTTAAGTCAACGTGGCCAGCCAGTTATTGTTTTGGAAAAGGACTATGTTGGACGTCACGCTTCAGGAGTGAATGCTGGAGGTGTTAGGCGCCTCGGACGTGATATTGCTGAAATTCCGCTATCGCTTGCCGCGATGGACTGGTGGAATCAGATCGATCAATTGCTTGATATTGAAGATGGATTTCACCGGCAATCCTATGTCAAAGTGGCGCTTGATGCTACTGCATCTAACCTTGCAGCAAGTAGAATACAGCAATTACAGAAGGCTGGTTTTAACCATGAAACATGGGTCGATCCTGGCCAGCTGCACCAGCGTATTCCTCATTTGACAAAATCTGTTCTTGGCGGGGTGATCGTCGAGGGCGATGGGTGGGCCCTACCTTGGAAAATTACTCGTGCATTTTATGATAAGGCTGTCTCCCTTGGCGCTGAATTTCAGATGCCGGTTGAAGTGCAGTCACTTAATTATTTTGGTGATCACTGGCAGGTAACAACTGATGCCGGCAGGATTGAGGCAGATATAGTCGTCAATTGTGCTGGCGCGTGGGGTGCACAGATTGCCCAAATGGGAGGTGATTGTTTGCCAATTGAGGCACATGCACCAATGCTGGTAATTACGGATCGTCAGCCAATGTTTTTGGACGCGGTAATAGGTGTTATGGGGGACACCCTCTCATTCAAGCAGCTTGATAATGGGTCAATGGTTATTGGCGGTGGCATACGTGGCATTGCAAGCCCAGCGCAGAATAAAACCCAAATTACTCCCAATGGTCTTAGTACATTTGTGATGACAGCGGGCCGAGTCTTTCCTCAATTGCGGGATGTTGCCATTTTACGTGCGTGGGCTGGAATTGAAGGTTACACAAATGACAATTTGCCAATCATCGGGCTGGGGAGCCAACCGGGGATTATTCATGGCTTTGGATTTTCGGCTCACGGCTTTCAGCTTGGTCCTGCAGTTGGTGAGGTTTTAGCAGATCTCGTTATGGCAAGACAGCCTCGTGTCAATATTTCCCCTTTTTCGCCTCAGCGATTTAACTGAACGTATGCAACTAATGCTAGCTAAGATAAGTCACTTTGTAGTTGTCTTGAACTTATCCTGAAATGCGTAAAAATTCATTGCAAGAGGAAGAAACCATGGGTCGCCTGAATAAAATGGCATCGTTCGAAAGGGGATGTTTTGAAATTCGCTGCCGTTAAGATCATTAAGCACCATAAGTGCTGCTTTTTGTCCTAACCAGCGCGCCCATACCGTTCCAGATCCACAGAAACCGGAAGGATAAAACACTCCATCATGCACTGCTAATTTTGGCAGTTGATCAAATGGAAATGCAACGAAGCCAAACCAGTGATTAGAGATGCTTGCATCAGAAAGCTGGGGAAAAATTGACGTTAAGCCTTTGACAAGACGATTTCGGGCCTTTACTGGGTCAGCGCTCATGCGACGTCCACCCAACAAAACTCTTTTTCCATCTGGGGATGGCCTGTAATAATGACCAAGCTGCAAAGCCTCACTGTACATATTCATGCCAGGCATCAGGCTTCGGACCATATTTTCTCCAAGTTCTTCAGTCGCAATCATTTCAGAAATCACGGGCACTAATCGGCGGCGAAGCCATGGCTGACTTGAGTCAGTATAGGCATTTGTGGCACTGATTACGTGGCCGGCTCGAATTGTTCCTCGGGTAGTTTCGACACAAAAATTTTGGTCTGTTGATGCTTGTTTATTCTGACTTACTGACAGTACCTTTGTTTGTGTTGATATTTTTACTAACTCTGCGCGTGCAACTTTGCACATGCCTGCGAGCAGTTTTGCTGGATGAATACCACTAATGTCGTCTCGTAGTACCCCGCCACAATAGCGTGGAGTATCAATACAATTAGGCAAATTGGCTTGATCATAAATTGTAGACTCAATATCTAATAATTTATCTAACTTGTCAGCTTCACGCTTCATCCCCTCTAGGGATTCTGGACGCAATGCACCAACCAACCTTCCACAAGATTGTAAATCACAGTCGATTTCTTCAGTATTAATGAAGTTAAAAAGGTCCGCACGTGCTGTTTTTGCTTCACGATAAAAAGCTATCGCTTTTTCTTTGCCAAATCGTTTTGATAACTTATCAAATGAAAGACGTATGTTACCACTGGTGATGCCGCCATTCCTGGTGGAAGCACCTGAGCCGATCTGATCACGCTCTATAATGACAACATCAAGCCCTGCTCGAGCTAATGTTATAGCTGCACCAAATCCAGTATAGCCTCCGCCGATAATTACCACATCAACCTGATTTGGCCAGCTTTCAATTTGAAAATCTTGTGGGGGAGCGGCATTCCACCAATAGGGATCAGAAGAAATGTTTGGCATGATTTTATCCTTTCTTAGATATGCCCCGTGTTACGATGACACAATAATAAGATCTCTTCTAATTACCATTGCTTGCTGTTACCCAAATATTACACGATTGTAATACAATCTAGTAGCTGATTTTCAGCTGTCCCAATACTAAACGATTGAAGCTAAGCATCTACCTGTTTGAACAATATTTTTACTTCCTTTGCAATTAGTGGAGAATCGTCCTGATTAAATTTTGCACCCCAGAGATTCGCGTAACCTGTATTTTCAGATCTAAAGGTACCATTGACAGATTAAGTCAAGAAGTGAAATCTTATTATCCAATTATAATTACCAGTTTCTTAAATTTTTAGTAGCACGTTAAAGGATGTTTCAAATGAAAAAAGGTATGGTATGTGCACCTCAACCTGAAGCTGTAGAAGCTGGCGCATTAGTTCTGAAGTCGGGAGGGAATGCAATCGACGCGGCCATTGCCACAGCTTTGACCCAAACCGCTGTAGATCCATTCATGTGTGGCATAGCTGGATTTGGTTCGATGCATGTTTATTTGCCAAAATTGGGCACCCATCAATGCCTTGATTTTCATGCGCGTGCTCCAAGAAGTGTAAGGCCTGACATGTGGGAAGATAAACTTGTCCAAGAATGTGAAGATGGATTTGGGTTTATTCTGGAAGGAAGGATTAATGAGGTTGGCTATCAATCAATCGCAACGCCAGAAAGTCTGCGGGCCTATGCTGTTGCATTAGAAAAATGGGGCACCAAGACGTTAGCTGAAGTTATCCAGCCAGCTATTGATTATTTGAGAGATGGGTGGATGATCCGTCCACATGTAAGACGATTTTGGGAACAGGTTGAACCAGGAGGGAGAGTTGAGCATATTGAATATCTCCGGGGTTCACCAGCTACAGCAAAAATTTATCTTAACTCTGATGGCACCATGAAGAATATGGGAGATGTCATTCGCAACCCTGATTTGGCAAAAACATATCAACGGATCGCAGAGTTTGGTGCACAAGACTTTTATGAGGGTGAAATAGCTAGAAAGATTGTGGCCGACATGGAAGTCAATGGTGGTTTAATTTCTGGGGATGATCTGAAGCACGGCAAACCTGAGGATACAGAGCTTCTTTGGACGGATTATCGTGGTTATCAAATTGCTTCAAGTCCACCACCAGGTGGTGGAGTTATGGTTTTGCAAATATTAAATATACTTGAGAATTTTGATTTGAGTTCCTTGGGTCATAATAGTCCAGAATATATTCGTGTTTTAGTGGAGGCGATGAAGACTGCGACTGTAGATAAAGATCGCCATGTTGGGGACCCTCGATTTGTGGATATCCCAATAGAAAAGCTATTATCAAAAAAGTATGCAAAGGAAATAGCTGATAAGATTAAGTCTGGTGAAAAAACTCACGTGCCGCGTTTGCAAAAAGGTGTTGATCAAAAAGAGACAACCCACGTTTGCACTGTTGATGGTGCTGGCAATTGTGTGAGTATGACACACTCGATTGGAATGCCATCTGGTGTTGTGACTGAAGGTTTAGGTTTTGTTTACAACGGGTGTATGGGAGTTTTTGATCCTCGTCCTGGCATGACTGGTTCTCTGGCACCTGGTAAGTCGCGCTTCACGTCTATGGCTCCAACAATGGTTTTTAAAGATAATAAACCTATGCTTCTAATTGGTGCCCCAGGGGGTACATACATTGCAATGGGCGTTGTGCAAGGGATAGTAAACGTTATTGATTTTGGAATGGACGCAGAAAAAGCCGTAGCAGCTCCTAGATTTTCAGCTACTAGCGACATAATCGAAATAGTGAACCGAATACCACGGTTTGTTCAAGAAGAATTGGAGGCGCAGGGGTATCGTTTCCGGCGCTATCCCCTAGGATTTCATTTTGCTGGTGTTCATGCAATTAGAATTACTAAAGATGGGGTTGATGGTGGTGCTGATCCTGGACGTGATGGGATGGCATTATCGGTATAGCTATATTTTTTAATCTCAATACGGTGCTTAGTTCCGCATTAAGACACGTGTTATTAAAAGGCTGTTTCCGTGCCTGAAAAGCTAGCTTTTTAGTTTGTAGCCAGTTTTAAAAATCCAGAAAATTATGGAAGTACAAATCAAGCTAAATACAAGTGTTGCAACAAAACTATGAATGATAGGAACATCTGCAACGCCAAAAAAGGCCCACCTGAAGACGGAAATCAGATACATGACTGGATTAAAGAGCGTCACAGTTTGCCAAAAACTAGGCAGCATTTCTATTGAGTAAAAGCTGCCACCTAAAAAAACCAACGGCGTTATTATTAACATTGGAACTAAATTTAATTGCTCAAAATTATTTGATAAAATACCAATAATGAATCCTAATAAACTAAAGGTAATACAGTTTACAATTAAAAGGGTAATCATCCACATTGGATACGAAATATTGAGGGGAACAAATAGAAATGATGTTGCGAGAATAATTATTCCTATGATGAATGATTTTGTTGCGGCGGCCCCTACATAACCAATTGTGATCTCTAAAAACGAGACTGGTGCAGACAAATGTTCATAAATGGTGCCTAAAAATTTTGGAAAATAAATACCAAAAGAAGCATTTGCAACGCTCTGCATCAATACAGTAAGCATTATCAATCCGGGAACAATAAACGCACTGTATTGAACATTGTTGATTGTTTGAATGCCTGATCCTATAGCCGCTCCAAAAACTATAAAATAGAGAACTGTCGAGATAACAGGTGAGATAATGCTCTGCACCAGAGTTCGAAAGGTGCGAGCCATCTCAAAACGATAAATTGCGATTATTGCATAAAAGTTCAATGAATTATTTCCTAATTAAACTGACAAAAATGTCTTCTAAAGAACTTTGAGACGTTTTTAAATCTTGGAGGACAAAACCTGTATTTGAAATGTCACGCATTAGCCTTGTGATACCTGTTCTTGAGGCTTTGGTGTCATAGCAATATACGAGGCTTAGACGATCTTCGCTAAGTGCCAATTTGTATTTTGAGAGGGTGGATGGTATTTTCTTTATAGGTGATTTAAAATTGATCTTTAATTCTTTTCTACCCATTCTTGTCATTAATGCATCTTTGTTTTCAACAAATATGATTTTCCCCTTGTCGAGTAGGGCTACCCTGTCTGCCATCATTTCAGCTTCTTCGATGTAATGGGTAGTCAAAAGGATAGTTACACCATTGACCTTTAACGAGTTTACTAGATTCCACATGTCTCGGCGCAACTCGACATCCACGCCAGCTGTTGGTTCATCTAGGAATAATATTTTAGGGTCATGGCTTAACGCTTTAGCTATCATTACGCGTCGCTTCATGCCGCCTGACAGCTCTTTAATCATCTGCTTTCGCTTTTCCCAAAGTGACAATTTTTGGAGAACGTCCTCTAAAAATTCTCTGCTTTCTGGATATCCAAACATTCCCCTAGTAAAGCGAACTGTGTCATAAACTGTTTCGAATGGCTCCAGCATAATTTCTTGAGGAACTAGTCCAATGAGCTGACGGGTTTTACGATACTCAGTAACGGTGTCATGGCCATCTACTTTTATTTCACCACTGTCATGAGTTAGTAGACCACAAATTGTTGAGATCAAGGTTGTTTTTCCAGCACCATTTGGACCAAGCAAGGCAATGATTTCACCTTTATTAACTTCCAAGTTTACGTCATCAAGTGCATTTGTTCCGTCACTGTAGGCTTTACTTAATTTGGAAATGCTAATTATAGACATTTAAAAAAAACCTAGTGTTGTTAAAAATATTTATTGGCTTAGGAGAGGCCCTTTGGCGCGAGGCTAATAAACTTAGGTGTATTTTTGTTACACGATTTCTAGAGATACGTATAATGTGTTTTAGGTTAATGATCCAACTGGTTTTTAGCTAAATATAACGTTATTAACAAAAAAAGGAGGTAACATGCCATCTACAATTATTTCTTGTGCAGTCACTGGCTCAGCGCCAACTCCAAACTTAAACCCAGCGGTACCGGTAACACCCAAAGAAATTGCAGCTAGCGCAATTGAAGCAGCTAAGGCAGGTGCAGCTATAGTGCACTGTCATGTCCGCGATCCCAAAACTAAATTGCCCAGCATGGACCCCGCTCATTACAAAGAGGTGACAGAGAGAATCCGGGAAAGTGATACTGATGTCATTATTAACCTAACAACTGGTCCGGGCGCGCGCTATATACCGTCTGCTGACGTGCCGGGCCAAGCGTCCTTAGACAGTAAAATGTGTACTCCAGAGCGCCGTGTTGTTCATGTTGAAGAGTTGTCACCGGAAATCTGTTCTCTTGATGTTGCAACTATGAATTTTAATAAACACGTATTTTTGAATCATCCAGATCACTTGGCAATTATGGCTGAACGTATTGGCGCCGCGGGGACAAAGCCCGAGTTAGAGGTCTTTGATACTGGGCATATCATGTTAGCAAAAAAAATGATTGCAGATGGCTTGATTGAGGCACCTCCATATTTTCAATTTTGTTTGGGAATTTCCTACGGTGCGCCAGCTAATGTTGAGACGATGATTTTAATGCGAGATATGTTGCCAGAGGGGGCTGTTTGGTCAGCATTTGGTATTTCAAGGTTTCAGTTCCCAATCGTTGCTGCTGCAGTCTTGCTTGGGGGTAATGCTCGAGTTGGACTTGAAGACAACATATATCTTGAAAAAGGAGTGCTGGCTCCATCAAATGCAGCCTTAGTTGAAAAGGCTGGAAAAATTGTCCACCAATTAGGTGGGAGTTTAGCAACTGTGAAAGAGGCACGCCAGCGTCTGGGACTTTAAATCACATGTTTTTAAGTATTATTAGAGACATCAATCTAACTCTTATCTGCTTTACTGCCTTGCTAAGTTCTGCGCATGGCATTGAAATAGAAAGGTCTTTGAATTGGAAGCGGCAGGGCCAACCTGTGGTTTCAAAGAATTGGATGTTGTCTGTTGCCAACCCCTATGCCGCTAAAGCAGGCGCTGAGATTCTTTCGAAAGGAGGATCTGCGGCAGATGCAATGGTTGCTGTTCAAACTGTTTTAGGTTTGGTTGAGCCTCAGAGCTCAGGATTGGGTGGAGGCGCCTTTTTGTTATGGTTTGATGCAGAAAGTGGACAGATAGTTACTCTGGATGCCCGAGAAACTGCTTCTCGTCACGTTACGTCAAAACTGTTTCAGGATGAAGCTGGAGAGCCCCTTAAATTTTATGACGCAGTAGTTGGTGGCCGGTCTGTTGGAGTTCCAGGCATACCAGCCCTAATGCTGGAAGCGCATCAACGTTGGGGAAAATTGGAATGGCCGACGTTATTTAAAGATGGGATCGGTCTCGCTGGTTTGGGGTTTGCTGTGTCTCCAAGACTTTCAATGCTGATTGCTCGCGATAAAAAATGGCTTTCCAGATTTGCAGCGACTGCAAATTATTTCTTTCCCAAAGGAGAGCCACTTGAAGCTGGACAGATTTTAAAGAACCAAGGTTATGCAAATACATTAGCCTCAATTGCTTTTGACAAAGGGCACTCATTCTACAAGGGAGAGATTGCTCAAGATATTGTTTCTACTGTCCATGCTGCATCAGGAAATCCTGGGAAGCTAGATCATTTGGATCTTGAGGGGTATCAGGTAAAAGAGAGGCCAGCTGTATGTTTAGATTATCGTGGGTATAATGTTTGTGGCATGGGACCGCCATCTTCTGGTGGTCTAACAGTTGGTCAAATTCTTGGGATGCTTGAGCACTATGATTTGCCACGGATGGGCTATAAATCAGCAGAAGCTTGGCGATTAATTGGTGATGCGTCACGGCTAGCTTTTGCTGACCGCGGGAGGTTTATGGCTGATAGCGACCACGTTCATGTCCCAGTCTATGGACTCCTTGATGCCAAGTATCTTAGAGCACGTTCGTTACTTCTGGACCGAGTGGGGGCACTGGACGAGGTAATGCCGGGCAACCCACCTTTTGTTAACGCGTTATCCTTTGCGGACGACCAGAGTGAAGAATTTCCGTCGACATCCCATATTTCCATTGTTGATCAATATGGCAACGCATTATCCATGACTACCAGCATTGAAAATGTGTTTGGTTCTCGGTTGATGACTGAAGGTGGATTTTTGCTCAATAATCAGATGACAGACTTTTCTTTTCGTTCTCATAAGAATGGTGTTCCAGTAGCAAATAGAGTTGGTCCTGGTAAAAGGCCACGATCCTCTATGGCGCCTACCATCCTACTCAAGGAAGGTAGGCCTACTTTAGTAATTGGATCACCAGGTGGTAGTAGAATTATTAGTTACGTTGCTCAAGCAATAATTGCCCATGTTGACTGGGGTATGGATGCTCAGCAGGCAGTATCCATGCCTCATTTCGTTAACAAGTCTGGCAGTTTTGAGCTTGAGCAAGGCACCTATGCAGAAACATTTGCAGACGAACTGAAAGCGATAGGCTTTAAAGTAAAGGTGCGGAGTTTAAATTCTAGCCTTCATGCAATCGTAGTTAAAGACTCTGGTCTTGCCGGTGGAGCGGACCCTCGTCGTGAAGGGGTTGTTATTGGAAATTAGCTGAACTGTATTAGCCAAACAGTTGAAAACAGCTATATTGCAGCTAATAAAGAATGAATTTGGCTTTGGCTTATAGCCCAACGCATGAGTAATGTATTTTTTTGTGAACCCTTGCTATGGAACTTGTACGCTGATCAATTGATTAGTGGATGGGATACCTTAATTTATTACACGCTCAATTTTTATTCTAAGGGGATTCTTCATCTTTGCGTCGAAACTACTGTTTACCCAGTTTTTTGAGCAAGCTAAATAAACAGTATCATAGGTGCCTGGTTCTTGAGGGCGGTTGATCATAACTCGGAAGGTAAATTACTTTGCTAAACAGTAAAAAAGAAAGCCAAAAAGGCTAAATTTACAGGCCACAAATAACCGTTGCGTCAAGCTCGCTTCTTCGGCACTTTACTAACAATTATATATCATGATTTTGTATTTTAGAATTTTGGGGAGATCTTTTTAATGCCAGCTTCATCAGTACGGAATGAAAGCCCATTGAGTGGGATCCGGGTTCTAGAGCTTGGACAAATTGCTGCTGGCCCGTTTACCGCATCGTTGTTAGCTGATCTAGGGGCTGATGTGGTGAAGATAGAACGCCCTGATGGCGGCGATGGTATGCGACAATGGCCACCTTTTAGTTCCGGTGCCAGTGATGCTGAAGGCTATAGTGAGAATTTTGCCTCGGTTAACCGTAATAAACGCAGTGTTGCAATGGACCTCAAATGCGAGGCTGATGTTGTCGCTTTAAAAGCGCTTGTGACTGCCAGTGACATTCTTATTGAAAATTACCGGCCCGGCGTTTTAGCCCGTCTTGGGCTGGGCTACGAGGATATGAAAAAGATTAACCCAAAACTGATCTATTGTTCGATTTCTGGATATGGCCAAACTGGCCCTTATGCAACGAAGGGCGCTTTTGATGTCACAGTTCAGGGAATTTCTGGTATCATGAGCGTAACAGGTGAGCCCGGAGCCCCACCTGTTAAATGTGGTGTTCCAATTGGCGATTTCTGTGCGGGGCTTTACGCGGGATTTAGTGTTTTAGCCATGTTACGTAAGGCTGAAGAGACTGGTGCTGGAGCGCATATTGATTGTTCAATGATCGGAAGCTTGCTTGGAATTTCAGCTTTGCAAACTAGTGAATACTTTGGGAATGACTTGCCGCCTCAGAGGCTTGGCTCTGCTCATCCGCGGAATGCTCCCTATCAGGCATTTTTAGCTTCTGATGCTTATTTTGTGATTGCTGCTGGTAACGATAAATTATGGCACCAGGTTGCAAACTCAGTTGGAATGCCCGAACTATCTACTGATCAAAGATTTTTAACACAAGCCGATCGAGCTAAAAATCAAACAGTTTTGATGGATATCTTAGCCCCCATATTCAAGACACGCACTGCCGCGGACTGGCTAACAGAAATGGATAGGCGCTCTGTTCCTTGCGCTCCAATAAATGATTTTGCTGAAATTTTAGCTGACCCGCACATTCAGCATATGGGTTTGGTTAAAACACTAGATCTTCCAAATGGTGCATCTACTAAAACCGTCGCTTTTCCAGTATCTATTTCTGGTGTTAATACCGGCACTTTATCCCCGCCACCGCTGCTTGGGGAGCATAATGAAGAGGTGCTGGCTGAATGGCTAGGTGGCACAACAGGAACTATTAAAACTGGAGAGAATTTGTGAGTAGTCCAATCATTCCAGGCGGTGCCCTTCATGATAACGCTTCTCCAGTACTAGCACAGCATCAGGATGGTATTAGCTGGTTGCGCTTAAACCAGCCGGATCGTTTAAACGCGTTGAGTGCAGCGATGGTTGAAGATCTAATTAGCGGACTTGATGAAGCGCTTGCCAAACGTTCTAGGCTGGTGGTTTTTACTGGTGAAGGACGAGCTTTTTCTGCTGGGTTTGATCTTAGTGGACTAGACACCCAGAGCGATGCAGATCTTCTCTACCGGTTTGTTCGGCTTGAACAATTATTGCAGAAGATTTATCAGCTGCCCGTTACAACGGTGGCGCTGGTAAATGGGCGTGCATTTGGCGCTGCAGCAGATATTATTGCCACTTGCCGTCATCGCATTGCCAGCCCAGATTGCAGCTTTCGGATGCCTGGTCTGCAGTTTGGAGTGGTTCTTGGCACTCGCCGGCTGGGGGCCTTAATAGGCGCTGATGCGGCGCTGGATCTGCTGGAGACGTCCCGGGTTTTTAGTGCTAGTGAAGCACTTGATAACGGCTTTTTGACAAACATAAGAAGTCAAGATGACTGGCCTAACTTGGTTTTGGAGCTGGGCCAAAAAGCCTCTAATCTCAATCGAGAGGCGAAAGAAGCACTTCTCTCTGCCAGCCGTGGTGATGTCAATATTATATCAAGGATGAATGCTGACCTTGTCGAACTGGTTAAATCCTGCACTAAGCCGGGGCTTGGAGATCGGCTTCGCAATTTTGTTATAAGCCAAGTTAAAAAATAGCTCCAGCCGACGGTGAGCGACGTTTAAGTAGGCTATGGCGGTTTGGCTGTTCACGAGCTTTGACGGCATGAATAAAACTGCTGATTTCAGCATCAAAGCGTTTTAGGTTATCTAAATTTAGCAAATGCCTTGATTGTGCCCAAATAGATAGACTGTGTGCGTGTGGTATTAGGGAGTATAAGGATGGGTGTGATTCGGTATTTAGACAGGATGATTAATCTTCCTGTTGGGTAGCATTTGTCAAACTCAGTGAAAGTAGGCTATGATTCATCAGAGAAAATTCACGAAAAACTTCATATAGATTTGAAGGAGAGTTTATGGGAACACACATCGCAAAGCTAATTAAAGGCACAGAAAAGACGCTTCTCGCAATCATTGCTATTCTTACAGTAGTAGCAACCGGTGAAGAGGTTGTAAAAATTTATGATGAAAAGTCAGTGCAACTTGCTGACCTTCTATTATTGTTTATCTACACAGAAGTGCTTGGTATGATTGGCATCTTTTTTGTAAGCAACAGGATTCCAATTACGCTACCAATCTTTATTGCAATGACTGCTATTTCGCGTTTAATAATTCTACAAGGTAAAGAGATGGATATGTCTTTTCTCCTTTATGAGGCTGGCGCTATCTTAGTACTAGCAATTGCAGTGTTGGTGGTCCGTTTCAGGCCGCTCAAAACTTACAATTACCAAACAGATGACGATGGATAAAATAGTGAGGCCTAAAACTCTATTGCGTCTTTATATTTCTATTTTTTCTTTTGTTGGTTTTCTGGCAGTATCATCTCCAGTCATGTCCTATGAAGAACCAAAATACAAACTCATTAAAACGACCGACGTATATGAAGTACGGCGATATCAGAGGCGCACAGTTGCACAGGTCACGTATGGTAAAGAAGATAGTGGATTCAGACTTCTGTTTAATTATATATCGGGAGCAAATGAGAGTTCAAAGGAAGTTCAAATGACGATACCTGTCACCCAGTCTGAAGAGATTGACATGACTCTGCCAGTTACTCAGTCAAACAGTGATGGCAAGATGGCAATGAATTTTTTTCTCCCAAACCAGTATTCGAAGGAAAATGCTCCACTCCCTCGTGACACAAGAGTGAGCATCATTGATCTGCCTGAAGAGTATTATGCTATCATCTCATACTCTGGTTTTGCCTCAGACAATAACTTTGAGAAACATCATAAAGAGTTGAGTGATGCATTGGCGAATGATGGCTTGGTTGTTGTTGGACCGCCCATAAAGGCTACTTACAACTCTCCATTCACACCGCCCTTCCTTAGGCGTAATGAGGCAATGTATCTGCTAAAGTGGAATTGATTTACTCATCTACTTAGCTTTGACCACTAGAGGCTGTCTAATTCCATGCCCCTCGTATATTCTAGTGGTTATTCAGTCACCAGTGACATTCGAGCCAGAGGTATGATGAATAGAGTTTTCATACTCAAACTCCAAGCTGGTTTTGGTATGTTAGTGAAGTGGGTAAAATAAAACTTAATTAACTTTGAGTGAGTTGGATCGGACTTAACCCAATCACTCATTCAGACTGCAAGATTATTACGAATCCCTGAAGCAAGCATTACTGACTGTGTCTCTTTTGCGAAGACAATTACTAGAACTTCTTCAAGTATTGCTAACACAAACCCCATGATTAAACACCCGTTACCCGATAGATACTTGCACGACCTATACTTAGTTCTGCTGTGATTTTAGACGCACCCATACCTTAATTTGACTTTGATATTTCAATAAAATCAGACACAGAAACCTTCACTTTTTTTGTGGGGCAGGGTTGCTTTTTTCTGTGTGTTTTGTGCCCACGGTTAAGAAGACAAAATATAAATTAATCATAACTTCAGGGATTGTTTTTAGTGAAAAAATTGGCGCACTGCGACATGCAGTCATTACCTTAGAGAAACATCAACCCTTAGGGACACTAATTTAATGTTATTGCTTGAGTATCAATAGTTTAACTGTGAGTATAATCTAAGAGTATGGTACGCTCGACAGGTTGACTGTACTTTGCGATGCGTAACAGAGAAATATCCTGATTTAAGCAGTCAAATGATTCAACGCTAATTTGGGCTGTAAAAATAAATCATTTTTTGTAGGCTATTCTTTCTTATCCTTCGTAATTTTTTCAGAGGACAAGAGATTTTTCCCTTTGTTACTCTTTGCAACCTTGTTTAGATAACCAGCCTGCTGCTTTCGCTGCTCTTTACCGGCCCATCCACCATTTTGACTTTTTGTTTGAGTTTTCATCCTAGCAAATCCATGTAGTATCTTTTATAGCGTTTTTTCTTGAACATGTTGTCCCACTCCGTTTCATTAACCACTAAATAATCTAACAAAACTCTGAACGCTTTAGACCGGCTTTTACTTTTGACACTTTAACTAACCTCTATTGTTTAAATAACATGATGAATTCAATTTGTAATGAAATAAGGTTAGTAAAACCACTGAATAAATCACTTCATTGAACTTTATGGCGAATGCCATCATTTTTTGAGGCAACTCCATCCTCCAACAGAAGGCCGTTGCCTCTGACATCAATGGCGCTTTGAATAGGAACCGAACTTATTGTAGAGTGAATCAGAACCTATAATTTAAGTTAACTTAATTGCCCTAGGAAAAAAGCTTGGATCCCTCCTTCGCAAGCCATTGGAACTATACCTTTGGTAAGCGTATATTTTATTCTTGGGTCTTCAATATGTTTGGCAAAAAATCCTCGTTAATTGTTCATATATGCTGATAGTGCTGGTTTTTAGTTGTAATCAATCTGCTATTTTGAGGGTGCACTTCTTTTATTGCTTGGAGCCAACATTCAGGCGTTATAAACTAGGGTGAAAACCTAGAGGGAGACTTTACGATGAGCAGGAACATGTGGATATTAGCAGCACTATTAGTCACCCTTTCCATCGCAACAATTTGGAAAAGTGAGTCAGGTCAACCCGATTCAAAATGGACACTATGTAAGGAATCTTTGGTCACGCAATTTTTCATTGGTGATTGTACCCCGAGGTTTAGCGGAGATAAGACTGCATCATGACATCGAGTTTTATTCACTTCACTTTACTGAAATACCAAAACCGGATTACAGTCTGATTATGAGAACTCTATTCATAATACCTCTGGTTCTAATGTCTATGATTGTTGATAATTATAAAAATGATTGTTGATAATTATAAAAATGACTCTGTTTTTGACCAAAAATCCGTTTGGTTAGAAGATACTATCACCATTAATTTTTGTGATTATTTTTCTGTTTCCATCGAACGTCAATCGACTGGAAAAAGTTTTGAGGCATATGATGGGTTTCAAAAATTGTCGTTTAAAGCCGGGTTTCTGATTTGGTCAAGGCAAGGTCATAACCCTACTGGTTATTCGATGAGCACATTCCATTGTGAGAAGTTTTAGATGGGTGCGTTCATAAAAGTCATATTGATGACGATGGGAACAGGTGAGGACTTAAAGTCTTTTGAGATAAAACCTCACAAGGAACCACAATCAAAATGTCTTAAGGGTGCAGAAATATTCCAGTTTCCGCTGCCAATTATCTCAATAGAGAAAAGGGGTAAATTTGTGATTGGGAATAAACCAGAGAAACAAGAAACAGGGATTTCGACTTAATATGTTGTTCAAAAAATCAAAACCAACAAGGCGAAAACACTGGACTGAAGAAGAAAATGAAAAACTAAGAAACCTATTTGAAGAATACGAAGGGGATGTTGTCAGAATCTCAAAAGAACTTAATAGAGGGGAAAGATCAGTCCGTATGAGACTATTCTTTATGAGTCTGATTGGTGAGGGTGAAGTTGACTGATATGCGAAACTAAAAAAACTTGTTGACTAGGTTAACGCGACAAATAAAGGAAACAATGGATAAATCTTATCAAATTAAGAGCTATTTTGATAAGATGAATGATGCTTTGGTTTTGATCAAAAGATGTGTTGTTATCCTAGTCTTTTTGGCAGGTTTGATTGTCTGCATGACAGAATGATTATAAAGACCTCCCATCAAGACTGACAGGTGTTTCCCAATCTATAAACGCACCATGCTTCCCAGAGAGAAATAGTGCACCCCACTCACTTAAAGCTGACACTCTTCTCCCAATTTACAAATGCAAGAGAGACACCTTAATGAGTACTGACAGTCAAATTACAAATGAGGAAGTTGAAAATCCTTATAAGGATATGGGATTTATCAAGTTCTGGATTGTCTCAACTGTCTTTTGGTTTTCTTTCCCAGTTTCATTAGTCCTTTGTTATCTTGCTCTTGGCTCAATCAAAACCAAACAATTAGTCAAAGTACTGGTTCATGATTTTTTGCAAACGCTTTTCATCATATTGGTGGTGGTTTGCATTGTCGTGTATGGCATCTATTATTATGTCTCTGGACTGTTCTAGAACGCCCATATTTCTTGAACACATTGTTTGGGTTTAGGTGGCGGTATCTAAACAATTGTCTGACATTCCCATCTCAAAGAAGGGTGACACTGCTTCATGTCTCAGATCATGAAACCTTAAATAACGAACACCTGCTTCATTTCGTGCTCTGTTCCTAACAGTTGGCAGAGATAGGAAACACTGCGACATCAACCTGAGACAACCACTGAAGGACTTTCATGCACCTTTCTTAAGGGGTGCTTTTCTATCTTCACCATTCTTGGTGTCATGGATAGTGCAAAATCCATTCTCCAAATCAACATCACACCATTTGACTTCCAACGTCTCAGAACGGCGCATACCTGCTTTTATAACGACACTTACATGGGTAGCTAATGTGATTAGTTAAAATGTGTAATAGATAGCCTGTGTATGGAAATCTAAGAGTTGGCGAAAACCTCTGGCCAAAACTCGCCATGTTGCAAGACCTTAAAGCGGGACCCTGAGACCCCCGCAGTTTCCAGCGCTTGGTCTAACCGATGAGGTGGTTCATTCATTTTTTCGAGGGTCAATTTGAACGTCCCCCAGTGTATAGCGATGGCATATTTGGCACCCAAGTCTTTAAAAACTGTAACAGCTTCTTCGGGATTAATGTGTGAAGATCTCATAAACTTCCTTGGCTCATAAGCACCGATAGGAATTGCAGCTAAGTCAGGACTGCCAAGCCTTTTAGACACCTCTTTGAAATCATCAGAATAGCCAGTATCGCCAGCAAAATAAAATGAGAAATCTTCCCATTGTGTCATCCAACCTGCCCATAAAGTTTTGTTTCGGTCAAAAGCAGAACGCTTGGACCAATGCTGGACGGGAGTAGGCTGAAAGGTGGCGCCATTGATTTTAAAAGATTGCCACCAATCAAGCTCTATAACATTTTTTGCACCCCACTCTACTAAAAGTTTTTTTAGCCCCAGAGGAACTAAAAATTTTACTTTTGGTTGATACTTCGATATCTGCCTAACGCTATATTCATCTAAGTGATCGTAATGGTTATGGCTGATAATAACAACATCAAGTGGAGGCAAGTCGGAGATTGCAAAAGGTACTGGTGTAATACGCCTTGGCCCCATAAATGAAAATGGTGATGCATAATCTGAAAACTGCGGATCAGTTAGAATAGTAAGGTTTGAGTGATTTATCATGATGCTGGCATGCCCAACCCACACAGCGTTCTCATGAAAACTCTTCAGTTCATTACTTGAGCTTTTGCGGACTGGAAAACCAATGCTTTCCCATTCATCATCTGCTCGCCTAAAGTAATCTGTAAAGAAATCAAAAAGGTCGCCAAAGCTTTTGTCATATAAGTTACCAGCAGGGTGCTGAAAGCGTTTGGTTGACTTATTAAAATTAGGTGAGTCAGATAGACTGTAATAATTTTTTTTGTTCTGAATTAATGATCGGTCACTAGACCTTGCGAACCCTGCGGTACTCAAATAGAGCAGTGATATAATAGTCTTGATTAAAAAGTTACGCCTGTTAAGCATTAATTTACCTGAAATATATTTTTACAATGTCGGTGCTAATGTATTATCTTATAAAAGAAACTTAGTTTCATCTGTATTTTTAGATGCAAATATCTATTCCTGTAAGGGTAAGTAGTCTAGCACTGCCTCTTTTACTAGTCTCTTAGTAAATAACTATTCACTGAACCTGTTTAACAGCACATCATATCAAAAAATTATCAATATCCACACGCCTAGAAGGACAAACGAAAATGAAAAACACTTTTACACTATGTGCTGCATTGTTGATTGGTAGCTTGATCTTTTCAACATCAAGCTTTTCTGAAGAAATGAAAATAACAGTGAATGTGAAAAAGTTCTCAAAATCTGAGCTCGAAGCAGCGCTTATTGAACACAGTTACCCACTTGGCGGAACATCTTTTGACAACGCCAAAGGTGCGTTTTATTTTCTAAATAAAAGAGATCTTCTGGTAAGCTATAAGGGTAAAAAAGGGACAGGCAAATGGACAGCAAACGATAACAGTGAGTTTTGCTACACTGTAACTATCTGGGAAGGGAAAGAGTGCATCACATTACTTTCAAATTTATCAAGCGGTGGATTTATACATGTGTTTGATGGCCAGAACCGCATACTAAAAGAGACTGCTATTCAAAAAGGAAATTTGATTAAATAAGAATACTTTATAGTTAGAAGCTCACCGGACACTGGCTGAGAACATTTTTCTGTTGTGCCAAATTAAAGAAGAAAACGCTCAACTTAACTATACTACAATTGAGTTTTTTTTATACTACAACCAAATGAAACACTGATTTTATTTTAGTTTAATTTACGATCGGTGCACTCGACATGCAGTAGTTCATCGCTTCCGTCATTCCATGCGAGATAGGCTCCGTGCTGTTGAATGTCCATCACATATCATTGACCAAATAGGAGGATGGTCTGCATCGTCTGTAGGTGCATCCTATGGCAAAGGCTATGAACTTCCCGTTTTAGCCAAGTGGATGAAGATGCTTGAGGATTAATCTGGTATTTTAAAATGCTGGAAAGAAAATCCCCTCTGACGGGGGAGAAGCCAGAGGGTGAGTTTATCAACGGAGAAACAAGGTATTAAACTTGGGAGAAAAATATTTTGTGATTTATGTATGCCTAAAAAAGATGGTGCAGCATAGAGTTATAAATGTCTAATAGGTGTGCAAATATCGCACTATGCATTTAAGGATAGTGAACCAATTCTATAAATAGATGTGAGAGTAGAGTATAGGTAATGTTGGGATTTGGTATGAGAACTGCGACCTACCCTAATAAGCAGTGAAACAGTTAACTAATTGAATTAAGGTGATTTGCTACTGGTGAAACACGGTAAATGGTGCACTTGACAAGAAGTTCGATGCCTAGCCAAAGCGCCAATTCGTAACTGAATCTTGCTATAACAATAGCTTAGCATATCATCACGTATGGTCAATTATCAAAACCTTACTGGCAAGCTTGCCTGAATTAAGGATCATGGACCTCGGACCTCCATTGGGGTTACTGTGGGCGTTTCCCTGTCAGCTTTTGGACTTAATTACAGGGGGTAGGTCACAGGGTGCGGGCGGCGGTCCGTAAATCGGGGGGTACTTGATTGGTTGGCGGCGATTAATCGGAGCAATGCAACTCCGGTTGCTTTTGGCCTCTGGATGCCATTGCTAATAGCTGTGCAACAGAAAAGGATTTTTTCGTTGCTTTTATTTGATAATTTTTTTGTGCGCTCAAGAGCTGGCTTATATTTAGCTTAGAACCATTTTTTAATTGAAGCTGCTGCGAGCCGATTAAACTAGTGATTGTTAAGTGGCTTGACCCTAGAATACGGCTTATGGCGTTTGGATTTAATTTTTTGTTAGTCATATTTGTATTGAGCACATTACAATTGCTCATCAATATGGTTTTTGGGACGAGAGATTGTTTCAGAAGTATATTTTGATTTTGCTTTGACAGCGGTAAAGGTCGTGAGAGCAACTTTAAGTCTAAAGACCCTAAATAGTCAAAAAGCATTATATCATTTGTTGTATCTCGTACATTTGGCTCTTGCGTTTTCTTTACCACTTCAATGACTTTGCCTTTATTCAGTCCAACATCTCGCTTTATTGACTCGATAACTTTGGTGGTTGAGGCCTCACTCGAAAGTGAAGTTAAAAGATCATCTTTTTTTGTTTTTAACTTTTTATTTAGTTGGACTTCTTTGATAGAAAAGCTTTGAGTTATATCTTTAGCATTCATGTTCAGATTATTACGAGTAGAGATTTCTAAATCTTTTCTGCCTATCCGCGACTTTGCAGTTACCATACCCAAAACGGAGGGCTTTTCTAAGGGGTTTTTCTCTAAAACAAATTCGATAATGGGCAATTTAGCACTGCGTGTACTTTTATCATCGCGGACGGTACTTAAAGAAAACAGCGAATACCCAATCGCTGTGTGCAACATTAGAGATAAAAAAAGCGAATTTTTATTCATGGACAAGCCTTTAAAGATTAATGGTCACGTTTGCCAAACTAAAGAAACCTCTCCTAAAAGGAAATATTTTCTGCATAATTGTGAAGCTACCTTTGGAGTGTGCGGCGTTTATTGGTTTGGCGCTTCAAAACAATTTAAACGTATACTAATCCCATTCACAACAACTGCTAGAAAATTTTATTGTAAAATGCGTAAATGCTGTTTATCACAAGATACATAGATTCTGTAACCGACTGTTTTTAGTGGTTTTCAACTTTAATAAATATGTTAAGTGTTAATCAGCGTGTAAGTAAAGATGTAAACTCTGAGGACCATTACCGGCTTAAAATAGATTGTTTTCAAGTGTGACTACCCGATTTTGATGGAGAATATAATTATGCCTATTCGTGCTGCATTAGCCTTTTTTTTAATAGTAGGGTCCACTAACGCTTTTGCAGAAGATGTAGCAAAAGTAGATAAGGGACAGACGCCGCCCACCAAGAAAGTGGAGTATGTTGACTTTTTGACTCTTCTGCCCAGCGCTCTACAACTAGATCAAAACATTATTAAAGCAAATTTTGGGGCCAAAGGGGCTTCAGAGTCTGCTAAAGCTGCACGGTCAGGCTGGTATCCAAAAGCTGATATCACTCTTAATTCGGCGAAGCAGAAAGACTTAAAAGTCGAGGCTGCAAACGATACCTATAACCCGACAGAAGCTAAGCTCAAAATTACCCAAAAACTATGGGATTTTGGCGAGACATCAAACGCAATTGCAAAAAGTGACATAGGAATTGAAATGGCGCGAATTGGGCTTCGCGCTGCTCGTAATCAAGCAATTCTCAAGGCCGCAACGTCCTACATTTCGCTGAAAAAGGCATATGCTCAATATAAAATAGCGACCGATTCGGAGGCGCAGTTAAAAAAGCAAACAGGGATTCAAGATTTTAGAGTCAATAGAGGCGCCACAGTCGGCACCGACGTATTGCAAGCAAAGAATGCTTTAGCCAGTGCGATGACCTCACGGGTGGCAGCAAGAGGAAATTATAAAAGAGCTCTTTCAGCTTTTGAGTCGACATTTGGCTTTAAGCCGGAAAACATTGATGCGCTATTGCCCATTAGAATACCAAACACATTAATTCCGGCAGATGAGGACAGTTTTAAGCAGCTTGTTATGACAAAAGGTGACCAAGTACTTCGCTCAAGATTGGCTTACGACAACGCAAAAATCACTCGCGACGGGGCATTTGCTAGCAATTTTATGCCAGACTTTAGTCTGACTACAGAATTCAATTACAAGGGTGATGCCAGTGGTACAATGGGCGGTAAAACAGAATATATTGGCAAGATTGAAATGACTTGGCCAATTGAGCTGTTTGGAACTCAGGTCAATGCTTACAGAGCGGCTGGTTACGCTGGTGACTCAGCTGAGGTCTCATATGCACAATCTGTCAAGTCTGTGGAAGACATGGTTTCCAACACTTGGATCGGCTTTCAGTTAGCATCAATAAATAGGGCTAATGTAAAAAATCAAGTTTCGATTGCTGAGCAGTTTTTAAAAATAGCACGTTTAGAAGTCGAAAAGGGGCGGGGACAAATGTTGTTGGTGTTTAACGCTCAGAGTGCTTTAATTAATGCAAGGCAGTCTTTGCAAAACAACACATCTGATTATGCTGTTCAAGTATACAATATGCTAAGCCAAAGTGGTGATCTGTCACTTGATAAACTTCTGATTGCATCTGCCACTGAGGATGAGAATCGTCAAAAGGCTGTTGAAGAATATAAGAAACGCATGGATGAAGCTAAAAAAGTTGGTGAAAAAGTTAAAGAGGCAACTGAAAAGAAGAAAAAGGCCGCGCAATAAGCGGCCTTTAGGCCAGTTCAATTTTTACGAACACTACAATTATCAAGAGATTTGGAGTTAAGTCATGGCGTTAGATAAAGAGAACTTAGGACGGGACGAAGTTCAACTTGATAATATAGGTTTGGCTGGCACGTCTCCAGGAGATGGACAGTTTGATCTTGCTCAGGCTACGGGCCAGCAAGATCAGGTTGGTCAGCAAGGTCAACGATCTGAGGAAGAGCTCACTCCGCAATTAGATGCAAGTGGTAAACCTATTTTAGGTGATGATGGGCAGCCTATTTTGATACCTAAGGCACCTCC
>JAOEUK010000010.1 GCA_028382965.1 Candidatus Puniceispirillum sp.
TAAAATTCTTGTGAGGCTTTTAACAAGCTTGCCGGGTTATCTAAATATTAAATATTTACTCTATTGACTTTACCCCTCTGTTTATGAGCAAAATAATGTATATTTTTTGATAGATAGAGGTTTGATTATGAATAAATCTGCATTGGCTGTTATTCTCTTAGCGAGTTGTTTGGCACTAGGTGCTTGTTCCAGCTACCCGACATGGGTTCCAGAATGGGCGCAAGTTGGCTCTGATTAAATAGAATAAAATCTAACCATTGCTGGGATTTGTTAATAAATTAAATTTATAAAAAAACCCAGTAAATTCGGTTGTAAAGTATAATAGTACTGGCTTCGCCAGTACTATTATACTTTTAAAAAAGTAATTAAAATATCAATTAAGAAAAAATACTAAAAGGTATTCTTTTAAAAAATTTTAGGTAAAGAATCGCTATTTTTTCAGTACCTTTGGGATAATTTTGAATTAAGTAAATAAATTATTTCTGTATTTGGGCTTGGATCTATGGGCTTTGGGATTGCAAATTCAGCGCTTGTTGCAGGGCATGAAGTTTATGGCTTCGATATTAATGCAAGAATTCAGGAAGCGTTTGTTGCAAAAGGTGGCCAAAAATCTGGGATATCTATTGCTGGGGTAAAAACAGATTTTGTCGTTTTGGTTGTATTGAGCGAAGAGTAAACAGAAGACATTTTTTTGGTTTCAATGGTGTGGTTCAACACATGCGCCCAGGAACAGTTGCCTTATACTGTGTAACACACTCCCCAAATCTAGCACGTGAATTCGAAGAGAAGTGCGCTCAGAATGATGTTTTATACCTTGATGCACCTATTTCTGGTGCACCGGTGAAAGCATCAGAAGGAAATTTGGCTGTAATGGACTCTGGGTCTCGTAATGCATTTGATGCAGCTAGGCCAACTCTTAATGCGATTTCTTAGAGTGTTTTCGAACTGGGAGGCGAAGTTGGTTCTGGTTCAGCAATGAAAGCTATAAATTAATTCCTAGAAGGTGTTCACATTGCGGCGATGATGGAGGCATTGACTTTTGGCATAAGCCAGGGAATTAATCTGGTGCTAATAGTTGAAGTTATTTCGAAATGTGCGGGCACCAGTTGAATCTTTGAAAACCGGGCGCCTCATGTTGTTTCTGGTGATTGTTCCCCTTATTCTGCGATCAATATTTGGCTTAAAGAGCTAGGGATTGTTCTTGATGCGGCAAGAGGATCAGCATTTTCTGCAACGCCTGCCGCTACCGCTTTACGCAATTTTTTTCAGCAGCGGGACAAGGCCTCGGTTGGGAGGGCGACGCAGCTATTACCAAGGTATACGCAAGAAATGCTGGGATTTCTTTGCCGTAGCTGCTTTTAACTAATATAATAAACTTATCCAAGCAATTGGTTGCGTGAATCCTGATTTTGCAAAGCTGAAATCTACGTTGATTTTCTAATCGGAGCATCAGATGCTCCCCACTCACTCCATGAACCATCATAAACTGCTACATTTTCATTTCCTAAGATGGCTAGTCCAAGTGCGAGTCCACAGGCTGTAATGCCCGAACCGCAGGTTGTAATAACACTTTTTTTACAATCAATGCCTGCATTCACAAATATTTCAGCTATTTCTTCCTTAGGTCGAAGCGATCCTTCTTTGTCAATCAGGTCCATAATTGGGACGTTGGATGCTCCAGGCATGTGGCCAGCTCTCAATCCAGCGCGAGGTTCAGGGTCAATTCCAGCAAAACGACCAGGAGAGCGAGCATCCGCTATCTGCCCAGCGGTGCCATTTTCAATCAATTGACTTAAGCTATCAATTGAAATGACCTGGGCACCAATAGCTGGTCTAGAAGTAAAACCACCTTTTTTAGCTTGCGCTAAAGGTCCACTATCAGTAGCACCGGATATTGCGAGCCATGACTTTAATCCACCAGATAAAACGCTGACACGTTCATGGCCAAAAAATTTTAGCATCCACCATGCACGCGCCGCACTTAAAAACATAGAGTTACAATAGACAATCACATGATCCTGGTTCCAAAGTCCTAAATCCTGCATTTTTGACTGAAATAGCTCTGTTGATGGCAATGTATGTGGGAATTGTGAGGATTTATCAGCAATTTGATTTATATCAAACCACTGCGCACCCGCAATACGGCAGTCTAGATGTTCTTCATTGGCATTGCGGCCCAATGTTGGGAGATGTGATGTTGCATCAAATACTTTAACATCTGTTTGTTTATGATTATTAGCTAACCATTCAGCATTAACAGTTAGAGGAATAGATAATGGGGATGACATCTTACACCTATTGTATTTAAACAAATTGTAGTGAATTAAAAGCTTAAAGCCAAGAAGGGACTGGCAAACCTTTTGACTTCAAAAAAACTGGATTCCAAACTTTTGACTGATAACGCTGCCCAGAATCACACAAAATAGTTACTATTGTTTTATTCGGTCCTAATTCACGCGCCATCTCAACCGCACCTGCAATATTTATTGCAGATGAGCCGCCTAAGTAGAGCCCTTCATTCTGCATAAGATCAAAGATTAGGGGTAAAGCAATTTGGTCAGAAATGCAAAAGGCCATATCTATCGGGGCTTTGCTTAAATTGTTGGTAATTCGTCCTTGACCAATACCCTCCGAAATTGAACTCCCTTCAGATTTCATCTCTCCATGATTGTAATGATTAAAGAGCGCTGATCCTTCAGGGTCCGCAATAGCGATTTTTATGTTATTGTTTTGTTCTTTAAGAAATTTGCTAACACCAGCAAGGGTGCCACCCGATCCCACAGCACATATAAATCCGTCAATTTCATGGGATGTTTGCGCCCATATCTCCGGACCAGTTGTCTGATAGTGGCCTTGCAAGTTAGCAGTATTATCAAACTGATTAGCCCAAAGCACCCCGCCATCATGCGTTTTTGCTAGTTCTTTAGCCAGCGTTTCAGAGTAGCGAACATAGTTGTTTGGGTTTTTGTAAGGAACAGCTGGTACCAACCTAAGGTCTGCTCCACACACCCTAAGAACGTCCTTTTTTTCCTCACTCTGGGTTTCTGGCATGACAATTACCGACTTATAGCCCTTAGCATTACCAACCATTGTAAGACCAATACCAGTATTGCCAGCAGTGCCTTCTACAATTATTCCACCTGGCCCGAGTGTTCCGCTCGCTTCCGCATCTTCAATAATAGCTTTTGCAGCGCGATCTTTAACAGACCCACCAGGGTTCATGAATTCTGCCTTGCCGTAAATTTCACACCCAGTGACCATTGAAACTGCGTTTAATCGGATCAATGGTGTATTGCCTATTGCAGCAACAAACCCTGAAACACATAAATTTGACATAAAAGCACCCAATAAAATTAAGGAATGGATTTGTTAATACATTCTTTCAACTGTTTCACCAATGAAGAAAAGCTTTGACGAAGTGAAACTCTTATAAGCTTTGTAAATGGGAAAAAAAGATTTATAAAAACAAGCTTTTTAAATTGGTTGATTATATCCCTAGCATGGCACTATGGTCTTGATAGGCTTTAATTACTCGAAGAGTTGTAAACTAGCCGTTTAGTTCAGAAATTAATTAGACGAGACGAACACATTATGGCTCGGGTTACGCTCATTCGACATGGTAAAACCGAAATTAACGCGGTTGGGAAAGAAGATTTTGATAGGACATTAACCTTGCGCGGGCAAAAAAATGCTACAGCAGCAGGTAATTTTTTATTAGATCATAGAATGTTGCCCCAAATAGTTTTGGTATCATCAGCGGCTAGAACTCGCCAAACCTATGAATTGATGCAACTGCAATGGCCAGAAGATATTGCTGTAAAATTTTTAGATCAGTTATATGAGGCTTCTGCAGACACACTTATGAATCTGATTTTTGACAACTGCGGGCTCAAATCAAAAGTTGCAGTGATCGGTCACAATCCTAGCCTGGTTATCCTGTTAAATCATATGCTAGCTGAAAATCATCATGCTGCTTTCAATGGACGTGTTACGGAGCAAGATCTTTCATATTTTCCGACATGTTGTTTCGCTGACATTGGTTTTGAAGCCTTTCACGTAAAAGATATTGTTACAGATAGTGGAAAATTATTATCAATGAAACGTGCTAAAGACTTTTAGGATAAGCCTATCGGAGGCTATTTCAGCTTTTTTTTAAAAAGTACAGTTGACAACTTTGTTTTAGCGTACTAAAACGTTATCACAAATTAGCTTTCTGGGCAGTTAAGGGGATAACCTTTGAAACGTAATCAAATAGATACCAATCATGAGGATGAACTTTTTGAAGCAATCCTTGCTTTAAAGACGTCCAACGAAACTCGCAGCTTTTTTTATGATTTGTGCACGCCAGCTGAACTGGAAGGTCTAGTCGACCGCTGGCGTGTTGCACAGATGTTGGTACAAAACACGCCTTATAGGAAAATCTCAGAAGAAACAAAAGTTAGTACGGCGACAATTGTGCGTGTCGCACGATTCCTAAATAATGGATTTAATGGCTATAAAACGATTATGCAAAGACAGGGTAAGTTATGAGTGAAGAAAAACGGCTAAAAATAGCCATTCAAAAATCCGGCAGACTTGCCGACATGTCATTACAGCTGCTTGAAAAATGTGGTATTTTTCTTGAGAAGAGTCGCGATCAGCTGTTATGCCGTGCGCAGAATTTTCCTTTGGATATATTTTTAGTACGTGATGATGATATTCCAGCCTTTCTTTCAACAGATGTGTGTCAATTGGGAATTCTTGGGCAGAATGCGCTGCTTGAAAAACAGGCCCTTGGAAACGGTAAGTTTAATGGTCTAAAACAACTTCTACCGCTTGGTTATGGAAAATGCCGGCTTTCCATCGCTGTGCCGCATGACTTTACTTACGACTCGATTACATCGCTGAAAGGAAAGGTGATTGCCACTTCATACAAGGGGCTACTTAGTCAGTACCTTGCTAAGCAAAACATCAAGGCAGACATCGTCACGATGGAAGGTGCAGTTGAAGTGGCACCCCGCACCCATCTTGCTGATGTTATTTGTGATCTGGTGTCAACAGGAAATACTTTGACTTCGAATGGGTTGGCTGAGAAGGACGTTATTCTGCACTCCCAAGCTGTCCTTGCGACAAACCAGATCATGGATTTAGAAATCAAATTGCTAGCAGATAAAATTACATCGCGTATCAAGGCGGTTCTGCGAGCTGAAAACAGCCGCTATATCATGCTTAACAGCCCAACTGACAGTCTTGAGGCCATAAAAGCTGTTTTACCTGGGTCACAATCACCAACCGTTATGCCGCTGCAAGGTCGCGATGATATGGTTGCCGTGCATGCGGTCTGTGAGGAGGGAGTCTTCTGGGATACGATGGAAGAGCTGAAGGCCAATGGCGCCAAGTCTATTCTTGTTGTTCCTATCGAAAAAATGCTGGATTAACATCATGACATCTTCTTTAATACCTAACAATACTGGCATTTGCCAGCGTGCGCGTCCCGAAATTTTGGCAATGACTAGTTATACGTCGGCAAGGTCACTGCAATTGCCGTCGGCGCAAACAATCTCCTTGGATGCGAATGAATGCGCATTCGAACCATTTGTCGGGTCAAATGGCCTTTCACGCTATCCATCGCAGCAGCCAGGATTGTTGGTTGACGCGTTTTGCTGTTGGCTGGATGTTTCATCCCGGAATTTAACGATTACCCGCGGTGCGGATGAAGCAATTGATTGCCTGATGCGGGCTTTTTGTGTTCCAGCCGTTGATAATGTGGTGATTTGCCCACCAACATTTGGTATGTACGCGCAATCAGCAATGTTGCAAAGTGTTGCAGTCAATACCGCCATGTTAGACAAGAACTTTGGTCTTGATCTCAATGCCATTGCCAAAGCCGTTGATGATAAGACAAAGATGATTTTTGTTTGCTCTCCAAACAATCCGACGGGCAATCTTATGGATGCTGCAGCAATCACGACTTTATGCAAGACCTATCAGGATAAGGCGTTAATCGTTGTTGATGAAACCTATATTGAGTTCAGTGCACAGAAAACAGCCATTGCACAGCTTGATAATTTCACCAATCTAGTGGTGCTTCGCACTCTATCAAAGTCGCATGCTGCAGCTGGTTTGCGTTGCGGTGCAGCAATTGCGCATTCTGATGTTAGTGTGCTATTAAAAAAAGTATTAGCACCTTATCCGTTGGCTGTACCGGTAATGCAGGCAGCATTATTAATCCTAAAACCAGAAAATACAGACAAGCTCGCCAAAAAACGGGCTGATATTATTGTCCGCCGCAATGAGTATGCTGCAATTATGTCTGATCTTGATGATGTTGTTTCTGTCTTACCATCCGATGCAAATTATCTGTTGTTGCTTGTTCGTGATGCCATGGGTTTGTGTAATCGTGCCCACGAGGCTGGTATTATTTTACGGAACCAGTCTCATCAACCGGGCCTAGAAAATGCAGTTCGCATATCTATTGGCTCTAATGATGAGATGCAACAGCTATTAGCGGTTATGAAAGGAAAAGGCGCACCGGCACATGACACTCAACGTGTCCAATCAATCACCCGCAAAACCAGTGAGACAACAATTTCAGTTACCGTCAATCTGGATAAGACAAGTCCTGTCAGGATTAATACCGGCATTGGCTTTTACGATCATATGCTGGACCAAATTGCCAAACATGGTGGCTTTTCGCTTGAACTTGACTGTGATGGAGATCTGCATATTGACCCACACCATTCTGTTGAAGATTGTGCGATTGCCCTTGGGCAGGCTATTCGCTTCGCGCTTGGCGACAAGCGCGGCATAGGACGCTATGGATTTATTTTGCCAATGGACGAGTCACTGGTACAGGTTGCGCTTGATTTTGGAGGTAGATTTTACCTTGATTTCAAAGCAGAATTTCCGGAAAGCCATGTTGGTGACCTGCCATGCGATATGGTGCCACATGTATTCTATTCGCTTGCAGAGCACATGCAGGTCAATTTGCATATCGCAGTAACAGGCAATAATACGCATCATATGGTTGAGGCCTGTTTCAAAGGCTTTGGCCGCGCCTTACGACAGGCTATTCGAATTGAAGGAAGCGAAATGCCAAGTACAAAAGGTATTTTATGAGAGTATGTAATGATTGCAATTATTGACAGCGGTGGAGCCAATATCGCGTCGGTTAAATTTGCCCTTGAACGTTTAGGCGCAGATTCGGTTTTGACCGATGACATTGATATTATCCGTTCGGCTAAAAAGGTATTGTTGCCGGGGGTCGGGGCAGCGCCTGTTGCAATGCAACGCTTGCACAATGCTGGACTTGTTGATTGCATCCAAAATCTTGAGCAGCCAGTGCTTGGTATCTGCCTTGGCATGCAATTGCTGTTCTCGTGCTCAGCCGAAGGAAATACTCCACTTCTTGGCCACTTTGATGCAAGTTGCAATGCTTTTAAGCCCACCAAGCAGAGATCTGTACCACACATGGGCTGGAACCGTCTTGATTTTTGTCATGAACACCCCTTACTTAACGGAGTAGACAATGGCGCGCATGTGTATTTTGTTCACAGCTATTTTGCGCCGTTAATCCCAGAAACTGTTGCTGCATGTCAATACGGAAATAATTTTACTGCAATTGTTGGTGATAAAAATTTCATGGGATGCCAGTTTCACCCCGAACGGTCGGGACCGGTTGGCGCCCGCATATTGCAAAATTTTTTGGAGATACCGTCATGATTATTTATCCAGCCATTGACCTAATTGATGGGAATGTTGTGCGCCTGCACAAGGGTGATTTCAACCAATTGACCAAATATGGCAGCGATCCTGTATCAGTAGCAAAGTCCTATGCAGATTCAGGGGCAAAATGGCTGCATTTGGTCGATCTCGATGGTGCAAAAAACCCAAAAAACAGGCAATTTAGCCTGATAGGTAAGATCATTGAGGGCAGCGGCCTTAAGGTTCAGACAGGCGGCGGTATACGGTCTTTTGACGATGTAAAAACACTTCTTGGTGCCGGGGCTAGTCGTGTAGTGATTGGTAGCCTTGCGGTTAGTGATCCAAAGACAACAAAGGGCATTTTTAATGCTTTTGGGCCCGAGTATATCTGCCTTGCTGCTGATGTTATTTGGCAAAATAACGGCTTTTATATCGCAGTTTCTGGGTGGCAAGAGGCCAGCAGCCTTGGCTTGTTCGACTTTATTAAAACATATCAAGATAATGGTTTACGGCACACCTTATGCACCGATATTAACCGCGATGGCACCTTGGTTGGATGTAACCGAGACCTTTATCAAACAGTAAAGCAAAAATTTCCTGATTTACAATTGCAGGCATCAGGTGGGATTAGCATCCTAAATGATCTGGTGGGATTAACTGCCAATGGTGTAATCATCGGCAAGGCCTTGTATGAGAAACGGTTTACTTTGAAGCAAGCTTTAGAGACAGTCGAATGCTAACCAAGCGGATTATAGCCTGCCTAGATGTTAAAGATGGGCGCGTTGTGAAGGGGATTCAGTTTCGCAACCATGTTGATATGGGCGATATCCTTACATTAAGCCAACGCTATGCTGATGAAGGCGTTGACGAGCTAGTGTTTTATGATATCACTGCCAGCAGTGATGGGCGTGTTGTCGATAAGAGCTGGGTAAATCAGATTGCCCGTCGAATCAATGTCCCGTTTTGCGTTGCCGGTGGTATACGCAGCATTGAAGATGCTAAAGCCATTTTAAATGATGGTGCTGACAAAATCTCAGTGAATTCTCCAGCCTTAGAGCGCCCAGAATTTATATCCGAACTCGCATCAGTGTTTGGCACGCAATGCGTTGTTGCCGGAATTGATAGCTGGCGTGAAAATAATAAAATGCAGGTTTATCAATACACTGGTGATGAAACTAAAACAATAAAGTCAAAGCGCAATACAGTGGCTTGGGCGCAGGAAGTAACTCGGCTCGGGGCTGGTGAAATTGTACTTAATTGCATGAATAATGACGGGGTGCGCCAAGGCTATGACATTGAACAACTTCTCTCTGTACGTAAAGCAGTTACTGTGCCGGTAATTGCATCTGGTGGAGCCGGTGATTACACCCATTTTGTTGATTTATTTCGTCAAACTGATATTGACGGCGCGCTTGCTGCATCGGTGTTTCACAGTGGAAAAATTTCCATTCCGAATTTAAAAGCCTATCTTCAAGCAAAATCAATCGAGGTGCGAGTATAGCCATGTTAAAGATCAACCTTAATCAAATTGCCTGGAAAAAGGGTGATGGCCTTGTTCCTGCAGTAATTCAAAATCCAGATAACAGCCAGGTATTAATGCTTGGCTACATGGATCGGGCTGCACTAGTCCAGACAATTGACAGCGGCAAAGTAACCTTTTTCAGCAGGTCAAAAAAATGTCTTTGGACAAAGGGAGAAACCTCTGGAAATTGGCTTGATTATGTTAGTCTTGAAATTGATTGTGATTGCGATACGATTCTTATTCAGGCACGCCCACAAGGGCCTGTTTGCCATACTGGAATGGTTAGCTGTTTTAATGACATCAGCCCAGACCGCACGCTGTTTCTTTCATACCTTACAAAATTAATCGGTGAGCGCCAGGTGGCTATGCCCTCAGGCAGCTACACAACAAGCCTGTTTAACGAAGGCAAGGCCCGCATTGCTCAAAAGGTTGGAGAAGAGGGGGTCGAACTTGCGATAGCCCGAATGAAGGATGATAAAACTGAAATAGCTAGTGAGGCAGCAGATTTATTGTTCCACATGATGATATTACTTCAGGATGCTGACTTGACAATAAACGACGCTATCCATGTGCTAGAAACAAGGCATAAATAGGATTTATTGAACAAAAATGTTTGAGGTCGCCAATGTACATATCAAAATATTAAAGCGACGCCTTGAGTTGTTGTGTCTATGCAATCGAGTACAGGTCAAGTCTTTCAAAAAAAGTGCTGTAACCGGCTTAGTCGCTGCAAGCTCATCCAAAAAGAAAACAATACGTGTCGCAAAGATAGTTTTCTATTCAAATTCAACTTTTTCTGAGATAACCAGATACAAATAAATAGCAGTAAAAAAACTGCAATCAACTCCAAGCAGAAGGCTATAAATGATAATTTTTATTGTTTTATCAATTGCCTAAATATCTATCTTCTATAAAAGGCCCATTTTTAGAAGTAATTAATACACCAGCTAATAATCGTGTCCTAAAAGAAAAATAAAATCGCAGTTAACACTTCACGCGAGCCAACATAAAAGGAGATCTTGAGCACGAGCTAGACTTGCTTTTTAAAATCATAAAGGAAGAAAGTGGCTCCCCGGGACGGATTCGAACCGCCGGCCAGACGATTAACAGTCGTCTGCTCTACCGCTGAGCTACCGGGGATTAATGCCTTGCAAAGGTTTATACAGAACAAAATGGCAGATGCAAGCCTGTTTTAAAGCAAATACGTCTTCATTATCCCAAAATAAAAATCTGAAGTAATTATAAAGAATTTTGTAACCAAGTTAGTTTTGTAACGCTACAAGTTCCTTAGCTAAACGCATGATATCGTTTTTATCAAGCCGGTTTGCCTGAAGAGAGAGAATATCGACTAGGGGACGTGATGCCATTGACCTTGCGTAGGACGGGTCATAGTGCGTTTCCAGGATAACCTCAACAAAACCATTCCAATTTTCAGCAATAATTGCCTCGTACCACTTGTTAAAGACCTCTGCACTATAACGTCGGCGCAGACTAGATAAGAGCTGCATTAAATTATCACTCTTTTCAATAATATGTCGATAATCACGCTGCAGAAAGGCAACACGAGCCTCAAAAGGAGCATTAATTGAAATCCGGCGTGCTTGGCGCATCGACGCCCATAATGCTGATGGGATATGGATTTGACCAATTTTATTGCTTTCAGATTCAATAAAAACTGGCCGTGTAATATCAAATGCTTGTAAACAAGTATTAAGACGTGATTCAAAAAGACGTTGAGCAGGTTGCGGCGACCCCGGCTCCCCACCAAGAAGCGAACCGCGATGATTGGCCAACCTTTCCAAATCAAGAACCTGAGCACCCATGCCGGCAGCAGCCCGTAAAATATGGGTTTTGGCAGTGCCAGTTGGTCCGGATAATACAATTAATTGAAACTGCCAAGGTAGATAGTCAAGTCCGTCTAACACAGTCTTTCGATAGGCTTTATAGCCACCAGCAATAACTGTGCTGTGCCATCCAATATCACTGAAGATTTTGGCCATTGCACAACTACGTTTTCCACCACGCCAACAATATATAAGGGGCCGCCAATTTCGATCCTTTCCCACTAGCTTAGTCTGCAGGTGCTCGGCGATATTCTGCGCAACCAAGGCTGCACCAGTCCGTTTTGCCTCAAATGGATTAATTTTTTTGTATATTGTACCAACCAAAGCGCGCTGCGCATCTTTTAGAACCGGTAAATTAATTGCATTCGGCATATGATCGTCCAAGAATTCCGACGGTGATCGCACATCAATAATACTGTCAAAGGTGGCATCTTTGACTAGGCTTAATTTCGGATCCATACGAGTGATCGGTGCAGACATTAATTTTTTCTCACGTTCTATGATTCAATGATTTTGTCGCTTAATTGAACAGATTCGTTATTGAAATCAAGATGGCCAATAATTGCAGCATTATGTCCATCACTTTTTAAAAGTTCTACAAGGTGCTCCGCATTCCTGCGCGTTAATACGCCCAGTAAGCCACCACTTGTTTGTGGGTCAAACAGGGCTTCAGCATGGGCCGTAAATTCTGTATTTTCACTGAGCCTTTGGCTATCAATGACAACTGCGTCACAATTCTGATTATGTAGGCTGGAACGAACTCCAGATGAAAACAGTTGTGCCGCTCCAGCTAACAATGGTAAATAGCGCAAATTTAGAACACAGCCTTTTGCCCCAACACGCCTACTTAGGTTCAATGCATGCCGGGCAAGACCAAATCCAGTAATATCAGTTGCTGCGATCACATTTGTGCTATCAAAGTGCTTCGCAGCAAGCCGATTAGACTTAGCCATCTGTAAAATAGCAGATTCAACCCACTTCGCCTTGGCAATCAGTTGCATATTAGCTGACATAATAACACCAGTGCCAATTGGTTTTGTTATAACAAGAAAAGCATCACCAGGCCTAGCCATGGCAGGCTTATCATTTTTTGCGTAACCTGTTACCGAAAATCCTACTGATAAAGTGCCCCCCTCACTGGTATGTCCGCCATTTAACTTTACCCCTGACTCACTTAAGGCCAGAAGGCCTCCTGCAAGAATTTGGGTTAACTGATTTGTCTGTATTGACAGACTAGCTTCAGGCAAGTTGATTATTGCTAGTGCCGAAGTTGGTTTTGCCATCACTGCATATAAATCGCTTAGTGCATGAAATGCTGCAATACGGCCCAACAAAAAAGGATCAGAAACAATTTCAGATAAGACATCTACAGACTGTACAAGATTGTGGCCATGCGGCGGTCCAACCATTACTGCAGCATCAGTTTCAATGCCAATATCAGGAAGAAATACTGGATCAGCGCCGGCCAAACGGGCAATGTTTGTTGCATCCTCTAGAGCAGACTCCAGTACCTTGTGCCCTGTCTTAGCTGCACAGCCAAGGCATCGCATCGCCGCAAAAGCCGGATCACTTCTATGTAAATCAGTTGGCAAAAAAATACCTTGGAATGCAACTGGAGCAGGAACTGTTGGCATTAATAGATTCTGATATTTTTCCATAAATCGTCGATCAATCCAGTATTTTAATTTCAGAAAAATTTTTGCCTTAAAACCGAAGTGTCCCCAGGAAGCGATTGCACTCCCATCTGATGTCCCTATAATAGCTAAGTAACGCTTTTGCGCGCTCCAACCCACTAAACGTTTTCCAAATAGTTTTTTACGTAAATTTTTTGACAAAACTGCCCCTGCACGAACGGCAAAGACGCCAGCTTTTGGGCGCGGGTTGTTAATTACTGTTGCAATATCACCAGCAGCAAAAATATGGGGGTGGCTTGTAGACTGTAAAGTTGGATGAACCTCAATAAACCCATTCTTATCAAGTTCAAGCGCGGATGACTTTAACCATTCTGGGGGCCTAACAGCAGATACTAAAAAACAAGTTTCATAGTTTGCCGTCTCCTCATTGTCAAAATATAAAGTTCCCTTATCAATTTTTTTAACAGCACGTTTTAGTTGAATTTTTATACCAGCATCGTGGAGAGCCTTCAGCATTAAATGGCTAGCTTTCGATGACATTTGTGACATCAATGTACTAGTCCGACTATAAAGAGTGATTTGTGGAGCCACACCATGGTAATGCCAGCGTTTATTTAGGGCTAAAACTAGCTCACATCCTGCTGCACCCCCTCCAATTACAGCAATTTTTTTAGGCAATCCTGATTCTAATAAGGAATGAAACAGAGCCTGAAAATTGGAAATTGGTTTTACTGGAATTACATTTTCTTTAGCACCGGTGATTGCGCTCAAATCAGGCTGCCCACCAATGTTAATTGACAAAAGATCAAAGTGGAGTGGCGGCCGATTATTAAAAAACAACTTATGCCTATCTGCATCAATCCCTGTGCAAGTCGAAACAACAAGCCGGGCACCAGCAAACTGGGCGAGGTGAGCAAGATCAATATGAATTTCATCATCATTCCACTTTCCCTCTACATATCCTGGAAGCATTCCAGAATAGGGAGTGAGATAATCAGAAGTGACAATCGTTAAACGTAGGCCTGGAACAGGAAACATCGCGAAGTTCTTGATGGCAGAGACTTGTGCATGTCCACCACCTAGAAAAACCAGTTCTCCTAAAGTAGGTGTGCTAGGTTTTTTCATAAATAAATCCGAATTTTAGAAGGCCTAAAAGTTTTTTTCTGCCATCAGATTTCATAATAACCAAGCTTTCCCTTGTAAAAAGCTGCAGCTTTCCCGTCAGTTTGCTCAATTGACATAACTTCACCAACAAAAATAGTATGATCTCCACCATCATATTCAGCCCAAGGCTTGCACTCTAGGCTTGCAAGAGCATTGCTAAGAATAGGCTGCCCAAAAGGACCAAAATACCAATCACAATCCGCAAAGCGATCATTTTCTGCAGCCGCAAATTTTTGACACAAAGCCAACTGCCTAGCAGACATGATATTTACCGCAAACCCCCCAGCTTCGCTAAATAGCGGCAGCTTGTCGTTCCTCTTGTCAAGTGACCATAAAATTAATGGTGGAGAAAGTGATACAGAATTAAATGAATTTACGGTCAATCCATATGGTGTTTTGTTGGAGCCAGCCACAGTGACGATTGTCACGCCAGTCAAATAACACCCCATAGCATCACGTAATTCTGCAATTGAAACGGGTTGATTAGGAAAATTACTGGTGTTTGTCATTAAAAACCTCAAAAAGAGACAATTTCCAAATACTTGTCATTATTGTATCCGGGCAAAAAAAAAATCTATAACAGGTTTAGCATGGGTACCCTTAGACAGTCATCATTCCTTGAAAAAGATTCTTAAAGCCTTCCTTAAGTGACATTCTGAAACCAACTCAGCAAGCACAATTGAAAGAAAAATTAGACTACAACCAATAATCGCGATAGTAATCAGAACCTCATTTAGCAACCACCAACCAAAAAATGCGGCAAACACTGACTCAAGCGATAGAATTAATGCAGCTGTGGCAGCAGTAGTGTGTCGTTGCGCCACGAGTTGCAGTGTATATCCAAGGCCAATAGCCACAATGCCACCAAAGGCGAGCTGCGGCAGCATTGGCAAAAAATCTGATGCTGCTGGGCTTTCCAATGGCACCATGATCACTCCAGCGATAACTGCAGTAATAATCGATTGCAAAACTGACAATTGGAATGGCGCGTTAATCTCACGTATCACTGTTTGAATAAGCAAAATATGACCAGCCCAAAAGAATGCGCCACCAACGATCAACAAATCGCCGAATTGGGCTGAAAGGTTCGATGATCCGGAAAGGAGGTAACTACCAAGCAGTGAAACAACAACTGCAGGCCAAATATTTAGCGGAATATGACGGCTAAAAAAAAGTGCTGCAATCAGCGGAACCAAAGGCACATACAGTGCTGTTAAGAAAGCAGCATTTGCTATATTTGTATAAATGAGCGCTGTTTGTTGAAGACCAATTCCACCAAACATAAATACACCAAGCCCTAAAGCGCCCCAACGCAGCCTTTTATTTTGTATCATTGTATTTAGAAGATTAACTTTTGTTGCTTCATAGATTGCCAAGGGTAAAAGTACAAAGGTGCCTATCATGTAGCGACCGAAAGTAAAACCCATTGGGCCAATGGTTTCCATGCCAGTCTTCTGAGCTATAAATGTAGCCCCCCAAAAAAGGGCTGTGCAGCACATTAGTAAATTTGCCATCCCTCGCGACATTTCAACTTTAACCCTTTAAAATTACATTTTCTAAAAACAACAATATTTGGTCTTGATAGACCGATCAGAACCAGTGCCCATGAAGGCGTTCAAAATATCACCAAGGGCGAAAAAAAACTCAACTGATGACATGAAGTATGGAGGCCCGGACCGGAATTGAACCGATGTACACGGTTTTGCAAACCGCTGCATAACCACTCTGCCACCGGGCCCAAAGAAGCTTAATTCCGGTGATATACGATGATTTAAGTAAGGTCAACGATGTAAACCGGTGATTTAAAACAATTCTGACATAAATTATACAGATACATTTAAAAGTTGATTAACATTGATAAACATAAAAAAATTATAAAAATTTCAAATCTCATTGAATAACATCAGTCAAATAACATTGAAAAAATGTCAGCTTGTATAGGGGTAGAACTCAACGTATAACAAAGCACTAAATATCGGTACTGTTTTGGTTTTTCAAATGCAAATAATACTTAATTTATTCTAACGAATTTACATGAGATCCAACAATGAACGAACTCCAGTTTGAAACTGCCCGTAAAATGATGGTCGATTGTCAAATACGACCATCAAAAGTCACGAATCAAAAGGTACTTGACGCTTTTTTATTGGTGCCACGCGAAGCATTTGTTGGAAAACACCAAAGAACAATTGCCTATATTGATGAAGACTTACCTTTGCCGGGTGGCCGCAACTTAATGGAGCCTATGGTTTTTGCACGCTTGGTCCAAGCATTAGAGGTGCAGGTTGGTGACAGTGTTCTTGTTGTTGGGGCAGCCAGTGGGTACGGCAGTGCAATTATGTCTCATTTGGCCGGTTCGGTTATAGCAGTTGAAACACGGACTCAGCTTGTAGAAAAAGCTCAAGAAATACTTGTTGCACATGGCATTGATAATACCGCGGTTATTAAGTCTCGACTTGTCGATGGCTATGCAGAAGAAGCTCCCTATGATCGGATTCTTGTTGAAGGAAGCGTTGAGACTATGCCCGCTACGCTACTTGAGCAGTTAACTACAAAGGGCAAATTAGCAGCAATTTACAGGCCTCACGCAGCTCCAATTGGCACTGCATGCATTTGGACACGATCTGGAAAAAGTTTTGTCCGTAAATCACTTTTTGACGCATGTGTCCCGAATCTTGATGATTTTAACAAAAAATTAGAGTTTATCTTTTAAAGAATGGTCATACTTTTATGCCAATAGTTAACATTCGTTTTACAGTTTTTTTTACAGTTTTATCAGGGTTTTTATTGCACTTTAGCACACCATCAATGGCAACATCTTTGAACGAGGTCATTCGTAATAGTCTCGCGAACTCAATAACATTAGCTGCAGCTAGACAAAATTGGATAGCCACCCGTGAATCGATTGGCAGCAGTACATTAACTAGCGATTTATCTGCAAGGCTGACCTCAACAGGTTCGCTAGGTCAAAGTGACAATAAAGGTGGTAGTGGATTTAAAAAGACACAGTCATTCACCACGGGAGTAACGCTGTCAAAAAATCTTTATGATGGAGGGCAAACCAATGAAACCACTCGCTTGGGCCAAATCAAGCTTCAGGCTTCATCAGCAAACTACGCAAAGGTAGAACAGTTAGTTATCCTGACTACCATCGAATCTTACCTTGATGTTTTGCAGGCAAGCCGTACAATCAAAATTCTTGAAAAAAACCGAACTCGCCTTGAAGCTCACGTAAATGCAACAAGGATCAGGGTCAAAGCTGGTGCTGTTACGCCGACCCGATTAGCAGAGGCAAAAGCAAGACATGCACGCGCTCAATCCGACGTGATTATAGCTAAAACCAGATTAGCCAACGGCGAAGATAGTTTTCAGTCACTTACCAAAACAAATATTACTAGCTTTGTTATGCTTGAATCAAGTGGATTGTTGCCAATAGACATATCAGACGCTGAAATAATGGCTCAAACCAGGCATCCCGACATGTTATCGGCAGTTGCTGGCGAACGAGCTGCCAATCAATCGTTTAAAACATTTAAGGCATCCGTAAAACCAACGCTAACTTTTAATATTTTAGCGAATACAAAGCATACAAATGGTTCATCCTTAGACAAGAATGAAGTGGCAGCTCAGCTAGTTTTTTCTTCGCCGTTAATATCAACAAACGCAACCAGATCAACAGCTCGCAGTATAGCTGCTAGTTATCAAGAAGCTAAATTAAACCGCGCAGAAATAAAAAGAAAGATTAGTGTTACTGCTCGCGGTGCTTTCCGAAATTGGAAAACAACTAAAATTCGTTTAAATGCAGTTTTAAGCGAGGTTGAAGCATTTCGCCTTGTAGCAAAGGGCATTGCTAATGAAGCGCAGCTTGGTCAGAAAACAACGCTCGACCTCCTTGATGCTGAAAAAGATGTAAATGATGCTGAACTCAACCTTGTTACTGCCGAACACAATCAAGTATTAGCCGCATTTAAATTAAAAGAAGCGATTGGTGATTTGACGGCTGAAAGTTTTGGGCTTGAAAACATTACTGGTAAGCTTGTTGGTCTACCCTCGCCAGAAGATCCATTCCACAACACTTTTCCCTTTCGTCGCCAGGTTACAGCAGACTAATTGGCACTGATTAAATTTAATAATGATATAATTAAGCCATTAGCTTTTCAAAATTATAAAGGATGTCAGTCAATCTCAAAAGAGCTATTTCAGTGCACTTTAGCACCCTAACTTGATTAATGCTGAGAGTGGTAATGGAATTGTGCTACATTTTTTCATTATTGAAATAAAATAGGCTTTTGCAAACACTAGAAACACTCTAAAAATTAATATCAATATCGCTGAGATAATTCACAACTGAACAGTAAAACTTTATAAAATCTGAGTTAGACAAGGAGCATAACCAAAACATCAACCAAAGACGCAGACACAATTTAGCGGATTTGATTTAAGATGCGTTGCAAGGCAACTTACAAAGTCGTACAAGACCAATCAATAAACTTCAGTTCAGCGATAGCAATGTTAGCTAACCACATTTATACGCTGGCCTTTAAAGTTAATTTTAATTTCAGACGTGAAACTATCTAGAAGTAATCATCCAGAACCATGATCAATCCAACATTAGAAAAAACCTATGATCCGAAATCAATCGAAACTAACTGGTATGATACCTGGCTAGATAGTGGTCATTTTGCCTGTGCACCAGACTCAACAGCAACGCCCTACACAATCATGATGCCTCCACCAAATGTGACTGGCAGCCTTCATATGGGGCATGCATTAACATTTACCTTGCAAGATTTGCTAATCCGTTATCATCGCATGGCAGGGCATGATGTTTTATGGCAACCAGGAACTGATCACGCCGGCATTGCCACACAGATGGTTGTGGAACGCCAACTTGCCACACAGAACATTTCCCGACGCGACCTTGGGCGTGATGCCTTTATAAAAAAGGTATGGGAGTGGAAAGCAGATTCCGGCGGGATGATTTACAAACAACTTCGCCGTCTTGGCGCCTCTGCTGATTGGCAGCGTAACAGGTTTACCATGGATGAGGGGCTGTCAGACGCAGTGGTTAAAACCTTTGTCCAGATGCACCGTGATGGGCTGATTTACCGTGACAAGCGTTTGGTAAATTGGGATCCAAAATTAATGACTGCTATTTCTGATCTTGAGGTTGAGCAAATTGAACAAAAAAGCTCTATGTGGCATCTTAAGTATAGGATTGAAGGTACTCAGCATGATTATATTTCTATTGCCACAACTCGTCCTGAAACTATGCTTGGTGACGGTGCTGTTGCGGTGAATCCTAGAGATGAACGCTATCAGAGTCTAATTGGCAAAATGGCCATTCTGCCTTTATCAAACCGATCCATTCCGATAATTGCTGATGAATATGCGAAAATCGATAAAGGGTCAGGGGCCGTTAAAATCACACCAGCTCATGACTTTAACGATTTTGAAGTTGGACGTCGACATAACTTGCCGCTGATAAATTTAATGACTGCGACTGCTACAATGGAATCAATTCCTGAAATCCCAAAAAAATATTGGGGCCTTGATCGGTATGATGCGCGACGTCAAATCTTGATTGATCTTGCTGATGAAGGATTAGTTCAACAAGAAGAGATTCTCGAAAATACAGTCCCTCATGGTGACCGGTCTGGTGTTGCTATTGAGCCGTGGCTTCTAGATCAGTGGTATGTTAACGCGGAAAAATTGGCCCAGCCTGCAATTAAAGCGGTTGAGGATGGCCGGACTAAATTCATACCTGAGCACTGGAACAAAACCTATTTCGAGTGGATGCGCAATATCCAGCCTTGGTGTATCTCGCGCCAGCTTTGGTGGGGGCACCGTATTCCAGCATGGTATGGCCCGGATAATCACATTTTTGTTGAAGCCACAGAAGGAGATGCAAACGCGGCTGCAGCGAAGCATTATGGAAAAAACGTAAATCTGATTCGTGATAATGATGTCCTCGACACTTGGTTTAGTAGCGGATTATGGCCATTTTCAACCCTAGGCTGGCCTGAAAAAACAGAAGAATTGGAGCGTTACTACCCTGGTAATGTTCTGGTAACTGGTTTCGATATAATCTTTTTTTGGGTTGCCCGCATGATGATGATGAGTATGCATTTTATGGGTGGCGAGGTGCCTTTTCGTGAGGTTTATATTCATGCGCTGGTCCGTGACGAAAAAGGACAAAAAATGTCAAAGTCCAAGGGCAATGTTCTAGATCCTTTAGACTTAATTGATCAATACGGCGCTGATTCCTTGCGTTTCACCCTTGCTGCTATGGCAGCACAGGGACGCGACATTAAAATGTCGAAAACCCGCCTTGAGAGCTATCGCAATTTTACCACAAAGATTTGGAATGCCTGCCGTTTCTTGCAAATGAATGGATGCACCAACACCGAGTCAATTGATTTATCGGCGGTTGATGAACCAGTGAATAAATGGATTGTTTCAGAATACAATAACGCCATTAAAAAAACCACCAAGGCAATTGAGGTCTACCGGTTTAACGAGGCAGCTGATGCGCTATATCACTTTACCTGGAACTCCTATTGCAACTGGTATGTTGAACTAATAAAACCAAGTCTGACCAATAGCGATGCCTCGGCAACTGCTGAAACACGTGCCACAGCTAGCGCTATTCTTGCCGGAACTTTGAGGCTGCTTCATCCGTTCATGCCGTTCCTAACAGAGGAACTAAATCTCAAAATTTTTGCCAGCAAGGAGTTGTTGATTTGCGCCCAATGGCCGCAACTAATCATTGCTCATGATGGAGATGCGGTTCCTGAATTGCGGTTTCTAATTCAGCTTATTACAGAAATCCGATATATCCGGTCCGAAATGAATGTACCACTATCAGCCAAACCAGTATTAAATGTGCGAGGCGTGACTGATCTTCATCAGCGAGCCATTGATAACCAGAAGGCCGCATTGCTGCAACTTGCAAGAATTGAGGGCATTACCAATGTTGATAGCTTTTCTAAGGGCAGTGCGCGTGGCAGCGTGGATGGACTAGAAATTGGTCTTCCGCTTGCTAATATTCTTGATGTGGTTGCAGAAGGAGTTCGGCTAAATAAGGAAATTAGCAGGGTATTAGCAGAAATTAAAAAAATTGCAAAAAAATTGGATAACCCAAGCTTTACTGCAAAGGCTCCATACGAGGTTGTGGAAGAAAACCGTCGTAGACTTGAAGAAGAAAAAACTCGATTAGATGGTTTGACTGCAGCGTTAGATCGGCTTCAGTAGAGATTGATCTACTTAATAAGTGGATAAGTTATAGCTAACAAAAACAATCGAACAGGGATTTGTTTAGTTAATTGATCGTTATGCAAAAACACTTTATAAATTGAAGGCTACTCTGAGTTCTCATTAAATTAACATATTTTAGCAAATTCGGCTGAGGGTCTAAAGCTCATGATCAAAAACAATCGCACAGTTTTAATAGATAAAAACCCGGGAAGAAACTCTCAAAGTTATGGGATTGCCAGAGAACTTGGCACCGATGAAGAGTTGATACATGAACCTTCTGTCGGAGTAATTGGTAATAAGGGTGACTCCCAATGTTATCTCGGAGTTTTAGACAAAGTCCAGTCAATCCAAGATGTATTACGGTCTAGGATTGGTTTGTCAGATGGCAAGCTTAAGCTGCGATTAGTGCAGCCAGAGTTCACTGTTGCAACCTCTGACGGCATCCGTAACGGAACAAAGGAAATGCGTTATTCTTTGATTGGTCGTGAAATAACTAATGATAGCCTTTGTGAACACTTAAGCGCATCCGGTCTAGAAGGACTTATCGCAGTAGTAGCTTGTGATAAGCCCCCAGTGGGAACACTTTCAGCAATTCTAGAGCACAATAGGCCAGCAATAATAATGTCAGATGGCTCTATCCGCCCAGGAATAGACTCCGTGAGTGGTGAGGCAATCGATATTATATCAAGCTATCAATTAGCCGGAAGTAGTAATGAAGATTTAAAACGCCGGATAGCCATGGAGTCATGTCCAGGGTTTGGAAGTTGCGGCGGAATGTTCACCTACAACACCATGCAGACTTTTCTTGGTGTTGTAGGTATGGAACCACTTCATATGGTTTCCCCGGCATCCCAAGACCCAAGGCGCTTAAACTTATTCCCAGAGCAATTGGTAGAGTATTTAGCAAACCTAATTTCAAACAATATCACTCCTAGAGAGATAGTCACCAGAGACGCAATTCGTAATGCTATAATAGTAGCTATGTCAGTAGGCGGTTCAACAAACGTTTTGCTTCATGCTCCTGAAATAGCTAGAGCAGCTGGTTATGCAGACTTTTATAAAGACATAATGAGTGTTGACGAATTTAATCATTTGTCAAAAAATGTTGTCCCGGTAATTGTTGATGCGCGTCCTTTTGGAAAGTTTTCAATGGTAGACATAGACGAGAAGGGAGGAATTCAAGTGTTTGTAAGAGACCTGCTCGAAGCAGGTTTGATTAATGGCGAAGTGATGACATGCACAGGTATGACATTGTCTGATCAATTAGATGAGCTGGCTCCCCCTCGACCTGATGGAAAAGTAATTTATTCTATAAAGAATCCTTTTAAGCCTACCGGTGGCTTGAGGCTCCTAGGTGGAAACCTTTCAACCGATTTTAGCGCAGTTCTGAAGTTGGCTGGTGTAGAAGGCGGACTCGAGAACAATGTTTTCATTGGCTCAGCAAAAATCTTTGACGGTGAGGGCGCTCTTCTTAAATTTTTAGACACAACGCCCAATGAGCTATCCAATTTAGATATGATAGTCGTCAGGTATGAAGGACCAGTTGGTGGACCAGGCATGCCAGAAATGCTTGACTCAACTTCACGTATTACAGCTATTTGCCGAGAGAAGAATATTGTTGTTGGGCTTATGACAGACGGTAGATTCTCCGGCGGCTCTGTCGGACTAGTAATTGGGCACGTAGGTCCAGAAGCTGCTATTGGCGGAGCAATTGCATTTCTCGAGGACGGCGACACAATTGAGGTTAATCTCAATAATAACGAATTAAGCTGCAAACAATTGGATGATCCTAAAATTTTTAGTAAACGGCAACAGAATTGGAAATCTAAGATAGATCACAAAAATAAATTTCATCCATCTGTTGGTCAGGCGGACACTAGACTGCTTAATAGAATGCGGTGCTCTGCAGTCTCTGCAGTGTATGGAGCTGGCATGCACCCAAATAGTTTGCTTTGGGTTCCCAATCCAAGAGATCCAGAAGTTTCAGACTTTAAACCAAAAAATAAATTTCGGAAGTAAATTACATTATATACAAGTTGGTGTATTATATTTAATTTACAACAAGTTCGCACCATATTGGTGTGTGGTCTGATGGTTTTTCTAGGCCTCGTGGTCCTTTGTCGACTCCAACATTAACCAATTTGTCTTGTGCCTCAGGCGAAATCAGTAAATGGTCAATCCGCACTCCATTATCACGTTGCCATGCACCAGCTTGATAATCCCAGTAAGTATAAATTACTTCGCTTGGGTGAATCTCACGCAAAGCGTCACAAAACCCTATATAAACTAATTTTCTAAAAGCACTTATGCTTTCAGGATGGGTTAGTGCATCACCCGACCAGCCATCAGGATCATAACAATCAATATCGCTGGGAATAACATTGAAGTCACCCCCTAACACGACAGGGATTTCAGCTTTAAGAAGCTCTCGGGCCCGAACTTCTAGTCGTTTAAACCATGCGATCTTGTAATCAAACTTTTTTCCCTGTGTGGGGTTTCCGTTCGGTAAATAAATTGTAGCAACACGGATTCCACAAATGGTAGCTTCCATGTAACGTGCTTGATCATCTTCATCATCACCGGCAAGGCCAGCCGTTACATCCTCAATAGGAAACCGGCTAATAATGGCAACTCCATTATAGCTTTTCTGCCCATGAAACACTACATGCCATCCAAGATTTATAAAAGCTGAAACCGGAAAATTCATATCCTGCGATTTTGTTTCTTGGATTAACAAAATATCGCAATTATCAGCAACTACCCAGTCTGTCACTATCTCCAAACGCGCTTTAATTGAATTTACATTCCAACTAGCGATTCGCATTTAATTAAACAGAAAAAGAAGTGCCACAGCCACAAGAGGCGGTGGCATTTGGGTTAGTTATAGCAAAATATGAACCCACCAAATCCTGCACATAATCAAGCTCAGCTTGATCAATCAGTTCCAAAGACATTTCATCCACAACAACCTCAACACCGTGTGCAATAAACACCAGATCATCACCATTTCGCTTTTGATCAATACTAAAATCGTATTGAAACCCTGAACAACCCCCGCCCAGAACCATCACACGAAAAAAACTTTCAGCAGGTTCGCTGTCTAAAAGTTGTATGATACGGTTGGCTGCATTTTCGCTTAAACCAAACACACCTCTGGTTTCTCGCAAGGGCGACGCTGTGTCGTGCTGAGTATTGTTATGTTCACTCATTAACTTACCTGTCTTTAAATAAAGTCGAAAAAAACTTCTTACCAGCATTTTTTAATATGGTCTCAGATCAGTTTCAAATCAAGATTAACCTTGCCCATAAATAAAGACCTAAAACTGGCCTCTGTGGCGATTGCAGTTTTATTGATCACAGCCTACATTGAAGTAGCAGAAAAGTGAGATGTAATTTCCAGCTGAAATGATTGTTTAATAAACAGGGTAATAAGACAAGGGTAGAAGCAACGTGATCAATAATAACGAATATCGTAGCCTTGCTCCCTTTGCGTGTCATGGGCCGGCAAGTCGAGGCCGCCTCCTTGATGAGGAAGATTATCAATCATCAACAAGTCGAACACCCTTCCAGCGCGACCGAGACAGGATTATTCATTCGGGTGCATTCCGGCGATTAAAACATAAAACGCAGGTTTTTGTTTATCATGAGGGTGATTATTTCCGAACCCGACTAACTCATTCTTTGGAGGTTGCCCAGATTGCACGTTCAATGTCACGTGCACTTCACCTTAATGATGATCTGGCGGAGGCAGTAGCATTGGCGCATGACCTTGGCCATACTCCATTTGGCCATGCAGGTGAGGATGCTCTGAACAGGCTAATGCAAGATCATGGAGGCTTCGACCATAATGAACAAACCGTGCGAGTTCTTACCAAGCTCGAACAGCGTTACGCGGGTTTTAACGGGTTAAATTTATCTTGGGAAACCCTTGAAGGGGTTGTCAAACATAACGGACCTATCAAAAACTTTGATAAAGTTCGCCCAGCAATAACAAAAATAGACACAGAGTTTGGTCTAAAACTCAAAAATCATTCATCAGCAGAGGCACAGCTTGCTAACCTCGCTGACGACATTGCTTACTTATCCCATGATTTTGATGATGCGTTACGTGCTGAATTATTTACAATTAGTGACATCAGTTCGTTACCTCAGGTTGGTGAGGCTCTGGCTGATATTGAGGCACGCCATGGCACACTAGATTTAGGTCGGATCACTCATGAGCTGGTGCGCCGCCTGATTTCAGTTTTTGTTGAAGATCTACTAGCAACGTCAAATAAAAATTTATTAGCATTAGGTGCAACGCATCCTGATGATATCCGCTATCATAAAACACCCATAATTGGTTTTTCAACGAGCATGGCCAAAGATTTAGTAATTTTGCGCGGCTTTCTTTTTACTAATATGTGGCGACATTATAAGGTAAACCGGATGACCAGTAAGGCAAAACGAGTGGTGACAGATTTATTCAATTTATTTATGTCTGAGCCGAATACTCTACCAAATAATTGGCAATTTTATGACACAAAAGCTTTGAGTGACATGACAAAAACAGATCGTGCGCGTATTATCACTGATTACATAGCCTCGATGACAGATCGCTACGCCATTATTGAACATGAACGTCTGTTCGACCTTGGCCCCATTTTAAGATAAACTCCTCTTGGGATAAAGAATTGATTGATGAATATTTTTTCCTGCTTTGAAATTGCGTTTAAAAACATTGTCACCGAACTTACAGCTGATAATTTGTTACCACAAAATTTAGATACAAGTCGGGTGGTCTTTGAATTGCCTCGTGAAGAAAAACATGGCGACATTGCCACTAATGCGGCAATGGTTATGGCCAAACAGACTGGCACCGCACCGCGTGATCTTGCAGCGCTATTTGCACAAAAACTAAACGACGTTGACGGTGTCACAAATATTGAAATTGCAGGTCCTGGCTTCCTGAATATTCGAGTTGAGCCAAGTCTTTGGACACGCGAAATTACGAATATCCTGGCTGCAAAAAACTCTTATGGGAAGAAAGATATTGGTGCCGGTGCATCGGTAAATATTGAATTTGTTTCAGCTAATCCAACAGGCCCCCTACATGCTGCGCATGCGCGTGGCGCAGTGTTTGGCGATGCGCTTGCAGGATTGATGGAATTCTGCGGCTGGAACGTGACACGCGAGTATTACATCAATGATGCTGGGGGGCAGGTCGATGTCTTAGCGCAATCAACCTACCTCCGCTATTGTGAGGCACTGGGTCAGGATATTGGAGAGATTCCTTCCGGACTTTATCCAGGAGTCTATCTAAAGGAAGTTGGCGATGCTTTAATGGCGCGCGATGGTGACATGTATCTTAACAAGCCAGAAAACGAATGGCTTTCTGAGGTGCGGGCATTCGCCATTGACTGGATTATGCAAGGTATAAAGTCAGACCTCCAAAAACTCGGCATAAAGATGGACAGATTTTCATCTGAACGAGATCTTGTTAATTCTGGCGCGGTTCAGCACGCTATTGATAAACTACAAAAGAGCGGGCATCTCTACCAAGGGGTGCTTCAACCACCAAAAGGAAAAGAACCAGAAGGATGGGAGCCAAGAAAACAATTGCTTTTCAAAGCCAGTACCTTTGGGGACGATACCGATCGACCTTTACAGAAGTCTGATGGTTCATGGACATATTTTGCTGCTGATGTGGCATACCACCTTGATAAGCTAGAACGAACAGGTGGCCAGTTGATCAATATTTTTGGTGCTGATCATGGAGGTTATGTGAAACGCATGACCGCAGCCGTGAACGCGCTTTCGAGCATGCCTAACATGCTTGATATTAAGATATGCCAGCTGGTGAATCTTCTAGATGATGGCAAACCAGTAAAAATGTCCAAGCGCGCAGGGACGTTTGTAACCGTTGAAGATGTTGTTCGATCAGTTGGTGAAGATGTTATTCGATTTATCATGCTGACGCGGCGTAACGATCAAACATTGGACTTCGATTTGGCCAAAGTTACTGAGCAATCTAGAGACAATCCAATTTTCTATGTTCAATATGCCCATGCACGTGCCTGTTCGGTTATCCGTCAATTTGAAAAAGATATGCCTAGTTCTGAACTGGTCAATTTAGATTTACTCACAGATCCTGCAGAGCTTGCTCTTGTAAAAATACTTGTTTCCTGGCCAAAGTTAGTTGCTTCGGCAGCTAGTGCTCACGAACCACACAGGATTGCCTTTTATCTTTTAGATCTTGCGAGTGCCTTTCATTCGCTTTGGAACGCTGGACGAGAAAACCCTTCTTTACGCTTTATCATTAATCGGGATGAGGAGATAACAGCAGCACGTTTGCAACTCGTCAAAGCAACAAGTTTCATTATTTGCACTGGCTTAAATGTGCTATCTATTGAAGCACTAAACGAAATGTAAGGTTAAAAAATGGGTGATGATGAACAACAAATTAGCAGCGTTAAATGGGTTTGGTTTGGTATTCTTGCTGGGGTTGTGGTTTTGGTAGGTGCTTCAATCTATTTTGTATTGCCAAGTTTGATTTCAAAAACAACAAATGAAGTAAGGGTTATCAAAGCTTTAAAGGGACCAATTAAAGTAAAACCGGAGACTCCAGGTGGCAAAACTGTCGACCATCAAGATTTAATGGTTGTGGATATTTTAAAAGGGGGCGTGCAGACTGACGACCAGACTGAAACGCTTCGTGCAAACTCTTCAAACCCAGAGCCACCGCCTATCTCACTTGCTGAGAACACAGCGGCCAAAACAATACAAAATGCAGAGAGATCTGAGTCAATCATTAGCGACCACGGTAAAAAAACTGTAATTCAGCCGCCTGAATTAAACCAAGATTCTTTAGCTAGTGCTAAAACGCAAAAAGTTGTAACTAAATCAATTGACTCTTTAGTCAAAAAAAATAAAGAATCAGAAGCTGTCCCAGAGGACTCTTCAAAAGATAAGCGTGGTCAAAAAAATGCTACAAAAACCACATCTTCAAAAATTAGAAAACATGTGGTTATCATTGAAGAAAAAATTCCACTTTACATGATCCAATTAGCAGCTTTTCGTAGCGCGGAGAGAGCGGCAGAAATAGCAAGGATACTGTCGCAAAAACATAAATCACGGCTGACTGATATCGATCTAAAAACAATGAAGGTTAATACGGGGACCAATGGTATTTTTCACCGCGTTGTGAGTGCCCCACTTCCAAGGAAAGACGCAGATAAAATGTGTAGCACCTTACGGCGTTCAGGACAGGATTGTTTCATTCGCAAACATTCAGCAATTAGCCCTTAATTCAAAAGAGACAATTAAATTAAGATAATCATGAACGATTTACTAAATACAGATGAACATCAAGGAACTAACCTTAAAAATCCTAATCAACTGACTTTATTTGTTAATCTTGATGGCTTTGAAGGACCAATTGATCTGCTTTTATCCTTGGCACGTGAACAAAAAGTTGACCTAAAAAAAATAGCCATATTGCCATTAACAGAGCAATTTTTGGTTTTTGTTAACAATGCGCGCGAACTTGATTTAGAAATTGCAGCTGATTATTTGGTGATGTCCGCTTGGCTTGCTTATCTGAAATCACGCCTTCTGTTGCCGGATCCAGAACCTGAGAAAAATGAAGAAATAATTGATATGAGCGATGCACTTCGATACCAATTGCAGCGCCTTGAAGCAATGCAGAAAGCAGCCAAACGCTTATCATCACGGCCCAAACTTGGGCAGCAGAGATTTGTCCGCGGGGACCCGGAGCAGTTCACAAACACTAGTGAATCGACTTGGACCGCCACTTTATATGACCTTTTGGCTTGCTATGGCGAAATTTGTTCCAAAAATGAAGTCGAAACACTAACAATTGCAGCAACACGTCTGTTTTCAGTAGAAGAAGCTGCGAAACGCCTTCGTAATCTAATTGGCAAAAGCCCTGGCTGGTCTGTTTTGCAACAGTTTCTTCCAGCTGGGCTAGAATCTCCAATGGACTTCCGGTCAGCTACAGCATCACATTTTGTGGCCTCTCTAGAATTGGCCCGTGAAGGTGTGCTAAAACTGCGGCAGGACAATAACTTTGCGCCGCTTTACATGAAGGTAAAAAATTCCCAATGACTGTATTGTCACCTCTGCAAGATTGTGTCGCCACCATTGAGGCAATGATATTTGCTTCTAACCGCCCTGTTCGCGAACGCGAACTAGAAGTGCATTTACCCAATGGTGTTGACGTTTCAGAAGTTATTGCCATTATTGCCGCACGGTATAACGAAACCAGTGGCATTGAGCTAAGTCAAATTGCTGATTCGTGGGCGTTCCGCACAAAATCGAATATTGCCGAAAGATTAAGGCGGCATAAGAAAGTTGAGCGTCCATTATCCCGAGCGGCATTAGAAGTCTTGGCAATTATTGCTTATCACCAGCCTATTACACGTTCTGAGATTGAAGAGATTAGAGGAATCAGTCTGTCAAGCGGTACAATGGATATTCTGCTTGAACTTGAGTGGACGAAACCTCAAGGCAGACGACGTACACCGGGCAGGCCGTTAACTTGGGGAACAACTATTGCCTTTCTTGATCATTTTGGTCTGAATGATATAAATGATCTTCCCGGTATGGATGAATTGAAATCTGCTGGTCTGCTTCGTAAAGGCCAGATTATTGGTGCATTGATGGATTATTATCCACAAGGTGATAACCTTGATAATGTTGATTCAGATCAAAGATCAGACTTTTTGGACGACGAGTTCCAAAACGTTGATTTTAATGGAGATGATGATGCTTCAGTTTAATTCTGTTTATCACGCATATAACGGCTCATCATCAGTTTGTAACGTTAGCTTTCAAGTTGAAGCGGGCGAAGTGGTGTCACTTCTTGGGCCATCGGGTTGTGGAAAAACAACTTTACTGAGGCTGGCAGCAGGCCTTGAACAGCCCAAGGATGGCACCATAAAGCTTTATGATCAGGTTATTTCTTCAGTTGATTACCTTCAACCACCGGAACAGCGCGGAATCGGCTATATGTTTCAAGATTACGCTCTATTTCCACATTTAACTGTGATTCAAAATGTTGTGTTTGGCCTACCTCAGAAAGGCAGCATTGCAACAAAACGTGGCCTTGATGTGCTGGAAGAAGTTGATATCGACGCGCTGTCTGATATGTATCCGCATGAATTATCTGGTGGCCAGCAGCAACGTGTTGCCTTGGCGCGCGCTTTGGCCCCCAAACCAGCGGTCATTCTGTTGGATGAGCCTTATGCTGGACTTGATAGCCGCCTTCGTGAGCGGATCCGCGATCAGATGCTCCATGTGTTAAAGGCATCTAATGCTGCTGCTCTAATGGTGACACATGATGCCGAAGAAGCGATGTTTATGTCAGACCGGATTGTTGTGATGCGTGATGGTCATGTTGTACAGACTGGACGTCCCGTCAACCTCTATTGCCAGCCTAGTAGCGCGTTCGTTGCTGAGTTTTTTGGTGAGGTAAACCAGGTAGAGGGTATAGTAGTCAAAGACAAAGTTGTAACGTCAATTGGTGAATTTAGCGCGCCAAGGACATTAGCTGACGGTAGCCCTGCCATTGTGATTATTAGACATGAGGCATTGCTGATAGATGCCGGCAATGAAGGTGTTTTAGGAGAAGTTATGGAGTCTCGTCTACTCGGCCGAGCATCATTAATCCATCTATCAGTTCCAACAGGTCGGGATGAAATTCACCTTCACGCCCGTATCCCTGGATTAAACTCTATTGAAGTTGGCAGTCAAGTTCGTGTAAGAGTTGATCCTGCCCAAGCATTCGTGTTTTCAGGGGAGTAAAGATTAAATTTTGCTGTTTCAGGTGAAATTAAGTAGTATTTTCAAGAAACGTCAAAATCTGCACTCGATATGCTAACGAATTCTTGTAGAATTCCAATGGCCTAGTTATAGTGGTCTAGGAAAATGGTCATAAAAAGACATTGATCAAAACGAATTGAAAATAGGGACCTAAACTATGTTTGGTGGTACATTCAGTATTTTACATTGGATCGTTGTTCTAGCTGTTGTTCTGTTGCTGTTTGGCGGCAGAGGTAAAGTTTCAGCGATCATGGGCGATTTTGGCAAAGGCCTGCGCAACTTTAAAACCGGTTTAAAAGGTTCAGATGAAGACTCAGGAACCGACGCTCTCCAAGATGAGCCAAAGGCAAGCCCAAAGGTGGCAGCCACTAAAAAAACGGCAGCAAAGAAAGCCACAGCCAAAAAAGCATTTGCAAAGAAAACTGCCAAGAAATAGGCATTAGGAGCAAGTCATGCTTGATATTGGCGGCTGGGAGTTTTTAATTGTTGCCTTTGTGCTGATTATGGTAGTTGGCCCCAGGGAACTTCCCAAAATGCTACGCGGATTTACCCGAATTATTCGTCAGGTTAGGTCAATGGCGGCAGACTTTTCACAGGGTATGCAGAACATGGCTGATGAAGCCGATCTTGGTGATGTTAAAAGTACGTTAGAGGATGCAAGAAAAGGGAATCTATCTGGCGTCGCGGAAGCCATTGATCCAACGGGTAATTTAAAAGAATCCTTTGAAGATATAAAGACATCTGCGAGCAAAACAGGCTTAGCTGAAGATGTTACCGTTATCAAAAATCTTGCTGGGGAGACTGGGGATGGAATTGTCCGGACAGTTAACCAGACCTCGCCTGCTACTGAGCTGGCACATAAGATTGCTAAGCCAAGCAAAAAAGCAGGGAGCTGAGCCAGTATGGCAGGTCAGGATTCAGATGGTTTAAAGACTGACGATGGTCGCATGACATTGATTGGTCATTTGACTGAGTTGCGAAATCGACTGGGCATAGCTGTTGCAGCATTTCTAGTGCTTTTTTTATTAAGCGTTGCTCCCTTGCCTGGCACAACAAGCAATAGCATTTCCTATCAGGTCTTTGTTTTCTTGCAAGCACCCCTAGCCGAAATTTTACAAGAAAAAGGTGGGGGACGAATGATTTTTACAGCCCTACATGAGGGTTTTTTTACCCAAATTAAGGTTGGATTTTTTACAGCACTTTGCATAACATTTCCAATCATAAGCATGCAATTATGGAAATTTATTGCACCTGGTCTTTACAAAAACGAGAGGAAGGCCTTCCTCCCCTTTTTAATAGCCACTCCAGTTTTATTTCTTTTGGGTGCTGCAATGGTTTATTATATAGTAACTCCCCTGGCGTGGGAATTTTTTGTTTCCTTTGAGATGCTTGGCGATGGTAATGCACTTCCTATCGAATTAGAACCAAGAATTAGTGAATATTTATCATTAATGATGCGATTGATTTTTGCCTTTGGATTAGCGTTTGAACTACCCGTGATTTTGTTACTGCTCGCGCGTGCAGGCCTAGTTACCCACCAGGGTTTGGCAGAAAAGCGTAAAATTGCTATTGTAGTGAGCTTTGTAGCTGCGGCAGTTTTAACGCCACCTGACGTAATTTCTCAATTACTATTAGCCATCCCAATCATCGTTCTTTATGAAATATCAATAATTGGCGCCAGATGGATAAGCACACCTGAGGAAAACGAGTTAAAGAAAAACTGAATTGTCAGACCCTTACAGTTAAAGTCATTTAATTGTAGGTGGTTATTAGTATATGATAATAAATGTAAAAACTTTACAGACAAGCTGAGTTTAAAACTATGCATGATATTCGTTTCATTCGCGAGAGACCTGATGAATTTGATGCTGCACTGCAGCGGCGTCAAATTGCACCGATGTCTCGCAGCATCCTAAAAATTGATAGTGATCGACGTGCCTTACAGGCCCAAATTCAGGATATGCAATCGCGGCGTAATATCGTGTCGAAGGAAATTGGGGCGTTAAAAGCTTTAGGCAGCGATTCAGATACACTGATTACCGAGGTCAACAACATCAAGTCCAAAATTCCTGACCTGGAATCCAAAGAGTTATCCCTTGCTAAAGCTTTGGATTCACAGCTTCTTGAATTACCGAATATATTGAATCAATCTGTGCCAGCTGGCGATAATGAGGCGCAAAATCAGTTGATCCGAGCTGTTGGCAATATTCCTAAATTTACTTTTACACCGAAAGATCATGTTGTTTTGGGTGAAAACCTTGGACAGATGAATTTTGCCCTTGGAGCAAAACTTGCTGGAGCTCGCTTTGTAGTGCTCTCTGGTCAGTTGGCCCAGTTAGAGCGAGCTCTCGCGGCTTTTATGCTAGACACCCATACCAAAAAATTTGGCTATACTGAGACCCTACCTCCAGCGCTTGTAAATCGTAAGGCCATGACCGGTACCGGGCAATTGCCAAAATTTGAGGAAGACCTCTATAAAACTGGCGATAAATGGCTCATTCCAACCGCCGAAGTACCATTAACAAATATAGTTGCAGATGAGATTACTGATAATACTGCATTACCAATCAGGATGACTGCTTACACCCAATGTTTTCGGTCTGAGGCCGGTTCTGCAGGTCGTGACACTCGTGGCATGATCCGTCAGCATCAGTTCTCAAAAGTAGAAATGGTTTCAATTGTTCATCCTGATGAATCTTCAGCGGAACTAGAACGGATGACTTCCTGCGCCGAAACAATTCTACAATTACTTGAATTACCCTATCGGGTGATGAAGTTATGCAGTGGCGACACTGGATTTTCAGCTGAGCAAACTTATGATCTTGAAGTTTGGCTTCCAGGTCAGGACGAAGGACGAGGTATGTATCGTGAAATATCTTCATGTTCGAATTGTGGACCATTTCAAGCGCGCCGCATGAAGGCCCGTTTCCGTGATACAAAAACTGGTGACATACGTTTTGTTCATACTTTGAACGGTTCAGGGCTTGCTGTTGGTCGAACCTTAATAGCAATTCTTGAAAATGGTCAACAAAAAGATGGTAATATTCTTCTCCCGAAGTCTTTACATTGTTACATGGACACTGACTGTCTGTTGGCAGCCGTATAATGTCAGGCATTGAGGACAAACCTATTGGTCGCATCTTAATCAGTAATGACGATGGTGTTGATGCAATCGGAATTGCAGTTTTGCAGGAAATTGCTTGGACTTTAAGTGATGATGTTTGGGTAATAGCCCCCAGCAATAATCGCTCCGGTGCGTCACGTTCCATCACCCTTTGCCAAGATGTTGTGATAGAGAAGATTTCTCACAAAATCTATAGCTGCTCAGGAACACCAAGTGATTGCATTATTTTTGGTATGACACAGATCCTCGATCATCGGCCTGATCTAGTGCTTACAGGGATCAACAATGGTATGAATGTTGCTGATGATATTTTATACTCAGGAACGGTTGCGGGTGCTATGGAAGCATCTTTGCTTGGTGTATCAGCCATCGCACTTTCACAACAACATGGCCGTGATTCACCTATTGATTTCTCGGCAAGCCGTCTTTTTGGGAAGGAGGTAATCCATCATATTTTGGATATGGGCATTCCAAATAGAACAGTAATGAATGTCAATTTTCCAAAAACAAATCCAAATAAGATAAAAGGCATGATGGCAGCTCACCTGGACCGACATAAGCTAGGTGATGTGATTGTTGATGGCAATGCACCAAACCATTATCGACTTGGTCCATTACATAGTAATCCCAAAACTAGTGAGGGCAGCGATCGTGCAGTTCTTGATGATGGCTGGATTTCCTTAACCCCCTTAATGATGGACGTCACATCACATTTGATGCTTGATCAAATGCCAGTTTTAAATTTTTCAAAAGTTGAATGATTATAACATGACTCAGGATTTCCAACCTAAAAAGGCGCAGTTGATTATGACATTGCGTGGTATGGGGATCTTGGACTCGGCTGCCCTTGCAGCTTTAGAGCAGGTGCCACGCGAATTATTTATACCACAAGCTTTGCGCGCACATTCCTATGAAAATGCGTCGTTGCCTATTGCCTGTGACCAGACTATCAGCCAGCCCTATATCGTTGCGCGTATGACTGAGGCCTTGCAGCTCCAAGGTCGTGAATTGGTACTTGAAATTGGTTGTGGAAGTGGTTATCAAGCTGCAGTTCTTGCTCATTTGTGTCGGCGCGTCTATTCCATAGAAAGGTTAAAACCACTACTTGTTGATGCAGAAAACCGGCTTAGAGATCTACGTATTTCGAATATTAGTTTTCGTCTCGGTGATGGATCAAAGGGCTGGCCAGAAGTAGCCCCTTTCGACCGTATTATTTTAACCTGTGGATGTGATAAGATACCTGACATTTTGCTGCAGCAGTTAAAAATTGGCGGCATCATGGTAGCGCCAGAAGGAAATGGTAAAGCACAACAACTGGTTGTTGTGACCCGACACGAAACGACGGTTGTGCGTAGAGCTCTAATGCCCGTTACCTTTGTACCACTGATTGAAGGTGAATAAATGCCGCAAGCTATAAAGACTCACTCACCACTTTTTTACAAGGTAGCTGTACTTATTAGCGCAGCTTTAATTTTAACAGCATGTAAAGTACCAAATCTAACGCTAAATCGTACAACACCAGCAAGTTTAATCGTTGCTCCTTTACGCCAAGCAGTTGAACCTGTGCCCTCAACTGGCATCGTTGAAGTTCGAAAAAATGACAACGTTTTTGCCGTCGCAGCGCGTTATCAAGTAACACCACAATCAATTATTAAAACAAATGCGCTGGAACCGCCTTTCACGCTTCGGAAAGGGCAGACTTTAGAAATTATTCCGCAACGCATGCACACTGTGCATCCAGGTGACTCAGTTTATGTTATTTCACAGCGTTATGCTGTTAGCCAATTTCAGCTAGCCCAACTAAACAATCTATCACCACCCTTTGAACTTGAGCTAGGGAAACTTCTTTATTTACCTAATACTCTAGACTTTTCTGTTCTTGATGGTGGACTTCCCAATGAAGTTAAAAGCACGAATGTGGTGCAGCCGGTGTCTACTTCATTAAAAACAAACGATACACTTGCATCTTATAAACGCTTTGTTGCGCCAGCTCTTAACGCTTCCAATGGATTTACATGGCCCGTAAAAGGAGAAATTATTACAGATTTTGGTCCATCTCAACGAGGAGTGCATAATGATGGTGTGAAAATTGCAGCAGAAGAGGGGCTTGTTGTTACCGCCGCTGCCAACGGGCGGGTAGCCTTTGTCGGAACAAACATTAAAAGCTTTGGTAAGCTTGTGCTGCTAAAACATGATGGTGGTATTATAACTGCTTATGCTCATCTTGGAGAAATTACCGTTAAAGAAGGTCAAATCGTTAATGCCGGTCAGGCCATAGGAACAATTGGTAAATCAGGACGGGTTGAAACCCCCCAACTACATTTTGAGATACGAAAATCACGACAGCCTGTGGACCCAAGGCGACATATTTCCTAACAAAATTAACTCAACATCCTCAAAAAATGTTTTAACAGCGTAATGATATTTTGCTACGTGCAGCAAGGTCAGTGATAAATTGCCATGCAACACGGCCAGAGCGTGATCCGCGCCCGATTGACCATGCTAATGCTTCCTGTCGTACATCAATGCTTCCGGTTTTAATATTATAAAATTTTATATATCCATCAACCATTTCTAAATAAGTATCTTGGTCAATTGAGTGAAACCCAATCCACAAACCAAAACGATCAGACAATGAGACAGTTTCTTCAGTGGTTTCTGACGGATTGATTGCTGTTGAACGCTCATTTTCAATCATTTGCCGTGGCATTAAATGCCGACGGTTTGATGTTGCATAAAATATGATGTTATCTGGTCGACCTTCAATTCCACCCTCAAGCGCCGCCTTTAGAGATTTGTATGTACTTTCTCCACTCTCAAAAGCCAGATCATCAGAAAAGATGATAAAATATCGATCAATCTTAGCTAAAAATGACATAAGGTACGGTAAGTCTGAAATATCCTCACGATGTATTTCAACAAGACCAAGGTCAAAACCACGGTCAATAACCGTTCCATGAACGGCCTTAACGAGTGATGATTTGCCAGTACCACGCGCGCCCCACAATAAAGCATTATTTGCTGAGAACCCTGCAACAAATCCCAAAGTGTTAGTAAGTAAATCGTTTCGCTGCTCGTTAATACCTTTTAACAACTCGATATCAAGGCGATTTACACAATTTACTGACACAAGACGCCGAATATCAGACTGCCAGACATAGGCATCAGCTTTCTTTAAGGCATCAAACGCCATATTTCTAGGAAACTGCCTTTCAAGTGCATCTGCAATCCGCGTTAGTTGGCTGAGAAGCGGCGTAATATCGTCTGACTTGATCATTTTTTGCTTCGTCCTATTTTTTTTTCAGAAACTACATAAAAGGGAATATGGGTCATTGCAGCAAAGCGCAAGGGCGTTTATGGTCCAGTTTAGTATTTTTCAACGATAATTGGAGAAATTCCAAAATGTTTATTACCCCAGCATTCGCGCAATCAGCCGGTGGATTTGCCGAGGGCGGCTTTGGCCTTTTACCCATCGTTTTTGTGATGGTAATTTTTTACTTCTTGCTAATCCGGCCCCAACAAAAGCGAGCTAAACAGCATAAGGAAATGTTGTCTGCTATTAGTCGTGGTGACAAAATTGTGACTTCAGGTGGATTAACCGGAACAATTATAAAGGTGGTTGACGACAGTGATACTGTTGAAATTGAAATTGCCAAAGATGTAAAAGTTCATGTGGTCAGAGCAATGATTGCGGATGTCAAAAACAAAGCTGGACCCAAAAAAGAGGCGGTCAAAAACAAAGCTGGACCCAAAAAAAAATCAGTTTAGTTTAAATTAAACTGTCTGTGAAATGAGTGTTTTTTTTTCTTTGTCGTCATTCTATTCCGTTTGTTAAGTTTTTAAATATATCTACAGCCAAGAGTGCTTTCATTATGTTGCAATTCGAGCTTTGGAAAAAACTGCTTGTACTCCTCATTGCGTTTGTAGGGATTGTTTACGCGCTTCCCAACATCGTTGGCAACAATGACGGTGCAGGTTTTTTACCTGGTAAGCAAATCAATCTGGGCCTTGATCTTCAGGGCGGATCACACCTTCTGCTGCGCGTTGACGTCGATGCGGTTAAGAAGGAACGGTTGGAAGATCTTGGCGAATCGATTAGGCGTGACTTTCGTGGTAAAAAAATTCGGTTTAGTGACCTTAATGTAGGTAGTGATGCGGTCTCCTTAACTGTTCGCGACATGGACGTGAATAAGATAGTCCAGAAGATCTTTACTGATTATGGTAATGATTTCAGTACAGAGAATGAAGGACGGGTCTACAAACTTGTATTTAACGAGGTAGGATTTGCCGCCATGCAAACCCGTACAGTTGATCAATCAATTGAAATTATTCGCCGACGCCTTGATCCAGACGGTACAAAAGAGCCGATCATACAGCGGCAAGGGCTTGACCGCATTCTGGTTCAACTTCCCGGAGTTGGCGACCCTGAAGCTGTAAAACGTCTTCTTGGACGCACTGCAAAACTAACGTTTCAGCTCGTTGATATGCAGATGACCGCAGCCGAGGCAACGCAGCGGGGCCGTACTCCAGCTGGAACAATGCTGATGGACAGCGAAAATGATGATGGCCGCAAATATCTGATTGAAAAACGCGTGATGGTTAGTGGTGAAATGCTAGATGGGGCAACGGCCAATTTTGATCAGAACAACCGCCCAGCTGTTAGCTTTACCCTTAATTCCAATGGTGCAAGACGGTTTGGCAAGGTGACCGGTGAAAACATTGGACGGCCCTTTGCCATTATTCTTGATGGAAAGGTTGTATCAGCACCAACAATTCAGTCACAGATTTTTGGTAACGGTCAGATTACAGGTGACTTTTCAGTTGCAGAAACGAACGAGCTGGCGCTCGTTTTGCGGGCAGGGGCGCTGCCAGCTCCTCTCATTATTCTGGAAGAAAGGTCAATTGGACCAGGCCTTGGTGCAGATTCAATTGCAGCTGGAAAATTTGCCACAATTATTGGTCTTGTTCTTGTTGCGATATATATGGTGTTAAGCTATGGTTTTTTTGGTGGCTTGGCGGTTGGGGCTTTAACAGTCAATATCATCCTGATCATAGCTGCACTATCTGCATTACAAGCAACTCTGACCTTGCCAGGAATTGCCGGTATTGTTCTCACTATGGGGATGGCAGTTGATGCGAATGTTCTAGTATTCGAACGAATTCGTGAAGAGTTAGCCAAGGGACGGTCAGCCATAGCAGCGATTGAAAGTGGCTATCAGCGTGCTATTTCAACAATTATTGATTCAAACCTAACTACCTTATTTGCCGCATTATTTTTATATATTTTTGGGTCCGGACCGATTAAGGGTTTTGCAGTAACGCTTGGAATTGGAATTACAACATCCATGTTTACTGCGGTTATGGTTACACGTCTATTTATTGTCATCTGGGTTGAACGCAAACGCCCCACCAAGTTTGTGCTTTAAGAAGGGTCTTAGCCAATGCGTCTAAAACTTGTGCCCAGCGATACCTCTATCAATTTTCTTAAATTTTACCGGTTTGCTGGAATTTTTTCTTCATTGCTTGTGTTGGGATCAATCGGTTTATTCGCCATTGTTGGTCTTAACCTTGGCATTGATTTCAGAGGTGGCATTTTAATTGAAGCCCGTCACAATTCCGGTAAAGCAGACATTGCCAAACTGCGAGGTGAGCTCGAGACACTGGGTCTTGGAGATATCAGCCTTCAAGGCTTTGGTACTGACACCGATATTCTAGTCCGTATACAGCGTCAGAATGGTGACGAGAAGGCACAGATTGCCGCCATTCAACTTGTGAGCAAAACTTTAGGGAATGATTACGATGTCAGGCGTACGGAATTTGTTGGCCCAACCATCGGTGCAGAATTAGCTGAGAAAGGCATCATGGCTGTTGTCTGTGCCCTTTTAGCAATAATGGTCTATATCTGGTTCCGGTTTGAATGGCAGTTTTCAGTTGCAGCAATTCTTGCCGTTACGCATGACGTTCTCTCCACGATTGGTCTATTCGCCCTTACCAGTTTTGAGTTTAATCTCGCAACCGTTGCTGCCATTCTGACCATCGCAGGCTATTCGATTAATGACACTGTAGTTGTATTCGACCGTGTGCGTGAAAATCTGCGACGTTATAAATCATTCAACCTTGTTGATATCTTAAACAAATCACTAAACGAAACTTTGTCACGAACCGTGATGACCTCAGTCACAACCTTGCTAGCGCTTATAGCTATTGTTATATTTGGTGGGGCTGTACTTCGTGATTTTGCAATTGCCATGATATGGGGCGTTTTGATAGGCACTTATTCATCAGTGTTTGTCGCTGTTGGATTGCTGTCGCGCTTTGATCTAAAACAGAATGATGATGATGATGGGGTTGAGACACCGCAATATGAACGGTCCTAATTTTCCAGGTGCACCAAACAAGCTTGTAGATATACAGCCCTTTGAAAATATTGGTGATCTGCAGCTTGTTAATGGTTATGGTAATGATGGCTTTCGTGTTTCGGGTGACAGATACATAGGATCAATTCTTTTGTGCCCACGGCGCGTAATTCCCTGGCAGCCACCTGAACATGCAGATGATCTATCACTTGATTATATCATTCCGCATCTTGGCAAAAAACTGCCACCTTTGTTTATTCTTGGGACTGGTGGAGCTACAAGCGTACCACTAATTAAGTTAGCAGAAACATTGAAAATGTTGGGCATTGCGCTGGAAATTATGTCAACCGCTGCGGCTTGCCGTACATGGAATGTGCTGATGAGCGAGGGGCGTGACGCGGCAACAGGTCTTTATGCGGTTGACTAACAGCAAACCACCAAATCATAAAAACCAAACCACCAAACCACCAAATCATAAAAACCAAAACACCAGAACAATGACCAATAATTCAACCAAATCCCACTTAGTGAATCGTAATTTTTCAGCCAAGGTGGCTTTGAATGCTTTACGCAACAGCAATCATGAACTTGGCCGACCATTGGCCCTTTGCTTAATATTTGAATCAGCTGAAAATCAGGCTATGGCAGCATCTGTTTTTGAGCTTGCCATTACCCTTGATACAGCACTTAACATTCCTAAAGAGACATTACTTGCCGCTATTCGCATTCAATGGTGGGCTGATGCGTTGAGCAAAACATTTAACGAAAATGTAACCTTGCTAAATCGGTTACAAGAACATTTTCAAATGCGTTGTGAATTTCAGCAACAGCTTCAGGATATGATTAGTAAGTTTCAAGCAGCTTGCCATAACGAAAATCGTAATAGCGTAGATGGTTGGGCAGAGGCATGGCGAATTGTTGCCATCCAACTTGGCCATGCAAATGCGTCTGACCTAGCAACGAAAATTGGCGTAAATATGCATTACAAAGTCCGTAAGAATAAAAGTATTGGACATTCTGCCAGCATTAATAGCGCCGGTATTAATGACCTGAAGAGAAATGATAAGGGAGAATTACGGAGCTGGCTATATATGGCTGCCTGCCTCAACTTAAAACTGCAAAACGATTTTTCGGACCTCAATCCAAGACGGGTATATTTGGGCTTTGATGATCCAACACTTGTCTGGCGAATTTTAGGCTGGCATTTCTTTGGCCCACCACGATAGGATATTGAGAATTCGGATCGGGCATATCAAGTAAAACAAAAACTAAACAGTTGTTGGTTCTTGCCGACTCCAGTTTTCCATATATGCCAGTGCGCGTTCTGCATAGGCTGCTTTCCGGTCACGTCCTCGCAGACGCCGTCCACGGTCATTTAGCGGTAACTCAGGAAACAGCCCAAAATTGACATTCATAGGCTGAAAACTGTCAGCCATCGCACCGCCCGTGATATGTGATAAAATTGCACCATGAGCCGTTTCAATTGGTGGACCTTGCCATTCAACCCCTTTCGCCTCAGCAGCAGCCATCCGGCCAGCAAGAAGACCAATAGCAGCCGACTCAACATAGCCTTCAACACCTGTGATTTGTCCAGCAAAACGCACGCTTGGCTTAACCTTTAGACGTAATTGGTTGTCAAGAAGACGAGGCGAATTAATAAATGTGTTGCGATGTAATCCGCCAAGACGCGCAAACTGCGCATTCTCAAGGCCAGGAATTGTTTGGAAAACTCTAACTTGCTCTGCATATTTTAGTTTTGTTTGAAACCCAACCATATTGTAAAGAGTTCCAAGTGCATTATCCTGCCGCAACTGGATTACCGCGTGAGGGCGAGAACCATCATGTTCATTTGTGAGGCCAACTGGTTTCATCGGTCCCCAACGCAGCGTTTCCCGACCTCGAGACGCCATGATTTCAATTGGCATACAACCATCAAAATAAGGTGTACTTTCCTCCCACTCCTTGAATGACATTTTTTCACCATCCAACAAAGAATCTATAAAAATTTCATATTGTAGCAATGTCATAGGACAATTGATGTAATCTTTCCCATCACCCCCATCTGTTGATTTATCATAGCGTGATTGGAACCAGGCTACATCCATATTTACACTGTCAAAGTGAACTATAGGTGCGATTGCATCAAAAAACGCTAAATCATCTTCACCACCCCATTGCCGAATGGATTTGGCAAGTTCGGGCGATGTCAAAGGACCTGTGGCAATGATTACCTGTTGCCAATCTTCTGGAAGATCACAAATTTCATCACGCACAACGGTGATCAAAGGATGAGCAAAAATTTTCGCTTCAACTGCCGCCGAAAATTGATCTCTATCAACCGCTAATGCCCCTCCAGCTGGGACTTTCTCAGCGTCAGCCGCACTCAAAATTAAAGATCCTAAAAGCCGCATCTCCTGATGAAGAACTCCGATAGCGTTCGCTGTGGCATCATCTGATCGAAATGAGTTTGAACAAACCAGTTCAGCGAGGCCGTCCCCGTGGTGCGCATCGGTTTTGCGCGTTGGACGCATTTCGTGAAGAACTACCGGCACACCCTTAATAGCGATCTGAAAGGCTGCTTCACAGCCCGCAAGCCCCCCACCAACAACATGAATAGGCAATAAATCACTCATAAATTGTCACCGTTTTAACACGCGTGCGAGAAAATTCCCAGTATGGGATTTAGCAACTTTAGCCACAGCTTCTGGCACACCCTCAGCAACTACAAATCCACCTCCATCGCCACCCTCAGGGCCAAGATCAATAACCCAGTCTGCAGTTTTAATAACGTCCATATTATGCTCAATCACGATGACTGTGTTGCCCTGATCAACAAGCTCCTGAAGTACTTCAAGCAACTTGGCAATATCATGAAAATGTAAACCAGTGGTTGGTTCATCAAGAATGTAAATGGTTCGACCAGTGGCGCGCCGCGACAATTCCTTAGACAATTTAACACGCTGTGCCTCACCACCCGATAAAGTGGTTGCCTGCTGACCAATTCGCACATAGCCAAGCCCAACACGCAACATGGTCTCCAACTTTTCACGTATAGATGGAACCGCTTTGAAATAGTCAACACCTTCTTCTACAGTCATATCAAGTACGTCAGCAATAGATTTTCCACGCCATGTGATTTCCAAGGTTTCCCTATTGTAACGGCGTCCCTTGCATCCATCGCAAGTTACATATACATCCGGCAGAAAATGCATTTCAATTTTAATTAACCCATCACCTTGACACGACTCACATCGCCCCCCTTTAACATTAAACGAGAAACGACCAAGAGCATAACCGCGCGCTTTTGATTCAGGGAGCCCTGCAAACCACTCGCGTATTGGCGTAAAAGCGCCCGTATAGGTTGCTGGATTAGAACGGGGGGTACGCCCAATTGGTGATTGATTAATATCAACCACTTTATCAAGAAATTCTGATCCATAAATCGCCTTGTGTGGTGCTGGCATCTCTCGTGCATTGTGAAGACTGCGAGCAAGAGACTTCCACAATGTTTCAAGGACTAGGGTTGATTTTCCTCCACCTGATACACCAGTAACACAAGTCATAACTCCAAGAGGGAAGCTTACTGTAACGCCTTGCAAGTTATTTCCAGTTGCATTTTCTATCCTGATGAACCGATTCTTGTTTGCCCCACGACGAATTTTAGGAATAGCGATTGCGAGCTTACCTGATAGATATTTTCCAGTAAGAGACTTGGGGTTATCCATCACAGCTTTTGGTGAACCGGCCGCTACAACATGACCACCATGAACGCCAGCACCAGGTCCCATATCAACAACATAATCAGCTAACAGGATAGCTTCTTCATCATGTTCAACTACAATAACAGTATTACCAAGATCACGAAGTCGAACTAGAGTTGATAGTAAACGTTCATTGTCACGTTGATGCAAACCAATGGAGGGTTCATCTAAGACATAAAGAACACCTGTTAATCCCGAACCAATTTGAGAAGCAAGACGGATACGTTGGGACTCCCCTCCTGACAAAGTGCCAGAATTACGAGACATAGATAAATAGCTAAGTCCAACATTAACCAGGAACCCAAGCCTTTCATTAATTTCCTTTAAAATACGCGCAGCAATTTCTGAGTCCTGACCAGTTAGTTTATCATTAAGGTCAATAAACCATTTACGAGTATCAGCAATTGACAAGCGCGCAACATCAGATATGTCACATTGACTGATTTTAACAGCCAGTGCTTCATTTTTTAAACGTTTTCCATTACAGCCTTGGCAAGGCTGATTTGCACGAAACTTTTCCAGTTCATCACGTACCCAAGACGAATCTGTCTCACGGTGTCTCCTTATCAAATTGGGCATTACTCCTTCAAAGGGTTTAGTAGTCCTGTACGATCGCATGCCATCGTCAAACTCCATTGTTACGGGTATTTTGCCAGAACCACTAAGGATAATAGACTGAACATCATTTTCTAAATCATCAAATGGCAAATCCAACGAAAACTTAAACTGTTTTGCCAACGATTCGAGAGTCTGAAGATAATAGCGAGAACTACTAGAAGACCAAGGTGCTAAAGCCCCATTCCGCAAGCTGATCTGTCGATCAGGAACAATGAGCTGTTCATCAAAGTGACTGCTTACTCCAAGACCATCACAAGATGGACAGGCCCCGTAAGGATTGTTAAATGAGAACAGACGCGGTTCAATTTCATCAATGGTGAAACCAGACTCAGGACAAGCAAATCTTGCGGAAAAGACAATACGTTCATCCTGATCGGCGTAATCAGCGAATACTAGTCCATCACTGATTCCTAATGCTGTTTCAAGGGAGTCCGCAAGGCGTGTTGCAAGCTCATCAAGATCTCCAACGATAACAACTCGATCAACAACAACTTCGATATCATGTTTCTTTTGTTTGTCCAGAGTTGGCGTATCATCAACATCATAAATTTCACCATTGATACGGACACGGCTAAATCCTTTGCGGTGAAGCTCCGCCAATTCTTTTCTATATTCACCCTTTCGGCCCCGAACAATTGGGGCCAAGAGAAAAAGCCTTGTATCCTCATCAAGACCCAACAGAACATCAACCATTTGACTTACTGTCTGGCTACGTATTGGCAAACCGGTAGCTGGGGAGTACGGAATCCCAATGCGAGCCCAGAGAAGACGCATGTAGTCATAAATTTCAGTGACTGTTCCCACGGTAGAACGCGGATTTCGTGAGGTAGTTTTTTGTTCAATTGCAATAGCAGGCGACAAGCCTTCAATTAAATCCACGTCAGGCTTATTCATCATATCAAGAAATTGTCGTGCATATGCTGATAAAGATTCTACATAGCGACGTTGTCCCTCGGCATAGATAGTGTCAAATGCTAATGACGACTTCCCTGACCCTGACAAGCCAGTAAGAACAACTAGTTGATCACGAGGCAGATCAATATCCACATTGGCAAGATTATGCTCGCGTGCACCACGTACCGAGATCACCCGTGGCTCTACAGCAGCGTCGATGCGGAACGTTTGCTTGGCTAGCTCTACTTTATTTTTTTTATTTTGCATGGGATTGTATAGACCAGCCAAGCAGCTATTTGCTAGTCTTTTTAATCACTTTTATTCATGAAAAAGTGATTTGCGGCTTTCACAAAGACCAGACTTTATGGATTGAACTTTCAAACCTAAAAAAATACTGTATCATATGAATTAGTGAGTACTTTTTTGGTCTTGTTATACACTTTGCAGTTTGTGTATTCTAAAATTCAATTTTTTTAATAAGTTCAGCTATAGTAGCTGAAAATACATCTTGAATTAGGAGTTAGATCTCAATGGCGGGTAGCGTTAATAAAGTCATGTTGGTGGGTAATTTGGGACGCGATCCTGAAGTGCGTTCAACACAAGACGGAAACAAGATTGTTAATTTGTCTCTTGCAACATCTGAGCGCTGGAAAGACAAAAATTCAGGGGAGCAAAAGGAACGAACCGAGTGGCACAGAGTTGTTATTTTTAATGAAAACCTAGCCCGGATTGCTGAACAATACCTTCGCAAAGGATCAACTTGTTATATAGAAGGCCAATTACAATCACGTAAATGGACAGATAATCAAGGTGCAGAAAAATATACAACTGAGGTTGTTTTGCAACGATTTCGGGGCGAATTAACCTTGCTGGGTGGGCGCGCAGATACATCCAGCGTGAGTGATAGCGTTGGATTTGGCGCTGGTGAGGTCACCTATGACCAAACGCCGCCAGGAGGGGGTAGCCAATCAAGCCCACCTCCAATGCGCAGTACAAATGATATGGATGATGATATTCCTTTTTAATTCAATGCATTAAAAGCTAAAGTTAAAGTGGTGTCTTGTAAGTCAATGCGGTCACCACTTTTTTTATGGAAAAAACAACTAAAAATACAATATTTAGTGTCCTATCCAGCCTAAATCATGTAAATATAGTGTTAAATTAATGATCATCATTATGATTGTTACCGACCCACGAAGGGGTCCTTAATTGAGGCTTTTGCAGGCAGAAAGAACTACAGCGTGAGCGACATAACTGAGCTAAGTAATCCAACCATTTCAATTTCAGAGGAAATGCGGAAATCCTATCTGGATTACGCAATGAGTGTGATTGTCTCGCGCGCACTTCCAGATGTAAGAGATGGCCTAAAGCCAGTTCACCGCCGCATTCTCTATGCCATGATGGAAGGTAATTATGACTGGTCAAAGCAACCACGTAAATCAGCCCGTATTGTTGGTGATGTCATGGGTAATTATCACCCACATGGTGACTCATCAATCTATGAAGCTATGGTTCGTATGGCACAGGACTTTTCCATGCGCCTACCGTTGGTTGACGGACAGGGAAACTTTGGTTCAGTTGACGGTGATCCAGCAGCAGCGATGCGTTACACCGAATCACGGCTTGCAAGGGCAGCTGAAAGTCTATTAAGAGACATTGATAAAAATACTGTTGATTTTTCTGCAAACTACGACGAAACCCAGCTTGAACCAACAGTTTTGCCAGCTGAGTACCCAAACTTATTGGTAAACGGTGCTAATGGTATTGCTGTCGGCATGGCCACCAACATTCCACCCCATAACCCAGGGGAGGTAATTGCTGCTTGTGAAGCGTATATTGCTAACCCTGATATTAGTACAGATGCATTGACTGAGATTGTACCAGGACCCGATTTTCCAACAGGTGGTTTCATAATGGGGCGAATCGGTATACGTGAAGCTTACGCGACCGGTCGCGGATCAATCATCATGCGCGCTAGAGCTGAGGTGCAAACTAACGCCAAAGACCGTGAAGCTATAATCATTCACGAAATCCCTTACCAAGTGAATAAAGCGCAATTACTTGAACGCATCGGGGAAATGGTTCGCGAAAAGACAATTGAAGGTATTTCTGATATCCGTGACGAATCTGATAGAAATGGCATGCGCGTTGTTATCGAAATCAAACGCGATGCCGCAGGGGATGTGGTTCTTAACCAACTTTACCGTCACACAAGACTGCAAACCAGCTTTCCAGTTAATTTACTTGCAATGAATAGTGGACGCCCCCAGCAGATGGGGTTGAAAGATGTTATCACTGCATTTTGTGCTTTTCGTAAAGAAGTGGTGGTTCGCCGCACAACCTTCTTGCTATCAAAAGCACGAGATAGAGCTCACATTTTAGCGGGACTGATGGTAGCTTTGGCATCAATTGATGCAATCATTGAGTTGATTAAAAAAGCACCGGACACCGAAACAGCCCGCAATGCTCTGTCTGAAAAAAATTGGCCGGCCTTTGAAGTAGGCGACTTTATCTCTTTGATCGATGACCCTGGTCACGAAGTGATTGACGGACACTACCGCCTGTCTGAGACCCAAGCGCGCGCAATTTTGGAATTGCGCTTGCAGCGTTTAACCGGAATGGAGCGCAGTAAATTATCTGATGAAACTCGTGAACTTGCTGAGAAAATAGCCGATTATCTTGATACTCTTGGGTCTGAGACGCGCGTAAACCAGGTTGTTCTTGATGAATTAGCCGCAACACGGGAACGTCTTGCAAGTCCTCGCCGAACAGAAATCACAGACCAACTTGGAGATCAGGATGATGAGGATTTAATTCAACAAGAAGACATGGTCGTAACAGTTAGTCATCGTGGGTATATCAAACGGGTGCCATTATCTATTTACCGTGCTCAAAGGCGTGGCGGCAAGGGCCGTGCGGGAATGAAGACGCGGGATGAAGATTTTGTCACAAGGTTATTTGTAACCAACACTCACACACCAATTCTTTTTTTCACATCACGAGGAATGGTTTATCAACTAAAATGCTACAAACTACCAGAAGCAGCGCCTCAATCACTTGGTAAGGCGATGGTCAATATTTTGCCTATTGAAACAGAAGAAACTATTAACACAGTTATGCCAATGCCGGAAGATGAAACGAGCTGGGCAGATTTGAATGTTATGTTTGCAACAGCATCTGGTAATGTTCGTCGAAATAATTTAAGCGATTTCACCAATATTAAGCGTAACGGCAAGATAGCTATGAAACTTCAAGATGGTGACGACCTAGTTGGTGTGTTGCCATGCAGCGATGACAATGATGTTTTGATGGCAACACGAAGCGGTAAAGCAATTCGTTTTGCTGCAAATGCCGTTCGTGTATTCCGCGGCCGAGACAGCACTGGGGTTAGAGGTATGCGGCTACTCAATGACGACAGTGTCGTATCAATGTCGATCATTACTGATGAAGCTAATGAGTTCATTTTGTCTGTGACTGAAAATGGATATGGGAAACGCACTCAAGTGAGTGATTACCGCCGCTCAGGACGCGGAGGACAGGGTGTTGCCAACATAGAGACAAGTAAGCGTAACGGCCAAGTTATGGCGTCATTTGCAGTGGTAGAAGAAGATCAATTGATGCTAGTGACAAATATGGGGCAAATAATTCGAATTCGTGTTCATGGGGGTGAGGGTGACTCAATTCGAATAGCTGGTCGAAAAACTCAAGGGGTAAGATTGTTTGACGTTGCTGATGACGATAATGAAAAAGTTGTTTCAGCAGGACTGGTTCGTGAATCAGTTAGCGATGATGATGAAAATGGAGATATTAGTGCCGATGACTCTGAGCAAATAGAAAAAGCCTTTATTGGGACTGACGATGATCAATCAACTCCTTCAGACAAGACAAGTTCAACTAATCAACTTAACGATGAGACTCCAGAATGAGTAAGAAAGTCATTATTTATCCTGGCACTTTTGATCCACTGACATACGGCCATATTGATATTATTGAAAGAGGAGCAAAGCTTGGTGATCAGCTGATTGTTGCAGTGTCTTTAAATACAGGGAAACAGCCACTTTTTTCAATTAAAGAACGTGCTGCATTGGTCACAAGTGTTGTAGACCAAATTAACGCCTCAAAAAAAACAAGTTTACCCGTTTTAGTAAAAAGCTTTTCAGGTTTACTGACTGATTTTGCAACGGAGCAGGGCGCTAACTCAATTTTACGTGGATTGCGGGCCGTGGCTGACTTTGAATATGAGTTCCAGATGGCCAGCATCAATAAGCGGCTTCATGGGGAGTTAGAGACCATATTCTTAATGGCGGCAGAACAACAACATTTTGTTGCATCCCGCTTTGTTAAAGAAATTGCTATTTTTGGTGGGGATGTGTCCAGTTTTGTTCCCCAAAATGTGTCTTTGGCTTTAGAGCTGAAGCTGAAAGCAACAAAATGAATATTTTTAACAAAAAATACATTCTATCACCCCAAACAAAATGATCTGTCACCCGAAACAAATCAATTTCTATGAATATTATAATCCTACATACTTAAACCGTTAGTTACGGCGAAAAAATTAGATAAGAGAACAGGCGTTGGCACTACTGTAGCTTCTAAGGTCACTTGCTCACAGTCTAAAGGTCACCGGGCCAAAGTTAAGCTACACGCAAACCATTGGTAGCCTTCAAGAAAAAAACTAATCATAAGGCAAAAAAGGGTTTACAGCGATTCACGCTTTAGGTAAGACAGGGACAAGTGACTTGTAGACACCAAACGTCACTTGTCCTTTTTTATGTACTTAAGTTCGCTTCAGTACGGGCGCGTAGCTCAGTTGGTAGAGCAAGTGACTTTTAATCACTGGGTCACAGGTTCGAATCCTGTCGCGCTCACCATTTTATATGGTAGTAAGCCACTGAAAGCATTAGCTTTTGGTGGCTTACTTTTTTTCTTGGTGAATTTTGAGATACCGTTTATATGTCAACATTCGAACGAATAGGGCAATTCTTTTATGTACATAAAATATTTTTTTGTGCTTATGCACCTTTTATTTTTTACAAACATAGCCTTTGGTGATGAACGTATAAAAAGCATCACTCTTGGAGGTATGGAACTTGATAGAGCAAAATTCCACCTTATCGATGCGAATTTAGACAGAATTAAATCTTCAAATTTTAACTCTATTACCCTTATTGTAGATTGGTATGTAAATACGCATCGAGATCCAAAGATTTTGCCGCGCTATCCTGGAGAGCCATTTCCTGACACCAACTGGTTTAAACCTACACTTACGCATGAAGAAATTATAGAAATTTCAAAAAAAGCTCGTTCAAGGGGTTTGGATGTAATTTTAAAAATGCATATAGAGCCTCTGGACTGGCCATTTGGGGGGCAAGGGCGCTATGCGATAAAACCGAGTAAGGTTTTGTGGGATCACTATGAAAATTTTGCGATCGATACTGCTAAAATTGCAAATAAAATTAACGCTAAATTATTGTTTTTAGGAACTGAGACTGATCACTTAACAACAAACCCTGCTAAGTGGAAACAAATCATAAAGTCTGTAAAAAAATATTATTCTGGCCCTCTAAGTTATGCAGCATCATTTAATGGCAAACCCAATTTTTCAGCTTCTCAATGGTCGCCACCTGACAATTGTGGACCATGCAAAACTAAAATATGGGGAGAATTTGATTTCATTGGATTTGAACCATACGCTGCCTTAACTTCAAAAACAGACCCATCCCTCGATGAAATGAAGCGGGGTGTTAGGAGAATCATTGATCTGGTGATGCTACCGCTGAGCAAAAAATACAATAAAAAGCTTATAATTCCAGAGATTGCTTTTATGTCTTTTGATGGTGTAAACACCAATCCTATTTCGCTACATACCAGTAAATATAAAGTTGAGGATATGCCCCCTGATCATGAGGAGCAAGCTATGGCCTACCAAGCTTGGTTGGAAGTTTTGAACGAACAAAAATATAAAAGCTTAGTCTATGGAATAATTCTCTGGCCTGGTTTTTTAAGAGAGCCGAGTGAAGATATGCAAAGTTGGATACAGCAGGAAAAATGGGATTTAATCTGGGGCAAAAAAGCTGAGAAAACTATCAGAAATGCTTTCAATGACTGGAATTAGGTATTTTATTCATGGACTTTGCTATGCATAGAGCAAAAGGCAAGAAAAAGAAAAAAGCATAGCCCAGTGCCAAGAGCTTTGGCACCAGCGGGTGCCAAGCTGGTGCCCGACTACATGGGTGCAGGGGGGTTATAGTGGATTAAGTTTGACCCATAAGTATCTGTGATATATCACTTGAGGATATAGAAAGACGCTTTTTTTAGGTTCGAATCCTGTCGCGCTCACCACCATCCGATTTGTTGAAACCTATATCCTACAACAAAGAGGGTGATGGCCTTACGGTTCTTAGTGGACTGTGTAGGACAGTGCTGGACATCCTACACCGAAAATTCCGGTGTATACCGGAAAAAACTGTGTATTTCACCGGAAATTAAAGACATCCTGCAAAGCTCACTAAACCAGAAAATACACTGGAAAAACTTTTGTAGACTCGTCCTACTCAATTTGTTTTCATTGGATTATTTAAGACTTTTGCGCTGTATCACGTTCACCATTTTATATTTGGAAAGACTATTTTCTGAGAGCTTTGGGTTACTTAATATCCCTGACCAATATCTTAAAGAGGGAAAAGATTCACATAAACACATGTTGTCTGATTTAAGTAAAACAGGGAATATGTTTAGAGCCTCATTAAAGTCAATATTTATAATAGGTTCATGCGTACTCTCACTGTTAGCTCTAATTCATTATCTTTCCTATTGTGAGAATTGGATACCATGGCCAATTATGGCGGCTATTACACTGATACGAAGTGTGATTGGAATTTAATACTTAAGATCAATAGCCAAACGGGTATGGGTTAAAAACGCGGAACCCACGGGCTATTGTAGTTATAAATCACCACACGAACAGGAGAGTGTTCCTTGGAAAATCAATTACCTAAACCAGAGCTACAAGAAAAAATGTCGCATAATGTATATTATGCGTATTTAAGTTTTTATAAATAAAAAGTCATCCCATCAACACCAGGTTCGGTACCCGCTGGGCAAATTGCAAGCAATGTCTCGTAATCCGCCGTAAGACCAAGATGAGTTAGTACTGCCCGCTGTGGCTTCACCCTTTCTATCCACTCAAATGTCTGTTCGTAATGACTATGGGACTGGTGCGGCGATGCGCGTAATGCCTCTACAATCCAAAGCTCAATACCGGCTAGCTTAGCTAACACCTCATCTTTCATACCCACAACATCAGTAGAGTATCCAAATTTTTTATCAAACAGAAAACCAAGTGAGCTAGTATTACCATGATCCTGCTTAAACAAATCAATCTTGCACCCGCCAATTTCCAGTCTACCACCAGCAACAATATGGTGCATCTTCATAGGCGGCACAAAATATGATGGAGACTTTAGGTGTTTCTCAAACAAATAGGGAAACCGCTCGATAATTTCGTCGCCATTCTGCTTTGTAGCATAAACAGGAATATCGTTACGCTCTGGCCAGTAAAAAGCCCGTAGATCGTCAAGACCAGCAACATGATCAGAATGAGTATGAGTAATCAGCAAGGCATCAATCCGCTCTAACCTCAATGGCAGAAGCTGGTTCCTAATGTCTGGTCCAGAATCAACCAAAATAATCTTATCATTCACCTCAACAAGAACGGCGCACCGCTGACGTCGATTTCGAACATCACTTGGGTCACACTCACCCCAGCCAGCATGACCAAGCGCAGGCACCCCAACTGATGTACCACACCCAAGCATAGTTACTTTCATGATGCTACCATCCGGTTAAACAGACGCAATGTATTTTGTCGGGTAATATCCGCCATACAATCTATCTGTTTTCCTCGAACTGAGGCCAATTTTGTTAGTGTATGCACGGTATAGGCAGGCTCATTAGGCCGCCCACGATGCGGAACTGGCGCCAGATAAGGCGAATCTGTTTCCACCATTAACCGATCTTCAGGAATATCAGCAGCAATGGCCCGTAACTCTTCAGCTTTATTGAAGGTCAAAATACCCGAAAAGCTTATGTAAAAACCAATAGCAATTGCCCGCTGGGCAAGAACCGCTCCAGAACTAAAACAATGCAGAACGCCGCGAAACGCTCCCTTTTCCATTTCATCTTCTAGAATGGCCGCCACATCGTCATCAGCATCACGCGCATGAACAATAATTGGCAAGCCAAGCTGGCGCGCGACCGCAATCTGGGCCCTAAAACTATCCTCTTGTTGTTTCGGTGTAGCGTAGCTATAAAAATAATCAAGCCCTGCCTCGCCAATAGCAACACATTTTGGATGATCTGCCGCTGCTAAAATGGCGCCAATATTGGCCGCATCTGGTTCACTAGCTGCCTCATGCGGATGGATACCAATCGAGCACCAAATATTATCATAGGTTTCGGCTAAAGTCTTTGGCACATTAGATGTTGTTAGTTTCACACCAATAGTAATAATGTCGGAAACACCAGCACTGGCGGCCCGCGCCAGAACACCATCAATGTCGTCGGATAGCTGGGCATAATCAAGGTGAGCGTGGCTATCAATCATAATAGGTTTATTACCATCTTTCATTGTTTCTAGCTCTCGTCCAAATATCGGGGAAAGATAGGTTCGGGCTTAATGATTTTTTGACCATTGGCAAGCCGGGCTGCGCCACCAATAACACTAAAATCTCGTTCGTCACTATCAACCACTAACTGGTCCAGTATTTTTGCTGCAGACCTCGGCATTATTGGCTGAACTAGAATTCCAATTTGACGGATGGTTTCCGCCAGAACAGCTAGCACTTCTGCCATACGCAATGGATCAGTTTTTTTTAATGCCCAGGGCGCAACCGAGTCCACATAACGGTTTGCTTGCGATACAACCTGCCAAATTACTCGTAATGCCTCGTGAAAAGCTTGATTATTGATATGTTGGCGAACTTTTTCTAGCAAGGCATCTGCGCTTGTCAACAGCGCTTTATCTTCGTTTGTTAGGTTAATTGGCAAGGCTGGCATGATGCCATCGCAATTTTTAAAAATCATCGATAAAACACGTTGCGATAAATTTCCAAGATCATTTGAAAGATCACCATTCATTCGCTGGACCATTGCCTTGATTGAAAAATCACCATCATTGCCAAATGGAACTTCCCGCATCAAGAAATAGCGTGTCTGATCAAGCCCATAATTTTTAGCCAGCTGGTTGGGATCAATCGCATTTCCAAGAGACTTTGATATTTTCTGCCCATTATTTGTCCACCAGCCATGGGCATAAACACGGGTTGGCAATGGCAAGTCAGCAGCCATCAAGAATGCTGGCCAGTAAACAGCATGAAAACGCAAAATATCCTTGCCAACCATATGAAGATCCGCAGGCCATAAGCGTGAATGTTTTTTGGCCTCGCCAGCCGGGCCATTAACTGGCCAACCCGTTGCAGTAAGATAATTTGTCAGCGCATCCAGCCAAACATACATCACATGGTTATCATCACTGGGAACAGAAACACCCCATTTAAAGCTAGCACGGCTTATCGACAGGTCACGAAGCCCTCCTTTTACGAAACTTTTTACTTCGTTGAACCGACTTTCTGGGCCAACAAAGCGAGGATTCTGCTCATAAAACTCCAACAACTTGACTTGCCATGCAGAAAGATTGAAGAAATATGACGGTTCCTCAACCCACTCAACAGGTGCACCAGTTGGGGCCTTCCCATCAACCAGTTCAGTTTCAGTGTAGAAAGCTTCATCACGGACCGAATACCATCCTTCATATTTTCCAAGCGTGATATGGCCATTTTTTTCTAAGATCGACCAAATTTCCTGGCATGCAGCTTTGTGTCTTTCTTCGGTTGTACGGATAAAATCATCATTCGAAAAATCCATACTTTTTGTTAAATCTTGAAAATTTTGGCTAACCTGATCAGTGAAAATTTGTGGGGTCAGGCCAGCAACTTCAGCTGCTTTTTCTACCTTTTGCCCATGCTCATCAGTTCCTGTTAGAAAAGTCACATCATAACCATCAAGCCGCTTGAAACGCGCCAACACATCACAGGCAAGTGTTGTATAGGCGTGCCCAATATGGGGCTTATCATTTACATAATAAATCGGCGTTGTAATGTAATAGCTTTTACTCATAAAATTTATCCATATAAAATCATTCTAAAAATGCAGTTGGTGTAGCAATGAGTTAGCCCAGCAACAACTTTAGGGCAAGGTTTTCTCATGTAATTTGATCATGTGCCGAAGCAGAAATTGGGAAAAATCTAGATAGAGCCTCTCAGCCCTTGCAGAATCTTGCAAAAATTTATCATGAAACATCGCCAGTTGGACAGGTGAATGCCGATCACATAACACGCTTATTGCCCGCGTCTCAAAAGCACATTGGGTAAGTGTATTGCCGCTGCATGCAGTTAAAGCCGACAACCTTAGCAACCGCTCTAGGCAAAAAACCGCTCCTTCACGATTTGCAAAACCGACTGCTGATCCCCTTCCCCATTTGCCAGTCAACGCTGACATCGCGCTGACATCTAGCTTAGGTGAGATGATCAGGGAACATGCAACCTGATAACATTCCAAAGCGCCACTGTCTGCAAGGCAAACCGCCCGGCCAGGTGCGCCCGCAGATAGTTTAGAGAGAAAATCAATGTTTTCAGGGTCAGTTTTTGGCAAAAGAGTTGTTAGCACACTGCGGCATAACGATTCTTCCAAACTAGAAAAACGAAAAACACGGCAGCGCGAACGAATAGTTGAAGGTAATTGGCCAGGACGAGATGAAATGAGAAAAATCACCACATTTTCTGGAGGCTCCTCAAGGAATTTCAGCATGGCATTGGCACCATTGCGGTTTACCTCATCCATAGAATCAATAAGTACAACCCGCCAGCGGCCACGCGATGGTTTATGTGCCATAAAAGGAATCATATTCCTGATTTGATCAATCTTAATTTGACCAGATTTGTTGTCATCAAGATTCGGTGAAATTGATAAAAAATCAGGATGCGCACCATTAAAAACCTGATTGGCACCCGGGTCATTCACTGAGACAGAAAAATGGCCTGTTTCGGCACCAAAAAAACTCGAATTAACGTCCTGCTCAGACAAAAGCCAAGCAGCTGCAAGTCTTGCGACGCTTGCTTTTCCAATGCCGCGTGGTCCAGTAAACAACCAAGCATGATGCATCTGCCCATTAACGACCAGCTTATTTAGCATATCAAAAAAAACATTATGACCAATGACCAGACTTGGATCGATTTTTTCTCTATGGTTCAAGAAAGCCTCATTCATCTTTTATTGGACCGATCCTTATAAGACATAACAACTTTTCTAAATTAAAAATCTAACTATTAGCAAGGCACCTTTAATAAAACCCCATTTGACAATAGCAAACGCTTTACAGCATTAATAATATCTAGAGCAACATCATAAGTTGGTTGGTCGGCGTTAATTGTTACGATACGGTTTGGGTGCCGACCAGCGCGCTCAATGAAGCCTTTCCTTACTCTTTGATGAAAGGCCTTCCCTTTGATCTCAAAGCGATTTTCCTCAACGCCGCGTTCAACAGTACGGGCAAGCCCTTCATTACTGTCAATATCCAACAATAATGTCAGATCAGGAACCAAGCCGTTGCAAGACAACTGATCAAGCCCCTCGAGTAATCTTTCATTAACACCACCAACATATCCTTGGTAGACATGGGTGGAGTCTGTAAACCTGTCACATATAACGATATCACCACGGCCAAGTGCTGGCTGAATCACACTGAGAACATGTTCATGACGTGATGCGGACATTAGCATTGCCTCAGTAGCCGGCTGCCATTTTCCAGCTGATCCATTCAACAATAGGTCGCGAATTGATTCTGCCCCGTGAGTGCCACCCGGTTCGCGGGTAAGACATAAATCACAAGATTCAACGTTATTTTTAAACCACTCCTTAAGACATTGTATTTGAGTCGTTTTACCACTTCCTTCACCCCCTTCAAATGTAATAAATAGACCGTCCATTTCAATCGTTACTCGACTATTGGTTTAGAGATTGGCGCACCAAAAATTAGATACTTTACAGCGGCACTGATACGCTTAAAAATGCCAAGAGCCAAAACATCTTGTCCTGCATAAAGGGGTAATTTTTTGAAGTTCTTACCACTTATATCAACGATTAAAGTGCCAAGCTTATCACCCTTTTCTATGGGTGCTGGAATAGGATCAAGCCATTGGATTGATAATCTTAAATTTTGCCGTTCCTGATAGGCCAGCAATAAATGCAGCGGCTCGCTCAGAATTAGATCCACCTTCGTAGCCTTGCCTAACCACACATTAGCTTGATCAACTGCCTGTCCATCGTCATAAAACCGGTATGTTTTAAATTCCCTAAACATCAAGTCCATCAATCGACGCGACTCAGTTGCACGTTCCTTAATGCCACTCATACCATTTAAAACCATAACAACGCGCTGATCCTTACGATTAGCTGAGCCTACGAGTCCATAACCTGATTCTTTTGTATGGCCTGTTTTCAGCCCATCAACTCCCAGACTGCCGTACATGAGTGGGTTTCGATTTGGTTGTTTAATCCTATTGTAGGTAAATACCTTTTTAGCAAAAATAGGAAATAATTCGGGATATTCATCTGCTGGAAAACGCCTTATCAATTCAGTTGCCATTGTATTGAGATCTTTCGCCGTTGTGGTCAGCTCAGGATCAGGCCAGCCAGTTGAATTACGGAAATTTGTATCGGTCATACCAATTTTTTTTGCCCAAAAATTCATTTCATCAGTGAAAGCATCTTCAGTACCGGAAATCCCTTCCGCCATTACAATGGCCGCATCATTGCCAGACTGAACTATGATCCCATGAAGAACATCACTTACCGAAACCTTAGTCCCAACTTCTAGAAATGTTCGGGAGCCACCTTTCTTCCAAGCTTTTTCAGACACAATAAATTCGTCGCCCATGCGCAGAGATCCATCAACTATACGCTGAAAGGCAACAAACACTGTCATAATTTTTGCCATCGAAGCTGGCTTCATTGGTTGGTCTGCATTCTTACTAAATAAAATTTTTCCAGTTGCAAAATCAGTAATATGCACCTGCTGTGCTGAGGATCTGATTTCAGCAGACAGTACTGGAAATACACCAATTAACATTGTCACCACTATTATTGATTTTATCAAAAACTTTAGATTCATATAAACATTCCTATACCTAAAATATTAAATTTATTTCCAGTTAAGTAATCACGTAAGCCCTTCACAAGGGGCTAAAAATTCAGTTTAATCAATCAACAATGATGCGTGCACCAGTGAAACCAGTATTAACAACTTTTTCCAACACAGTATCAGCTTTTGCAACATCATCCAGTGGCCCTAACCTTACACGGTAAAGCGTTTTTCCGCGATGATTGACGGTCGAAACTTCGCCACGTCCAACACCTTTAATCTTGGATAGCACTGTCATTGCGCTGGCATTAGCATGAAATGCACCAACTTGGATCCAGATCCTAGTCTTAACCGGCGCAACTAAAATCACTTCGCCAACTCGTGATTGTGCCAAAAGTTCAATTGCTGATTGTTGCTTCTTAGCCGCCACTTTTGACTTTATCTTATTCGACTTAGCAATTATATTCACCTTGGGTTTTATAGCTGCCACCATTTTAGGCATCGCTCCCTGATCAGTCGCAGTCAAGGTTGGAAACTCACCTCTCTTTGCTAGATTTTCTAAGCGTAAGCTTTGTTCTGCCAAAACCTTCACGCGAACTTTTGCAATGCCATTCTCAACAAAACCAAGTAGCCGTGCTCCTTCGTGAGACAAATCAACAATACGGCCAGGAGCAAAAGGCCCTCTATCATTAACCCGAACAACAAGGGATTTTCCGTTGTCAAGATTTGTAACCCGCACCACACTAGGCATCGGCAAAGTTTTATGCGCTGCAGTTACGACCTTTGGGTCAAACGCTTCACCGTTCGCAGTAGGACGGCCTAAAATGGCCGTTTCCTCTCCATACCATGAAGCAAGACCAGTTTCATCATAGGTTAGATCCCGCTTAGGGTAATACCAGATACCAAATTCTTGATAGGGATTACCAATTTTGTAATGTGGCTTTGCCACAAAACTTTTAATAGCTTTAGAAGCTGCTTCCTTCCTCTGGTGTTGTTTTAGCAAATCAATGGCCAATTCAGCTGAAGTGCAGCCATTAAGCAACAGCAATAAGAGAATTGACCCAAATAGGTTTTTTCCAGTAAGACACATCATCTCAAATTATTCTCGATTCTCTGTGATTAACGCAATTTGTCAGACAAGTGCCCAATCGCTAATGCGTAGTAATTTGAACGGTTCCAATCAAGTATGGAATCAAAATTACTATAAACCAAAAATGCTGGCCCTGTTGGTCCTGCAGGAATAACAAGACGAGCTAACAGTTCCCTTGCAGGTAATTGTTTTCTTTCAACATTTAAAACACCAGCTTTAGACCATTCAGTTAATTTTAAACGGGTTTTAGATTTAGACAACGCTTTGGCATTTTTTCCCATTATAGAAAAGTCAGCAGGCAATAATATTTCACGACCCCAGGTCAAATCACTGCGCCAGCCAGCTTTTGACAAATAATAAGCGGTTGAAGCAAAAACATCGGCCTTTGTTTTCCAAATATCACGCTTACCATCACCATCCCAATCAACGGCATAAGATAAGAAGCTTGATGGCATGAATTGGCTTTGGCCCATAGCGCCAGCCCAAGACCCTTTCATTTTGTCAGCCACTATATGTCCTTCTTCTAAAATTTTTAGAGCATTTAACAACTCTTTTCTAAAATAAGCACTTCGCCTTCCATCAAAGGCAAGTGTTGCCAATGAATGCGGCACATTGAACGAACCCAAATATTTTCCAAAATTTGTCTCAACACCCCAGAAAGTAACAATAAAACGTTTCTGAACACCATACTTTTTGGAAACCTTAGTTAGTATTTCATCATGCTCAATTAGTTTCTTGGCCGCAACTCTAGCCCGCGTTGATGATGCTATCTTGCTCAAGTACTCATCAAAAGTCATCGTAAATTCTGGCTGCTTCCTATCGAGTTCAATTACCCTTTTTATTGGCACAGCATCACCAAGCGCCGCATCAAAAACATAATCCGAAATCCCAAGCGCCTTTGCTTCTTTACGAAACTCAACAAGCCATTGATTGAAAGTTGGTTCATCCGCGTTGGCAGTTGATGGAGCTAGCAGGGCGAAAACAATGGAAAGCATTCGAATTCTAATTTTCATTTTTGACCTTCCCTTTTTAAACACTTGATTAGCTAATGCTGATCATGTGATCAGGCAACCGACATTTTTTATCGTAAAGCCTATGATAACAAAGGATCAACTGTGAATTTAAAAAAACACGGTTCTTGAAAAAAATAGACAAGAAAAAGTAAAAAATCATGCAACCATACTTTGATCTAATCGGTTGATGGGCACGATACAAATAACAAAATTATTTGTCATAGACAAAGAGACAAAGAGACAAAAAAACAAGAAACTATTTCTTATATTTTTTCTTTCAATTCACTCCCCAGATCAACCGACCAACCAAAGCGACTTTGCATTGCTACAGCTAGTAAAGGCGGCACTATGATCAAAGTGGCGAGTGTTGAGAGTGCCAATCCTCCAAACACAACGACGCCAATTCCTCGATAAAGCTCTGATCCTGCGCCTGGAAAAATAACAAGAGGCACTAAGCCAAAAAGTGACGTCAGAGTAGACATAAAAATTGGTCGAATACGGTTTCTAGTTGCCTCAACTATTGCCTCATCAATCGACATTCCCTCCTCTTTTATTTGAAGAGTTGTTTGTTCGATCATTAGGATCGCATTATTGACTACCACACCAGTCAAAATCACAAAACCAAGCATGGTTAACATATCAAGTGGCTGAGAAATCTGTGTATTTAGCAGCGCCAATCCAGCAACCCCACCAGCAGCAGACACTGGGATAGCTAAAATGATAATCATGGGCAAAATGAAACTCCGCAGTAAGATCACCATCAATAAAAAGATTATAAAGATAGCAGTCAGAACATTAGACTTCATCGCAGTCCAAGTTTTTGCAAGTGCACTAGCAGCACCTTCAAGCTTGATATTTACTCCACTCTCTCTAGCTTCTGTACGAATTGATGGAAGAATTTCATTGTTAATCACGTCAACAGCATCCTCAAGCGACAAACTTTCAAGCGGTCGCAGTTGAATCGATACCGCCTGTTGTCCACTCAGTCGTCTTATTTGCTCTGGAGCGCTGATTACTTCAACTTTACCAAGTTGCCCAACACGAAGAACGCTTCCTGTGCGAGTGATAATTGGAATATTTTTAAGATCAGCAGCCGACAAATTTTGAGCATCTTTGCCAGAAACAACCATGTCCACAAGGCTCCCATCGATTGGAACTTGAGTTATGCTGGCACCATCATTGAAAATGTCAATTGCAGCAGAAAATTCACGGACAGTGACCCCAGATCTAGCTAACGCAGTGAGATCAGGTGTGATCCGAATTTGTGGAGCACCAGAATCAAGTCCCGGTAAAGTTCTGATTTGGTGACCTTCACGACGCGGAAAACGAGCGGAGAGTCCTTTATTGACCAAAACTGCTATTGGCAGAACATCATTTGCGTTTGGTCCAACAATGTCGACTCTAATAACTCTTGAGCCTCCAACAGATCTGCCGAACAACGAGGCTTGGCTTACGAAGGCTCGGGCACCAGGCTCAGCAGAAATTGGCTTTGTTAGAACAGTTCGTAGTTCCAGAACGCGGTTAGGATCGACCGACGACGCGCCAGCGAATGCTCCTCCAGAGTAAGCAACAAAGAAAAATCTCGAAATTGCAGGCCCCTTCAAATCTTCACCAGCCCAGAGAGGTCTGGCAGCTTTTTCCATTCGCTCTGCAATACGCAAGGTCTCTTCCATTGAGTAGCCTGCTGGTACACTGATGCGTCCAAACATAAAATTTGCATTGCCATCTGGGAGATAATCAAGTTTTGGCATAAGGGCATAACTTGAGGCAAATGAGGTAGACAAAACTGCTACAACTACTGCCACACCAAATAACTTCCGTTGGACAACAAATTTTGCGTAGATTACAAAAAATCCAGCAAACGTCTGAAATACAGAATCAAATAAGGGAATATATGGTAATTTTGAAAAGCGATCAGCTGATCCGCCAAGAAGGCGCGCCGCTAAAGCTGGTATAACAGTTACTGAGACCACCACAGAAATTAGTACCGAAACAGAAATGGCAATGCCAATATCACGAAACAGTTGACCGACTGGCAAATTCAACATCAAAACTGGAATGAACACTATAACTGTTGTCAATGCAGAGCCAAGTATGGGAGCCCAAACTTGCCGTGCACCGTGATATGCCGCATTTTTTGCATCAATTCCACGTTGTCGTAATCGAAATATATTTTCCAATGACACAATTGAGGCATCTACAACCATGCCAACGGCAAAAGCTAGCCCAGCGAGTGAAATAACATTTATGGAAAGCCCAAGGCCAGCTATCGCAACAAATGTGCCGATAACAGAAACAGGTATTGCCGCAAAAATAATTACTGTTGGAATAAAATTTCTTAGAAATAACATCAAGATTGAAAAAGCTAAGATTCCTCCAATCCAAATATTTTTTTGCACAAGGTCAATAGCCGATGCAATGTAAGTTGTCTCATCATAGACAATTCGCAAGTCAAGACCGCGCGCATCTAATTCACTTTTGTTTAAATCATCAACAACTGAGCGTAGCTTTAACATTGTGGAAACAACGTTACTACCTTGTTCACGAATGGCGCTAAAAGTGACTGCTGGCTTTCCATTAAGTCGTCGAAAACTTGTTCGTTTTTGAGTTTTGAGCTCTAGTTGTGCTATATCGCCAAGTAGCAACGGAACTATTGTTCCAGATGGGGAAATATCAGTACGAACAACAATACTCTCAGCTGTCTCAGGAGTATAGTTTAATGCCTCAGTTCTGACACTATAGGACCGCTTACCCTCAGTCACCATTCCAACACTCATCATCGTCGAGGATGTCTTTAAAGCCTCAACAACCTCTCCAAGTGTTATTTGATATTGGATGAGTTTTTCTGGATCAATAAACACCCTCATCTCATTGCGTCCACCGCCACGATAATCAACTTCGGCTATTCCCTTCACCCGTTGAAGCGGATCAACTATATTTGAGTCTAGATAATTTCCAAGTTTTTCAAGATCAACTTTTGCACCATCTTTTACAACTAATGCCAGCCTAGCGATCGGACTATCTTCAGAGTTTGAAGTTCGGATCATTGGAGTATTAGCATCATCAGGCAAACCGTTAACGGCCGATAGCTTGCTCAAAAGCATAACTAATGCTTTATCCATATCCTGTGTAACAGAATATTTTAAATTCACTCGTGCATAACCTCTAGTAGACCTAGATGAAATTTCCTGAACTCCGTTGAGAGAAGCAAGCTCAGTCTCCAGCCGCCCAACGATTTCTCTGTCAACATCGGAAGGTGAAGCACCACTCCAACGCACTCTTACATCAAGCTGAGGCTTGTCAATATCAGGACTCATTTGGATAGGAATAGTTTGAAGAGCTAAGCCACCAAAAATGATGGTCATCAAAATCAACGCAATAACACCCACCGGGCGTTCAATAGCCAGCTTAATAACACCAACCATTAATTGGTATCTTTCTTTAATTTATTCGTATCAGTCAATTTCTTAGAATTCTTGCTTTTAACCTTAAAATTGATTTTTTTACCATCCGATAAAGATTCATTTCCACGAACAATAACCGTTTGACCTTCAATCAAACCATTTTTAACTATAAAGGCATTCTTCACGGCGCTGCCCAATTGAATAATCTGCCGTTTTGCACGACCTTCAACTGCCAAGTAGACCATATGCCCTCCTGCTATTGGCAAAATTGCATCTTTTGGAACTACCAATTGCGGCTCAGGTCCTGATACTGGTATTTGCAACACCACAATTGCATTTTCTGCTTGTAATGAGTTGGGCGTAATACCCTTAATGTCAAATCGCATAGTTCGCGTTGCGGTGCGAAGGTTCTGTCGCGGCAAAACAACTCTTGGAAAAGCCTCCACCAAGCTTCCGTCAAGCCCTCGACCAAAAACTTTCTCAGCATTCTCTACAAAATTGAGATGACTTACTGGAATTTCAGCTTCAATTTCAAATTGATCAAGATTTAAAACTTTTGCAAGGGTTTCACCCTCGCGTGCATAACCATAACGAAACTCAGCTAAAAAAGTGATTTGACCAGCAGTTTTTGCCTTTATCTCCAGCGCCGCTATATCAAGGTCTGTTAGATCTATTGCTTCCTGCAAACCTCTAGTGATTACCTTATTTACATTACTCTGTGACTTTTTACGGGCAATTGAACTCTCTCGATCAATAACTTTCATTTTGGCCGAAAGACTCGCATTCAAAGCGGTATCAGCTGCAGAACTTGGCAATGCATTATTTTTGACAAGGCCTCGAGCTCTTTCAGCTTTGGCATCTAATAATTGAGATTGTTCCTTGGATAAAGCAAGAAGCCTACCATCAAAAATCATTTCAGAATCCAAGTCTCCTAAATGCAATTTTATTTCACGCATTTTGGCTCTAAGTTGCGATAATGTTAATTTTAATTTGCCCTCAGACTGAACAGCAACCACATCACCAGGCTTAATTATATCGCCAATTCGCAATTCACTTATTTCTGTTAAGGCATTTGTAGGAGCAGTTATTGCCTCAATGGGCCCTGCCACCATACGCCCTTGCACGTCAGAATAATCAGAAATCACTATGCTTCGGACAACAGCAACACCAACTTTAGAAGCACGTGAGACGCCGCTAGACTTTTGAGCATTTACCGGCCAATTTACAAAAATAATTGGAAGAAAAATTATTGCTGCTAGCAACCACAATGAAGTAGAACGAAAAAAGGAATATACAAAAGCACAAAAAACGTTTGCAAACAGTAGAATTTTTAACAAATCAATGATCCTGATTAATAAACATAACACAGTGTTTTTTGAGCTACAGTGGGTCCAAAGCCCTGAAACTCTAAACTAAACCAAGGTTGTAATAAGTTAGAGCACAGCACAGAAACATAATATGTTCTTAATTTTAAAAATCTACAAGCAAATGATTTCCTATGATTGGTAAAAATTGAAGAATACAAAATCCCAGAAATGCAATAATCCTGGTTGACACAAACAACTAATGTCAGCTAATTCCAATGCGTCGGAGAGATGGCAGAGCGGTTGAATGCACCGGTCTTGAAAACCGGCAAGGTAGCGATACCTTCCAGGGTTCGAATCCCTGTCTCTCCGCCACACCCCACCATTTTAAACCATTTTTAATTATCTTTAATTGTTCTGTGTCTTATGCTGTATTAGGGTTTATGAGATAATAAATGGTGCTTTTGTCTCTTGCGGTCCAGTTCAATCCACGTTAAAATGTGGGGTAGAATGTGGGGTAAGATTTGGCAAGCAAGCATCCATCAAATAAATTAACAGCGCTAAGTGTGAAAAAGATAAGCGTCGCTGGCTGGCATGCTGATGGAAACGGTCTTTACTTAGTTGTAGAATCAAGCGGCGCCAAGAGATGGATGCAGCGCCTCGTCATTCAAGGACGACGAAGGGACATTGGGCTTGGAAGCGCTAAAATTGTTACTCTTGACGACGCAAGAGACTGCGCAGTTCAGTATCGCCGCATTGCGAGGGCCGGAGGTGATCCGATTGCTGAGCGCCGAAAAATCCTAGGCAGCACCCTCACCTTCAAAGAGACTGCCCTTAAAGTACATCATTTAAACCTTCCCACTTGGGATAATGAGAAGCATGCGAGCCAGTGGCTCTCATCGCTGGAAAACCATGTGTTTCCGCTAATTGGCAGTAAAGCTATTGGCAGTATTACACCTTCAGACATTATGACTGTGCTAACGCCCATATGGGTTAACAAGACAGACACGGCAAAGAAGATACGGTAACGCCTTCGCACAGTGGTAAAATGGGCACGAGCACAGGGCCATTTTACTGGCGATGACCCTATTGAGATTGCTGAAGCAGCACTTCCTAAAGTAAAGCACAGTTCAAACCATTTTAAATCTGCTCCCTTTGCTAATATTCCATCAATATTTAATCAGATAGAGCAATCGAGGCTTTACCTTTCTACTAAGTTAGCAGTTCAACTTCTTATTTTAACTGCTTGTAGAACAACAGAAGTTAGAGAATCTACTTGGGATGAAATTGACTTCAAGCAAAAGCTTTGGCACATTCCCGCAAAGCGGATGAAAATGAACACACCGCACAACATTCCCCTCTCTGACGGCGCTATAATAGTCCTAACGAGGGCGCAGGATTTACATACAGATAATGCTTTGATTTTCCCAAGCCCCCTTAGCAACCGGGCTTTATCAAGCAATGCATTGCTTCATGCTCTTCAAAAGCGACTAAAGATCGATGCCACCATCCATGGGATGCGCTCTATGTTTAAGGATTGGGCCGCAGAAACCACAAACTATCCAAATGAGGTGTCAGAGATGGCGCTGGCACATTCTATCAGCAATCAGACAGAAGCTGCCTACAGGCGCGGCGAGCTATTGGATAAGCGGCGCTCTATGATGCAGGACTGGAGTGACTTTGTTCACGGGTCTGAAGAGAAGGTTGTTACACTTGTAAGAGAGCAAGCTTGATGAAAGAGCATACTGTTACACCCTCATTCTTGCGCCTAAAGCAAATCATTGGCGATGATAAAGCTGAGCCGCCAATAGCAGCAATTATTCCAATCTCTAAATCTGCATGGTGGAAGGGAGTTAAAGCTGGCAGCTACCCTGCCCCAATAAAGCTAAGTGAAAATGTTACCGTATGGCGCTCAGACGAAATACAGTCGTTGGTCAATGAGATTTGCAGCAATCGATAACCAACAAAATGCAGTCCTATAAGGTTTTTTTTGGGTTGAAGAAATTATTTTTATTTTTTTTGAAATAGGCGTTACAAACGTTACAAACGTTACAAACGTTATCCAGTAAAGGTTGTAGCTGTAACACTTCTGTAACGTTGTAACAGTTTTCAAGCAGTATTGCCCCACATGAGAAGGTTTTTGACATTGAAAAACATTGAACCCGTAGAAAACACTATAGGGAAGGGTGGTAGACCGGCAGCCTTGATCTAAATAATTCATTGAAGCTAGGCCGCAGGGCAGCCAAGCAAGTTAAAACCACCACTGCAGGCGCATCCATAGGGTCTTGCGCTACAAACAAACTATACGGGGCTCAGGGCGCCATTTACAAAGGTTCAAGGACCGATGTGCTGCTAATAAAGCCCAAATACAGACAGCCTCACTAAATCCGATAAGCATCACGCCAATTTGATGGCAGTAGCCCATCTTGTATCGCCAGAGCCTCAAGAGTAGCTAATTCAGTTCTAATGGCTCTTCCACGCGCAGCCTTTGCCCTCTGGGCAGCAATAGCAGCCTTAGACCTATTTCCGTGCTTGAACTGCGCTGTAGCGATCCTAGCACGCCCCTCCTCGGTTTTAGGCCCGGTGCTTTTGCCGCCATGAAGGTGACATCGACCGTTCTTGGAATTGCCGATGCGTTTGCAGGGTTTACCTGAACGAGTTTTTGCTCGACATAAAGCTTCGGAAGTATTTGTCTCATTCATGACATTACCAGGTTGTACAACAGTGGACATCATGGTTCATGCAAGTTCAGATATCAAAATTTTTCCGATCATTTAATTTTTGGAACCCCAAAATCATAAACAAATAGGAATAGTTTAATGGACAGTCTTCCTCTTACATCTACCTTTGCATCTCTATTCACCCTTTTCTATTTGTTCCTTTCGTTTCGAATTGGATACTTAAGAGGTAGTCCAGTGATGAAACTGATTTTTAAAATGAATAAAAAAATTCCAGAATCAAAATTAGATAGAAACGTAAGAGCACATGGAAACTTTTCTGAATACGTTCCTATATTTCTGGTTTTGTTAATGATTTTGGAAATCTCAGGAAATGCATCATTCTACTATTTACTATTGATCTGTTTAATCTTTGCATACGGAAGAATCGCACATGCAATTTGTTTTGCATTCTATGAATTCAATCCTCTCCTAAGAGTTTCTGGAATGTTGTGCACCTATCTGGGTTTAGGAGTTTTCTCAGTTTATTTGTTGTTGGATACACTTGGGTAATAGATTCAATCTTTTATAGGACGTTTGTCAGAGATATGTTGAAGTGAGCCAATTATGGTTTCTTTGATTGACAAAAACTTGGGGATTTTAAACATCAAATAAAATGTGAATGAGAGTATTGGAGTAATTTCATGGGAGAACAATATAGTTTTCATTTCGACCAACTCCAATAAAACTCCTCACCCATGCCTCTATCAATCCATCAACCAAGGTCCGCGATCCACGGACCGTCGTTCGCACAATGCGGCTTTGCTGCTGCAGACATAACTCGAAGCTTTGTACTATTGAATTTGTATCAATTAAACCAGCCGCCCCCTTGCATCTACTGGAATTACATCAACAATATGGTTGCCGCGAACGGCAACTAACTGGTCAAACATATTAACCACAACACACACGTGGTTCGGTACAACCCTTAAAATGTCTCCAATTGACGGTCTGCTCTCACAGTTAGAAATATCGATAAACCCGTGTTCTTCAGCCATTTTGTAAATGCGGGCCTTGGGGTGTTCAAGAACTAAACCAAACCCATCTAGGCCACCTGTATCGGGTGTGAATGTTTTTGACCCAGCATCAAGAATGCCTCGTGTGTCTTCGGCCCGACTAACCACACTGGTGTAGACTGTTAGGGCACAGTCCTCAATATTGGCGACGCCAGCTGCCATCATCATACGGTCGTTGAAAATGGAGGTCCCGGAGCGATGTTCAGTGGCGCCATCAAGTAAACCAAGGTTTTTAAGGTTCGGAGTGCCGCCAGTTGAGATGATTTTTGGGACAAGGCTTAGACTACTCAAGCCAGCCTGTGTTGTGTCAAAAAACTCCTGTGTTGCTAGCCAGCCGTCCAGAGGTGGATAGAACATCAACCCACCAAATTCTAGCCAAGGGTCATGTTGAACAATTTTTGCCAGAGCCACGGCCTCATTTGGTGTTGCGACCCCGGCACGCTTCTGTCCCGTGTCGCATTCGATAACAACCGTAACGGGCCGACCTGCAGCACGTCCTGCCTCAGCGTAGACATTTAAAGATGTTGGATTATCAGCACAAACCTTCAAAGAGACATCTCGCAGCAATGCAGCTAGCTTGCCTGATTTCGCTGCGCCGATAATATTAGTGGCTATCAGTATGTCTTTGATTCCAGCCCGGACCATAACCTCTGCTTCCCCTAACTTTTGGCAGGTAATTCCAGTGGCTCCAGCCTCCATCTGCCGCAATGCTAATAAGGGCGATTTGTGTGTCTTTATATGGGGCCTATTGGCAAGCTTGGCGTTGTCGCAAAGTGCTTGAAGGTGCGCGATATTTCTGTCGACAATGTCTAAATCAATCACCGCGCACGGCGTTCCAAACTTTTGGATTATGTCTTGCTTGAGTTTTTCGTTTTCTAGCATTGATTCTTTCTCCGCTTTAGCAAACAGGCTCCATTCCATTTGGAATGCAAGCTTCTCCATGTCATCTAAGTCAACTGGTTTTTGGAGACCTTAAAAGGACTGTGGCTTGAAGAAATAATCAAGCCGATCAACCGTTTTTACTTTAAAATTCATGAGTGACCCACTCCGGAGGACGCTTAGCTCAATGGTCACACCAGCTTCTCCAGATTTCCAGACCTTCTCATAAAATGATTTCAAATTGGAAATTTGTGAGCCATTGATTGTCACAATTATATCCTGAGGTTTAATACCTGCTTGAAAGGCTGGCCCACCCTTGCTTACCCGGGTAACAATGACTTGATCATTGCTGTCATCTGATGAAATTCCAATGTAAGGCTGGATTTTACTCTTCCTTCTACCACTGGATATAAGGTCTCCAAGAATTGGTTTAAGTAAATTTATAGGCACAGACATATTTCCGGGAGAGGAAATACCCGGCACTGACTCAGATACAAATAATGAGCCTATACCAAGAATCTCACCGTTCCCGTTTAGAATTGGCGCGCCGGCCCACAATCCATTTGGTGGTGTTGTATAAATTGGGCTTTCAACGAAATATTCCCACCAACCAGTGAACGGTCTTCGTGAAACAGACCTCACAATTGAACCTGCTCCGCGGTTTGGTGAGGGCAATATCAATAAATCTTGTTCGGAGTTTATATTATCAGAGTTGCCTAATTGTAGAGGTGGCATTTTAAGGGGAACAACAGATTTGATGATTCCAAACCCAGAAGTGTGATCGTAGCCGACCAGTTTAGCAGGCAGCCGTCGCCCATCAGACAAACCTATTTCTATGCTCTCCGACTCTATAACTATGTAGCCAATAGTCAGAATATGGTTTTCATCTATTGCTACACCGTTACCCTCGCGTTCGACGCCAAGGCTAGCAGCGGTCCTTGCTTCAGGGGGTACTATTGAGCGAACACTAACGATTGATTTGTAAAAGCGCTCAACCTTCTCTTTTGTAATCTCTGCATATGAATTACTGGCACACAAGAACAACAAAACTGGAAAAATGTATTTTGCAATAAACATAATCATCGCTCCCTTGAAAGACCTTTATTTCCGTTGAAACAATATCATCCATTATCAAATCCGCCAACCAATCAAGTAAACCGGCAATCTAAGACGCAAGCCCCTACTCCCTCGTGCCCACCCCCTATAATTAAGTCCAAAGTTGACGGAGAAACGCCCTCAGTAACCCTTATGGACCGATGGACAAG
>JAOEUK010000011.1 GCA_028382965.1 Candidatus Puniceispirillum sp.
TGATGAGACTCTGGTTAACTATAATAAGGCTATATCCCTGAAACCTGATTATGCAGATGCTTTAAACAATAAAGGGAATGTACTGCAAGAGCTTAGGCGCTTTGATGAGGCTCTGGTTGACTATAATAAGGCCATATCCCTGAAACCTGATTATGCAGATGCATTTAACAATCGTGGGAATGTACTTCAAGAGCTTAGGCGCTTTGATGAGGCTCTGTCTGACTATAAAAAAGCCATATCCCTGAAACCTGATTATGTAGATGCTTTTAATAATCGCGGGATTGTGTTGAGAGAACTTGGGCGCTTTGATGAGGCCCTAGCTGACCATAACAAGGCCATATCCCTGAAGCCTGGTTATGCAGGAGCATTCAATAATCGTGGAATTGTACTAAGAGAGCTTAGGCGCTTTGATGAGGCTCTGTCTGACTATAATAAGGCCATATCCCTGAAACCTGATTATGCAGAGGCCCATTGGAACAAGTCCCTACAATTGCTTCTACAAGGTGAGTTTTCATCAGGTTGGAAGCTTTATGATTGGCGTTGGAAAAGGAAAGGACTTTCCTGTTTGAAACGAGGGTATTCACAACCTCTATGGCTTGGCAAGGAGGATTTGCGAGGCAAAACAATACTTCTTTGTTGGGAACAGGGCTTAGGCGATACAATACAGTTTAGTCGTTATGTAAAGGAAGTTAGCAAACTTGGGTGCAGGGTTGCTCTCGAAGTACAGAAGCCTCTTTTTGAGCTTATGAAGGGTATTATGGGTGTTGATGAGTTAATAGAAGATGGTGGTGATTTGCCTATATTTGATTACTATTGCCCTTTGATGAGTTTGCCTTTGGCCTTGGGAACAACTATTGAGACCATTCCAGCTGGAAAATTTTATTTCAGAAGTACTGATGATAAGCTAACCGAGTGGTCTGAAAGACTTGGGGTAAAATCCCAGCCCCGTGTTGGCATTGTTTGGAGTGGCAGCGCCATCCATAAGAAGGACCATAACCGAAGCATTGCACTTGAACCGCTTCTTGGGGCAATTTCTGGAAATTATGAGTTGGTTAGCCTTCAAAAGGAAGTTCGGGAGGTTGACCTAATCACCTTAGAGCGGTCAAAATATGTTAAGCATTTTGGTGCAGATATTTATGACTTCGCCGATACTGCAGCATTGTGTGAGTTGATGGACATTATAGTTAGTGTAGATACCAGTGTCGCGCATTTAGCTGGAACCTTAGGTAAACCAATTAACCTTCTCCTTCCTTATAACCCAGATTTCCGTTGGTTCCTAGACAGAAATGACAGTCCCTGGTATCCCTCGATGAAACTATTCAGGCAGGGGCCAGAGAGACTTTGGGAACCAGTCATGGAAAAGGTAAGGGCTGATTTGGAGGACCGAGTTTAGGTAATAAACCAGGCATATAAAAGCCACTTTTGATATATGCTGCTCTGGTCATTCTTTGCCCTGTTTATTTGATGGTGCGGGCGGGGAGACTCGAACTCCCACGGCCTAGGGCCCACGGATTTTAAGTCCGTTATGTCTACCATTCCATCACGCCCGCTTTGGTGAGTTTCATCAGGTGATAGCGCAGGTCATACGAGGATGCAAAAGGAAAGCGTGTTTTACAGTTAAAAACGGTGTTTTTTGTTAGATTGTAAAGGGGGGGGACGCTATGAGGGCATGTAAAAAGCTGGAAGCAGACGACCGCGCTGATAGAAGCCAAAAACATGGATTGGCATCGTTATCATCTGGACGCCTCACAATAATGGCCCCAAGATGCTCTATCATTGTTCGTGCTGTCGTGCCAACTGGCATTGCCGATGCGCTGCAATCAATAGGGCAGATGCGTTCTAATGTGCGGCGCACAAGCGGGCCGGTTAGCGCGAGAACAAGCCAAGCATCTGATTGGTCAGTGATCGACAACTGGTTTGATAATTTTTTGCCTAGTAGGCTATTTGCCGCATCAATAGGATCGACGCCGTCATTATAAAAACATAAAAACCATTGGCCATGGGCGCTTGGCAGGAAAAGATAATTTTTCTCACCTCGACCCTCATGCGCCGTTACAGCATTTAGCTGGTCGCCAACGAATAATTTGAAAATCGCAGCTTTAAACTCTTCTTCATGGCTGGCAGAAGGTGTAACTGAAACCATAGACAAGTTGGTAATTTCAACAAGGCTTGTCCCATCAAGAATAATGCTATGGCCATCAAGAGGGCTAGACGCGGTCAAGGTGTAAGGAGTGTTTGTTTTGGGCGGAGTATTAGCCATGCAAACGCACCCCTTCCGCATCAAGGAAATGCTGGCTGGTTAATTCAACCTTAATATCTTCATCAGCAAGTAGATTAACAGCCCGAACAATATCACCATGACGCTTGCTACCGCGGCGGATATATCCAAGCCCAATGAAGGTTTTCAAATGTGGTGAATAGGCAACAGATGTAACCCATCCTTCGTCATTTTCTGCTGTGCTATCTGCCCCAATCGCAATGAAATGGGCGCCAGCTGTAAGCGAAATAGCAGGGTCAACTGGTTTCAGGCCAACAAGTTCATAATCATCATCACGAACCAGTTCTGGGCGGCGGCTCAAAACAAGACCAATGGAGTCTTTTTTTTGTGACACCATTTGGCCTAGTCCCATTTGTCGCGCTGTTGTCTGGCCATTTATTTCGTTACCAGCCACATGGCCTTTTTCAATCCGCATCACGCCTAGCGCCTCGGTGCCATAGGCGGTTACGTTAAATTCCTCACCAGCAGCCATAAGGGTGTGCATCATCGATTCACCATAACGTGCGGGAACAGCGATTTCATAAGCCAATTCGCCAGAGAATGAAATGCGGAAGAGCCGTGCCTTTATCCCACCACAAATATTTATTACACCACATGCCATAAAGGGAAAAGCATCATTTGAAATGTTATCTGCTGGATCAATCAGTTTTTCCAGCAGGCTACGTGCATTTGGTCCGGCAACCGCAAATTGTGCATATTGCTCGGTTACCGAAATCAGGTGCACGTCAAGATTAGGCCACAAACATTGATGACAAAATTCAAGATGCCTGAATACGCCTACTGCATTGGCAGTCGTGGTGGTCATTAAATAATGCGTCTCGCCAAGTCGCGCAGTTGTTCCATCATCCATTACCATGCCATCTTCTCGAAGCATCAAACCATAGCGTGTTTTGCCAATAGGTAATTTGGCAAATCCGTTGGTATAGACATGGTTCAAAAATGCACCAGAGTCATTCCCTTGAACATCAATTTTGCCAAGTGTAGAAACATCACAAATGCCAACTGATTTTCGCACTGCTAGAACTTCGCGATCAACTGATTGCCTCCATGCAGACTCTCCTGATTTTGGGTACCATTGGGCACGGAGCCAAGTGCCGGCTTCAATAAATTTAGCACCTTGTTTAACTGCCCACTTATGTGATGGTGTATGGCGTATTGGACGAAAATTTTTGCCACGACTGCGTCCTGCAAAGGCTGCAATTGGAACAGGTGTATAAGGAGGACGGAAAATGGTAGTCCCAGTTTCGGCAATCGTTTTTCCTGATATGTCAGCAAGAATTGCGAGCCCTGGAATATTCGCAATTTTGCCCTGATCAGTTGCCATGCCAAGTGTTGTATAGCGCTTTAGATGCTCAACTGAACGGAACCCCTCGCGGTACGCCAACTCTATGTCCTTAACATTAACATCATGTTGAAAATCAACAAATGCCTTATCTTTACTGTTTTTGACATGCCAAAATGGTTGAAGAGCAAAGTTTTCATCCGTAGCGTGCGGCGCTTCCATGTTGGCTGGTTTCTTGCCAAAATCACACAAAACCTTCTGGCCTGCTTCAATGCCTGCTTTTAAACAGGATGCAAGGGTCATAGTGCCGCCGGCTGCCCCAGCAACAATCATTCCTTTGGGCAGGGTGTTTCCTGGTACAAAGCCAGCAATCTTATCATTCCAGACGGGCCTGCCACGTTGATGACAGGTCAGATGTACATTCGGCGACCACCCACCAGATACGGCAAGGCAGTCAGCTGGAATAATGGTTCCATTGTTCAGTAAAACACTATTTAAGCCAAGCCGGCCTGAACTATTGACAACATGCCCACCAAGTATGCAAGGCACACCGGCTAGTGCTGTTTTCTGGCAATCTGGTCGGCTGTCGATAATGGCAGTAACTTCAACCCCTGCATTGTGTAAGTCTTCAGCGGTTGACCATCCATCATCATTGTTGGTGAAAATAGCAACGCGTTTTCCAGGGCTAACGCCAAAGCGGTTTGTATAGGTTCGAACTGCCCCTGCCAGCATGATCCCCGGCCGGTCATTATTGCTAAAGGCAATAGGCCGTTCGGTTGCGCCGGCTGCCAAAATGTGTCGCCGGCTGCGGATATGCCAAAAAATGTGCCTAACTGATCCATTGGCATTATGCTCATTCACGCGTTCTAATGCTCCATAACAGCCATGATCAAAAGCGCCAAAAACAGTGGTCCTGGAAAGAATCCTTACATTATCCATTGCGCCAAGCGCACAAAGGGTTTCAGCCGCAAAAATGGCGCTGCCAATGCCGTTTATTTCGGCCGTATCGGCGTTCAACCTGCCGCCAAGGCAGAAATCTTCATCGGCCAAAATAACCTGCAGGCCAGATCTGGCCGCAGTAAGTGTAGCCATTAGGCCACTTGGACCACTACCAGTGACCAGCAGATCACAATGCAGATAGCCCTTTTCATATCGGTCTGGGTCTGGTTCGCCAGACAACCGCCCAAGTCCCGCTAATTTGCGGATGGCTGGTTCATAAAATTTTTCCCAAAAAGCCGCTGGCCACATGAATGTCTTGTAGTAAAACCCGGCTCCAAGCATTGATGATAGCAGATCATTAATGGCCATAAAGTCAAAAGACAGAAGCCCAAGCTTAGTCTGGCTTCTTGCTTTCAAACCATCAAAAAGCTGCGTGGTGGTGGCACGGCAATTCGGGTCCTCAGATGCTCCGCTACCAACCGTCACCAGCGCGTTTGGTTCCTCTGACCCAGCGGTCAAAATGCCGCGTGGTCGGTGATATTTGAAACTGCGTCCGACAAGGCGTACATTATTTGCTAAAAGAGCAGATGCCAATGTGTCACCAGAAAATCCTAAATAATGCTTCCCATCAAAGTGAAAACTAAACTGTCTGTTCCGATCAACTAGCCCGCCAGAAATACGGTTCGTTTGCGAGCATTTTCCCTTTGTCATCTGTTTTGGCCCTTGGACTTAAGCTTTTCTCGTGTTTTTTTCGTGTTTAATGTTTTGGTCACTTTTTTTGATTTGGCAGCTAAGGCTACATTGCTAGCAAGGGAAACATCCACCACATCATGTGTTATTGTATCGCGTGTCACAACAAGCCATGACCTATCCCCTTGTTCGTGAAACCACAGCTCACGGTGAAGCCCTGCCGGATTATCACGCAAATACACGTAGGTATAAAACTCATCATCGGCATTATCTGCCTGCCAGTCAGGCCGGTTCAACATGCTCGCATCGCCAAGGATAGTAAATTCCGCGGCGTCCCTTGGGCCAAGCTTGGGATGATTGATTATCATTACTTTAGATTACTGTCCCTATCATTAATCAATGCAAGTTAGGCTGAGCACCAGCCCCGCGTTCGTCAAGCATTGCCCCGCATCTAAATCGGTCGAGGCGAAGTTTTTTTGCTACTTCATGTGGCTCGTCACGCGCCAGAAGATGCGCAAAACAAAGACCTGAGGCTGGGGTGGCCTTGAACCCGCCGTAGCACCAACCCGCATTTAAAAACAACTGGTCAATTGGTGTCTTGTCAATGATTGGTGAGCCATCCATTGACATATCCATAATTCCACCCCAGTTCCGAAGTATCCGCGCTCGGCCGATCATTGGCATGATTGCCATACCGCTTTGACACACATCTTCAAAAACTGGAAGATTGCCACGTTGTGCATAGCTGTTGTAGCCGTCAATATTTCCACCAAAGACAAGTCCTCCCTTATCTGATTGGCTGATGTAAAAATGCCCTGCACCAAAAGTAATCACGCCAGGAATAACTGGTTTTAAGCCCTCACTGACAAAGGCTTGCAAAACATGACTTTCGATTGGTAGCCTTAGCCCAGCTTTCGCCATAACCCTGCTGGTTGATCCAGCAACTGCAACGCCAACCTTGCCTGCAGTAATTGTGCCACGGCTAGTTTTAACACCGACACAAGCTCCATCCTTGATGATAAAGTCTGTAACCTCGCAATTCTGGATAATATCGACACCTCGTTGATCTGCAGCACGAGCGTAGCCCCATGCAACAGCATCATGACGGGCAGTTCCTGCTCGTGCTTGCAGCAAACCTCCCATTACAGGAAAGCGGGCATTTTCAAAATCCAAAAAAGGGCACATGTTACGCAATTGTTCTAGTTTCAAAAGCTTGGCATCAGCACCATGAAGGCGCATTGCATTGCCACGCCTGACATAAGCATCACGTTGTGAGTCTGAATGATACAAATTGATAATTCCACGCTGTGATATCATCGCATTATAGTTTAAGTCCTGTTCAAGACCTTCCCATAGTTTTAACGATTCCTCATAAAATGGCTCATTCCCATCAAGAAGATAGTTGGATCTAATAATAGTAGTATTGCGACCAATATTACCTGATCCAATCCAACCTTTTTCTAGAACAGCAATATTGGACATGCCGTAGCGGCTTGCGAGGTAAAAGGCTGTCGCAAGTCCATGCCCACCACCACCAATAATTATAATTTGATAATTTTTTTTAGGTTCAGGTTCACGCCAAGCCGGCTTCCATCCCTGATTGCCAGTCAGCGCTTGGTTGATTAATGACCAGATTGAATACCGCATATCTACCCTAGCGATGACGTGCCCCACAATAAAGTTTGACTGTTGCAAACATTGTAGTAAAGAAAAAGACTTTTTTTGTTGGAGAACAGATGAGTGAAGCTTTCCAGAAGATTTAGACATTAAATCGGAGGGGATAATACTATTTACAAGGCTTTTAAAAATCATTTTTTAAAAAATTGCCTGTTAAAAATACTCGCGAGTAGCATCAGCAACGAACAAAAATATTTATGTATTACCAATTCATTCGTTTTTGTAACCTCCAAGTATCGAAAACCGTCGAAGAAAAGCTTTAGCTGCATCATTGGGTGACTGGGGTTTGATGTTAATGTTGGCTGGTGTGCCTGAAGGCTTTATAAAAATTTTTGCGGCTTCTTTTTCTGAAAAGCCTGCAAGTTGTGTTGCCTCCAGCCAAGCTGCCATACGGTCAGCTCGTTTGATTGTGCGTCGTACATGCTCAGGAAGAACTGGCGGCAGAGCAAATCGAATATTGATGGCCCGGTCAAGTCCAGCTTCTATGTCGCGATAGATGCCACCAAGAACATGTTTAAATGGAGTTATCAAGTCACCAATTACATATTCAGGTGCATCATGAAGTAAAGCAGCTAGATGCCATTTCGGATCAAGTTTTGGAGCGTTTTCTCTAACAAGACGTTCCACCGTCACACTATGTTGAGCAACTGAGAGGCTGTGGTTTCCGTAGGTTTGTCCATTCCAGCGGCTAACTCTTGCCAGCCCATAAGCAATATCTTCGATTTCAATATCAAGTGGTGAAGGGTCTAAAATATCAAGGCGCCTGCCGCTTAACATTCTTTGCCATGCCCGGTCTTTAACTTCCCCTTTTTTAATTTTCGCAGGAGCAAGTTTTTTAAAGGTGGTCTTTGTTTTTTTTTGTAAATTTTCAGCAGGTTTTTGCATCAAGCCGGTCTCAATCATTCAAAATTGTAACAATAATTTAACATCATTAATGAAGATGATATATCTAATGAGTTGTTTAGTTGTGCACCTTGCCAAGTCTTGTGAGAAGTTTCAAGCCGGACGATTATAGAAAAATGATATTTTTGCTGCTTAATGTTTGGCGTGATTTGTTATTGTTTGTTTTTTTATAAGTCAATATTGTATCTATAAAATTTTGGCTATGCCAAAAAGGCTTTATTATTTTAATCGGGGCTGTCCTAATGGATTTTTTTGAAACACAGGAGCGTTATCGTCGCCGGGAGATGCGCGGTTGGTTTGCGTTGCTGTTCCGTTCTGCTTTGGTTGGAGGTGCACTGTGGTTTGGTTGGGTTTGGGGGCAGGCTGAGCAATCGAGTTTGCAAGCTGAAGCAGAATTGGTCATTTACGATAATAATTTGAGGATTAGTAAGTTAAGCAATGAGGTGCAACTACTTCAGCGTTCGTTAGCAGAAACGAAAGCAGCGCGGACAGCAAAAGTTGTCATTGGTAAAGAAAATGAAGCTTTGCGGCGAGTTATCGCCAAGAAAATCGCAGTTGGGGTAAAAACAGAACAAATCATTTCGTCGGTACAAGGCCTTGGCAATCTTATGAACTGTAGAGAAATATCGCGCCATGACGTAGCTGTAGCAACCCCATTTTATGCTGGACCAGAATCAAAGGTTACCCTTCTTGGCGGGAGTTTAAATTTATTCATTGAAGGTAGTGCTGGCAAAAAAACACAACGTAAAACCTCTTGGTTCGATCCATCAAAACCAATACGTGTAAGGCAGGTTTTTCTTGGTGGTCAAAAAATAGAAACTGGCCTCTTGCCTTTAGAAACAATTATTCCGACTGAAGATTGGGTTTTAAAATTGCGATTTGAAAGAGCAGATATTCATGGCTATGTTACAAGCATCATTACAAGCTGTATCGTTCGCTAACACGTCAAAATTAAATAATAGTGATGCTACTTTTTACTTGGGCGTTGCATAGTAAAAACTTCTGAAATTCGTCCATAATCCATATATCCAAGACGAGCTAGTGGTTGATAGGCTTTAACGTCAACTTTGCCATCTTTTATTACTGAATCGTCAATATGAATGCCTGTAATAGTGCCAATAATCATTACGCCTCCATTTACATGATCGGGTTTGGGAAGTTCAACAATTTTCCATAACTTACATTCTAGCGCTGCAGGCGAGGTGGCAACGCGTGGCACTGATACCGTTTTACAATCTGCCATTTCTAGATTGGCAGCGGCAAATTCACTTTCACCATATGACAGTCCTGCCGAGGTAATGTTCATTGCATCGCCAAGGGCGCTACTGACGACATTAACCACAAATTCCTCAGTTTCAATCACGTTGCGCAGCGTATCTTTATGCTGTGAACTTTCAGATGGCGCACTGCTAAAGATTACCATTGGTGGGCTTTCTGAAATAGCGTTGAAATAGCTGTAGGGTGCAAGGTTAAAAGTGCCGTCCTCGCCACGACTGGAGATCCAACCAATAGGGCGTGGTGAAATAATGGCTTTAATTGGGCTGAAAGACAGGCCTGCTGCTTTATGCTCTCCTGGTTGAAAATACATTTCGCTAACTCCTCAAAGGCAGTTCTTGTTTTTCTGGGCATTGTTGATGATTAACAACAAGACATTTAGTGTTTTTTGGATTGTTAGGACTGTGACGTTTTTCCTTCAAAACACAATGTGCAGACTCCAATAAAGATTGGTGTTATTAAAGATTCATGGCATATGGTCCAACTTAGTTTTGGTGCAGTTTTTAATTCTAGAATAATAGCAATGATAGAAAAAATGGATATGCACAATCTATTTATCCAAACAATTTGGTCGTTGCTTACCATTTTTTTATATGATCGGGAAGATCATTTTCATCGATGCTATTTTCTGGAATAACCCGTGTTGCTACAGACTGACCAGCTGTGATCGTGCTTTTTGGATCCCCCGTCATTAAAGGGTGCCAAAGAGGAAGTTCTTTGCTTTCATGGACTAACTTATAGGCACAGCTTTCAGGCATCCAATTCAGAGCTCCTAAATTGGATGGGGTTAAAATAACACAGTCTGGAACATATTTTTTACGCTCAGCGTACTTTGTACATCTTGCTGTTTGACAATTAAGCAATTTACAGCCCACATCAGTATAATGAACATCGCCTGTATCGATGTCTTCCAGTTTTAGGACACAACATTTGCCACATCCATCACAAAGAGACTCCCACTGCTCTTTATTTAACTGCGCAAGGGGAATTGTTTTCCAGAATTTTTTTTGGGACACATTCTCATCCAATAATTGTTACTGAGCTGGCCTTTAAAAACAATCAAACACCTGATTTATGATTATGATAACCGGCTAATTGCAAACGAGATACCATATTACTTTGGTAATGATAGAAATATCTATAACCACCGCTTGCAGGTGCCAGCTCTGACGTGCAGGTTAATACTATGTCTAACTCCATCTCTCATCAATCAACTGACTACCGTTTAGCTGCTGCAAAGGTATCAAATCACGATGGTGTATTGTGGTCAGATGACTTTAATGATCGTTATTTTTCTTCTGAAAGTGGCCTAGGTGAGACAGAACATGTGTTTATCGACGGTAACCATATTAGAGAACGTTTGCCTAACACCGGACAATTTACCATTGCTGAGACTGGGTTTGGTACGGGGTTAAATTTTCTGGCAGTGATGGAGTTGCTAGAAAAAAAGCTAAAAAAAAATCATGGTTTCTCATGTCAGGTAGACTACATCTCATTAGAGTCACGGCCACTGTCTGCTGAAATCATTACCAAAGTCCATCAGTTATTCCCATCTGTGGAAAACCAAAGTAGAGCTCTGCTTGCAGCTTTACCGCCCCGGTGGCCAGGGCTGCACCGGCGCACTTTTTTTAGCGGCCAACTTCGGTTGCATTTGATTTATGGTGATGCAAATGATGCCCTATTAAATGCCGATTTTCTTGTGGACGCATGGTTTTTAGACGGTTTTTCTCCAGCCAAAAACCCAGAACTATGGAGTAGTGATGTGTTATCATCTGTGGGAAGACTAACGCGAGCGGGGGGCAGTTTTGCAACATTTACTTCTGCCAGCGCTGTGCGTCAGAAGCTGGCAGAAGCTGGCTTTTTTGTAAAAAAATATTCAGGATTTGGCCGCAAGCGTGAAATGCTAGCAGGCCAAAAGCTGAAAATAAATGTTAGTCGTTCAAAATCCTTGCTCTGTAAAAAATCGATTGGGATCATTGGTGGTGGTATTGCTGGTGCGTCGGTGGCCGCGGGACTGTTCTCGCGAGGTGCGCACCCACATATTATTGATGCACATGAATGCCTTGCTAATGCCGCGTCGGGGAATCAATTGGCGCTACAAAGTCCGCGTTTAAGTGTTGATAATAACATAGCGAGCCGTATGTCCGCTGATTGTTTGTCGTTTGCGGCTCATTTAAGCGATTTAGCAAAAGCAGTTATTTCAAACAAAGTAATCTCACTTGATTGGCCTGAACGCGAGGCTCTGAGGCAGGGCAAATTCCGAAAACAATTATGGCCGATTGATTTAATGCAATTTGTTGATGCTTCAGTTGCCTCAAGCTACGCCGGGATTGTTTTGCCAATAGGCGGAGTTGTGTACCACTACGGTCGAGTGATTGACCCTGCTAAATTAACGCATTACCTCGCAAAGGACTCACTAAAAACATTTAATTTTAAAGTAGTTGAAATAAACCGAGATGACGAAGGCTTTCAGGTTTTATCCGCAGATGGCCGAAGTCTTTCTTTTGATCAGCTGGTTTTCGCAGGGGGTGCTGATTTGGAAGCCCTTAATCAACTGCTGTCGGTTAAGGGTATTGCTGTTGATATAACCTCTGGGCAAGTCAGCCACGTACCTGCAACTAATGACCTTGCGGGATTAAAGGTAGGACTTAGTTATGGTGGATATTTAACGCCAGCTAAGGATGGGTACCATGAACTTGGCGCCACATTTGATCGTAATGTGCGAATTGACGTTTTGGATAGTGGCCACCGGCATAATAGAGATCTTTTGCCAGCTGGATTACTTCATTTATTACCTAATCCTGATGTTTTTGGTGCTCGAGTTAGTCGCCGTGCGAGCACACCTGATCGTAACCCTGTTTGTGGAAAAATTGACGATGATTTATATGCCATTGGTGCTCTTGGTGCGCGTGGGTTAACTCTGGCGCCCTTGCTTGGCGATATGCTAGCAGCGCAAATGCTGGGGATGCCAGTGACTCTGGGCCTGGATATTCAACAGTGTCTTGAGCCTTTTCGTTTTCGACTAAGGGCAAATCGTATTTAGGTTTCTGAGTTACAGACTCAGCATTATCCGTGCGTCAAACCGTTTGCCGTGTTCAAAGAATTTTGGGTCAAGTAAGGTTAAAAAAGCGGGAGCGATGTCGGCTGGCTGCGGCAATGACTTTTGGTTTTCCCCTGGAAATGCTGATGCGCGCATTTCTGTTGCTGTGCCGCCGGGGTTTATTATATTAATACGTAAATTCGTTTGTTCCGTCTCTCCTGCCCAGACCCGTCCCATGGCTTCAAGACCTGCCTTGGAAACAGCATAAGGTCCCCAAAATGGTTTTACACCCTCAGCAACTCCTGAGGACACTAATACTGCACGGCCAGCTGATGCAGAAATTAGCAGCGGTTCCATAGCACGAATTAAATGCCACTGTGCAGTCAAATTAATTGAAATTGTGTTGTCCCAAACTGCTTCATCAAGATGTGATAATGGCGTTAAGGCACCCAGCGTAGCTGCATTTACCACAAGCCCATCAAGCCGACCCCAGCGCTCATGAATGGCTTGCGCAAGCCTGGGGATAGCTGCGTAATCTGACATATCAAGCTCAACAATTGTGGCTTTGCCGTTAGCTGCTTTAATTTCATCATCTAAATCTTCTAGTGCTCCAATTGTACGGCCAGTAATAATTAGTTCTGCGCCGGCGTGTGTTGCGGCTAGTGCAACTGCTTTCCCAATGCCTCGGCTAGCGCCAGTGATTAATATAACTTTTCCAGAAAGGTCAGGGGCCATACAACACTCACTTTTCATTAATTCTAAATAGTTCACTGCTACTTTTTGCTTGCAACGTTGGGGTGTTTGGAAGCCAAGATGCTGAAGTAATACTCGCTCTTTTGCTTCCAAAGAAGCCAGGAACTGTGCATTGCTTTTAGCAACTGATCGTTATCAAATGGACGGGTGGCCGCTAAACCAATTACATATATCCTAAAATTGAGACAGATTTTAAGATAACCGCACAATAATCAAACCCTGAGTTATTAATTAAAAAGTTGTCTCGACCTAAAAAAATTTAGGCACACGTTTAAACATCTATTTTTACTGATTTTTAGTTAACCTTTTCATCATTGAGTAATTTCATACTAGTGCTCTCATTTTGTTTACGAATAAATTGTGGCGTTTTAACTTTATCAGTCAGAGTATCCAGTTTTATCGGTGCCCGATAAGTCAGATTATTAATTATCTGGTCGCGATGGTCATCCGGCACAAAGCTGGCAAAATAATGGGCACTAAGACTGAGTAATGGCCTGCTTAAAGACCCTTTTATAGACTTTGGCAAATTATCCTCACCCTGTAAAGACACGGCTATCATAAATACAATGAGAACAAGCCCATATCCACGTGTAAATCCAAATAACACGCCAAGCCAACGATCAAAGCTACCAAGACCAACTCGTTTTAAACCTGGCGCAATTAAGCTCGCTGAAATAAACCAAACAACCACTGATGCACCGAATGGTAAGCCCCAAGCAATTGCTTCGCCAAGCCCTTTTACCTGCAAAAGATCAATAATAGGATCTTTGATAAGGGGCTGAGAGTAATTCGCAACAAAGAAAGAAACGACCCAGCCAACAAGGCCAAGAATTTCACGCGTTAGACCGCGTAAAATGGATAATAAAGCAGAGAGCAAGAGAATAAAAAAAATTCCGTAATCTATTAGTGTCAATGATGTAAAATCGATCATGCAAATCCCATTACAAACGAGCGCTCTCTTACAGATAATTTAATTATGCGATAGGGATTCAACTTATGCCACCCATAATTTCAATCAATTCGCCTAGGGTTTTGGGCTGCGCTGTTTTGATCCCAGTCACTTTCTTTGCAGCCTTTCGAGGGCATGGTAATACAGCATTTTCAAATCCAAGCTTTGCAGCTTCTTTTAAACGGGCATCAGCTTGTGCAACTTGGCGAAGTTCAGCAGAAAGCGCTACCTCGCCAAAAAAAACAGTTCTTTGTGGTCCTGGCCTGCCTGTCACTGAGGAAATTAATGCGGCTGCAACGGCAAGATCGGCCGCTGTTTCATGTATCTTTAGCCCACCTGCGACATTTAAAAAAATGTCTCGGCCAGACAAAGGAACACCACAACGAGCTTCAAGAACTGCTGTCAGCATAGCAAGGCGGCTGGTGTCCCAACCTACAACATTGCGACGTGGCGTTGCTAGTGACGATGGTGCAACAAGGGCTTCAATTTCGACTAGAACTGGTCGGCTGCCCTCAATGCCTGCAAATACAACAGCGCCAGTTACATCTTCACGTCGATCGGCAAGAAAAAGCTCTGATGGGTTGGGGACTTCGGCAAGACCGGCTTCAATCATCTCAAAAACGCCAATTTCATCAGTGGCTCCAAACCGGTTTTTGACGCTTCGTAGAATGCGGAAATGATGTGATCGGTCTCCTTCAAAATACAGCACTGCGTCAACCATATGCTCCAATACCCGCGGGCCTGCGATTGCTCCATCCTTCGTAACGTGGCCTACAATTAAGAGGGCAACCCGATTATTTTTTGCTGAGCGGATTAATTCCTGAGCGCTTGCGCGCACCTGCGAGACGGTACCTGGAGCTGAGTCTAGGCTTGGTAAAAACATAGTTTGAATTGAGTCAATTACCATGATATCCGGCTTGTCAGGGCCATCCATTGAAGCTGCAATATCACTGGCATTGGTTGCGGTGCCGAGTTCAACAGTGGCATTAGCAAGTCCTAACCTTTGGGCCCGCATACGAACCTGATCAGCAGACTCCTCGCCCGAAATATAAGCTGCCTTCAAGCCAGCCCCTGCTAACTTGCAAGTCAGTTGTAACAGTAAGGTTGATTTGCCAATTCCGGGGTCACCACCAATTAGCGTTGCTGACCCCGGCACTAATCCACCCCCGGACACACGATCAAATTCGGTGATGCCTGACTGCATCCGAGATGGCAGATCAGACTTTTTGGTAAGACAATGAAGAGGTTCAAGCGATATACGGCGTCCGATCACCCGTTTGCCTGGTCCAGCTGGTGCTTCTTTACGTTCTTCTGCTAGCGTATTCCACGCCCCACAATCATCACATTTTCCTGCCCATTTGGAAAAGCTCGCACCACATTGCTGGCACGCATATGTAATTGTGTTGCGAGCCATTATGGTCTTGCCCTGTTTTCAGATGCTTGATTGGGCTTTTCGTTTGTAAGTGGTCCTTCAACTAAGCCATGAACAAATTGATGAACTTCTGGGACGCCACTTTTATCCATATCCTTGGCTTGTCCAGACCAAAGAATAACACCATTGTGAATCATTGCCACTTTATCCGCGATGCGTCGTACTGATGCCATATCGTGACTAATAGTAATAGTTGTAGCGCCAAGTCTTTTTCGCGCATTGACGATCAATCGGTCAATGACGCCCCCTGTGATGGGGTCTAGTCCTGATGTGGGTTCGTCAAACAGTAGAATTTCAGGTTCGTCAACAATCGCACGGGCGAGTGCAACGCGCTTTTGCATCCCGCCTGATAATTCAGCTGGGTATTGATCAATGACTGACTCCAAAAGACCAAGTTGTGTAATGGTTTTTGCTGCAATATCACGCGCTGCTGCTCTTCCAAGCGCTCGTTGGTGACGAAGCCTGAACGTTACATTTTGCCAGATTGGCAGAGAATCAAATAAAGCGCCAAACTGAAAAGTCATGCCAAAGCGCTGGCGTAAATTTTCAAGTTCTGCACGACCTTTACCCAGAATTTCCTGTCCATCAATCTTAATACTGCCGCTGTCAGGTTTAATGAGACCGTTTAGACACTTCATCAAAACTGATTTACCGCCACCCGAGGTGCCAATAATAACAAGCGATTCCTGTGAGGCAACACTTAGGTCAACACCTCTTAGAACATGGTGTCCATTAAATGTTTTTTGGACACCTAATAATTCAATTTTTGGAGTTGCTAACATGCTATCCTCCAAAAAAGATAGTTGTGACAACATAGTTAGAGATCAAGATAAGGATTGATGCTGAAACAACAGCATTTGTTGTCGCCTGACCAACACCTTGGGCCCCGCGGCCCGAGTGATACCCATGATAGCAACCCATAAGGGCAATCAAAAAGCCAAAAACAGCCGCTTTTACAAGGCCTAGCGTGACATCTGATACTTCCAAGTACTGGAGGGTTCGGGCCAGATAATTTGATGAATTGAACCCAAGTCGATAAACTCCAACAAGATACCCGCCAAAAACACCAATTATATCGCCAACTAATACAAGAAATGGTAAGCAAATGGTGCCTGCCAGCAACCGAGGAGCAACTAAATATTGCATGGGCCTTGTAGACAGTGTGTCAAGCGCATCAATTTGATCAGTTACGCGCATCGTTCCTATTTCTGCCGCCATTGAAGCTCCAATGCGTCCCGCGACCATTAAACCCGCTAGCACTGGCCCAAGTTCGCGTGTAACTGATAACACAACTACTGTTGCAACAGTATCCTCGGCAGAAAACCGTGCAAAACCAGTATAGGATTGAAGTGCCAGAACCATACCTGAAAAAAGTGTAGTTAAACCGACAACAGGCAAGGAATAATATCCAATATCAAGAATCTGACGAAGTAATTGGTGCCAGTAATAAGGAGGCGTAAAAATCCAGCGGATAGCAGTTAAACTGAATAGTGTTATGCGACCAAGCGTAGCTAGGAAATCAAGCGCTGTACGACCTATATTTTGGACAAAGCCTTGCATATGTCTTGAAACCATCCTTCGGTTCTATTTTATATGATTGTATTTGTTATGGAGACGTTTGCCTTTTTTGGCTATATAAAATCTAGTTATTAGCCAAATAAAGAATACACAATGGAGTCGTTAAAACCAACTAAAAGGTAATCCTAGCCATATCAATGATTGTATAATTTAAAAGATGGCAAGGAATTTTATTGTAGAGTTACAGTGCCTCTTAAACTCTTTCATAGTAATGCCGTTTTGCTCGATGGCCAAGATTAGTCATGATTTCATAAGGAATTGTTTTAAGATCGAGTGCCATCCGTTCTAATCCATAATCCTGATGGATAAGCTGTGCTGTATCCGTTAGCAGACTGTTTTGGTCAAGTTCGGTCACATCAGCAGTGATGCTGTCCATTGAAATGCGGCCAATAACAGGTACAGTCTGCCCACCAATCAAAATACTAGCTTTACCACTAAGTTGGCGAGAATACCCGTCAGCATAGCCAATCCCAATCGTTGCGATCAGCGACTCACGTTGAAGTTCGAAGGTTCCACCATAGCCAACCTTGTCACCAATTGCTGCACTCCGCACCTGAAGGATGCGAGCTTTCCAGCTAAAAGTTGGTTGAAGCTTGTTGATTGTCTTGTTGCATGGATGCACTCCATAAAGTGAAATGCCGGGCCGGGTCATTTGAAAATGAAAGTCATTGCCAAGCATAGTACCAGCGCTATTAGCAAGGCTGGCTGGTAAAGACGCAAAACAGCGGAGAAGTTTTTTAAATTGAATTAGTTGCTTAAAATTTATGGGATCTTCGACTAGTTCAGCCGAGACAAGATGGCTCATTATGTACTGAACATTCAATGAATCAAGGTCTTGTTTGTTTTGGATCAACCAATTGGCCTGCTTAGTATCCAGCCCTAGGCGGGTCATGCCGGTATCAAAATGTAGCAATGCTGGAAGTGCTGTGCCAATTTTTTTGGCAAAGTTTATCCACCTTGAAATTTGTTCTAGATCATTTAGAACGGGAACCAATTGATGCGTAAAAAAATCTTTTTCTTGGTTGTTTTGGACTCCATGCAAAACCATAATTGAACAATCATTAAGACCTCTTAATTGAATTGTTTTTTTTAGGTTTATGGCTTCTTCCAAACTAGCAACAAAAAATATTTTGCAGCCTGCATTTGCTAGAGCAATTGCAATGGAACTGCAACCAAGTCCGTATCCATCCGCTTTGACCATTGCTGCGGTCTTTGTCTTAAAGGAAGAAAGGCTGTCTATGTAGCGCCAGTTTGCAACAATAGCATCAAGATCAACTGTTATGGAGCTATCCCCATAACCAAATAACTGATGAGCCATATCGCGTTAAAATCCCTCAGGAAGATTGGTGCTTTCGGTTAAGTCGGTAAAGTGAGTAAATCTCTTTTCAAAATGCACTTGAACTGAACCCGTAGGTCCGTGGCGCTGCTTCGCTACTATTACTTCCGCCTTGTTTTGGCTGTTTTGCATTTTTCTTAACCAGTCATCATGACGCAAATTGAATGCGTCTTCAGATTCTTCCATTTTTCTTTCTGGCTCTCGTTTATTCAGGTAATATTCTTCACGATAAACAAACATTACCACATCAGCATCCTGTTCGATTGAACCAGATTCACGAAGATCGGCTAGATTTGGTCTTTTGTCCTCTCGCATTTCAACTGCCCGTGACAGTTGTGACAAAGCGACTACAGGTACATTCAAATCTTTTGCAATGGCTTTTAAAGTCCTACTAATGTTTGAAATTTCCTGAACACGGTTTTCTGATTTTACACCCAGTTGAGCGGTTAACAGTTGAAGATAATCAACTACAATTAAGCCAAGACCTGAAGTCCGCTTTAAACGACGAGCACGGCTGGCTAATTGTGATACTGACAGTGATGGTGTGTCATCAATAAAGAAAGGTGCATCTGAAATAGCGTTGCTTGCACCAACTAATTGATCAAACTCAGTGCTATTCAATTTGCCACGACGAATCTGTTCTGAGTCAACTTGTGCCCGCTCAGATAAAATACGTGTTCCGAGTTGTTCTGCGGCCATTTCAAGTGAGAAGAAAGCAACGGGAACTGCTTTTTCACCAGTCTGAGTAGTGATGGCTGCATGAAACCCAATATTTGTTGCGAGAGCTGTTTTGCCCATGCCTGGACGGCCAGCGAGGATAATTAGATCTGATTTATGCAAGCCACCGAGTAAATTATTGAGGTCAGTTAGGCCAGTGCTCGAACCTGAGAGATGTCCATCATTTTTTCGTGCGAGGTCCGCCTGAGTTATGCTGCCACTAATAACCGAAGCAAACCCTCGCAAGCCAGCGCTGGATGTATCTGTTTCGGCAAGGCGAAACAACTGCGCTTCAGCAGTTTCAATTTGTTGATGAGCTGGAACATCAACTTCTGGATGGCTTGCGTCTAGAATCACTGCGTCACCAATTAAGATCAATTGACGACGAACATGTGCATCATGTATTACCTTAGCGTAATGAGGTGCTTGGGTTATGCTGATCACGCCATCAGCTAGTTCCGACAGATAGGCCTCTGCATTTTCATTTTGAAAACTGGCATTATCTGTAAAAAAGCTCTTTAAAGTTACTGGATTGGCGAGTTGTCCCCGTTCAATGAGGCGTTGGATTGTTGAAAAAATACGGCCATGAAGTGGATCGTAAAAATGTTCTGCAAGAAGTCGATCATCAATCCGCTCAAGCACTGTGTTTTCTAAGAGGATTGCTCCAAGTAGATTTTGTTCTGCCGGTAAATTATGTGGCATCACCCGTGTTGGAGGTGCACTGCCATTCCCGGGAAATGATTTTATGTTAGATTGTTCATCAGCCATATCCCTGTATAACAGGAGTGGAGTAGATAGGCATTATGTTAATCGTGGGGATGTTGGGGATAAATCAATTAATTTTGTCTAAAGCTGACAAAATGGTTTGGCAAATTAATTTAAACAAACCCCAAAATAACTAAAAACCGGATACAATGTTCAGGTTTTTAGTAATTTGTCTTTAAATATGAATTAGCTCTGCGTGTTGTCACCGTCATCATTGGTTGGTTCGTCTAGTGTTTCCACAAAAGGCTCTTCTATTAGTTTTTCGGTAGAGGCTACGTTCTTAGCTGGGGGATAATCTTCGTCAGTTATTTCCCCTGTGATAGCAACGCCTGTTTTAAGCTGCGTTTCAGCTTCAGCAGCTGAACGTGCAATATTCACAATCACCGTAACTGAAACTTCTGGATGAAGACGGACACGGGCTTCAGTCAAGCCTAGCATCTTGATTGAGCGATCCATGATTACTTGACTGCGTGTAATAGTAAAGCCAGCTTCAGTCACAGCGACGGCGATGTCACGGGATGTGACAGATCCAAATAATTGACCCATTTCAGATGCTGCTCGGACCATACTAACAGCAAGGCCGTTCATTTCTTTAGCTTCAGTTTCGGCATCCTTGCGAAGTTCAAGATTATCAGCTTCTCGTTGAACGCGCTCAGACTCAAACCGTTCAACATTCGCTTTGTTTACCCGAAGGGCTTTACCTTGTGGGATAAGGAAATTTCGCGCAAAGCCTGTTTTAACATCCACGAGATCGCCCATTTGTCCAAGCTTTTCTACTCGTTCAAGAAGAATAATTTGCATTTTAATATCTCCAGAATTCTAAAGATTTTTATGTGGTCACATAAGGCATTAGCGCCAAAAAACGTGACCGCTTGATGGCGGTAGCAAGTTCCCGCTGTTTTTTTGCGGAAACAGCAGAAATGCGAGAGGGTACTATTTTCCCCCGCTCAGAAGTATAACGAACCAACAGCTTTGTATCTTTAAAGTCAATTTTTGGCGCGTTAGGGCCGGAGAATGGACATGCTTTTCTGCGCCGATTAAAAGGCTTGCGAACGGCCTCACGTTTGATTTCCAGCTGGGTCATTGATTAATCCTCACTTTTTTCATTGGCGGAGGTGCTAGAGCTGAACTCAGAATTTGAATTACGCTCACCACGATCAACATCGTCACGCCCGCTGCGCTGTGGCCGATCAGTCTTGACTTGCATCATGATGGATGGGCTGTCTTCAACCTCTTCAATCCGAATGTTAAGGAAACGCAAAACATCTTCATTTAGGCCCATAAGTCGTTCATATTCTTTCAACGCCTCTGGCCCAGTTTCGATATTAAACATTACGTAATGGCCCTTACGGTTCTTTTTGATCCGATAAGCGAGAGCACGAAGCCCCCAATATTCACGTTTTTTAATAGATCCGCCAGCAGATGTAATAATCTCACTGAATTCGTCTGCCATGGTTTCCACTTGAGTCGTGGTAATGTCTTGACGTGCTATGAACACGCTTTCATATAAGCGCATAATAATTCCTTTTGGCTATTGGTTGCGGCCACTTATGGCAACAACTACCCGGTTTTGACGGTAAGGATAAAATTCGAAGATGTAAGTGTGCTAGTTCCACTTTAGAGCTGCACGGCAAGGAATATACACTTTTTCTCCGCAAGCACAAGCCCCATTGACGGTTTTTTGCGGCAAGATATTTTTATTGTGCCAGGGGATATTACAAGCTTTGGGGCTTTTGATGTGATATTAAATATGTCTCGTGTTAAAATTTATTACTAATTCGGTGGACGCCTCTACATTGTTTTTGGAATAGGTTTGAGTTGATAAATTGTTTTTTACAAAAGCGTTTAAAAACAGATGAAGACTTATTGCATCTTTATTAAATAGGTAAATTAAATGAAAAATAGCTCGACAGCTTTCTTGTTTCCTGGCCAAGGATCGCAGGCGCTAGGCATGGGCGGCAAATTGGCGGCATCTCATGCTGCTGCCAAGCAGGTTTTTGATGAAGTGAATGATGCACTTAATGAAAACCTGTTTGCTATCATGCAAAATGGCCCAGAAAGCATGGTCAGGATGACACGAAATGCGCAACCAGCTTTATTTGCAACCTCAATGGCAGCTGTTCGTGTCCTTGAAGCAGAACTTGGCAAGCCTTTGACTATCTGTGGCTCAATGGCAGCAGGACACTCGCTTGGCGAATATGCGGCATTAGCAACTGGTGGCAGCCTGACTATTAGCGATGCAGCCCGTTTGTTGCGGAAACGTGGTGAGGCAATGCAATCAGCTGTGCCTGTTGGTGAGGGTGCAATGGCAGCCTTTCTTGGCGCTGATGAAACACAGATAAATAATATATTGAAAGAGGCAGAGGTATTTGGTCTTGTACAAATCGCAAATGATAATGCACCTGGGCAGATTGTGGTTAGTGGCGCTGCAGTTGCTGTTGATAATGCCATTAGAATAGCGAAGTCGGTCGGGCTGCGGCGTGTGATTGAGCTGCCGGTATCAGCACCTTTTCATTGTGATCTCATGGCTCCTGCCGCGATTGTCATGGAAGAGGCGCTTGAACAAACTAATTTAGTTGATTCGGCAATACCCATTTATTGCAATGTAACCGCTGCTCCTCAAATTAAAGCGAAAGAATTGCGCAAAAATCTTGTAACACAAATAACTAGTCGTGTGCGCTGGCGAGAATCTCTGGCTGAAATGAGTTTAGCCGGTGCTAAAAAATTTATTGAGCTAGGCACAGGGAAAGTTTTATCTGGCCTTGTAAAACGTGGAATTGAAGCTGAAGTTATTGTCAATCTAGATGGTCCGGATGATCTGGACACTGTGCTGAGCGAGATGTAGGGTCTATCACCAAATCTGTACAATCAATATTGACGTGTTTTACTGAAAAGGTAGTACAATGTTTGATCTCAAAGATAAAATTGCGCTTGTTACTGGTGCTAGTGGTGGCATTGGTAAGGAAATAGCTAAAGCATTGCATACGAAAGGCGCAACAGTTGTGCTCCATGGTACCCGCACCGAAAAACTAGAAGCGTTGGCTTCAAAATTTGGAAAACGTGCCTTTGCGGTTACTGCTAACCTTGCTGAAAGGGGGGCTGCTGAGGGCCTAGTTGATATGGCAAAAGAGGTGGCAGGTGGGCCAGTGCATATTCTGGTCAACAATGCTGGTATTACTCGGGATGGTTTGCTGATGCGCATGAAAAACAAAGATTGGGACGATGTTCTTGAGGTTAATATGACAGCTAGCATGATCCTATGTCGCGCAGCAATGCGAGGGATGATGAAGGCTCGATCAGGGCGGATCATTTCAATTTCATCAGTTGTAGGGGTTATGGGTAATCCTGGCCAAGCAAATTACGCAGCATCAAAAGCTGGAATGATTGGTTTTAGCAAGTCATTGGCAGCAGAGGTGGCGAGTCGTGGAATTACAGTCAACGTAGTTGCACCAGGGTTTATTGCGACTCCGATGACAGAAGTTTTGGATGAGAGCCAAAAATCAGCGCTTTTAACAAAGGTGCCTGCAGGTCGACTTGGAAAGCCTAGTGAGGTTGCTGCATCTGTGGTTTTTCTCGCAAGTGATGAGGCAGCATACGTTACTGGTACCACGATGCATGTAAATGGTGGAATGGCGATGCTTTAAGGCAAAATTGAACGCGTTATAAACACAACGGGGGTGGTATAAGATGAAAAACTATGGTAATTGCCGCCCAATTTGAAATTCTCCGGCCGAAAGTTTCGGTCAAAATCTAAGCTTCTCAGAGGGGGCACCAATGAGCGATATCGCAGATCGTGTTAAAAATATTGTAGTAGAACATTTGGGTGTAGATGCTGATAAGGTCGTTGAAGCCGCAAGCTTTATCGATGACCTTGGGGCGGACAGTCTTGATACAGTCGAACTGGTTATGGCATTCGAAGAAGAATTCGGTGTTGAAATTCCTGATGATGCCGCAGAACGGATTTTAACTGTAAAAGATGCAGTATCGTTTCTTGAAGAAGCCGCTGCTTAACCATAGGGCTTTGATTAAATTTGGTTGTGTATTTCGCACACGTAATACACAACCATCGGTTTCAAACTGGTTTTCTGGAGGTTTGCCTTGCGGCGTGTTGTAGTTACCGGAATGGGAATGGTCACTCCACTTGGGTCGGGCGTGGATCATAATTGGTCGCAGATAATTGCTGGTAAAAGTGGTATCTCGCGTATAGAGCAATTTGATGTTTCAGATATTTCCTGTCAAATAGCTGGGCAGGTGCCGGGTCCAAATGTTACTGGTGGGCTTAATCTTGACGACTGGATTGAGCCGCGAGAACAGCGAAAACAAGATAGATTTATACAACTTGGTTTAGCTGCCGCTTGTCAAGCAGTTGAGGATTCAGGCTGGACTCCAGAAGCCCGCGAAGCACAAAATCGTACTGGTGTTATGATTGGGTCTGGTATTGGTGGCTTAGAATCCATTGTTAAAACAGATCAACTGATCAATGAAAAAGGGCCACGGCGTGTTAGCCCATTCTTTATTCCATCTGCCTTGATCAACCTTATTTCTGGTCACGTTTCGATTAGGTACAGTTTTCGGGGCCCTAATCATGCTGTGGTTACTGCTTGCTCAACAGGGGCGCACGCTATTGGTGATGCTGCAAGGATGGTGGCTTTAGACGATGCAGATGTGATGGTTGCTGGGGGTGCTGAGGCAGCGGTTTGCCGTATTGGGATGGCAGGTTTTGCTGCAGCGCGCGCATTATCAACAAATTATAATGACACCCCTGAACTTGCATCACGTCCTTGGGATAAAGGCCGCGATGGTTTTGTTATGGGTGAAGGCGCTGGTATTGTTGTGCTTGAAGAACTTGAGCATGCAAAATCTCGGGGTGCTAGGATCTATGGTGAAATTAAAGGTTATGGTATGTCAGGCGATGCACATCATATTACCGCTCCAGCTGAAGATGGTGATGGTGGGTTCCGCGCCATGCAAGCTGCATTAAAGCGTGCGGGACTGGCTCCGAGCGATATTGATTATGTGAATGCGCATGGCACCTCCACACCACTTGGCGATCTAATTGAAGCCAGAGCTGTTGCCCGTTTACTGGGGGACGCAGCGGCTAATGTGTCAATATCATCAACTAAAAGTGCCACTGGACATCTTCTTGGGGCAGCTGGCGCGATTGAAGCGATTTATGCAATCAAGACAATACAAACTGGCGATTTGCCGCCAACATTAAATTTGAACGATCCTGAAGAAACAGTTGCTGATCTAGATCTTGTACCATTGAAAACCAAAAATAAAAAAGTGCGCAATGTGATGTCAAATTCGTTTGGATTTGGTGGTACCAATGCATCGTTAATTATGGGTGAGGTTAGCTGATGTTTGCCCGAGCCGCCCGGTTTGTGTCTCGGTCGGCAGTTTTTGTAATGCTGCTTGGGGGCGCTTTATCTGCCGGTGTTTATGCTTGGCATGATAGGATAATGCAAATGCCGGGGCCCCATCAAGATGATGTTTTTGTCGTTATTGAACCTGGAAGTGGCCACAAAATACTGCGCGGCATTTTGAACAGAGCTGGCATACTTCATCAGCTTTACCATTATGACGCGGCTCGCCTGCTGGCAGGGAGTAGTTTTTTGCCAAAATCTGGTGAATTTTTGCTGCCCGCTCATACCAACCTCAATGAGGTTTTGTCAATTATCCACAATGGATACAGCTATCAACGGCGGCTTACCGTTGTTGAAGGGGTGCGTAGTGCTGATGTAGTAAATATGATTATTGGAATGCCAAATCTAACTGGCAAGGTTAAAAGCATTCCTAATGAGGGGAGTCTGCGGCCTGAAACCTATTTTTACACCCATGCAACTCCACGGCAGGATTTGATAAATCGAATGCAGGAAACACAGGAAATGTTTCTTGCTGAAGCTTGGATTGACCGTGAAAAAGACTTGCCATACGCTAGTCCACAAGATGCATTGATAATGGCTTCAATTATCGAAAAAGAAGCGTCAACGGCAGTTGATAGACGGTTGGTGTCTGCAGTTCTCACTAACCGGCTGTTAAGAGGTATGCGACTGCAGTCAGATCCAACAGTACTTTATGCAGTATCGGAAAATCAGACAAAACATGCACCCATTACAAAATCTGATTTGAAAACAAAAACAGCATGGAATACTTATGTCATAAGTGGGCTTCCTAAAACGCCAATTTGCAATCCGGGGAAGGAGTCAATTATTGCTGCACTGCATCCGGCGAAGAGTGACTATTTGTATTTTGTTTCTGATGGAAGTGGCGGGTTGCGTTTTGCAAAAAACCTGGACGCGCACAACCATAATGTAAGCCTATTTAGGCGACATAAAACAGCCTTAGAGAAAGGTAAAGACAAATGATCAGAAAAGTATCACCGGCTCCAGACAAGGAACAATGTCTTGGCGGTAGAAGGGGGCTAATGCTGGTATTGTCATCACCATCTGGGGCAGGAAAAACATCTATTTCACGGCGGTTGCTGGCTGAAGATGGCGAACTTGATTTATCAATTTCTGCGACAACGCGCAATCGACGCCCAGGTGAAGTTGAAGGAAAGGATTACCTCTTTGTTTCCAATAAAGATTTTAATCTGATGATTAATAACCGCGAAATGCTTGAATATGCAAAGGTCTTTGATCACTATTATGGTACGCCATCGGCACCGGTTGTGGAAGCGCTTAGGGTGGGGCGTGATGTTTTGTTTGATATTGACTGGCAGGGCACTCAGCAATTGGCGGATGCAAATAGTGACGATGTGGTGTCAGTTTTTATCTTGCCGCCATCGACACGTGATCTTGAAAAGCGGTTGTTAAGTCGTGCGCAAGACAGTGTAAATGTTGTTGCTGCTCGCATGTCTAAGGCTTCTGATGAGATTAGCCATTATCGTGAATATGACTATATTCTGGTAAACTCCAATCTTGATCAGGCAGTTGAAGAGGTTAAAACGATTTTGAAAGCAGAACGCTTGCGTCGAGACAGGCAAATCGGTCTTACTGAATTTGTAAAACAGTTGAGGGCTGGCTATTAATCTTGGTGGTTTTGCTGAGTTTCATATAGCAAAGCAAGCCTGCAAAACTCTTCAACATTTATTTCCTGTGGCCGCTTTTCCGGGTCAATCGCTGCGGCTTTCAATAGCTGCTCACCACCATTTTTTTTCAAGGAGCTACGCAACATTTTCCGCCGTTGGCCAAATGTGATCCGCGTTATAGCTTCCAGTGACAACTGGCTGCATGCAAAACGGGGAGTTGGCAAAGGCACAATTTGAACAATGGATGATATGACTTTTGGCGCAGGTACAAAGGCTGATGAAGGCACATCAAAGAGGATTTCACTGTCTGTAAGCCATCGTGATAAAACACTTAACCGTCCATAGGCCTTATCGCCAGGCCCAGCTGTGATGCGTTCAGCGACTTCGCGTTGAAACATCAATGTCATGGACTCAAAGGCATTTGCATGGGTTAGCCAGCTAATCAATAGGGCTGTGGCAATGTTATAAGGCAAATTGGCGATGATTCGGCGTGGGGTGACACCCATATCCCAAATAGGACATTGCATCGCGTCAGCCTCTATAAGGGTTAGCCGGTTACCAGCTGCGCTAATCAATCCGGCAAGAACACCTTGGGCGCGGCGATCCTTTTCAATGGCAATGACATGTGTGGCACCTTCAAGAAGAAGCGCGCGGGTCAGACCACCTGGCCCGGGACCAACTTCAATTGTTGTACCAGATAAAGTGCCCGCTGACCGTGCAATCTGGTGCGTTAGGTTAAGATCAAATAGAAAATTTTGTCCCATTGATTTGCGTGCACGCAGGTCCATTGCTTCAACAAGCTGGCGCAATGGGGGCAATGCATGAATGCGGTTGGTTAGGTCTTGCTGGTCATCCATTCGGAATATGTTTCTGTTGCTGCAAAATTTGTAATGATTAAGAGGTTTGCTCGCTTTTGTTTCTGGCTAGTTTCCGGGCCATTTTTATTGCTGCAATAAGGCTGTCAGGACGCGCAATACCGCTGCCAGCAATATCAAGTCCCGTCCCATGGTCAGGTGATGTGCGTGTAAAACTGAGCCCCAAAGTAATATTGACGCCACCAAAGAAATCAATCGTTTTTAATGGAGTAAGGACTTGGTCGTGATACATGCCCAAAACGGCGTCATAGGTTTTGCGGGCTTCGGTATGGAACAGTGTATCGGCAGGGTGTGGACCGGTAGCGTTAATTCCGTTTGCAACAAGTTGGCGTATTGCTGGAACAATTATTTGGCTATCTTCTTTGCCCATTTTGCTGTCTTCACCAGCATGAGGGTTCAGCCCACAAATCGCAATACGGGGCTGGCTGATCTTGAATTGGTCCCGCAGACATTTATGCATTAGTGTACATTTTTCAATAATTAATTGTATTGTAATTTTTTTTGGTACCTTGTTCAGCGCGATATGAACAGTGGCTGGAACAACCTTTAAGTCATCGCAGGCAAGCATCATCATTGGTCCGCCCGGCGGCGCAGTGGTCGATAGACTTGCAAGGTATTCAGTATGCCCTGGAAAGGCAAAGCCAGCTGAATAAAGGCTGGCTTTCTGAATTGGGTTTGTAACAAGACCAGCTGCATCGCCTGATTGGCACCAAATCACGGCTTGACGAATGGCTTCAATAATTTGTGGTGCATTCGCCACATTGGGGCTGCCAGCAATTGGCATTTTGTGCCATGGCACGGGGATTATAGCCAAGGCAGATGCATCATAATTATATAATGATGGGTGGGAGATTTCATAGAAATCCAGCTTGATGCCAATTAATTGGGCGGTTTTGGCAATATGCTCTGGAGATCCCATCAGGCAAATATCATTAATTCCTGTCTGCCATGCTTTCAGGGCTATTTCAGTACCAATTCCCGCAGGTTCTCCAGGCGTTATCATGAGCGGCAAAGTAAGCATTGAACTATATATCTGTTTCTATAATTGCAGAGCGACGTAGCCGCATTAAATAGCTCTCAGACAGTGAGCCAAAAATTTTATCAAATTCGTTACGAAACACTTCCTTGCGAGCAGGCAAGGCGATTTTAGGTGATGTTCGTTTGCAAAGCATGAAAACGCTGACACCTTCAATGAAGGACAACGGTTTACTTGGTATTAGCAAATCCAACTCATTTATCATTCTTTTTAGAGGCGTGCTGAACGAGCTAAGAGTAACATCCTCAATCAAACCATTAATACCTGAATTGTAGCTTTGGTTCAAAGTAGTTAACCCGTTACAGGTTTTTATGGTTTCTGTATCGCGCTCTAGTCTGGCCGCGGCCACTAATTTGTCAGCATTAGAGGCGTTATTAGCAAGTGGAAAAAGTGCTCGCGTGAGCGTGATAATGTCTTGGCCTGGATCTGCAACACCATTTTCCCTGGTACCCTCTTTACGAATTAGGATCACGAGTCCATCGCGTTGCAAGGGGACGCCAACCTCACCAACATCAATTTTTTCTACGTGATTTTTGATATCTTTTGGTAATTGACTTATGAGAGCCCAGCCAAGTGCTCCTCCACTTCTTGCAGTCCCTGCTGAAGAATACTGTTTGGCAATTGCACTAAAACTTGCCCCACCCTCAACGGCTTTGAAAATCTCATTTGCGAGTGCAAGGGTTTTTTGCATTGGCCTATTAGGTTCGGGGAGTAAAATAATTTCACTTAACTTTACTTGTGGCTGTTCAGCATTTTTCTTTATTTTCATAATAACTTTATCAACAGTCGAATTTATATTATCAAATTTGTTTCTAAATTTTGTTTTTATAAATTCAGCCCATAGAATTTCAGTCATAAATTTTTTTTGAATTTTAAGCACTTCTATTCCATTTTTGCGAAGATTTTCTATTCCATCCATTCCTTCACGTGAAAAATTTTTATTCACAATATCGCGGGCTCTTTTGCGACTTTGTATTTTGATATTAGAGTCAATATTTTTTGCTGCTTGAAGTTTTAAAATTTCATCAATTAACATTTGTTTTGCATCATATTTTATTTGCACGCGGTTTTCTTCTGAGTTCTCCAGGTTTGTTATTAAGCGCAGAAACTTAGCCCGCTGATCAACATCAAAATTTGTGATCGCTTTACCATTTACTTTGGCTACAATTTCTAATGTTGCATGCGCTGGTTGAAGGCTAAGGTTAGTTGTAATTACAAAACTAAAGGCAAAAAGAGCCAATTTCTTGGTTGACAGCATCATAATGATTTTTCACCTTAAAGTTGTAACATATTGGTGCGAGATTTTGATACGATAATGATCTCTTTTCACACCCCTATAAATCAGCTTTCATCGGTTCGAGCAAGAATAATGGCCCCAAGTAATGATACGGTAATTGCTGGGGTCCAAGCTGCGACGGACATTGGGACCGTTAAAGCAGACCCTAAAATTTGCATAAAATAGCTAAACATAAAAATGATAATAGTAAGAACTGCCCCACGAAGGAATAGCCGTGCTCGCGGGCCTCGAGACGTATTTGTTAACGTTGCCCTTGCCCCAAGCATTGTTATACCAACCATTAGGAGTGGCACAGACAGTGTTTTGTAGAGCTGGAAGCGGTATTGAATCGCAGGAATGCCAGCACGCTCAAGTGACAAAATGAACCCAGGCAATAGATAAATTGAAATAGACTGTGGCAGCAAGCCAGATTGGCGTAAATCCAGAGCATCTAAACCAGTGGGCAATATTGTGCTACCAAGATCTGTTTGCTGACCATCCTTTTGCCAACGCGTTGCTTGATCTAGAATCCATCCCTTGTCTGTGAGCTGCATAAAATTAGCCCGATAAAAAGCCTCCAGATGGATGTCATTTTGATAAAAGTAAATCACTGGATTGATAATACTTGCCATTTCTGTATTCAGAGCGTCACCACGAATTATCAACTTGCCATCTTCAATTTTATCGCGAAGCCATATTCCATTTGCCGAAACAGAAAAACTCTTATCAGAATCGCCGAATATTCTGTTCATATGGGCTTCGTGGCGTGACGATGTTATTGCGGCAATTGGGTTGATGATGGTAACAAAGAGCATGCCTATCACAAATGCTGAAAATAATGTGGGCCCAAGCGCGGCCCAAACTGACTGACCAAACCCCCTTACTGCAACAAACTCGTTACTTCGATTCCATGAAGAAAAACAAAGTATGGCACCACAAAGCATGGCAAATGGTAAGATGGTCTCAATGACTGTTGGAAGATTTAAAAAAGCCATGTTTAGGAAGTTAACTTCTGGTTTTTCAACGCTTAGGTTGCTTACGCGGCGGTATAGCTCCACGGACTGAATAAGTGTGATAATTGCTGATAGGCTAAAAAGGCACAAGCTTATCCAGGCAACAAAGCGTAATGCAAAGTAACGAAACAACGTTCCAAAAGGTGCAAACTGGCTCATGGTAATGCCTCACTGTGTGGTATGATTTTTTTTGGAAAGTAACTTGACTTCAAGAGCCAAAAGCTAACGATTAGTGGAGCCAAAATACTGACATAAATTAGCGGCCACAAAGTCGCATTGTTAGTGATCAAACCGCGAGAAATTACAACTAAAATAATTGTTAAAACACAAGCAAAGATGTTTGTGAAGGCTCTTTGGCCCCATAAGTCACGACGAATTTGCCCTCGTAAGATAATGGCTGAGGAGAGTGTCATTAAAGCCAATGCCAGCCAAGGTGATGCTAGGCGATAATGCCCCTCAGCATGGCGCTGTAAATAGTATTGTGGTGAAGTAGCGTATGCTGGTGACAATAAATTCAAGATTGCGTCTTCATTAATGTCTAAAGCAACTCGTTCGGTGGGCTGGTTTCTTGTGCGCGTGATGGACACAGAGTGTGTGTCAAAAAGGAGAACAGCACCTGTTTGGCCTTCTGTATTTCGTTCAGATCTTTCTCCATTCTGAAGAACAAGCATGGGAGTCCCATTGCGCTCTGTGAGCTTGCTCGATTGCGCTGTCATGGTTATTACCCTGCCATCAATGCGAGCATCGTGAATAAAAATATCTTTCATCACACCATTGTTGTCGTGAGCGCCAATAAACATAGTCATGCCATCAACAACCTCAATAAAAACACTGTCGCGTAATAAAATAGTTGGGATGTTGTTACGCATTTCAAATTGAAGGTCTTTATATTTTGCAAAAGAATTGGGCAGAAGGTAGACAGAGTTGATTATCAGAAAAGTGGTCAAAATTATTCCAAGTGCAATTGGTGCCTTACATAATTGAATTGGGCTGAGGCCAATGGATTGCATAACAAGAAGTTCGCGATCTCCAAGGATTCGACTGAACACCCAATTTACCGCGATAAAGCCTGAAATGGGGATTGCAATCATCAGCCAAAGAGGCATTGAGGCAATTGACATTAACAGGAAATCCCCAACTTCGGCCCCACTATTTACAACAAACTCAAGGAGTCGAATCGTTTGAAATAACCAGATAATACCAATAAGTACTGTTGTAAGTGCCAGAGTGGTACGAAATAATTGATTAAAAATATACAGATTAAACTGCACAATAGACCTCACCAGTTTCTAGATGTATAGATAACACGAATCACTAGGTAATGGCAAAATCTATAGCTTTATTGGGTGGATTGGATTGACAGCCGTGGTTCCTGCCTGTTTTAACTAACAATCTTTCAACTCTTAAAGATCGAGACTAATATGCCCGCAAAACTTCAGCTAAGCTTTTCTAATGCCGTCCCAAAAGGTAACGTGACAACCATCTGTTTGATTGGCCAAAATGGTGAAATCATTTCACATCTTGAAAAGGACGTTGCGGCTCACTTAATTGGCGTGATGGCAACCGCTCAATTTACTGGAAAATTTGGCAAAAGCCTTTTGATTTATAACGATAAAAATAGCTATTTGCTTGTTGGGACTGGCGATAACCTGACAGCGGGTATAGAGGCTGAAAAGCTTGGGGGTAAGGTGTTTTTGGCTCTAAGTCAAACCGCGTCCAAATCTGGCTGGCTTCCCGATCATAAATTGGATGAAATAATTTTGGCTGATTTCTGCTTAGGAGCAAATCTGGCGTCATATTACTTTGACAGCTATTTCACAGAAAAGGATAAAGATAAAGATAAAGTTACTGTTCATCTGTGTATGGGCAGCAAAGAGCTTGATGCAAAGTCAACTGTTTTGACAGATCGCCAAGCCCTTGCCGATGGTGTTTTCTTGGCCCGCGATCTTGTTTTTGAGCCGGCTAACAAATTATATCCGGTTGAATTTGCCAATCGCTGTTTGGCTTTGGCACGCCTGGGGCTTGAGGTTGAAATTCTTGATGAAGCTGATATGGAAAGGCTAGGCATGGGCGCTCTTCTTGGCGTTGGTCAAGGCAGCCGGCGGGAGTCTCGAATGGTTGTAATGAATTGGAGGGGAGGAGAAGATGAAGCGCCGTTTGCCCTTGTTGGGAAGGGCGTAACATTTGATACTGGTGGTATTTCCTTAAAACCTGCCAAGGGCATGGAGGATATGAAATGGGATATGGGTGGCGCAGCAGCGGTGGCGGGTGCAATGTGCGCGATTGCCGGACGCAAGCTGGATAAAAACATCGTTGGTGTGATTGGTCTTGTTGAAAATATGCCAGATGGCAATGCCCAGCGCCCGGGTGATGTTGTAACTGCAATGTCCGGTAAAACGATTGAGGTGATCAATACAGATGCCGAAGGTCGTCTTGTTCTTGCTGATGCGCTGCATTACACTGAAACACGCTTTTTGCCTCAAGCCATGGTTAATCTTGCCACATTGACTGGGGCAATAATTGGCGCGCTTGGCAAGGAATATGGCGGTTTATTTACCAATAGTGATGATTTGGGTAGTCAGCTTGAATCTGCCGGTAAGGAAACAGCCGAAGGTGTCTGGCGCATGCCAATGGGACCCTCTTATGACCGGATGCTGAAATCGCATATCGCCGATATGAAGAATATTGGTGGGCCCTATGGTGGAGCGATTACGGCGGCCTGCTTTTTGGCAAGGTTCGTTAAAAGTACGCCATGGGCGCACCTTGATATTGCAGGCAAGGCTTGGTCTGATTCGGCAACTGATATTGTACCAAAAGGTGGAACAGGATATGGTGTACGCATGTTAAATCGGTTAATTGACAATTGGCAAGGGGCCAGCCTGTCTGAAAAGGGGCAGCAGTCTGATGACTAGCAAAAAGCGCTAAATGGGGCAGGTAGATTTTTACCAGATTGGCCAGGCTGGGCTTGAGCTGGTTTTATTAATGCTTTTGAAAAAAACACTTGCAAAAAAACAAAAGGCACTTGTTCTATGCCCGATGCCGGCGGCAAGCGCAATTAATGCTGCGCTATGGACTCATGATCCTGAGTCATGGATTCCGCACGGGCTTGATGATGCCAAAGGTGCTAGCTACTGTGATGTGTGGGTTTCCAGTGATATGATGGGTAACCCGATTAATGCTGAATTTCTGTTTTTGCTGCATGGCAGTGCACCAAAATTAATTACTGAATTTAAACGTTGTTTTTGTCTTTTTGATGGCAAGTCTGATGCACAACTGCAACAAGCGCGTGACCAATGGAAAGAATGGCAACAGATTGCCGATACCACTCTTGGATATTATGCCCAGAATTCTGAGGGAGGATGGGATAAAAAGTCCTAGTTCACGTCGAAAAATCCGTTCGACAACTGACGAGCGCCAAAAAGAAACGTTAATCTAGTTGAATTATCTTTATTGTACGTTAGCTATTATGCAATCTTTCCGGGCTTGCAGCTAATTTTTATCTTGTACGATGGCTGCTGCTTGCATTATTAAGACGGCAACGTTTTTAGATTAAAACACATGCACGGCCTAGGGCCGTGTTTCGATAAACAAAAGGACGCATAATGGCACTTGAAAGAACATTCTCAATCATTAAACCTGATGCAACTCGACGCAACCTGACCGGCCAAATTAATGCTCGGCTTGAATCTGCTGGTCTTCGTATTATTGCACAAAAGCTTAAACAGCTGAGTGTAACCGAGGCTAAGGCTTTTTATGCTGTGCATCAGGAACGCCCATTTTACAATGACCTTGTTGCCTTTATGACATCGGGTCCAGTTGTTCTTCAGGTGCTCGAGGGAGAAAATGCTATTCTTGCTAACCGTGAAGTAATGGGTGCTACAAACCCAGGGGATGCGGCTGTCGGGACCATTAGAAAGGATTTTGCTGAATCGATTGAAGCGAATTCCGTGCATGGATCAGACAGTTCAGAAAATGCAGAGATTGAAATCTCATATTTCTTTGCTGGATATGAAATCACAACGTAGATTTTTTATCCAATTAGACAAGATCAAAATAAAAAAACCGTTACAAACCATGCCTTGTTATTGTCTTGTTATGTTTTCATAAAAATTTGGCAATTAAAAATTAGCAATTATATTTTATACCAATGTTACAGCCATGGCTAAAAGAATCACTACAATAGCGATAATGCACATTTTAGATGCAAGCATGAAATTATTATAGAATTGCAAATGTGCCCTACCCTGTTTGTCCAATGATTTTGTTTCCATGATCTTTACTTTTGTCCCTAAAGCGGTGGTGCAATAGCTGCATTGTTAGTTACAACCTTCAACCACTATTTTAAATTTATTTTACATTTATGACTGACTAAGAGGCGCAAATCAACCGCACAATTTTTTGATTTATGCTGAAGTTGCTGGTGCTGGCCAAATTATGCTCGGTGCAAGTAGATCTCTCATCGGCGCAGGCGTAACAGCAAGAGCAGATAGTGGTGAGCGCCAGCGTGCGCCCTCTGGCGATAAAAACAAAAACTTCTCTGCCAGCCCAAATAGAACAAAGGGGTATATCTGATGTTCTAGTTCAAGAACTCGTGCTGCCAAACGATCAGAAGTTTCATCGGCCTGCATTGGCAAGCTTGCTTGCAGAATTATTGGTCCATCATCCAGTGCCGTTGTTACCAGATGAATAGATACCCCATGCGTTTCTATCCCACCATCAATAGCTCGCTGATGAGTGTTCAGCCCCTTCAAGGCTGGGAGTAATGAAGGGTGAATATTAACAAGCTGCCCAAAAAACTGGCCGACAAAATCATCGCCTAAAATCGCCATATAGCCAGCAAGAAAGATATAATTGGCCTTATGGTAATTAATAGCATCAGAAATTGCCAATTCCTGATGTGCTTGGTTAAAAAAGTCTTCGCGCTTGATAATCTGCGTTGGAAGGCCGCAACGTTGGGCTAGTTTAATACCGGTACAATCTTTGTTGCTAATAACAATGGCAATTTCAGCTCTAATACCATAGGTTCTAATAGCGTTGGCAAGGCATATCATATTGCTGCCACGCCCAGAAATTAGAACCGCAAGGCGAATCACGCTTGTCTACACCAATGATCAGATTGATCAAGAATAACGGCGGGATGGCTATTCCGTTCGACAAGATTACCAATAATACATGCCTCAGGTTCAGGTCCGGCTTTTAACGCCTCTAGAACCGATTCTGCCTTATTTCTATTAACATAAATAATCAGCCCAATCCCACAATTAAAGGTACGTGCAAGTTCAGGTAATTTCATGTTGCCTGCATCTCGAAGCCAACAGAAAATAGGCGGAAGGGGGAAGGCTGCACAATTAAGCTGAAATGAGAGCCCATCATCATAAACCCTCGGTGGATTTTCGATCAAACCGCCGCCAGTGACATGTACAATGCCACTAACTCCGCCAATTGCTAATGCAGTAGCGGTGCCTTTTTGGTAAATGCGGGTCGGTGTCATCAATGTGGTGCCAAGATGATTAGCATCCGTGTCGAAAGGAGCTGGTGCGTCAAGTCTGGCACCTGAGACGCTTATGATTTTCCGAACTAGGGAAAAGCCGTTTGAGTGAAGGCCAGAAGATGGAAGGCCAATAGCCACATCGCCTAACTTTGGTTGGTTGGGCGAGAGCAATGTGCCGCGTTCAGCAGCCCCAATACAAAACCCGGCCAAATCATAAGTTCCTGACGGATACATTCCTGGCATTTCAGCGGTCTCACCGCCAATTAGCGCACAATTGGCCTCAATACAGCCATCAGCAATTCCGGCAATAACATCGACAGCCATCGCGCGTTCCAGTCTTCCAGTTGCAAAATAGTCCAAAAAAAATAAAGGCATGGCACCTTGTGCCAGGATGTCATTTGCACACATGGCAACAAGATCAATACCAACAGCACGATGCATTCCAGTTGTTTTAGCAAGTTCCAGCTTTGTACCAACGCCATCGGTGGCTGCAACGAGAATTGGATCTATAAAACCTGCAGCTTTGGTATCAAAAAGAGCGCCAAACCCTCCAAGGTCGGTGCTTGCACCGGCTCGTTTTGTGCGTTTTGCATGTGGAGTGATGTCACTAATCAGTGCATCTCCTTCGTCAATATTGACACCAGCGTCAATATATTTGAGGGATTTTGGTTGTTTTTGTCCAATAGACATGCTGGCCTCGACGATTAAAAATGTTATAAACTATAAATTAACTAATTTGACGTTATCTAAACGCATAATAGGCATTGGACGACATGCGCGCAGCATTTATCTTTAACTTTATTCTAATTTTTATCTACAAGGGCTTTTTATTGCTTTGGTTGGTTGTCGGTTTTCCTTTAGCCAAGCCAGCTTTTTCTATGAACAACCGTTGCAGCGCACCAGTTTTTGGCGTGTCTAATGTTTTCATCGACCAGCGCGCTAAAACTGCGGCAATGGCAAGAGATATTGGGATCCGTAAAGCGGCAGAATACGCATTCTCAGCAGTGCTTGATCGTGTGCTGTTATCAAATGAAGAGCGAAGTCGTTTTATGGACGCACATGACCTCGATGATTTTGCAGATTTCACACACATTGTAAACGAAAAGAACTTAGATCAGCGCTATATTGCGACGTTGGACTTTTGTTTTGACCCAAATCGAATGCGTCAAGCGATGATTTCTGCCCAGTTAAGTTGGGCAGAGTTACAAAGTCCTCCTATTTTAGTTATTCCTGTTTGGACGGGACCAGATGGTGCTCGGGCATGGGACAGGGACAATAACTGGATTTTTGGTTGGTGGGATAAGGTTGCAACTTATGATGGTTTATTGTCATTTCGTAAACTTGATCGAAGTTTGATAAATGAACGGCAGTTTCGTGGAGAGGACTTAGTTCTTGCAAGCGTGGAAAAATTAACTAGGGCTGCAGACCTTGTGGACGCTGAACAAGTAATGTTAGTGATTGCATCGTTAGACTATGACGGTTCCAATCCTTTGATAACTATTACAGCCCAATTGTATGATAAAAATGGACAAATGATTACAGACATTCTTTTTGATGATCATGTTGTGGTCAAAAGTGCTGTGCTAAAAGACTTGGATTTAATACGTCAAAAAATTATCTCCCAAATGGATACAAGTTGGCATATTACTAACCTAATAGATGATAGAACAACGGATTATATAACTGTCTTAATGCCAATAACGTCAATCAAAGAATGGACTAAACGTCTGAAGTCTTTGGATGAAATTGCTATGGTGCAAAGCTATGATATCTTGTCGCTTACCACCCAGGCTGGCAGGGTTTCAATACGCTTTGCCGGATCACGTGAGGCGCTGCAAAATGCTCTGGCTGCCCATCGCTTGCAACTTCTTGACACCGGTAACGACTACCTTATTCGTGTTAAACCAAGCGATGGTTAAGGCTATGGATAAAGTCAGATGAAACAACTTCCGCTTGAAATGGCATTCCCTTCATCAGAAAGACGCGAAAATTTTATTGTTAGTGAGTGCAATGCATTAGCGCTAGCCTCAATTGATCAATGGCCTGATTGGCGTGGTAATTGTCGTGCATTGAACCTAGTTGGTCCGTCAGGCGCTGGAAAGTCCCACCTTGCATCAATGTGGCGCTCAATGATTCAGAAGAGTCACCTATTAGTTGGTCTTCAAGCTGATAAAGCGCTGCCTGACTTGGCTTTTTACGTTTTGGATGGTGTGGCTTCTAACAAGGTCTGGGATGAAGAGTCTCTGTTTCATTGTTTTAATCGCTGTGTTGATGACAAGGGGGGGATTTTACTGTTGTCAAAAATACCTGTGGGACAAATGGATTGGCGTTTACCTGATTTGCGCTCTCGCATGCGGGCGGTTAATGTCGCCCGTATTGGATCCCCAGATGACGGATTACTTTACGCATTACTGAACAAACATTTTTTGGATCGTCAGATGTCAGCGCCACAGGAAATGTTGTCCTACATTGTAAACCGGATGGAGCGATCGTTTGCATCTGTTCAAGTGATTGCATCTGCCCTGGAAAGAGACTCCATTGCGAAGAAAAAGCCTCTTTCAATAGCACTAGCGCGGGCAGCTTTTGAAAGTTTTTCGTAAGAGCCTGTTTAGCTCTCAATCTCCTCATTTTTTTGCTCGACAATAATGATTTTACCACTACTAACGGCAAGGGCAATCTTCCCATGTTTTAAGCGCAATGCTAAATCACCAAAAATTTCACGACGCCAGCCAGATAAAGCACGAATTGGAGCATGATCATCGCTCGCAAGGGCTTCAAGATCGTCAGTGGAAGCAATCAAACGGGGCGCAATGCCGTGTTTGTCAGTAACATGTTTAAGCACAACGCGAAGGAGCTCCATTACAGCTGCGGGTGGTCTTTTCGTGGGGTTGCGCTTCTCAGCTACTGGGAGTGACGAGGTTGGTAGATCAGCAACTTTCATCAATATTTCCTGAATGGGTGTAACTAACTTCCCATCTTTGCCGCCTGGAAAATTACGAATATTATCATATGCATAACGTTCTTTTGGATTTGTCCCAGCAAGATCAATCAGTGTTTCGTCTCTTATGACACGGTTGCGAGGGATGTTACGATTTTGTGCCTCAGATTCGCGCCATGCTGCAAGGTGCATTAAACGTAACTTCGCAGTTGGGCGCATATTACGCACTTTCAATTTTTGCCATGCAGCATGTGGATCAACAGTATAAGTCTTTGGGTTGTTTGATTTGGCATATTCTTCATCAAGCCAATGATTGCGGTTTTCGTTGTTAAGCCTCGCCAACATTAATGGGTATAACTTGGCAAGATAAATGACATCGTCTAGGGCATAAAGAATTTGACGGTTGCTTAGGGGACGTTTGGACCAGTCAGTAAACCGTGAGGTTTTGTCAATATCGTGATCAAGTAATGATTTTACCAATTTGTCGTAACCCACTTGATCTCCAAGCCCACAAACCATTGCTGCGATTTGAGTGTCGTAAATTGGTGTGGGTAACTCATTCATTAGGTGTAGAAAAATTTCCATGTCTTGATTGCCAGCATGAAACACTTTTGTTATTTTAGGGTTGAGCAATAGTTCCCAGACTGGATTTAGATCTAGGCTTTTAGCTAAAGGGTCGATAGCAATTGCATTTACACCATCGCTAATTTGAATGAGACATAGTTGGGGATAATAGGTGCGCTCACGCAAAAACTCCGTGTCAATGGCAAGAAAATCTGCATTTTGATACTGTTTTATAATCGTATTTAATGCTTCATTTGTTGTGATTGGATCCGCGGCTTTGGCCGTGTTTACTTCGCCTCGGTTCTCATCGCTTGCGTGTCTTTTCATAGAGTACCTCAGTTCTTTACAGATGTTATAAGAAAAATTCGTTACTAAAGGTCAAACCTATTGATTTAAGCAATTATAGTCACCAATTCTTGATCATGATACAGCATTTACAAAATTATAAACTAAGTCCTGTTATAGTTATGGTTATTATGATCACGTCAGGTATAATTGTGTTTTCATTTAGCACAATTGCAGCAACGCTGACTCCGCATCGGGCCTTTTATGAGATGCGATTAGGTACAGCTAACCAGAACTCTGTTGTGCAAGCCATTAGTGGAAGATCAGCTTTTACGCTTGATCGTGATTGCAATGGGTGGCGGTCAAATGAAAATTACATTATAGAACTTAGAAATAAGAAGGGCGAGTTGGACCGCGTATTGTCGCGAGTTGAATCGTGGGAATCTAATAATGGAGAAATGTACAGTTTTGACGTCAACGAATTGAGCAGCTTTCAAAAAGGAAAAAATTTCAGCGGGTATGCTGAAATAAAACCAACGGGTGGTGGCGCTTACTTTTCAATGGAAGATGGTGCCAGAATTGAGTTGCCAGTCGATACTCATTTTCCAATTTTGCACATGAAATCCATACTTGATAGCGCTGAGAATGGTAAAACAATTCTTGCTGCGTCAGTCTTTTTAGGTGCAAAACCTGACGATTCATTGCTCGCCACAAATACCGTAATTGGTGTATGGAAAAATGAAGTTGCAGGAGATAATATGGGTGAGCTTGGACAAGATGGGTATTGGCCTATTCAAACTGCATACTTTAAGCCAACATCACCAACTGCCATGCCAGAGTATGAAATTCACTATTCAATGCAGCGGAATGGCATAGTGCGCCGATATGTTATCGACTATGGGGATTTTACCATCATTGCTGACCTACTGAAATTAGAGGCTGCCAGTGATCAAATCAGATGCCAATAATTTTGTTCTTAACTTTAATGCCTTGAGGCTAAATAAAGAACGCATAACTTCTTTTGGGTAAAAGAAATTTCTTAATTTTCTTTGATTTTGTTACGTTCATCAAATTTTTTCCAGCGCCTTAAGTAACAGAAGGAAATGTCAACAATTGTCACGTCAGTATCGGTGATACTACCTGTTAAGCTTAGATGGAATTTTCCATACCTGAGTCGGTGTTTACATGAGCTACCAAATTGTTTTACTGCTCGCCAAATTTTTCCAAAGACAGCAACTCCGTTAAAAACATTAACATTAAGAAAAAAATCATATCTATAAACTATTCCTGGACGCGAGACAAAAAACTATCAAAACGGGCAGGCTGTTTTGCTTAATCAAATCATCACTAGCTGCTAGAACGGAATCTTGACTGGTTTTTTTCTATGCCTGACCTTAAACATGTTGGCTAAATTTTAAGTTCAAACTCTTTTATTTTATTTTAGATTCACGAAAGATTACATGCTTGCGGGCGCGTGGATCATATTTTTTTAGCTCGAGTTTTTCGGGCTTCGTCCGTGGATTCTTTTTAGTCACGTAAAAATAGCCCGTGTCAGCTGTGCTTATAAGTTTGATTTGCAGGGTTGCTGGCTTCGCCATGGCAACTACTCCTAATATTGTGGGCTACGGAAAACAATTCCCTATTAAAACTGAGCGCAAATTGCGTCAGAATCAAACAAATGTCAAGCGCGGATCAACGTCTTTTTTGTTTGGTGCCCTTTCTTGCTGGGTGGCGAACTCTAGTGCTACTGTCCTTTAAGCTTGATGGACTTTCGGATGATTTTTTATAGTGCTTCGAAGTGTTTTTCAGTTGTTTGCTGCTTAGACGATTATTTTTGGTGCCGCCGTCAACCCATTCAATTAAGATGCCGCCAGAAACAGGTTTTACCTCGAGGACCTTTACACGCAGCGGTGTCCCAACAGAGAATTTCCATCCATTATGCCGACCCTCTAGGGTTTGTGTCTGTTCATTATAATCATAGAAATCGTCTGGGAGAGCTTTGAGTGGCATTAGCCCGTCGGCCGCACCATCTTCAAGCCGAACAAAAGCACCAAAACCAGTAATTGACGCAATAATCCCATCAACCACACTACCAACTTTTGTTTCAAACAAGGCGGCTGCAAAACGATCAATGGTACGACGTTCAGCAGCAGCAGCAGTAGATTCAGTCTCAGAAATATGGGAACAGATTTCGGCAATTTGATCGAGCGGCATGCCTTTGAGACCATCCTTAGAGCTTTTTTGGGAGGTGGCAGCAGCATCGACAAGTGCGCGGTGAACAAGAAGGTCAGCATAGCGTCTAATTGGAGAGGTAAAATGCGCGTAATTGCGAAGAGACAGTCCAAAATGGCCTATATTTTCGATACTATAAATTGCTTTTGCCTGGCTTCTCAGAACAGCTTCATTGACGGTAAGAGAATCTGGTGTGTCTGCGGCGAGAGCCAGTATTTTGTTGAAATGATGCGGCCTCAGCACCTTTCCAATATTAAAGCTACCGCCCAGCGCTTCAGCTAGCTTGACAAGTGTTGCCGCTTTTTTGGGATCAGGCGTATCGTGTACCCGAAAAACGCAAGGTTGGCGGCTGGCAATCAGCATATCAGCAGCCGCAACATTCGCTTCTATCATGAAATCTTCAATCAGTCGTTGCGATTTTGTTTGTGAGCGCTGAGAGATGGCAATTGCATTATTGGAGTCGTCCATTACAACGCACCGTTCTTTAAGATTTAATGCCAGCGGCTCACGTGTCAATCGGTCTTTGTCAAGTGCATGCCATGCACCAAATAAGGCATGCACAATCCCATGCGGCACATTGCAGTCAACTTCGTCCATCGTGCCATCAAAGACGGCTTGAACTTGATCATAAGTTAGTCTCGCATGAGACTGGATCAGTGCTCGTTCGATTTTATATGATAGGCGTTTGCCGTTCTTATCAATATAAATCTCGGCAACCATGGCAGCACGGTCTTTACCTGGCCGCAATGAACACAGATCGTTTGAAATTGCCTCTGGGAGCATCGGCACAACGCGATCTGGAAGATAAACGGAATTGCCGCGTTTGCGGGCTTCCAGATCAAGCGCAGTGTCCGGTCGAACGTAATGCGAAACATCAGCGATTGCAACAAGTAGCCGCCAGCCATCATTATCTGCCGGCTCTGCAAACACCGCATCATCAAAATCTTGCGCATCAGCCCCGTCAATTGTCACAAGCGGATGATTGCGGAGGTCACGCCTGTTTGTTACTGGTGGGATTTTGAGCCCTTCTGATTCGTTGATTGCCGCATCTGGAAAATTGTGCCGGATACAAAATTCGGCAAGGGCAAGTGCACTAAATGCTCCAGGAGATGACACATTGCCGAGATTGCTTAAGATACGGGCTTTCTTGCCAATATAGCCGCGTGAAGGCAGTAATTCAGCCTCAACAAGATCGCCATCCGTCAAAATAACATCATTCGATTCTTGAACGCCAAGGCTGTCTCGTTTACCTCGCTCGGCGGGCTGTAATCGAAATCCTTTTCCGGCGGCCGTAATCACCCCGAAAAGGCGTTTTTGCTGACGGTCTAGAACACGTATTATTCGGGCTTCATAAAGTGCTGGCCCGACACGGGCAAGGCGGGCAAGAATTTGTTGGCCAACTGCCGGCGCTCTGCCTGAGCGGCGGCTAAGAATAACGCGGATTTCAGACTGGTTTTCTTTATCATTGCCGGCTAGGCGGGCCATGCCATCACCATTATCATCAAAGGCAATAAGTTCCAGAACACTGACTTCTGGCAATGTATTGGGAGCGGCGATGGCACTTTGATTACCGGCAAGTAAGCCGCGATCTGCCATATCGCGCAAAAGGCGACGCAATGACGTGCGTTGGTCTAGGTTTATTTTAAATGCCTTTGCGATCATGCGGAAGCTGGGTGGAGCAGGGCAGCTATTTATATAGTCAAGCAGTGCGTCCTCATCAGGCATCAGTGGGCCTATGACATCGCTTGGATTGCCTGGGCCGTCATCAACAGGATGCTGCGCCATCTAAACTATTTTCTTTTTTGAGGCTATCTTTTTACTTGCTGCTTTCTTCGCAGTAATTTTTTTTGCTGCTACTTTTTTGCCCGAGGCTTTCTTTGAGGCAGCCTTCTTATTGTCCACTTTTTTTACAGGTGCTTTTGCGGCCTTGGCAGTTAGCAACTCAAGTGCAGTTTCAAGTGTAATATCGGCTATATCATGAGCCTTGCCCAATGTGGCTCTTAGCTTGTTGTGTTCAACATATGGTCCAAACCTACCTTTTTTGACGTGAACCTCTCCGCCAGAGGGATGTTCACCAAGCAAACGCCCAGCTTTTTTTATAGCTTCAGCCAAAAGCACAACTGCGCGGTTAATACCTACTTCAAGAACATCGTCTTCGGATGGTAGGCTGGTAAATTTTCCTTGATATTTAAGATAGGGGCCAAAGCGACCAATACCGGCCTGAATCATGTCGCCACTTTCTGGATGTGGCTCAATATCACGCGGTAACGACAAGAGCCCCAGTGCAGCTTCAAGATCCAGACTTGCGGCACTTGTACCTTTTGGTAATGAGGCCCGTTTGGGTTTTTTTGTTTCCGGATCACCAATTTGAACATATGGACCATATGGACCATTGCGGAGATAAATTGGCAAGTCACTTGCCGGATCAGGGCCAAGCTCTTTGTCGGTCAAAGGGGGCTCGCCATCGCTATTGTCATTATGGTTAGTTAGTTGGCGGGTAAATTTACATTCGGGATAATTTGAGCAACCAACAAAGGCGCCAAATTTTCCAAGTTTAAGCCCAAGCCTCCCATTATCACAATTAGGGCAAGAGCGCTTGAGGGCGCCGTCTTCACTTACTTGAAAGAAATGGGGTCCTAATTCTTCGTCAAGTACATCAAGAACATTGGTGATGGTCAAATCCTTGGTGCCATCAATTGCGACCTTAAAGTCACCCCAAAATTCTGCCAGCAGCGCTTTCCAGTCCAATGTGCCAGCGGAAACTTCGTCAAGTTGTGTTTCAAGCTGTGCAGTAAAATCATACTCAACGTAACGATCAAAAAAATTGCCAAGAAAAGTTGAAACAAGCCGCCCCATATCTTCTGGGATAAAGCGGCCGTTGTCCTTTAGAACATAATTTCGGTTTTGCAACACTTGTATGATGGATGCATAGGTGGATGGCCGGCCAATGCCCAATTCTTCCATACGCTTTACAAGGCTCGCATCAGTAAAGCGCGGTGGTGGCTGGGTAAAATGTTGCTCCGGGGTAACAGCACGGATGTTCAGCTTGTCATCCTCTGCCATGTTGGGGAGTAATGTGGTATTATCGTCGCCGTCGGTGACTGCTTTTTTCTTATTATCAGTATCTTGTATGGCGTCCTTGCTTTCGCGGTAAACTGATAAAAAGCCATCAAATACCATTACTTGGCCACTGGCACGCATAGTCACGCTGCCCGCAGCATCGCCAATATTAATACCTGTTTGATCCAACTCGGCAGATTGCATCTGGCTAGCGATGGAACGCTTCCAGATCAATTCATAAAGCCGCGACTGATCGTGATCAAGAAAGGCTCGCATGTCATTTGGGTGGCGAACAATTTCAGTAGGCCGGATTGCTTCATGAGCTTCTTGTGCATTTGCCGCTTTTGTTCTGTAAACACGGGGTTTTTCCGGCAAATAGCGTTGTCCAAAACGCTGTTCAATATTCTGCCGAATTGAGGTAATAGCTTCGCCGCCAAGCTGGACACCATCGGTTCGCATGTAGGTAATCAGACCGGTGGTTTCACTGCCAATATTGATGCCTTCATAAAGTTTTTGAGCAATCTGCATTGTTCGGCTCGCTGAAAATCCAAGCTTTCGTGATGCCTCTTGCTGCAGGGTCGATGTAGTGAAAGGTGGCTGTGGATTGCGACGAACGCGTTTAGTCTCGACTAATTGAACAGCAAGTCTGGCAACCGAAATTATATTAACGGCTTCAGCGGCGTCGACTTCATTTTTAATATCTAGCTTGGCAAGTTTATTGCCACCAAGATGGGTTAGACGGGCGATGAACTTTTCACCAGAACTAAGTCCAAGTAAAGCTTCAATGCTCCAATATTCTTCTGTAATAAAGGCTTCGATTTCGGCTTCGCGTTCACAGATTAGCCTTAGGGCAACAGATTGGACACGGCCCGCTGACCGTGATCCGGGTAACTTGCGCCACAGGACCGGCGAGATCGAAAACCCAACAAGATAATCGAGCGCGCGCCGAGCCCGATACGCGTCAATTAATTCAATATCCAGTTGGCGTGGATTGTCCATCGCTGCAAGAATTGCTGTTTTTGTCACTTCGTTAAAGACCACTCGTTCAACATCGATACCATCAAGATGTTTAGTGTTTTTTAGCTGTTCGAGAACGTGCCAGCTAATAGCCTCTCCCTCACGGTCAGGGTCAGTGGCAAGAATTAACTTATCAGCCCCCTTAAGCGCTGAAGTGATATCCTTTAAGTGCTTTTCAGAACCTGATGAAATCTGCCATTTCATCTCAAAATTGCTATCTGGTAGCACAGACCCGTCTTTACTTGGTAGATCACAAACGTGACCATAAGATGCAAGCACCTTGTATCCATCACCGAGGTAACGGTTAATGGTCTTGGCCTTGGCTGGAGATTCGACAACGACAACTTTCATCAACTGGCCCTACTGTATTGTGAAAGGCTTGCGATAAAGGCAAAAATAGCATTTGTCAAAATTTCTAATGTTTTTTTTTGAATATTAGGCTGGTTTTGCAATGATTCTGGAAAACGCCCTTTGAAATGGCCAAATTTTTTGGACGTCATAAGAGTTGGAAATAAGCTGTTAATAATCAACTTAGGAAGAAACTACAGTGACAAAATATTGGTCTGGTTAAAGCGATTCGTGCCAACTTCTGGGGACCATTCACATGAAAGCGAGATGGGCAGGCCTAGCAACGCGTCAGCTTTAAAATTGCTTCTTAATGAGGTTTATTTGGCACCAATTTTTGTTTCTGTGCCATTTAATAATCGGCGAATATTTTCTTGGTGGCGGCTCCAAACTAGCACACTCACAATAAATATCGCAATTTGCGCCACCCTATCATCAAGTAACAAAAAACCTCCGAGACCACACGCAAACATTGCCAACAAAGCTGAAAGTGATGAATAGCGTGAAATAAGGGCTGTAATTAACCAGACAAAAACAAATAACAAGCCAATACGAATATCGAGTGTGGCAAGTGCAGCAAGGCTGGTTGCAACACCTTTTCCACCTTTGAACTTCAACCATATAGGAAAGCAATGGCCGGCCACCACAAGAATAGCGGCAAGTGAGGTTAATGTAGAATTTGTTAGTTGATTGGAAAGTAAAACTGCAATGGCGCCTTTTCCTGAATCAAAAAATAGGGTTGCAATTGCTAATTTTTTATTGCCGGTGCGAAGTACATTTGTAGCCCCTATATTGCCGCTTCCAACCTGCCGGATATCGCCTTCACCAGCCAGTTTTGTGATAATCAGGCCAAACGGTATGCTGCCGAGTCCGTAGGCAAGACATATAATCATTAATAAAGACTCGAAGGCATCAAGCATATGTTGTGTCCTTCCCGATAAAGGAAGTCATAAAAGGATTAATCGCGGCTGAATATAGCCATGCCCTTGACATAGGTTGCGTCAACAAGGCCCTGAACTGGCTGTGATTCAAACGGTGTGATTCGAGAATCTGAAATGAAATTGGCCCCTGAGATAATCCAGCTGCTATCAGGACGGAAAAGAATAAAATCGGCATTGCAACCTGGGCTTAATGTACCGCCTTCAATATCAAGAATTGTTGCTGGTGCTAGGCTTAGAGATTCAATCATTTGGGTCATGCTGATTTGGCCTTGATGAACAAGTGTAAGAGAGAGCGCAAGTAATGTATCAACAGCGGATGCGCCTGGTTGTGCTGTGCCAAAGGGCTGCATTTTTGCATCACGATCAACCGGCATATGATCCGATGAAATTGCGTCAATTGTTCTGTCTGCAAGCCCTTCAATAACGGCTTGGCGATCATCTTCGCAGCGTAACGGGGGAGATAATTTGAAGGCTGTGTTATAAGTGCTGACAGCTAGTTCATTTAGCAGAAAGTAGGGTGGTGAAGTATCTGCGGTTACTGCCAAACCTTCTGCTTTGGCCTTGCGAACTGCATCGATTCCAGCGCGGGTGGAAATATGGGCAACGTGATAGCGAGCGGGCGACCTACGCAGTATGTGAAGGTCGCGGTCAATTATTATAACCTCAGCCTCGCTCGGGCTACCGATCAAGCCAAGCCTTGTGGAGGTTTCGCTCTCGTTCATTTCACTGCCAATAGTCAGCGAATGGTCTTCACAATGCTGAATGAACGGCTTGTCAAGCATGTTGCTATAGGCAAGCAGTCTGCGCATCACAAGACTGTCTCTAATCGACGATGTGCAATTGGTAAAGCCAACTGCGCCTGCTTCTGCCATCAGCCCTAGCTCTGCCATTTCTTCGCCAGCTAGGCTCCTTGTTGCAGCGCCATACGCATACATGCGCGGTCCGCTGATTCGTGAGGCACGAAGGCATAATGAATCAATCGCGCTGGCTTCGTCAATTACTGGCCTGGTATTTGGCAGACAAGCGAGTGCTGTGATTCCGCCATTGGCAGCCGCTGCAAGTAGTGTAGAAAGACTCTCCAGATGTTCGGAACCCGGATCAGCAGATTGCACACGCATATCAACAATACCTGGGGCTAAAATAGTTTTTTTACAATCAACAGATCGCGCAATTTTGTTGTCTTTGAGCGGTGTTCCAAGTCCAATTGCAGTTATCACGCCATCTTTAATATCCATATATCCAAGGCCATCGATAGATTGGGATGGGTCAACAAGATGAGCGTTGAAAAAGCGGGCACCTGTCATTGTGACCTCGCAATTAAAGCTTCCAGGCAAGCCATGCGGGCAGCCACCCCCATTTCCACCTGCATGCGGATAAGACTTTTTTCAACGTCATCAGCTGTGCCGGAGTCAATTTCAACGCCGCGATTCATTGGGCCAGGATGCATTACCAACGCTTTTGGAGCGGCACGCATCAATTTACGGCTATCAAGGCCAAACAAATTAAAATATTCGCGCTGAGACGGTGTTTCTGTGCCAGCCATGCGTTCGGTTTGCAATCGGAGCATCATTACTATATCACAGCCCTCAATTCCAGCCTCAAAATCGGTGTAGACTGAAACGCCCATATTGCCAATATTGGCGGGTAAAAGCGTTACGGGGCAAACAAGCCGTATTTCTGCACCAAGTGTTCCAAGAAGGTGAATATTGGATCGCGCAACACGGCTATTGGCAATGTCACCGCAAATGGCAATCTTTAATCCTTCGATCCTGCCTATGCGCCGACGAATGGTTAAAGCATCAAGAAGTGCTTGAGTAGGGTGTTCATGTCGGCCATCACCAGCATTTATCACAGCAGCATCAACATGTTGACTAAGTAATAATGCAGCGCCTGAACAATTGTGGCGGACCACAATAATATCAGGGTGCATAGCGTTCAACGTCGTCGCTGTATCAAGAAGGGTTTCACCTTTCTTGACTGATGAACCTGCAACTGAAATGTTGAGAACCGAACCACCAAGCCGCTTTGCTGCAAGCTCAAAGGATACGCGTGTGCGAGTAGAGTTCTCATAAAACAAGTTGATTATAGTTTTGCCGTTAAGTGCGTCACTGACGCCATCATGCGGATTATCGGCGAACATATGTCCACGATCCAAAAGCTTGCAAATTTCAATTGGAGACATGCCTTCGATGCCAAGCAGGTGTCGGTTTGTTAAAATAACCGGCCCGCTGCCGCCACTAGATTGGTCGTGTGTTGAAATCTTATTAGTCATGCAATTATTTTACTACCGTAACTGGCGTCGTCGGTCTAGCGTTAAATGAAAACGTTTATTTATTGATTAAAAGTCAACAGTTGTCACGGTTGGGGTGGCGTAGTTATGAGGTCTCTTCTGGCCCGTTCATCATTCATGGTATCCAGTGCCGATTGCAAAATCCAGCATGCGGCAAGTGCATCACGGCGTTGTGCACGCTTTTTACGGGTCATATCTGCCGCCACCATCGCGCGTTCTACTGCTTGGGTTGATAGGCGTTCATCTTGGAACCCAATTGGTATATCTCTCAATTTTAAAAATTCATGGGCAAAATCGCGAACTGAATCACAGCGTGGGCCTGCGCTGCCATCCATATTAATTGGCCAGCCAAGAACCAACCCACCTATGGATTCGGAGTTAATTATTTCTATGATTGCCCCAGCATCTGGTATAAATTTTTTACGATAAACTATTTTAAGAGGTGAAGCTATTTTCAACCCAGGATCAGACAGCGCAAGGCCAATGGTTTTCTTGCCAATATCAAGTCCGAGCAGGCGCTGACCCGGAGAAATCGTCGTGTTCAGATCGTTTGTCTTGCAGATAGTCATGCTGAGTGATAAGTCACCAGTAGAAATTGTTTACTAACAGCAAGAAGCACATTGATATGGCCGTTGACAAGACCATAGTGGCAAAAATCGCCCGTTTAGCCCGGATTAATGTTCCTGATGAGCGTCTTGAACCGCTTGCTGCCGAATTAAATGGCATTCTAAATTGGATTGCCGAACTCGACGAATTGAAAACGGATCATGTCGCGCCACTTGCCAGTGTTACCGATCATGCCTTACCAATGCGTGATGATGTTGTTACTGATGGAAACTGTCTTGATGACATCCTTTCTAATGTTCCAGAAAGTGCCAGTGGTTTCTTTGTTGTCCCTAAGGTGGTTGAATAATGTCTGACCTGCTTGATTTAAATGCGGTTGAGGCGCGTAAGGCACTTATCAAAAAGTCTATTTCAGCGGTTGAACTAACCACAGCCTATTTAGGAGCGGCTGAAGCGACGGCAGGTCTCAATAATTATGTTAATTTGACAGCTGAACACGCTCTTTCTATGGCCGCTGAGTCTGATAAACGGATAAACGAAGGTGCGCCAGGGTTACTTGAAGGGCTACCAATTGGTGTGAAAGATTTATTTTGTACCAAAGGAGTGACAAGTACAGCTTGTTCAAACATTCTGAGAGGATTTGTTCCACCCTATGAAAGCACTGTAACATCTAATCTTTGGAATGCTGGTGGAGTGATGCTTGGCAAGCTGAATTGTGATGAATTTGCAATGGGATCAGGGAATGAGACTAGTGTATATGGTCCAGCGATAAACCCCTGGCAGGGTAGCGATAAAGTTGATCTGGTTCCAGGGGGGTCGTCCGGAGGTTCTGCATCTGCGGTTGCTGCTCGATCTGCCTTAATGGCTACTGGAACAGATACAGGTGGATCTATTCGTCAGCCTGCGGCATTTTGCGGAGTTGTTGGCCTAAAGCCCACTTATGGCCGCTGTTCGCGCTGGGGCATTGTTGCTTTTGCTTCCTCGCTCGACCAAGCCGGCCCATTCACACGAAATGTAGCGGATAATGCGCTGATGATGTCAGCAATGGCCAGTTATGATTTAAAAGACTCAACCTCAACCAAAATTCCGTTGCAAGATTTGATGGGGGCACTCGATAGAGGCGTGAAGGGCCTAAAAATTGGAGTGCCACGTGAATATGTCATGGATGGCATGGATAATGAGGTCGTCAATTTGTGGGAGCAGGGGCAAGCATGGCTGCGTGAGGCTGGTGCTGAGCTTGTTGACGTGTCATTGCCGCACACGAAATATGCACTACCTGCTTACTATATTATTGCCCCTGCTGAAGCGTCCTCCAATCTTGCGAGATATGACGGTGTACGTTACGGCACGCGTGTTGATGCTGACACGCTTGATGGAATGTATGAGGCAACGCGCGCTGCCGGTTTTGGGGATGAAGTCCAACGCCGGATTATGATTGGTACATATGTGCTTTCAGCGGGTTATTACGATGCCTATTACCTTAAGGCGCAGAAAGTGCGCCGTTTGATCAAAGATGATTTTGATACAGTGTATCAGACTGTTGATGCGATATTGACACCGGCAACCCCATCAGCTGCGTTTCCGGTTGGCCGCAAAATCGATGATCCAGTAACAAACTTCCTTAATGACGTTTTCACAGTGCCTGCAAATCTAGCTGGATTGCCGGGAATTGTAGTGCCAGGTGGGCTAACGAGTAATGGGTTGCCGTTGGGCCTTCAAGTGTTAGGTCGTCCATTTGATGAAGCGGGTCTTTATCGGGTAGCTGCTGTTCTTGAAGACGCGGCGGGGTTTACCTTCAAAGCGGCTCGTATAGCTGGAGGTGGATCATGAGTAATCTTGTGTCAGGACGTACTGGGGACTGGGAAGTTGTCATTGGTCTTGAAGTCCACGCACAAGTAACGAGCAAGGCAAAGCTGTTTTCTGGTGCATCAGCGAGTTTCGGAGCTGCACCAAACGAAAACGTATCTCTTGTTGATGCCGCAATGCCAGGCATGTTACCAGTTATTAATCGTGAGTGTGTTTATCAGGCCATTCGAACTGGACTTGGGTTAAAAGCGAAAATAAATTTGAAAAGTGTGTTTGATCGCAAAAACTATTTTTATGCTGATTTGCCCCAAGGCTACCAGATTAGTCAATTCAAAGACCCTGTTGTTGGTGAGGGAGTGTTGCGGATTGTGCTGGCAGATGGCAGCACTCGTGACATTGGTATTGAACGGCTGCATCTCGAACAGGATGCAGGTAAATCGATGCATGACCAGCATCCAAGCAAGAGTTATATTGACTTAAACCGTACAGGCATTGCTCTTATGGAAATTGTCTCTAGGCCTGATATGCGGTCATCAGCTGAAGCAGCGTCTTATGTTCGTAAATTGCGTTCTATCCTGCGCTATTTAGAAACTTGTGATGGTAATATGGAGGAGGGATCACTTAGGGCTGACGTCAATGTTTCGGTGCGCCGTCCCGGTGAGCCGCTTGGTACTCGGACAGAAACTAAGAATCTGAATTCACTTCGGTTTATTCAGTTGGCAATTGATCATGAAGTGGTGCGCCAGATCGAGGTTCTTGAAGATGGCGGTGAAATTGATCAGGAAACCAGACTGTTCGACATCAGTACTGGTGCCACGCGTACCATGCGTAGCAAAGAAGATGCGCATGATTACCGTTATTTTCCTGATCCTGATTTGCTGCCTATGGTTGTTACCCAAGATGAAGTTGATGAACTTGCTTCTTGTTTACCAGAGCTCCCTGATGATATCCGAGACCGTCTCATCGGAAACTATGGTTTATCTGCCTACGACGCATCTGTTATTACCGAAGAGCGCGAGACTGCCCTATATTATGAAGCAGCTAGTAATAATGCAGACCGCAAACTTGTAGCAAATTGGATGACAGTAGAGCTATTTGGAGCTTTGAACAAATCTGGTCAAAGCCTCACAGACTGTTTGGTTTCGCCAAAGATGCTAAGTGCATTGGTTGGTCTGATAAGTGATGGAACCATTTCTGGCCGAATTGCAAAAGATGTTTTTTGCGAAATGTTTGAAACTGGCAAGGATGCTGCAACGGTTGTTGAGGAAAAGGGTCTCAAACAAGTCTCAGACAGTGACGAGATTGAGGTGTTGATTGATGAGGTCCTTGCTGCAAACCAGGATAAAGTTTTGGAGTATCGCAGCGGGAAAGATAAACTGTTCGGATTTTTTGTTGGCCAAGTCATGAAGGCATCTCGCGGACAGGCAAATCCAGGCATGGTGAACGAGACCTTGCGAATTAAGCTTGATGTTTCCAGTTAAAGAGCTGCACGGCGGGCTGCGTCAGTTGGTGGGGATTCTAACGCATCCCAATATGGCTTGGGTTGGTAAAGGGAGCAAAGAAACGCTAAAAATACGTCTATTTTTGGAATGGAATGGCGACTGGACACAGTCACGGCATAGATTGGATGGTCTTCCATGACTAATTGGTCAAGAACAGTTGTGAGTGTGCCTGCCTGAAGATTATTAGCAGTCATATAGTTTGGTAGCATGGCAATACCACCGTCATTTAATACTGCTCGCAGAATAGCATCTCCACTGTCTGCCATGATATTTCCACAAACCTTTATGGTGGTTGAGGTACCATAATCATTTTGAAAATGCCAAAAATTGCTATTGCTGGCGGCACTCCGAGTAATTAATTGGTGAGAAGATAACTCACTCGGTTTAGTTGGCACACCATTAATAGCTAAATAATTTGGGGTTGCAACCAGTCGACGACTGTTCGCTGCTAATTCCGTATAAACTAAGAAGTCATGATCGCTGTGAGGTGTATACCGAACAGACAAATCAAAACCAGATTCCATTAGGTCGGTTGGAATGTCATTACCTTTGAGCTCGACTGAAAGGTGTGGGTATTGTCTCAGAAGAGCAGGGAGGTGAGGTGCAATATGTCTATTTGCAAAGCCTCTAGGTGCCTCAACCTTTAAATTGCCTTTTACAGTTCCAGTGGCACTGCGCACTTCTGCGTCGGCCTTATCAAGATCAGCCAAGATACGCTGACATTTTCCTAAATAGGACGCACCAACTTCAGTAAGTGCTATGTGACGTGTTGTTCGGGTAAAAAGCTGCGCACCAAGCTGGTTTTCAAGTGCTGCAATATGCTTTGAAATTGCTGACGGCGATAGAGCGAGTTGCCGTGCAGCCCTGTTTAAAGCTTTGGCGTCTGCAACCGCCAAAAATATCCGCATTGATGCAAGTTGGTCCAATAATACTTCTCCTCCGTAGAATATTAATATCCATTTTTTAACACCCGTTTGCAAACTGACTTATTTTATTACGTTTTAGCAATGTAAAAACAAAATAAAAAGGTGATTTTGGTATTTGACAGTGAAGTAAATCAAAGTTACAGAGATGACGGCATACGCCGTGTACTTTCAAACATAGTTCAAATCACTTTTGTGATTTTGACTATGCCCCGGCGGGGGGGTGGCCGAGTGGCTGAAGGCGGCGGTTTGCTAAATCGTTAAAGGAAGAAATTCCTTTCGGGGGTTCGAATCCCTTCCCCCCCGCCATTTCTTTTCATTCCTCTAAGTTGTTTGATCTTACTGTATTTTTGTAAATGCTGTGGTTTAGCTTTGTACCAAGGTTTGTACCAAAGTACAGGGGTTTGGCCTATGGGATTTGTTGTTAAAAGGGATGAAAACTACTCAGCAAGGCTTGCTATACCCAAAGCCTTGCGTCCCATATTAGGCCAAAATGAGTTTAAGAAATCCCTTGGAACGACAAGCAAAAAAGAAGCTGAACTGCTGGCTGCACCCATGGTCTTAAGATGGAAGAAACTCATCGAAGAGGCGAGGGTCGATGGAGCTACAGCCAATGCTAAAGCCTTGCACCGCGCCTTAAGCAACAGCAAGGCTGGTGATCTCATAGACGAAGACGGTGCAATGGAGGTGGTTCAGGCTATCATCATCGAGGATGCTATCGAAAAGACTATCCTTGGCGGCAGAGACATCAACAGCATCAATACTAAAAGCGATAGAGCCGCTGTCAAAGCCTTCTATGACATTGCCTCAGGCCAAGTAGTTACCTTGGATGACTATGTCGATGGATGGTTGGCCTCTATCTCCCACCTTAAGCCAAGAACCATCAATCAGATGAAGCGGGATGTTGTGTCTTTTCTGAAAGAAGAGACAAGCCATATTCCCACCAGAGAGACGATAGCTGCTTGGATTAGGGCGTCTAAATCTGCTGGGGCGCTAAGTCCATCAAACGCAAGCTAGGCTCCCTTGGCTCTTTCTGGGAGTATTTGCTGATAGAAGGAGTGGTGACTGGCTTATCGCCCTTCTCAGGCCATAAGTTACCAAGAGACGTAGCCAAGACCAAACCAACCAGAAGAGCCTTTAGCAATGATGAGTGTCTTGCCCTTGTGGCTAAAGTTGCCTTGAGTAAAGACACTGCACTGGCTGACCTGATAACACTTGGCCTTTATACTGGCGCAAGGATTGAGGAGCTGTGTCGGTTAAAGGTGGATGATATTATCGTTGAAGATAACCATCGTGCCCTTCGCATCGACAAGTCAAAGACACAAGCCGGAACCAGAACAGTGCCTCTCCATCCAGCCATTACTGACCTTGTCGACAGGCTTGCTGCAGACAGCAAGGATGGCTATTTGGTCTTCTCCAAATCCAAGAACCAGTATGACGAGAGGTCGACAGGGTTAAGCAGACGCTTTGGGAGACTGAAGTCATCACTAGGTTATGGCCCTGAGCTGGTCTTCCACAGCCTTCGAAAGACAGTAACGACAAAGCTAGAACAGGCTGGTGTCTCTGAAGGCATTGCTGCAGACATTGTTGGCCATGAAAAGCAGACCATAACCGATGGTCTTTACTCAGGTGGAACGTCTATGGCGCAGAAGATGGAAGCCATCAGTAAAATCACCTACTGAGCAAAGACACACAAACAGAGTATTATTGTCATAAGGGGTTGACTTTTATGATGAAATATGGTCCACAGACCATGGTCAGTCGTAATGATTTCCGACAAACGACGACTATCCCAATCCTTGCAAATCAAGATGCCTTTTAACGGCGATTAGAGATTCGCTGAGGGGGTGTGAATGGTCTTTAGCTACATCTCTAGACAAAGGGGCTTTAAGCCAGCTCAGTGACTCTTAAATCGCAATGCTAGAATTACACACTGAGGTGACCATAGCTGGCTGGTGTTTGACCACCCCGATGAAGACAGAACAGACAACAACAACTTCATCATTCTCCCCCTTAAGTAACTATAGTCACCTAAGGTACTAGGTTCTTATCTTGGGTAGTAGTAGTAGTAGTAGTAGTAGTAGTAGTCGTAGTCGTAGTCGT
>JAOEUK010000012.1 GCA_028382965.1 Candidatus Puniceispirillum sp.
ATTCTTGATTGTATAATGATGGTGGCACTTCAAAAGCCTCACCATCAGCTAAAGCGTCAAGAACATTTTTCTTTACTAACTGACGTAAAGCAGTTTGATGTTGTCCATTTATTTGCGTAGCGACAGCATCTTTCAAACCGTTCAGGTTTTCAAAACCAAGCCTCGTACCCAATTCATCATCAATTTTTGCACAAGCTTTCTCATGAAGTTCATTAACTTTAACTTCAAAAACAGCGATCTTACCAGCAAGGTGAGCCGCCTGATAATCTTCAGGAAAAGTTACAGAAACGTCAACGCTCTCACCAGGCTTTGCACCTAATAAACCATCCTCAAAGCCGGGGATAAAGCTATTTGAACCAAGCTCCAAAGAATGCCCTTCTGCGGTACCACCGTCAAATGCCTCGTTGTCTATGCGACCAATAAAATCGATTTTAGCAACATCACCAAGCTTTGCAGCTCGCGCTTTCTCAATCGCTAGAGTAGGACGGTTTTCATCAGCAATTCGAGCTAAGGCCTCCTCAACTTCCTTTGGGTCACTTTCAACCCGAGGGCGCTCCACCTTAAGCTTGCTAAGATCTGGCATGCTAATTTCGGGCATGATTTCACAAGCTAAAGAAGCTTCAAGATCTTGCCCTTCATCAAAAGATTTAATGTCAACTTGCGGCTGACTAGCCAAGCGAAGGCCGTTACCTTCAATGGCCTTCTTTGCCCCTTCATCAAGTGCAACTTTTATTGCATCGCCCTTGACTTGATCACTGAAGCGCGATTTCACTACCGACATTGGCACTTTACCAGGACGAAACCCCGGTATCTTCACCGTTGCGGCAATTTCTTCAAGCTTTCTAACAACTTCAGCATCAATTTCAACTGCAGTAATTACAATCTTATATTCCCGCAGAAGTCCCTCTGATTTGGTCTCCAAGACATTCATACAACCATCTACCTTTATCCTACCATGACCACACCTTTGGCCAATTTTACGATACAGCAGCAATGCCATATCAAGTTTTCTAGATCAGCACCCTGTGGACAATAACCTTCCACTTTAGCCGATCTCTAACCATCTTTTTGCAGCTGTCTAATTGGTTTCAGCCACACTGACCTTCTAAAACGTGAGACGGTTGCAATAAACTAGTTAGATGGTGCGGGCGGAGGGACTCGAACCCCCACGACTTTCGCCACTGGTACCTAAAACCAGCGCGTCTACCAATTCCGCCACGCCCGCGCTCCGTCATCTTACTCATTCTCTGCAGACCCTATCCAACCAAAGACTGTGGAGGTTAGAGCATTACCTCTTCCCAACGTTAAATGGGAATAATTGGGGCGAGTGACCGGTTTCGAACCGGCGACCTCCAGTACCACAAACTGGCGCTCTAACCAACTGAGCTACACCCGCCAACAAATCGATGCCCAATACAAAGATAATAAAATCCTAAGCATTAAGCCTAAAACTGGACGCGAACATAGTCCAAGCGTTGAAAGCATGCAAGTGACTTTTACACCTCTTTTCCAACAAGATAAAAGACTAATAACATAGGATCTTTCAACGAAAGAGCATAGCAAGGCCTAACTAATTGACTTACGCCCTATTTTAAAGACACCACTTGCGGTTGCTATAACGCTTCCATTGGATGCCACTACCTCACCAACAGCAAAAAATACTGATTTACCACCCCCAGTTTGGCGAGCAGTTGCTAGTGCATAGCCATCATTAATCTTTAGGGGCGCCAAATATTGAGTGGTTAGTGAAAGAGTGAGCCCAGGCAACAGATCATCAGGAGCCGGCTTGTAGCTCCCACACATAGCCAGTGCAACATCTAACATTGTCAAATATAGCCCACCATGGACTAATCCCAATGGGTTGAGGTGACTTGCGGATAAATCAACCCGCAATGTTGCTCGTCCATCATCCCAATCAACAATTTTTAAACCGTTGGCCTTATTAAATCCACCAAGTTGGTTCAATTCGTTTATACGCTTATCTGAATGAATATTAGTCATTGTGAAGACCTTAAAAATCATGCCCAATCTTGAAAAACTCAGGGTTTGGTCGCATTGATGTTAGATTAGCCATACGGTTGGAAAGTGCAAACAGCGCCGTAATTGCTCCAATATCCCAAATGTCTTCATCATTAAACCCATGTAAATGGAGTTGAATGAAATCATCCTCGCAAACTTTATGAGAGCAGTTACAAATTTTGAGAGCAAAATCCAGCATGGCCTTTTGTCGATCAGTGATATTCGCTTTTTTATAATTAGTCGCTATTTCGTCAGAAATTTGCGAAGATTTTTCATAGATGCGTAATATGGCACCATGTGCAGCCACACAATAAAGGCACCGGTTTTCTGCAGAAGTTGCAACGATGATCATCTCCCGCTCCCCTCTACTTAACCCGGACTTTCGTCGCAGCAAAGATTCATGATAGGCCCAAAATGCTCTCAATTCTTCAGGACGGTGCGCTAATACCCAAAATACGTTTGGAACAAAGCCAGCCTTTTCAGAAATTTTTTGAAATAATTGCTGTAAATCTAAAGGTATTGTGCTTAGGTCCGGCACTGGAAAACGACTAATTGGCCTGAGTTTCATAAGAATCACTTTCATGAAAAAATATTTAATAGTGGATATTGTGCCTCTAAAATAGTTTGCACAGTTAACCTGACTTCACCAATTAATGATTACAGCAATGCCTATATTTTAGGCAAAGTGCCCACAGTACGAGCAGATTTAAATAAATGCTGAATGGCTCAGTGCTGAAACCAATTCAGCGTATTGTACCCAGAAAGGCGCTGGAGCAGTATAAAAATTAGTTAAATTGAAGTAATCTGTTCTTCGGTATTTAATATGGAAAGCGTCCACTAAAGTTTTACGTCGAAAATTCAGGCGTAAGGATTAAGAGAAATGTATCTGACCTATGAAAAAAATTGAAGCAATCATAAAACCATTCAAATTAGACGAAGTTAAAGAAGCACTTCATGATGTTGGCATTCAGGGAATTACAGTTTTAGAAGCTAAAGGCTTTGGTCGCCAAAAAGGTCACACTGAACTCTACAGAGGTGCCGAATATGTTGTTGATTTTCTGCCAAAAATAAAAATTGAAGTTGTAATTGATGACGCCATGACTGATAGGGTGGTAGATGCTATTCAAAATGCAGCAAAAACAGGGCGAATTGGTGACGGCAAAATCTTCATATCAACAATAGATGGGGCCATCCGAATTCGCACTGGCGAACAGGGTAGCGACGCTGTATGAGCACATTATCAATAACTGTATTTAACGTTCAACACCTAAATTGCCTGATTCGCAAGACTAAATAGAAAATAACAGAAGGATGTATAAAATGTCTGACGCAAAAAAAATCATGGAAATGATACAAGAACACGACATCTCATTTGTTGACCTTAGGTTTACAGATCCCCATGGAAAAATGCAGCATGTGACACAACACATCGACACGATTGATGAAGACACCTTGGTTGAAGGTTTTATGTTTGACGGCTCGTCAATTGCTGGCTGGAAAGCAATCAACGAGTCCGACATGAAACTGATGCCAGATCTTTATCGAGCATACGTCGATCCATTCTTTGCTCAACCCACGCTAGCTATTTTTTGTGATGTAGTAGAGCCATCATCAGGAATGGCATATGACAGAGACCCCAGAGGCACAGCAAAAGCGGCCCTTACGCACATGGAATCCTTAGGAATAGGAGACACAGCATATTTTGGTCCAGAGGCTGAATTTTTCATTTTTGAGGATGTAAAGATTGAAGTTTCAATGAATCGAGGCCTTTACGCTCTCGACAGCGTTGAAGGACCCTATAACAGCGCTCGGAAATATGAGGAGGGCAACCTTGGCCATCGCCCAGGTGTCAAGGGAGGATATTTTCCAGTTCCACCAGTTGATTCGGGCCAAGATATTCGTTCGGAAATGTTGTCTGTGATGGCTGGTATGGGCGTCCCAGTTGAAAAACACCACCATGAGGTAGCCCCATCACAGCATGAATTAGGAATGAAATTTGGCACCTTGATTGAAACTGCAGACAACCTGCAGCTCTATAAATACACGGTTCATCAGACCGCACACGCATATGGTTTGAGTGCGACCTTTATGCCAAAACCAATTGCTGGCGACAACGGTTCAGGCATGCATGTCCATCAGTCCATCTGGTCTGATGGAAAGCCACTGTTTGCTGGCAACCAATATGCAGACCTATCAGAAAATGCTCTTTACTACATTGGCGGCATCATCAAACATGCAAAATCACTGAACGCGTTCACCAACCCCTCAACCAATAGCTACAAGCGGCTGATTCCGGGTTATGAAGCACCTGTATTGTTAGCTTATTCATCTAGCAACCGTTCTGCATCATGCAGAATTCCGCACGTAGACTCACCTGCTGGAAAACGTGTTGAAGTGCGTTTCCCCGATGCAACAGCAAATCCATACCTTTCATTTTCAGCGATGCTAATGGCTGGGTTGGATGGAATCATAAATAAGATCCACCCTGGCGATGCAATGGATAAAGATCTTTATGATCTTCCTGCTGAGGAATTGTCTCAAATCCCAACCGTCTGTGCATCTCTAAGAGAGGCACTTGATGCATTGAATGAAGATCGGGCCTATCTAACGCAAGGAAATGTTTTCACCGATGATCAGATTGATGCTTATATTGCCCTCAAAATGGAAGATGTTATTAGGCTTGATCACACGCCAGCACCAGTTGAATTTGATATGTATTATTCATATTGATTAGAAAAAAATCAATAAAAGAAAAAGGTGGGATAAACTCCACCTTTTTTGATTCAATGTTGAACAAAATCACAATATATAGTCATTTGTTAACTTGCTTTGTGCTAGATAAGGTAGACACTGGGCATTGTTAGCCGATATAGTATGTTTACGCCTAGAAGTGGCGGCTTCCGCCTTGCAACTTATGAGTGACTAATGGCTGATCTATTTAGCAATGAAAATGACGATTACGACGCCTCCAACATCGAGGTCCTAGAGGGCTTGGAGCCAGTTCGCCACCGTCCAGGCATGTACATTGGTGGCACAGATGATCGAGCCTTGCACCATCTAGCTGCAGAGATTTTAGATAACTCAATGGATGAAGCCGTGTCTGGCCATGCCACTCGTATTGATATTTACCTTGATTCCGCCAACAGGCTAACTATCCGGGATAATGGTAGAGGCATGCCAACCGGAAAACATCCAAAATTTCCGAATCAGTCAGCGGTAGAAGTGATTATGACAACTCTGCATGCAGGGGGTAAATTTTCGGGCAATGCCTATGCGACATCAGGCGGGCTTCATGGTGTTGGGGCATCAGTGGTAAATGCTTTGTCCAGCGAGCTAATAGTTGAAATTGCAAGAGAGAAAACCCTCTATCAACAGCAGTTTTCGCGTGGCAAAGCATTAGGTCCTCTGATTAAAATTGGTGCTGCCCCAAACCGTAGAGGCACATCTGTCACCTTTACTCCAGATCCTGAGATTTTTATTGGAGGCGCGAAATTCCGGCCAACCACTCTATATCGAATGGCTCGATCAAAGGCCTATCTTTTTGCGGGTGTTGAAATCCGCTGGCGATGCAATCCTGAATTGCTAGACAAAAACGATTCCATCCCAGTCGATAGTACCCTCCATTATCCAGGTGGGCTAACGGACTTTCTCACAGATGCGACAACGGGCAAGGCATTAATTATTTCCACGCCCTTTGCTGAAGTTACACAACTTGATGGGCAAAAATTTGAATGGGCAATTACCTGGCTTGGACCGGGTGAGGACGGCTTTTTTTATAGTTACTGTAACACCGTTCCCACACCATCAGGAGGAACGCATGAAACCGGTTTTCGCCAAGCTATCGTTAGAGGCTTGCGTAATTTTGGTGATCTGGTTAGCAACAAAAAGGCAGCTGACATCACCGCTGATGATGCACTATTTGGTGGTGCCATTATGCTTTCTGTGTTTTTACATGATCCGCAATTTCAGGGCCAAACAAAAGATCGACTTGTATCCACCGACGCTACCCGCCAAACCGAGCAGGCAGTCCGTGACCGGTTCGATCAATGGTTATCCGCCGATACTGGACGAGCGACATATCTGCTCGAAGCAGCAATTGACCGGGCTGATGAACGAAAGCGCCGTAAAAAAGAAAAAGAAGTTGCTCGAAAATCAGCAACAAAGCGCCTACGACTGCCAGGAAAATTGGCTGACTGTTCCTCTAGCGATAACGAAATCACGGAGTTGTTTCTGGTTGAAGGTGACTCTGCTGGTGGTTCAGCAAAACAAGCTCGTGATAGAAAAATACAGGCCGTTTTGCCACTTAGAGGAAAAATTCTGAATGTGGCTAGCGCCTCCAGTGAAAAACTCCGCGGCAACCTTGAACTATCAGACCTATCATTGGCACTTGGCGTAAGGCCTGGTAAGGATTTTTGTCTTGATAATCTGCGTTATGGACGTATCATAATAATGACAGATGCTGACGTGGATGGAGCCCATATTGCAGCGTTGTTGTTGACCTATTTTTACCGTGAGATGCCACAGCTGGTTGAAGCTGGTAGGCTTTTTCTGGCACAGCCCCCCCTTTACCGCCTAACTCAAGGTAGTAAAACTGTTTATGCTCTAGATGAGGAGCAGCGTGAAACCAGTTTGAAAACGGTCTTTGACGGGCGTGGCAAGGTTGAGACCAGCCGTTTTAAAGGGTTAGGAGAAATGCCTCCTGCTCAACTGAAAGAAACCACCATGAGTCCAAATAGCCGTCGATTGTTACAAGTTGCTCTGCCAATGCGCGACTCAGTTGGGGCTGATCTTCGCCGCCACACAGATCAGTTGGTTAACATCCTAATGGGGAAAAAAGCTGAATTACGCTTTGTCTATATCCGTGACCATGCCGAAAATACACTAGTAAACCTTGATGTCTAACCTTCTTTTTCAATTGGAATCGTAATGTCTCCTCAAATTGCACTTCGTGTTATTGGAGGTGGGCTGATCTGCCAAGGTTTATTATTTTTTGCATTTGCCGCACCGTTAACACTTCAAATTTTTCCAGGAGCAAGTGATGAAGCGGTTCATGTTGGCACGATTGTGAGGCGTGGCTTGGCAACAACTTCATTTTTAGCTGGTTTAGTAATTTTTTTGATTAGCAATGACACATACCGTACAATCAAACGCGTTTTATTCGGCTGCGGCATTGGCTTTGCAGCAATGAGTTTCTCTATGTTGAAAATTATTTCCGATGAAGCAGCATTTATTCCTTTGCCCGCTATTGGAATATACAGTGTTGTTGCGCTCTATGCGCTGTATTTAGCATTTCAAAAATGAGGGTAAGTTACCCTATGCGCTTAAATAACTCTTGCAAGGCCGCTGTTACCGCCTCTGGTGCCTCAAGTGAAGAAAGGTGGCCAACATTATCAAGCAGACACAAGGCAGAATCCGTTGCAAGATTGGCCATTTCAGCCGACAGTGGTGGTGGCGTTAACACGTCCTGCGTTCCGCATAAAACCAGTAAGGGCGCAGTAAAATCTACCAATGTGTCTGCTTGATCACGGCGACCCAAAATTGCAGTTTGTTGTTTGACAAAGCCAAGCCGTCCAATGTCGGCTGCCATTGCCAAAACATCATTAACTAGACTGTCATCTGCCAAAGCAGTCTTTGATAACAAACGCGGCATAAGATGCCTGGTAACACCCTGAAAACCATTATATTTTGCTAGCTCAATAGCCTGAAGACGCTGCATACGACTTCCTTCACTATCCTCTCTGGCATTGGTACTTAGCAATGCCATACCAGCCACTCTGTCAGGAGCTATCCGAGCTATTTCCAACGCCACATATCCGCCCATGGACAACCCAATAGGCACCAATAGACCTTCACATTCGTTAAGCGCTGCCTTCGCCATTTCTGTAATGCTGCCATGGCGACTTGTATCAAAAATTTGACTTTTCTGGGGCAACGCAGCGCGCTGCTTGGCGAATAACAATTCGTTGCAAAGAAGGCCCGGAATAAAAATCGGTGTGTATGGTTGCATGAGAGCTTCGGCACGGTAATATATTGAATGATTGACCTTGAGGGCATTCCTCTGTATCACCAGAAATATAAAAAGCCCACTATAAATTACAAATTTAAACCAGCCCTAATGCTGTGATTTGGTGAGCAAAACATTTTGTTCAATCTCGATAGGGAATTTGTTTTTGAAATTTTCAGATCTCGGCCTCAGTGACGAGCTTAGTCGTTCCGTTGCCGATTTGGGCTATGTAAGCCCAACACCAATTCAAGAAAAATCCATTCCTATTGTGCTAATGGGCCGTGACATTTTGGGCTCGGCGCAAACAGGTACTGGTAAAACAGCGTCCTTTACCCTACCGATGATTGATATTCTGGCTTCGGGTCGCGCAAAAGCGCGCTTACCACGCTCCCTTATCCTTGCCCCAACCCGTGAACTGGCAGCCCAAGTTGCCGAATCTTTTGAAAAATTTAGTTCATATCATAAATTAAACATGGCGCTTCTTATTGGCGGAGTTAGCTTCACCGACCAGAATGCCGCACTCAGCAAGGGTGTTGACGTCCTGATAGCAACGCCGGGCCGTCTACTTGATCATTTTGAACGCGGCAAAGTTCTACTGAATGACGTCAAGATTTTGGTAATTGACGAAGCTGACCGCATGCTCGATATGGGTTTTATCCCCGATGTTGAACGGATTGCCAGCTTGTTGCCAAAGATGCGCCAGACATTGTTTTTCTCGGCAACCTTATCTGACGATATTCAAAAACTTGGTAGTAAATTCGTTATGAATCCAAAAATTATCGAGGTTGCACCGCCCGCGGCAACAGCCGATACCGTTGCCCAGAATCTTGTTTGGACAGATATCAAAAACAAACGGCAAGTCTTACGCGATATTCTAAGGCATGAGTCAGTAAAAAATGCTGTTATTTTTTGCAATCGTAAGCGCGACATCTCCATATTAATTAAATCACTAACACGCCACGGCTTTTCTGCGGTCGCTTTACATGGCGACATGACCCAATCTGCCAGACTTGATGCCCTGAAACGCTTTAAAGATGGTGAAGTCCCTTTGATGATCGCGTCAGATGTAGCTGCAAGGGGCCTGGATATTGTGGGCCTAAGCCATGTGTTCAATTTTGATGTGCCGAGTCATCCCGAAGATTATGTCCACCGAATTGGCCGCACTGGCCGAGCTGGAAAGTCAGGTCGAGCCTTTAGTATTGCCGCTAGCAAAGACGATCATAAATATGTTGACTCGATTGAAACGCTCATAGGAAAATCTATCCCATTAATCAAGGTTAAAGACGGAAAAGTTGAGGGTACAGGTGTAACTGCAACTGTTTTGGAAAAAGTAGAAGACGAACAAACAAAAGAGCGTAAGCGCAGTGGGCGCAGCCAAAAATCAACCAATGACAACCCGAAAAGTGAAAAATTGGCAAATCCGGTAGTTGCCAAACCCAAAAACTCAGAGAGTGAACCACCAAAATCTGACTCAGTAAAATTAAAAGCGATTTCAAAAAATAAAAACCGAAATCGTAGCGATGAATTGCCATCGCCACCAGATTGCTCAGGAAACACTCTTGTCGAAACTGGTCATATTCCAGCCTTCCTGCGTCGATAATCCCGCACAAACACTACTCGACCAAAATTCAAAGCACGTACGTGTGATATGTGCTGATTATGTTATTTGCATTCGTCCTATTTATAAAACCGATACTACTAATTGTATCCTCATAAGTTTGTTGATACGCCAAGCAAGGCTTTATCTACAACTTCCAGAAGGTCATTTGACTGCGTTTCTTTTTGAAGTTTTTTCAATACAGCCCGCATCTGAGCACGACGCTCTGACGAATAGTGGCTAATACGCGTCAATGGCAAAACCATCCTGGCAGCAAGTTGAGAGTTACGAGCATCAATATCAACCAAGCACTCACCAATAAACGCAAAGCCAGACCCGTCCTCAGCATAAAAATTTACAGGATTACCGGTCATAAAAGCCCCAAGCACCGACCGTAATTTATTCGGATTATTAGCATCGAAGGCCGGATGAACCATCAATTCTTTCAAACGCGTAATTGTTCCCGACACAACCGACATTGACTCAATCATAAACCATTTTTCTAATACAAGAGGACTGTCTTGCCAGCGATCATGAAAAACTTTTAACGCAGTGGTACGCGCCGGATGGTCACAATGGTTCAACGCTGCAATAGCACCTTGCGACAAGCTCATATTCTGATCGTGAACCTGTACTGCAGCAAATTCAATGGCAGCCACATCTTCAGCGGCAACCGCTAGCGACAAAAGGCGGTTCAGCAATGCCCGTCCCCCAGCCGTTTTTTTCATATCCAGATCAATATGTTTGGAGGAGTCTTCGCCAAGACCCGAATGGCGCGCCAATATTGTGCTGATCTGATGAGCCAGAAAACGTCCAAGATTAGCTTCGATCTTGCGTCGCGCATTAAAAAGGGTCACCGGATCTGCTGGCTTCATCCGGCTTTCAAGAACTGAAATAGCGGGGAAGGTCAACAAACCACATTTGAACATATCAGGCAGGTCAGAACTTGTCAGAGCGTTGGTAAAAGCATCACCCAAGGCTTCCATTGCTGGTGCATCAACTGCCCCGGCCCGGTCATTCGCAGTGAAAAGGATTTGATCAGAAAGCAGCGTTTGCGCCGCATCCCAGCGGTTAAACATGTCGGCGTCATGGGCCAACAAATGCAACCGTTCGGCTGAGGTTAAATCATCCTGCAGAATCACCGGCGCAGAAAAATTACGAAGCAGGCTTGGCACAATTTTACCGTTGGTTTCAGGGTAAATTAGCTGTAAGTGAGTATTACCTTTTACCAAAATAACATGTTCACTCGCAAGCGGCCCATTAGAGGACAGACGGAATGAAACTGCCGTCCCATTGTGTCCAACAAGTCCCATGCGGACCGGTATAGGTAGCGGGAGTTGTGGGGTTTTTGCCATGGTTTCAGGAATTGCCTGGGCAAAGGCAATACCAAAGGCATTATCATCATCAATCGCCAATCTAACTGCGCTTAGGGTTGGCGTTCCAGCCTGCTGGTACCATCTTTCAAAGGGTGACAGATCAACATCATTCGCATCGGTTAACGCAGAAATAAAATCATCGCAAGTTACCGCCGCCCCATCATGGCGTTTGAAATATAGATCCATGCCGCGCCGGAACCCGTCCTTGCCAAGATACCCCGCCAGCATTCGAATAACCTCGGCGCCCTTTTCATACACCGTTGCTGTATAAAAATTATTTATTTCCCGATAACTTTCGGGTCGGATTGGGTGCGCTGTTGGGCTGCAATCTTCCGGGAATTGTGCTGCACGAAGCATTGACACATCATTGGCACGCTGGATTCCCGAATTATGCATATCAGCTGAAAAACATTGATCTCGAAAAACAGTAAGCCCCTCTTTTAACGTAAGCTGAAACCAATCGCGGCAGGTAACCCGGTTCCCAGTCCAATTATGGAAATATTCATGCGCAATGATCGATTCAACACGGTGTAAATCATTGTCAGTGGCAGTTTTTAGGTCGGCCAAAACAAATTTGCTATTAAAGATATTTAGGCCCTTGTTTTCCATAGCCCCCATGTTGAAATGGCTAACTGCAACGATCTGAAACAGATCAAGGTCATATTCAAGACCATAGACCTCTTCATCCCAGCGCATTGAACGCTTTAACGAGTCCATCGCATGATGGGTCAAGTCGACATTGCCTTTTTCAACATAAATATGAAGATCTACCTTGCGGCCAGACATGGTCAAAAATTGATCTACTGCACAATCAAGATCACCGACAACGGCGGCAAACAAATAGCTTGGCTTCGGATGAGGGTCATGCCAGATGGCAAAATGGCGGCCATTTTCACAATCACCAGTTTCAACCAGATTGCCGTTTGAGAGCAATTGCACATAATGTTGCGCGGCTTCGATGCGTACTGTAAAAACTGTCATCACATCAGGGCGATCCGGAAAAAAGCCAATCCGCCGAAAGCCTTCAGGTTCGCACTGCGTACAGTACATACCGTCAGATAGGTACAGCCCTTCAAGCGCGGTATTGGTTTCAGGGTGGCAATGGGCGATTGTCTCAACAACATGGTGGCTAGTTAAGCCTGTAATCTGAATGCCATTATCATCAAGCTGAAAAGCATCATCCGCAAGCTGGATGCCATCAACAAAAACGGATTTTAGATTTAGCGAGCGCCCGTCAAGATGCAGAGTGGCCAAACCAGTTGCCTTTAAATTCGGCGCTATCAACAGTTTTGTAGTTACAATTGTCTGGTGATCGTGGATATCAATATCTAAATCAGCTGACGTAACCAAAAATGCTGGCGGCGTATAGTCACCGCGGCGCTTCAGCATGGCTATCAGTTGGATTCACGAGAAGTTGTATAGGCCTCGTAACAATGTGCCAAGCAATATGGCTTTCCAGGAACAACTGTGTCGCCACAAAATACAAACCCATTTTTTTTAGGATCACCAGTTGGCCAGCAGCATTTGCTGCGTGACCATTCCAGCTGTCTGAGCTCGAGCCGCAGTGGAAGCTCTTTTGGCATTTCTGGCATAACAACCTTGGGTTTATCAACCTTTGCACGGTTAATTGGGGATGGTCGCTTTGGTAAACCCATACGATGTGCTTTTCCTGCAATCGAATTTCTTGAAACACCAAGAGCTTCACCGATCTGGGAGATTGACAAACCTTCCGACCACAGCTTTTTCAAACTTTCCAAGCGTTCATCATTCCAAACATTTGCCGTGTCAGTCATTTAGTTCCTCATTTTCCGCCAATCAAGCCTTTTCAGCCCTGGATCGTTATAGCCGTCTGGCCTACCGAACTCAATGATCGAATCAAACTTCTAGTTAAAGAGCGCCAATAAATTTGCCAATCAAGTTCATTTGATAATCCAACATATGACGACCATAATGTACCTTAAGCCCGGCATCCCTCGCAGCGAGAAGCCATTTTGTTTCTGCAGGCACCATTATAATGTCAGCGATAACTGTATCGGCCCGCAAATTATCTAGGGCTAATGGCAAAGCGTCACCATCTTTCAGGCCAAGGCTGGTGCTGTTAATAATCATATTGGCATCACAGCCACCGCAATCAGCAAAAGCAACTGCTGCAACCTCAGTAAAGCCAGTTTTGCAACCAAGCAATTGAGCAAGATCTTCGGCCTTTTCACGGCTACGGTTCGCTATATAAAGCCGTTTCACCTTCGCATCACACAAAGCCGCTGCAATGGCTCGTGCTGCCCCGCCAGCTCCGATTAGCAGAATATCTTTGCCTGCCACATCAAACCCATTTCCAAGGCAGCCCGCAACAAAACCAGCACCATCAAAATTATCACCATGCATGCTACCATCATCATTAAAGCGTACAGCATTTACGGCCCCGGTCAGCTGGGCCGCAGTTCCAAGCGTGTCACAAAGATCAGCCAATGCCATCTTATGCGGGATCGTCACCGCCAAACCACCAAAGTTTGGCATCGCCCGCAAACCAGTAATAATCGCCCTTAACTGAGCTGGTGGTGCATCAATCGGCACCATAATATGAGGCAATCCAGTTGCCGCAAAATGTGGGTTAAACACCATTGGGGCGCGCACATGATCCGCCGGATGGGCAATCACGCCAAAAACACGCGTTTTGCCCTCAACCCAAGGCATAGCATTTAACGGACCAGTTTTTGGCAAAGTTCTAGCTTTTGTTGTTGTTCCGTTTTTTGGCGGTAAGAACATAGGGCCATTTCCTTCAGATCTTATTCGTAAGTCTTGCTAGTATACTTTGCGACCAGCCATGCCATAATATGGCCCAAACCTATGCCCAGAGATGTTTAAAAGCAAGTCATACTGACTTAATCACGGTAAATCATGGTCCAAAAAGTGCCAATTTATCACCTAAAATGATCACAGCCTTGCCCCTTTTTTATTCTTATTCACCAATATCATTTAAAGGTTGAAATAGACGCGTGTTAAAGCTGTGTTAACAAGTATTTAGGTTAACAACAAACCTTAATTCGATCTACCATTAAACCATCACCAAAGGAGAAAACAGGGTAGAGAATGCCATAACAACAGGCAGCCAGCCTTAACCAGAAAGCATTGGCGAATATTGTTTTCTTTATTTTTTGTCAATAAAATCCAGTGATGCAGAATTGATACAATAGCGAAGGCCAGTTGGCTGCGGCCCGTCAGGAAACACATGACCAAGATGCGCATCACACCGTTCACAATGCACTTCAGTGCGGCGCATGAAAAAACTGGAATCAACAGTTTTGCCAATATTACCCTCATCAATTGGTGCAAAAAAACTGGGCCAACCAGACCCAGAATCGAATTTCGCATCCGATGAAAATAAGGCGTGATCGCAGCATATACATCGATAGACACCCTTTGCCCAATGCTTGTCCAATCGGCCAGAAAACGCAGGTTCAGTACCATGATTTCGGGCTACACGAAACTGTTCCTCTGTCAGGACCTCGAGCCATTCACCTTTGGTTTTAATTATTTTTTTACTCATCCACCTGCCTCTTCTTTTACCGTATTTTGGTTTTCTTTTGCCTTTATCATATTAAAAATTTTCAACGGCGTTGCTGGCATATCTATATGAGTAATTTCTAACGCATCACATACTGCCGAAATTACCGCTTGCGGTGCACCAACTGCTCCCGCCTCGCCAGCACCCTTAATGCCAAGAAAATTGTTTACACAAGGCGTATTGCGCATATCAATCATAAAACCGGGAAAATGATCAGCTCGCGGCAAGGCATAATCCATCAATGACCCGGCAAGAAGCTGGCCGGAGTCATCATACACAACATTTTCTAACAATGCTTGCCCAACACCCTGCACAATGCCACCGTGAATTTGACCAGCAAGTGTCATTGGGTTGATAACGAGGCCAAAATCATCCATCACACTATAACGCACAACTTCAACAGCACAGGTTCCCTTGTCAATTTCAACCTCAACAATATGACAGCCATAAGGATAGGTGGCACCATCGGTTTCATAGGGCTGTATGCAGTTCAACTGGTGCATTTGGCCTGGCTGAGCCAAATGACGCACAAGGTCTTCAATTGTCAATGACCTGTTTGTGTCCTTGACCAAGAACAAGCCATCAGCAAATACCAACGTGTCAACATCACAATCCAGCATTTCAGCGGCAAGCGGCGTCGCGATATCAATAATATTCGCCGCAGCCATCGCCGTAGCCGACCCAAGAACTGCCGCCATACGAGCCCCGCCAGTTGTCCCGCGCGGACTGCGGTTTGAATCCCCCTGGTGCACAGTAATCAAATCCACATCATATCCCAAACAATCTGACAGAATTTGCGTTATCGTGGTGCGGTGTCCCTGCCCATTACATTGCTGAGAACCATAAAGAATGATCCGGCCATCATCCTCAAACTCGATATCAACTCCCTCATCAGCCCCGCCGCCGCATTGTTCTAAATACATACCAAAACCAATGCCACGAAATTTGCTTTGTGTATCTGACTGAGCCCTACGATTGGAAAATCCAGCCACATCCGCCTGTTCGATGGCAGCTTCAAACAACTGAAGAATCTCGCCAGAATCAATTGTGCCACCTGATACCATTTCATAGGGTATCTGATCTGTTTTGATCAAATTAACGCGGCGTATATTAAGCCGGCTATGGCCCGTCTCAACAGCAATATGATCCATTAGCCGTTCCATCAGATAATTAGCTTCCGGCCGGCCAGCACCGCGATACGCATCCACTGCAGGGGTGTTAGTCATCACTCCAATTACCCGAAGGCTTGCTGCCTTGATGTCATATACAGTAGTCAGCGTACGACTTCCTGACAAGGTCGGAATATAAGTAGAAAAATTCGACAGCCATGAACCCATATTGGCATGCACAGTCACCTCAAGCGCCAGAATACGGCCAGCTTCATCAATCGCTGCGCGCGCCTGCGACCGGTTATCACGTCCGTGCAAATCCGATAAAAAACAATCAGACCGACTTTGCTGCCATCGCACCATTACCCCAAGGCGGCGCGCGGCCCAGGCAATGCAAATCTGCTCCGGATGTAGAAATATTTTAAAGCCAAAGCTACCACCAACGTCGCCGGTTTGAACATGAACATCTGCCAGGTCCATAGACAAGGATTTTGCAATCTGTTCAGCAACGCCAACCACACCTTGCGTACCACACCAAATATCCAGCGATCCAGCCCTTTTGCCTGGGGCCACTACCATTGGGCGAGTTTCCATTGAGTTGATCACAACGCGATTATTAATCACGTCGACCTCAACAATTTTATGGCCATTGGCAATAGCAGCCTTCATCGCTTGATTGGTTCCATCAAAATTGCCAGCCCCCCATTCAAAGGCAGTATTATTGGGATAACAGTCATATAATTGCGAAGCATCATCGCCCATCGCCGCGTAAATATCAGTAACAACTGGCATTGACTGATACTCAACCTTAATCAGTTCGATCGCAGAATCAGCGATTTCCTGATTTTTGGCAATTACCATGGCAACAATATCACCAGCATGGCGATTGATATCGCGCACCATTGCAGACTTGCTGACAAGTTGCATCTTACCACCACCAATCAAAGGTGGACAAAACTGGCACTCAATATCGCCAACATTATCAGCATCAAGATCTGCCTGTGTTGCAACAAGACTAACCCCATCCAGATTACGTGCGGCACTGACGTCAAGGTGAAGCATACGCGCATGCGCGTAAGGCGCCCGTAAAAACGCAACGTGCAACCCTTTGCCAGGAAACACGTCATCGCTAAAACAACCTGCACCAATCAGTAACCGCCGGTCTTCAACGCGGGGAGCCGATTGTCCAATTCCAAATTTCATACTTTTAAACTGCCTCTCCTCACAAAGATATGCCTTAAAGCGCGGTGTATGATCATAAAATCCACTCTATCAACTTAAAAAATTGACTCTAGTTACTAAACTCGCTGTATGCCAAATAAATCCGGATCAGTGTTGTGACCCAGCATAAAAGCCCAAACCCACAAACCATATAAATGAAATAGCTAGGCCAGATGAGCACTGCAAGAAGCAGCAGGGTGGTTTCAGCCCCTTCAGTTAACCCGCCAAGATAGTAAAAGGCCTTTTTTCCTCGGATTTCAGTCGAAATATGATGTTTCTCAGCAAAAATGGCAAAGGCCAAAAAACTGCTTGCCGTGCCCATAAAGCTAAAAATTAGAAATGCTGCGGCTAGAGCATTTTCTGGCTGGGCAACAGCAAAGGCAAAGGGAATGGCGCTATAAAATACAAAATCACAAACAATATCCAGGTAGCCACCAAAATCAGTTGACCTGCTGGCGCGAGCAACTGCGCCATCCAGCCCATCAGCAAGACGATTTAACACGGTAAACCAAAACGCTAAATCGAATAGCTGAAAGGCTACACACCCAACTGCAGAGCAGCCAAAGACAGCGCCTGTAACTGTTACCTGATTTGGTGTTACTCCTAAGCCAGCAAGCCAGTGGCCAGCTGGACTGAATAGCCGGTCAATGCAAGGGCGGATCTGGGCGTCAAACATTGTTGGAACCCCTAGTCAGGATTAACTGGCTGTTTTGCAATCGCCTTTGGTTTTTTAATGGGTCGCGGGGCAAATCGAGCCAGCTTTGTTTCTCCAGCAATCATGCTCTGGCCAACCAAAACTAGAATTTTGCACTGCACCGGCACATAAAGATCGACGACTCCTGCTATTCGTGCCAACCCAATAGGGTTCCCTGCCCTCACAAATTTTCCTTCAGATAAACGGCAAATGAGCTGACGTGCAGTTTTACTGCCTAACTGAACTAAAATTACACTTCTGCCAAAGCGATCCCGTAAACTAATTTCACGGCGTTCATTAGTTAAACGTGCCTCCCGCCAGGCAGCAGGATTGTCACCCCATTTTTTAAACAGGCCCGGAGATAAATGATTGTCAACAATATGGCCAGTAATTGGACTTGTTTGCAACTGCGCATCACTCAGCCGTGTTTGTATAGTGATACGATGTGCTGGCACCAGTGCATTGTAGACAGACCCGTTGGGGAATACATCTGTTTCAATTTCCAGAACAACACCATCACATGGCGCATAGATAGTTTCCTCATCTGATCCAATTTGCCGGCAAGGCACGCGCAATAGATGAGACAGCCAAATCATCAGACCAAGTAGAAAATATCCAAGCGGCAACGAGATAATGCTAACAAAAATTGTCAGAACACCCGCCAACGCAAGAACCGGCCATCCGTCATTAGAAATTTTCCACTTTGATCCTAAAATCATTATTTGGTCTCTTTTTTCATAATGCAGTGGTTCAGAATCACATTACTGATAACACTGCTTGAACTAGTTCTTGTTATCCGCACTCCGTGCAGATTTTGGAAGAACAAATATCTGTTTTGGATAAATTAAATCCGGATTTACAATATCCGCCTGGTTGCGCCTCACAATATCTACATATCTAACTCCATCGCCAAACCGGCGATAGGCAATACTCCAAAGAGCATCCCCCTTGTTAATAACAACCAGCGGTGATCCATCTTTCCCTTTCAAGAGATCACGTGATTTAATAGGAAGATCATAACGGGCAACAACCTTATCAAAATCATCCAACAACACAAACTTCATTTGGTGCTGAAACGTTTCTAGAGCCAGACTACCGCCAATTTGCCATGCGCCATCAGTGAGAGCCATTGCCTCTCCAAATGGTCTACTTGCATCAGTTGCAATGATCCGCATCCCACCTTTTGATATACCAGAAATAAGAATTCGTGATTCATCTCGCCAAACAATAGCGGTTGGAAAAACTTTCGCAAGATCGCTCTTTACACTCATGTTGTCAGATAATGTTACCTGCTCAGCAATGATATTTTTCATGTCCACATCACTGGTTTTAGATGTCATTTTCTTCTCATCATCAGACGACTGGATTAAAACAGGGACTTCGGTTGCTATTTCCGGCAACATAGCCACCAATGGCTTGGTTTCAGAGTCTGTGTAAATCTCAATAGCCAAAGTGCGATTGGCCAATCTGGTAGAGCCATCTTTGTTCTCTATTGCTATTGAAATGAGATGTTGGCCAGCGGCTAATCGTTTTTCTAGAACTATAACCCAATCACCTAGCCTATCAGCAACTGTTTTCCCAAGAATTACTTTCCCTTCAAAAATAAGGATTGTTGCTTTCGGTGATGAAGTTCCAGCAAAAACAGCACCACCATCGGGCTGCACTCGCGCAATATTAATGGCAAGCAGTGGGGGTGTATTTGCACCAGGCTGAGCATTCAACGTTTCAGGTACAACCAATTTTTTTAGATTATCTGGCGTTTCTATATGTTTTGATATTGCTTTTGTAACGTCAATGGATTGGTTATGCGAGCCCACCTTTTCAACACCATCATCTTCGAACACCATTGCTAACGCCAGAACAACAAGGACACCGCCCACCGCAATTAAGGTATAAAGTATCAAGCGCACTGATTGGGTTTCCTTTCTCATTGTGAATAATTAATAACAGAGTAGTGCTAATTGAGTTAGGGTTCAATCACGACAACACTTAGCCTTACGAATAAGGGGTTTTTAAATGAAAAAAATTTGTGTTTTTACTGGTGCCGCCTCTGGCACCAATCCACTTTACAAAGATGCTGCATATCAAATGGGCCAAATGATTGCATCACGTGGGTTTGGCCTGGTTTATGGAGGTGGAAAGATGGGCCTGATGGGAGCGGTTGCTGATGGTGCCCTAGCAGCCAACGGCACAGTAACCGGTATTATCCCAAAGTTTCTAGATAATATTGAGGTTGGCCATAAGGATGTGACAGAGCTTCATATCATTGATTCTATGCATGAAAGAAAAGCAATGATGTATGATATCGCCGATGCCTTCATCATTTTTCCTGGTGGACTTGGAACGCTTGATGAAACAATGGAAATCATTACATGGCGACAATTAGGGCTACATAAAAAACCAATTATTATTGTTAATTTGAACGGCTACTGGGATACTATGTTGATAATGATCCAGAATATTATCAATCAGGGTTTCATGCATCATAGCCACGGCAGCCATTTTGATCAGGTCGACGATCTGGACAACCTTATGAATAAGCTAGATCTCAAATTTAAATGCGATCAAATTCAAACCTGACGCACAGCCCACTAAAAACTGTTATTTTCCAAAAATCTCCCGTATGAAATTCATTTTTTTTTATTAACTAACTTAGTAATCATTTTTCCATATTGAACCAAACCAGCGTTAGAAATATTACCCCTTGATTAACTGCATTAACCGATAATGTCGTTCAATGTTGTACTTGGCCGCATAATCGCTTCAACCTTATCTGCATCAACGCGATAATATCCGCCTAAGTCACAGGGCTTTCCCTGAGTCGAGGCTAGCTCAAAAACAATTTTACTTTCATTGTCTATTAGTTCTTCCGCTAGCTTGGCAAAATGATTAGCCAGTTCCTGATCTTCGTTTTGTTCGGCCAAAGCCTGTGCCCAATATAGCCCAAAATAAAAATGACTGTCACGAGTATCAGTTTGCCCAACATGGCGCGCTGGAGATTTGTTATTTTCCAATCCCCGCTGGGTAGCTTTGTCAGCAGCTTTACTCAGCACACCAGCCTTTTGATTACCAGTTGATTCAGCAATGAAGCTCAGCGACTCACTAAGCGCACAAAATTCACCAAGTGAATCCCAGCGCAAATGTCCTTCCTTAACCAATTGCTGAACATGTTTTGGTGCTGACCCAGCCGCCCCTGTTTCGAAAAGACCACCGCCATTCATCAATTTGACAACAGACAGCATTTTTGCCGATGTACCAAGTTCCAGAATAGGAAAAAGATCCGTCAAGTAATCACGGAGCACATTACCAGTTATCGAGATACAGTCCTTACCAGCGGTAATTGTTTCAAGCGAGAATCGTGTTGCTTCACGTGGACTCATAATTCTGACAGATGACTCTGCCACATCAAGCTGTTTTAACATTGCTTTTACATGGATAATAATCTGCGCATCATGAGGTCGTTTTTCATTCAACCAAAACACAGCCTCAGCACCTGTTGCCTTCTGGCGAGCAAGACCCAACCTAACCCAATCTTCAATCGGTGCCTGATTGGTAGTGGATGATCTCCAGATATCACCTTTTTCAACATGATGCTCATGCAAAATATCACCATTTGCCAAAATATAACGAACCAAACCATTATCAGAAACTTGAAATGTTGTGGGGTGTGATCCATATTCTTCAGCCTTTTGTGCCATCAGGCCAACATTTGAAACAGATCCTACAGTTTTGGGATCTAGGGCACCATTTTTCTTAAAAAATTTTATCGTTTCATCATAAACCGGCGCGTAGGAATTATCAGGAATAACACATTTACAATCCTGTTCACTCCCATCAGGGCCCCAACCCTTTCCACCAGCACGGATCAAAGCCGGCATTGAAGCATCTATAATCACATCTGATGAGACATGAAAATTACTAAGGCCCTTGTCTGAATTCACCATATAGAGTGGTGGATTGTTAGCAAAGCATGAAGTTAAATCAGCCTCTAACTCACTGCGCTTAGCTATGGGAAGGGTGGCAATACGGGCCTCAAGATCACTAAGACCCAAGTTATAATCCATCCCCAGCTCATTCAATATGGCCTCATGTTTGGCGACAAATTCTTCCAATAAAACAGAAACTGCTTTGCCAAAAATAATTGGGTCTGACACTTTCATCATCGTTGCTTTCAGATGAACTGAGAACAGAACACCCAAGTCTTTTGCATCTGCCAATTCACTGCGCAAAAACGCATTTAACTTACTCATACTCATAAAAGAGGCATCCACAACAGTGCCTGCTTTTAGATTAAGCCCACCTTTTAAAACATTTATGTTTCCAGACTTATCCAAAAATTCAATTCTTGCTATGCCAGCCTGTGCTGCAGTCAATGTGGCTGATTTTTCGTTTGAAATAAAATCACCTGACGACATCGACGAAACGTGAGTTTTTGAACTGGCATTCCAGACTCCCATCAAGTGCGGGTTGTTCTGCGCATATATTTTTACTGCCTTAGCACTTCGCCTATCAGAATTCCCCTCCCGCAAAACGGGGTTAACTGCGCTGCCCTTAATAGCATCATAGCATGCAGCAATGGTTCTTTCCTCATCATTTGCCGGTGAAAGGGGGTAATCTGGGAGATTATAGCCTTGTCCCTGTAATTCGCTGATGCAGCTGGCAAGCTGGGGAATGGAGGCTGAAACATTTGGTAACTTCACTACATTGGCTTTAGGCATTTTCACCAGTTCACCTAGCTCAGCAAGATCATCCAACTGGCACTGATCATCAGTTAAGTGATCAGGAAATGCGGCAATCACGCGACCAGCAAGTGAAATATCACGACGGCCAACAGTCAATCCGGCAGGTTGAACAAAGCGGTTAATAATTGGCAAAAGTGATGCGCTTGCCAATTCAGGTGCCTCGTCAACCTTGGTATAAATTAAATCAGGAATAATTGTGTCTGACATATCATTTGCCTTTTTGTGAAATTATGGAAAAAATGCCCTTGGATCAGGGCAAAATGAACTGATCAGCTTAGTATTGAGTTACATGATATCTACAAAGCTGCTGATACAGCCCTTAAAGCTTCAGCTGCCTTGCCAGCATTTGGACCTCCAGCTTGCGCCATATCAGGGCGACCACCGCCACCACTACCGCCAAGTGCGGCAGAACCTATCTTCACAAGGTCAACTGCACTTTTTTGGCTGGCGAGGTCAGCCGTGACAGCCACTACAATAGATGCTTTTCCATCATCAGTAGCAACAAGACATATTACCGCTTTTTCCAGTGGTGATTTAATTTCATCCGCCAATGATTTTAATTCACGTGCAGGCGTGTTTTCCAGCAAACGCCCTATAAAGGTGACACCATTAATAACATCACTACCAGCCCCATTGCCATCAGCAGCAATTTTTCGCCGTAACTGACTAATATCACGCTCAGCTTTTTTACGATCTTCAACAAGCTGTGCAACACGTTCCGCCAGCTGTTCTGGCGCAATTTTGAGTAAATCAGAGGTTTTTGTAAGAATAGCATCGCGTGCATCAATCCACGCAAGAGCCCCTTCATGGGTTACTGCCTCAATCCGGCGCACGCCACCAGCAACAGCTGATTCTGAAATAATTTTTAGAAGACTAATATCACCAGTCTGGACCACATGCGTGCCACCACATAATTCAACCGACCAAGCCTTATTGGGATTATCATCGTTCATTCCACCCATCTGCACGACACGGACCTCATCACCATATTTTTCGCCAAACAGAGCTAAAGCACCTAGCTCAACCGCCGAATCGGGAGTCATAATGCGTGTTGTCACATCCGAATTCATCCGAATTCGAGCATTTACAATTTTTTGTACCTGGTCCAATTCACTAGCCAGAACAGCTTTCTGATGTGAAAAATCAAAACGTAAACGATCAGGGCTAACTAATGATCCCTTCTGCGCTACATGATCACCAAGCACAAGGCGCAATGCCTCATGAAGCAGGTGCGTTGCAGAATGGTTGGCGCGCAATCGTAAACGACGCGCCACATCAACTTGCAAACGGACCTCTTGGCCTTTCGTCAAAATACCAGTTTCAATCTCTATCTGATGGACAAACAAACCTAATGGTGTTTTTTGTGTGTCGATAACACGCGCCAAACCTTCGTTCCATATAACCATGCCAACATCACCAAGCTGGCCACCTGATTCTGCATAGAATGGCGTCTGATTTACCACCATTTGCACAGTACTGCCTTTCCCAATTGAATCAATATTGGCATTCGTATCAACAAGGGCCACCACCATCCCTTCGGCAGTGTCCGAGTTGTAGCCAAGGAATTCAGTAGGTTCTAATGCCTGTGACAAGTGAAGCCAGATAGTTTCGGTTACACTATCACCCGAACCACTCCAGGCCCGCCGTGCAGTTGCCTTTTGAGTGTTCATTGCAGTTTTGAACCCTTCAACGTCAACCTCCCAACCATAGCCCCGCATGAAATCTTGAGTTAAATCAAGCGGAAAACCAAATGTATCATAGAGCTTAAATGCCATCGCCCCATCAAGCGTTCCGCACGATGACTTACCAACAACCTCATCATTTAAGATACGCAAGCCCCGCCCTAAAGTTTCTTTAAAACGCACCTCTTCCAATTTCAGCGTTTCAGCAATTAGCGACTGAGCACGGCCAAGTTCACCAAATTGCGCTCCCATTTCAGCTACCAACGTTGGCACTAGCCTGTGCATTGTGGGGTCAGCACAACCCATCTGATGAATATGTCTCATGGCTCGCCTCATAATTCGCCTCAAAACATAACCACGCCCTTCATTGGAAGGCAAAACTCCATCAGCAATTAAAAACGAAGAAGCACGTAAGTGGTCAGCAACTACACGATGCCCAATATTATGCTTCCCATTGGGCGAGGTCCCCGAGGCTTCAGCCGACGCTTCAATTAAAGCACGCAAAAGATCAATTTCATAGTTATCATGTTTACCCTGCAATACCGCAGCAATTCGTTCAAGGCCCATACCTGTATCAATCGAAGGTTTTGGAAGATTAAAGCGTTTACCTGGCACCTGTTCAAATTGCATAAAAACTAAATTCCAGATTTCAATAAAACGATCCCCATCTTCATCTGGTGATCCGGGCGGCCCACCAGGGATATGATCGCCGTGATCATAGAAAATTTCTGAACAAGGGCCGCATGGACCAGTATCACCCATAGCCCAAAAGTTATCAGAAGTCGCTATTCTAATAATTCGATCATCACGAAGGCCAGCTATTCTTTTCCACAAAGATGCTGCCTCTTCATCTTCATGATAAACGGTTACCAACAGTTTTTTGGCTTCAAGGCCATATTCCTTAGTAAGTAAGTCCCACGATAGTTCTATCGCAGTCTCCTTAAAATAATCACCAAAGGAAAAATTTCCAAGCATTTCAAAAAACGTGTGGTGGCGAGCAGTGTACCCAACATTTTCAAGATCATTATGTTTGCCACCAGCCCTTACACATTTTTGTGAAGTGGTAGCCTTAACGTAATCACGAGTTTCTGCACCAGTGAACAAATTTTTAAACTGAACCATCCCAGAATTAGCAAACATCAAGGTCGGGTCGTTCTGCGGAACAAGAGGGCTGGATGCAACAATTTGGTGCCCATTTTTAGCAAAATATTCTAAAAACGTAGCACGGATATCATTCACACTCGACATAGGCCTGCCCACAACACAGCGTCTGTTTCACAGTTTCTCATATACTTCAATTTCACTAGACTATTTTACCACAAAAGATTTCATTATTTACGATTATTATTTACCCACCACGAGGGGCTTCTGTCCAGTTGAAGTTGTTTAATTTGAAAGTTCTCATAAATATTTTATCAAAAATGCTGATTAGCAATCTATGAAGAAAAGAAAAATAATTTAATACAAAAAAGCCAGCCTGGCGAACCAGAACTAGCCTTTTTTATATTAAATTAAAACTATACGATATTTGCCTAAAAACTATTCCGCTGTATCAGGCGAATCTGGCACCTTCGCAGCTTCACTGTCACCAATTGAATTATCAAGCATTTGATCACCAACAAGGCCCGCATTTTTTCGAATTGCACTTTCAATTTCATCAGCCAACTCTAAGTTGTCTCGAAGGAATGTTTTTGCATTTTCTCGACCTTGACCAATTCGTTGACCGTTATACGAAATCCAAGCACCAGACTTATCAACAATGCCGGCAGCAACACCGAGATCAAGCAATTCACCCATCTTGGAAATACCTTCGCCGTACATAATGTCAAATTCAACCGTGCGGAAAGGCGCAGCAACTTTATTTTTCACAACTTTAACACGAGTTTGATTACCAACCACCTCATCTCGATCTTTAATTGCGCCAATGCGGCGAATGTCTATTCGAACTGAAGCATAAAATTTTAAAGCATTACCGCCAGTAGTTGTTTCTGGATTACCAAACATTACACCAATTTTAAGCCTAATTTGATTGATAAATATAACCAAACAATTTGACCTTGAGATCGAAGATGTTAATTTTCGTAAGGCTTGGCTCATCAAGCGGGCATGCAAGCCCATGTGGTGGTCACCCATTTCACCTTCGAGTTCAGCACGAGGTACAAGTGCTGCAACTGAGTCAATTACAAGAACATCGACTGCACCAGAACGCACTAACGTATCTGTTATTTCCAATGCTTGCTCACCTGCATCAGGTTGAGAAATCAGCAAGTCATCAATATTCACACCAAGTTTACGAGCATAAGCCGGGTCAAGCGCATGTTCCGCGTCAACGAAAGCGCAAGTACCACCTTCTTTTTGCGCTTCAGCAACAGCGTGGAGAGCTAATGTCGTTTTTCCTGACGATTCTGGGCCATAAATTTCAACAATGCGCCCTTTTGGAAAGCCGCCAATTCCAAGGCCAATATCAAGGCCAAGTGAGCCGGTGGAAATGGCTTGCACGTCAACTGCAGATTCTCGTTGCCCAAGCTTCATTACTGAGCCTTTACCAAAGGCTTTTTCAATTTGCCCGATGGCTGCCTCAAGAGCCTTGTTCTTATCATCACTTTTCATTTTGATATCCACTACAGCACCATCCATTTATTTATGCCTCCTTAGTTACATAACCACCAACCCCTGTCCATGATTAGCTCATCTAATTTTTTATATTTTTCAATAGAACCAGAACAATTTGGATTAGTTTTTGAAATTTAATTTCTATATTTTATATTTTAATTTTTGTACTCTATTTGTTCTAAAGTCAAGCTTACTTTCACCTTTTGTTCTTTTTGTGATAAAATAAAAAAATTAAGGTGATTTATAAGCTATTACTAATTCAGTAATATTTTTGTAAAATTCTGTTTGACTATGGCAGAGAATGCACAACTCACTGTTGGTTAGTCGTCGCGATGAACGCGCTCCATCCGCTCATGTCGTTCCTGTGCATGTAAGCTTAATGAAGCAATAGGCCGAGCTTCAAGGCGTTTTAAATTAATCGGCTCATCAGTTTCAACGCAATAGCCATAGCTTCCATCTTCTATGCGGCGTAACGCCGATTCAATTTTCTGCAGTAGCTTACGCTCACGATCCCTTGTTCTGAGGTCAAGCGCAGCATTACTCTCGATTTGTGCACGATCCATCTGATCTGGTTGATGCAAATTTTCCTGCGAAAGTCCTGTTATTGTTCCGCTAGCATCATCAAGTAATTCCTCTTTCCACGCTTCAAGCTTCTGCTGAAAATATAGAAGTTGCAGCGGATTCATAAACTCTTCTGTATCAATGGGCCTATAACCTTTTGGCAACATGCTTTGATCAATAGACCCAACACTAAACTCGCTTGCTTTATCGACCATTCTTTCTGATAAGACGGCATCGTTACCCGCACTTTCCAGCAGAGTAATGTCTGACTTAACAGATACTGCCTGTTTGTCCTTCATTTCATCACCCTTGCAATCAAATAGAAGAGGTTTACAATCACTTAAACCTTAAAAGCCGGTTGTGAATTACACCTATTCCTATGGTTCTGCAAGGCATTTTTTCCTAAGGCTATGACTTAAACAATCTCAGAGTAAGACAAACTCAAGGCTAAACATCTTTTGCAATAACAAATTTTACAGCCTTTTTATGTTGACCCACAAACCAAAATAGGTTGCTTGGTAATGTAAAATTATGGCAGTAAATATTTTGTTATTCCCACAATTGATAAAAATAAAAATCTAGGAATTTTCTATTTGCTTTATTTTAGCCTTGGCGATTTTGTCAGACATCCAGAAAAACATGATTGGGGCCTCGGTCAAGTACAGTCAATTGTTGGAATGAATGTTACAGTTAACTTTGAAAATGTTGGAAAACAGATGATTAACTGTGATTTAATTGAGCTAGTGGCAGCCTCACCAGCCATTAACAGAACTTCATTCAACAAATTCTAGTTGTTGTAAAAATTATTTTCACCCTAAAATTTTTTGTTGGGCTTTCCTTTACATTGTTGTAGCAGTCTTTGAGCACGCAATATTGATGCAGTGAGGATTAAAGTTGGACTATATTAGAATTTTTCAAAGCAAACTGGATCAACTGAAGGACCAAAATTTTTACCGCACTTTTGTTGAGCTTGATCGCCAAGCAGGCAACCACCCTCACGCATTATGGAACAGTGCAGATGGCCAAAAGCCTGTTGTTGTGTGGTGCTCAAATGATTACCTTGCAATGGGACAAAACCCTAGTGTTGTCAAAGCTATCAGCAGCGCAATTGAACAGCATGGCGCAGGAGCAGGCGGCACCCGTAACATATCTGGAACAAGCGCGGCAATTGTAGCTTTGGAGACTGAATTGGCCAAGCTGCATGGTAAAGAGCGTGCTCTTGTTTTAACCAGTGGCTATGTTGCAAACGAGGCAAGCATCAGCGCCATTGCAGGATTGCTTGACAATATCATCATATTATCTGACGAAATGAATCATGCTTCAATCATCTCAGGTATCCGGTATGCGCGCTGTGACAAAGTCATTTTTCGGCATAATAACTTAAAACACCTAGAAGAGCTGCTTGCTGCACAGCCAATAGATAGACCAAAGATGGTTGTTTTTGAGTCAGTATACTCAATGGACGGTGACACTAGTCCAGTCATTGAAATTACTGCACTTTCAAAAAAATATAACGCTTTAACTTACCTTGATGAAGTACATGCAGTTGGGATGTATGGCGATGAAGGTGGCGGCATAGCACAGATGTGCGGCATTCAGGATGAAATAGATGTGATCCAAGGCACACTGGGAAAGGCATTTGGCGTTGCTGGAGGCTATATTGCGGCAGATGACGTGATTTGCGATGCTGTAAGAAGTTTTGGTTCAGGCTTTATTTTTACCACTGCTCTGCCACCTGCGCTAGCGTTTGGTGCATTAGAATCCGTCAAATATCTCCGCAACAATTCTAGCGAGAGGACATCTCTACAACATCAGGTTGGCAAACTGAAAACTAAATTACGAGAAGTAGGCCTGCCTATCTTGGAAGGTAGCACTCATATTATTCCAATAATGGTAAATGATGCGATTAAATGCACCAAAATTTGTCAAATTTTATTGCAGGATTTTGGAGTTTATGTTCAGCCAATTAACTATCCAACTGTTCCAAAAGGCGCTGAACGGTTACGCCTAACACCAGGTCCATTTCATACAGATACTATGATAGATCATCTCGTTGACGCCCTTTTGAAATCTTTTAAAAAAGCGTCAACGAGATAAATAAAACTAAATAATATTAGCCGTACAACGCAATATGAATCATGCAGCATGCATTCAAAAGGCTAGATTTATGGGAACAAAACACCTACATAAGTGAAAGTAAGAATAACTACTATATAGTTTATTTCACCGTTCTCTATTTTGTCCCAAGGCATATTGATCGTCTATGGCATCTTAAACTGTTTATGGAATATGATAATGCCTGTTACCTCTATCCCCTCTGACCATCCTGAGTTTCCTAACCAGAAAAAAACGGGCTTGCTTCTTGTGAATCTTGGTACACCTGATGGTACCGATACTAAATCGATGCGCAGATACCTTAAACAGTTTTTGTCTGACCGTCGCGTTATTGAGGTTCCGCGTCTTTTGTGGTGGCTTATTTTAAATGGAATTATTCTAAATGTGCGGCCTAAAAAATCGGGAGAAGCCTATGCTAGGATTTGGTTAAAAGATGATCCTGATGGTTCCCCTCTCCGCCGTATCACGCGTCTCCAAGCAGAGCATGTCGCAAAAAGTTTTCAACGCGCAGATTTAATCACTGAGTACGCTATGCGTTATGGAAACCCATCAATACAGCATCAAATGCAGAAATTGCAAGACGCTGGCTGCAGCCAAATATTGGTGATACCTCTTTATCCACAATATGCAGCCTCAACTACTGCTACAGTAAATGATGAGGTGTTCAAATGGGCGCTTGATTTACGTTGGCAACCAGCCATCCGTACTGCAGCACCTTGGCATGATCAGCCAGTATACATCAAGGCATTGGCAAGCTCTGTTCGTAAATCAGTCAAGGAAAACGGCAAACCAGACGATTTGGTGATCTCATTCCATGGCATACCAAAAAGTTATTTTGTGGCGGGTGACCCATACCATTGCCAATGCATCAAAACAGCCCGCTTACTTCGTGAAGAACTCAAATGGGATGAGGCACATTTTCATGCCACCTTCCAATCACGTTTTGGCTCAGAACCATGGCTGCAACCGTATACCGATAAAAGTGTTGTGGCTCTTGCAGAAAATGGATCAAAGCACATTGCAATCATGGCCCCTGGTTTTGTTGCTGACTGTCTAGAGACGTTAGATGAGCTTGATATCGAGTTGCATGAGGAGTTTCTAGAGCACGGTGGTGAAAAATTTAGCTATATACCTTGCTTGAATGACAGCCAAGCTGGCATGAAGGTAATTGAACAAATTGCAGCAGAGAATCTTGCCGGCTGGATAGACTCACCTAAAAAGAAAAAATAGAATAACATCGCGTCAAAAAATCATTTGGTTATTGAGGCTCAAAGACAAACCAAAGCCTTTTATTTTATTGCCAACAGTGCTATATAAATAGCCTTGAGTATAGGGCTTTCACAACGTGGCCCCACGCGTTAAATGCTCATCTGCGGCGTTTGTGTAGTGGTAAGACCTTAGCCTTCCAAGCTAAAGACGCGGGTTCGATTCCCGCACGCCGCTCCAACTACACTAATCGAATAGATATTTATCTCCTTCCAAAGGTTTTTTTGACATGCCTGTTATGCTCTGGTCATTTGCGCTTTCCCGCGCTTGATCATGCCTTTTAGGTGCATTTCAACAATGGCAATCACGTTGACTGCCAAAACGACAGGAAATCGGATTAGTAAGTGATGAAAAATGTTTTCTATACCTTTGAATTCATATCTTTAAATTAATTAATTTGCTATTGTGATTTTATGAACTGATAATTAGTTCCGTGGAAAAATTTTTTCCTGTTACAGAGCTTTTACTTACTTAATTTTAGTAAAGTAGGCATCCGGCTCGTAAATTACGTCGCTTACACCAAACCTTCGCTGAACCAAATGGCTTTGGGCTAACTTTTTTTCTTCTTTTTTACCAAGACGTGAATCTTTTATAATTGGCCCTCAAAACCAAAATTTTTAGGGTTGCCTCTAGTCAAGGAACTTTAGAAAAAAACTTATTAAGGAGGCATGCAATGTCAAAAGGCAACAACAGAAAAGGTAATCGAGAGCTAAAAAAGCCCAAAAAGCAGGCTCAAAAAGACCTTGCAACTCAAGATTTTTCAACCAAGTCCAGTGATCTAAAGATTAGTAACAAGAAAACAAAATAAATAAAACTATCTATAAAAATTATTGGATTAAATATGCGAGAGCTTTATCAAGTTTGGTCATCAATTCTAACCAAGACGGAAATTAATGCTATAATCAACACTGCATTATCCCAGCCAGAGCATCACGCAACCATCTTTGCATCTCCAGAAGTGACGGCAAATGTGCGTATCAGTTCTATCCGATGGCTATCGAATCAATGGGTATCAGATTTACTCTGGAAATATGTAAGGAGAGCAAATCACGATGCCTTCAATATTGATGTTGACAATAATGCAGAAATGCAGTTCACAGAATATCACGCCAAAGATGGTGGTCATTATGACTGGCATCAAGATGTGCACTGGAATGGCCAAAGCAATACTGATAGAAAGGTATCAGTAACGGTTCAGTTGAGTGATGCCAATGATTACGAAGGTGGCAATTTTGAGTTTGACGAAGTAAAAACCAACGCGGACTTTAGATCAAAAGGAACCGTCCTTATTTTCCCATCATACCTACGCCACCGTGTGCTACCCGTCATTTCTGGGACTAGAAGGTCACTAGTTGCTTGGTTTTTTGGACCACGTTGGAAATAGTGTAAAGTCTGAAGCACTAAAGAACTAAAGAATTTATGGTCAATCATATAAAAATCCTGTTGCAAAATATTTTTGTGTCTTCATCTAACGTTTAGTCTCGGGAATTAAGCCACGCGGAGCAAATCTGAGAGTCAACAGCAATACAAACCCCATTGTTATCAGGCGAGTGTGTGCTGCACTTTCCATCAGATGCAGCCGTAGCCAGTGCGTTGAATCCATACCTGATGCTAAAAAATTGATCAGCCATAAGCCGATCGGTTCCGCCTCAATCCAGAAAAACCAGACAACAAAACCACCCATTATTGCTCCCCAGTTGTTCCCAGATCCACCAACTATTACCATTACCCATATTAAAAAAGTGAACCGTAGTGGTTGATAACTTGTTGATGTAAACTGTCCATCTAACGTTACAAGCATCGCTCCAGCTATACCAATAATTGCTGACCCCAAAACAAAAACCTGCAAATGCTGTCGAGCAACATTTTTACCCATAGCATTCGCGGCTATTTCATTATCACGAATTGCGCGCATCATCCGACCCCAAGGAGACCGTATGGACATTTCTGATAGCCACACTAAGATTAACAGCACAAGGATGAATATCCCTGCATAACAAGCTTTAACAATCAAGGAAGAAGCTGCAACAATTGATAAGTCAAAGTTTAATACAACCTGTTGAAACCAACTAGATGCTTGCAAATCAACTTCATAAGGAACTGGACGCGGTAAGCCGTTAACATTTTTTACACCGCGTGTTAGCCAGTCCTCAAATTTCAGAACATAGAGGATGATATCCGAAATACCTAGCGTGGCAATGGCTAAATAATCTGAGCGTAACCCGAGCGATATTCTGCCAATAACCCAGGCCACCATTGCAGCAAGTAGCCCCCCAATGACCCAAGATAGAATAATTGGAAGACCAAGACCTCCAGGATAGCCAGAACGCGCTGGATCCACCGCCTCAATCGCTACAATTGATGGATCAATTACTAGCCTCATAGCTATGTAGCCAATAAATACGAGCATGCCAGCTAACCAATATTTTTTACGACCAAAAAAATAAGAATTTTTCCAAAGATAAGCTCCACCAGCAATCGTAAGCAGACCCACAAGCAAACCAAACAATACGCCTGACCCCCTTTTATCAAGCAATTCTGGAACAGGTATGGGCAGAAGGATTTAAACATAGAAATAATAATTGGCCACCTTGAATCTTATAGCCTGCCCCACAACCATACTTCATAATATGACTAATTTTTAAGCACTTAATGTTTTTCATGCCTTAATTATTATCAAAATCATTGAGAGTGACTAAATTTTTAGCATTTTTATTGATTTTCACGCTCTTTAAAGAAGAATAATAAAAATAAATTTATACTGTGTCTTTAAAAGCAGTTTAATGGTTCAACGGAGTCATATTATGCAGTTTTTTCATTCTGCCCTCAGATATCTTAGCGCCGGAATTGTTTTCATCAACGCAACGGTTAGTCCCGCACTTGCTGCCGAAACAGTAATTGATAGCGGTGATACTGCATGGATTTTATCAGCAACAGCTCTTGTGCTTTTTATGACACTTCCCGGCCTTGCTCTCTTTTATGCAGGATTGGTGCAGTCAAAAAACATTGTCTCGGTCCTAATGCATCACTTTGCCATCGCCGCCCTAATGTCTGTTTTGTGGGTAGTTGCTGGCTATTCATTAGCCTTTTCGGGAGACGGAGACTGGGTTGGTGATATGGCCAACAGCTTTATGCGCAACATAAACATTGACTCATCGAACGGCACTATTCCAGAATCACTGTTCGCCACTTTCCAGATGACATTTGCTATCATTACTCCGGCTTTAATCATCGGTGCTTATGTAGAAAGAATGAAATTCGCCGCCTTGTTACTGTTTTCAGCGCTTTGGCTTCTAATTGTGTATGCGCCTGTCACCCACTGGGTATGGGGCAGCGGCATTATGGCTGGCTGGGGAGTTCTTGATTTTGCCGGCGGTATAGTCGTACATGCAACGGCTGGAACAGCGGCACTTGTTTGCGCGCTTGTTGTAGGCAAACGACGCGGCTTCCCAACTTCAATACAACCACCACACAGCCCTGTTCTTACAATGATTGGTGCCTGCATGCTATGGGTCGGCTGGTTTGGTTTTAATGGAGGATCTGCATTGGGAGCAGGCAGCAATGCCGGCATGGCATTGCTTGTTACCCATATCGCGGCGGCAACTGCGTCGCTGGTCTGGATGTTTATCGAATGGGTTCGTTTTGGCCGACCATCATTGGTTGGCATTGTAACCGGCATGGTAGCTGGGCTGGCAACGGTAACACCAGCATCAGGCTTTATTGGGGTTCCAGGCGGTCTGTTCCTTGGACTTGCTGGCGGGGTTTCCTGCTATATTGCGGTCGACCTGATTCGCATGCGCCTAAAGATTGATGACTCATTGGATGTGTTTGCCGTTCACGGTGTGGGAGGCATCCTTGGCAGCTTATTAGTGGCGTGGCTCGCGCATCCTGCACTTGGCGGTCTTGGCCTTGCTAATGGCATGACAGTTAGCAGTCAATTCATGGTACAGTTTAAATCTGTTGGCATTACCGTTTTATGGACGGCAATTTTCAGCTATGCGATTTTGAAAATAATTGACTTAGTTGTTGGCCTTCGGGTTGACCAACAAGACGAAATTGAAGGCCTTGATCTTAGCCAGCATGGTGAACGTGGATATCACACAGGCTGACCCAATGAGCCCATTTTCTTTTTATGAACGCCTATACCACCTATATCATCAAAGAGCGTTGACACACTTTTTATGGCGTCGCTGTTTTTAGTCTTCTTTTTAATTGGAATTACCCATTATTCCATTCTGCACTGACAGATCTATCTTGTTCACCGGGGAGATGTTGTTGTTTAATCGTATTCCAGGCTTGCTGGTCCATAAGCTCAGACAGCGCCCAAACAGCCATACCTCTTAACAAAGCTGACTGATGCTGTAAAAAGGCGTTAACCAATGGCACAAGCTTTGTATCTGCGCTGTTACCAGCCGCAATCAATACATTTCGCATAAAACGTTCATAACCAGCACGGCGCACTGGTGTTCCAGAGAAGTAGTCACGAAACTCCGCATCATCAAGAAGTAATAACCGTTCCAACGGCGGAAGATCAGTACCAGCCTTTGCCAACAGCTTTTGTTCTTTGGCTCGGCTAGCAAATTTATTCCACGGACAAATTGCAAGACAGTCATCACAGCCAAAAATACGATTGCCAATTGCGCGGCGGAATTGCTGGGCGATGACACCTTTATGCTCAATCGTCAAATAGGAAATACAGCGACGCGCATCCAGTCTGTAGGGCGCGGGAAACGCATTTGTTGGGCAAATGTCCAAACATTGACGACACCCTCCACAATGATCCGTCTCGCGCGTGTCATACGGCAGGGTAGCATCAGTCAGAATGATTCCTAAAAACAGCCAAGAGCCCACCTGTCTTGAAACAAGATTTGTGTGTTTACCCTGCCATCCAAGGCCAGCCTGCTGGGCCAATGGCTTTTCCATCAGTGGTGCAGTATCAACAAACACTTTTACCGCATTCCCAGTCTTTGCAGAAAATTGGCTGGCAAGCTGTTTTAACTTGCCCTTCACTACCTCGTGATAATCACGTCCTCGTGCATAGACTGATATATTGCCTGAAGACCGCGCAGCAAGATTATCCATTGGGTTGTGATCTGGTCCATAATTCATACCAAGAACAATGGCGCTTCTTGCGTCTGGCCACATATTTTTTGGCTGCATGCGTTTGGCCGCTGTAGTTCGAAGCCAGTCCATATCGCCCTCAAATGCATCATCAAGAAATATTTTAAGGCCGCTTACATTTTTTGTTGCAATGGTGGCAGGGCCAATCCCAACAAGAAAAAACCCCTCTTCTTCAGCTATAGCATCCAACCAGCCACGAGGATCACGCTCTACATTTGGCATTTTTGGCTGACTAGAATCACTCACAGTGGGTCGATATCTCCTAATCCTTGCATGGTGTGAAACAAAATCTCAAACTCAGAAAACCTTTCGATTTCAATGGCACGCCGCATCTCTCTCATCAAGTCTTGGTAATAATGTATGTTATGCCAGCTTAACAGCATCAACGACAAAACTTCTTCAGCCTTGAAAAGGTGATGAAGGTAGGCCCGACTATAGCGTGCACAGGCCGGGCAGCTGCAGGATTCATCAAGTGGGCGCGGATCATCAGCATGGCGGGCATTTTTCAGATTTACAGGTCCACGCCGGGTAAAACCTTGGCCGGTCCGCCCAGAGCGGGTTGGCAAAACACAATCAAACATATCAATTCCACGTGCCACCCCACCAACAAGATCTGATGGCTTACCTACACCCATCAGATAACGGGGCTTATTGTCAAGCATCAGAGGCGTTGTTTCTTCTAGCGTTTCAAACATCGCCGACTGCCCTTCACCAACGGCAAGCCCGCCAACAGCGTAACCTTCAAAACCAATCCCCTCAAGAGCCGCAACAGATTCCGCACGAAGGTCGCTGAACACTGATCCTTGCACGATACCAAATTGGCCATAGCCAGTACGTGGATGAAAAGCCTCCCTCGACCGTTTAGCCCACCGCATGGATAGCGCCATTGATTCAGCGGCCACCAGTTTTGTCGCTGGAAAGGGCGTACACTCATCAAACGCCATGGTAATGGTGGCATCAAGAAGATACTGAATTTCGGTTGATCGTTTGGGTGTCAGACGATGCTGACTCCCATCAAGGTGAGATTTAAAAGTCACACCATCTTCATCAAGCTTACGCAGCGAGCCAAGTGACATCACCTGAAATCCGCCAGAGTCTGTAAGCAAAGGACCGTCCCATCCCATCATTTTGCGCACACCTCCCAGCTTTGCCACGCGTTCGGCTCCGGGGCGAAGCATCAAATGATACGTGTTAGCCAGAATAATGCTGGCCCCAGTTGACACCACTGATTCTGGCATCATCCCTTTAACAGTAGCCGCCGTGCCGACTGGCATAAAAACAGGTGTTTCCACTTGCCCCCATGCGGTTGTTAGTGTGCCGCGCCGCGCCAAACCATCTGTTGCCTTAAGAGCAAAACCAAATTCAGGAGTAGGTTTAAACATAAGGATATCCATTGCATAACTTTAGAAAGAAAGAGATCATAATTCTTGATCAGTGATTGCTTTAATTCTGTCAATAATATCAGGAGATGGATTAAGTGTCATAAAACAGGCATCACCATAGGAAAAAAACCGATAATTTTTAGCTATCGCATGCCTGTAAGCTATTGCAACACGCTTCATACCCGCAAACGCACTAACAAGCATTATTAAAGTTGATTTGGGTAGATGAAAATTGGTTAAGAGTCCGTCAATGACTTTAAATTCATATCCTGGCGTAATAAAAATATCTGTCTCACCGGAGAAAGATTTTATAGCACCATTTTGTTGATAACAAGCTTCCAGGATACGGAGACTAGTTGTGCCAACAGCAATGACGCGGCCACCTTTTTCGCGCGCAGTATTGATCGCGACTGCTGTCTCGCCACTTATCTCACCCCATTCATTATGCATCTTATGATCAGCGATATTATCAACAGTAACTGGCAAAAATGTACCAGCGCCTACATGAAGAGTTACTGGCAGAATTTTAATACCAGCAGCAATAATGCTGCTGACAAGGGATTGGGTGAAATGTAGCCCCGCAGTTGGCGCCGCTACCGCACCCCGATTATGGGCAAACACTGTTTGATAATCCTGTTTATCGCTGTCTTTTACTCCTTCAGGACGCGCGATGTAGGGAGGTATTGGCATGCTGCCATAGCAATCAAGGCAGGCATCAATCTCGGATTTTGTTAGCTCGGACCCGTCAACAGGATTGACAAAACTAAGCTCAACATCACCACTGGAACCGCGTCCCCTCACCCAAGCAGCAAAATTCTCAGCAAAAACGATGATATCACCAGTACGGCATTTTTTAGCAGGTTTAGCAAAGACACGCCAAACATGATCAGATTCACGTTTATGGAGTGTAACAGAAATTTTTACTTCACCTCTTTTTCCTTGCAATCGCGCTGGAATTACCTTGGTATCATTAACCACCAACACATCACCAGCACGCAGTAATGACGGCAAGTCACCCACCTGCCGGTCAACAAGATCACCACCCGACAAATCAAGCAACCGTGCAGCCTCGCGTGGTTCAGACGGGCTTGTCGCGATCATCCCAGATGGCAACGTATAATCAAACGCATCGAGCTTCATAAAATCAAATCCATTTGCAAGTAAAGCGCAATGACAGAAAAATTATAGATTTGGCCTATTCATAAACCTGAATAACGCCGTCAACATGACCCACATTATTGACCACTACAAGACATTGAACGCGCGCTTCAAGCATTTTAGCCTCAGCAGCATCCATCATTTCATCAGGTCCAATGGTCAGCGGCACCGGACTTGCAACATTGAATACCTTAGTTGTGGCAATGTCCAAACCGTTTAATAGCAAGCGGCGCAAATCACCATCGGTAATAACGCCAACCAGCTTTTCTACGGTTCCAACCAATGCGAGACCAAGGCGACCTTCGGTCATTACCATCAAAGCATCCTGAACCGAGGCATCTGGATCAACAAATGGCAGTTTTTCGCTGCGCATCTTGTCTCGAACATGAGTTAATAACCGGCGCCCTAGTGCCCCACCCGGATGCGTGTGCGCAAAATCAGTTTCAGCAAAGCCGCGAGCCTCCATCAATGCAACTGCCAGCGCATCACCAAGAACCAGTGAATTAAGACTGGATGTTGTTGGCGCCAGATTCAACGGACAGGCCTCACGATCAACCGATATATCAAGGTTAAGCTCCGCCGCTGTCGCAATCAGACTGTCTGGATTACCAGTTAGCGCAATCAAACGCGCATCAAGCCGGTCAAAGGCAGGAAGCAACCTCACAATTTCTTCAGTTTCACCAGAATAGGAAATCAACAACACAACGTCCCCCTGTCTAACCATACCAAGGTCGCCATGTATTGCCTCAGCAGGATGCAGGAATAAAGATGGCGTTCCAGTCGAAGCAAGACTTGCTGAAATTTTACGGCCAATGATCCCCGATTTTCCCATACCGCACACAACCACATGGCCAGCGCTTGCCTGCATGAGGTCAACAGCCTTCGCAAATTCGTTGCCAAGCCCATCTTCAAGTATAACGAGTGCTTTGCGATAAGCTTTAAACAGGGTTTTTGCCGATGCAATCACCGTTTTGGTCATCTGGTTACGGCTCCTTTTTAACTAAAAAAATTATCAGAATTTGGATAACCGGTTTTGGCCTGAAAAGCCAGATTGATCTCTAACTTAAATCCACCTGCCCATTTTCATTTTTTGCCTGCAAAAACTGCATTGCCAAATCAAAATCATCCGGCCGGTTTAAATTCATAAAAGGGTCAGGCTCTCCCACAAATTCAGTAGTTACACATTCATATCTATCCGTAAAATCATCAATTTTGCGCAAGCCTTCATCAATAACTGCTTGGCGAAGCGCTCCCATCAGAGCCACTGGCCAAATCGCAAAAACGGGATGACGGCGGGACATTGACATCGCTTGCACAATATCAACCCCAATATCAAGACTCGCCTCCAACTTGGCAATCAGATCAGTTGGCAAAAATGGGGCATCCGTAGCAAGGCTTATCATATGTGTGAAATCAGAGTGATACTCTGCAATCCATTCAAGTCCAGTCAGAATACCCGCCAGAGGGCCCGCATACCCATCAATGACATCTGCACAAACCAAAAGCTCAAAATCAGCATATCGAGATGGATCACCATTCGCATTTAACATCAAGGGACGATTGTCAAAATCCACACGATCAAGAATATGTTGTAAAACAGGCTTTCCAGCAAGCATCATAAGGTTTTTATCCCCGCCACCCATACGGCGCGCTTGCCCTCCAGCAAGCAATATCACTGCAGATTTTATTATCATTACCGTTCGTCTCGCTGTGCAGCCCGCTGGTGAGATGGGGTTTCAACAAAATCAGCCCCGTCCGCACTATCAAACTGAATCCTCTCAATTCCAGACAGTGCGATAAACCGCTTGCCCTTAGCTCGGCCAATCAGTGTTAACCCGGCTTCACGCGCCAAATCAACTGCAGCAGCGGTAAACCCAGACCGCGACACCAAAACAGGGATTTGCATTTGCACAGTTTTAATAACCATTTCAGTGGTCAATCGCCCCGTCGTATAAAACACCTTGTCATGAGGGGTGGTCTGATTCAAAAACATCCATCCCGCAATCTTATCAACAGCGTTATGCCTGCCAATATCTTCCATGTACACAAGGGGCCGGTTTTGCTGGCACAAAACACAACCATGAATGGCCCCAGCACTCAAATACAAGCTTGGCACAGTGTTAATAGCTTTTGACAATTCGATCAACCAACTGGCCTTGAATTGAGCGTTTTTATCAAGAGCTATATCGTCAAATCTTTCCATCATATCGCCATAGGCGGTGCCTTCAGCACAACCACTGGTACGGATCTTACGCTTCATCTTAGCTTCAAAATCTGTTTCGTGTGAAGTGCGCACAATCACCACGCCAAGATCATCATCTACGTCGATACCTGTAATCTTGTCATCTCTTCGAAGCATATTTTGGTTTAGAAAATATCCAACTGCTAGTTCCGGCACCCAATCACCAAGGGTCATCGAAGTTACAATTTCCTGACGATTCAAAAATAGCGTGATTGGTTTTTCGTTAACCACTGGTAACGTTACAGACTTACCGGTTTCGTTCACCCCTTGGACTGACTGTGAAAGGCCAGGAGAATCTGGATTGGGCTGGATCAGGAATGAAGACTTACTCATGTCGTGAAGATGACCAAAATCGGAACCATAAGGCAAGTGATTTTGCCTTTTAGCGCCACAAACTCTATGATAAGTCATTAAATGATATTAATTTACATCAAAGACTGCGTAATGTTAGGTCACTATGAAACTCCATTTTAGTACTTCTGAACATAAAGAGGCCAAACTGCGCTATGCGCAATTGACCTCACAGTACGGTCAGACTAAAATTCAAAATGCCACCCATATTGTTGCTCTTGGTGGTGATGGTCATATGCTGCATGTGTTGCAAGACACTCTATCTTTTGGTTTGCCTGTTTTCGGAATGAATTGTGGGCGTCTGGGATTCCTGATGAACCATTATGCTGACAGCAATTTACAAGGCAGGCTTGCAGCTGCGGAAACAGCGCCATTGCACCCCTTGCGCATGAGCGCAACCGCAAAAGATGGCAAAACCCATGAAGCACTTGCTATTAATGAGGTATCACTCATACGCCAGACGCACAACGCTGCGCATTTAGCGATTTCAGTCAATGACAAACAGCAAATGGAATGTCTTGTTTGTGATGGTATTCTTTTAGCTACGCCAGCAGGCTCAACCGCTTATAACCTATCCGCACATGGGCCGATTATTCCACTTGATGGTGGGCTAATGGCACTGACACCCATTTCAGCATTCCGGCCAAGACGCTGGCGTGGTGCCTTGCTATCCGATCATTCAAAAGTCGTTCTTGATGTTTTAGAAAATGATTTTAGGCCAGTAAGTGCCAGTGCAGACAGCTTAGAGATACGACACGTTACCCGCGTTGCTATTGAGCAAGCTAGTGATATCACATTAAAGCTTCTATATGATCCTGGCTTTTCACTATCTGAGCGCGCCACGCAAGAGCAGTTTCTGTCGTAAATGCAACCGACTAGCCCATAATTAATCAATATTTAATGGGAAAATGCTGTCTCATAATAAAATTCATGGTCTAAACGTTCCAGAAAATTATCAATATTCTGCCAAATCTCGGCATTGACTTCAGGCAATTCGCGCATAAGCTCATGACGCGCCCATTTAAAATCGACCCTCGTAAGATTTTTGATATGAGGCAAACTAGAATCAGTTGCCGCGCTAAAAACGATACGTTCATCACCCGCTACAAAGGCTAAAACCGGCACTTCAAGCGCTGCCAGCCAGTCCGAATTCAACGTATATAGTGCACAAGACCGATAGGCGGCATTTATCCAGCCAATACTTGGCCCACTACGCCGCAATTCGGGCACATCATCAAACCAAAAAAATTGACTCTCATATCCTTTTGGGTCGCGCGTAAGTGGATTTTCAACCCGATACTTGCGCAAAACATCGAGTGACAATACATGGTAAAATGGCACGTGCATGCGGGCAAACCCGATACTCAACAAGAGGTGACTTGCGGCACGGACCAGCCATACTGGCATTACTGGCGGTGCCATCATAGGTGCAATCAGAATGACAGCCTTGACTTTGCAAGGACGCCACGCGGCATAGCGAAGAGCAAGGTGCCCCCCCATCGAATGCCCAAAGAGTATAAGTTCGTGATCATCCAGACCAGCCTTTTCAATTACCGCGTCCATAGCACCTATGTGATGGTCAAAATCATCACAATGCACTGCCAATGGATGCGAGCCAAAATGCCCTGATTGTCCCTGGCCAGGCCAGTCAATGATAAGAACGTTAAATCCTCTTTCGTGAAACCGCAAAACTTCGGCACTGTATTTTTCACAAAATTCAGTAAATCCAGGAAAAATAACAATTGTTTTCTGAAAATCAGAAGATAGAGTTATACTATCTCTCATTTTGTATTTTTCATCTGAGTCATGGGCCTGCTCTTCAGCTACCCAAACATGTGCCCGCACCGATGAGTTGTGATAATGAGCATAGACATCATATCCACCCAACATTGGCAATCCAGCAGCAAGCGCCCAATCAAACATTGCCGTTCAACCCCACCTCACTGTGTCTTCTCAAAGCGTTCCATAGAAACTATATCATCATCAACAACACTAAAGCCACACCAATCCTCATGCAGATTTTAGTGTTACAGCATGGCGGAACATACCTCATCAAGGCAGCAAAAAGTGATGCTGTTTTAAACGATTGTGAGGGAGCTCATCATTGCCTTGTCATCGCTTGAATTAGGAAAATTTTATGATGGTGTGGATACAGAAAAGCTCTCGCCACAGCCACATCGGGCAAGCTCATTTGGATTGTTAAAAACAAATTTTGCAGAAAATTTATCTTCCTCCCAATCCATCTGTGAACCCATCAAAAACATCACGGCAGTTGGATCAATAAATAAGGTTACACCATTCTGTTCAATCTTATCCTCAAATGGCTTTTGCTCAGTGGCAAATTGCACATCATATTGCATGCCAGAACATCCAGCTGTTCTGACCCCCACACGAATTCCAATAACATCATTTTTTGCATTATCCATTAGACGGCGTACATGTCCTGCTGCTTTTTCCGTCAAGGTGACAATTGGTTTGGTTGGATCAAAATCCATTGCTCAGGCTCCTAATTATAATCCATTAGCTAAACCACATTAATTAAAAATCAAGAGCCATTTTGGCATCTTCACTCATACGGTCTGGTGTCCAGGGAGGGTCCCAGACTAGTTCAACCGAAACCTCTCCAACCCCATCAACCGCGGCTAGCGCTTGAGCAACTTGCCCAGGCATTTCTCCAGCCACAGGACAACCTGGCGCTGTAAGTGACATGGCAACATAGACATTCCCATTTTGGCTCCGATCAATCTTATAAATCAACCCCAGATCGTAAATATTAACTGGAATTTCTGGATCGTGCACCGATTTCAGCGCATTCTCCACAGCAATCAAATCTGCTTGACCAGCTGAACTTAAAAGTTCAGTTCCAGCTTTAGCGATATAGCCATTGCTGGTATCTGGAAGAAAATCAGCAAGCCCTAGCCCATCGTTACCAAACTTTGATATCATAACATCGTTGTTATCTGCCATGATTCTACCCTTATGCAAAAATACGGTTCACTTTCTCCAAAGCAACAGCCAAACAGTCAAATTCTTCGCGGGTTGTATAAACCCCAACCGAAGCACGTGCTGTTGATGGTAAATCATAAAAATCCATCAGTGGCTGAGCACAATGATGTCCTGCCCGAATAGCCACGCCATCATTATCAATGATTGTGGAAATATCATGAGGATGCGCAGAATCCATCGTAAATGAAACAACCCCCGACTTCCCAGCAGCCGTTCCTATTAGACGCAGCCCATCAACTGCCGAAAGCCGCTGATGAGCATATAAAAGAATATCCTGCTCATGCTGCCGGATGGCTTCCATACCAATTGACTGCACATAATCCACCGCAGCGCCAAGCGCAATAGTTTCAGCTATGGCTGGCGTTCCTGCCTCAAATCTCTGTGGCGGCAAAGCGTAGGTTGATTTTTCAATAGTTACACGATCAATCATATCCCCACCTCCCAGAAAAGGAGGCATTTCAGCCAAAATTTCACCCCTACCCCACAAGACACCAACACCATTTGGACCATATAGTTTATGTGCAGAAAATACATAAAAATCAGCACCCAAATTTTGCACATCAATTGGCATATGAATAGCACCTTGACAACCATCAACTATCATTAAGGCGTTAGCATCATGCGCAACACGAGCTATTTCCACTATAGGAAAAACTGTGCCCAAAACGTTCGACACATGGGGCACAGAAACAATTCTAGTCCGAGGCGACATCATGTCAGTGAAAGCAGACATATTGAAACTACCATCAGCATCAAGTGGAAAGGCCCGGACTACGGCCCCAGTTTTTTCTGCAACCATTTGCCATGGCACAATGTTGGCGTGGTGCTCTGCAATACTGATAAGAATTTCATCACCAGCCTTTAACCTCGGCAATGCCCAACATTGAGCAATTAAGTTCAGAGACATTGTTGCCCCAGCCGTTAGAACAATTTCATCACCTGTTTGTGCACCAATGAATTGGGCAACTTTACCGCGCACTGCTTCATAAGCATCAGTCGACGCTTCAGACAAGAAGTGCAGCCCCCGATGAACATTTGAATAGGTATCACTATAAGCCGAAACTAAAGCATCAATAACCTGCTTTGGTTTTTGCGCAGATGCTGCAGAATCTAGATAAACAAGCGGTTTACCATGAACTTTACGCGACAAAATTGGAAAATCAGCTCTAATCTTTTCAATGTCAAGTTTTGGTTCTATTTGAATGTCTGCATTACTCATAGCCATCATAATTCACCATCGCTGTTTAAATCTACAGCAGTCATCCATGCCGTTGTGATTGGGCGAAGCATAGCGGACAACCCATCATGTTTGATACTATCTATGGCATCATCAAGGAAGGCTGAAATCAGCATTCCTCGAGCCGTTTGACCGTCAATTCCTCTGCTCGCGAGATAAAAAAGCTGAGTCTCATCCAGCTCTCCTATCGTCGCCCCATGAGCACAGAGCACATCATCAGCATAGATTTCCAACTCCGGCTTAGCATCTGCTTCAGCTTTGCGCGATAATAATAAAACACGACTCATTTGCTGGCCATCCGTCTTTTGCGCATCAGGTGCAACATGCACCTTGCCTTGAAAGACGCCACGCGCCTTATCATCAAGGACACCACGGATAACTTGGTTCGACAGACAATGCCCCTTTAAGTGATTCATGTTAGTAGTAATATCGTGATGTTGGCTTGAGCGCCCAAGGTAAATAGCTGACAGAGTACAGTCAGCATTTTCACCAGCGAGCGTGATATGTGTTTCTAGCCGAGCTAGTTTTCCGCCAACTGAGATTTGAAATCCATCAAAAATTGAATCATCACCAAGTTTTAAGCCAGTTGCCGATAGATGGGTACTGGCTGCAGAATCTTGCTGGACCTTGGCATAGTCAAGTCTTGCTTTTTTTCCAACTTCAATAGCCATTAGTGGAGCTGAAAGCCCAACATTAGACCGATGCCACTCCGATATTACAACCGACGCACCGTCGTTAATCTTTATTGAAACTACAGGGTGCGCAGACAAAGAGTTATCATCACCCGTAAACGCAAGAACAATGGGTATTTCAACCGCACCTGAAATCTCGAGGTGTATCCCACTCGTCATCGCGGCGAGCGACAAGTCACTAATTGGATGGGATTGTGGCACCAATTCAGATAAAGCCAGCAGAGTCGCTTCATCGCCATCTAGCAAGCTCGCTTTAACACCTTTTGGCAGGTTGTCGAGGCTTGCTTGGTCAAAAACACCATTGCTAAAAGATAAAAAAGCCGCATTATCGGGCATGGCAGCAGAAAACTCCTGATTCTCTGCTGTAATGGCCGCTGATTCCGCAAACCGAAGATCTACCTTTTGTAATCCAGAAAGACGGGTGAAACGCCATTGTTCAGCACGGTGATCCGGCCAACCTGTTTTCTGCCAACGCCGTTGGGCACCCGCTCGAACACCCGTGAGTCCCATAACTCCATCTAAACTATGCTGCATCATTGATGCCGGCATAGCCTGACTCCTCTACTTCTAAAGCAAGCTCTTTTCCACCAGAGCGGCGAATTTTACCGCCTGCCAAAATATGGACATAATCTGGAACAATGTGATTTAACAAACGCTGATAATGTGTGATCACTAGCATACTTCTTTGAGGGTCACGAAGTAAGTTAACCCCCTCTGACACCACCTTCAAAGCGTCAACATCTAAGCCAGAATCCGTTTCATCAAGCACCGATAGTGCTGGCTCAAGAAGTGCCATTTGCAAGATCTCATAACGCTTCTTTTCACCACCTGAAAAGCCAACGTTTACAGCGCGCTTTAGCATATCATCATTGATATTGAGGTGTTTTGCTTTTGCTCTAACCATTTTAACAAATTCAAGCTGGTCAACTTCTTTTTCGCCAGCATCAATTCTTCGAGCATTGACCGCAGCTCGCAAAAAACTCATTCCACCAACACCAGGTAATTCTACGGGATATTGAAATGCCAAAAACATACCAGCACGAGCACGTTCATCCGCTTCCATTTCAAGAAGTGATTCTCCATTCATTAGAATATCACCGCCAGTAACCTCATACCCATCGCGGCCAGCAAGCACATACGACATAGTGCTTTTTCCAGACCCGTTGGGTCCCATGATCGCATGAATTTCGCCAGTGTTAATGATCAAGTCTATACCTTTAAGGATTGGCGTATCACCAACTGAGGCATGAAGGTCTTTGATTTCAAGTAAAGGTGCCATAAGTATTTCCAATTATTTCTAAATTGTCCTAAATCGAGCTTAGCCAACCGATCCTTCAAGACTAATACCAATTAATTTTTGTGCTTCCACTGCAAACTCCATCGGCAACTCTTTCATCACTTCCTTGCAAAAACCATTGACAATCAAAGACACTGCATCTTCGGTTGAGATACCACGTTGCTGACAATAAAACAGCTGGTCTTCAGAAATGCGTGATGTTGTAGCTTCATGTTCAACCTTTCCACTAGGGTTCCTTGACACAATGTAAGGCACTGTATGGGCGCCACACTTATCACCAACAAGAAGAGAGTCACATTGAGTGAAGTTTCGGGCATTTTCTGCACCAGGTTGAACCCGGACAAGACCGCGATAGCAATTTTGTGACCGTCCCGCTGAAATACCTTTTGAAATAATTGTTGACCGACTGCCCTCACCAATATGTATCATTTTGGTTCCCGTGTCAGCTTGCTGGCAGTTATTCGTAAGTGCAACAGAATAAAATTCGCCAACTGAGTCTTTCCCCTGCAAAATACATGATGGATATTTCCACGTAATAGCTGACCCTGTTTCCACCTGTGTCCAAGCAATCTTCGAACGGTCACCTCGACATGCACCACGTTTGGTAACAAAATTATAAATGCCACCAACGCCATTTTCATCACCAGGATACCAATTCTGAACAGTAGAATACTTAATTTCAGCGTCATCAAACGCAACCAATTCAACAACAGCAGCATGGAGTTGATTTTCATCACGCTGAGGAGCGGTGCAGCCTTCTAGATAACTTACATAAGATGCTTCTTCAGCAATAATTAGAGTACGCTCAAATTGCCCTGTATTTGCTTCGTTGATACGAAAATAAGTGGAAAGCTCCATCGGGCACCTTACACCTTTTGGGATAAACACAAATGACCCATCCGTAAAAACAGCAGCGTTTAACGCTGAAAAATAGTTGTCACCAACAGGAACAACTGATCCAAGATATTTTTTTACCAGGTCAGGATACTCGCGAATTGCCTCTGAAATTGGGCAGAAAATTACCCCCACCTTAGAAAGTTCACCGCGAAAGGTCGTGGCAACAGACACTGAATCAAACACCGCATCAACAGCAATAACACCAGCCAAAACTTTTTGCTCATCAAGCGGAATGCCTAGTTTTGCGTAAGTTTTGAGCAACTCAGGATCCACCTCATCCAGTGACTCAGGCCCTCCTCCAGTTTTTGGCGCAGAGTAATAATGAATATCCTGATAATCAATCGGTGGGATATTCAACTTTGCCCAATCTGGCGCCTCCATTTTTTGCCACGTCGCAAAAGCTTTTAAACGTGAGTCAAGCATCCACTGTGGCTCTTCCTTCTTGGCCGAAATGAACCGAATAGTATCCTCGCTGAGACCTTTAGGTGCCTTGTCTGATTCAATATTAGTAACAAAGCCATATTTATACTTGCCAGTAGCTTCTTCTAGCGCGTCAATTGTTTTTTGGGTTGCGGCCATAAGGCTTTTCCTTTTTAAATGTTTTTACGCAGATTGCTGTGGCGTAAGCTGTTGGTTTTTTTCAATTGATGATGATGCCTCTGCTACAGAGAACAATTTTGGTGGTGTAGTCAAATCTTCTAAAGTGACTTCCGTCAGCGCTTTACGAATAGCAAGATTGACATGGTCCAAATGATTGCGCATAAAGCAGCAGCAGCGCCCAGTTTGAGAAGCGTGAGAATCATCCACACAATCTGAAACAGTTATTGGGCCCTCTACTGCCTCTACGACGTCTATGAGCGAAATATGAGCTAAAGCTTTGTCCAGTCGATATCCACCCCTTACTCCACGTTGTGTTTCAACCAAATCAGCAGCCAGTAAAAGTTTTGATACTTTTGCAACAGTCGGCTGTGTCAACCCAGTCAATACAGCGAGGTGCCCAGTCGCCATAGTTTTACCATGACGGTACGCAAGCGCTCCAAGCACTATAATTGCATAATCAGTCATGCGGTTTAATCTCAGCATATTTATCTAACTCTTATTCAAACTATGATCGTTAAACTATTATTTAGTCTCAAAATCGACAGGTTTGCGAATGATTATCATAATCAAGACTAATTTAGTCCTGTTTAATTTAGATAACCTTCGAGCACTACTTTTTCAAGTCAACAATCTGTAAAATTCTAAATAAGTTCATAGTTAAGTAAAACAATCATAGTTAAGTAAAACAATAAGGAAAATAGAAAATATCAAACAAAATTTTGCAAACTGAACATTGCAGAATCACAAAAGGCGTGAACCCTCCTGAACCTTAATTGAATGCTTCAGGATGCAGCAAATAGCGTTCGCCATCTAACCCATCAAACATGTCATCAAGTTCAGGGTGACTCACAGGACCGTTTTCTGCATCTGGAAGCAAATTCTGCTGGCTGACATATGCTGTGTAATAACTGTCAGAATTCTCCGCAAGGAGGTGATAGAAGGGTTGTTCTTTGTTTGGCCGCACCTCTGCAGGGATGGACTCATACCATTCGTCAGTGTTGTCAAATTCTGGGTCGACATCAACTACTACGCCACGAAACGGATAAACACGATGCCGTACAATCGCACCTATACCAAATTTAGCGTTTTTGTCATTCATTAAATTTTGCTACCCCTAACAAAACAATAGAGTTAAAACACTGAGACGGCGCTAATTGAACCCCTCAACGCAAGTTAAATCTGTTCTTTAACTTTCATAACCTGCTTGCCACGGTACATACCCGTTTTGAGGTCTATATGGTGCGGGCGATGCAATTCACCAGTCACCTTGTCCTCGACGTAGGCATCTGGCGATAAAGCATCATGGGCTCGCCTCATGTTTCGCTTCGACTTAGTGATTTTACTTTTTGGAACAGCCATTTTCTTACTCTCTATAATGCCGAAGCGGTGCTGAATGACCAGCTAACCACCAATTCAAGGGTATCTCCGCTTTTTGTGCGCTGGAAAATCAGATTAATGCAGCACGATAGAATATGTTTCTCAACCGAGACGCCCGATTAACGGCTTGTGGTTTATGCGAAACACCACAAATTGTCAATAGAAGTAACACCAAATAACTTCCACTGAATTGTGGCAAGCCTCCAGACGTTTGTTTTAAAAACCGTCGAAAGCTTATCTTAAAAACACAGACCAACCAAAAATTTATTGTGATGTTTGTTGCACCGGGCTTGAAATACATTTTTTCAATAACCAATTAAAATTTGTGATGCCAAAATGGGTCACAAAAAACTAAGTACGCCGTTTCGCTTTTCAGGAGACGGAAAATTACTTAATTTTCAATAAGGAGATAAAAATGACATTTTTTACTACCCCAATGGCTCGACAGTTTGTTGGTTTTGAAACATTGTTTGACGAACTTAACGCTGTAGCCGACCGCAAAGAGCCAAATTATCCAGCATACAACATCGCTAGGGATGATGATGAACATTATCGGGTTGAGGTAGCGCTTGCCGGATTTAACAAAGAAGAAATAACTATTCAGATTGAAAAGGGTGTTCTCACTATCGAAGCCAGCAAGTCTGAGGAGCGTACTAATTATATTCATCAGGGCATAGCCAAGCGCGCTTTCTCAAAAGCATTCAGATTAGCTGAATATATGAAAGTTGAAGATGCACAGTTTGTTGATGGTATTCTAACAGTATTGTTGTATCGCGAGGTCCCAGAAGCTGACCGCCCAAAACAGATTTTAATAAACACTAAACTCAAAAAAATGGCCAGAGCAGCTTAGTAGCATATTTTGAAGATTTCAGTAAAATTATAGAGGGAAAGTGGGCTGAAAGCAGTCACTTTCTTTCTATAATTTTGATTTATCTATTACAGATTAATCACGATTTTTGTTTACCCATGAGAGTGAGGAAGGCATTTTGAAATTGTTCTTTATCTACGTGATGTGCAGTTTTAACCTTAGCAACTTTATCGTCAACGGTTCCATCCGGACTTTCTAAAAGGTTTTTTATAACAGAGTGTCGATTTGTATTTGACAATTTTTGAAGACCTTTAACATCCAAACCACTGTCTTTAGATTCTACGTTATTGTTTTTCAAAATCTACGCCTCATCATCTTCATCAATATTTGGTATCAGCATTTCCTGCCAAGGTTCTCGGTAATCACGGTCATTAATCCGTTTATACAATGCCTCTTCCTCTGGCCCATCGAAACTAAGCCCCCCTCCAATCAGCTGTTTTCGTCTTATCAATCCTAAAACGCCAGCATGTTTAGCAGCTTGAGCAATCATTTCATCTAACTGTTGCGTTGCTTTTTTTGACTCTACAGGTTCAATATATTCAGCCTTAATAGCTGCTTGAACCCTTTGCAATGCGTCTGATTTAATAGATGCTAACTTAGACAAAGATGTTTTCGTAACTCTCTTAACCTCAGTCTCCAAATCATCCTCTTGTTGCACGGTTAGCCTGGGTTTAACAACCTTGAGTTCGCGTTTAGAACTAGCATCAATGTTAATAAATTTATTTTCTTTCAGGATGCTAATAGCGCCGTTAACAGCAATAGGGTTGTGAATAATAACCTTAAAAGTGCCAGCCATCGGGTCTGGACCAAGGTCAATTTCAGCAAAATCACGTAACCGACGCTTCTTTCCTTCAACTTCAATATCAGCTCGCCTAAACAAGTTGAGAATCGCGAGTGCAGAACCAACCTCATTTAGACGGCCAATCAAGGCCTGTAGCTCAATATCCATTCTTTCCATGGCCGCCATAGAATAAGAATCTTGAGAGTGTTTCATATCCAATTTCATGGCATCCTCCAAAAACGTAAGAGCAGAATTAACCGGACAAATAAAAAGACTATTGGAATACTCTACCTTGAAACAAAAAAAAAGCACTCTTTTTTGATAACATCTGAGTTTTTGTACTGATAAACAGAGCCAAATATGGAAGTAAGTCTTTAAAAAAAAATGTTTATAAGGTTAGGCAAGGGATAGAGCGCCTTGAATTTATTTTCACTTTATTGCCAAAGCTCACACTTTGATGCAGAAATCCTTCACAGCCATGTACGTAATATTGAGAGCGTTTGGTGGAGCCAGACGGGATCGAACCGACGACCTCCTGCTTGCAAAGCAGGCGCTCTCCCAGCTGAGCTATGGCCCCAAATCATACACAATAAATTGTACACTGTTGTTTCAGCGTCAGCTGGAACAAGCCGGTTTATCTGTCAATGTGGTGCCATGGTCAACCTTTTTTTATAAATTTTACAGGTTTTTTATTTTGTTTATCAATTTCACCAAATAAATGCCACAAAGCAAATTACCGGTCACTCAAGGTTAAACGCCCCGTAGCACACACTCGCGAAAAAAATTAAAATGTGCATTTAAACAAAAATTCTACAAAAAAATTACTTGCACCCATCTGTTTTCGTCATCAATTCATTAGAACATCTAAACGAATAAAGCCTCTTTGCCTAATGCATCTAATACGGCCTGGTAAACAATTTTACCGCCCATTACATTCAAACCATTGGCCAAATGCACGTCATTATCAAGTGCTGCGATCCCACTGTCAGCAAGGGCTAATACATATGGCAATGTTGCATTGTTCAAGGCCTCAGAGGAGGTTCGTGGAACTGATCCTGGCATATTGGCTACACAATAATGAACAATTTTATCAACAATAAATGTAGGTTCGTCATGAGTAGTTGCGCGTGATGTTTCAAAGCAACCACCCTGATCAATGGCAACATCTACCAAAACTGCCCCTTGGCGCATGGTTGAAAGTTGAGCGCGTGTGATCAGTTTTGGCGCCACAGCACCCGGTATTAACACCGCACCAATAACCAAATCAGCCGTCTTGATGGCTTCAGCAATAACTGAACTACTAGAATAACTTGTTGTGATACTACTCCCAAAAATATCAGACAAGTAACGAAGCCTTGGAACTGAGCGATCAAAAACTGTAACGCGTGCGCCAAGACCAACTGCCATTTTAGCAGCATTCACACCAACAACCCCACCACCAATAACAATGACCTCCGCTGGTGCAGTGCCAGGCACGCCTGAAATCAGTATGCCACGCCCCCCAAAATTGGCTTTAAGATGACACGCCCCCTCGATAACTGCCAACCGACCAGCAACTTCACTCATTGGTGCTAACAATGGAAGGCCGCCAGCACCATCGGTTATGGTTTCATAAGCGATTGCTGCACAGCCAGATTTTGCGAGCCCATTTGCCTGTGCTTTATCTGCTGCTAGGTGTAGATAAGTAAACAGAATTTGTTCTGGTGATAATTGCGTCCATTCATTAGGCTGCGGTTCTTTTACTTTGACTATCATATTGGCTTTAGTGAATATTTCAGCAGCAGTCGTAGCAATTTCAGCTCCAGCAGCGGTATACTCTTCATCACTGGCGCCCATACCAGCTCCCAGGTTCGTTTCAACGAGCACCTGATGCCCCCGAGACACCAGCTCAGAAACTGAGCTTGGAACTAAGCCAACACGAAATTCACGAGTTTTTATTTCCTTTGGGACACCAATAAGCACTCTCAACTCTCCTAACAATTATGACAGCTAATTTTTACCAACAATCCCTTACAATACCGCAGTTGCAGAATAATTGGCATGTAAAGTCTCCCATACTCTGCCTCTAACCTTTTCCATAAGCATAAAATACCAATATTTTAAGAGAGTATAATATGCGAAAATTTACCGTTTTATATTGCTTTTTCTTGTCTTATTGTTGAATAAAGTCGAATTAAATTTCATGAATTAATAAATTCATTACATAATATTTTTTGATAATATATGAGGTTTTACACATAATGGATCGAATTGATCGGTCAATTTTGACTGAATTACAGGATAATGCGCGGATTTCAAACGTCAACTTGGCAAATCTTGTTGGGCTTTCACCATCAGCTTGTCTTAGGCGAGTTTCATTGCTGGAAAAAAAAGGTGTGATTGACGGCTACCATGCTAATTTAAACGCCGCAAAGATGGGGCATGACGTCCTGGTTTTGATGAATATCACTTTGCATGGCCAGTCTTCTGATATGATGGCCGAGTTTGAACTAGCCGTTGCTAAAATACCACAAGTCTTGGCCTGTTTCCTAATTGCCGGTGAAAATGACTACATTTTGCGCGTTACAGCCCGTGATGTTAACGATTTTGGCCGGATCCATTCCACATATTTATCATCTCTTCCCCATGTTCTCAGAATGGAAAGTAATTTTGTTATGCGAGAAGTAATGAACCGTGGAGTGCCACCTAGTGATGTTTAGGTTGCTGCCCCATCAAAAATAATTGGTAATTGAGTCTCACTATTACCTCCATAAGCTAGTCGCATTTGATTAATGGTAAAAAGCTTGTCAGAGAGCAGCGACCAATCATCATTAGCCGCGATTGGTGCCCAAATAGCTTCAACCTCATCAATCGTCATGGATACGGCTTCTGGGGATTGAAAATATGGATGATTTAAAGCTAGTGGGTTGCGTGGCCGGGAATCTTTCAAATAATTCAGTACTGGTTGCCAATGTTTAGAACTGTACCCGTCAACTCTTGGTGTCCCACCGTAAAGATCATGAAACCCTTGATCAAATTTATTTTGACTGGCCTTAATAGCACCAAAAAAATCGTGGGTAAGTGCCTTATCCCGCTTACTATCGTGGCTATCAAACGTAATACCGAGACGCCACTGAATTTGTTTAGCAAGCCTATCCTCAACTAACGAATGAAAATCATACAGCCGGTCTTCTAAAGCTTTTTGTGGCACTAAGCCAACAAAGCAGTCAGCTAATCGACAAACAGCCCAAAGAGCTGCATCAGATTGCCGGCCGTAGGAATAGCGACCATCTTGGTCAAAGTATGCCGCAGTTAAACCAGCATCAAACCGCGGTAGGAACCGCCAAGGCCCATAATCAAAACTTTCGCCCGTTATATTAAAATTATCTGTATTAAGCACGCCATGCACAAAGCCTGCAGAAAGCCAGCGGCCCACAGTGTCAGCAATAGCAGCACTAACACAGGATAATAAATCTGGTAAAAGATCTTCCAGTGGTGCCGTGGCATCAAGCCCACGATAAGTTTTATTTGCAGTAACAGTAGGTTCAGCATAATAATGACATGCCACGTGACGTGCCAGCATCTCGATACCGTTCATGTCATCCAAATAGGCTAATCGTTGAAAACTTCCAATGCGAATGTGGCTATGCGACAATCGTAATAGGACAGCTGATCTCGTTGGGGATGGCTCGTCATGACGCTCAAGATTTTCACCTGTCTCGATAACTGAGAACGTCCGCGAGGTGCTTACATTTAAAGCAGCAAGCATCTCAGTCGCTAAAATTTCACGAACAGCGCCTTTTAACGTCAGTCGTCCATCAGCCGTTCGTGAAAATGGTGTTGTGCCAGATCCTTTGGTGCCAAGATCCATAAGACGGCCTGAGTGATCCCGCAGCTGTGCAAACAAAAAACCTCGCCCATCTCCCAGCTCAGGATTGTAATGCCCAAATTGGTGACCGTGATAGCATAAAGCTAGCGGTACGGGAAAACTGCCAGCCATTGGTTTAAACTTTCCAAAATGCTGTATCCATGATGCGTCGTTCAAGTGATCAAGCCCAACACTTGCCGAGGCTTCAACATTCCGATACCGGAGCTGGTGCAATGGAAAGCGTGCCGCCGTTACTTCCCTATAAAAACGCGTGTCAAGCTGCTGGTGGGTCAGTTCTGGTCGGAACAGTGCCGGTACAACTGACATATTTAAAACTCTCTGCATTTTAGGTTAAATTTTATGTGGCTGGTCATTAATCAAAATTACAAAAACATTATAGGACAAAAAATACAAAAACTATTAGATAGAAAAATTGAAACGTAATAACTGAATTCAAATATGTTCTTAAAGCAGCAGTGAAAATACCAAGTTCCACTAAAGCGGAACAAGCGATCTCAAAGTTGTAAATAATTTTTGAAGAGCATTACTGATTTTGTTGTTCACCAATTTTTACACTGTAAATTTGATCCAATTTACCACTTAAAACGTAGTCAATAATAAATTCTCCTAAACGTTCAATTTCTCGATAAAACCGGGTATCCTTGATTCCTTCTAGCCCAGTAAAATCTGCATTGTAACTCCGTGCTGCTGAAAGCTCTGAAATAGGTGGGGCTAAAATTGCATTAACTTCTTGTAAGGCTGAGCTGATTTGATCAAAGTGGCGCTGCTGAGGCGGTACACGATTTGGCACAACAATAATGTGTGGTGTGATCGATTTGTAATCTGATTTCCTTTCATCAATTTCTTTTATAAAATCGAGTGTAGGCCTTAAATCCGTCCAAGACATTGAGGTTGGCACTAAAAGAACATCGCACAGTATGGCAACCTGCCACAAATTGGCTATCTTCCCTCCCCCCGTATCTACCATTGCAATTCCATCATCTTGAGCCAAGAACCGCCGAAGAACACCGTCAAGCGTGGCCAT
>JAOEUK010000013.1 GCA_028382965.1 Candidatus Puniceispirillum sp.
GTTTAGAGGATTGTGGCGGTTGATTAGGCTGCTGTTGTTTAGGAAATGAGTATCATTATGAATAAAGGCTTTGGATTATTATTGGTTTGTTTGTTTGTGTTAGCTTTATTTGCGAGCAGCAATGCTGTGGCTGGAAACTGGAATAGCGGCTCTGGGGCAAGTGGCCTCAATAGTAAAGTCTTAAACCTTAAAGCAAGAGACCTTTGCAAAGTTTATACTAGTTCTAAAGACTCAAAGTATAAATCATTGGTCAAGAAAGAATTAAAGAAAAGGCTAATTGATGATTGCGTCAATACTGACTGGGGAGGAAAAACAAAAATTGGTGCTTTATCCTCAGATGATTCAGTTATTTATGGGATTGAAAAAGTGTTCAAGGAGCCAAACGCTGTTATGAGTGAATTTTCAAACCCTACAGACATTGAAGCAGTAGAACGTGAGAGGAAGGGACCTGGTTGGCGATATGCATCTTCAATAGTTGAGGGTTCAAATAAGGTGATTATTTATAATCATGGTCACGGGGGCAGGAGCAAACATTATAGCTTGTATGGTTATGGCATAGGTCATCACAAGGGACGTAAAAAAGGCCTAAAAGAAAAATGTGATTGGTATAGTGCAAAAGGGATTAATTGCTATGCTGTATTGAGAAAAACAGCTTCACAGAAATCAAACAAAAGGGCCAATTATGGTCGTTCAATTGAGGCTGCAGAAGTTTTTCAACACATGACAAAACATGTGCGCAAGCTGCATGGAGACAATGTAAAAATTTGCTATGTAGGGCATTCAGAGGGAGGCGCATCAGTATACTATTCCTCTGTTTTTTTGAAAGGTCGTCACGTCTCAATATCGCCAGGAATTATCCACACTCCATACACATGGAAAGGGACGTATTTTCAGGAACAAATAAATGACGTCAATCTTGCCAAAAACCTCACTATTTTGATTGGTGAGAATGAACCTAAAAAGAACTCTGGCTATCAAGATTTGATAGATGGTCTAAAGGGTTATCAACATGTAACCGTAAAAATAATTCCATATTTTGGGCATGGCAAAATGTCAGACAATAGGTTTTTGGATGAAATAGGCCCTGAAGTAATAACAGGATGTAATTTTTAACACCACGTAACTATGATAAATCGTCATACACAGGCTATCTACTACACATAGTAACTAACCACATTAGCTACTCATGTAAGTGTCACCAAAGACAACTAAAATGGTTACCTAACTATTCACTTAATCTGTGGTCTTCTACATGTATATATATCCGTATAGGTGGCACTGGCCCACGCATGGGTGGCTATCATATTAACTTTGCTAATGCAGTTTAAGTGACTAGCTAAGTGTATTTATAGATTAATGGAATATCACTTAACTACTCCACTTACCCTGTACTCAGTAGAAACTCAGATAGCACTAAGCTAGTCACTTACTCTGTACTGATAACGATAAGGATATATAGGTTTATTCCATTACCCGAAGATTTCTAAAGGGTAGACAAAACGGTAGACAAATATGTGCCTGTTGACATGAACACGCACATGGAAGAATCTAAGCTACAGCTTGTATGGCATTACAAGTGGTGCATATACGTGGCACTTAACCACATGTCGAGTGCACCATCTTCCACATGTTAAACAATGTTAACCCATTGAACACACAGGCGATTGTTATGTTTAACATTCGTTGAGTGGTGTAAGATGGTATACAAGCAAGACCCTACTTATCTCTGGTTGAAGGGTAGTACATACTACTTCAACAGACACATTCCCTTTGATATTCAGCCACACTACAAAACCTCAAGGGTAGTTATCTGCTTGAAGACAGCCTGTAGAGTTAGGGCTAAGAAAGCAGCTAGGTCTATTGCACAAAGGCTTGAGGATTATTGGCTGTCTTTGAGGCTGGCTAACCTAGATATACCAGCCTTTCATTTGCTTAGAAGTGAGCCTCAGAAGCTATCTCAATCCTCCTGTGTGACTCTGTCAGAGGCTTTAGAACTCTATCTGAGGCTGAAGGGTGTCAATAAGGATAAGACATTCCACAGAGGTGCTGAGAGGAACATTCAGTCAGTGGTAGATGTACTGAGTGATAGACCTCTAGATGAATACTCATCCTCTGATGCAGCTGCTTATAGGGACTACCTTCTTAAACGTGGCCTCACCACTAACTCAGTTAAGAGAAACTTTGCCACCATCAGGTCTGTTATAAACCTAGCCATGCAGGAACATGGTTTGGAGTGTAAGAACGCTTTCTCACGTGTGTATCTACCTGACCTTGATGATGCGAAGAAAAGAAAGCCTATACCTATTGAGAACATCAAAGAGATACAGCGAGAATGTATGTCTATTGATGATGAAGCTAGGTGGTTAGTAGCCCTCATATCAGACACAGGCATGAGGCTGTCTGAAGCTGCTGGCCTTCATGTAAATGACATCAAGCTAGATTGTGAGATACCTCACATAGACCTTAAACCTCACGCATGGAGAGGGCTAAAGACAAGAGGCAGTCAGAGACAGATACCACTTGTAGGAGCCTCTCTATGGGCTGCTAGAAGGGTTAAAGCTAACAATACTACTAGTACTTATGCGTTCCCTAGATATACATCAGCCAAAGGCACTAACGCTAACTCAGCATCGGCTGCTATCAACAAGTGGTTGAAGCCCAGAGTGCCAGAAGGGTGCGTAATACATAGCTTTAGGCACAGTCTCAGAGACAGGCTGAGGGCTGTGCAATGTCCATCAGACATGATTGATCAGATAGGTGGGTGGACTACTGCTGGTGTCGGGCAGAGTTATGGTGAGGGGTATGGGTTATTAATTACGAACAAGCAAATCCAGAGAATTGCACTCTCCACAAGGTAACAATTCACGATGTATGATTGTTTCAGGCTTTTATTTTAAGCCAAAAACTGAAACTGCATTCTCGTAAGCTACGCGCTTGGCAATTGCAGGACTTAGAGAGGGTAATAAATATTCTCTAATTTCTTTAACAAGCTCAGGGTATTTTTGTTTTAGGCCACAACACGGATCAGTGCCAACCATGACTCTGTCAGGAAATGTTTCTATCAATTTCTGCCACCCTTTGTTCAATCCACTTACCCCGTACATGCGTCCATTTCCTTTACCAAATAACTTAGTAAAAACTGGTGAGGTGGATGCGTGCGTTGGCCCGTTGAGGCCTGAGGTCTCACAATAAACATTACTAGTCTGTTTAAATACCGTGTTTAGCAAGCGAAGAACATCAAGGTTTCTGCCTGGAACACAATGAGCTAAAATTGTAATTGAATTAGGGAAATCCTTGCTTAATTTGATTACGTCGCTTGCTAAGCTTGGAGAATATTGGACATGCAAGTGCACAAAACCATTGTATTTGTTTGCGATTTTGTACATTTCCAGCACAACACTGCTGTTCACTGGAATTTGACGACGAATGCGTTTTGGCCCACTGGTGTGATTGTCAGTATGTATTTCGCCAAAACCTTTTATTTTGCCTTGTTGAAAAAGCTGATCAGCTTTTCTAAGCAAACTTTTTATGTATTTATTGTTAGGATCTTTAAGGGCTTCTTCTCCCCCTGTTTTAAACGCTTTCATGAAGGGGCCTTGCCCAAAGGCTGGAATGAACCTGTTGCCAAGAACGTCAGTCATGTGGTCAGAGTAACTACCTACACCACCCCCCCATTTGACATTTAGTTCGTTCATTTTATTAAGGAACCAATTGGCTTCTGATGCGCTTTTCTCATAAGCATGCATATGGACATCCGCTATTGGCAGGTTTTCAGTAGCTATAGAGAGACTGGGTGCTGATGTATAAATCAAGAAACCAAAACAAAGTAACGATGACTTTTTGAACATTTGTAATACCCACCCTCACGGAAATTAAAAAGAATCCTTAGGAAGATGGTGCACTCGACAGGATTCGAACCTGTGACCTCTGCCTTCGGAGGGCAGCGCTCTATCCAGCTGAGCTACGAATGCAATTGATTTTCCGCGGATCTCCAAAGGTCTCTGAAAAAAAATTATTCCAGATATTTGCCTCTTTGTCCATATTTCATATGCGCATTGTGACCAGAGTGTGACCGAGAATTGAGAACACATAATATGTTTTTCTATGGTGGCTGGGCAAGGGCCAGTAGGGTGCTGGGGCATATGCGAGCAATTGGCAGCACGATTTTTTATTTTTTTAATAACCCATATCAATAATTTGAATATCTGATCCGTCTACATTTTGAGCGTGCAATAAAGCACAACAAAATAGGATGGAGAAAGACATGAAAACGTATAGATCATTCTCAATCCGTGCATAGCCGGTGGTCCAGTCGCCACCAAGTGGAGGGCTGTCTGGTCGTGCCATCGATGCTATTTCGTCGCGCTTATAAGTGACGCCTCTTTTGAACATTAGTTACTGCCCTTATTTAATGCTTCAATTGCTTCAAGTAACAAACCTACCGTGAGCTGCCCTGCTATAACGGGTGAAGATTGTTAGGATAAGAACGTGACTAGCAATTGCAAGAGTCATCAAGCCGCTGTAGATTTAAATGCGATGGATATTGTGCGTCACTTGTTGTCGCAATTACATGATAGTAAGAGTGAGGGTATAATGAAATCGGATCAAGGAAATGCAAATCGAGTTGATGACAATAGCTATTCACCATTAAATGTAACTGTAATAAACGATGAACGAGTTGCTTGTAATGGTGGCGGTGGTCCGCTCGGTCATCCGCAAGTCTGGTTAAATATTGGGACTGAGGGGAGGATTGTCTGCCCTTATTGTTCGCGAGAATTTGTCAAATCGACAGACTAATTTTGAACATTAATGGTCTCAGGCCCTCTGTCACAACATGGGTTGATCTGATTGTCATTAAAATAAGGTGGTTGAAGGTCTGTATAAAGCTAAATGTGTAAAGAAAACTTGAATAGTGGGAATTGATGAAAGAGAAGAACAGATTAGTTTTGGTTGATGGGTCAGGTTATATTTTCCGGGCTTTTTATGCATTACCGCCGATGACACGTGCTGATGGGACACCCGTAAACGCAGTGTATGGCTTCACTGCAATGTTAATGAAACTGATTGATGACCTTCAGCCTGATCATGTTGCTGTGGTATTCGATGTTGCCCGAAAAACATTTCGGTCGGATATTTTTCCTGCTTACAAAGCCAATAGATCAGACCCTCCTGAGGATCTTGTTCCACAATTCAAAATTGTTCGAGCTGCAACCGAAGCGTTGAGTTTGCCACTTCTTGAAGCGCCAGGCTTTGAGGCTGATGATCTCATTGCAACTTATGCGCGGTTGGCTGAAGATGCTGGACTTTCAACCTTAATTGTCTCTTCGGACAAGGATTTGATGCAACTGATACGTGGCAATGTCACTATGCTTGATCCAATGAAACAGCGTCTTATCGGAGCTAATGAAGTTATAGAACGATTTGGTGTACCAGCAGAAAAAGTAGTTGATGTTCAGGCTCTTGCAGGCGATCCAACAGATAATGTGCCGGGTGTGCCGGGCATTGGAATTAAAACGGCGGCTGAGTTGATCCGGACATTTGGTGATCTTGATACATTGCTCGACAGTGCAAAAACAATCAAACAGCCAAAACGCCGTGAAAGCCTCATCAATTTTTCTGAACAGGCACGTATTTCCCGCCAACTTGTGAAGCTTCGTGATGATGCCCCAATGCCGCTGGATCTCTCAGAGTTAGTCGCTCCACCTCGTGATATAGCGCGTTTGACACTCTTTTTGCAAGAACAAGAATTTAGCCGCCTACTTGCACGCATTGGCGCCAACAGTGGTAATAAAGTTATTGATAAAAAACAAGATATTGGAGTGGCCATAAGATCAATGGCAAAAAGTCCAATTTTTACTGATGCCGACCGAAAGGTTAATAGTAACCTGGTTGAGCAAAATTTAGTGGCAAATAATTTGTTGGTGAGTAAACCAGACTATCAGCTTATTACTGATTGTGAAGAGCTTGCCTGTTTCTTGGCTGAGGCAACGGCCCAAGGATTTTTCGCATTTGATACTGAAACTACGGGGTTGAACGCTGCAGGGGTAAATCTGGTTGGTGTCTCAATGGCTTTGACACCTGGAAAGGCTTGCTACGTTCCTCTTCGTCATGGCTTAAAAGGTAATGCAAGTGGTGATTTGCAGGGTGGGTTAGATTTTTCTGAGGGTATGGCTGATCCATATCCACAAATCCCGTTTGAAACTGCGATGGCATTGTTGCGACCTGTGCTTGAAGATCCCGCCATATTAAAGATAGGTCATAATTTAAAGTATGACTCTCACGTTCTTCATTGGCCACGTAACGGGGGTATAAATCTAGGCCCAGTGGATGATACCATGTGTTTGTCCTATGTGCTGGATGGTGGCCGTCTGGGAGGGCATTCAATGGATTATTTGGCAAAACATTGGTTGGATCATGACACAATTAAATTTTCAGATGTTTGCGGGAAGGGTGTAAAACAAATTCCGTTTGGATCACTCACTCCGGAAGCAGCTTTGGAGTATGCCGCCGAAGATGCCGACATAACTCTTCGCTTATGGCATCTTTTTAAGCCTCGTCTTGGACCTGCGCGGTTAGCATCAGTTTATGAGAGGCTGGAGCGTCCCTTAATCCCCATTTTGGCAAAGATGGAAGCAACTGGTATCAGGGTTGACCGCACAATTCTGGCGCGTATGTCGAATGATTTTGCGGGACGAATGGCATCTCTTCAAATAGAAATTCATCAACTCTCTGGTGAAGAATTTAATATTGCATCACCCAAACAGCTTGGTGAAATATTGTTCGTTAAAATGATGCTTGATGGCGGCAAAAAGGCTAAAACTGGGGCTTACTCTACCTCGGCTGATGTTCTGGAAGATTTGGCAGCATCCGGTGTTCAGATTGCTGCCAAGGTTCTTGAGTGGCGGCATTTGGCAAAGTTAAAATCCACTTACGCTGACGCTCTTGTTGACTCAATCTTGCCTGAAACTGGGCGGGTTCACACGTCATTTTCAATGGTTGGTGCCAGCACTGGTAGACTTTCATCATCTGATCCTAATGTACAAAACATTCCAATTCGTACTGCTGAAGGTCGCCAAATTCGCAAAGCCTTTGTCTCTATGCCAGATTATAAATTAATTTCGGCTGACTATTCACAAATTGAATTGAGGCTCATAGCGCATGTGGCAGGCGAGTCTACAATGATCGAAGCATTTCATTCTGGCATAGATATCCATGCCCAAACGGCATCTGAAGTATTTGGTGTGCCACTTGATCAAATGGATGGAGAAACAAGACGGAGGGCAAAAGCAATAAACTTTGGTATTATTTATGGAATTTCAGCTTTTGGGTTGGCACGGCAACTTGGAATTTCACGAAAAGAAGCGAGTGATTATATAAACGCTTATTTTAAAAATTTTCCAGGCATTAAAGACTATATGGAACGTATCAAGGTCGAGGCCCGAGAGGATGGATTTGTTGAAACACTTTTTGGCCGGCGCATTCATATTTCTGGCTTTAGTGATGGCAATCAAGCAATGCGTGGATTTGCTGAACGACAGGCGATCAATGCCCCTATACAGGGTAGTGCTGCTGATATTATCAAGCGCGCGATGATCCGTCTTCCTACAGCACTAAAAGCATCAGGATTTAAGGCAGAAATGTTACTTCAAGTGCATGATGAGTTAATTTTTGAAGCACCGGAGGAAGAAGCAGAAGATACAACTACATTGATTAAAAGCATCATGGAAATGGCTGCAGAGCCTGTTTTAAAATTGAAAGTACCAATTGTGGCGGAGGCTGGGATTGCGGATAGTTGGGCAGATGCTCATTAAACTAGAAATGTTCTTAATGTGCTGATTTTTTGCCATATATTTGCTCTGTTTAGCTTAACAGGGTGTTCTCCTTGTTAGTGAACATGTTTGACAGATTATAGAGCTTGGGCGCAACGTCGTATTTTAGAAAATGAGGGACTAAAATGACAGATCGTATTGCGCTTGTTGATGATGATCAAAATATTTTAACATCAGTCACCCTGACACTTGAGTCCGAGGGTTTTGACGTGGATTGTTATAATGATGGGGAATCTGCTTTGGCTGGCCTTGCCCGAAGGTCTGCCAACCTTGGAGTGTTTGATGTTAAAATGCCGCGCATGGATGGAATAGAACTGTTGCAAAAAGTACGAAGTCAATCGTTAATGCCAGTAATTTTTTTGACGAGTAAAGATGATGAACTTGACGAAGCGCTTGGCCTTGGGGTTGGCGCTGACGATTACATTACAAAACCGTTTTCGCAAAGGTTGCTTTTGGCCCGAATTCGGGCAGTTTTAAGACGCGCTAATGATGGAGTTATGAAAACTTCTGGCCCTAATATTGTCTGTCAGGGTGAATTGTTGATGGATCCCGACCGGCACCTATGTAGTTGGAAGGGCCAAGAGGTTAAATTGACAGTAACTGAATTTCTAATTCTACAAGCTTTGTCAGTAAGGCCTGGTATAGTAAAGAGTCGCGATCAATTAATGGATTCTGCTTATGGTGAAAGTATTTTTCTTGATGATCGTACCATTGATAGTCACATCAAACGCCTTCGCCGAAAACTCAGAGTTTATGATCCCAATTTTGACCAAATAGAGACGCTTTATGGTATCGGTTATAAATATAAGACATAATAAAATCCAAATAGGGGTCATTCACGATCAAGGTTAAACCTGAAAAGAAGTATGATTGGTAACAAATAGTGAGGAGCAGAGTTATAGAGATTTTGTGATGGTGGTATTTTTTAGCTGGATTTGTGAAAAAGTGAGCTGGCTGATGACGTGCTGTCGCATGAGCCGCTTAACTGCGCGCATTATGGCAATCATGCTTTTTCCAATTGCCATTTTTTTAGTAGGTTTGCTCTCCATTGATCAATACCGTACGACACTAATTCAATCTGAATTTGTTGCTCTTGAACGTCAGGGATTTACCTTAGCACGGTCACTGGCGCTTGCTGAGGCTGAACGAGACAGGAGAGTGGTGCGCCGCCTTCTTTCACCAGAGACTATGACGCATCTTTTGCCGCTTGTTGGGCTTGGCAGTTCCTTGCGTGCGCGAGTATTTCAACCGAATGGATTGCTTCTCGCTGATACTGCGCGGAATGGTAGTCTTCAGCCTAATGTTGAAATTCGGCGACGAGAAGGAAAAACCTGGCGACGGCAAACCCGCAACTATCTTAATAGTATGGTGGCTGCTGCGTCTGGCTGGTTTAGCCCGTTTGATGAATTGCCAGAATATATAGAACTCCGTCGGCAGCGTGCCACGCATTATCCAGAAGTGATTGCTGCCCTTTCAGGAGAGGCACGCCGGGCATTACGCGTTGATAGACTCGGCAATTTGTTATTATCAGTGGCAGTACCGGTGCAGGATTTACGCCTCGTGAGAGGAGCGCTAATGGTTTCCATTGGAGGTGGCAAAATTGAGCAAGAACTGGCAAATGTGAATATTGTTTTCTTACAGCTATCTTTAGGAGTCTTGGTGGTTACACTTGGCCTAAGTCTTTACCTTGCAAGATCAATCACAACGCCAATCTCTCGACTTGCTGCTGCTGCAGATAAATTACGGCAGAGCGCAGATATGTCCAGGCGTTTGCAGCGTTTGCCGCATCGCAACGACGAAATAGGCCAACTATCAGACTCGCTTATAGATTTGACTGACGAATTGCAAAAACGCATTCAAGCTACTGCAGCCTTTGCCGCGGATGTGGCTCATGAAATCAAGAATCCGCTATCGTCATTGCGCAGCGCAACTGAGACTTTTAGTCGAGCCAAAACAGCAGCCCAAAAAAAACAATTACTGACGGTGATTTTACAGGATGTGCAACGCCTTGACCGTTTGATTACGGATATTTCAAAGGCTAGCCGAATTGATAATGAAATTATTAGTCAAGAATTAGTGTCGGTTGATTTTGTGATTTTGGTTGATAGCTTTGTTGAGATGCGGGCTCAAACTTACAGTCAAAATAATTTGCATTTTGAGCGATTGAAAACACCTTTAATGGTGAAGATGAATGAGAGCCGTATTGTTCAGGTAATTGATAATATCCTCAGCAATTCTATTTCTTTTAGCCCAAAGCACGGTAGCGTAAAATTTGTATTGCGTCCTGATACTCAGGATCGCACTATAGCTCTAGATATTATGGATGACGGTCCAGGTATCCCTGAGACAAAATTGGAAACTGTGTTTGACAGGTTTTATACAGAGCGGCCAATTAATGAAAAATTTGGTGAGCATTCTGGCCTTGGGCTATCTATAGCCAGACAAATTGTGGATGCACACAGGGGCTGTTTGTCGGCACACAACCGGCAGGAAGGTGGAGCATGTCTCCGTTTGGTTTTGCCTATGGAAGGCTAGCGCTGTTTTTAAAATCAATAGGTTTACAGTAAAGTAATGTCAAAAGTCGTCCTAACTATTAAAGTTGTACTCGTTACTGGTGTTTCAGGCGCTGGTCATTCGACAGCTTTAAAAATATTAGAAGATTATGGCTTTACAGCTGTAGATAATTTGCCACTTGCTCTTGTCGACCCATTGATTGCGCTTGAAGTTGAGGCAGGAGGGCGCTCTATTGCAATTGGGCTTGACGCGCGGACTAGCGGTTTTGGAGCGGAGGCGGTCACACGTCTTGTTCAAAACCTTGCAAATCGTCTTGGTAATGACTTTAAGATGGTTTTTATCAGCGCCGGTCACCTCGATTTAATGCGCAGGTATAATGCAACCCGGCGACAGCATCCACTTGGGCAGGGCTGTGATTTAGATTTAGCAATTCGTTCAGATATGGCGCGGATGGATGATGTTGAAGCTTTAGCTGATATAGTCATTGACAGCAGTGGCCTTTCCCCAGCTGATTTACGTCATTCTATTCTCAATTCTTTGCAGCTTGGTGTTGCTGTGCCAATGCGGGTAAATGTTCTGTCTTTTTCCTACCGGCACGGTTTGCCTGAAACTGCGGATCAGATTTTTGATATGAGATTTGCTAAGAATCCATATTGGAATGATGATTTGCGAGGTTTAACCGGATTGGATAAAGACGTGGTTTCTTTTTTCGCACAGGATGAGTTGGCAAACAGGTTTTTGTTTCAATTGCAGCAAATGCTGAGACTAATGCTCGGTCGGATTAAAGAAGAAGGGCGACCAAACTTTACACTGGCGTTTGGGTGCACCGGTGGTAAGCATCGGTCTGTTTGGGCTGCTGCAAAAATAACAAAATGGATTCAAGGCCAAGGATTCCCAGTTCAACTTGATCATCGCGAGTTAAAAGAAGTGGTTGTTTGATCCGCTGCGATCTGGTTTGTTCAAAAGTAGAGTGCTTGAGTGAAACATCAACATATTGCTTTCAAAGCTAAACTTAATTTGTTATGAGTGCTCGACAAATCTTCTCAGTAATAGATAGGGATTAATAATGGCTCAAGATTATGTGATTGCTGATATCAAGCTTTCTGAATGGGGTCGTAAGGAGCTATCGATCGCTGAAACAGAAATGCCAGGCCTGATGGCACTTCGTGACGAATTTGGTATTACGAAGCCTTTAGCTGGTGCTCGTATTGCCGGGTGCCTTCACATGACTGTCCAGACAGCCGTTTTGATTGAGACGCTTGTTGTTCTTGGTGCAGATATACGCTGGTCAAGCTGCAACATATTTTCAACACAAGACCACGCCGCATCGGCTATCGCAAAATCTGGTGTCCCTGTATTCGCTATCAAGGGTGAAACTTTGGCAGAATATTGGGAATATGTTGATCGTATTTTTGATTGGCCGAATGAACAAACTGCCAATCTCATACTTGATGATGGTGGTGATGCCACGATGTACATTCTGCTCGGTGCGCGTGCTGAGACTGGTGAAGATGTGTTGGCCAATCCAGAATCTGAAGAAGAGGAGTTTTTGAAAGCACAGTTGAAAATTCGACTGGCCTCAAGCCCTGGGTGGTTTTCTCGCCAACGTGAAGCGCTGAAAGGTGTGTCAGAAGAAACTACTACTGGTGTTCTGAGGCTCTATCAACTTGCTGAAATAGGTGGCCTCCCATTTCCGGCCATCAATGTAAATGACTCAGTTACAAAGTCAAAGTTTGACAACTTGTATGGGTGTCGAGAATCACTTACCGATGGTATACGTCGGGCCACTGATGTGATGCTGGCAGGTAAGGTAGCTGTGGTTGCAGGCTATGGTGATGTTGGCAAAGGATCGGCAGCCTCTTTGCGGCAGGGTGGTGCTCGGGTAATGGTGACCGAAGTTGATCCTATTTGTGCATTGCAGGCTGCGATGGAAGGTTATGAAGTTGTTACAATGGAACAGGCTGCGGCAAAGGCTGATATTTTCGTAACAGCAACTGGCAATCGACATGTGATTACAATTGATCACATGCGTGAGATGAAGGACCGCGCGATAGTTTGTAATATTGGCCATTTTGACAACGAAATAGACGTTGCCGCCCTCAATAACTATACTTGGTCTGAGGTCAAGCCCCAAGTTGATGAAATTGAGTTTCCTGATGGCAAGCGTATAATTCTTTTGGCAAAAGGGCGCCTGGTTAACCTTGGATGCGCTACCGGTCACCCTTCTTTTGTTATGTCTGCATCATTCACTAATCAAGTTTTAGCGCAAATTGAACTTTGGTCGCGTGGTGATGCGTATGAAAACAAAGTTTATACTCTACCTCGTCATTTAGATGAAAAGGTTGCTGCCTTGCATCTTGCTAAAGTTGGTGCAAGCTTGAGCACACTGCGTCCTGACCAAGCGGATTACATTGGCGTTGAGCCGCAAGGCCCATTTAAAAGTGAAAAATATCGTTATTAGTTTTGATGTCAATTTTGCGGCTAGAATTACCGGATTTGAATGCTACGCAACGCCTTGGAGCTTTGCTGGCCTTAGACTTATCAGCGAGTGATGTGATTGCCCTCAGTGGAGCTCTTGGGGCAGGAAAATCTGCTTTGGCACGCGCCATCATTCAGGCAGCAAATCCAGGTGAAATGGATGTGCCTAGCCCAACTTTTACGCTGGTTCAAACATATGAGTTACAAGACGGTACGCCACTTTGGCATCTAGATTTATATAGAATTGAAAGTCCAGCTGAGGCAATGGAACTTGGCCTTGAGGATGCGTTCATTGATGCTGCTTGCTTAATCGAGTGGCCGGAGAGACTAGAAAAACTGCTGCCAAAAGACAGTCTCTCAATCTATTTGCATTTGTCACATGAAAATGATCCAGATGATGTTAGATATGTTGATATAATAGCTCCCCCTCATTGGATCGCACGGGTGCAGGCAGTAATTGCTAAGTTTTAACTAACAATGTAAGCATGTTCTTTTTGGACTTATTGTTTGATTTTTTTATCAGTGTAAACGGTGCTCGCCTTTAACCTCAGTTGCTTTTATAGTTGTCTGATGAAAAGTCTTTCAGTTTACAGCATTGACGCGGGATTGCCATTTGCTCGTGATCTTGCCACCGGTGTGATAAAGCTGGCAACCAGCCCCGAACGCTTGGCCCGAGGTCTCATTCTGCTGCCATCACGACGTGCGGCACGCGCTCTTCAGGCGGCATTTCTTGATACAGCTAATGGCAGACCAATGCTATTGCCGCGTATGCTGCCTATTGGAGATTTTGACGATGATGGTGATGGCCAGTTAGGTCTGTTGTTAGGTGATGATGATGCCGATTATCTGCCACCATCAATTTCCAAAATCAGGCGGCAAATCTGCCTTGCAAAATTGCTTCGTCATTTCCCACTTGGGGGATATTACCCATCGCAGCCACAATCAATGTTACTTGCTGAATCTCTGGGCCAATTGCTTGATCAGCTTTATAATGCCGATGCCACTGCAGAACAGCTTCGTAAATTGTTGCCCGACCAGTTTTCGCGACATTGGCAAGATATTATAGCCCTTCTTGGTATTCTGATTGATCGGTGGCCAGGCATATTAGCCGATGAAGGAGTGTTGGATGCAGTTGACCGGCGCAACCGGCTCCTCCGCCGCCGGGCGGCATTATGGCAGGAGATACCACCAGATCAGTTGATTGTGCTCGCCGGATCAACTGGATCAATCGGCGCAACGCGTGAATTGATTGCGGTGATTGCCGCGCTCCCAGACGGTCATGTTGTTTTGCCTGGTCTTGACCGGAACGCCGGTGATCAATGGCAGGCAATTTCTGAGGATAGTGGCCATCCACAATATCAATTAGCGCGGCTTTTAGCCCACCTTAATATAGTGCCCAGCATGGTACGTGACTGGGTTGCAACATCATCTGTTGAACCGCTGGAATTACCCGCTCGCCGCCATCTAATGCGCGAGGTATTTCGCCCTGCCATATTGAGTTCGCAGTGGCAAAGGCTTGGTGATTCAGTGCCGATGATTGACCGAACGGCGCTTGGGGGGTTAAAGGTCATTACAGCTCGTGATCGCCGTGAGGAAGCTAGTTTGATTGCCCTGTCACTTCGCGAGGCACTGGAAACTCCAGATCAGACAGCTGCACTGATAACGCCGGACCGCCAGCTTGCTGAATTGGTGATTGCCGATTTGAACCGATGGGACATTGAGATTGAAGATTCCGCTGGTAAGCGCTTATCTCTTTGTAGAGCAGGCCGCTTTTTGTTGCTGCTATGCGATGCTGTGAATACTAATTTTGCACCCTTGCAGCTGCTATCATTATTAAAACATCCCTATTGTTCAGGCGGTATGGGCAAGGTCCAGTTTTGCCAAGCAGTGGACAGCATTGAAATGACAGTTCTTCGCGGCCCGCGCCCAAGTGCTGGCCTTGGCGGGGTGGCTAAAGCCCTTGTTGACTCGGATTTACACAATTTTTTAGAGAATCATATTACTGCAAATCTTGCGCCATTGGTTGAATGTTGGCAGGCATCAAACCCTACTATGGCAAGCCTTGTGGGCGGGCTTGGTGACGCTGCTGAGCGCCTGTGTGCAACCGTGATGGATGACAATGGCGCAGGTGATCGTGATTCTGGTGCATTAACAATATGGGCCGGTGCAGATGGAAAAATGGCAAGTGATTTGCTTCGAAGTCTTGCCGCTGATGGCCGTGACAGTGCCATTGATGCGGGTGATATGCCTCAGATAATGCGCCAATTTTTTGATAGTGGAACGGTGCATCCGTATGGCAGCTCCCATCCTCGCCTTGCCATTCTTGGTGCTGTTGAAGCCCGGATGCACCCAGCCCAGGTGGTTGGCGTGCACCGGGTTATTTTGGGTGGATTTAATGAGGGCAACTGGCCACCGCGTCCTGACGCAGACCCATGGATGAATAGTGCCATGCGGGCGGCAGTAGGGTTGCCGCCAAAAAACTGGCGAAGTGGCCTCAGCGCGCATGATGTGTATATGGCGGCGTGTAGTAAAGACATTATTATCACCCGTGCGGAAAAGGAAACTGGCACTCCAACAACCAAAAGCAGGTGGCTGCAACGCATGGAAGTGGTAACGAGTGCACTTGGCCTTGATGGTGATATTGATGATGGATATCGGGAAAAATCTTGGCTTGCGAGAATCGAGCCAAAGGGAGTTCCCCATCTTGTAAAACGGCCTTCGCCAAAACCGCCATTAGCAAGCCGCCCGCGTCAGTTTTCGGCAACAGAAATTGATATCTGGATCACGGATCCGTATGCGATTTATGCCAAGAAAATTCTTCGGTTAAAGCCGCTAGATGATATTGACCGCACTGCTGATGCCGCCCTTCGCGGTATTCTGTTTCATGATGCACTGGCTGATTTCACCAAGGCGAACCTGTTTGGAACACTGGGGCCTGAAGCGTTGGGGCAATTGTTAGCCTTTGGCCGCGACCGGTTTGCTCGCCATATATCTCACCCTTCGGTAAAATATTTTTGGTGGACAAGATTTGAAGCCATAGCTGCATGGTTTATTGAAAATGAAAACCGGCGGCGCAATGGACTACAATCAGTTCATGCTGAAATTTGCGGTGAGCTTTATCTGGAAGCTCCTTTAGGGCCAATAAAGCTAACTGCGCGTGCTGATCGGCTGGACCTCCATCATAATGGTGACTGGACAATTGTTGATTATAAGACTGGCACTGTGCCTAGTAAAAAAGAAATTATCAAAGGCGTTAGAAACCAATTAGCCGTTGAAGGGCTGATTGCCTTTGAAGGCGGATTTGATGCTGCGCCAGCGGGTGGTATTAATGCGCTTGAGTATTGGCAACTTAGCGGTAAGAATGTCGCCCCAGGCGAAATTAAAACACCGTTTGATCCTGATTTTGATGCTGTACTTATTCGTAGCCGCTTTGAAGAATTGGCCAAGCGGTTTGATCAAGCTGAAACCCCTTATCCAAGCGAGCCTGATCCGGCCGTTGCCCCTGCCTTTAAGCCTTATGAGCACTTAAGCCGAAGACGAGAATGGTACAATGGAGAGAGCTAAGATGAGTCAGGTGATTGCACGTGCCAGTGCTAATCAGGCCAGCGCATCTGATCCAGCAGCTTCGGCATTTGTTTCGGCAAATGCAGGAACAGGCAAAACAAAATTGTTGACTGATAGGGTGCTTCGTTTGCTTTTGGCTGGTGCGCCTGCGGATAGCATTTTATGCGTCACCTACACGCGCACCGCAGCTGCTGAAATGCGTAACCGTATTTTCAAGCAGCTGGCCAAATGGGCAACCATTTCTGCGAGTGATCTTGGCAAAGATCTGGAAAAAATGGGTATCGCCACGCCAAGTCAGGCACTGTGGCGACGGGCAAGAAGTTTGTTTGCTGAAATCCTTGATAATGATGATGGGCCCCGGGTTGAAACCGTTCATTCCTTCTGCCAATCGATTTTGCGCCGCTTTCCTATCGAGGCTGGCATTGCCCCGCATGTGCAATTGGTTGAAGATGACGAACAACAGCGGCTAAAGGCGATGGCGCGTGCCAATATTCTAGCCAGTCCCAGCCCTGAACTTGGGAGAGCAGTTATGCTGATTGCCGAGGCCAGTAGCGAAGCAAATGTTGAAGAGATATTGAATAATTTTATCACAAAGGACCTAGGATTTGAGGAAAGTGATTGCCTCGCAAGGGTCGAAGCGCATTTTCGTGACGATCTTGGGGCTGTTGATACGGCCAGCAACCGTGCGGTGATAAGCACCGTCCTGGCGCAAATTGATGATGAAAAGCTGCGAGCTGTTGCCTCCGTTCTACAAATATCAGATGTGGAAGATCATATCAAACGTGGTGCCAAGATGGATGTGTTTTTGGCCCAAGGCCAAGCCAATCGGATTAAAAAATGGTCGTTCTTGTCGGATGCGTTGTTCAGCGCTGGCAAGCCGCGGTCACGGTTATCAAATGCCAAGATGCGCAAAGTATTGCCGGATATGGACGTTATCCAGAAACAGATCATTACCCTGATAAAGCCGTTATTGCTGGATGAAGCGGTCCATTTATGCAGGGATCGCACTTTGTCCTTATACCAGTTCGCAATCGAACTTTACCGAGAATATACCCGGCTAAAGGCACAGCGTGGATTTCTAGATTACAATGATCTGATCTTGCGCACCAATAATCTGCTTGCTGTTAGTGAGGCAGCGCAATGGGTTGCATGGAAATTGGACAATGGGATTCAACATCTTCTGATTGATGAGGCGCAGGATACAAGCCCGGCCCAATGGACCCTTTTGCGCCGCCTTACTGAAGAATTTTTTGACGGCGATGGAGCGGCTCTACAGCGATTTGGTAAGCCTGAATCGCCGGAAAGAACAATCTTTGCCGTGGGCGATTTTAAGCAATCAATTTACTCGTTTCAGGGCGCAGATCCTTTTGTAATGAGCGCGAATCGTGAGGATCTTTCAAAACGTGCTAGTGCAGCAAAGGCGGATTTTAGGGATGTGCCATTATCAGTTTCTTTTCGGTCTGCAAGCCCAATACTGGATTTGGTAAATGCAGCGATTCCAATGCTTGACGGTATTGACGATTTTTCCACTCATGAGGTTGCCCGAAATGGCGCTGGTGGCTTTGTGGAGTTATGGCCAGTGGTTAAGGGTGACAACGATAACATTGTTGAAGTGATGGCGGCAAACAGGCTTGCACAAAAGGTCAAAAGCTGGATTGGAAGCCGGCGTTTGCCATCGGGAAAGCTGGTTGGGGCTGGAGATATACTGATCCTTCTGCGTAAGCGTGGTAAGTTTTTCGAATTGTTGCTATCGGCGTTGCAAACTGAAAATGTTCAGGTTGCTGGCGCCGACCGGATGAAGCTTGCCGAGCAGATTGAAATTCAAGATTTGCTTGCACTTGGTGATGTGATGCATCTCGGTGCAGATGATCTGCAACTGGCTGCAGTGCTGAAGTCGCCATTATTTGATATTACTGAAGATCAGCTTTTCACGCTTGCGCATGATCGTGGTAACGCCAGCCTGCTGACACGACTGATGCGCCACCGTGGGGCCAATAGCGTTATTGGTAAAATGGCGAATCAGTTGGCGCGCTGGCAAGACCGAGCAGCAGCTGAATCCGTATTTGGGTTTTTCAGCTTTGTTCTTGTTGATGGGGGGCGTGAAAGATTTAGATACAGGCTTGGGCGCGCGGTTGACGAATCCCTTGACCATTATCTAAACCTCGCTCAGAATTTTGCTCTTGGGGGCGGGGTCTCCCTGTTGGAGTTTCTTAACCTTGTTCGAAACGGCGGTGGTGAGGTCAAGCGTGATATGGACTCGTCTGGCACTGATGAGGTGCGCGTTATGACAATTCATGGTGCCAAAGGGCTAGAAGCTCCAATTGTGATTTTACCCGATCTTCTTACGCCAAGAAACAATCATAATTCAGTTCTGCCAGCTAGTGATGGTAAGGTGCACTATTGGCTCCCCCCATCTGGTTTTGTAAGACCAAATTTTATTGAAAAGGCACTTGAAACGGATGCGTTATTACGCATAAGGGAAAGCAACCGGCTGCTATATGTGGCTCTAACTAGGGCGCGTGATGGTCTGGTGATTGGTGGCTGGGAAAAAGGCCATGGCGTGCGTAAATTTGACGGCAGTGATTATGCTCATCTATGTGATAAAATCAGTGTGATGCCAGCCGCTCAAACGTGCGATGATGGTACAATCCTTGTAACGGCAGTGCAAACAATGGTGGCTGTTGATGACAGCAAAGATACCCCAAAACTGCCACCCAAAAAGCCTGTTCAAGATTTTACTGACTGGTTGTGGCGGAAAACCTCTATTAATCAAAATCTTGGGCGGCCTATTCAGCCATCACAACCCGGCCTTAACCATGTACCGCAATCCATTAGCAGTGATTGCAGGGCTGGCAATATGGGTGGGCACCAACTGGCTGGACACTTTCAAAGTTTTGGCCTTGTCTACGGCCGCCTTGCCCATCGCTTGTTGGAACAATTGCCGCTGATCTCGCCATTGCAGCAGCAAGAATGTGCCCAAAGAATTGCTGGTCAATACTATGATTTACCAGAAGCCAGCAGGGATAGTCTTGTCCAGAAGGTGCTGGCCTTGATCAAACTACCCGAATTTTCTCTGCTTTTCACCCGTGACGCCCTGATCGAAGTGCCAATCAATGGCGAGTTGAACGGAATTGGTATTGCCGGAAAAATTGACCGGCTTTATGTTGATGAGACGCGCATTATACTGGCTGATTTCAAGACAGGCCAACCGCATGCGGGGCATGTGCCATCTGGTTATCTTCGACAGATGAGTCTTTATTATGGATTACTTCGGGAAATATATCCTGGACGGGATATCGAGTGCTGGCTAATCTGGGTGGATGAACTAAGCCACCAGGTGATTGAGCGTGAGGCAATTGATGAAGCACTCTCAGCAATATTTGCTTCACACAGGGCAGCATCATAGGTAAATATTCTAATGGTCATGCTTGACGGGACAGTTGCTTGCCCATAACTTCTTTCTAACAAGAACGCGGCATCAATGCCGCAGATTTTTTTGATGAAATGGGATCATTATGGCAACGTCAAAAACCACGGATAACGATTTTACCGCAGATGTTCTGCAATCAGATAAACCAGTTCTGGTGGATTTCTGGGCTGAGTGGTGTGGCCCCTGCAAGGCGATTGGCCCAGCATTGGAAGAAATTTCCGGTGAAAAGCAAGGAACCCTGTCAATTGTTAAGCTGAACATTGATGAAAATCCGCTAACGCCACAGAAATATAATGTTCGCGGCATTCCAACATTGCTGATTTTCAAAAATGGTGAAGTAATTGCAGAAAAAATGGGTGCTTTGCCAAAATCACAACTCGAAAGCTGGATTGAGCAATCCGTTTAGCCGCTCTATAAGTTAATGCGAATTTTGAAACGCTGTCCTAGTTGGGCAGCGTTTTATTTTGTACAAGCGCATAACCGGCAAGGTAAAGTGAGCCACAAATAATTACTGGAAGCCCTGTATCCAGTGTGCTAAAAGCTGCTTCAATATTCGCTGATGGGGCACTATCGAGACCCAACGCTGCGGCTGTTTTTGCGAGATTTTCAGCTTCGAGGCTGGCGTCTTGACTGGGAATTGTAAGACAGCGAACACGTCCAGCGAGGCTGGTTAGAGGCGTTAGAAATTCGGTAGGGTCGCGGGTGTTCAGCGCCCCACAGATGATATTCCATTTACCAGTATGTATCTGTCGAAGCGCATCGGCAAGGGCGCTGGCACCATGTGCATTATGCGCGCCGTCTAACCAAATCGGCTGATGTGGCCATTGATCAGCGAAAGCACCATTGCTTAATGACTGAACGCGACCTGGCCACACAGCATTTACCGTTCCGCTGTTAAGGGCCGCAAGATCAATCTTTCCGGGGGCTGATGGTAGCAGGTTTTGGCGAGTGATTTCCGTGAGGCAAGCAGCGGCAAGTCCGGCATTATCTAGCTGGTGTGCTCCAAGCAGGGTGGGGGTAGGAAGGGCAATATCAGTGTCGCCAAAACCAAGATGAATGCCCCCATTTGGTGCTGGTGAGAGGTAGAAATCACGTCCAGCTTGATAGATTGATGCGCCAATTTTGGCAGCGTAGCTATCAAGTACATAAGCAACATCAATGTCCTGTGATGCGCTGAAACAGGGGGTGTCTTTTCGCATGATGCCGGCTTTCTGGCTGGCAATGTCGTTTAGGTTACTCCCCAAAAAATGCTCATGATCTTTGGCAATTGGAGTAATAATTGTAGCAAGGGGAGCGGTCAAAACATTGGTTGAGTCTAACGCCCCACCAAGCCCTGTTTCCAAAAGCAGCAGATCAGCTGGAACACGCGAATATGCCAGCATTGCCGCAGCAGTCGTTACTTCAAAAAAAGTAACTGCCATATCACCATTCACGGTTTCAACTTCTTCAAGCAAATCAGCCATTTTTTCGTCGCTAATAAGTGAGCCTGCTAGACGGATGCGTTCGTTAAAGCGGCACAGGTGTGGTGAATTATAGACATGAACGTTCAGCCCTGCTGCCTCTGCCATCGCACGTAGAAATGCGATGACAGATCCTTTGCCATTTGTGCCAGCAACATGAATTGTAGGGGGCAGGTGATGGTGCGGATTATCAAGCTTGTCCAGCAATATAAAGCTGCGATTAAGGCTAAGATCAATCAATTTTGGGTGAAGCTGAGTGAGGCGATCAAGAGTTGCTAGAGCGCGGCTGGCTGCGCCACTTGCTAACGCAGAAGATGATGGCATCAGGCTTGCTTCCGCCTATCTTTTGTACCCATCATGAAATCCAGCAACGTGCCAATATAGGTAGGTTGTTCTGACCGTGGTACAACTGCATCAACCATACCATGATCCATTAAATATTCAGCTGTCTGAAAATTTTCGGGTAACTTTTCACGAACTGTTTCTTCAATCACGCGGCGTCCGGCGAATCCAATAATGGCTCCTGGTTCAGCAATCTGAATATCACCAAGCATTGCAAATGATGCTGTGACTCCGCCAGTAGTTGGATGTGCTAACAGCACGAGGTAAGGAAGGCCAGCATCACGAACTTCTTCAACTGCGGCAATGGTGCGTGGTAATTGCATGAGTGAAAGAATCCCCTCTTGCATGCGCGCGCCACCGGTTGAGGGCACTGTAATCAATGCTGCTTTTCGTTTAATTGCTTCTTTGGCCGCACGTACAATGCCATTTCCAACCATGCGGCCCATGGAGCCCCCCATAAAACGGAAATCGAATGCAGCAATGACACAAGGATATGAATTTATTTGCCCAGCTCCAACAGCGATGGCGTCGTTCAAGCCAGTTTTACTACGCGTATCACGAAGGCGATCTGTATATCTTTTACTATCTTTGAACTTTAATGGATCATCATTAACTGGTTCGAGAGGAATGTGGTCAAAATTTCCTTTATCGAAGAGCATTGAAAATCGGTTTTCTGGGTTTAGGGGTGCATGGTGGCCGCAAGTTGCACAGCAATTAAATGCTTCTTGATGTTCACGATGGAAAATCATCTGACTGCACGAGCTGCATTTAATCCAGAGGTTGTCTGGCACGTCATCAGATTTGACCCATGCCTTGATCTTTGGAAGGACAGAGTTTGTAATCCAGTTCATAATTATCTCCTTACGAGCGCAAAGCTGCGCTGAGTCTGCCTACAAAAGAAGCAACCTGTCCAACAATTTTCTGCCGTGTGTCCGCGGCATTTGTAGAGCCTGCTTCAGCGACACCACTGGCAATAATGTCGACAATAGCTGACCCTACCACGGCACCATCACTTAGCCGTGCAAATTCTGCCGCCTGTTCAGGTGTGCGGATGCCAAACCCTGTCACAATTGGTAAATCTGTCTGCTTGCGGATGCGCTGGTAGGCGTGTGTAATAGTGTCGGCAGCGGCACTGGCCGTCCCAGTAACGCCTGTCACTGATACATAATAGACAAAACCACTAGCTGAAGCTAAAATGGTACGAAGTCGGTGATCGTCACTTGTAGGTGTGATCAGCCTGATAAAACTCAAATCGGCTTTTTGAGCTGGAATACAGAGTTCTATATCTTCTTCAGGAGGTAAATCAACAATGATTAAACCATCAACGCCGGCTGCCACTGCGTCAGCGATGAACCGTTCATTACCGTAAATATAGATAGGGTTGTAATACCCCATTAGAACCAGGGGAATATTTGGGTGGCGTTGGCGAAAACTATGGACAATCGTAAGCACACCATCGAGGTTCATTCCCCCTTCTAATGCTCGTAATGATGAAGCTTGGATAGCTGGCCCATCTGCCATTGGATCAGAAAAAGGCATGCCAAGTTCAATGAAATCAACACCTGCATCCACCAGCCCGTCAAGCAAAGCGGAAGTGGTTTCAGCGTCAGGATCCCCAGCGGTAATGAACACGCCTAAGCTACCACGATTTTCAGCCCTGGCATTTTCAAATGCGGTGTCAATACGCCCTGCCATAGTCATCTCTTTCTCTAATGCAAAAAATCTGTATGAGTTATACTCGGCCCAGTTTTTCAAGAATTGGAAGCACGGCGCCAAGGTCTTTGTCACCACGGCCACACATGTTTAAAATAATAATCTGGTTTGGATCCATATCACCGATGGTTTTGCTGATATAAGCCAATGCGTGTGATGGTTCCAGTGCAGGAATAATACCTTCAAGGCGCGCACAAAGCTGGAAGGCAACAAGGGCCTCATCGTCGGTAGCGCTGACATAATTGACCCGGCCAATATCATAAAGCCATGAATGTTCCGGTCCAATTCCCGGATAATCCAGTCCGGCTGAAATAGAATGAGCATCGGAGATTTGCCCATCGTCATTTTGCAAAAGATATGTCCGGTTGCCATGCAGAATTCCTGGTGTGCCGCCAGTAAGCGAGGCAGCGTGCAGGCCACTATTTAGCCCTTTGCCAGCCGCCTCAACGCCATATATTGTAACATCAGTATCATCAAGGAAGGGATAAAAAAGCCCAATTGCATTGGACCCACCACCAATGCAAGCTACCAGCGCATCTGGCAAACGGCCTTCAGCTTCAAGGATTTGTTCACGCGCTTCAGTGCCAATAACTGACTGAAAATCACGAACCATTTGCGGATAGGGATGTGGTCCAGCTGCGGTACCGATGATGTAGAAATGCGTGCTGGCATTTGTAACCCAGTAGCGCAAGGCTTCGTTCATGGCATCTTTTAATGTGCCAGTGCCGGATGTTACAGGGTGAATTTTTGCCCCCAAAAGGCGCATCCTGTCGACGTTTGGTTTTTGCCGTTCTACATCTTCGGCACCCATAAAGACTTCGCATTCCATGTTAAATAATGCGCATGCCGTTGCGGTTGCTACACCATGCTGGCCAGCGCCTGTTTCTGCAATTATTTTAGTTTTCCCCATCCGCCTTGCAAGCAAGGCTTGGCCCAGAACATTGTTGATTTTATGCGCTCCAGTATGGTTCAACTCGTCTCGTTTAAGGTAAAGTTTTGCACCACCAAAATGAGTTGTCATTCTTTCGGCAAAATAAAGTGGGCTTGGTCGACCAATATAATGTTTTTGATAGTAGGCAATCTCTTTTAAAAACGGTTTATCAACGCGAGCCTCGTTATAAGCCTTTTCAACATTTAAAATCAGTGGCATTAGGGTTTCAGCTACAAACCGACCACCATGCAGACCAAAACGGCCAGCTTCATCGGGTTGGTTACGAAAAGTATTTAGATTTGCTTTGTCCATCGAAGGCTCTCGTTATGTTGTATCGGGTTTGCCAACCAGCTCCCGAATATTGTTTTAAGCCAATTGGGTGGCCTGAATAAAGGCATGAATTTTTTTTGAATTTTTTACCCCTGGCTTGGACTCGACGCCTGAAGATACATCAATGGCTTTAGCACCACTAATTCTAATTGCTTCTGCAATATTTTTTTCATTAAGCCCACCAGCAAGCATCCACGGCACGTGTCCTTTATAACTCCTCAAAATGGACCAATCAAAGCTATGGCCGGTACCGCCTGGCTGAAAACCTTTTCTTACTTTTGCATCAAAAAGCAGCCAGTCAGCTAGACTGTGCCATTTGTTGCATTGGTCAAGGTCGTCCAGCGTTTCAATTGCAACGGCTTTAATAATAGGCAAGCCAAATTGGGCTTTTATTGCAGCGACATCATCTGGTTTCTCATTTCCATGAAACTGCAGTTTATTCGGCTGCGCAGCCTCTATTAAAGGTGCAAGTGCCTCACCGATAATGTCAACACTCAATAATACCCTTTCAGGAGCATTAGGGCCCATAGCTAAACCACAAGTCGCTATATCTGCAAGCCTAGCCAAATTAAGATGGCGAGTGGAGCCAGGGTAATAAACCATGCCAACCCACGTCGCGCCTGCATCAAAGCAGGTGGCGTAATCATCCTTTGATGTGATGCCGCAAATTTTAATCAAAGGGTTCATAGTAAAATCTCTTTTTAATTATCAGAAAAGCTAGTTGGGTTTTTTATGTCTGGCTATCCTTTAGGTAACTCCTGACCAGTTAATAGTGATTTAGACATTTCCCGCACGGATTGCTGGCCCTGCGAGTTGAAGTCAGAGTCTTCGTAGTTCCGCTTAGTGTCTGCGATGGATTGTAATTTATTGAGTTTTGTCTGCAAATTCCACACCTTTGCGCGAATCGTGAGTGAATGCGTCAAAAGTAAAGTGACACTAAACAGGCCGCCAATAATGAAACTTGATAGTACCATAAGCCATGTCGGCGCGGTCAGAGCGCCGTCTAATGGCCAGAGGTATAGGGTGATTAGTGCTTCATTAGAGGCGGCAAAAGAAAACGTAAGCACAACCATAACTAGGATTAAGCTAAACCACAGAAAGCGGCCCAATATTCGCATAATATGATCCGCCTAGCGGTTCAATCGTTCACGCATTCCTTTGCCCATTTTAAAAAAAGGTACTTTTTTATCAGATACTTGCACATTTTTTCCGGTTCTTGGATTTCTGCCAAGGCGAGCTTTGCGCTCGCGTACTGAGAATGCACCAAATCCACGGAGTTCAACTCTGTCACCACAGGCAAGAGCTCCACTGATTTCATCAAGAATTGTCGCAACTAACCGTTCAATATCACGATGATATAGTGATGGGTGTTTAACAGCTAACTTAGTAATAAGCTCTGACCTTGTCACAGAAATACTCCCTAAATATTACTTTTATGTTTAGTGCAATTAGGATGCCCGTTTGCATTTACAAGGTCAACTTAGAATGTTTTTAGGGCATGAAAGAACCGGCTGATTGTTGTATCAGCCGGCGCAATAACATTGAAGGCAACACATTTGTTGGCCTATTTATCTTCGTCAGTTTCTTTCTTTGCAAAAGCGGCTCCAAGTATATCGCCCAAGCTTGCACCACTGTCTGATGACCCAAACTCATCCATGGCCTTTTTTTCTTCAGCAGATTCGCGCGCCTTGATTGAGAGAGATAATTTCCGAGTTTTCTTGTCAACACTTGTTACGATTGCATCAACTTTTTCACCAACTGCAAACCTGTCAGTACGTTGTTCAGCCCGGTCACGACTTAAGTCAGTACGACGAATGAAACCGGTCATGCTCTCACCAATCTTGACGTCAATACCATTTTCAGACAGTGCAGTAACAATGCATGTTACAACTTCACCCTTGCGATATGCGTCGGCTTGACCAGCATATGGGTCATCTGTCAGCTGTTTAATACCAAGTGAAATACGTTCCTTATTTACGTCAATATCAAGGACTTTAGCTTTAACCATGTCGCCTTTGTTGAAACTTTCCAAAGCTTCTTCACCGGCGGTCTCCCAGCTAATGTCGGACAAATGAACAAGTCCATCAATATCTTCGTTCAATCCAACAAAGAGGCCAAATTCGGTAATGTTCCGAACCTCACCCTCAATCTCGGTGTTGACGGGATAGGTGGCACTGAGGTCTTCCCAAGGGTTGTTAGTGCATTGCTTCAGACCGAGTGAGATACGGCGTTTTGAGAGATCAACGTCGAGCACCAATACTTCCACCTGTTCACTAGTGGAGACTATTTTTCCTGGGTGAACATTCTTTTTAGTCCAACTCATTTCAGAGACATGAACAAGGCCCTCAACTCCTGCTTCTAACTCAACAAAGGCTCCGTAATCTGTGATATTTGTCACACGTCCTTCCATTTTTGCACCTATTGGGAACTTGCCCTCAACATTTTCCCATGGGTCAGATAAAAGCTGCTTCATGCCAAGAGAAATACGCTGAGTTTCTGAATTAAAGCGGATAACTTGAACTTCAACTGTCTCACCAATTTGCAACGCTTCAGATGGGTGGCTGATCCGCTGCCAAGCAATGTCAGTGACATGGAGCAGTCCGTCGACTCCGCCCAAATCAACAAAGGCGCCATAATCGGTGATATTTTTCACAACACCTTGTAAAACCTGCCCCTCTTTAAGATTGGCTACCAATTCTGATCTAGCTTCAGCACGAGACTCTTCCAGAACAGCCCTACGCGAAACAACAATATTGCCCCGACGACGGTCAATTTTTAAAATTTGAAACGGTTGTGGAGACCCCATCAATGGGCCAAGGTCTCTAACAGGGCGGATATCAACTTGGCTTCCTGGAAGAAATGCGGTTGCTCCTGAAAGATCAACGGTGAAACCACCCTTAACCTTGCCAAAAATAACACCAGTTACACGCTCTTGCTTTTCAAACGAGGCTTCTAGAACACCCCAAGCTTCTTCACGTCGGGCTTTGTCGCGGCTCAGCACAGCTTGACCATTGCGGTCTTCCATGCGATCCACATAAACCTCAATTTCATCGCCAATTGAAACTTCTGCGGTTTGTCCGGGAACCGCCAGTTCCTTCAAAGGAACCCGGCCTTCAGATTTTAAGCCAACATCAATGATGACTGCGTCACCTTCGATCCCAATAACAAAACCCCGGACAACACTGCCCTCTATATTTGTATTTTCGCCAAAGCTTTCAGCTAAAAGGTCAGCAAAATTTTCATCAGCAATATCTGCTGCCATATTCGTTGTAGGTGTCAAAAATATCTCCGTTTTGTCGCCATGTCGAACTACACCCTTACACAAGACTGGTGATTATTCTAAATATGCTTGCCTCAGCCGATATGAGGGCCGCAATAGACGAACAAAAATCAAGAGAGCACCAACATTCAGATATTTAGGGCCTTGATTCTACGCGGGGTTTTGGGCGACTGATTTGGTTCACCGGCAATCTGTTGATCAAAAATATGGGCCAAAAATGTTCGTTAATTTTTGGACCAAGCTCATTATTCTACGCGGTGTTTGGTTTCGAAATATGACAGGGCTAGCGCCAATAACGCATCTGCATCTATGTTAGATGTATCAATGCTAATGGCGTCTTCCGCGGCTCTTAATGGAGCCACCAACCGTGTCCTATCTCGGTAGTCTCGAATTTTCATAGCCGCAAGAACGTCGCGGAAGATAGCCGATTGTCCTCCACGAAGCAACTCTTTGGTGCGTCTGTCAGCGCGGATGCTAATATTGGCATCAATAAAGAATTTTAGATCAGCGTCTGGAAGTATGATTGTACCAATATCGCGACCATCAAGAACGGCCCCATTCCCTGAGGGAGGGGCCGCAGCGAATGCTCGTTGTAATGTTAATAGTTCAGCGCGAACGGTCGCTAATGAAGCAATGTTAGACGCCAGGCTTGCCACAAGGTCTGTGCGAATCTCTGGACTTTTAGTCAGTGTTAAATCCATTTCAGAGGCACATTTAACTGCTTGATTTTCATCGATATAGTTTACATCAATGCCAGCCTTCATAAGGCTGAGCGCGACTGCGCGGTAAAGTGCACCTGTATCAAGATAATCGTAGTTTAACCGAAGGGCTAGTTTTCTGGCAAGCGTGCCCTTACCGCTCGCGGCAGATCCATCGATAGCGATGATCATTGTGCATTCCCATCGGAGATAGAAGCGCCAAGCTGGTTCATTCTGCTAGCAAACCCCGGAAAGCTTGTCTCTATGGTATTGCATCCAGTAACAGTTATTGGCGTCTCTGCAATTAGGCCCAAGGATAAAAATGACATCGCGATTCGGTGATCATTTTGGGCTGATAATATTGGACCTCCAATAATTTTACTATTGGCAACGCACATTGAGCTATCATCATAGCTAACATTTACACCACATTTTATCAGGCCGTCTGCCATAGCCTTAATTCGATCTGTTTCTTTGACCCGCAATTCGGCAATTCCAAGCATTTCTGTGGTACCTATTGCTGTAGCTGCAGCTACAGACAATATTGGATATTCATCAATCATAGAGGCAGCTCGATCTGCAGGAACAACAATACCATGCAATTGGCTATATCGAACACGTAAATCGGCAACTAGCTCACCACCTTCAATGCGTTCGTTTCTTTTATCTATTTTCCCCCCCATTTCAATGAGTGTTCTAATTAATCCAGCACGAGATGGGTTTGTGCCAATGCCCACAAGATTAATATCACTCCCTGGCGTGATTAGCGCAGCAACGACTGCAAATGCTGCTGATGAGGGATCACTTGGTACGGTAATATCCGCGGCCCGGAGGATAGCTCCTTCAGAAAGTTGGATATGGTGGGACAGGTCGGCGTTTACATTCTGTTCAACTGACGCTCCAAAATGCCGAAGCATAGACTCGCTATGATCACGTGACGCTTGAGGTTCGTTTATATTAGTTGCGCCACGTGCATTGAGTCCAGCTAGAAGGATTGCAGATTTAACCTGTGCAGAGGCAACTTTTGAATGATAATCAAGCGCTATTGCGTTGCTAACACCACTAATTGTTACTGGTAGTAATCCGCCGTCGCGGCTAGTGATTTTGGCCCCCATCTCAACAAGTGGGTTAGTGATGCGCGCCATTGGTCGACCACTTAATGACTCGTCACCACAAAACGTTGCTGTGATGGCTTGGCCAGCGACAACACCCATAAGCAGGCGGACACCTGTTCCAGAGTTGCCAAGATTAAGAACAGTTGTCGGTGAAACCATCCCGTTTAAACCTATTCCAATGACTTGCCATACAGAGTTTTTATTGCGGGTAATTGTTACGCCAAGTGCAATCAAAGCATCTTTAGTGGACATGACATCAGCGCCCTCAAGTAAACCTCGAATTTTGGTTGTACCAATTGCCAGGCTACCCAAAATGAGAGAGCGATGAGAGATTGATTTGTCGCCTGGTATAGCTACTGTGCCGAGCAAAGGGCCGGCCTTTTGTGAAACGAGTTGATCGCGGGATAACGGTGACATTCAAGGCCCTTATGTGGTTGATTGAAGTCAGGCTTTGCTATCCTAAACTTCACCTGAAGTGCTTCTAACATTTTTCTGGGTGAGTAGGCAATCTAACGTGTAACACTCTCAAATCTGCAAACTTGGAGGGAGTTAAAGAAAAAAAGTTACAAACAAATAGAAAATTGTTTTGACAGCTTGAGAAATTTGTATCAAATCCCACCAACAGTAATTATTTTAATTAACGTTTAGCTGATTTAAGGGATGTAAAACATGGCAAAAGTGGAACTTGGGGTTAAGCGGATTTGCTTATCATGCGGCATGCGCTTTTATGACTTTAACCGTAGCCCAATCGCTTGCCCAGGTTGTGGCACAGACTTTGACTTTGAAAATTTTGCAAAAAGTAAGAAAAGTCGTGAAGTAAAAAAAAGTAAAACAAAAAAAGTTTTATCTGACACCGAGGCTGTAACAATTAACGATGGGGGTGGTGATGAAAAGACTAGTGTTGATGATGAAGAGGTTGATTTTGATGAAGAAGGTGCCGACGATACGGATGAATCACTTATAATTACAGATGATCTTGGCGATGAGGATCCATTAGTGCCAAATTCGGACAAAAAAGAAGAAGAATAATTAATTGATAGCTGTTCTTTAGTTGGATCATGTTTAATTTTGCTAAAATCAATAGGGTTAGGTTTATAAAAATTAAAAATCACTTGCGTAAGCCGTAGCGGCTACGTTAGAAAATAATTGCTGCGCGCGAGCGTGGCACGCTTTGGAACCCGCGACTATAAACGTACAGTCCGTGAGGCACCAAGGGGCTATAGCTCAGCTGGGAGAGCGCTACAATGGCATTGTAGAGGTCAGCGGTTCGATCCCGCTTAGCTCCACCAAATTTTCCCCAGATAAATTGATAAATCGAAACGTTTCAGGCCTTTTTCTTTAACTTATATGAAAAATGGTCGGTGGAAATTAGTGTTATTAAAAAACTGCAGGAACGTTCGCTTTCCATTAAAATTTTTAGGAGTAAAAGCAAAAGCTTTCGTTTTGGCTAAATTAGTATCGATAGTGTGTAATAAGTGGTTGGATGTTATTAAATGGAGTTAAAACATATAGTTTAGTTTTTTGTCTTGTGAATTTTTTTACGTCAATTTTTTTATGCCTCAGATCAAGTCACTTCAAGAAAATGCTCCGAAGCACCGCTCGCTTCTCACTCTGATATTACTTCAGAATTGGACAGCCTAGCGAACTCTGAAGAACAAAGGAAATCTTGTGAAAAACAAGAAGAATAAAAAACTGACAGTGACATTGAAAGTAAAAAGACGTCCAGTAATTCTCCAAACACTCCAGAAGTGGCGCGCACTTCTAACTTACCTTCAGCGGTTTCGAGCAACGGGGCCCTGATAAAAACGACTGCCATTTTTGCTGGGGGGTTAGGGGGTGCTGTTATTGGATCTCTGGGTGAACACAGTAGGAGTAGTGGGGCGTTGGCAGGTCGGTGAGTGGATCCTTTTCTAACAGTGGGGCTTCTCTGCGTCATATTTGGAAACTTCTGCGTATTGGGCTAGTCACGCGCCCAAAGAAATTAATGCGTCAGTTGCTTATGCTTTGGGGTGCACAGGCAGCGGAATAATTGTGGGCGTTGTTGATGTTCCTTCGGACTCTGACCACCCTGATTTAGATGCTAATTATGTGACTGGTTGGGATGCATCTGCTGGGAATACAAGCGGTGACTGTGGAGGCATTTACTCTAGTTCGCATGGTGTTCATGTCGCTGGAATAATTGCGGCTGAAAATAATTGGACTGGTATGCATGAGATTGCACACAACGCTAAAATTAAACCAGTTACAATCTTTGGTGACTCGGAAGCTGATGATACAAACACAAACCAATTAATAACCGCCATTGGACATGCTAGCGGATCTGGTATAGCGGTCATGAATAATAGTTGGGGAGCTTCTGAGGTAGCTTCATATTCTTTTGGAGGTGGAGCAAGATACTATTCTAGGCCAGTTCTTTTTTCAGGTGCCCAGTTGTCAAGTGGAGAGTTAAACGCGCGGAAAACGGCAGCTTCAACAACTGTTGTTGTTTGGGCAAATGGGAATGATGGCCAGAACAATGCTAATGGAAAGATGCATTCCTGGACCTCTAATGCAGGTGCATCAAGTGGAAGAACATCACATGCTGATTACATTGGTTATGTTGATGCTTCTGCTAATACTAATCAGAATGTGCCTAGTTGGAGGGGTTCTTACCAATTTTATGACAATGGCGCTAGTGGGCCATGGCTTAAGGTGGTGGCTCTAAATGAGGCTGACGCAATCACCTCTTAAAGCGATGGCTGGGGGTTGCTAAAAATCATTGTATTTCGGCGCCCGGTGGGGAATTAAATTGTTCTCGTGATGCGGGTTTGTATTCTACCGTAAATCCAAATGATTCTGGATAAAGGGAAAATTATGGCAATAAGCAAGGTACTTCTGTGAATGCACCGTTAGTATCGGGTGCTTTGGCTATATTAAAATAACAATTTCCTAATTTGACACCAACACAATTGGTATCTCTTGTTATCAGCACTGCAACTGATTTAGACGCTACTGGCGTAGACGAAGTCTATGGCATTTGAAAGTTGATCTTGGGTCCTCTGCCACCCCATCAGAAGCCCTGATTGTGGTATCAGGATCTGGCTCTCCAGTTGGATTAGGCGGTTCTGGAAGTGCTGGCAGAATAAGATTATCTTCTGCTTTTCAGTATATTTTTGGAAAAAAATTAGGTGAATTGTTTGGAAAAAACATTAGCAAATAAAGGTGCTAATTGAAGCTTTGATGGCAGTGCTGGCTGTGAAAAAGTTATGTCGAATGTTGAATTGGCGCTAAGATTATATATAAAACTGGAAAAGAAAGGTGTTTCAGTTACTGATAAATTGAAGTTTTTAAATTTGATTACCTCAGGATCTGGATTTAAATTCAAAATAATAGAGAAAAGGTTGTTAAATTAAACTCTATGTGGATGATGGAATTTGGAAGTTGCATTTAAACCATTAGTAAAGTTTTTAGGTGATCAGGTTATCAGATGAAATTCACTATTCACGGTGTCAGGGGATCTGTTCCCACCCCTAAGGACGGTTTTTTAAAATATGGTGGTAATACCAGCTGCTATGAAATTGAAACTGATCATCACCAATTGTTTTGTGATGCTGGAACTGGGTTCCAGTCTGCTGAATTGGAACGAAACACAAAAGATACCTTTGTATTTTTTACGCACTTCCATCATGATCATATTCAAGGTTTTCCATTTAATGCTGGAATTTTTAGGCCGGGGAAAAAGATTGTTCTCTCAAGTGGACTTTTAGAGGCAAGCAAAGTCAACTCAACAATGCAAAATTATTTTTCAGGGAGTTATTTCCCTGTTGATGTTTTTGATATCTTAGGACATTTAACAGTTGAAGAATTTGAAGAAGCTAAAAATTTACTTAATGGTGATGTCAGCATCGACTGCATTAAACTGCAACACCCTGGTGGTGCAGTTGGGTACAGTTTTGTCTCCCACAATAAAAAAATTGTCCTGTTGCTTGATAATGAATTTTGTTTATCACAAAAAGACGTTCTATTAAAATTTTGTGAGAACGCGGATTTACTCATTTGGGATGGTATGTTTACACAAGAAGAGTTGAAAGATAAAAAAGGTTGGGGCCATTCAAGCATTGAACAAGCGGTTGATTTTACAGAACAGTCAAGTGTCAAGAGGACGTTGATCTGCCATCACGCACCAAACAGGTCTGACCAAGATATCGATAAACTAAGGTTAAAAATATCATCTCAAAGCGTGGACTTTGGTTTCGAAAACATGTCCTTAATCATCTGATTGAAAGCTGCTCTTATAGATGTCTACCTAAATTTCTTTTGCGCGGTGTTCTTATAAAAACCAGGGCACCAGGATGGCAGCAAAAACAGTGTGATTTTATTTATACTTATCTTTAACCTTCATAATTTCAAGAAACACTGCATTTGATATTTGGTCTGCAACGGTGTCGCTAACCAAGGCCATTTGACCAAGGGGGCCTCCAGTGTTACCTGACCACAAAGTTTTTCCACCAGGTGCTTTTAAAACAATGTCGACGTCAAAGTTTTGTCCACTCGCTGATATAGTGCCAATGACTTGATAATCATCCTCACTTGGATTTTGCTGAATTATGGAGTCAATCCAATCTTTTTTGTCTAAATATTTTGCCAGATCATTTGTCACATCATGTGCAAACGATGAGACATCCGCACCAGAGCCGCTAAAAGGTTTAACGGCGATAGCAGGGCCGTCGTTGTCTCTATCCATACCTTTTGAGCCAACATTTAGTCTTCCAGTGCTCCAGACTTCTACGGGGGTAGCAATATTCTTAAGAGTTTGTTTACCGCAATTATTAAAGACTTTGGCTTGGTTTTGATCAAGACACAGATAGGCAGAAGTTGAAATGGCGACATCACCTTGTTCAGCAATTGATTCTAGGCGAGCTGCAATGTTCACGGTGTCGCCATAAACGTCTGGTGGCGGGCCTTCTTCGTGTTCAACGTCTCCTAAATGAATTCCAACCCTTAATGCAAGATGTCCCTGACTTTTTGAAATTTCTTGCCATTCCATCGCACAATTCACAGCATTTGATGCACTGTTGAATTCAATTAGCCAGCCGTCGCCAAGCGACTTTATCATCGTGCCTTGATGTTTCTCTAAGGATGGTCGGATAATTTCCTTGGTAAAGTTACGAAGCTTTTCCAATGTTCCAGGCTCATCTTGAGCCATCATTTTGGAATAACCGACTATATCAGCAAGAAAAATGACTCCTAAACTGCGCATTCTTCACCCTCCCTGTTCTTTAGACTTCTTATCCAAAAAATATTCCAAGATTAATCGTGGGATATCAGTCTGAAATAATACATAATAACTTAAGCTCATCAAATTAAATTAGACATATCATTTTTACTAACATCGAGAAAGATATTTTGGTTTTTTTTATAACTAGCAACGTTATTTATTTTTTTATTCATATAGTTTGGGATCTTTTTAAGGATTGAAAGTTTTGAAAGTTAAATTGTTAAAAATCTGAAATGATGATAAAAATTAAATATAGTCTAAAAAATCATATAATTTTAAGCTATTTTGATCAACGTTGAATCAAGAGCAAAATGGGCACACTAGCTGTGAAATCTGTGACGATAAACGAAAACCAAACAGAGGTTGTCCATCTGAGGGCAACAATAATTGTGCTCAGAGAGCAGTTGGAGACGCTCTCTTTTGAGAGCGATAAAGCTGTACAAAAATCAGTGATGCGCTCCTCTGATGAAATACAACAATTAAAAGACACCAGTAGTAGCCTTCGGAATGAATTAGAAAATCTTAAGTTTGACAAGGATGCTGCAGTGCAACGTGCAGTTCAGAGCTCAGCTGATGAGATTCAGCAGCTGAAGAATACGGCGTCAAGCCTCCGAAGTGAGCTCGAGGGCTTAAGGTTTGATAAGGATGCAGCGGTTCAGCGTGCGGTGCAAAGTTCGACTGATGAGATCCAGCAATTAAAGAATACCACTTCAAGCCTTCGTGGTGAACTTGAGAGCTTAAGGTTTGAAAAAGATGCAGCGGTTCAGCGTGCGGTGCAAAGTTCGACTGATGAGATCCAGCAATTAAAGAACACCACTTCAAGCCTCCGCTCTGAAATGGAAAAACTACAACTGGATCAAAGTGAAAAGAAGAAATTAATCTAGACCGAATTAAGATTGTTAATTTTGTTGATGCTTATGTAATAGGATGGTGACTTTTTTCATGGAAAATAATATCACACCAATGAATTTTGAAGATCTAAAACGGCAATTCGAAAAGCTGGAGAAGAAATCCCGGCGCACTGAATTACTTTTGGCAATCAATCGAAAAATTTCAAGTCTAACAGACTTGAATGAAATTTTATTTCATATCATCGCTGAGGTTGTTTCTGAGTTAAACGCGGAAAGAGGAAGTCTTTTTTTAAATGATCCTTCCACGGGTGAGCTGTATTCGCGGGTTGCCCAAGGAGAGTTGACAAGAGAAATACGTTTTCTTAACACGTCTGGAATTGCGGGCTCAGTATATCATTCCAAAGACAGTGAAATCATCCATGATGTTACGGTTGATGAGAGATTCAATAAGTCGATAGATGAAAGAACAGGATTTACAACCAAGAGTATAATTTGCACACCAATCCGCACCACTCAAGGCGAAGTTATTGGTGTTGTTCAAGTTCTCAATAAGAACAAAGGTCGTTTTACTAAAAGTGACCTCGAAATGGTTTGCGCAATCACAGAGCAAGCTGCAGCAACTTTGCAAAATGCTCAGGGACTTGAACAGCAAGCCTTGTCGCGAGAAAAAGAAAAGCTGTTTATTGACTTGGTTTCTGATGTTACTGCAGAAATCGAACTTGGGTCACTACTTCAACGAGTAATGACAGAAGCAACCAAAATGTTAAATGCTGATCGTGCTACTCTCTTTCTACATGATCCTAAAACAAGTGAATTATTTTCACGTGTAGCAATGGGCGATAATGTGGGAGAAATCCGTCTTCCTGATAACGCTGGAATAGCTGGCTCAGTTTTTCAATCCAAAGAAACAGTTAATATACCTCACGCATACGCTGACCTTCGTTTTAACCCTGCATTTGATAAAAAGACAGGCTACTTCACTCGTTCCATACTTTGCGTTCCCATTATGAATAAGGATGGAATATGTATTGGTTGTACTCAGGTTCTTAATAAAAGTGGCGGTGGATTTACTGAGGAGGACGAGTCACGCCTGAAAGCCTTTACTCAACAAGTTGCAATAGCTCTTGAGAATGCACAGCTCTTTGAAGAGGTCGCAAAAGAGCGCACATACAGTGATAGTATGCTTGCCAGTATGTCAAATGCAGTTGTGACAATTAATGAAGATGGAAAAATAGCAACTTGTAACAAGGCCGGCCTTAAAATCTTTAAAGTCATCCCAGTGCAAATCATTGGTAAAACGGTTGAAGAATTTTTCTCAGGAAATCGATCTTGGATGCTTGAAAAATTTAACCAGTGCAATGAATCACAAGAGAATATTGATCTTATAGATGTCACATTCGAAGTTGGAAGTGAAGACGATGGAACTTTAGAAACAGTCTCTTCAAATGTGAGTTTTTTACCTCTAGAAAACAATGATCCAGATGGAAGAACGGATCAAAAGTCACAGCATTTGGGCACATTAGTGGTTATTGAAGACATTTCAGATGAAAAAAGAATGAAATCGACCATGTCGCGATATATCGACCCCGGCATTGCTGAACAACTCATGTCTGATGGGACAGATATAATGGGTGGCCAAGAAACTGAAGCAACGGTGCTTTTCTCTGATATACGAAGTTTTACCACGATAACAGAGACGCTAGGTGCTCAGGGCACTGTTGCGCTATTAAATGAATATTTTGATATTATGGTTGAAGCGATTAGTGAACAGGGTGGGATGGTCGACAAATTTATTGGTGATGCGATAATGGCTGGCTTTGGAATTCCACTAGCACACGATGATGACGAGGATAGGGGAGTTCGTGCTGGAATTAATATGATCAAACGGCTTTGGGAATGGAATGGACAGAGAGAAAATGAGGGTAAGCCACCCGTTGAAATGGGCCTTGGTTTGAACACAGATAAAGTTGTGTCAGGAAATATTGGATCTAGTAAAAGGATGGATTATACCATGATCGGTGATGGGGTTAATTTGGCCGCTCGGCTTGAAAGTGCCTGCAAGTCTTATTCCGCTCGAATTCTGATTAGTGATTTCACCTATCAGAAATTAAAAGGAACATATCAGGTTAGGTACATCGACGACGTGATAGTTAAGGGTAAAACAACACCAGTTGGCGTTCGGGAAGTTCTTGATTATCATACACCAAAAACTTTTCCAAACCTTATGGACAACGTGAATCATTTTAATGAGGCACGATCATCGTTTAAAGGTGGGGACTGGGACAAAGCCATCAAGTCGTTCAATGAATGCTTGAAATGTAATCCAAAAGATAATCTGTCAAACACTTATTTGGAAAGATGTGCAATTATGAAAAAGCAGAATCCAAAGGATTGGGATGGAGTTTGGATTATGACTTCTAAATAAACGTAGTGCCAAACCGTTATCGATGGTACTACGTTGCAAAGAAAAGCTTAGGTCATAATTTCAAAAATTCCTACTCCGTGGCTTTTTGGATTTTGACTCTAGTGCAACACTGTTAAATGTTAACGATAAATTTAATTAGCAACATAGTTTGAGTTATACTTAGTATGATAGAGTTTTTATAATTAGATAAGATCTTTTAGAGAAGTGTTTTTGAAGGTTCTTAAAATAAAACTAAGTCTCCAAGATTTGAGGTCCGGACATGAAAAGTTTACTATTTAAAAAGCGCAACCCGATATATGTGTATGCTTTTTTGTTGGCGATTAGTCCCGGGCCTGCCTTAGGCATGACGTTGGAAAATGCTCTAATGCAAAGCCTCAAAACTTCAAATAAAGTAGCATCTTCTCGGGAGGGCTGGGTGGCTGCACGTGAGTCAATATTTGCCAGTGGTTCTACTAAGGAAACTTCCTTTAAGTATTCTGGCTCTACATCCTTAACTGAGGCTGATAGTGGCAGTGGGTACAAAAGTTCCGATTCGTATTCAAACAAGATTACCATGTCTAGAAATTTATACGATGGCGGTCAATCAAAGGAAAACCGTCTAAAAGCTGAAATAAGTTTGCAAAGAACAACTGCTCAATATAAGGGAACAGAGCAAGGCGTTATTCTTGAGACGGTACAATCATTTCTGGGCTTGATAAAGTCACGACAGGAATATGAATTGCAAACAAAAAATTTAGATAGATTAAAACAGCATGTTACAGCTGCAGAAGTAAGGGTTTCGCAGGGGACAGATACACTTACGAGTCTTGCTGAAGCTAAAGCCCGCTTCGCAAGGGCGCGGGCGGATACAGCGCTAGCAAAAGCGCAGCTTGAAAGCTCAGACGATAGTTTTGTGAAACTTACAGGTGTAAGTTCTGCTACTGAGATCAAATTCCCAGAGCTGTTAAATGTAAAACAGATGCTTCCAGAAACAATTGGTTTGGCAGAAGAGCTGGCATTAAAAAACAATCCGTCAGTCTTGACAGCGATGGCGGCTGAGAAAGCGGCGTCTCAAGACTTAGTCATAACTAAGACTAAGCAAAATTCAACAGTTGCTTTCAGTCTTTCAGCCACGGATGGTAAGTCCTCTGACTCACTCGCAGCGTCGCTTACGCTCTCAGCACCGCTCTACGCAACTAATTCGACCACTTCAAATGCTCGTAAGACAGTTGCATTACATTCTAAATCTATGATTGACCTCCGCGAGGCACTGAGCGCTGCTAAACTTAAAGCAAGAGCAGCTTTTCGGGATTGGGATGCGGTAAAAATCACTTCGAATGCTGTTGAGGCTGAAGTAGAAGCGTCTCGGTTAGTTCAGAAGGGTGTTTCCAATGAAGTAAAGTATGGTCTTAAAACAACGCTAGATATGTTGGACGCAGAGAAAAGTTTTTCTGAAGCAGAGCTCCGCCTTGTGAAAGCTAATCACGATGAAATCCTGGCAGAATTTGAGCTCATTAGCGCTGTTGGAAAGCTAACTCTGGAAAATCTTGGTTTAGGGAATCCTCTGATACCATTGGATGAAATTCCGAGGCCTAAAAATCCTCTTTAATATTAGCTTTTATTTGTAGAAAAAGGCTTAAATGAAAAGCTCAAACTAAATGAGATCGGCATTTGCAATTGTAAGCTTAAAGTTTAAGCTCAAAAACAGAATTTAACAAAAAACTTAAGGCAATAGTCTATCTTAAACCGCCCCGCATATTATGATGAATAAAATAGCTCTTACGGTTCCCTGAAGGAAGTTTCAAGTGTCTTAATGACAGGAAATAATAAGAACGTCATGACTGTTCTCTTTCCTGATATAATGTTTCCATTCACACTCATACTTGGCAATAGCTTAAACCCCTCTGGGAGCTTAACCAAATTATTATCAGTGATTTTTATCTCAGCCCGATAAACACTATTTTTCTCTCCAAAAACGTCTTCATCAACGGTGTCCTTTGATAAAAGCGATACTTCGCCAAGGAGCTCACCATGTTTTTGTGAGGGCAGGGAGTCCAGCATTATTTTGACTTTGGCTCCCTCATAAACATGCGTAATGTCGGCCGGATCAATATCAACCTCAACATGAAAATCTAAATCATTTGGCACTAGGGTGGCGATTACATCGCCCGGTTTAATGACTGTACCTTGAAAACGATCTTCAAGCTTCAAGACGGTGCCAGCAATTGGTGCAACTAATTTAACGTCTTCAATTTGACGTGATAACTTGATAAGTTTTTCTGAAGAGCTTTGACGTTTAAGAGCTAAATCCTTTAACAACTTATTCTTTTCTCGCAATTTCCCGGAGACGAATTTTTCTTGTTCCAAATTAGCCTTCATCAGCTCTAAGGAGTTTTCTTCTCTGTCGATACCAATATTTTGAATATCAGATGCCAACTTTCTCTCACGCTGCTCAAGGCTGTTAAGTTCCGTTGAAAGACGCTGCATATCTTCAAAGGTACTGGCAATTTGTGACGTAAGATATTTTTCTAGATTATAAATCTTTTTTTCATACTCTGCCTTAGGAATAATCTGCTGGGCAATTAAGGCCTTGGATCTATTAACCTCTCCTTTGAGATCAGTAAGCAAAGTTTGAATTTCGGCTGTTTTACTATTGAAATAGTCTAGCGCCTCACTGGTTTCATCAACCTCGTAAGGTTTATTTTGAAGGTAAGCAAGCAATTGGGTCTTAACATTAAGGCGTTGGCGTTTAGTCTTAATATCGGGACGAACTGCTTTGCTTAATTCTTCCTGAAGTGAGATGCCTTTTAATTTTGTGCGCTCTAATTTTACTTCTAATCCTGAGACCTTCGCAATGTGACCTTTGTTTTGCATTTTTATTTCACGAACCTGGTCGTCAAACATTGCCAATTGAAGATCACCGGTGGGCGCTTCAAAATCTTTATCTAATATAAAATTTAATTCAGCCTTTGTGCGAATAATGTCAGTTTCAGTTGCTGCTAATTCATCCCGTGTATTACGGAAATCTGAAGCAATCAGTGTTTCGTCAAACAAGGCGATTGGCTGGCCTTTCTTAACATCATCACCTTCTCTTACAAGAATTGTTTTAACTACTGACGAATGATTTGATTGAACTTCAACGTTTGCAATTGACGTCAGAATTTTCCCGCGGGCTGACACAGTGACATCAATTTCTGCTAAGCTGGCCCACACACCAAAACTTACAACCATCGCAATAATGGCCATTCCAGCAATTGCTAGCGGTTTTTTGGGTGAGATTTTTGCAAACTCATCTAGATCATCATTAAATTCACGCAGTGTTCGCTGCGTGTAGGTGTCAATTGCTGTACCTTTTGTCGATTCGTTTACCGTTTCTAGACTAGTGCCTACTTCTTCACTAAAAGCATCCCTGTTCAACCGTTCATTTGCTGTTCGGACATAACTTGCTAGACGCCGCATCATTTCTATAGATGCGGTTGGTGAACTTGACAGGTGCTTTTTTAGTTGCTCTTCAGAGATTACCTTTAAAGTACATTCAGTCTTGGCCCTAGCAGAAGCGCTTCTGGCACTGCCATCTATAATTGCCATCTCACCAAAAAGAGCTCCTTTTTCAAGCTCAGTCAAAACTGTTTGTTGGTCCCCTGTAAACTTTACAAGTTCAACTGTACCGCTATCAATCATGAAGGCGGTTTGTCCAAACTCCCCTTCTCGAAAGATATAGTCACCTGGAAGAAGGGTTAAAATTTCATCTTTACTCATGGTAAAACACTCTTGGTTGAGGCTTTAAAAGCTTGTTCGAATTTGGGACTGATAACACGGAGTTGTTTTCTCATCAATTCCTGAGCCGGGCCATCTTGCTCAAGTATACTCCCGGTCGGACCAAATTGTGCTAAATTTGGCCCTGCAAAAAACATGAGTTTTTTGCAGACTGTTAGATTATGGAGGTCTCTTGAAATAAGAATCACAGTTCGACTTTTTGAAATTTGATCAAATGACTCTTTAAAGCCAAGGACGCTGTCCGTATCCATTTCGGAAAAGATGTCATCAAGAATTAGGATTTTTGGATTTCTAATAAGGGCCCGGGCTAGGGATAGTTTAATTTGAAGGTCTGCGTTCCAAATCTCCTTAAGATCATCGATCTGGGTCTCCACTGTTACATTTAGTTTTTCCAGTGCGCTCTCAGCATTCGCCATTTTACAAGCCCATGTTATCCGATCGTTATTGGCGTTTGGCAAAACTCTTTGAAAATTATCTCGCAGTGAGCCAGGAAAAAAGTGATTGGTTTTATCAACTAATGCAATATTTGAACGTAAGTGCTGAAGATTAAAAGTTGAAACGTCATTTCCATCAATCAAGATTGACCCAGACGACACTGGAAACAGGCCTTGCAAGAGGTGCCCAACTGAACTTGCAGTGTCTGTATTTTCCTGAGAGTAGCAAATTCCGACAGTCTCATTCACATCGATTGAGAATGAGGCATTTTCTAAAACTGTAGACGTTTGATCCCGGATGAAAGTAACATCCTGGAAACTAACGGAACCCACCATGTCATGAAAATTGCCAGATGTTTTGTTTTCTGAAGACAAATTACTGGCTGATGCAAAGGCATCCAACATGCCTGATAGTTTTTTCATTTCACCTGGAAATTCAACGAGTGACTGAGCTGGACGGAATATTTTACCAATTAGCATGTTAACACCAATTAAAACACCTGCTGACAAGGCGCCATCAAAAACCATTAGAACGCCAATAAACAGCACAACAACTGTCAATATATTATTCAATAATGTTCCAAATTCACTGATAAATGCCCCACTTGATAGGTTTTTATCATTGGAGCGGAGAAAATTTCCTTCAACCGTCTTCCACTCCTTAATTACATCACGCTCGAGCCCAAGCCTTTTTATGTCGATAAAGCCTTCGCCAACAGAAGTGAGAACTTTTTGACGTTCATTGGAATCAGCAGAGAACGCTTTGGTGACTGCTTGATTGCGTCGTTCATGAAGAGCGTTTATCACACAATTCAGCAAAGAAACGGCAACAACAATAGCCCCAAGGATTGGGCTATACACAATAAGAATAGGTACAAATAACAGAACAGCCACGAGGTCGGTTATAATGCCAAGAAATTTTGTGATAATGACTGATCTTATGTTGTTCAGGCTTTGTCCTAAATTAGGGAACTGACGGCTTTGCTCTTTGAATGTTGAAACTGGCAAATTCATAATTTGATTAAATATAAGCATACCATATTTAGCCTCAATTTTAGCTGCTGCAAGGTTAATTATAGCTGACTTGTAGTAGGTAAGAAGGAAGTTGAAAATGTGAGCGATTAAGACACCAGAAGCTACAACATATAAGGTAGAATAACTCTCGTAGTTGACAACCTTGTCTAGAACAATCATCAAAAATACAATTGGCGCCAGGGCAAAAATATTAATAAAAAGTATTATCAGAACTAACTGCGCACAGACCCATTTATCTTCCAGTATATCGTCGAATATTGCCCCAACACTAATTTCACCAGAATCAAGCCTGAGTTTCCTGGATTTTTTAAAAATCAGTCCAGAGCCATTCCAAAGAGCTTTAAATTCGTCAACATTAATTGTCTCAGCTTTTGGAGCGGTCGCTTTTGGGTCAATGACTGTGACAGTTTGGGATTCGCCGCTATCTGCAGAAAATTTCAGTACTATCACGTACCGCCCATTTTTCAATTGTGCTAGAACGGGTTCTTTTTTTACTGCTGCAGACAATCCATCAATGCTTGTTTTAAGTGCGCGACAAACCAACGAATGGTCACGCGACAACTTTTTTATTTCACCAAAGCCAAGCTCCCGTGAATCAATATCGTTAAATTTATTAAATTGTTGCTCGCCAAGTTCAACACCTAACCGTCGCGCAATAATTTGGAGGCCAATGGCACCTGAGAGCATAATCCCTGATCCTTAAGATAGAAAATTCCGGCACTAAAAAATTATTAGTGCCGGAATAAAAGTTTTGAATTAAACGACGTCACCGCCACCTGGCTCAGCATCAACCTTGCCTTCGTCAACGTCAGCGGCTGTATTCGCTGCGTCCATACCTTCTGCCATATTTGCAGAGGCTGCAGTATCCATGGCGGCCATCGCTCCATCAAATGCTGGGTTGCCACCTATTGGATCTCCGCCACCCATTGGGTCACCGCCCATAGGATTGCCGCCCATTGGGTCACCGCCCATAGCATCACCTGTAGGAGGAGGCATCCCTCCGGCGTCGCCACCAAGGTACTGACCATCGGAACCCCAACTTTCAGGAGACTGGTCGTATACCTGTCCAACGCCCTCAGGCATCATTTCTGTCTGAGCTGAGTTCATAGCAGTAGCAGCATCAGATGGCATG
>JAOEUK010000014.1 GCA_028382965.1 Candidatus Puniceispirillum sp.
GTTAGCCCACAGCGACCTCAACGCTGCGCGTCTACCAATTCCGCCACGGCCGCACGTTTGAGATTATCTTTGTATCTCATCTTCACTCTTATTTATCAAGCCTGTTTAAGTGCTAAAGATAAAAATCTTAGGCATCAAGAAAAGCTTGCAGCAACCAGTCCTCTCAATCACATGTTCTCATATTTTTCAAAAACTGGTAAAGTTATATTTGCGTTAGCCAAATACAATGATCGAAGCTAGTGTTATACTAAAATGATAGTACTTTAGCATTAGGTAAAATTTAACTTTATGCCCACGACCTCAAACCAATTTGCTCCAACCTTTCCGATTGAATGGCTTCATTTTGAAGGACTGCAGCTCTACCAGCCAACTCTAGCCTTAATGCAGGAAAGAGCTAAAGCTATCCGTCAAGATGGCGCAAAGGAGGCTGTCTGGGCACTTGAGCACCACCCCATCTACACCGGGGGCACATCAGCAAAGCACGACGATTTATTAGCCCCTGGTTCAGTACCAACCCTCCGGGTGGGGCGTGGCGGGCAATGGACATGGCATGGCCCTGGACAACGGGTTGTCTATGTAATGTTAGACCTTAGCATTCGAGGCCAGGATGTACGTGCATTAATAGATCGTCTGGAAGGATGGATTATTGCCAGCCTCAGCATCTTTGGTGTTAGTTGCCAGCGACGTGATGGCTCACCAGGAATCTGGGTCTATACTGGCAAGGGTTCCAGTGGGCTCGAAAAAATTGCCGCCATTGGCCTTCGTATCAGCCGATGGGTAAGCTGGCATGGTATAGCAATAAACCTGAACCCTAATCTTGCTGCTTTTGATGCTATTGTCCCATGTGGGGTCACCGATGGTGGGGTGACATCGCTGTCCAAGCTTGGTGTTTTAGCTAAAATGAATGATCTGGATAAGGTGCTGAAAGAGCAGTTTTTGTTGTTTTTCTCTTCCACGCAACAGCCAACAACATTAGCTAATTAGAAAAGGTTTAGTCAGACAGCTTCAGGTCCTCCAAAAAATCTAGCAGCACTGTAACAGCACGGTCGGCATCACTTGCAAGCCAGTTGCCAGATTCTGTTTCACCCATAAGGCCATCACTTGGTCCTTCATGGTGGACAATACAATTTCGTCGCCCTCTCAACCAGCTAAGATTTGCAGTACTGCCACTATAGGCAAATGCCGCCCCATCCAGGTAACCGGCTGGCCCTGCCTCCTCGTGCTTTATCACATCAATAATCGAGGCAGACAAAATAACGGTGCAAAGGGGAAGCCCAGCTGCCGCAACGATAACTAACTCATGATAAAGCTTTGCTGCATGCGGGCCAAAATTGGATATTTCAAGCCGAGACAATCGCAGTAACAACTCATTTGGTAAACCCTGCATTCCCTGTCCAACTTTCATCAATAAGTAACCCTCATACAGCCGTCTTATAATTTAGCAGCAACAAAAAACACAAAACATCCTGCAATTCAGCACGCAAAACTTTATGTCGATCTATCGCTTCAAAATCTTTGCCCCACTTTTCATTTTGCCACAGCTCATCGAGAAAGGAGAGCGCAAACATCCGATCTATATCAATCACCCCGTCTACAAAGACAAGTCCCAAAACAAGTGATCCTGAAAGGCTGGTAACGCGGTGCAACATGCCAAGCCGCCAGTTATTATAGGCTGCAATCAAAGGAATAAATTTACCAGCATCAGGTTGAAAAATTGGCATTATACCCGTTCCAATTCTTAAGTGGATATCAGAGTTTTTAGCCAAATGGTCCAACCATGGTTGCCACAGCTCTTGCTGACGGATCGCCAGATCATCCTGATCATCACGGTAACATAAAAGATCGTTCCCACCATAGGATGAAAGTTCAGCAATCATAGCGTCACTCTGCGGAATTATTCTATCCACCACCGTTACTGCAAGGCTAAACAAAGGCATGCTGGGTGGATCAATTTCATCTTTCTGAGCCTTCCACTCTTTGGCAATCGCCTCAGCCAGTGCAACATTTGGCAAATGTAGCAATCTACCCGCTGGTGACAGCACATCTTTTCCATCCAGCTGAATAGAAAAACCACATTCATCACTGGCCAATGCTACTGATTTATAAAACCGTTTCTTAGCTGCCATGCCGTAAATAAGCCCTTTTTATCATGTGTTTTTATACATCTTGAAATCGCCATCCTGCACTTGGAACACCCATACCAAGATTATCAAGGCTCGCTTTCATATGGGGACTCATGGGCGCGGTTATTAATTTACCATCAGGAAGCTTTAACTGCCAGGCATGAAGATGCAGACGACGCACAATCAGACCTCCCGGATGCGCATCATCACCGGCATATTTTCCATCCCCACAAATTGGGTTGCCAAGATACGCCATATGGGCACGCAATTGATGCGTTCTACCGGTAAGTGGCCGCAGGGCCACCAGGGCCATTTTACGCCCAGCATGGTCTAGCCGTCGATAAAGGGTTTGCGCACTTTGTCCATCTTCATGAACTTGCATTTTCTCACCAGCTTTCCCGCCAAGCTTCAAAATAGGTACGCGAACGCTTCCTGTTTCCGGTGGCAAACCAATCACCAATGCCAGATAGGTCTTTTCGAGCCGCTGTTTTTGGAAAGCCTCAGTCAAGCTACGTGCCGCCTCTATTGTTTTTGCCAGAAGGAGAACACCGCTTGTGTCTTTGTCAATTCGGTGCACAAGCCGTAAACGATTACCCGCATCATCAATCATAGCTTTTAGCATCCCATCAATATGGTGGTGTGTGGCAGTGCCACCCTGAACCGCGAGACCACTTGGTTTATTCAAGGCAAGCCAGCCTTTTCCCTCAGCCAAAAACATATCATCAAGCTGTTGGCGCAATGAACTGCAAGCCACAATGCGCGGCGCGGCAACAAGGCGAGCCATTCCAATTTCGGGTATTATTGGCGGGAGCCTAACCGCCTGACCTTGTTTCAGTCTTGTTGCAGCTTTGGCTTTTGCGCCATCTAGCCTTATCAAACCATTCCGCAACATTCTTTCGATCTGCCCCTGCCCAAGACCAGGGATCAGACGCCGCAAGAAACGGTCCAGCCTTGTACCATCTTCATAAGTAGGCACGCTCTCAAAGCGCCATATCTTATCGCCAGTTTTTGTCCCAGGTTTAGCTTTGGGTTTATTGGCAGCAAGACCTTTTATGGGGATTTTATTCTTCATTGCCAAACCCCGCTATACCGAACGGCTAGAAAGGCCATCCCAAAAGCTGCTAAAGACAACACCACCGAGGCTAACACATAAGCACCCGCCATGATGATACCCTTTGTTTGCCAAAGCTGGCCAGCATCCAGCGCAAAGCTGGAAAATGTGGTTAAGGCTCCTATCATTCCAACCGCTAAAAAGCCACGCCAAGCTTCTGGCAACACTAGCCCTACAGAAATGCTGCTAGCAAGAAATCCCATAAGAGCTGATCCAACAATATTCACAACCAAGGTTGCCAACGGGCCGCTTATCCCAAAAACACCAGCCCCAATTACAAGGCTCACGCTATAGCGCATAATCGCCCCAATCGCACCGCCAGCCGCTACAGCTGCCATCATCGTCAGTGTTCCCATTGTTGTACTCTAATCCTTACCCGTTGTATCTGCCCGCAGCCGGTCCCAATAGGCCAGACGTTTAGCAACGTCGCGCTCATAACCCCGTTTAACCGGTTGATAGAACCTTTGCCGCACCATGCCATCGGGAAAACAATTCTGTCCAGAAAAGCCATCTGGATCGTTATGGTCATACGCATAATCAGCTCCATAGCCAAGCTGCTTCATCAATTTTGTTGAGGCATTAAAAAGATGGGCGGTTGGGTTTAGGGATCCTGTTTTGGCCGCCACCTGGCTTGCAGCCTTGAACGCTACATAAGATGCGTTTGATTTTGGGGCAGTAGCAAGATAAATCACCAATCCAGCAATCGCAAGATCACCTTCAGGGCTACCCAGCCGTTCATAGGCCTGCCAAGCCGTTATTGCACGGGTCTACGCCTCGGGTTCAGCTAGACCAATATCTTCAGCAGCAAAGGGGGTTAACCGCCGCAAGATATAATGGGGATCCTCTCCTCCTGCCAGCATTCGATCCAGCCAGTAAAGTCCGGCATCCGCATCAGAAGATCGCAACGTGTTGTGTAATGCCGACATCAAATTATGATGTTGATCTCCAGACCGATCAAATGCTGACGCACGTCCAGCCAACATTTCCATCAATGCGATGCTATCAATCTGCCTCGATGCTGGCAGTTCAACCAGAAGACTTGCAATATTTAACAAATAACGCCCATCCCCATCTGCCATCCCAAGAAGCGCATTACGCGCATCACTATCAATCGGCAAATTTTGACCAACATGCTCCTCAAGCCGCAACAGTAAAGTTTCTAAAGCCTTATGATCTAATCTACCCAGAACAAGTACCTGCACTCGTGACAACAAGGCGTCTTTCAGCGCAAATGAAGGATTTTCTGTGGTTGCCCCGATAAGGGTTACTGTTCCATCTTCAACCCGCGGCAATAGCCCATCTTGCTGTGCCTTGTTGAAACGGTGAACTTCGTCAACGAAAAGCAGGTTACGGTGTCCTTGTTGACGGGGCTGCTCTGCACGGGGAAAAAAATTCCGTAGTTGAGAAACTCCATCAAACACAGCAGATATTGGCTCAAAGACCATATCAACAGCATCAGCAAGAAGGCGAGCAATCGTAGTTTCCCCAGTGCCGGGCGGACCCCAGAAAATAATTGATCCCAGCTCACCTTTAGCAAGCATCAAACTCAGCTTTCCATGTGGGCCAAGAAGCTTTTCTTGTCCCACAATATCATCAAGCGTTTTTGGACGCAACAGCTCTGCTAGAGGAGACGCGGAAACAGTCTCAAGATCAGTTTCAATCATAACGCGCTATATTCGCTTAACCAAGCTATTGGTGCAAAGAAAAAAGGGCTACTCAACAGTAACCCTTTTATTGATTATGATTTGATTAGACTAAGGTTTCCATTAAATATTAAGCCGCTACACCTGGCTCAGCATCAGTTTCTCCATCCATTTTAACCGGACCAGAGTCCTGGCCGCGCGCTTCTTCATCACGGTCAACAAGTTCGATAACCGCCATTGGTGCAGAATCACCATAACGAAAGCCAGCTTTAAGAACACGCGTGTAGCCACCTGCCCGTTCCTTGTATCGTGGCCCAAGAATGTCAAAAAGCTTTTTTGTCATACCTTCGTCACGAATGCGTGCAAAAGCCAGCCGGCGGGCATGTAAATCGCCACGCTTTCCAAGAGTGATCAGCCGTTCAACAACAGGTCGCAATTCTTTTGCTTTAGGAAGAGTTGTGACAATCTGCTCATGCTTGATCAAAGCCTGAGCCATGTTACGGAACAACATTTGGCGATGTTGCGAGGTACGATTGAGTTTCCGACCAGCATTACGATGACGCATAATATTTCTCCTCAGTTCCTATGGGGCAAAACTAGCTTACCGCTAAAAGGGCTCATCTAGGCGTCGCGCCAATTCTTCAACATTTTCTGGCGGCCAATTAGTGATATCCATTCCCAACTCAAGATTCATGCCTTTAAGCACTTCCTTGATCTCATTCAATGATTTTCGGCCAAAATTCGGTGTACGAAGCATTTCATGCTCAGTTTTAAGGACTAGATCACCAATATACACAATATTATCATTTTTCAGGCAATTTGCCGAACGAACAGATAGCTCAAGCTCATCCACCTTGCGCAACAGACTGCGACTAAAAGGCAACTCAGGTTCAACTGGTGCTACTTCACCCTGCGGCTCTTCAAAATTAATGAATGTTTGCAACTGTTCTTGAAGAATACGCGCTGCATAAGCGACAGCATCCTCTGGAGAAATTGAACCATCAGTTTCAATGGTCAAAAGCAACTTATCATAATCCGTGATCTGGCCAATACGCGCATTTTCTACTTTGTAAGCTACTTGGCGAACTGGACTAAAAATCGCATCGATAGGAATGAGACCAATTGGCGATTCTTCAGTTCTATGAACACTGGCTGGCACATAACCCTTCCCTGTATCAACAGTCAGCTCAACTGACAACTTTGCTCCTTTGTCTAAATGACAGAGCACGTGGTCAGGATTCATGATGTCAACATTAGCGGTTTCAGAAATCATCCCTGCGGTTACAGTTGCCGGCCCATCTACATTCAAACGAAGGCGTTTGGGGCCCTCTTCTTCCATTCGAACCGCAACTCCCTTTAAATTCAAAACTAGGTCAGTCACATCCTCACGAACCCCAGGAACAGAGGAAAACTCATGCACAACCCCCTGGATTTGTGCAGACGTAACTGCAGCACCTTGCAATGATGACAACAAAACGCGTCGCAGCGCATTACCGATAGTAACTCCAAAACCACTTTCAAAAGGCCCAACAGACACAACAGCTTGGCTTGGGTTGTATTCAGAAATTTTAATTTCTATTTCGTCCGGCTTTTTGAGGTCTAGCCAATTCTTTTCAATCATGGCGATATCCTTTAAATCAAGATGATCCCACACCCTGCACTACAGCAAGAGGGGGTATTAAATCCAACAGTTATTAGGCAATTAAACTCGGCGCCGTTTACGTGGACGGCACCCATTATGTGGAATTGGTGTAACATCACGAATTGAAGTGACATTGAAGCCAACCGTCTGCAACGCACGAAGGGCTGATTCACGACCCGATCCTGGACCTCGCACTTGCACATCCAGCGACTTCATACCATGTTCTGCAGCTTTTTTACCCGCATCTTCTGCAGCGAGTTGAGCAGCAAATGGAGTGGATTTCCTTGAACCTTTAAAACCCATCCCACCTGCTGATGACCAAGCTATTGTATTACCTTGGACATCGGTGATCGTAACCATAGTATTGTTAAAAGTAGAGTTAACATGTGCTACGCCACTGGTGATATTTTTGCGCTCTTTTCGACGAACACGGGTTTGGCCTGGTTGTTTTGCCATTTGATTAGTCTCCTGGGGTTCGCGTTATTATTTCTTTTTGCCAGCAATAGCCTTTGCAGGGCCTTTGCGAGTGCGCGCATTAGTGTGGGTACGTTGACCCCGGACTGGTAGATTACGGCGATGCCGAAGCCCCCGCAAACAACCTAGGTCAAGATAACGTTTAATATTCATTGATGTCTGGCGACGGAGATCTCCTTCCACAAGGCAATCTGCATCGATAATGTCACGAAGCCGTGTTAACTCGTCTTCAGAAAGGTCATTAACACGACGTTCATCTGGAACCCCCGCCTTTGAACATATTTTCTTAGCACTGGTTGTCCCAATACCATGAATATAAGTCAGTGCGATCTCAACCCGTTTTTTTGTTGGAATATTTACACCAGCAATTCGTGCCACAGCTCGGCTCCCTTTTCACTCACGAGTAGTTTCAACAGCATTCCGCGACGCGGAGCCCAATTCACCGACATTGTCGGGGAATTCCCGAGACGGCGGCGAATTATAGGCCTAAACCTGAAACAGTCAACCATAACGCAACAGCGTTACCCTAAAATAACATCTATTTGTGCGGCGACATCACTAACTGCATTCATGCCATCCACACTTTGCAACACCCCTTTTTCCGAATAATACGGAATGAGCGGAGCTGTTCTTTCATGATATACAGCCAAACGCTTGCGAAGCGTATCAGCATTATCATCACTTCTTGCACTACCTGATTTGGCAGCTCGGTTTTCAATACGGGCGAAAAGCGCCGCTTCGTCAACCTTAATTTCAATAACGCAATCAAGCCCGAGTCCCCTGCCAATTAACATATCATCAAGCGCAAGTGCCTGAGCTACTGTCCTAGGAAAGCCATCCAAGATAACACCCTTAGCGCAATCATCATCGTCAAGACGCGCTGCCACCATACCAACAATAATTTCGTCTGACACCAGATCACCACGACTCAAAATATCCTTTGCTCTCACTCCTAACTCAGTTCCCTCAGCAATAGAAGCTCGAAGCATAGCACCAGACGATAACTGCACTAACCCTCTCTCTGCGACAAGCCTCTCAGCTTGCGTACCCTTGCCTGCCCCGGGCGCCCCAAACAAAACAATGTTCATCTATCGCCGCCCCTTCAAACGGGATTTCTTAACCAGGCCCTCGTATTGATGCGCTAGAAGATGGGATTGGATTTGCCCAACTGTATCAAGCGACACCGTAACGACGATTAGCAATGAGGTACCGCCAAAATAGAACGGTACTGAATATTTACTGATAAGTAATTCTGGCAAAATACAAACTGCAGCTAGGTAAGAGGCACCAAGCACCGTCAAACGCGTTAATACGAAGTCTAAATAATCAGCCGTCGATTTGCCTGGCCGGATACCAGGAACATAACCGCCATATTTGCGCAAATTTTCTGCTGTTTCTTCAGGATTAAATACAATTGCTGTATAAAAGAACGCAAAGAAAACAATCATAGAAACATAGATCAAGAGATAAAGCGGCTGACCACGCCCCAACAAAGCGTTTAATGTAACTAACCAGTCAGCGCCCCCTGCTTGGCCGCCAGAAAGGTTGATAATTGAGACGGGCATCAACAACAGTGAAGACGCAAAAATTGGTGGGATAACACCTGGCACATTAATCTTAAGTGGCAAGAATGATTGATCACCGCCAAACACTTTGTTGCCATGCTGGCGTTTTGGATATTGAACAAGAATTTTTCGAACAGATCTTTCAATAAACACTATGAACGCTACCACCGCAACAGCCATCATAAGCAGTACGATAATCAGCAAAGAAGAAATCGCACCTGTCCTACCAAGTTCCAAAGTTCCCGCCAGTGCTGTCGGCAGATTTGCAACAATACCTGCAAAAATAATTAACGAAATTCCATTTCCTACACCACGAGCAGTAATCTGCTCTCCAAGCCACATCAAGAACAAGGTTCCACCAACGAGCGTTACAACAGTTGTTACTCGAAAGAATAACCCAGGATCGTTGACTACCCCACTTGCTGACTCCAGGCCTATGGCAATTCCGTAACCTTGAACCGTCGCCAATAAAACAGTTAAATAACGGGTATATTGGTTGATCATTTTACGACCAGATTCGCCGTCTTTTTTCATAGCCTCTAGCGATGGAACTATCGCTGTCATTAGCTGCATGATAATTGATGCCGTGATGTAAGGCATTATATTCAAGGCAAAAATAGTCATTCGGCTAAGTGCGCCGCCTGAAAACATATCAAACATACCAAGAATGCCACTGGATTGCTGCGAAAAAATATCAGCAAGCGCGCCAGGATCGATACCAGGCAGTGGCAAATAAGTACCAAGGCGATAAATGATTAGAGCTCCAACGGTAAACCAAAGGCGCTTTTTTAGTTCGTCAGCCTTTGCTAACGCCCCAAAACCTGCTCCCCCTGCCATGCGGTCTGTTGATGATGCCATGTTGCTAATCTACCTAACTATTCGGCCACAGCAGCCGGGACAACAATTTTGCCACCACCTTTTTCAACAGCTAACATAGCCGCTTTCGATGCACCTGCTGCATGGATCTCAACTTTCTTTGCTGTCAATTCGCCGTTCGCAAGTATTCGAATACCGTCACGTGTCTTAGAAATAACACCGGCGCTAACCAGCGCGGAAGCATCTATTTCTTTGGTAACGTCTAATTTACCGGCATCAATAGCTACCTGCAGGCGACCGAGATTGACCTCTGCGTAATTTTTCCTAAAAATATTGTTAAAGCCACGCTTAGGCAACCTACGGTGAATCGGCATTTGGCCGCCTTCAAATCCGTTTATTGAAACTCCTGAACGAGCCTTTTGGCCCTTGTGACCGCTGCCTGATGTTTTACCAGTTCCAGAACCAACGCCACGTCCAACCCGTTTAGCGTTCTTTGTGGCGCCTAGGTTATCTTTAACTTCGTTCAGTTTCATTTGTTTACTCCTGTCGGTGCGCCATTTATCTAATGCACACCAATGATAAAATCTATTGCGATTGTTCAACTTGAACAAGGTGCTTAACCTTGTTGATCATCCCACGAACTGATGGCGTATCCTCTAATTCACGGGTTCGACCAATTTTATTTAATCCAAGACCTATTAGAGTCTGACGCTGGTCAGCCCTACGGCCGATCGCACTTTTTGTTTGAGTGACGATCACTGTTGCTTTGGCAGCCATCTTATTCTCTCCTATTAGGATGCAACGGCGGCATCGCCGGAAGACTTGTCATCATCACGTTTTACAAGAATGTCGCCTACGCGTTTTCCACGCTTTTGCGCTACAGCCCGCGGTGCTTGAATACGAGTCAAAGCTGAAAACGTTGCTTTGATCATATTGTGCGGGTTAGAGCTACCAATTGATTTTGAGACAATGTCCTGAATACCTAAGACCTCAAAAACAGCACGCATGGGGCCCCCAGCAATAATTCCTGTTCCAGCTGGCGCTGCACGAAGCAGCACCTTGCCCGCACCGTAATCGCCCTTGTTATCATGATGTAATGTACGCCCGTCCCGAAGCGGAATACGAACCATGTTGCGCTTAGCTCCTTCTGTTGCCTTTCGAATAGCCTCAGGAACCTCACGAGCCTTACCAGTACCGAAGCCGGCTCTACCTTTACCGTCGCCAACCACCACAAGGGCAGCAAAACCAAACCGGCGTCCGCCTTTTACAACTTTTGCCACACGGTTAATGCCAACTAATTTTTCAAGAAATTCAGGCTCTTCGCGCTCTTGGCTACGGTCCCGTCTATCGTTTTTTCGTGCCATTAATCTTGCTCCCTAGAATTTCAAGCCGGCTTCACGCGCTGCATCGGCCAGCGCCTTTACTCGACCATGGAAAATGTAACCGCCGCGATCAAAAATCACAGCCTTAATGCCTTTTGCCTTAGCGCGTTCCGCAACCAGCTTGCCAACTGCGCTTGCCGCAGCCACATCAGCTGTCTTACTTAATTGTGACTTAAAATCAGCATCGAGAGACGATGCAGCAGCCAATGTCATCCCTGCGTTATCGTCAATAACCTGCGCATATATGTGCTTAGATGAACGATGAACAGATAGCCTTGGCTGACCATTTTTGCTTTTGCGCAATTTGGAACGGGTTCGCTGACGGCGGCGTTCAAATAATTCTCTAGATGTAAACATATTTGTTCCCTACTTCTTCTTTCCTTCTTTGCGGACAATCTGCTCTTCAGCATATTTCACGCCTTTACCCTTGAAAGGCTCCGGCGGCCGCTTTGACCGAATTTCAGATGCAAACTGGCCAAGCAATTGCTTGTCAGCTCCAGTGATAGAAATTGCTGTGTTGTTTTCAACAATCACTTTTAAACCGGCCGGAACATCCATCTCAACAGGATGACTGAACCCAAGGCTTAAAACTAACTTATTACCTTGCATCGCCGCACGATAACCGACTCCATTAATTTCAAGCTTTCTTGTAAACCCTATGTCCACACCGACCACCATGTTTTGAATCGATGCCCGCATCGTTCCCCACAGCGAATGACCAAACTTAGTCTTACGCCTTGGCTTCAGGGTTGCCACATTATCAATGATGCTTAGCTCTACTTCTTTATGAAGACGCGCGCTTAACTCACCATTTTTTCCTTTTGCAATCACATGGCCATCTTGCTGCGACAAAGTCACATCAACTGGAATTGTAATCGCACTATTTCCAACACGAGACATCCAAACAGCTCCTTAAAATACGTGGCAGAGGACTTCACCGCCAACCTTGGCTGTGCGTGCCTCATTATCAGATAAGACACCACGTGGAGTCGACAGGATCGCTATGCCAAGACCGTTGTAAACTCGCGGCAGGTCACGAAGACCATGATAAACACGGCGACCGGGTCTTGACACACGCTTGATCTCAGAAATTACTGGCTGACCTTCATGATACTTCAATTCAATCTTCAACTCTTTAAGACCAGGGCGAACATCAACACTTGAATAGTTGCGTATATAACCTTCACGTTTAAGAACTTCCAAAACATTGCTTCGAAACTGCGATGCTGGACTCGACACAACACTTTTGCGTGCATTTTGGCCATTACGAATACGTGTTAGCATATCGCCAAGAGGATCACTCATAGACATTTGCTTTATCTCCTCTCTACCAACTTGACTTCACAACACCCGGAACTTGACCCATTGAGGCCAAGTCACGTAGGGCGATACGAGACATTCTTAATTTACGATTATAACCACGCGGACGACCAGTAATCTCACAACGATTGCGGATGCGAATTTTAGCGCTATCACGGGGCTCTTCAGCCAATCTAATAACAGCCTGAAACCGATCTTCCATCGACACTTTCTTATCCGCAATTATTGCCCTCAATGCAGCGCGACGAGAACCGCGGGCGGCGACAATACGCTTACGCTTATTATTCTTTTCAACGGCGCTTTTCTTAGCCATTTTTAACCCCTTTGCTCTTAAGCTTTAACGAACGGAAAATCAAAACCTACGAGCAATTCTCGAGCCTCATCATCCGTCGTTGCTGATGTCACCACGATAATGTCCATGCCACGAATTTCATCCACCTGGTCATAATCAACTTCTGGAAAAATGATCTGCTCCCTGACACCCATTGCATAATTGCCACGCCCATCAAAGCTCCTTCCATTCAATCCGCGGAAATCACGAACTCTAGGAAGCGCAATATTCACCAACCGGTCAAGAAATTCATACATGTGCTCACGCCGCAAGGTGACCTTACAACCAATAGGCATACCTTCACGCAGTTTGAAAGCCGCATTGGCCTTCTTTGAGCGGGTAATTACTGGCTTTTGGCCACTGATTGCAGCAAGTTCTCGGGCGGCATGTTCAACTTTTTTGGAATCACGAACTGCTTCACCTACGCCCATATTGATCACAACCTTCTCGAGTTTTGGTGCTTGCATAACATTGGCATAACCAAATTTCTCAATCAGAGCCGGTCGAACTGCCGTCAGATAATGTTCTTCTAAACGCGTTTTCATCTCAGCTTTTTCACTCCTTACCCTCGGGCTTACGCCAGGGCTTTCCCAGATCGGCGGGCGATCCGGATTTTTTTACCATCTTTTTCTTCATAACCAACACGAGTTGCCTTGCCACTCTCAGGATCGATGTGTGCAACATTTGAAATGTGCAACGGAGCCTCCATGGAAATGATTCCCCCTGCATCTGTCTGTGTTGCACGGCGATGGCGCTTAACCATGTTAATACCTTGAACGCGGACACGGGATTCAGTCCTAAAAACCTCAAGCACTTCCCCTTGCTTACCCTTGTCACGACCAGTGACAACAATTATTTTATCACCTTTTCTTATTTTAAACTTTTCAGCCATTACAGCACCTCCGGTGCCAAAGAAACAATCTTCATGAATTTTTTACTGCGTAACTCACGAGTTACAGGTCCAAAAATTCGAGTTCCGATCGGCTCATCCTGTTTACTCAAGAGAACTGCAGCGTTGCGATCAAAACGGATCACACTTCCATCGGCTCTACGAATTTCCTTTGCAGTGCGAACTATCACTGCACGGTGAACATCACCTTTTTTTACTTTGCCACGGGGAATAGCTTCCTTAACCGAAACAACAATGACATCGCCAACACCAGCAACTTTTCGTCCAGAACCACCAAGCACTTTGATGCATTGAACGCGGCGCGCACCAGAATTATCCGCAACTTCAAGATTTGACTGCATTTGAATCATGACGATCTCTCCTAATTCTTAGCCAAATTATCATAGACCACTTCAAAAGTCTTTGACTTGGAAATGGGTGCGCACTCTCGAATACGTACAGTGTCACCCTCCTTAAAGTGATTGTCAGCATCATGAGCCGCAAACTTCTTGGATTTAGTAATAAATTTTTTGTACACCGGATGCATAATGCGGCGCTCGACACGGACGGTAACCGTCTTATCAGCTTTGTCGCTTACAACAGTGCCTTGCATGGTACGCTTTGGCATAACTAATCTTCCCTATTTTGCAACATTTTCTGCACTGGACATTTGACCAAGTACAGTTTTTATACGAGCGATCTCACGGCGCACAATTTTTGCGCGTGTTGGGTTTTCAACCTGGCCACCAGCAGCTTGGAACCGCAAATTAAACTGTTCTTTCTTCAGGTCGATAAGCTGCGTTTTCAACTCATCAGGCGTCTTCGCACGAAGCGCTTCAGCTTTCACAATTGCCATCGGTGCTTCCCCTTTTAATCAACATCGCCAAGGCGACGAACGATGCGCGTAGCCATCGGAAGTTTGGCAGCCGCAAGAGTGAATGCCTCCCTTGCTAAATCCCATGACACACCATCAATTTCAAACATTATCCTACCAGGCTTTACTCTAGCCACCCAGAACTCTGGTGTCCCCTTGCCTTTGCCCATCCGAACTTCGGCAGGCTTCGCAGAAACAGGCACATCAGGAAAAATACGAATCCATACACGACCTGACCGCCGAAGGTGCCGCGTAATTGCTCGCCTTGCTGCTTCGATTTGCCGTGCAGTCACACGCTCAGGGGCCGCAGCTTTCAAGCCATAAGACCCAAAATTCAATTGCGTACCACCTTTAGCAAGACCATGAATGCGACCCTTGTGGGCTTTACGAAATTTTGTACGCTTTGGCGAAAGCATCTACTTCTCTCCTAAGACTTGACGTTGCCGCGTGGCGCTGAGCCAGACTGTTGCTCGGACATGCTCTTGTCCTGGGCCATTGGATCATGCGCCATGACCTCACCCTTAAATATCCAAACTTTAATGCCGCAAGTACCGTATGTTGTAAATGCAGTTGCCTCACCATAATCTACTTCAGCACGCAACGTATGAAGCGGAACACGCCCCTCACGATACCATTCAGTTCGGGCAATCTCAGCTCCACCCAAACGACCAGCACAATTAATTCTAACCCCAAGAGCACCAAGGCGCATAGCTGACTGAACTGCGCGCTTCATCGCCCTGCGGAAACCAACGCGGCGTTCAAGCTGCTGTGCAATATTTTCGGCCACCAGTTTAGCATCAATTTCTGGTTTACGAACTTCTACAATATTTAGGCTGACTTCTCCACCAATGCGAGTGGACAAATCTGCACGCAACTTTTCAATATCCTGTCCTTTCTTGCCGATAATCAGACCAGGGCGCCCTGCATGGATGGTAACTCGTGCACGGCCAGCCGGGCGCTCAATCACAACTCGACTAATGGCAGCTTGCTTCAACCTGTCCATCAAATATTCACGCAGTTTAATATCTTGGTGGAGCAGGTGCCCATAGTTACGACTAGCATACCAGCGAGAGTCCCACGTACGGTTTATTCCAACACGCATGCCAATTGGCTTAACTTTTTGACCCATCCTACTGCTCTCCTCTTTCACCGACAATAATTGTCAGGTGTGAAAACGGCTTTAAAATCCTCGCCCCACGACCTTTTGCACGGGCGCGAAAACGCTTCATAACAAGCCCTTTACCAACATGCGCTTCTTTTACAAACAAACGGTCCACATCCAGTGAATGGTTGTTTTCTGCGTTAGCTATTGCCGACTCCAAACCCTTTCTAACATCACCTGCAATTCGGCGCCGCGAAAAAGATAAAGTAGCGATAGCTTTGGTAACATCCATGCCTCGGATCATCGCTGCAACGAGGTTCAACTTTTGCGGGCTGACACGCAGATTACGGACAACAGATTTTGCTTCTGTATCGGCCAAACTACGTGAATTTGCTTGTTTACCCATTACATACCCCTAACGCTTTGATTTCTTGTCGGCTGCATGTCCATAGAAAGTACGTGTTGGTGCAAATTCACCAAGCTTGTGACCAACCATTTCCTCAGAAACCGAAACAGGAATGAACTTACGGCCGTTGTGGACACCAAACGTCAAACCTACAAACTGCGGCATTATTGTTGAGCGGCGTGACCATGTTTTGATTACATCGTTACGATCAGACTCTCGAGCCTTATCTGCTTTTTTCAATAGATGCCCATCTACAAACGGGCCTTTCCAAACTGAACGTGCCATGATTAAATTAACCCTTAAGGCTTGCGACGCCGCACAATTAGGCGGTCAGTCTTTTTGTTAGAACGAGTGCGCTTACCCTTAGTAGGCTTGCCCCAAGGAGTAACTGGATGACGCCCCCCAGAAGTGCGCCCCTCACCACCACCGTGCGGGTGATCAACAGGATTCATCACCACACCACGAACATGAGGGCGGCGACCCAGCCAACGATTACGACCAGCTTTGCCAATCTTGATATTTTGCTGGTCAGGATTAGACACCGCACCTATTGATGCCATACACTCAGCGCGTACCAAGCGAACTTCACCGGATGTCAGCCGCAAAATTGCATAGTCACGATCTCTGCCAACAAGTTGTATGTAAGTGCCAGCAGAGCGAGCCAACTGACCTCCCTTACCAGGCTTGAGCTCAACATTATGAACCAGCGTGCCAACGGGTATATTTGCTAAAGGCATTGCGTTGCCTGGTTTGATATCGGAGCCAATGCCAGACATCACTTTGTCACCAATGGAAAGACGCTGTGGAGCCAGAATATAACTTTGCTCCCCATCGTCATAGGTGATCAGAGCAATAAAGGCCGTCCGGTTTGGGTCATATTCAATTCGCTCAACCGTAGCTGGCATACCAATCTTAGTGCGCTTAAAATCAATAAGGCGATACCGACGCTTATGCCCACCACCCTTCTGCCAGGAGGTCACGTGGCCGGAATTATTGCGGCCACCAGTCTTTGACAGACCCTCAGTCAGCTTCTTAATTGGGCCGCCTTTATAAAGAGCAGATTTATCAACAAGAACAAGGTTCCGCTGGCTTGGGGTTGTCGGATTAAATTTCTTTAACGCCATCTCACTAAACTCCCATCAGGTCAATGTTCTGACCGTCAGCCAGTGTAACCATTGCCTTCTTCATGTCAGACCTGCGCCCAAGACGACCCTTAAATGTTTTCGTCTTACCTTTCTGAACAATTGTGTTCACGGCTACAACCTTGACACTAAAAAGCATTTCAACTGCTGCTTTGATCTGTGGCTTTGTTGCGTCAATTGCAACAGCAAAGGTGACTTGGCCATTTTCATTTGCAATTGTCGCTTTTTCAGTAATGATTGGGCGAAGAATTGTGTCATAGGCAGCTGCCTTAGACACAACAGTTTTTATTGGCTTCCGCGCACGAATACTCATTTGAGACGCTCCTCAAGATGTGCCGCGGCATCCTTGGATAGAACCAGAACATCCCGACGCAGAATGTCAAAAACATTAATGCCCTGTTGAGGTAGCACATCAACTAAGGGAATATTACGCGCCGCATTCACGAACGCGATATCAAGCTCAGCCCCGCCTACAATTAAGGCATTGTCTGCTCCCAACTTGACTAATTGGTCACGAAGTTTTGCTGTCTTACCGGCTAACTTACCAGTAGAAACCAAATTATCTATAACTAATAATTTACCTCCAGCTGCCTTCGCAGACAACGCAGACCGCAAACCGAGTTGACGCACCTTCTTTGGCAGCGCGTGTCCATGATCACGGACAACTGGTCCATGAACGACGCCACCCCCACGAAACTGCACAGCAGCGGCAGAACCATGCCGCGCGCGACCAGTACCTTTTTGCTTAAACATTTTAGCCGTGGTTATGGCTACATCTGAACGCGATTTGACTTTGTGAGTGCCAGCACGCCTCTTAGCGAGTTGCCATTTTACCACACGCGCGACAATATCTGCACGCGGCAAGACACCAAACACTGCGTCAGCAAGGGTAATGTCACCCACAGTCTTGTTGTCAATTGTTTTTACATCAAGTTTCATTAACTTTATTCCCTCTCAGCTTCCGCATCAGCAGCCACGGGAGCTTCCGCTAAAGCTTCGACAGCAGGCGCATCCTTTGATTTTAGAGCGTCTTCAGTAGGGGGAGAGCCAATGGAGGATTCCTCAACAGGCGCCTGAGTAACCAGCAAACCAGCAGGGAATGGAGCATTATCAGGACGTGAAAACTTTATTGCATCACTAATCAATACCCAGCCATTCTTTGGGCCCGGAACTGCACCACAAAGTAACACCACGCCCTCTTCATTATCAACTTCGACCACTTCAATACTCTGCGTAGTGCTGCGCACCGCACCCATATGGCCAGCCATCTTTTTACCTTTGAAGACCTTCCCTGGATCCTGACACTGCCCCGTAGAACCGTGCGACCGGTGAGACACAGACACACCGTGAGACGCTCGCAAACCAGCAAAATTATGCCGCTTCATCGCACCCGCAAAACCCTTGCCTTTGGTTGTTCCCACCACATCTACCTTTTGGCCGACAACAAAATGTGAGGGCGCAAGTGTTGCCCCAACATCAAGTAGCGCATCCTCACCAACCCGGAATTCAGCAAGCTTTGATTTCGGCAAAACGTTGGCCTTAGCAAAATGCCCGCGCATTGGCTTGGACACATTCTTTGCCTTAGCAGCACCAGCTCCAAGTTGAACGGCTGTATAACCATCCTTTTCATAACTACGAACTGCTACAACCTGCACGTCATCGAGCTTTAGTACGGTGACTGGCACATGGTGGCCAACATCGTTAAACACTCGTGTCATCCCCATCTTTCTTGCAATAATGCCGCTACGCATAACTCTGGTCCCCTCCCTAGAGCTTGATCTCAACGTCAACACCAGCCGCCAGATCAAGCTTCATCAGCGCATCAACGGTTTGTGGTGTTGGGTCAATAATGTCAAGTAAACGCTTGTGCGTACGAATCTCAAATTGCTCGCGGCTTTTCTTATCGATATGCGGCGAACGCAGCACAGTCATGTGACGCATGTTGGTTGGCAAAGGTATAGGCCCACGCACTTCAGCACCTGTACGCTTAGCAGTGTTCACAATTTCCGCCGTGGACTGGTCAAGAATACGGTGATCAAATGCTTTCAGTCGGATTCTGATATTCTGGGTTTCCATTACTGCTTCACCTCATCTGAACAAACAAAAAAGGGTGACAATCACCCTTTTTGACAACATTTTATTTTATAACCGAAGCCACAACGCCTGCACCCACTGTACGTCCACCTTCGCGAATTGCAAATCGTAAACCTTCATCCATCGCGATTGGTGCTATCAGTGTAACGGTCATTGCAATATTGTCACCTGGCATTACCATTTCTGTACCTTCCGGCAGTACAACTGAACCAGTCACATCTGTTGTACGGAAGTAAAACTGCGGTCGATAATTTGAGAAAAATGGCGTATGACGACCACCTTCGTCCTTTGTCAAAACATAAGCCTCACATTTAAACTCTGTATGCGGCGCAATTGAACCTGGCTTACACAATACCTGGCCACGCTCAACCTCTTCACGTTTTGTGCCACGAAGCAACACACCAACGTTATCACCAGCCTCACCTTGATCTAACAATTTGCGGAACATCTCAACGCCCGTGCAAGTTGTCTTTTGAGTGTCTTTCAGGCCAACAATCTCAATTTCCTCACCAACATTCACAATGCCACGCTCAATACGGCCAGTAACAACTGTACCACGCCCTGAAATCGAAAACACATCTTCAATCGGCATCAGAAACGGCTGATCCTTAGGACGCTCTGGCTGCGGGATGTAAGAATCCACTGCTGCCATCAGTTCAATAATTGCAGCTTTGCCAGTGGTTTCATTACTGTCCTCTAAAGCGGAAAGGGCCGAGCCTTTAACAATCGGAATGTCATCACCAGGGAAATCATAGGATGACAACAGCTCGCGGATCTCCATTTCAACAAGCTCTAACAACTCTTCATCGTCGACCTGGTCAACCTTGTTCATAAAAACAACTAATGAAGGAACACCAACCTGCCGTGCTAGTAAAATGTGTTCGCGTGTTTGAGGCATAGGACCATCAGCTGCTGAAACAACCAAAATTGCACCATCCATCTGAGCCGCACCAGTAATCATGTTTTTCACATAATCCGCATGACCAGGGCAGTCAACGTGAGCATAGTGGCGATTTGCAGTCTCATACTCGACATGAGCAGTGGAAATTGTAATGCCGCGCGCGCGTTCCTCAGGAGCTTTGTCAATTTGATCATACGCTGAATATTCAGCTCCACCCGACTCCGCCAAAATTTTTGTAATCGCTGCAGTCAACGAAGTCTTGCCATGGTCAACATGGCCAATAGTACCAATGTTACAATGCGGCTTGGAACGGTCAAATTTTTCCTTGGACATTTTAATCTCTCCTATTCTTAAAAATCACTTAGGCCATCTTGGCACGGACTTCATCCGCAACTGCCTGTGGCACCTGTTCATAATGGTCAAATTGCATACTGTACTGTGCACGGCCCTGACTCATTGAGCGTAAATTATTGATATAGCCAAACATGTTTGCCAAGGGCACCATTGCATCAATTACTTTAGCGTTAGCCCGAGACTCCATACCACCAACGTTGCCACGGCGACTGTTTAAGTCGCCAATAATATCACCCATGTACTCTTCAGGGGTAATAACCTCCACTTTCATGACGGGTTCAAGCAATTTAGGGCCAGCCTTATTCATAGCCTCTCTAAACGAAGCGCGACCAGCAATTTCAAAAGCAAGGACAGAAGAATCAACGTCATGGCTAGCCCCATCAATCAATGTAGCCTCAAAGTCGATAACAGGAAAACCTGCGATAGTACCGGTATCTTTCGCCTGATTTATGCCTTTTTCAACACCCGGTATAAATTCTTTTGGCACAGATCCACCAACAACTTTATTCGTGAATTGAAAACCACCCTCAGCCAAAGGTGCAAAAACAATCTTTACACGTGCAAATTGTCCGGACCCACCAGACTGCTTCTTGTGCGTATAATCTACCTCAACTTCTTTTGTGATAGTCTCACGGTAAGCCACTTGAGGCGCACCAATGTTCGCCTCAACCTTAAATTCACGCTTTAAGCGGTCCACCAAGATGTCCAAGTGAAGCTCACCCATACCACGCATGATAGTCTGGCCGGATTCTATATCGCTAGTCACCTGAAAAGATGGGTCCTCGGCCGCCAAACGCTGTAGCCCAGTAGACATCCTTTCCTGATCATTCTTAGTTTTTGGCTCAATGGCAATTTCAATAACTGGATCGGGAAACGTCATTGTCTCCAAAATCACCGGCTTGGAAGAGTCACAAAGCGTATCACCTGTTGTACTATCCTTTAAGCCCGCAAGAGCAACAATGTCACCTGCAAATGCCTCTTCAACCTCTTCTCTGTTGTTCGAATGCATCATCATCATTCGACCAACACGCTCACGCTTACCTTTTGTCGAATTCAAAATGCTATCACCTTTTTTCAGAGAGCCTGAATAGAGACGAACGAAAGTAAGAGAGCCCACAAACGGATCATTCATAATCTTAAAGGCCAAGCCAGAAGTCGGATCATTATCGTCGGCGCGCCGCACAATATCTCTTGTTTCTGACACATCACCTGGCGCAAACCCTTTGTAAGCCTCAACATCAAGAGGCCCTGGCAAATAATCAATAACCCCGTTAAGAAGCGGCTGAACGCCTTTATTTTTAAACGCCGAACCACAAAGAACAGGAACAAACGACATATTTAGCGTCCCCTTGCGGATAAGGCGCTGAATAGTTTCAGCGTCTAACTCTTCACCCTCAAGAAATTTTTCCATTGCATCATCATCTTGTTCAACAATGATTTCAATCATTTCCGCACGCATTTCAGTAGCCTTGGCAACAAGCTCTGGCCGGATGTCAGCAAGCCGCCATGTAGCACCTAAATCCTCGGAGTCCCAAACCCATTCCTTCATTGTAACAAGATTTACAAGCCCTACAAATTCGTTCTCAGCCCCAATAGGCATATGGACGGCCAATGGCTGAGCACCAGTTCTATCTTTAATCATCCGAACACAATTAAAAAAATCTGCCCCAATTTTATCCATCTTGTTAACAAAAACGATCCGAGGCACTTTGTAACGATCCGCTTGACGCCAAACAGTTTCTGTCTGCGGCTCTACACCGGCGTTGGCATCAAGAACACACACTGCTCCGTCCAGAACTGCCAACGACCGCTCTACTTCAATCGTAAAGTCAACGTGGCCTGGTGTGTCAATAATGTTGAACCTAAACTTAGCTTCTTCAGGATCGGTTCCATGCTCACCAGATGGAATCTCACCATCATTAGTTCTAAACCAGAAACATGTTGTTGCAGCGGAAGTGATGGTAATCCCGCGCTCTTGCTCTTGCTCCATCCAGTCCATTGTCGCATTGCCATCATGAACCTCACCAAGCTTGTGCGACCGGCCAGTGTAATAAAGGACACGCTCAGTTGCGGTTGTCTTGCCAGCGTCAATATGGGCCATAATACCAAAATTACGGTAACGATCTAATGAATATTCACGTGCCATGATCTAGTTCCTAACCTTCCCATTACCAACGGTAATGCGAGAAAGCCCTATTTGCCTCGGCCATTTTGTGAGTGTCTTCACGTTTTTTAACTGCATTACCACGATTATTTGAGGCATCAAGCAACTCTCCAGACAGCCTATCGACCATTGTATTTTCGCCGCGTTTGCGAGAGCTATCAATCAGCCACCGAATAGCAAGCGCCTGAGCCCGTTCAGACCTTACTTCAACCGGAACCTGATAGGTTGCCCCACCCACACGACGAGACCGCACCTCAAGGTTTGGGCGAACATTCTCAAGCGCATCATGAAACACCTTAACTGGCTCGTTTCCAGACTTTTCCTGAATACGATCAAATGCTCCATATACAATTCTTTCAGCTATCGAACGCTTTCCATCAAACATAAGACAAGACATGAATTTGGAAACAACGGTATCCTTGAACTTCGCATCAGGAAGAACTGGGCGTTTTTCTGCTCTATGACGACGTGACATATCTGCCTCTTCTTACTTAGGACGCTTAGCGCCGTATTTTGAACGACGCTGTCGACGATCTCCGACGCCTTGGGTGTCCAAAGTGCCTCGGATAATATGATAACGAACTCCCGGAAGGTCCTTAACACGACCGCCACGAATCAAGACGACTGAATGCTCCTGCAGATTATGCCCCTCTCCTGGGATATAGCTGGAGACCTCAAAGCCGTTAGTAAGCCGAACTCTAGCCACCTTACGAAGCGCTGAGTTAGGCTTCTTGGGAGTTGTTGTATAAACCCTGGTGCACACCCCACGCTTTTGAGGGCATGCTTCCATTGCCGGAACTTTAGTACGTGACACTGGACGCTTGCGCCCGTGACGAATCAACTGGTTAATTGTTGGCATTCCTGCCCCTTTTTTCTCAACCTAGACACACAAAACGTGCAATAGGGCAGTTCTGCTAATTCATATGAGCAGAACACCCATCCCCTCCGCTTACGGAGCTCAATTTTTAAACACCTAATAATTCAACCTAGCGTCTGAGATGATCACTGATTATTTTCAGGAACCCCACTACCTAAGCCTTAAGGTTGCCGGATACTATTTTTTGTGAGGCCGGCGGTCAAGCGCTTTTTAGGCGCTTATACCGGTTATCTACATTTTTTTTTGATTTAGCGCCCAATTCAATCAAATCGACACCAAAAATTAGGTGTTTGCCTCCACTTCTAACTGATCAACCCCTAATTCAACCGCTTCTATGGCTGGCACTTCGGCAGCACGCTGTGCAATAACAGCTTTATCCCGGTCAGCCGCAATACGACGAAGACGATTCATCACTGATCCTGTGCCTGCAGGAATCAGACGCCCAACGATAACATTTTCTTTGAGACCATCAAGCGTATCCTCCTTACCACTTACAGCTGCTTCAGTTAACACTCTTGTGGTTTCCTGGAATGATGCCGCGGAAATAAAGCTATTAGTCTGAAGTGATGCCTTTGTAATACCTAGTAAAACTGGGTGTGCAGTTGCTGGACGAAGTTTTTCAGCCTCTAACGCAGTATTAGCCTGCGCGAACTCTTCACGATCCACCTGCTCTCCAACAAGGAATGTGCTATCAGCAGGATCTTCAACCTCCACCTTCTGTAACATTTGACGCACAATAACCTCAATATGCTTGTCATTAATCCCCACTCCCTGCAGACGATAAACATCTTGGACTTCTTTAACCAAATATGCAGCCAAAGCCTCAACGCCCAAAATACTCAAAATATCATGCGGCACTGGGCTGCCATCAAGCAGCAAATCACCCTTACGAACAACATCACCTTCGTTCACAGCAAGTGGGCGCCCTTTTGGTAGCAGATATTCCACGGCGTCCAAATCGCTATCGGTTGGCACAACACGAATTCGGCGCTTTGCTTTGTAGTCGTTACCAAATTCGACCCGACCTTCCCCTTCCGAAATAACAGCAAAATCTTTAGGGCGCCGGGCTTCAAACAGCTCAGCAACCCGCGGAAGTCCGCCAGTAATATCACGCGTCTTGGAAGATTCACGCGGAATGCGTGCTAAAACATCGCCAGCCTGAACCGCAACACCATTTTCAACTGACAAAATAGAGCCCGCAGATAAAAAGTAACGCGCTTCTAAGCCATTATTCAGGGTTAAAACTTCCCCTTTTTCATCACGAAGGGTGATACGAGGACGAAGGTTTGTTCCACCTGCTGTCTGTTTCCAGTCAACAACCTCACTACTTGAGATACCAGTAGCATCGTCAGTTATTTCCCGAACCGAGATACCCTCAGCTAAATCAACAAAATTCACTGCTCCGTTTATCTCAGTAATAATTGGCAATGTGTAAGGATCCCATTCGATTAAAATCGTACCGGCAGCCACTTCAGCACCATCTTTTACAAGCAACTTGCCACCATAAGGCAAACGAAAACGAGATCTCTCACGCTCTTGATCATCAAGAATCAACAATTCAGTGTTTCTGCTCATGACAATCTGACTACCAGTCCTGTCAACAACCAGTGCTGCATCCTCGAGCTTTACAACGCCGCCGATATTAGCCTCGATATTTGACTTCTCTGCACCACGCTGGGCCGCACCACCAACGTGGAAAGTGCGCATTGTAAGCTGCGTTCCAGGTTCACCAATTGACTGCGCAGCAATTACACCAACTGCTTCACCAATATTTACATGAGTACCACGAGCTAGATCACGTCCATAACAAGTAGCACAAATGCCATCGTCAGCCTCACAAAGCAGTGCAGAGCGAATCATTGCTTGGTCGACACCAGAGGCTTCAATTGCCTCAGCATGTTCCTCAGTTACCATTTCACCCAAAGCAACTAGAACGTTAGCCGTCTTAAGGTCAACTAAATCCTCTGCAAGAAAACGGCCCAAAATTCTCTCGTAAAGCGAGACGACTATGTCGCTACCATTCAACACAGGGCGAATCGTCAACGCATTGTTTGTTCCGCAATCAACCTCACGAACAATACAGTCCTGCGCAACATCAACAAGCCGTCGTGTTAGATAACCTGAATTAGCTGTTTTTAGAGCAGTATCAGCAAGGCCCTTTCGCGCTCCATGAGTTGAATTAAAGTATTCAAGGACGTTCAAACCTTCCTTAAATGAAGATATGATGGGTGTTTCAATAATTTCACCAGACGGCTTTGCCATGAGCCCCCGCATACCAGCAAGCTGTTTAATCTGCGCTGCGGATCCCCTTGCACCAGAGTGCGCCATCATCCAAACAGAATTAATTGGCTCACCGTCTTTGATCGTGGAAATCCCCTTCATCATCTCATCCGCAACAAGATCAGAACATCGCGACCATACATCCACCACTTTATTATATTTTTCACCCTGCGTGATCAAGCCATCAAGATACTGCTGTTCAAACGTTTTGACCTCTGTTTCAGCTTCTGATACATATTTTTCTTTCAACTCTGGAGTGGTTAAATCAGCGATGCCAAATGAGATCCCTGCATCGCATGCTTGACCAAAACCGAGGGTCATTAAACGATCACAGAAGATTACCGTGTCTTTCTGACCACAGTGACGATAAACGTGGTCAATAACATCACTAACTTCCTTCTTGGTCATCAATTTATTAACAAGTTCAAACGAACACGCTGGGTTATCTGGCAAAAGATCAGCCAATTGAGCACGACCAGGGGTTGTTTCAATTACCCGCAACACACGCGACTTATCTTCACTGTCACGGGTAGGAACGCGAGCTTTTACCTTCGCATGCAAACTTACAGAACCATTTCCAAGCGCAAGCAGAATTTCCTGAACGCAGGAAAACATCATGCCCTCACCCTTTTCTTTTTCACGCTCCATCGACATATAGTAAAGGCCAAGGATTATATCCTGTGACGGCACAATAATCGGCTTACCATTCGCTGGACTCAGGATATTATTTGTCGACATCATTAAAACGCGAGCCTCAAGCTGCGCCTCAAGAGACAAGGGGACATGAACCGCCATCTGGTCGCCATCAAAATCAGCATTAAATGCTGTGCAAACAAGGGGGTGTAACTGTATTGCCTTGCCTTCTATAAGAACTGGCTCAAATGCCTGAATGCCCAACCGGTGCAAAGTTGGTGCTCGATTTAGCATAACTGGATGTTCTCGAATGACTTCTTCAAGAATATCCCAAACTTCAGGGCGTTCTTTTTCCACCATACGCTTTGCCATTTTTACCGTTGTAGCAAGCGAATAAAGCTCGAGTTTTGAGTATATGAATGGCTTAAATAATTCCAGCGCCATCTTCTTCGGCAGACCACATTGATGTAATTTTAACTCAGGTCCTACAACGATCACAGAGCGGCCCGAATAATCAACGCGCTTTCCAAGAAGGTTTTGCCGGAAACGACCCTGTTTTCCTTTCAGCATATCAGATAGTGATTTCAGCGGCCGCTTATTCACACCACTGATCACTCTTCCACGCCGGCCATTATCAAACAAAGCATCAACAGATTCTTGAAGCATCCGCTTTTCGTTACGAACAATAATATCTGGCGCACGCAATTCAATCAAACGCTTCAAACGGTTGTTTCTATTTATAACACGCCTATACAGATCGTTAAGATCTGAAGTTGCAAAACGACCACCATCTAAAGGTACAAGCGGACGCAACTCAGGCGGAATGACAGGAACAACATCCATAATCATCCATTCGGGCCTACAGCCTGACTCACGAAACGAGTCTACAAGCTTAAGACGTTTAACAAGCTTTTTCCGTTTAGCCTCAGAACCGGTTGCAGCAAGCTCGGCACGAACTTTAATGCGCTCATCATCAAGATTTAACTCTTCTAAAACTTTTTTAATCGCTTCAGCACCAATGCTGGCTTCAAAAGCATCATCGCCAAACTCTTCCTGCGCATCGTAAAATTCTTCTTCGGATAAGAGCTGACCACGGGCCAGTGAAGTCATGCCAGGTTCGATGACTACAAAATTTTCGAAGTAAAGTACTCGCTCTAAATCTTTCAGGGTCATATCAACCAGTAAGCCTATCCGGCTTGGAAGAGATTTCAAGAACCAAATATGGGCTACAGGGGCTGCCAATTCGATATGTCCCATACGCTCGCGACGCACTTTGGACAATGTGACTTCAACTCCACATTTCTCGCATATTATGCCGCGGTATTTCATCCTTTTGTATTTTCCACAAAGGCATTCATAATCTCTGACCGGTCCAAATATACGTGCACAAAACAAACCATCTTTTTCGGGCTTAAAAGTTCGATAATTGATTGTTTCAGGCTTTTTGATTTCACCAAACGACCATGAACGAATTCGCTCAGGTGAAGCTATTGAAATTCTGATTTTATCGAAGCTCTGAGGGCCTTGGGATTGCCCGAAAGGGTTCATCAAATCATTCATCAGTTTGTCTCCCCAACACTTGTTGGTATCATGTTCATCAATTGCATTTAAGTAAGCCTAAATAATCCCAAAAAATTTTGGGTATTTTACTAACCAGTTTAATATTCAGCTTCATGAAGATCAACGTTCAAGCCAAGTGAACGCAGTTCTTTAACTAAAACATTGAAAGATTCCGGTATACCAGACTCAAAATCATCATCACCACGGACAATAGCTTCATAAACCTTAGTGCGACCTGAAACGTCATCCGATTTAACTGTAAGCATTTCTTGAAGAGTGTAAGCAGCACCATAGGCTTCAAGAGCCCATACCTCCATCTCACCGAAGCGCTGTCCACCAAACTGAGCCTTACCACCAAGTGGTTGCTGGGTAACTAGAGAATATGGACCAATTGATCGAGCGTGAATTTTATCGTCAACCAAATGATGCAGCTTTAGCATATAAATGTACCCGACCGTTACTTGACGATCAAACACCTCTCCCGTCCGCCCGTCAGTTAGCCACTCCTGTCCAGTGTTATTCAAGCCAGCTTTATCTAAAAGTGATATTACGTCCGCCTCACGCGCCCCATCAAAAACTGGAGTTCCCATCGGCACTCCTCGAGCTAAAATCCCTGCCTGCTCTATAATTTGTTCATCATCCATCATTGCCAGCTCAGCATTGTATTGCTCTGTGCTGTATATGTCACTGAGCATTTCACGGATTGGCTTGGTGTCAAGATTCGCACGGGCAGCCTCCGCCGCAGCTCCAACTTTTTTTCCAAGACCACGAGCAGCCCAACCCAGATGCGTCTCAAGAATTTGTCCTACATTCATTCGTGATGGAACTCCAAGTGGATTTAGGACGATATCAACCGGAGTCCCGTCGTCCAGATATGGCATATCTTCCATAGGAACGATTCGTGAAATCACACCCTTATTCCCATGGCGTCCAGCCATTTTATCACCTGGTTGCAGCTTTCGTTTAATAGCAACAAAAACCTTAACCATTTTCATCACGCCTGGCAGCAATTCGTCACCACCTTGCAATTTGTTTACCTTATCTGTAAAGCGGGCCTGCAAAGCCTCAACAGCTGTTTCGAAGTTCGCAATCTGGGCCTCAACGAGCTTTTGGACTGCGTCATCTTTGACTGCAATCTGCTGCAATTGTGATTTTGGCAGCTCATCAAGTACTTCCTGAGTTATTTCAGAACCAACTTTTAATTCTTTGGGGCCGCTAGCAATGCTCTGACCAAATAGAAGTTCATTCATTCGGCCCTGAAAACCACGCTCTAATATTGCTCGCTCATCATCTCGGTCCTTTCCGAGGCGATCAATTTCCGAACGATCAATTGCCAAAGCACGCTCATCTTTTTCAACCCCACGGCGCGAGAAGACCCTAACTTCAACAATTGTACCTGATCCACCAGGTGGTAACTTTAGCGAGGTATCACGAACATCAGATGCTTTTTCACCAAAAATAGCACGAAGCAACTTTTCCTCCGGGGTCATTGGTGACTCACCTTTTGGTGTGACCTTCCCAACAAGAATATCACCGGGCCCCACTTCAGCGCCAACATAAACAATACCAGCCTCGTCAAGATTTTTTAGAGCTTCTTCACCAACATTAGGAATATCACGAGTGATCTCTTCTTGCCCTAGCTTTGTATCACGCGCCATAATCTCGTATTCCTCAATATGGATTGAGGTAAAGACATCATCACGAACGATCCTTTCCGAAATTAAGATCGAATCCTCAAAATTATACCCATTCCACGGCATAAACGCGACCAAGACATTGCGGCCAAGCGCCAACTCACCATCTTCGGTGGACGGGCCATCAGCGATAATGTCACCTTGGCGCACTGTATCACCAACCTTAACAAGCGGGCGCTGATTTACAGTAGTGTTTTGATTCGACCGCTGAAATTTTAATAGGCTGTAAATGTCAACTGGTGATACATTTCCTTCAGTGTCTTCACTTGCCCGAACAACTACACGAGTCGCATCAACCTGATCAATAATGCCAGGGCGGCGAGCGACAATGGTAACTCCAGAGTCACGAGCTACGCGCGCTTCCATTCCCGTACCCACAATCGGTGCTTCAGCTCGCAACAACGGAACAGCCTGACGCTGCATATTTGACCCCATTAGGGCGCGATTAGCATCATCATTTTCCAAAAACGGAATCAATGCTGCCGCTACCGAAACTAACTGCTTTGGGGACACATCCATAAGTTCAATATCAGTTGGGCGAGCAAGGCCAATATCACCAGCACGGCGGATTGGAATCAGCTCACCAACAAATTTATTATCAATGTCAAGCTCAGCATTAGCCTGTGCGATTGTATAGCGACCTTCTTCCATCGCAGAAATGTAACGCACCTCAGCAGTCACCTTACCGTCAACAACTTTTCGGTACGGAGTTTCGATAAACCCATAACGATTAATCTTTGCAAATGTTGCAAGAGAGTTGATCAACCCAATATTTGGACCCTCTGGAGTCTCAATTGGGCATATTCGACCGTAATGAGTTGGATGCACATCACGAACCTCAAAGCCCGCACGCTCTCGCGTCAAGCCACCCGGCCCAAGTGCCGAAACACGCCTTTTATGGGTAATCTCTGATAGAGGGTTTGTCTGATCCATAAATTGCGATAACTGCGACGAACCAAAAAACTCGCGGACAGCTGCAGCCGCTGGTTTAGCATTGATTAAATCTGCAGGCATCACAGTGTCTATCTCAACCGAACCCATTCGTTCACGAATAGCACGCTCCATCCTAAGCAAACCTACACGGTATTGATTTTCCATCAGCTCACCAACAGACCGTACTCGACGGTTACCAAGGTGGTCAATATCATCAATATCTCCCTGACCATCTTTTAGGCCAACAAGAACTTTTAGAATTGCCATCACATCCTGCTTACGCAAAACACGAAGGTTATCGTCTGTTTCCATATCAAGCCGAGAGTTCATCTTAACTCTACCAACTGATGACAAGTCATAGCGATCAGAGTTAAAGAACAGACTTTGAAAAAGTGTGTGCGAACTCTCCAATGTTGGAGGTTCACCCGGACGCATTACCCTATAAATATCAACCAACGCATCTTCACGACAGACGTTTCGATCTGCCGCAAGTGTATTACGAAGATGTGGACCAAAATTTACATTATCGATAAAGAGGATATTCACTTCTTTTATGCCACTGGTATCAAGTTTGGCTATGAGCTCTTCAGTGATTTCATCACCCGCTTCAGCATACACCTCACCAGTGCTCATATTTACAACGTCCTCAGCAACAAAACGGCTAAGCAAATCTGAGTCGCCGACTAGAACAGACTTAACACCAGATTCAGCTAATTTTTTCAGCGAGCGCGGTGTCATTTTTGTGCCGGCGCTTGCTATTACTTTTTTCGTTTTAGCATCAACCAAATCACGGATAAGCTTACTACCCTTAAGAGTATTAACGTTGAAGTCATATGCCCAACCATCTCCCTGCCGATGGTATTTAACTGATTGATAGAAGTTACCAAGAATCTCCTCACGACTCATCCCTGCAATTCGGCTTGGATCAACTGCGTCACCACTCTGAGCACAACTATCTAAATATGTGAGAGATTCTTCGTCAGGCAACGCCATCATAAAAGTTGTTGCTGGCAGCTTACGCTTCCGATCAATACGAACATTCAAAATGTCTTTAGCATCAAATTCAAAGTCAAGCCACGATCCACGATACGGTATGACCCGAGCCGCAAAAAGTAACTTACCTGAAGCATGAGTTTTGCCACGATCATGGTCGAAAAAAACACCTGGCGAACGATGCATTTGGGACACGATAACGCGCTCAGTGCCATTTACAACAAAGGTGCCATTTGACGTCATCAAGGGCATGTCTCCCATGTAGACATCCTGTTCCTTAATATCACGAATGGAACGAGAGCCAGTGTCTTCATTTTCTTCCCAAACAACAAGCCGAAGTGTGACGCGCAAAGGAGACGCATAAGTCAAACCACGTTGTTGGCATTCTTCAACATCATATTTTGGCTTTTCAAGATCGTAAGAAACAAATTCTAAAATCGAACGTCCAGCAAAGTCTTCAATTGGAAATACCGATTTAAATGTTTCCTGAAGACCAAGATCACCTCGGTCTGGTTTTGCCACATTCATCTGCAAAAAAGTGTCGTAACTGAAGCGCTGAACATCAATGAGGTTAGGCATTGGCGTAACTTCTTCAAGTTGTCCAAAAGTGCGACGTACCCGTTTGCGGCTGTCCAAAGTGCTTACATGCGATGCCATCAGTGATTCCTCATCATATTTCAAGTTGCCGCGGTTTTTGTTCCAGAAACCTTGGGCAGCCTATAAATAGGCTGCCGACCGGTTTATAAACCGCCGATAATTAACTGACAGTGCACCGGACAGCTAAAACTATCCGGTGCAAAGTTTTTAGACTGCTAAGAGGCCATCTGCGCTGCCAAGTTATTTAACTTCAGCAGTTGCACCGGCTTCTTCAAGCTTTGTTTTAATCTGGTCAGCTTCATCCTTCGACGCACCTTCTTTGACAGCCTTTGGTGCACCCTCAACTAGATCCTTAGCTTCTTTTAACCCAAGTCCAGTAATGGTTCTCACTTCTTTAATGACATTGATCTTTGACTGTCCTGCAGATGTCAGGATTACATCAAATTCTGTCTGTTCTTCTACTGCACCACCACCATCACCTCCAGCTGGCATCGCCATTGCTACTGGAGCAGCGGCGGCAGAAACACCCCACTTCTCTTCAAGCATGGTAGCCAGTTCAGCAGCTTCAAGAACTGTCAAGTTAGAAAGGTCTTCTGCAATTTTTGCGATATCAGTCATGTTATACTCCATTAGGGCTTAAACTTCAGTTTGTGGGGATCAAGCCCCTTGCTGCATTTGGTCTTCACGTGCCTTAATTACACGGGCAAGTTTGCCGGCCGGAGCCTGCGTAACCCGGGCAATTTTAGCTGCCGGTGCTTGAACAAGCCCAACAAGCGTGCTGCGCAGTTCGTCAAGAGATGGTAATTTGGCCAATGCGTTAACACCAGCTATGTCGAGAATTTTCCCGTCAATGCTGCCGCCAACAATGGTTAATTTTGCGTTCCCCTTGGCGTAATCCACGAGAGTCTTGGCTGCTGCTACCGGGTCTTCCGACATACCAACAGCGGTTGGTCCGGCAAACAAACTGTCAAGATTTTCGAAACGCGTACCTCTAAGCGCTAGCTTGGCAATCCTATTTTTGGTTACCTTGAAGCCAGCTTTGGTATCCCGCATCTTTTGACGCAGGTCACTACTTTCCGCAACGGTCATACCAACCTGATGCGCCACAACAATCGTTGTTGCGCTGTTAAAGGCTGTTTGCAGCTTTTCGATCAGTTCGGATTTTTCTGTTCTATTCACCGATCGTCTCCGCTCAGTTTGGGCAGTGCGGGACATCCAACACTTGCCTTGTTGCAAAATAGACTGACAAAAACGCCAATCCGCTGGCCTGCCCATAAGAAGTTCAAGCGGTATAATCCGCCTTTGCTCCCCGTCTATTACGGGACATTAAGCCCTGTAAACGGGCCCCCGTAGTCTAGGACAGGTATGAAACAAATGCGTATTACAATTGTTTCATTTTCCATTCACTTAACATATCTAAGCAAACTGGAAATTCTAATTTACGACGCTTTATTGACTAGCCGCGTCTTCAACAAACACACCAGCGCCCATCGTTGATGAGATAGTGATCCTTTTAACATATTGACCTTTAGCACCTGAAGGACGCGCCTTGCGGACAGCATCAATAAATACAGCAGCGTTTTCCACAATTTTGGCTTCGTCAAAACTAACCTTAGCAACACCTGCATGCACCACCCCGGCTTTTTCAGCGCGGTACTGAACTTCCCCTGCTTTGGCCGCCGCGACAGCCCCTGAAATATCAGCAGTAACCGTACCTAATTTAGGGTTTGGCATTAGACCACGAGGACCAAGAACCTTACCAAGCCGACCAACTACTCCCATCATATCAGGAGTCGCAATCACGCGATCAAAACCCGCCTCACCATTTTGAATAGCTTCAGCTAAATCCTCTGCGCCAACCAATTCCGCACCAGCCAATTTTGCTTCTTCAGCCTTTGCATCTTTAGCAAAAACTGCAACTCTCATTGATTTTCCAGTTCCATTGGGCATTGCCACAACACCGCGAACCATTTGATCTGCGTGCCGAGGGTCTACACTTAAATTCATCGAGATTTCAATAGTCTCATCAAATTTTGCTTTTGCATTCCCCTTAACAAGAGCAACAGCTTCAGCCAAATCATATGCTTTGTTGCGGTCGATCGTCGCGTAAGCTGATTTCATATTCTTACTAGTTTTCGGCAAAACCTTAACCCTCCACGACTTCAAGGCCCATGGCCTTTGCAGACCCCATGACCATTTGCATTGCACCTTCAACGTCTATTGCGTTCATATCACCCATTTTCTGGTCAGCAATTTCACGCACTTGCGACACAGTAACCTTGCCAGCAACTGCTCGACCAGGCTCTTTCGATCCACTTTTCAACCCCGCAGCTTTTTTTAAAAAATAACTAACTGGAGCTGTTTTTGTAGCAAACGAAAACGATTTGTCCTGAAAGACGGTAATCACTACTGGCACTGGCATATTTTTTTCAAGCGAATCTGTTGCCGCATTAAATGCCTTACAAAATTCCATAATATTTACGCCACGCTGGCCAAGAGCAGGCCCAACTGGTGGTGACGGATTTGCAGCGCCAGCTGGAATATTCAGTTTGATATAGCCTTCAATCTTCTTCGCCATTTTAAATTCTTTCCTAGTATGGATAGCGCCCTACAAAAGCAAAGACCCAATGATGTTTACCACACACAAATCTGGCAGCAGTAAAAAATTATACTTTTTCAACCTGACTATACTCTAATTCTACCGGAGTAGAACGTCCAAAAATCGACACTGCTACCTTTAATCGAGCCTTGTCATCATCTGCCTCTTCCACGAACCCGTTGAACGATGCAAACGGTCCATCAGATACGCGGACTTGTTCACCAATATCAAAGGTGATTGTAGCCCTTGGCCTTTCAACCCCTTCACTCATCTGCAGAAGAAGACGATCAGCCTCACGATCGGTAATCGGAATTGGACGACCCTTCCCTCCGAGAAAACCTGTCACTCGCGGTTGACTCGTAACTAACTGCCATGCCTCATCACTTAATTCAAGCTTAACTAAAATATATCCAGGGAAAAATTTTTTCTCTCCCTCAACACGAACACCGCGTTTGACCTCAACCACGTTTTCAGTTGGAACCATAACGTCTTCGATGTGATCTTCCAGTCCGTGAGACACAGATTGCTCGCGTATGGACTGCGCTACCTTTTTCTCAGAACCTGAGAAGACGTGAAGGACATACCAGCGTTTGGCCATTGTTATTCTTTCCCGATGCGATCCGCAAAAGCGAAACGACAAAAAACCAGCAAGCCCCTAGCCACCAAAGCCAAGGACAAATTGGACCCCATTTGATAACACCCAATCAACCAGCAGAAAAAATAGAGCTGCAATTGTTGTCATAATAAACACAGTTAGCGTTGCCGTTCCAGTTTCACGACGAGTAGCCCAAGAAATGCGGTTAATTTCTTGGCGGACTTGCCTAACAAACTGTGCGGGAGATACTTTAGCCATCGATAACTGCCAATTCAAGTTCTAAATTGTTAAGAATGTTTTATCAAACATCCTATTTTTTCCGCTAATTACAACAAAATTTGACGATCTTTGCGTTGCAAAGCCGCCGTGACGCTTTTACCTTCAAACGAATAATAATTCGATCTTGGATGTCGGCTTCTATCAAAACAAGTGCGTGAAGGCAACTACTTATCGTTATTTTATTGACAGAAAAAACGACTTAAGTGTTGGGGCTACTTTAATCAACAAGTTGTTAATTGTTAATATGAAGCAATCACCTTAATTGAACGTCATGATTTAAACTGTCAACATTCATCACCATCATCATCTTCCGTATTCAACAAAAATCATTTTAAATCCTCAGTTATCGATGATAATACCCAGTCTAAAAATCGTCATGTTTGTGACTAAAACCATTAGGACAACATCTAATCAACGCTTACACCTTTGATGAAAATGAGTTAAGTTTCATTTGTAATAATTAGTCACATCAAAAGACAAAGAGATCAGAGTTAATAAAATTAATGACTATTTGATTGGCAAGGGAATCACAAAAAATGAAATTAATTGGATTTGTTGGATTGGGCGCTATGGGGTCTGCCATGGCACCTTTGCCGTTAAAGGCTGGATATAACGTAATGGGATTTGACCCAGTAACTAGCCTCAACGAAAATAGTGGTGTGAGGATGGCCAGTCGGCTAATTGATCTTACTGAGTGTGATGCTATCATTTTTATGTTGCCAGATGGAGCAGTTGTTACCAATGTTGCCAGAGAACTTTTAACGAATGGCTTTAATGGTCTTTTTATTGACATGTCATCCAGCCAACCTGATAGCACAATTGCACTGGGCCACGAACTTGAAGACAATGAGGCGCGCCTCATTGATGCTCCTGTTTCTGGTGGGCGCAAAAAAGCTGTTCTTGGTAAACTGATGGTGATGACAGGTGGAGATCAGATCAATTTCAACAGTGCTCGAAGGTTGCTTGAATGTTTTGGCAACGTAGTTCACGTTGGGCCTTTGGCTGCTGGCCATGCAATGAAAGCTTTAAATAACTACGTTTCAGCAGCCGGCATGCTAGCTAGCATGCAAGCATTAGCAACTGCAGAATCTTATGGCATCATATCAGAAACCTTTTCCAAGGTCATTAACGGCTCGACCGGACGCAACAATACAACTGAAGTCAAATTAGAATCATATATCATTTCACGTCGCTATGACTCAGGGTTTTCCCTAAGCCTCATGGCGAAAGATGTTACTATAGCTAGCAAATTAATAAATGATGCGGGGTTTGACACTCCGATTACCGCAGCCTTGAATAATTATTTATCTGAAGCTGTTGATACGCTAGGCCCTAACACAGATCACACAGGCATCTATGAGATGGTCAATCCAGCAATCAATTAATTATTTTATTTGCCAGTAACCCATTGCTTGTAAGGCTTTTGTAGAGAAGTCAACAAGTTCTGATTTCTCTGCAAGAGCTCTCATCTTCGCCCTCAACCCAGCAGAACTCTGAGGCAAGAGTGGTGTAATAACGTAAGAGGCGCCTTTTGAAAAATTTTTTTCGAATATCAACAGAACCTCATCTATTTGATCATCAAGTGTGGTTTCAACAAGATTAAGATCCCTGGCCATACCAGTTATAAATGTGCCACTGGCCTCTTCCCCTGACTGTTCAACGGCCAAAAGTTCATCGTCTAAGTCACGCAGGTAAGAGTTCACACGTGTCCATGAAGCAGCTATACCAGCCGCTCGTTCGACTGTTTCGCGGGCAGCAAACTCCAAACGAAACTTTTTAATAAAATAGCGTTGCCGCCGGTCAAATAAGGTGTTTTTACTAGTCGTCGACACAATGCGAGCCGAGGTATAATTTGATCCCTCAGGTTTGTCTTTTGCCTCATCATTCGAAGTCGAATTAGATCCAGATGAAGAAGGCAATACTTCGAGAGCTGAATTCTCTGAAACAGACCTATCTTCAACAGAAAAATTGTAATCGCTAGCAACCACGCTTCCAGATGGAGCTCCACTCTTTCCTCCAAATTGTGCATAGGCAATGTCAGAAGAAAACAATGCTGTAAATAGTCCAATTAGCACCCACTGCGCACTAGAAAAATTGTGACAATCAGACTCATCTTTAGGACTTGATTTAAGCGCCCAGCTCATTAAAGCCATTATTTCAAAATCCCCATAATATTAATTTATCAGAAATAACGTCCAGAAGTGACTCTTTTTTAGGTATTTATTAAACTAATGACAGCGCTCAGAGATCAATTCTTACGATTAGTTAATAAAAATAAAAATGGAACTCGTAAAAATATTAAATTAAAACAATCAATTGCTTTAAACAACATCAAAAATTATCAGCACAACCCTGCGATAGTCATATATTTAGGTTTAATTTTTGTTACCAATGCTCTATCAAATTTTTAACTTGGTCACCCATTAAAGCAATAGTAGGCAATAGTGAATAAAAACCTGACAATATGGCTGGAGCGTTTTGGTTTCGCTGCCTTCATATTCTTTTTATTAAAGGGTATGGCGTGGCTTGCTGTTTTGTATTTTGGAGTTCAGCTATTTTGAATAAGCCTTCATTATCAAACATTATTAAAAAAACCTCTTGAACGATAGGAACCCTTGATATTTAGTGTTCGACATAACTTTTTCTTCTGTCTTTTCTAAAGATTAAGCAATTCTAAAAATCCCTTGGTTCTGTCAGAAATCAAGGGGGATAGGTTGGCTGTTAAATAAATTTTTTAAGTGGCAGGAGTGGAGGGGCTCGAACCCCCAGCCCCCGGTTTTGGAGACCGGTGCTCTACCAATTGAGCTACACTCCTCAAGTGCCCAGCAAAATAATTGTCGCTGGGAACTCATTTTATTTTATAACCGAAGCCACAACGCCTGCACCCACTGTACGTCCACCTTCGCGAATTGCAAATCGTAAACCTTCATCCATCGCGATTGGTGCTATCAGTGTAACGGTCATTGCAATATTGTCACCTGGCATTACCATTTCTGTACCTTCCGGCAGTACAACTGAACCAGTCACATCTGTTGTACGGAAGTAAAACTGCGGTCGATAATTTGAGAAAAATGGCGTATGACGACCACCTTCGTCCTTTGTCAAAACATAAGCCTCACATTTAAACTCTGTATGCGGCGCAATTGAACCTGGCTTACACAATACCTGGCCACGCTCAACCTCTTCACGTTTTGTGCCACGAAGCAACACACCAACGTTATCACCAGCCTCACCTTGATCTAACAATTTGCGGAACATCTCAACGCCCGTGCAAGTTGTCTTTTGAGTGTCTTTCAGGCCAACAATCTCAATTTCCTCACCAACATTCACAATGCCACGCTCAATACGGCCAGTAACAACTGTACCACGCCCTGAAATCGAAAACACATCTTCAATCGGCATCAGAAACGGCTGATCCTTAGGACGCTCTGGCTGCGGGATGTAAGAATCCACTGCTGCCATCAGTTCAATAATTGCAGCTTTGCCAGTGGTTTCATTACTGTCCTCTAAAGCGGAAAGGGCCGAGCCTTTAACAATCGGAATGTCATCACCAGGGAAATCATAGGATGACAACAGCTCGCGGATCTCCATTTCAACAAGCTCTAACAACTCTTCATCGTCGACCTGGTCAACCTTGTTCATAAAAACAACTAATGAAGGAACACCAACCTGCCGTGCTAGTAAAATGTGTTCGCGTGTTTGAGGCATAGGACCATCAGCTGCTGAAACAACCAAAATTGCACCATCCATCTGAGCCGCACCAGTAATCATGTTTTTCACATAATCCGCATGACCAGGGCAGTCAACGTGAGCATAGTGGCGATTTGCAGTCTCATACTCGACATGAGCAGTGGAAATTGTAATGCCGCGCGCGCGTTCCTCAGGAGCTTTGTCAATTTGATCATACGCTGAATATTCAGCTCCACCCGACTCCGCCAAAATTTTTGTAATCGCTGCAGTCAACGAAGTCTTGCCATGGTCAACATGGCCAATAGTACCAATGTTACAATGCGGCTTGGAACGGTCAAATTTTTCCTTGGACATTTCGCTATCGCCCTTTTCCTTGTTTTTAAAGGCCCAACGACTCAGGCGTTGTTAAAAACCTTATAATTTCAATCAGCGACGTTGGTCTTCTTCCAACATCTATCAAACGCAACACCTTCAACAACGTAATAGCAATGGTGGTGGGGGTAGGATTCGAACCTACGTACGCTACGCGGGCAGATTTACAGTCTGCTGCCTTTAACCACTCGGCCACCCCACCGGATTGCCATTTCTACCACACACTCTATGCTTACAAAATTGCGTTAGTCTTGCGAGATAAAAAGACCCAGCTAATTTGTCAACAAAGAAGTCGTTTTATGACCCCAAAAAACACGAAAAACCAACATTCGGCAAAAAACTCATACCGAAAACGTCAAAAGACAAATATCATTGACTATTCAGAAAACAATAGAATTGAGGGAAACGGTTCAGGCGAAAAACTGTGGAAGCCGGTAAAATCTATTTATCAAGCAAGGAAGGCACCACCAAAACCACCTCAGAATGGCTATTTTATTTGGGGACGGCATACTGTTTTTGCAGCCCTTGCGAATCCGGAAAGAAGATTACAAAATATTTATGTCACACCAGACAGTGCTGATGAGCTTGAAACTGCCCTTCACAAATTGGAATCCTATCGCCAACGTGATATTCCCTCACCTCAGATTACTGAGCGTAGCAGACTTGATGGAGTGGGTGGGGCAAAAGAAAACGCCGTTCATCAAGGCATTGTAGCGGCAGTTTGGCCACTTGATTCGCCAAGCCTTGATGCCTTCCTCGATACCCTGCCCAAAGAAACAAGCAGGGTGAACATCAGGCTATTGATTCTTGATCAGTTATCAGATCCAAGGAACGTAGGCGCCATTATGCGGTCCGCTCGTGCTTTTGGCGTCGCAGGTATTATCACTACTTTCCGGAATGCTGCAGAAGAAAACGGTGCTTTAGCAAAAGCGGCATCCGGAGCACTTGATCATGTACCCCTAATCCGTATTGTCAATCTGGCACGTGGTATGGAACGATTGCAAGATAATGGATTTACTGTGGCTGGACTCGCTGGAGATGCTGACAAAGACGTTAGTTCCCTCTCTTTCCACAAACGCTTGGCAATTGTTCTGGGCGCAGAAGGCAGTGGACTACGACGCCTTAGCCGCGAACATTGTAATCTATTAGTCCGGATCAACATCGACAATAACGCCGAAAGTTTAAATGTATCAAATGCCTCCGCAATTGCACTCTATGCGGCAAGCGTTGATTTCCAAACTTAATTCAGTAACGCAGTCTTTCACTAAGGACTAGTGTTAGATCACCAACTCACCCAAGCGTATCTTGTTAGCAAACAAATTGTTTGCTGCAGCAAAAGCTAAAATCGCACACTTTAATTAATAATCAGCCTTGCAACTTCAACCAAAAGCCAAATTATTCCTATAACAACTATTGACCAACCAGAAATCTCTGTTAAAAAACCGATAATGCTGGCGTGGCTCAATTGGTAGAGCACCCGATTTGTAATCGGGCGGTTGGGAGTTCGAGTCTCTCCGCCAGCACCATTCCCCCCATTGCATCATGTGTTAACACATTGAAATTGAAGTGTTGTCGTCCGTTTTGATTGATGTGGGTAGACCATATGGTAGACCATTTTAGTACTTATCTTTACCAATGGCGATTTGAGAGTCACTGAGTGGGGTTAAAAGGTTGAGACACACTTGCCTAGCAAACACCCCCTAAAGAGGCTTCAGAGAGTCTTGAATCGAGATTTAGAAAACACTGACCTCAGCACCTTTGGTTAACCAGTGTCAGACAGCCTCGATTAAGACAACAACAACATCATCATCTCCCTCTATAGTAACTACAGGTAACTATAATGTCCTTAGTTAA
>JAOEUK010000015.1 GCA_028382965.1 Candidatus Puniceispirillum sp.
GCTCTACCGCTGGAGCTATGGCAGCACTGAACCGAGGTTTACAATACTGGTCAAGGCTTTGCAAGAAAGTTTACAAAATGCTTAGGCATGCATTTGATGCTCCAGAAGCCCTCGTGTTGCGAATGTTTCAGCACACCTGAGAAGATGTACGGGTGTCAAATGTTACATTAGGGAAAACTGTTTAACCTTCATTCAATGGAAGGGGTTTAAGCGAGATAGGCCATTTTCATAGTGTGTCAGCAGACACCTTTGATACTTTGGTTGCTTATTTCTCTGTTAAAACTTCTCTTTAAATTATGAAAAAACCCCAACATTTTGATGCAACACAGTGATTAGAAAAAATTTGTTGAGTTGAAATTAAGTATTATATAGATACCTCAGCTTCTATATTTATTTGATTTTTTTGACCACAGTTAGGGCAGTAAAAATTTCTTTTTTCAATGTCAAAACTCTTCTTCATCGATGCATAAGTCCAATAAAATTTGCATTCAGAACAGGTGATATGAAATAGATATTCAAGATGGGCAGAAAAACTCATTTTTATACTCCTGAAAAGATTACCTTAATGAAACATCAATTGGCTTGAGTAAATCAACTCATTAAATTAGAAAATTACTGTGGAGAGGTGGCAGAGTGGTTGAATGTGGCGGTCTCGAAAACCGTTGTACGTGAAAACGTACCGAGGGTTCGAATCCCTCTCTCTCCGCCACTTTACTTTTTATTTAATGATTATGTATTGTTAGTCAGATAAAAATGGCTTCGCGTGAAAAGGTTTTAGGTCCACGAAATTGAGGTTTAGCCATTATGATTAATGATAATATCAAGATAGTTGAAATCCTATCTAAATCAAAAACAATTGCGGTTGTCGGCGCAAGTGATGATTGGAAACGCCCTTCTTTCTATGTGATGAAGTACCTCCAAAAACAGGGTTATAGGATAGTCCCTATCAACCCACGACTAAAAGGCCAATCTATTCTTGGTGAGACTGTCTATGAGACGATTAGTGCTATTCCATTTTCTATTGATATCGTCGATGTTTTCCGCCCGCCGCAAGAGTGTCCAGATATTGCGAGGCAGGCTATTGCGTCAGGCGCCTCTTGTCTTTGGATGCAAATTGGAATTGAAAGTGATGAAGCAGCGGCAATTGCTCAGGCTGAAGGTTTAACAGTCATTATGAATAAATGTCCTAAAATTGAACATTCTCGTTTATCTGGCCTACTTGGAAATGGTGGCTTCGTCTCTGGATTACTATCGGCGCGACGGCAAACGGTGCCAACACCACCTATTCCACTTCGGAATGGTGGGTATGTTGAATCAAACAATCCTGAAACACTTGCTGTTCATGCAGGTACAAGGCCTGACGGTGCAACTGGTGCTCGTATCACGCCTTTATATCAGACAGCTTCATTCACATTTGACGATGCAGATCACGCCGCGAGCCTCTATGATCTTCAAGAACCTGGAAATGTTTATGGGCGCCTTTCCAATCCAACAACCGCAGCACTTGAACAAAAAATTGCTTCTTTAGAGGGAGCTTTGGGCGCTTGTTGTGTTGCTTCTGGCCATGCGGCGCAGCTTGTGGCTCTTTACCCGTTAATGGCTCCAGGACGCAAAATAATAGCAAGCAAGCAGCTCTATGGAGGATCGATAACTCAGTTTACCCAAACGTTCAAGAGTTTTGGGTGGGAGGCTGAGCTAGTAGATATTAATGATCTTGATGCAGTAAGAGTAGCTGTATTAAAACCAGAAGTTGCTCTACTATTTGCGGAAAGCCTTGCAAACCCAGACGGAACAATTACTGATATTGAAGCTCTTTCAGTCCTTGCTCGCGAGATGAAAATTCCCCTTGCTATTGATAATACCATGGCAACTAGTGTGATGTGCAAGCCGGGCATATTTGGTGCAGACATTATCTTATATTCAACAACAAAATTTATGTCCGGTCATGGCAATGCCCTTGGTGGTGCAGTTGTAGACATGGGTAGTTTTGATTGGATGAGTGGTCGCCATTCTTCTTTGTTGACAGATCCTAATCCTTCCTATCATGGCATTCGGTTTGCTGAAACATTTGGCAAGCTGAGCTATATTACTTTTTGTCATGCCAGCGTACTCCGTGACCTTGGGCCCACGATGGCTCCGATGAATGCTTTCCTGACATTGATGGGGCTAGAAACTTTGCCTCTTCGGATGCGACAGCATAATGAAAATGCTGCTAAAGTGGCAATTTTTTTACGAGAGCACCAAGCCGTCACAAAAGTTTCTTGGGCTGGTTTTCCAGAGAGCCCCGATTATAATCGTGCACAGAAATACTTAACGTATGGCGCCGGATCAGTTTTCACTTTTGTCCTTAAAGACGGTTACAAGGCTGGTCAGAAACTGGTAGAAAACTGTAATTTACTCTCACATTTAGCAAATATTGGTGATACTCGTAGCCTGATCATTCATCCGGCAAGTACAACTCATCGTCAACTGACTGACGAACAAAGGGAACAGGCTGGGATTGGCGCTGGTACTATAAGGTTATCAATCGGTATTGAAAATTCTGACGATATAATTGCTGATCTTGCGGGCGCTTTGGGAGTTGTTGTTAGCGGTTCCACATAATCAAAATTTTAGAAGAAATTTAAACAATCTGTTTGTTGTTGGGTAAAATAGCGTTTTAGTAAAAAAGTTAATGGCGAAGCATTTGCTGACATCACTGTAGGTTAGGCAGGGAACAATTTGGCTAGCTATTTTGCTTATTTTGGCTTTGGCAGCTTCATGGAAAGCCTTTAAAGGTACACAGCTGATATTAAGACGATCACCGCCCATCTGGGCAGCTAACATTTACATATATTTGTTTTTATATGCTTAATTTATTGTAGTTCTTTTTTTTTGCGGCTTGCTTGCCAGCGCCTTACAAGAATGGGTGTCAAGGCAAGCATGCCAAGCCCAGTAAGTGGCAGCAGAATATTTGAGTTTGTCAGCACCTCAAGATCGGGTGTCTTGCCAGCCGCTAATACTTGATCAAAGCTGCGTCCGACCCAGATATAAACACAAGTTCCCGGAATAATACCAAAAAAAGTAGCAGTCAGAAACTGGACTAAATCCATGCGCGTTAGTGCTGGCACGATATTTACTGCCCAGAATGGGGCTGCGGGAATCAGCCGAAGGGAAAGAAGATAAAAAAACGCGTTTTTGGAAAACCCGGCTTCAAGTTTGCTAAGAAATGGCCCAGCTTGGTGGCGCAGCATATCGGTAAACAAATTCCGTGCAGCAAAAAATACTAGTCCAGCACCAGCCGTTGCGGCTCCCACGACAAGCGTAATGGCTGGCCATCCCAAAATAGCGCCCGCAGCCAAGGTAAGCAGGCTAGCAATAGGAATTGAGAATGCAACAGTCACAGTGTAGGCGCAAAAGAAACCCAAATAACTTAGCCATTGTCGATCAGCAACAAAGTCCTTGATAACGGTATAATGCTGGCCAAGGAACTGCCAACTGAGTAAATCATGGGCACCGCTGGCAAAAAACATCCCGAACCCAGCTAACAAAACACCGGGTAGAGCAAGCCGTTTTATAAGATAAAGGGGCATTGTTATTCCTTGTTTTGATTAAATAGCAGGATGGTTCTTTTATCCTTGCTAGATTTCAGTCTAAAAGCGGCTTATAAAATTTACTAAGCGCCATATTAAAGCTTAAAGAAAATAATTGAATGGCCATAAATTTGCCATATGATTAAAGACATTATCAATTTTGAATTTGCACGATCTTGGTGTTGTCAAAAATATTTATGACACATAGATGACGCTACAGTGATAATAAAATTTAGGAAGCACAATGGTTACCAGTGATCAGCAAAAAGGTAAAATGCAAGCAGCAAAGGGTAAGCAGGAGTTGGCGGACCGTTTATCAAAGGCACTTCGCGATAACTTACACCGTCGCAAGGCACAGGCAAGGTCCCGTAAATCAACAGCTGTTGATTGTGACCTGCCACATCAGCCTGAAAAAGATAGCGCTAAGAAGTTCAGTTAATTACGCGCATACTCACCGGCAAACAAAGGCAAAAATAATTCATGGTTGGTTTAGAAATTGAAGGTGGAAAACCCCTGCGGGGTGAAATTATAATCAGCGGGGCAAAAAATGCTGCTCTGCCCTTGTTGTGTCTGGGTTTGATGACCAGTGATAAATTGGTTTTGAAGAATGTGCCAAAGCTGGCTGATACGGTTTCCATGGAAGGGTTGTTGCGCCACCATGGCGTTCAGGTTGATCGTGAAGGCGAAACCGTGATTATGACGGGTGGAGCTTCGCAATTTGATGCACCATATGACCTGGTGCGAAAAATGCGGGCATCCGTTCTAGTTCTTGGGCCACTGTTAGCGCGCTATGGCGAGGCGAGGGTTTCTTTGCCGGGTGGGTGTGCAATTGGGACTCGCCCCGTTGACCTTCACATTCGCGCAATGCAGGCGCTTGGTGCCGTGGTAGAACTTGCTGATGGCTACATCCAGGCACGGGTAACTCATAGACTAAGTGGCGGAAGGGTTGTTTTCCCTATGGTATCCGTTGGCGCGACTGAGAATGCACTAATGGCAGCCGCACTTGCTAAAGGTCCAAGCGAATTGGTTAATGCTGCGCGCGAACCAGAGATTGTCAACCTTGCCAATTGTTTGAACGCAATGGGCGCAAAAATTATTGGCCAAGGAAGTGGTAACATCAAAATAGAGGGAGTTGATGACTTGCAGGGCACTTCGCATGAGGTGATCCCTGACCGGATTGAGGCGGGTACATTTGCGATCGCTGCCGTTATGACAGGGGGTGACCTAACACTGCATCGTACATTTGGGCGGAATCTTGATGCTCTTTTGATGGTGCTAAAGAAAACTGGGGCCAGAATCACTGAAACAGATGATACTATTCGCATTGTAGCTGAGGGCCGCCCAATAGCTACAGATATAACCACTGATCCTTTTCCCGGATTTCCTACTGATCTTCAAGCACAGTTCATGGCTATGATGTGTGTTGCTGAGGGATCATCCCGCATTTCTGAGACGATTTTTGAAAACCGGTTCATGCATGTTTCTGAATTGCTGCGAATGGGGGCCGACATCCAAGTTGATGGTGGCGTTGCTATGGTACGTGGACAGCGCTCCCTAAGTCCGGCACCAGTAATGGCAACAGATTTACGCGCTTCTGTGTCATTGGTTTTGGCAGCTTTGACAATTAAAGGGGTGAGCCAGATTAGTCGAATCTATCATCTTGATCGTGGCTATAGCAGGCTTGAAGAAAAACTTGGAAATTGCGGAGCGATATTGCGCCGGATCAAGGCACTGTAACCATGCAAAACAGAGAAAAAAAACTAAAGCTTTTAGGGCGTAATATTGATGATGTCGAAGTTTTATCTGCTCTGCTTCAAGATTCTATTATACCCGGCGCAGATATGGTATTTGATCATAAGTTGGAAGAGTTTGTTTTCGTTGCGAACCGATTTTGCTGGGAGTTAAGCCCATCTGCTGACGTGACAGGTAGTGACGGAAAGCCTCTTCATAAACGTCGTCTATGTGGTGTGCGCATTTCGCATGTTAATTCGATACAGCATTATAAATGGCCTCAAAAACGTCATCTGGCCTTATTTAACCTCCTTGCGCTTCGCCATATGGATATGGCAGAACAGGCAGACAAGAGAGCTGTGTTAAAATTTGAGTTTTCTGGTGGCTCAGGCCTAAGACTTGAAATCGATGAGATTGATATTGCGCTTGAGGATCTGGATTCTGGTTACCCTACAAGCCTGCAGCCAGGACATGATTTATAAATTGGTCGCTTGACCAAAGGAATGAGTGGAACTCACGAATGGTAAAAAGGCTGGATTTTCAATCTAAAAATTTTAATAAGGACTTAGACGAGCTGCTAACAAGCAAACGCGAGTTAGATAGTGATGTGCATGATGCTGTTGCTTCAATCATTGCTGACATCCGTGACCGAGGTGACGCAGCATTGTTGGCGTTAACTTTAGAATTTGATAATCTAGAGTGTCAGAAGGTGTCTGATCTTGCAGTCAGTCAAAGTGAGATGGTTGCCGCACTAAATGCTCTAGATAAAGACCTACGCGCAGCACTTGAACTTGCTGCAGAACGGATTTTTACTTTTCACGAAAAGCAATTACCACAAGATTTTAGTTATCAAGACCAAGCTGGTGTTGAGCTGGGGATGCGCTATACGCCAGTAGATTCAGCTGGGCTTTATGTGCCTGGTGGTAAGGCAGCTTATCCGTCTTCGGTTTTAATGAATGCCATCCCTGCAATGGTGGCGGGTGTTAATAGGAGGGTATTGGTTGCCCCCGCCCGCAAAGGTCAGGTAAGCCAATTGGTGCTAGCTGCTGCGGCTATAGCTGGCGTTAGTGAGGTATGGTGTATTGGCGGTGCGCAGGCTGTGGCAGCTCTTGCTTATGGTACTGAGACAATTGAAAGGGTAGATAAGGTTGTTGGCCCAGGTAATGCTTTTGTTGCTGCCGCAAAACGCCAAGTCTTTGGCCAGGTTGGCATTGATAGCATTGCTGGTCCATCTGAAATTTTGTTAGTTGCAGATGCAAACAACAACCCATACTGGATTGCTGCTGATCTTCTATCACAAGCCGAACATGATGAGGCGGCACAATCAATTTTGATTACTGATGACACAGCTTTTGCTGACGCTGTTGCAGCAGCGGTTGAAACAATTTTTCCACAGTTAGACCGCGCAGACGTTGCTCGGCAATCATGGTCTAATAATGGTGCAATCATTACTGTGGATACAATGGATGAAATGCCAGGAATCGCAAATAAAATCGCTGCGGAGCATTTGGAATTAGCCCTTGAGGATGCGGTGACTTGGTCGCGAAAAATTCGTCATGCGGGCGCCATTTTTATGGGTCGCTATACACCTGAAGCGATTGGTGACTATGTGGCTGGGCCGAATCACGTTTTGCCAACAGCACGAACTGCAAGATTTTCGTCTGGTCTTGGAGTTGCAGATTTCATGAAGAGAACGACAACAGTGAATTGTGATGTCGATAGCTTCGCGGCAATCGCGCCAGCTGGGATTGCGATTGCAGATGCTGAGGGGCTTGGTGCACACGCCTTATCGATGCGAATTCGTATGAATCGGTAGGAGTGTGATGACTTCGAGCGGCGATCAAAAAAACAAAAACTGGATTGTTAAGATTGATCTTAATAATTCTGGTATGCCCCGTCAATCTGCAGAGGTAGAGCAGGAAAGGGCAATAGCGGTTTATGATCTTCTTGAAGAAAATGTCTTTTGTCTTGATGAAAAGCCAGGCCCGTACCATCTCGTTTTACACCTTGAAGGACGGCATGTGCATTTTGATATTCGTCAAGACAATGATACACCCATTATTCAATTTTTTATGGCTATGGGGCCGTTACGCCGTGTAATACGCGATTATTTTCATGTTTGCGATACGTATTACGATGCGATCAGAACCAAATCACCGTCACAAATTCAGGCTATCGATATGGGGCGGCGTTCGTTGCATAATGAAGGTACAGAGATCTTGCAGGCTCGGCTTGATGGTAAAGTCACGACTGATTTTCAGACAGCACGACGCTTATTCACATTGATTTGTGTTTTACAAAGCCGCTAGGGGAAGGGCACAGGCCACCAATGATGGTTGAGACTCTAAATGATAACCAAACCGCACCGATCAAAAAGGGAGTTGGAGCGATTCTATTTGCATGTAATATCAATGCTGTTCGTTCAGCAATGGCAGAAGCTATGATAAAGACTGCTTTTCCAGGTGAAATCTTTGTTGATTCTTGTGGGGTATTGCCCGGCATTCCAGATGGTTTTGCCATCGCGGTAATGGATGAGATTGGCATTGATATGGCCACTCACCAGCCTAAATCTTTTGCTGACCTTGATTCCGAATTTTATGATGTAATTATTTCCTTTTCGCCTGAAGCGCACCAAGCGGCTCTTGGGCTAACCAAGAACATGGATTGTGAAACAATTTATTGGCCAGTGGATAACCTTGCTGACCTGACTGGGTCACGTGATGAGCGGTTACGTGCATACCGTCACGTGAGGGATGACATCCAATCGAAGCTAGAGAGTTATCTTAGTAAAGCTATTGCAGGAAAAACTTGACCTTTTTGCCAAACTTGCGCATGTGTATCTCTTTAATAGTCTAAATGGAAAGGATAACATGGCTAAGGAAGACTTAATTGAATTCTCAGGAACAGTGGCGGAACTGCTACCAAACGCTATGTTTCGTGTCAAACTAGACAATGACCATGAAGTACTTGCTCATACTAGTGGCAAGATGCGAAAAAATCGTATTCGGGTGCTTGCTGGAGATCGTGTCAATGTTGAAATGACTCCTTATGACCTAAGTAAAGGTCGAATCACTTTCAGGTTTAAATAAGCCATCTTCTGTAATATGTGAACCGTTAAATTTAAGTAGTAATGGTGGTGCTCAATCTCCAATGGGCAGGAGCGCAGGACAAGTGCCAAATCCAATGCAAGATGATAGGACACAGCTCATACTCGCCTCGTCATCTCCGCGGCGGTTAGAGTTGCTTAGTCAAATTCAAATTGTGCCAGAACAAATTATTCCAGCTGATATTGATGAAACGCCAAAAAAAAATGAGCTACCAGCTAAGTATGCTGTAAGAATGGCTTTTGAAAAAGTGGCCTATGTTTCTAAGGAAATGGGTTGTGGTTCGAGCTCAGCATTTGTGTTAGCTGGAGACACAGTGGCTGCAGTGGGACGGCGTATTTTGCCCAAAGCTGAAACTGATCAGCAAGCGTGGGATTGTCTTGCAGCCATATCTGGACGACGCCACCGAGTTTACGGTGGCATCGCGCTTCAATGCCCAGATGGAAGTGTTAGAACCCGTGTTGTTCAAAGTTACGTTTGTTTTCGTCGACTTTCTAAAGTAGATATCGACTATTATATAGGCACTAAAGATTGGCAGGGAAAAGCGGGTGGTTATGCCATTCAAGGCATTGCTTCGCGTTTCATACGTGCTATTGGAGGCAGTTATTCTAATATTGTTGGTCTTAGCCTATATGATGTTTCAGTGATGCTTGCTTCTGCTGGTTTCAACTTGGAAATTATACAGCAAAGCTCAGACATTGTATGAGTGGCATCGTTAAGTTATTTTATGAAATTTCACCTGGTCAGAATAGGCTAGGATTCTTTGATAAAAATGATTCAGTGCTTGAGGTTTGGTTTGATGCTGTGCATAGCCCAAATCTCATAGGTATGGTTTATCAAGCCCGTATTAACCGTGTCTTTCTATCTCAAAATCGTGCAACAGCAAGCCTTATTGATGGTGAGATTGTTAGCTTAAGGCTTCACAGACGGGATATGGATTTTGTGATTTCTGGGACGGTTCTGCCCGTAACTATTACCGCCGCGCCCCGTCATGGGAAACCTTGGCAGGGGGTAATAGGAGCAAGGCTTGCGAATAAGGAAATGGTTTTGCTTGTTGATTTGCCAGACAGTTCAGGTGTCGTTCAGCTATCGAGCCAAATTGATGGGGATCAGAGGAAAAACTTGTTGGCACGATTAAAAGCTGAAGTGGAGCCGGTGCTTCCAAGTGGCTTTGGAATAATTTTACGCCGTGGTGGCAGCAATTTATCGGATTTTGGCACAATGGCAACGGTGCTTGTTGAAACGTGGCAAGCTGGTAAAAAAACTCTAGATGCTGGTCATCTAGGTACTATTTTTGATGCAGGTGATTTGCTAGCACGAGCAAGGCGCTTGGCAAGCAATGTCACTGTGATTAATGATCCATCTATTGGAACTGAAATGTCTGCCATTCTTGATGAGACGATTAATTCTGCGTGTGTTCCAAAATTGCGGCTTGCTTGTGGTGGGCATTTATGGTTTGAACAAACTCACGCAATCTGGTCGATTGACCTTGACAGCAATCTAGCAACGGGTGTGGACAGACTATATGATGAAGCTGCCATTGAAATTGCTAAACAAATTAGATTGCGTGCTATGTCAGGGCCTGTCTTAGTTGATGTGCCAAGGTGTTCATCAAGGCGAGCTAATCGGTTCCGTATTAATCTTCAAAAAGCGCTTGGTGATGACCCGCGCCAACCTGAATATCTTGGCATAACCCGCGGTGGTTTGATCGAATTGCGGGTGCCACATGGTCAAATGGCATTGGGTACGGTAATGCGTGATCAACCAGCACAAGCATCGCTCGCGGGTTTACGGCTTGTTGAACGACATAGGGGTTTTGATGAGGTAACTTTGGCAGTAAGTCCTGCAATGGCTGAATGGTTAAACGGCCCGGGTCGGCAGGCGCTTGGTCAACTAGATAGGCCATTGAAACTTGTTGTTTGTCTGGAATCTGATGAGCATCAGGAAGCATACATTATTGGTAAAAATGAAAATCATGACTTCTAAAACAGAAAAAAAGCATCCAATATCAGGTAAACCAGTAATGAAATGCCCAACCTGTGGAGCTCCAGCTGATCCAAAAGCGCATCCGTTTTGCTCGTCACGCTGTTCAGATGTAGATCTTGGCCAATGGTTTCAAGGTAAATATGCCATCCCAGCTATGGAAGCTGCTGATGACACAATTGTTGAAGCCTTGAACCAAGCCCGTGATACTCTAATGGAAGAGGGCGACAACAGTTAGTCTAGTAAGGCCATTTTAGCCAAAGATTATTTTTTGGTTGAATTCAGGCTGGACAGTGGCCGGCCAAGCCGGTATATCCCTTAAACTGTAAGCAGAGATTTGTAATTAACTTTTTTTGCTATCCTTAATGGATAAAGTAGAAAATCGTTTCTTTACTCCTCGCCCGGGTAGCTCAGTTGGTAGAGCAGCGGACTGAAAATCCGCGTGTCGGTGGTTCAAGTCCGCCCCCGGGCACCACTTTTCTAAAATAAAAACAATTAATACAATAGCTTATTTGATTTATTGTGGTTTCTACCCACCTTTTTATCCACCTCAAAAATAATCTTTTTTTATTTTTATTTTCTCGTGGCAGACTGCATTTATGTCACATAGCCATGAGAATGCTGATAAAGCACGCCAATTCATAAAAGACTATATCAGGACTGGGTCTGATGTCATTGAAGAATGGCTCAGTGCTGATGGGTCAGTCGATGCTGTAGGTGAGGAGCTTATTCTCCTTTCTCTTGATCGCTATCGCTCGAATGGTAAATATGACCTTCCCGGCCTAGCTGGCCCTTACGTTGAAGGCCTTTTTCGTTACGCGCCCGGTGGACATTCTGCTGCGATAAAAACAATCTCCAGCATCATCGAGGCGGGCGAGCAGGTACCAACGGCGCTTTTCAGCATTCATCTTGATCTAATTCGGGGCATTCCGCTTGATAGTGCCAAAAAATCTAGTGTTAAGAAACGTGGACCAAAGTCGCGAATAGGAAGACGTGATGCTTTGCTTTCAATTTTACTCGCCGTTATCAAAGCCCAGTTTAACATTTCACTTTATAGAAATGATGCTTTTTCCGGCGATAGTGATACGCCCCCTTACGCAATAGAAATTATCAAAGAAGAACTCCTACCCATGATGCCAGACCTTGAAGATGTTTCCATAAAAAGTCTGGAAGACGGTGTGCGCCGCTTCGAGGCTGCGCATCAGTGGTTTGTCATCTGACCAACGATAATGGCTAATTAAGCCTAATTAGCCGGTATTACATTTTCAGAAAAAAATTGAACACTTGTGCGATCACAATTGAACGCAGGAGGTTTTAATGAAGATTTTACGTCTTCCCGATGTTTCTGAAATGACAGGTCTTAGCCGGTCATCAATTTTTCGACTTATAGAGACTGGGCAATTTCCAGAATCTGTCAGATTAACCCAACGGGCAATTGGCTGGCATGCTGAAGATGTCCGCTCGTGGATAGAAAAGCGGCCTCACGCGCAGAAAAAAGGTGAGGATTGAAATGTTGATCAAGGACCAACCAACTGATTTTGATAATGCCGCTCTATTCATAGAGAAAATTTCATCTAACTGGGTGTGTCTCGAAGGTACTTTCTTTATGGAAATGCGTGCGCTTGGGAAAACTGCAAAGTCCTTTCGCTTTGACCCTTTTAATGAGGATGAAGTAAAGGCCATTTTGTTAAAAGCTTCTGACTTGAATAAGAGCGGATCAAATATTCATGTGACTATAAACCCTGCAAAGGATAACGGGCTGAGTTCAGGGTCTACCGCGGTTCGTGACAGTGACATTATCGCAAGTAGCAGCGCCTTTGTTGATGCTGACGATTTTGGTATAGCAGATAATCTGCGTGAAAACGCTTTAAGGGAAGCGGACTTTGCGGTTGTTACCGGAACCATTCCCTATTTTCGAGCTCATTTTTACTGGTTATTTGAAAAGCCTGAAAAGGATCTGGCAAAATGGCGCCATCTCCAGGAGCTGTTGGCAAATCATCATCAGACTGACAGAGCGGTTTCTAACCCATCGCGGATCATGAGATTGCCCGGATTTGCCACTCATCCAAATAAGTCGAAACTATTGAGGGGCTATGTATCCGAGATTGCCAGGCTTATCGAGTTTGGCGGTGCAACATGATTAGGTTCGAAGATTTACTTGAGAGCTATGAGAATGCTCCGCGTTTTGGAAAGAGATTTATAGATGTTTTGTTAAACAGACATCGAGCGGATGAAATTAGGGCAGTGCGTTTAAATATGCCCGATGCGATGGAGCGCCTCCGGAATGATGATCAATGGCATAATAACGCATTAAGGGTCATTGCCGGGTTTGTGAGATCTGGGCAAACTGATCAGCAAATCCTCGATAAAGCGCCTGATTTTAAGCTGGATGGCTATTCATTGAAGCAGACCGAAGAAGACATAAAAGTCATGATAGATGGGGCTCGCAAGAAGGGGTTTGATCAATCACATGTCGATCGTAATAGCGACGCTCCCGATATTCCCTTGAACAAACAGCCACTGTTGAAAAAATTTTGTGATATCGAGCTCAAGCCTTTGGAGTATCTTGTTGAAGGCCTCATTCCCTTAAAGAGCCTTGGTATGATCTTTGGCGATCCAGGATGTGGAAAAACTTTCCTGAGCATCGATATAGGGATGTCAATTGCGACAGGATCTGACTTTCACGGAAAGCCGGTTTCTGGTGGCAAAGTGATCATGGTTGTAGGGGAAGGCTACCACGGTGTGGTCCAGAGAGCCTTTGCCTGGTGTGCCCAAAATAACGTTCCTCGTGAAGATGTTGATTTGTATATTTCCAGAACTGCAGTAGATATTGCCGATAAGAATGCACGCGCGATTTTAACCGCCGAGATTGAAAAAAATCTTGGGCTCGGCGAACATTTACAACTTCTCATAATTGATACCGTTGCCCGAAATTTTGGTGGAAATGACGAAAACTCTACAAAGGATATGAGCTCATTTGTAACAGCTGTTGATCGCATAGCTGCGCAGTTTGGTTGCGCAACACTTTTGGTTCACCACACTGGTCATGCGTCCAAAGGACGGGCAAGAGGTGCGATAGCCCTGACGGGCGCAGTTGATATTGAATACCTGATCACAAACACCAATTCGTTCATTACGATGGAATGTACCAAAGCAAAGGATTTTGAAGAGCCAAAGGGTTTAAGGTTTGTGCTTCAGCCAGTTGAAGTTGAGGCAAATGGAGAGATTATCAAAAGTGCAGTTCTGATACTACGTGATGCTGAATTCGAAAGGGTGAGAATTACGGCAGCAGATGCACGGAACATGGACAATTTTTTTGCTGCGCATCGTGCTATCCATGGCGAATCTGTGCCCGGGGAGCCGCGATTATTGAGTATGAATGAATGGCGGGAGTATTATCTGCGACACAGTACAGCTGATAACCGGGATACCAAATCAAGAGCATTTTTGCGTTGCCGGAATGCTTTGGTCAACAAGGGCCTTCTGACCGTGGAAGATGATATCTATACCTGGACACCCCAGACACCCGGACAAGTCCCGGACAAAGTCCATTTGTTCCCGGATATCTAGCGGACAGACAAAGACACGCGCCTATAGGCGCGTCTGGTGTCCGGTATGCATTTCCTGTTTTATAACTATATTGCACTATCATTTATGACCAGGCTGCATAGCCACTAGCGTTGGTGGTTATGCCTGCTCGAATAACAATTATTTTCTCCCACAATAATATCACCATCTGGATCGTCTTCTTACTGAAGGGAGATTGTGAACTCTCTTGGAAACTGGATTTTTGTAATTTGGCTTTGCTTCTTGAATAAGGGGATATCGCCAAATTTGGGTAACGGATTATGGGGGATGGCATTGAAATTTTCTTTTTATGGCTGGTAGCTGAGCTCTTTATTTGGACGTTCTTGATTTACCGATTGTGGAGATTGATATCGACATTTTTGTCATCTGGCTGGTAGCTGAAATTCTAATCTGGACGCTAATACTTTGAAAAATTTCTGCGCTGAACCTAGACGCTTAACCGCTAAATAAAGGACACAATAGGTTGAAAAAACTATTTGAAAAACTGGACTTCATTAGAGTGCCACTCCAGCTCGCAGCAGGTGTTTATATGGCTGTTATGCTGATCTTTGGAACTGCAGCTGCCCTCGTCCATTTTGATGATGATCTCGATCAATGCGGAGAACTAGAGATGTCAAACCATCCAAAGCCGGCAGTTATTTTTGAAATGTCTGGGATATGGAACAGCTGAATGAGGACGCTGTGTCTTGCTATCATTTACAGTTTGCCGCTAGACCCAATTTTAGTTGGATTAATAGCTGGAGTGGCCACCGCCATTTATACCTATTGGTCCGATATTGATTCTGAAGAACCTGATTGAAAGAGGTGTTTGAAGTGAAAACAATTCTACCACTTATTCTAATGGCTGCTTTTGCCACCAGCGTTGACGCATCTCCCATAGACGATGCATCAACATATTCTGTCAGAGTCAAATCGACAGTGCGTTATGCGTTCGCAGAAGATGTTGCGGGAACAAGCCATGGTGCGGGCTTTCTTATAAATAAAAACAAAGGGTGGATTCTGACTAACGCACATGTGTCAGGGCATGGCACAGGCGAGGTTGAAGTGTCATTCAAAGGAAATGATTATTTTGAGGCCAAGCTGGTTTATGTGGATCCCGAACTTGATTTAGCAGTGATCCGCGTCAAAGACCAAAATATCCCGCGCACAGCCAAAGAAGCGGAGCTTGATTGTGGTGATCGGCCACTTAATGGTGTGCCAGTTGCTGCGTTTGGCCATCCCCATAGTCTGACTTACTCAGCCAGCAGAGGCATTATATCAAAGGTACGTTATTATCATGGTGTTGACTGGATACAAACCGATGCTGCAATCAATCCAGGAAATTCAGGTGGTCCACTAATTGATCTTGGGACTGGTAAAGTTGTTGGCATCAATGCCATGGCGATCAAGGACACTGAGGGTCTTAACTTTGCGGTGCCAGCAAAGCCTGTTTGTAAAGTCCTAAACCTATTGATGGCTGACAAGGATCCGTCGCCACCGGAACTACCGATCAGTTTTGCTGTAAACACAGAGTCTGAAGAGTACCTGATCTTAGGAGCTGCCGCGCAAAGCGAGTTACCACAAGGGTTTCTGCTTGGAGACAGATTGGCAAAAGTTGACAGCCACCATATCGAAACACCAACCGCATTGAAGACATATCTCCGAGGAAAAAAAGGGGATGTAAATGTTCTGCTTAAAAGAGGAAATAAAGAGGTAAAGGCTTCTCTCACTTTTGCGCCTGAGCCTTTGATCCTGGATCGACAATATGTAAAGGCTGATGGTGCATTGATTGCAGAAGATCCCTACCCGGAGCGCCGTGGCCTGGAGGGATTTTATCATGTCCAGTCGGTTCGTGAGGGGTCTTATGCGGAAAGATCAGGCTGGATTCAATATCGCTTAATCATGTCAATAGATGGCACACGTCCGACCTCATTATCTCATATTAACGATCTCCTTTCTGGCGAAAACAAAAAGGTCATTATTTTTCGAGGATGGTCAGCTCAGGATAACAAGATGCACGACTATCATGAAGTAAGTTACTGGCCCTATAAAGTTGAACTGAAAAGGGCTGGAGAATGACCACATCCAATTTTTACAAACACCTGGAGCTGGAGGAAAGCCGACAGTTGATCCATGTCCTATTAACATTTGAAGATGAGGTAAGAGATGCGTGGAGTAAAAAAGAGTGCCCGCTAGGTGATGGGAGGATTGACTTGGAGATTGATGTAGATAGCTTTTTTCAGGAACTCAAATATTTTCAGTCTGAGGACAAAAACTATTTTCTTTACATGAACGATGTGGCTGGTTTGGTATTACATAAATGGGCTGTAGAAAAATTGAATAGTAAAGGATTTATAACAATTCCTCACATGAGCATTGCAATACATTCAGACCCAGAATATGAGCCCAATAAATTGGACGAGAATATCATCGCGGGGTTGAGGTTGATTAACAACAACATGGGTTTGTTTGGGCCTTGGCATGCAATAACAAGTACAAATAACTTTGGAAGAAAATAGCTACAGGAAAATACTTGGTCTCATGATGTTCAATTGAAAAAGGTGAGAAGAATAAGATGAAAAACTTAATCACACTCAGTACATGCGTAGTTCTCTTCTGCTTTGGGCTGTGGCCAATAGCATTCATCTTGGTATACACAGTGTCCTACAAAGAGTTGATGAAAGAGAAGCAGCGACTTGATGAGGAACCTATTGTTTATCCTACGTTTGAACAAAAGCAGCTAATTGCTATTTTAGCAGCACGTGAATCTGGTCAGTTTGAAGAAGCTGCTTTTTTGGAACGTAATTTTCAGCAGGAGTGGCAATGCCTTTATTAGATGATAATTGCAATGCATCTAACGCCCTCAACACTTCTGCAAAGTTTCTCCCAACTGTCATGGGGTATGTCATTGAAAGTTTTAACTTCTTGTCTAGCCCTATTATGAACACAGACCTAACTGTTGCGGTGTCATTCGGGGTTCTTCCGTCTGGCAAATATGCTTCACTTGGAAGCATGTCAAAAGCTTTGGAAACAACAAGGTTTGTGTCTCCAATAATCGGAATCTCACTTTATGGTAGACAAATATGTGCCTGTTGACATGAGCAAGCAGGTGTATGAATTCAGGCTATTGCTTAAGAAACATATATAAAAAAATCAAGATGCTTATTTAGACCTATAAAGCCGCGACATCAGAGGGACACCAATCCCCAGAACAAGACTAATACGTGCAATATGCAGAAGGCTGATAAACGCTACTTCCAACCCAAGTGACAGCGCGACAATAGTCATCTCCTGAACACCCCCAGGCGCCATACCGAGCAACAGAATGCTAAGTTCATAGCCAATTAGCTTACTTCCAAAAGCAGCAAATGCTAGCGCTAGGACAAGCGAGATTAACGACCAGATTATTCCAAAAAACAAATGTCTCGTTGTTTCACTTCCATCGATATTTACAAATCGGGAGCCTACAGCAGCGCCCACCACAATTTGTATTATGATAACTAAAAGTAGGGGCGGTGCGCTATGACTCAGCCCACAAATATGTGCGATTGCACTTAATAGCAACGGACCTGTCAATGGCGCCGCTGGAAATCGCAGGCGGCGCCCAAGCAGAAGACCTGAAACACCACAAATAATTAAGATGATGGCCTCACTCCATTCTACTGAGAACCATTGTGGTGACATCACATTGCGCTGTGTTTCAACGTCTAAAAAAAACCAAAACGCAAGTGGGATTGCGAAAACGACCACCACAATTCTTGCAAGATGCGACAAAATTACTGTTTGCATATTTGCGCCAAGTTCTGGGCCGACCATCATCAGCTCGCTAATTCCTGCTGGAACCGCGGCACAAAATGCTGTGGCCGGATCTTGTTTTGATACCTTTTGGAAAAACAGGAACCCCAGATATGACGTTAAAGTGACAAACACAGTCATCAACAGTAACGCCAACAGCCAATCACTAGCTTGATTAATAATTTCTAGGCTGAAACGGCTGCCAATCAAAACACCAAGCACAGGTGAGCACACCGCCCTCGCCTGCTTCGGCACATAGGTATGGCCATGGGTAACTGCACCAATTAGGGTAAAAGTCAAAGCACCAAGCATCCAAGGCAGTGGCGTATTTAATCTGAAGAAACAATATCCACCCATCGCTGCGACAACAAATGTCGTCAATAATTTAAAGCCCACTATTTTGTTCCCAGCCCATGCACAGTTTAAAAGATTCTAGTGTCTTTGATGGGCTATTTTTAAATGGTCAAAATCTCAGGAACTATTTCGAAGCTGCAATAAGGCCCACAAGTTTTCCCGCGTTATCAAGGTCCTCAAGATTAAGCATGCTCTCAACCACCGCTTTTTGGGCGCGTGAAGTCATTAATCCATCGGTTAACTTTACAAATTTTCTAACAATATCTGCTTCACTGCCAAATGAATGTTCGCTGCCAATTGGTGCCTCACGTGTTTCGGTTTCTAACGCTCCGTTCTTATAGTGAACCTCAACTGTTACCTTGTGCCTAAATTTTGCTCCGAGCGCAGTTATTTTGGGATCGTGTAACACCTCTACCCGACGTGACAAATCAATCCGCGCCTTATTTTCAACGCAGTCTGGTTTGAATTGCTTTACAAAAACATCACCTTCCAAAAGCAGCGTCGCAACACAAAATGGCAAGTTCAGCTGTGCAGACGTTAAGCCTTGTGGTTGGTAAGGCCAGCCAACATGATCCGCCGTAACTTGCGAACCATAAATGACAATTTTATCAAAGTCATCAACACCGAAAGGGCGGCGGGACTGAATATGTTTGATTGCATCAAGTGATGTATGATTGCTGCCAACGCAAGAGTAGAATTTTAGCGCTACCCGCATTACCTCAAAATCAATACCAAGGCCTTCAGTTAATGCGGCTAAATTATAGCGATCATGTGACCTTGAGAAAGTTGAACAAAAGCCACCATAGGGGGCCTCAAAAACATCCTGAATACCAGTAAATCCCTGCTCCGCTAGCAAGGCGCCATAAAGGCCGCTTTGGGCAGAACGACCCGCATGCATGCGTTTCACCATAGAGCCATATTGTGCCGCCATAAGACCCGCTGCCTGAGTGCCAGCAATACCAAGTGCGTTGACAGTTTGGTCAATCGATAAATTCAGTACTCTGGCAGCACCCGCTGCCGCAGAAAAAACACCGAGCGTAGCACCCGAATGCCAGCCCTGGCCAATATGCTCTTGCCCCATACAAAGTCCCACCCTGGGGCCAACTTCATATCCTGCAACCGCAGCAGTTAGAAAAGCCTTGCCGTCAATATCAGGACGCCCTTCGACAATTGCAAACAAAGGTGGCAGGGTAACTGCACCAACATGTAAGACACCGTTACGGTGCACGTCGTCAAGTTCGAACCCTTGAATTTGCGTCCCATTAACCAAAGCTGCGTGTGGTGCCGATAATTTTTGATCACTTCCAAACAAGCTACAATCATTACTGCTATCTATTGCCCCAAGTGTTTTCTTGAGAATATTTGTCCACGGTAAATTAGCCCCATAGATGCCGCACCCAATGGAATCTAACATGAGCAATTTAATGCGCTCAATAACAGCCGCTGGGATATCTTCAAAAGTAAGGCCCGAAACAAATTCGGCAACACCTAAGCTATGGGGATTTTTAATGTTTGCATCTTTGGCCATCCTTGAAATCTCTCCTCTATTCTGTGTTAACGATTGGAATGCGGCTTTGAACGATTGATTGATCCATCTCTTCAAACTCAAAATATCTTATTATTTTATAGAGCTCTTCACGATTCATCATGCCCTCAAGGGAGCCACGTGCATGACCGCTGGCATTTAAGGACTGATAAAACCCCTGCATTGACTTCGCGGCAATGCGCAATGCCGACACCGGATAAATCACCAGCTCGTAGCCTATTTTTCCCCATTCAATAAGGTCAGTTTGGGGGGTTTGGCCAAACTCAGTCATGTTTGCCAGCAATGGGGCACGAACTTCTTTACGAACTCGCACCATGTCACTCCGACTTCGCAAAGCCTCGACAAAAATAAAATCAGCCCCGGCCGCAGCGTATCTATTAGCACGCTCGATAGCTTCATCTAATGAAACCTGGCCAGCATCAGTCCGTGCACAAATCATTATGTTGTTCGCGGCACGCTTTGCCGCGGCGATTTTTAGGCACATGTCCTCGGCTGCTAACAGCCGTTTATCATTAAGGTGGCCACATTTTTTAGGCAGAATCTGGTCTTCAATTTGAATTGCGGCAACGCCGGCATCCTCAAATTCACGCACCAGCCGCATCACGTTAAGCGCTTCTCCATAGCCCGTATCGCAATCCACAATTAATGGCAATGAAGATGCCCTAATAATTATCCGAGCGGCGCGCAAAACTTCTTCCATCGTTATTAACCCTAAGTCGGGCAAAGCCATCGATGCGGACAATGCAGCGCCCGACAGATACAGCGCCTGAAACCCTGCTTCTTTCGCCAATGCGGCAGAAATACCATCGTATACGCCAACGACTGCAGTGGTGTTTCCTTGCTTCAATATTTGATGCAAAATTTTTGCAAGTTGTTTATCACAAACACTGGAACTGAAAAGTGTGTCTGCCATCATGCCTCCTTTACTAGTTTAGTGTCCAAACTTCCCACAAATTAGAATTTTTTCAGAAGGTTGTCGCGTGATGCGCGAATATGCTGCGCCATCAACGCTGCTGCTAGATCTTCATTGCCATTGTTCACAGCGGCCGCTATCCAGCGATGTTCCAACAATGCTTGCTGACCACGACTGGTTCCATGCTGAGCTCGCAGTAGTGCAAAAATATCGCCAAGCTCAGTTCCACAAATACGCCATACAAGCTGGTTGCGAGCGCCCTCCAAAATTAGCAAGTGAAAATCCCAATCAGCCCCACCGTGTTGATAACTAGAAAAATCTGGTTTTTTCATCAGACCTTCATGAAAGTCGAGCGCCTCTATCAAATGTGCTTTTTCCTGTTTGCTCATAAGTTGTGCCGCGAGACGGGCTGCCAGGCTCTCAAGAGCCTCGCGGACGTCAAATAATTCACAAATAAATTTCTTGTCCGGTGAAAAAACCTTCGAGCCTATATTCTTTTCCTGAACAAGGAGATCAGTTGATGCCAGTTTACGAATCGCCTCACGAACCGGACCACGGCTAGTACCCAACATGTTTGCAATATCGGCTTCATTAACGCGGTCTCCAGGGCCAAGTTTGCCTGTTGAGATAAGATCGCGGATCAAGTCCACAGCTTGATCGGAACGCAGTAACTGCCTATCAATTTCCATTATTTTTTGAACATTGTCGGCAATTTTCTTTAACTTGGGTTCCAATAATTTTTCCTTGTTTATAAAAAATGTTATATATCAATAGTTTAAATTAATATTTAAGAAGCGTTTTATGTACTGCAACGTTAGCCAATTATTCAATTGTTGACAATCTTAAAAATTCGTTCAAGATTTTTACTTATACATGAGACGTACGGCCCAAACCAATACCAATCAAAATCATTATAACATTTAAGAGTTTCGGTTTGCGAAAAATGATTGAGAAAATGAGGACCTAATGATCGCTTCAAGGCTGGCCGAGTTAATTTGTGAGGTTCGCTTTGAAGCTTTGCCCGTGGCTGCAATTGAAATGGCAAAGCTTAGCATTCTCGATACTATTGGGGTAACCCTCGCTGGGTGCAAAAGTGAGGCTGTCAATATCACCGAAATTGCGGTTGATGCGCGTGCATCCATTGGTGATGCGCTGGTCTTTGGTCGCGGTTATCGAACGGCGCCGGCAAACGCCGCATTGTTGAATGGTATCGCGTCTCATGCGTTAGATTTTGATGACTGTAATAATACGATGGGCGGACATCCCTCCGTTCCCATAGTGCCTGGCCTGTGGGCGCTTGCCGAGCAACAAGGCGCAGACGGCAGGGCTTTCCTAACTGCTTATGCAGTTGGTGTTGAAACGGAAACGGCAATCGGTGCGGCGGTTAATTTTCACCACTATGAAAAAGGCTGGCACCCAACCTCTACGCTCGGTACTTTTGGCGGTGCCGCAGCTTGTGCGCATTTGTTAAAGCTAAACCAGACACAAACCGCTAATGCACTAGCCATTGCAGCGTCAATGGCCGCCGGCATAAAGGCGAATTTTGGTACCATGACCAAACCGTTTCACGTTGGACAATGCGCGCGCAATGGTTTGCTAGCCGCGCGCCTTGCCGAAGGAGGTATGACCGCAAGCCCCGAGGTTTTTGAACACAAGCAGGGTTTTTTTGAAGTTTTTAATGGTGCAGGGACCTATTCAGTCAAAAAGTTGTTCGATAAATGGGCTTCACCCTTTGATCTAGTTGAGCCCGGCATCGCATTTAAACAATATCCATGCTGTGCTAGTACCCACCCCGCTATTGATGCGTTGTTAAAAATTATGCAGGTGGAAAATCTAAAAGCTCCCGATATTACAAAAATACGTTCATGGACTCACCCAAGACGTTTTCGGCATACCAATCGGCCCAACCCACGATCAGGATTAGATGCAAAATTTAGTGTTCAGTATTGCCTTGCCAGAGCAGCAATTCACGGCGCCGTTCTTCTGGAGCATTTTGAAGACAGCGCTATACATGACGAAGAGGTCAGGTCTTTGATGGGAAAGATTCAGTCGCAAGAAACCGAAACGCCATTCGGAACTACAACCGAGCATTTTTTTGCTAATGCTGAGGTTGTTTCGGCCAAAGGAAAAACATTCTCAGCTTTTGTACCCTACCCCGATGGCCGCAACCGCCGCCACCCATTGCCCGAAGGAAAGCTAGACTCAAAATTTAATGACTGTGTGTCACAGGAACTAGTGCCAGACGCAGCTCAAAGGTTGCTGAGCATGCTGCAATCTCTCGATGAGATCGACAACATCAATATGCTGAGCTCAATCATCGATGATGGTAGGCGGCATGAAAAATCAGAAATGCTACTTCATAATTAGCAGGGTGCCGCAACCATTATCAAAACCGACTAAACCACAGAAGCTATTGTTATTTTGCAAAAAAAGAGAAGAAAATGAGCGATTTAAAGGATATTAAAGATTTAATTGACGTCATTGTAGTAGGGGCTGGAAACGCTGCGTTATGTGCGGCAATTTCTGCACATGAACATGGCGCCAAAGTTCTGATATTGGAAGCCGCACCAGAAGAAAGCCGCGGGGGTAATTCTCGCTTTACTGGCGGTGCTTACCGCTTTGCCTATGACGGCATCGAAGATCTGCAACAAATTTGTACCGACATGACCGACCAAGAAGTCAACGATGTTGATTACGGCACATACACCGAAGCACAATATTTTGATGATATGTTCGAGTTGACTAAATTCAGGACCGACCCAGACCTCTGCGAAATCCTGATCAAAAACAGTCTTGAGACCGCCAAGTGGGTAAGCCAACAAGGTGTGAAATTGCGCCCTGGCCTTGGTCGCCAAGCTTTTAAAATAAATGGGAAGTTCAAATTCTGGGGGGGCTTAGCCCTACATATATGGGGTGGCGGCGAAGAATTGATGGGGGCCCTTTATAAAAATGCAGAAGAGCGTGGTATTTCAATACTTTATGAAACACCTGCATTATCCCTCATCCAAGATGGTGACAAGGTTTGTGGCGTGAACATTATGCATCAGGGCAAGCAAATTGCGTTGCCATCAAAAACTGTCATTCTGGCCTGCGGCGGTTTTGAATCTAACCCGCAAATGCGCGCGCAATATCTTGGCAAAAACTGGGATGTCGCAAAGGTGCGCGGCACTGAGTTCAATATGGGTGCTGGACTCAAAATGGCCATAGATATTGGCGCGCAGCCGCATGGCAACTGGTCTGGCTGCCATTCAGTTGCGTGGGATGTTAATGCGCCAGCCTATGGCGATCTTGATATCGGCGATCAGTTTCAAAAACATAATTACCCGTTTGGAATAATCGTGAATGCCAAGGGCGAGCGATATGTTGACGAGGGCGCCAATTTTCATAGTCACACATACGCAAAATATGGAGGCATGATACTGCAACAGCCTGATATGAACGTTTGGCAGATTTTTGACAATAAGGTAACGAATCTTCTGCGGAGTGAATATAGAATTCGTCGTGTAACCAAAGTTGAAGCCAACACAATTGAAGAGCTTGCGGAAAAATTAGAAGGGGTAAACCCAGTTACCGCTGTTAACACCATAAAGGCGTTTAACGCAGCCTGCCGGACCGATATAGACTTTAACCCAAACGTTCATGACGGGCGCTGCACCGAAGGTTTGGAAATCAATAAATCCAACTGGGCCAACCCAATTGATGAGGCACCCTTTCATGCCTATCACGTTACAACTGGCGTGACATTTACCTTTGGCGGCATAAAGGTAACCAACGACGCACAGGTTGAACATCAGTTTAATGGCGCCATTTCAGGGCTGTACGCCGCCGGTGAAATGGTCGGCGGTTTATTTTTTGACAATTACGCAAGTGGCACCGGATTAATGTCTGGTGCCGTATTTGGCCGCATTGCCGGACGTAGCGCCGCTAATGCAGCTCAACAAGAGTAGGCTAGGAGAGAAAAATGCATAAAATCTGGGAGGAAGACATGAATGTAATATCACATAAAAAGTATGTTTCTAAAGTCGCTAAAAATATTTTAAAAGCAGGCATTTTGTTGGGTTTAACAATGACTTCTGTTGCGGCAAATGCAGTGGATTTTGGCGGCAAACAAATTACCATGATTGTTCCTTATAAAGAGGGGGGAGGTTCGACCATTCATGCTCGTGTCTATGCTCCAATGCTGGAAAAATTCTTGCCCGGAAACCCAAAGATTATCATTCGCAATATTAAAGGTGGAGGATCAGTTAAGGGCATTAACTACTTTCATGAAAATGCAAAGCCAGACGGGATGATGTTTGCATCAACTGGAACGGGAACGATGTTCCAGTATCTTCTACAAGACGCGTCAGTCAAGTATCCACTGACTAAATTCATTCCATTTCTGACCTCACCATTTGGTCTAGTTGTATATGGTCGCAAAGATATTGGACTCACCGGTGATGCCAAAGCTGATATTGCTAAGTTGAAATCAATGACGGCAACCTATGGCGGCGCTAACGCTACGTCGTCAGATTTGCCTGCGCTGTTTTCTTTGGACCTTCTGGGCATCAAATTGAACACAGTTTTTGGTCTCAGCAATGGCGGTGCACGGACTGCATTTGAACGTGGTGAAATCCAATTGAATTATGATAATGCAGCCTCATGGGACAAGAAGGTTAAACCTCTAATCGAAAAAGGATTAGCCGTACCTTTGTTCACTTTTGGGTTTGAGGACGATAATGGAAAAATCGTTAGGGATCCCAAAATGCCTAATATTCCTACCTTCTTTGAAGTATATGAATCTATCCATGGAAAAAAACTAAGTGGAGTGCAGCTTGAGGTATGGCGAGCTCTGTTTGGCATTAGGGTGATGGGCTCTAAAATGTTTCAGCTTCCTCCTGGTACCCCAGATGACATCGTGAATGCATATCGTAATGCGATGAAAAACGTTCTAAATTCAACCGATTTTCAAGATAAAAAAGTTCAAAAAGTTGTCGGCGCGTACCCACAAAAACTTGGCAAAGCCAGTGAAAAAATACTCATCCAAGCTGTCGGTATGGAACAGAACACAGTCAAGTGGCTCAAGGGTTGGCTTAAGGACACCCACGACGTTAACTGATCAAACGTGAATAAACTGCCAAGCCACCCGGCCTGGCAGTTCACCATCACATTGGGCTATTATGGATTATTCAATTTTTGAAAATATTCTTCCTGCTCTTGGGGCTCTGTTTTCCGGTGCGCATATCCTGTTTTTATTCATCGGCGTCATTATTGGGCTCGCGGTCGGTTTACTGCCTGGGCTGGGTGGCGTCGCCGGAATGTCACTCATTTTACCATTTATTTATGGGCTCGATCCCGGCTCTGCGCTTGCAATGATGATCGGGTTGACCTCAGTTACCACTACGTCAGATACGTTCCCCTCGGTTTTACTCGGAATTCCGGGGAGCGCGGGTTCACAAGCAACCGTTATGGACGGGTTTCCTCTCACCAAAAAAGGGCAGGCAGCCCGCGCACTCTCTGCTGCATTCGCAGCATCTTTATTTGGCGGTGTCTTTGGTGCAATCATTTTAACTGGAGCTATTTTTGTAGCACGGCCGATAATTCTTGCTATTGGTTTTGGCGAACAACTGATGCTCATTTTACTGGCGTTGACTTTAGTTGGCATGCTCACTGGCGGAAATGCCACCAAGGGGCTTGCCGCATGCGGCGCTGGTCTACTGCTAGGCACTGTAGGAGCAGCAACCGCAACTGCTGAATATCGCATGACATTCGATGCTCTTTATTTGAGTGATGGTATTCCACTTATGATTGTGGGCCTCGGTATTTTTGCGATACCTGAAATGCTTGGCGTGTTAACCGCGAACCGGAGTATATCAGAAAAGAATTTGATAAAAGATGGCTGGTTGCTGGGATTAAAAGACGTGATCAAACATTGGTGGATTATGCTCCGCTGTGCTTCAATTGGATCTCTAGTTGGCGCGCTTCCCGGCTTAGGTGGAACCGTTATAGATTGGATCGCCTATGGGCATGTTGTGCAAACATCACGAGACAAAGATGAGTTTGGCAAGGGTGATATCCGCGGTGTCATAGCGCCAGAATCTGCCAATAATGCTAAGGAAGGTGGTGCATTAATCCCAACCCTTTTGTTCGGCATTCCAGGCTCTGGAAGCATGGCATTGCTGCTGGGTGGACTGATCTTAATCGGTATTACTCCCGGCAGGTCAATGGTTGAGGAAAATATAGACCTGACCTTTTTAATTATTTGGTCAATTGCAGTTGCGAACATTCTTGGCGCTGCAATATGCATTGGCCTTGCCCGTCCCGTCGCCGCATTGACTACCATACGCTACACCCTCATTGCGCCATTCATGATTGTAATGATTTTCTTTGCCGCGTTTCAAGCAAGTCGTGACTGGGGCGACCTCGTTGCATTGTTGATTGTCGGTGGGTTGGGAATATTGATGAAACGGTTTGGCTGGTCACGACCAGCCTTTCTAATCGGGTTTGTTTTGTCAGAGCAACTTGAAGCCGCATTCTATAGAACCATTCAAGTATATGGCTTTGAATTTCTAACACGCCCTATTTCATTAATGCTCCTAGTTTTGTGTAGCATTTCAGCAATGTTAGCATGGCGAAATATGCGGATGATAGAAAAGCGAACCAATTCCCAACAAAACGTCTTAGCGGCAAAAGTAGATAAGGCTGAGGTCAGACAGCATATCCTAATGGCCATCGCTCTTGTGGTGCTGGTTTTAACCGTTGTCATTGATGTGGCAGATCTTCGCTTTCTAAGTAACGCATTCCCGATAACAGTTGCCATCATAACCGGGGTATTGCTGACACTGGTCATTGCTCGTCTACTTGCCCCAAAACCGCATGGCTCATTGCTTGATGGGACCGCAGACCCAAAAAATCCGGGCGGCCGTGGAGTGCTCTATTATTTTTCTTGGCTTGCCAGTATCGTAGCGTTATCAGCTATTTTTGGCTTTGCTATTGCAGCTCCATTGTTCATTTTCATCTTTCTAAGATGCCTTGCTGGTGTTGGCAATTTATGGTCTGCCACGAGTGCAGCGAGCATTTCGGGCGTATTGTTCTTGATGCAACATCTGCTAGTTCTTGAATATCCACAAGGCATTTTGCAGGGTCTAATTCACTGACCCATTCTTGTTAGAAAAATGGTTTCTAAATGACCTTATTCCTAAGCAATAACGATATTGCCAAAGTCATAGATATGGACCTAACGATGAATGCGTTAGAAAACGCTTATGATAATTTTATTAAGGGTGAAGCTGTGTGCATGCCTCGATGTGATTTCCAAATTCCAACGAGCAACGCTGATAAAACCTATCAATTTGGAGCCACAATCGGTGGTGCGATTGGCGGTTATATGGGCCTTAGGATGAAATCAGATGTTACTTTTGCTGAACAGATTAACGGCCAGACCCGAAAAGGAAAATATTGTGTCGAACCAGGAAAATATTGTGGACTGATTTTGCTTTTCAATGTGGAAAACGGCGCTTTACTCGCAGTTATGAATGATGGCCTGATACAACAGATGCGTGTAGGAGCCGATTCTGGTCTCGGCGTCAAATGGATGGCAAAATCGAACGCTAGCGTAGTCGGAATGCTTGGTAGTGGGGGCATGGCGAGAGCCCACATTGATGCGTTTTCGCGTGTACGAGCCCTATCAAGGGTTTTAGTTTACAGTCCTACCGTAGACAATTGTAAGCAGTTTGCAACAGACATGTCGGCGAAACACAATATTGAGGTGCTCGCAGTTGACTGCCCGGAGGAAGTATATCAAGACGCAGATATCATTGCTGGCTGCGCCAGTGTTTCTAGCCCCGTCGTCAATGGTAAGCTACTAAAACCTGGGATGCATATTACCTGCATTGGCGGCACTCTTGACGCGGATGCAAATACGATGGTGGATATTGGCTTGCGCTTCGGCTCAGCTCCAGCGGCTCTTGAGGCCCCAGACCTAGAGGTGGACAGTGAATGCCTTACCTATGCCGCCGGCCTAAGGAAAAAGATTTCATACGGCGGCACCCAGAAATTTTCAAACATAGACACGGCCAAAGAAATTTCTCTAAAAATGCTGCGAGAAGATCCATCATGTGGCCGAACCAAGCAGAAACAAATCACTTTTTCCGAGCGTGGTAACCTGCATGGTTTACAGTTTTACTCGGTAGCCGGCGCCGTCTATGAGCTTGCATTAAAACATGGTCTCGGGATTCCCCTTTCAGACAATAGTTTTTTACAAACAATTCGAAATTAGATTGGCCTTCGAATGATACAACAGGCATCAAACAGCAATAAAATGTCAGCAATTCAAAAGTTTTCTGAGTTTGCATCCACGTTGAAAGTTGATGACATTGCAGCCAGCACTCTAAAAGTGGCTAAATGTTGTTTGATCGATGCGGTAGGCTGCGCCGTTCATGGATCGAAACTGCCTTGGTCAAAGATTGTTATGGACATGGCAGATAACACTGGGCTCTGCCGGTTACCCGGAATTGACAATCGCGGATATTCGGTCCGGGATTCTGCACTTGTTTTTGGAGCTTGCGCACATGCATTTGAGCTAGACAACCTCAGAAAGCCTGGCGCTGGCGTTCACCCAGGAGCAACAATTGCGATCCCCGCATTGATGATGGCCCAGACAGTTAACGCAAGCGGTGCAGACCTTTTGCGTGCAATTGTAATTGGCTGCGAAGTACAGTTTCGTATTGGCGCCGCCACCCTGCACACACCTGAAAAGATTGGCTTTCATGCGCCTGGAATAACGGGTCCTTTTGGCGCCGCTGCCGCCTGTGGGGCCTTACTAAAATTCAACCCAGCTAGGTTTGCCAATGCATTTGGCATTGCTGCATCGATGGCATCCGGCTTGCTTGCTTTTGCCAAAGCCGACCAGGGAGGAATGATCAAACGTTTGCATTTGGGGCGTGCAGCCGAAGGTGGCGTTCTGGCGTCATTACTAGCACAAAAAGGCTTTGAAGGACCACATTCAGCGCTTGAGGGCCAGTTTGGCATTCTCCAAAGCTATTGCGAGGCATTTGACACAGATTTGTTGACCAAAGACCTTGGGTATCACTTTGAAACTAATGAAATTTGTTTCAAAAGCTTTGCCTGCCACATCACGGCACACGCTCCAATTCAACTATTACAAGAATTACTAAAAACGCATGGATATACCGGCGAAGCAATCCATAAAATTACTATTCGCGGTTCTGAAAAAATGGTTTCACACCATAACATCCCTGAGCCTACAGATCCATTAATGGCACAATACAGCATCCCCTATGCCGTAGCATTGGCAGCATTTGAAGACCCTCTTAACCCAGCTACATTTGAGAACTTTGAAAGGCATGACGAACGCGTCAAACAACTGGCACGAAAAATAAATATGGAGACAAGGGTTATCAATGACAATCCTTCGGGTGGTTGGGGCGTTGAAATGAAAATTGAATTTCTAGATGGGTTTACCACAAGCGGGGCAATGGATGTTTTTGATGGGTGCCCAGAAAAACCACTTACCTCTGAAGCTTTTAAACAGAAGTTCATGAGTATTACGCGGCACCTGAACACAACAACCAGTGCAGCGCTCTATGACAAACTTACCAACATTGAAAACATTACTAATATAAAATGCGTGTTTTCTTGAAAAACACCAGGATCAACATCATGAACCGCTAGTTCAATCCCTTTCTTGGGAGTAATACAGCTCTAAGGGCCAACAAAAGCAGCAGCGCAAGAATTTGCAGAAGCCCAGCAACTGCTGGGGGATTGGTATGCAGAGGGTATTGTTGTCTCTGAAAACTATGAAAAGGCTCTGGATTTGTACACACGTGCATCAGGCAATGGTTGCAATGAAGCTACTGTCGATCTTGGGAACTTGTACGCTGAGGGTTTGGGCGTAAAAAAGAATGGTAAGAGAGCTTTGGAACTTATGATTGTCGCAGCAGAAAATGACTGCATTAGAGCCAAACGGATGCTTGGTTTATATTATGCAAATGCTGTTGGGACAAAAAAGAATATAAAGAAAGCCCTGAGTTGGTGGCGCGCAGGAGCTGACGATAATGATGCCTCCTCAGCGTATTTGATTGGAAAGGCCCATTACAATGGTGATGGTATTGATGAAGATCCTGAAACTGCAGTTTACTGGTTTCAAAAGGCAGTTGATATGGAGGGTGCCGGAGCCGATTTGGCTAAATTCTCTCTGGGTGTTTGTCAATATTACGGCCTTGGATGTGACGAGGACGACGCATCTGCATATCAGAATTTTATCGCAGCCGCTGAAGAGGGCATTTATCAGGCCACATATTATATGGGTCTTTGTAGCTTTTTTGGGTACGGCACTGAACGGGATTATCATCATGCCTTCAGGTGTTTTACTGCCACTTCGAATGATGATCCCAGAGCAGCATTTTACCTTGGCGAATGTTATCGTGGAGGTAAGGGCATAGGTAAAGACGAAAAGGTAGCGTTTAAGCTCTACCTTCAATCAGCCATGCATGAGTTTACTGAAGCCTACATGGCGATTGGTAGGGCTTTTTACGTTGGTGAGGGTGTTGAAGAAGATAATCAAGAAGCTATCAAGTGGCTGGAAGTGGGGGCAAGAAGCGAAAACCATGAGGCTCAGTTTCTTCTGGGTGAATGCTATTTAAAGGGGTTTGGAGTAGCAATTGATATACCCAGAGCAGGCGTCTTGCTCCGGTCCTCCTCAGCTCAGGGGAATTGCGACGCAATGCAGATGCTTTCAGAACATGCGGCTGATCTGGATGAGACTGACATGGAAAAAAATGCCAAGAAGGATGATGGCAATGTTTTTGACCTTGGAAAAAGCCTGACATTTGGCGCCAGACGGCTTTATAGCAAAAAGTTCCAAAGTGAAGGTGTTACTGGTGATAGCAGGGCTTATGAAAATGTGATTAAACTGCACCGCCCTGCGAGGGCTAGTTAGTCATTAATCTTACCGCCATAGTCTTTTTTATGGCGCTTAAATTTCATTACAGATACTCTTTGATATTGGCTCAATAACCTTAGTTTAAGAAAATGACACAGTTCACGAAACGCGAAATATCTTTATTGCATCACCATCTGAAATTTTATCAATCGCTGCAGGCAGAGGTTGGTGAAGTTGATACAGAGGCAAAACAGCATTTCATTGAAGTGCTGAAGGGCAATGTAGAGCCAGAGACGGAGCACGAAAAGGTATTTTTAAAATATCTCTCAAGTAACCAACAAAAAGTTGACGGTATGATCCACGCTTGGTCCCTGAATAAGGAGAATCCAAGGAATCCAAACTTTGATGATGAGATCGGATAAATTCATCATTAAAAACTGGTTTTGAGGGCTGTTGCCAGCTAGCACTAGATGAAGTCTAGCTCGAGATTAAAAATTGAGCCCATTTCTGCATATGGCCTCGTCGTTGCTCCAGATAATCAGTGCGATTATATGCTCGCTCCACCTTAGTCCCTGTTTTATGAGCGATGATTACTTCAGCCACATCATTATTCGCATGTGCCTTTTCAGTCAGCCATGTGCGCAGAGTAGACCTAAACCCATGTGGCCTTGCGTCTAATCCGCGTCTTTCCATTACCCGTGCCATGGATGCATCACTGATGACACCGCGCCTTACCCCTGAAAACAGAAATCCATCCCTGGACAGAGAGCTTGCCACTAGGATGATGCGGCTTGCTTCTTTGGAGAGAGGCACTCTGAAGTCCGGGGTTCTCTTGTGCGGTCCTTTCATGTTCTGGCCCGGTATTGTCCAGATGTCATTAATGATTTCTTCCAGATGCGCATGCCTTACCGGGTAGCTTCTAAGACCGGTCAGCATCACAAGCTTCAGCGCTAATTGGGTAGGAGAATTCTCATCAAGTGATTGATAGAATTCTGGAGCTTGCTGCCAATTCATGAATGGAATGTGTTTTGGTGTATGCCGGGTTTTGCCAAGTAAAAGTTTTGCTTTTTCTGCCAGGCCCATATCTACATTGATTCCCAGAGCTGCCGCGTGCTTAACCACAATGTTTATCCGGTTGATTGCTTTGCGGGCCGTATCAGCTTTTGAATGCCAGATAGGCGCAAGGCAATCACGCACATCTTTTGGGCCTAACTCCTCGATCAGAATAGAGCCCAGCTTTGGGAGCACATGAAGCTCGAGCGGGGTAAACCACCGGCCATTTTTTCCGTCACCTTTTAGCTCGGCTTTTTTTGCCTCGAAAGCTTCCCTGGCCAGGCGCCCAAACTCGTGGTCGGCTTGCAGTGCTTCACGCTTCAGGCGCGTGCGTTCACGAATAGGGTCAACACCGTCCAGGATTTTAAGCCGTGCAGCTTCCGCTAGTTGGCGCGCATGCTTCAGGCTCACCTTATGGAGTCCACCGAGCCCCATTTCACGTCGTCTGCCATGATTGCCAAAGCGTAAGAACCACTGGGCTCCACCATCTTTTCGTTTATGCAACCACAATCCGGCACCATCACAATATTTGTCCGGTTTTGCGGTCTTGATGAAAGCTGCTGACAGACGATCACGGGGCGCCATAATTATCCACCTTTTTATCCACCCTTTATCCTGAGATCTCCTGATACGTTGTGAAACCTTCTGGAAGAATGGGCACTGTTAATTATATGAAATATAACATAAAAAGTGTAATTTTGAAACCGTTAGAAACTTTAAGGGAACACTGTTCGGTGCCGCCCCCGGGCACCACTTTTTCTCAATAAAATCCTACGGTATCCCTTGTTCACAGCTTCTGTCGGTTGTTGTTGTCAAAACAGAGTCTATCGCCTGAAATGGCCCTTTGTCACTCTAAAAGTGCCCCAAGAGTGACAGAAGAGTGACAAGAAACACTGGTATCATCAGATTTTTGTCTGGATGGAGCTATTAGTCTTTATCAAGAAATAGGAACCAAAGTCACCTCAAGACCAGACACTTACTTAAAGAGTTATGGGCCACTAATGCACAATATTAAAATCCTGAGAGTTATGCCGTTAACCTTTGTATGGATGACGAACTGGAAATGGATGCGAGTGGTTGTTGGGTCTTGAAGAACGCCCAAGTAATCAGCGAGACACCGTTACGTTCGCATAGCGAGCATTACAACAGATTGGCTTACTCCTTTGATGCCAACGATACTGTTGGTAATGACAAACAAGATGAGGTTTTAATCATCTGGTAAAGAGTGAAGTTCACCAACGACCCAAGTAAACCAACGTACCCTCTGATGTTCCCTTGTCAGGGGGTATGCTTATGCAGGAAGTTGGAGTGGATAACGTCTTTAAAGAGTTACCCCTCATCAAAGCACAGACATGAGCAGGACCACCTAAGATACGCACTTCATCAGTTAGGTGGGACATATGTACAACAGGCTTGTCTTACGAAGTTCCATCTGACTAGGAGTTATCCCGCACCTAAGATGAACTACAGCTAATAGTTCGTTGGGTTAGGTTGCGTAGTTAGACAACCACCACAACCACCACAATATCCAATCTAATAGACCAAATCCCTTCGTTAGACTGTAGTCTTTCCTTTAAGAGGGAGGTCGAATAACCGTATTAAATCAATGACTAAAGATAGCCTTGAGGCGCTTTTTGTGCCTCAGGGTTTTCTTTTGTCTGAAACAAGGAGAATAAACAAGAATGAACAAAGAAATTAAGATTATCGACCACCCTTGCGGTAGTGGCAAAACGACAAGAATGATTGAAAACTTCAAGGAAGACCAAAAGTACCTCGTCATCCTACCTTTGTTGACTGAAGTAACCAGAGTCATCGAAGGGTCAAAGGACATTGAGTTTGTCCAGCCTGATGAAAATGATAATGAACATGGAACCAAGACCAGTAGCCTAGAGTCACATCTCTTGCTCGGCAGTAATATAGCGACCACCCATAAGATGTACGAAAGACTGGTTCCTATGGTCAAAGCTGGTCTCTTAGATGATTACGACATCATCATTGATGAAGTTCCAAATGTTGTTAAATCAGTTACGTCTAAATCCAGAACCTCAATCCAAGAGTTTTACGTTGATGCTGGCTATATGGATGTGGATGCAGGAACAGGCTTAGTTAAACCAACTCATAAGTGGAGACAAAACCAAGACCAAGTCTCTGACACCTTAAGTCCAAAGATACTAAAGTACGCTGAAAGTGGGTGTCTTTATCTTCAAGATGGAGAGATGTTCATTTGGGCTTTACCTCAGTGTATTTTATCTGCTGGCAATTCAGTAACAGTGATGACCTACAAGGCTGAAGGCTCAATGTTGTTGTCTTACCTTCGTAAACTTGGGTTGTCCTTCCGAGTGAGTAATGACAATCACCTTGAAGAAGACTTCAGAACCAAGGCAGCTGAGTTGATTACCATCGAAGACATTGGAGCATTATCCAAGACTAACTTCAGTTACACCGGGCAGGTGCAGGGAATGTCGTTACCGTCTTATGCGACGAAGGTAGCCAGGTCACTTAAGAACCTAAAAGAAAGAAAGCTAGTTGGTGTCGACATCAACAACATCCTCATCACTTGTAAGAAAGACGCTTGGCTAAAAGCAAGCAACGACAACCAGCCAAAACCTGAGTCTGAAGAGAACGAAAAGACAAAGTCAAAGCCTGGTGTCTTCGCTAAAAACTCAAGACTTAAAGACGTCAACTGGATATCAAATACAACCAGAGGAACCAATGACTTCATTCATTGCTCTCACCTTGTTTACCTCTATGACCAGAATATAAACACAGTGGTCGCAAGGTGGCTTGGGGACAGTTCAAGAGCCTTTAATGACGCCTATGCTCTGACTGAACTAGTCCAGTGGGTATGGCGGTCTAGAGTCAGAAGAGGGGAGCCAATTACTCTCTATCTTCCGTCACCAAGGATGAGGAGGTTATTCGAAGAGTGGTTGTATAATACCAAAACAACAAGAACCTGAGCCTTTAGTCCCCTTTAGTAAACCCAAGTCCACTCTAATCACTGGGGTTACAAATAACTCCTAAGCACCAGGTTCTTTACTTGTCTTTGCAAGTGGTGACTTGGGTGCTAGGGTTTTGTCTATGATGACTAGGTTTGTTCTTACACTTTTGATTGGGCTTGTGGTTTCGGTGGGGGCTTTGGTTTCTGGTGCTGAACCGGTGTTGGCTGATGATGGCTTAGTCACTCCAAAGGTTAAATCTCAACTCCTTTTTGATCGGTTATGGGAAGAACAACAAGCGCAGGCATCAAAGGGACTTGAGAAAAGGAAGAATAAAGAACGGGCAAAACGACTACTTTGTGAGCGATTAAGTGTAAACACAAAGCTTAAAACTTACCTTAGAGAAATTGTTGGCGTTAAACTAAAAAGTAACCCCAAAAGCATCTCAGTTGAGAGTGTTCAGTATCAAAATGTTACAAGTTTATATGGCGTGTGTTCTGTCATTCTCTACACGCCTGTGGGACCGTGCTTTTTTGATGCCAGCCCAGGTAAGCCAATGAACATCAGGTCAATAGAAATTAATAATAGGAAACAAAGTGATGACTGCAAAAATAACTAAAATTTTTGTCATTTATTGGTGTCTTTTGGTTTGCTTAACTAGCCCGGTAATGGCTGGTTCTCTTGCCGATAAATACGAGGATCAAAAAAATAAAGGAATAGAAATTAACCCTGATGTGCAGGCATTTATTGAGGCTCGTGCAGCTGATAACAGGCTTGTGATAGAGAAAGGCAAGTTGCACATCATTGGACAGGGTTATCCAAAAGCTTTTCAGAAACTGGGAAATAATATACTTCACCCGGTGAAATTTGGTATAAATTGGTTTGGAGTTTATGAATTGGAGGATGGATTATTCGGTTTTTTAAGAAGTGATATCAGCGATAAATATGTCTGTCATTGGGGCCATAACCCAATTAGCCTTCAGCTTGTTGCTCTTGCAAAGCGGGATGATAAAGGGTCGTACACTTTTAAATCCAGGTTCGGAATGACCGGGCCATATTTGCAAACGAGTCGTCTTCCTAAAGCGTTCGAATTAAATCTTAAAACTAAATCCTGTTTCTATGAGAAGGATGCTGGATCTGGTGTTGCTAAGTGCGAAATTCTCTCCCCTCCAGACTCCTATAACTTTCGTTACCGGGAAACTAGACGCGTTCAGCAGACTTTTGAGGCTGATATAAAGAGAGTGCCACGCTACCTTGAGAAACTAAAAACCTGCAAATTTAGAAAATAGAGAATCTTAATCAGCGCAAATGATGTCAACACGATTCTCTCAAAAACAGCAAGTGAGAAAACTACTCTCATTAACTCTCGGCTGAGTGTTTCTAACGCCATGGAAAGCCTTTTGTTAATGATTTTGCGGTGGTGGTCCCAGAGCGGCTCGAACGCCCAACCTTCTGTTTCGAAGACAGATGCTCTATCCAATTGAGCTATGGGACCATCATGATGGATTACCATTATCAAGCGGTAGAATATAGGGTTGTTCTTTGTTTTTTTTTGAAATCAACAAGAACAATAACCGACTCTTTAGCCCCCTTTTTTGAAGTCGTGAGATTGCGATGGGTACTGGGGGTGTGGTTTTAGGGGTAGGAATCCTAACCTATCTTATTAACCAAATCCTCTGCCCTAAGATGAGTGTATCTAAAGAGCATCCTTGCGTCCTTATGACCTGATATCACTGCCACCTCGGCCCCAATTCAAAGAACCTACTTATTGCTTCATGGCGAAGGTCATGGAACCGAAGGTCACACAAGTCAGCACGTTTCCTTAAACGCTCCCACGCTAACCTGAAGGCATTGGCATTAACTGGGAATGGAGTAGGGGTGTCCTGTCGTAAACTCTGGTTACTCAAGACTTGGATTGCCTTCTTTGATAAAGGGACTTCCCTGCTTGACCCGTTCTTGGTCAATTGCAGATAAGCCAGTTGTTTCTCTAGGTTTATGTTCTCCCAAGTCAGGCCAAGGATTTCACTTCTCCTCATTCCTGTTTCAATAGTAAAGACAACGATAGGCCATATGTGAGGATTGAGAGTTAGATGGGACGCTTGCTCCAGACGCTCATACTCGCCTTTGTTTAACCTTCGCTGCCTTGGCTTTGAGATTGGAGGCATCTTGATGAAGTCGACTGGGTTGGAAGACAGCATCAGCCCCCATTCATGAGTGGCTATCTTTAGGCAGTGTTTAATTAGGACAAGGTCGTAGTAACAGGCTCGTTCACCATCCTTCAGACGATGGTCTCTGAAGTCAGCTAAAGATTGAGAAGTAAGTTTGTCGATTGTCAGACAACTAACATGGTCTTTAATCAGCCGACGAAGTCGCCTTAGTTCCGTCTCCTTTCCACGCTTGGAAACCGTCACTTCCCGACAGTAACGATGCAGCAAATTATCTAGGGTTACTTTGGACGGGTTGAGTTTGCCGAAAGTCTCACCCTCGAGGTTGGTCTCTTGCTCAACTGCCCACTGCGATGTCATCAGGTGAAACTCGTTCTGTATACGCACTTCGTCATTACTCATTACAGACCAGACTTACCAAGAGCAAGGGTAAGGTAAATATATTCAATCTTGCAAAAAATGCAGGAACATCAGTTGAACAACTGGAGAGATTCTATCTCAAAAATTTAGAGATGAATGACGAGTTAGTTAAAAATTTACAGACATTCTGATCACTCAAAACCCAAGAGAATCGATAATGAAAAAACCAGAGATTGTTGATCATTTATCAGGATTAGATACAGGTGTTTTTGAGAGGGGATATCATCATCAAGTCGGTGATGGAGAGTGGTATGAGGTTTTTGTAAACAAGACTATTAAAGAAGAATTTGATCTGGATACTGTGGCAAAGTTCTTGATGGAATTTCATTATGTATGTCTGAAAGATTATGAAGATCTAAACCAGATTACATTCTTCGTTCCAGTTGGTGAACTGAAATACACCATCAGTTATTTGACCAACTTTCTTTTACACCAACTTGAAGGTGCGGAACCACAAGTCCACGTTTGAGTATAATGCTGGTGAATCTTCTCTGTATCAGAAAGAACTCGTAAACCTCGACCAATTACCGACCTGTGCGCTTTCCCTGTAGTGGGATTAGTGTGTCTAGAACACACCGCAGATTAGATACTCTAGAGACTAATAATTATTCAATCATTAGAACCTTGCATCTTCGATGCAATCGTCCGTAGGACGAGGGTTAATGAATGATTTTATTCTTACGCTTTTCTTTACGCCAAAGAATGAAAAGAATGATTATTAAAAGTGGTTGTAGAATAACAAAAATGATTATGTTTATTGCTTCGTAAGAGAGCCCCAAGATCTCTGCCAAGTCGACTAAAAAGATAACACAAACCTTGAAGATGAAATCCAGTATTTCATTACCCGAGTTGCCCATAGTGTTATACGCATCGACATACTTGTTCATTCAAACCTGCCGCTTAATTTAATCTATAATTTTCCACACATTTCTGCTGCTCGATCCAATGCATCACTCACGCCATCATTACTCCAACTGTTCTGTGGTATATCAAAATAGTCAGTGATTTTGACTTCATCTGAATCAACATATTCTATGACTAGTGGGTTCTCCCCGCTCAATATCGCTTTCAATTCATCAATACCACCCCAACCCATATCAATGGTTGCACGATGCCCCATGAGGAATGGGGATGCATGGATAACCTTCACAATCACCTCACCACCGTTGAATTTAGTGGTTACATAACTGCCCTTGAGTTGTTCTATTTTTGGATGATTTGAGTAAGTGTAAACAAAGGTAAGCAGATTACCCTTATCACAGTGACCCTTTACCAGACGCACATGAAGTCCATCACCATGCGTTACTTGTCCGTTCACCGTTGCATGAACTGAGTTTTCAGTGATGAAGTTAACCACCCATTTGTCATCAACACCCTCTTCTGCCACAAGTTTTGCAGATGATGGTGATGGAAGACTGATTCCAAGTAATGCCATAAATGAGAAAATTCTAATTAACTGCATGAAATTATCATCATATAGAATTGTGTTATTGGAAAGGCACTAAGTTGATGTTTGCATAAACCTCGACCAATCACCGACCCGTGCGCTTTGACTGTTCTGGTTTGGGTTCATATCAAAATGAAGTCAGAGGGGTGTGAAAGTGTCCAAAACCTTACTCACCTAAATTTATGTGTAAAAAAAGTTAAAAAAGTAAAAAAACATCACTTTTTTTCAAAGTGACCCCTCTAGTTCTTATAAGTAGAAGTAAGAAATGTAGATGTTTCTGTTCACATCAAATGACCTGATTAGGTCTGTCGTAATACTCCATGAACCTGATGGAAGTTAGGTTCTGAATTTCCTCTGAGTTGATGTAGGGGTGAAGTTCCATACTTGAGTTCTGTGAGTCAAAGTTGCATCGATACGTTTCTAATCATTCCGAAAGAATGTCTACCAAGACTAAAACGGTAGCAAATATTGTTAGTAAGACGGGGGAGAAATAACCCCCATAGAATATAAAAGGTAATCACGTCTGCATTATATTCTAACCGAAGGTAAAGTTGAGAAAGAGGTCAAACTCGCATAATCCCAGAGATATGGATTTGACTGAATGTGAAGCACAGGTTCTTCCCTCACAACTCTCTGAATTTCAAAGATGGTACTATTGGTTCTGAGAGTTTCTCTGATGTGATGCGTTCTTCATTTTTCAGACTCAAATACTGAGAAATCGCACTGCCCTTATAGTCAGCTACAGCTTT
>JAOEUK010000016.1 GCA_028382965.1 Candidatus Puniceispirillum sp.
GACCTATGACAATGTGGGACCCTCAATGGCTATCACCTCGACAACATCTGGTGTTACCACTGGTTCGACAACGAATGATGCCACCATCGCCATTACATTTACTGCAAGTGAAGCCACGAGCAACTTTATTGAGGGCGATATCACTTTAACTAACGGTTCGTTGAGTGGTTTTACAGCAGTATCATCGACTGTTTATACTGCAACGTTTACGCCTGCTGGGGCTGGTGCCACGGCTATTGATATAGCAGGTAGCACATTCACAGATTCGCTCAGTAACAACAACAGTGCGGCAACGCAGTTTGTATGGACCTACGATAATGCAGCTCCTACAGTGGTTTTAACAGGGCCAACGGGTGTCGCCGCAACAGAATTTGATGTCATAGCAACATTCTCAGAGAGTGTTACAGGGCTTGCCACAAACGAAATCACGGTCACTAACGGATCTGTAACAACCCTTGCAGGTAGTGGGACAACTTATACAATCAAGATTACTCCCGTTTTAGAAACAACTGTGACAGTTTCAATTGCTGCTGGCGTTGCGGTAGATGCAGGGGGTAACGTTAACACGGTTTCGAACACTTATTCCCGCCAGGCTGGTTCACCTGCTGCTGCATTTGAAGCAAAGAAGGCTGAGATTAAAACAGTAGTGTCAGGAGAGATTATGCGATCTGTAAATGCCACGCTCTCTGGAAACAGTAAGATGATGGGTGCAGCAAAGGGCCGATTTGTTAAAGGCAGTTTAAATGCCAAGGCTTCAGGCAGCTTTCTCAGTGAGGAATATGTTCCGTTTGAGTTCAACTACTCATTTGATGCGAATGATGATCGAGCTTTAGCAGTTGGCGATTTTGTTAAAGAATTTAAAGCTGGAAAAGGTGATAAAAATCAAATTATTTCCGGAGACTTTGAACTTCAACGCGACGATGACGGCTCTGTCACACATAAGTTCACAAGTAAGTTGGCTTGGGAACTGCCAGTTTCCGATAGTAGTATGGTTGGTTATTTTCTTGGGCTAGATGTAGGGAAATCAAGTTTTGAGGGCAGTTTTAAGGGTAATCAGGATGACATTGGAGCATCAGTGGGAGGTTACTTTGTTACAGAAATTAACCCAAGACTTTTTCTTGATGGTTATACTTCTTATGGAATTTCAAGTAACAACCTAAAGCTGGATAATGGAACTCTCAATATTGTTAGTGATTATAAAACGACCTCTACAAGCTTTGGTGGTTCCCTGATGGGCGTTGTGCCAGTAAATAGCTATACTGTCGGTTCTGATGGCAAAGATCACAATCTTGTTTATTATGAGATATGGCCTGAAATCCAATTTTCACATGGTAAGACTGAGATTGGAAAAATGGATTTTACTGGCAGGGCCTATGGTATGATTGACAATACATTGTCGATTGACAAAACAACCGTTAGTAGAACAAGTGCCGGCTTTAAACCGCATTTTAAATTTCCAATGGACAATCAACTCATATCAGACAGCAAGTCAGTGATGTCATTTTCACCTGGAGTGAAATATGAAAAAACAACAACAACTACGTCAAAAAGCAATTTTGGTGGTGGATTTGAAGTTGGGCATACCAAGACATCCAATGATGGAACAGGTGCTCTAAATGTTAAAATTATGCTTGATCGGATTGGTTCAACTACCAGCGGTGGATTTAAATTGAAATATGATAAGCGCTTTTAGTGAATGTCTCTATTTCCTGCAGACTAGATCTAATTTGGCCGTCTGATTACATGTGGCTTAGACAAATAACTTTCCCGGGTTAAGAATATTTTTAGGGTCAAATGTCATTTTAATGCTGGCCATCAAGTCAACTGCGTCGCCCATTTCATCGCGAAGGTAGGCGCTCTTTCCCTGACCTATCCCATGTTCGCCAGTGCAAGTCCCCCCAAGGGCGAGGGAACGTTTAGTTAAACGAGTAGAAAATGCGTTGATTTTTTTTTGCATTTCCACGTCATCAGGCATTGCCAGAGGCAATACGTGAAAATTGCCGTCTCCAACGTGACCGATGATAGGTGCTGTAAGGCCATGAGCTTCAATATCAGCGATTGTGTCTTCAACACATTCCGCCAGCTTTGATATAGGAACACAAACATCTGTTGCAACGCCGGTAGCACCAGGGATGAGGGCGTAAGAAGCCCACAATGCGTTATGTCTTGCTTTCCATAATTTACTGCGTTCTTCAGGATTGGTTGACCATTGAAAAGGAGATGATGAATAGTCGGCACAAATTTCGGTGAATCGTTTTAAGTCATCCTGAACTGACTCTTCTGTACCGTGGAATTCAACAAGCAATAAAGGCGTTTCAGGAAGCTCTAACTTTGAATAAGCGTTACATGCTCTAACCTGAAGTGGATCTAGCATTTCAATTCTTGCTAACGGAATGCCGCATTGAATTGTTTGAATAACAGCATTGCAACTCGCTCTGATCGATGGAAAAGAGCACGTTCCTCCGGCAATTTTTTCTGGAATACTATGTAAGCGCAAGTTTAATTCGGTTATTATTCCCAATGTTCCCTCAGAGCCGACAAACAGACGAGTTAAATCATAACCTGCTGCTGATTTGCGAGATCGTCCGCCAGTTCTAATAATGCGGCCGTCCGCAAGCACTACCTGCATTCCCAGAACATTGTCTTTCATTGTGCCATAGCGAACCGCATTGGTTCCAGATGCTCGCGTTGCTGCCATTCCTCCAACACTTGCATTAGCTCCTGGATCGAGAGGAAAAAACAGACCAGTATCTCGTAGATATATGTTCAGGCCTTCGCGTGTGACACCCGGCTGAACAACAGCATCCAAGTCTTCGTGATTAACTTTTAGAACCTTATCAAATTTGGACATGTCAATCGAAATACCGCCAAAAGGGGCATTTACATGTCCTTCCAAAGAGGATCCAGTGCCAAAGGCAATGACTGGACACTTTGTTTGATAACAGGTCTTCAGTATATCTGAGACCTCTTCCACGTCCTTCGCAAATACAACAGCGTCAGGGGGCTGATTAACAATAAGTGTTGTTGTGTGGGCATGCTGCTGCCTAACTGATATAGATGTCGACAACCTCTCACCAAACTGTTGCTTCAGTGTGGCAACCGCAAGCTGAATATCTTCCTGTTGAAACACTATTAAAATCCTCAAAATGGTGTGTTCTATGGTTTAACAAATAACGGTAGCATAAGTTTAGTTGGAATAAAAAATTGTTGAAAATATTTTGAGAATATTTTTAGAGACTACTTGGGCTTATGGATGTTAAAATCCGCTTATAACTCATCAAACTGTGAAGCAAAGACGGGGTAATTTGTTAATGTATTGGCAGTTTTTAAAATTGGTTATTAATATTTATAGCTCTTAAATCATTTGACCAGGTAATCATCGCATGGAAAAAGCAGTCATATTTGATTTGGATGGCACGCTTATTGATAGTCTGGCTGATATTCATGCTGCTTTAAATAAAATGTTGATTCTACGCGGGATGATGGCGCTAAATATAGAGGTTGTTCAGGGTTTTATTGGTAGAGGATCTGCTGACCTCGTGACGCGTGCTTTGGCCGCGCATAATTTGCCTACTGATAAGAGGTCTTGCTCAGCTGCTCTGAATGATTTTATTGAGATATATTCATCTGGATCTAATAAACTAACAAAGGTTTTTGAGGGTGCAAAGGAAGCGCTTGGCTACATAAGGCGACAGGATATACGACTTGGCATTTGTACAAATAAACCGCTAAAACCAACAAAAATTGTTCTAAATCAATTTGGACTTACGTCATTTTTTGACTCGATAGTGGGTGGCGATCAACTTGTTAGCCGTAAGCCTGATCCTGAAATGCTTTATTACACGATGCGGTCATTAAATGTAGAATCATGTCTTTTTGTCGGTGATAGTGAAATAGACTGCGAAACTGCTTTAGCAGCAAAGCAACCCTTCGCTTTATTCACCAAAGGGTATAGAAAAACTAGCGTAGAATCTTTGGATCCTAAATATTGTTTTGGAGATTACGCTAGTTTGCCGAACATTGTAGAAACTGTGTTCCGGTTATACTAATAATTCTAATTCTAATTAATAAAATGTCATTTGCGCTTTTTTGAACAGTAGCTTGGAGTTTGTCAATGTTATCTAAAACGAATGTTCCAGGTCCAACCAATATATTATGCCTTGATGGTGATGGAATTGGCCCTGAAATTACCCTAGCCACCCGTAGTGTTTTAATGGCTGTCGACAGACGATTTGATCTGAATTTGACATTTCAAATTGCTGAGATTGGGCTTAAAGCTCTGGCAAATTCTGGTTCAACTTTTCCAGATGAAGTTCTTGCGCTGGCGAAGAGATCAGATGGTATTTTGATAGGCCCAGTTTCTACAAATGACTATCCGGCTCCGTCGGAGGGTGGAATTAACCCATCAGGGCTTTTGAGAAAAGAATTGGATTTATATGCCAATATAAGGCCAGCAAAGTCCTTTGATGGTTTGCCTCTGCGCGTTGGCGACAAAATTGATTTGGTGATAGCGAGAGAAAACACAGAAGGGTTTTACTCTGACCGTTCAATGTTTTTAGGACGAGCAGAATTTATGCCGACTGAAGATATGGCGCTATCAGTGCGTAAAATCACTCGAGAAGCATCCACCCGAATTGCTCAAACCGCCTTTGAGCTGGCTGCAAAGCGCCGCCGTAAAGTAACTGCCGTTCATAAGGCGAACGTATTTCGTGTTTCAGATGGACTTTTTCTTGATGCTGTGAGGGCAGTAAGAAATCAATTTCCAGATTTTGAGTATGAAGAACAAATTGTTGACGCGATGGCAGCACTTTTAATCCGCGATCCTAGCCAATTTGATGTAGTGGTCACGACTAATATGTATGGTGATATTTTATCAGATGAAGCGTCCGAAATTGCTGGGAGCCTGGGAATGGCTGCATCATTGAACTCTGGTGAGAACTTTGCAATGGCACAGGCCCAACATGGCTCAGCACCCTCACTAGCTGGGCTAAACATTGCCAATCCATCATCATTAGTTGGTTCAGCTGCAATGCTGCTTCGCTGGATTGGTAAACGAAAAAACACAATAAATTTTTATAATGCTGCAGATGCGATTGATTATGCAATTGCGACAGCGGTAAAAAACCCTAGTACGCGCACTTCAGATTTGGGTGGAGAGATAGGGACCGTGGCTTATACTGAAGGTCTTATAAAAACAATCATCAATTCATAAAAAAAAGTCGTTTTATCTTAAATAGCAACAATAAAACATTTCAATTTTTGAGAGCTTGCCATGACAAAAAAAAATCAATCCTTACTAGCGTATGTAAAAGTCCAAGACGCAGTCGATTTTGCAATTTTGATGCTGAAAGGGCAGGGCGTCAATAAGGACGACTCTGTTAAAGTTGCAGAATGTCTTGTTGAGGCTGATCTTCGGGGAGTGCAAACTCATGGAATGTCTCGTCTACCAATATATGTCAAAAGACTATCGGAAGGGCTTATAAATGCTACGCCAAAGATGATATTAGACAAACCTGTTGCTGCTTGTGCCTCACTTGATGGTGATAATGGGCTCGGATTTCTTGTCGGTATTCGTGCTATACAAGAAGCCATAAAAATGGCGGAGACATGTGGTGTTGGGGTTGTTGCTGCCCAAAACAGCAACCATTTCGGTATGGCGGCAACTTACTTGTTGCAGGCTGTGCAGGCTGGTTATTTTGCGTTTGTTTTTACAAATGCAGCCAAATCTATGCCGCCATGGGGTGGACGTGAGGGCTTGTTTGGTACAAGCCCATTTGCAGCTGGTGCCCCAGGCGGCAAATTACCACCGTTTATCCTTGATATGTCACCAGCTGTTGCTGCGCGTGGCAAAATTCGTCTTGCTGAAAAACGTGGCGAGGCCATTCCAGAGGGCTATGCGCTTGATGAAAATGGCAAACCAACAACAGACCCTACAGCTGCTCTTCGTGGTGTAGTCCTGCCAATAGGGGGCTACAAAGGATCAGGGCTTTCAATGCTGATGGAAATTTTGGCTGGTGTTTTTACTGGGGCCAATTTTGGCGGCGATGTCCCAGATCAGTATACAGTATGGGACAGGCCCCAGAATGTCGGACATTTTTTTATGGTTCTCAAGCCGGGAGTTTTTGTTACTGAGAAGGGCTTTCGAGATCGAATGGATATTTTGGTAAGTCGAGTAAAAGAGAACCCGCGTGCTGGGGGATTTGATGAAATTTTTATGCCCGGAGAAATTGAGGCTCGCTTAGAAATTGAACGGCGCCAATCAGGCATTCCCTATGCACAATCCGATATTTTACTTCTTACTGAATTGGCTCGTGAGTATAATATTGCAGAAATGCCCTATAACGTTCATTAATTACTTCAATTGATATAAAACAGAGAGAGGCCAAAATCATGCTAACCTTTTATTACGCAAAAAATTCTGCTGCCTATGCTCCACATATCTTACTTGAGGACATAGGTATTGATTATCAAGCTATCCAGATTGATTTTAAGATATCTGAACAACGTTCCCAAGCTTATCTTGAAATTAATCCCAAGGGTCGTGTGCCAGCGCTCATTACACAAAGAGGTGTTCTGACTGAAACTCCTGCTATTCTAACTTATCTGGCTCAGATTGTTCCTAAACTTAATCTTGCCCCGACAGATCCTTTTGATTTTGCTTTAGCGCAGGCATTTAATAGCTACATGGCCTCTACCATACACGTGGCTCATGCGCACAAGCTTAGAGGGACTCGCTGGGCAAATGACGAGGCTGCACACGAATCAATGCGGGCTAAAGTCACTGAAAATATGTATGAATGCGCAGAAATGATTGAAAAATATTACTTCAAAGGCCCGTATGTTCTTGGGGATGAGTTTTCGTTTTGTGATCCGTACTTAGCACTTATAACGCGCTGGTTACGTGATGATGAAGTTGATCTTGAGCAGTTTTCAACAATAAAAGCGCACGACGCGTTAATGAGGCAACGACCTTCAATGCAGCATGTGCTTCAACTTTATTCCTCATGAACATGTATTTATAGGGCTTGCTTATTAAGCTGAACCACTGGTTTTACATTATTACATATTGAATAAGGTGTCTGCGCGGTTTGCCAGCAAAAGGCTTCGATGGAACACAAATTTGCGACACTATAGACCATTTTGACGTTGGATTAGAATAAAGCTTTTTTAAAAAGTTTTCGCCATCAGTTATTTGGTATATTTTTTTGGCTAGGGCACAAGAAGAATTTTACCGTGATGACCGCCACTCTCCATTTGTTTGTGTGCTCCGGCTGCATCGTTCAGACTGAATCTTTTAAAGGTTGTTGTTTTTAATTGCACTGGTGTTGTTCCAAAAAGTGGCCAAATCTTGTCGCTTAAATCTTTCGCTATGGCTGTTTTGAATGCCTCTGGCCGTGACCTAAGTGTTGAGCCTGTCAGAACAAGGCGCTTTAACATTATTGGCATAAGATCCACTTCTATCCTCGAGCCATGGTTAAAGGCTAATTGTATAATTTTTGCATCAGTTTTCGCTGCCTTAATATTGCGTGCAACATATTTTCCGCCAATAATATCAAGAATAATGTCTGCGCCGCCAGCTTCGCGAATGACCGTAACAAAATCCTCATCTTTGTAATTGATTGATCGTTTGCTGCCAAGATCCTGGCAATAGGAACAGGCCTCATTCGATCCTGCAGTGGCAAAAACTTGCAAACCCATCGCCGTTCCAATTTGAATTGCCGCAGACCCAATGCCACCGGAGCCTCCATGAACAAGAAAAACACTTCCTGTTTTTATGTCCTGGTTATAAAAGACATTACTCCAGACTGTAAAAAACGTTTCGGGGAGACCGGCTGAATCAATGTTGCTTACACCGCTGGGAATAGGTAAACAGTGATTTGCATTTACTGCAACATATTCGGCATATCCACCGCCGTTTGTGAGTGCACAAACCCGTTCACCAATACTCCACTGTGTTTGATCGCATCCTAGTGCTACGATTTCGCCAGATATTTCAAGGCCCAATAAATCAGAGGCGTCTTTTGGCGGAGGATAATGTCCTCGCCGCTGCACTAGGTCAGGGCCATTAACTCCAGCTGCTATGACTTTAATCAGAACATGATTTGGTTTTAATGTAGGGATGTCCCGTCTAACAAGAGCTAAAACATCTGGACCTCCGGGCCCCCGCATTTCAACAGCATTCATTTGAGACGGTAAATTCATTACAGGTCCTCTGTGTTCGCTCTTGGTGTCGTCAGAGTCGCAAAACGACATTGAAAAACGGATTCGTTAAACATGATAAATAAAAGCCTGTGTTATCCCAGCCTAGATGATGCGTCAATTACCACTTTGAAAGGTGTTTCAACTATAGTAGATATTATTCCATCAAATTTGTTTTTTGTTAAAAAAAACTTTTGTGGCCAGGAATTAAGTTAAAACCTATTGCCCCTTAGTTGTCTTAGAGAGGTTTTTTGCTATACCCACATGGTTATTGGTTGTTAGATTAATAATACTGAGATTTAAGTGCGCCACTCTCTAGTGGTTTAAGAGAGGATATAGTTATGGATACTTTTGACGGCGATATTGGTGTATGGAAATCGGCCCCAGGTAAAGGTCGTAAAACGCCTAAGGGAAGACAAGTTGAAGATGCGGCTCTTGAAGAAGTGCGTGCGCTATTGAGCGATCTGCCCCGTCGTCGGGATTTACTTATAGAGTATTTGCACTTAATCCAAGATTGTTATGGTCACTTGAGTGTGCAGCATTTAAACGCCCTAGCTGAAGAAATGAGACTTGCTCAGGCTGAAGTCTACGAGGTTGCTACCTTCTACGCTCATTTTGATGTTGTGAAGGACGGTGAAGCGCCTCCACCTGCGTTAACTATCCGTGTTTGTGATTCATTGTCGTGTGAGCTCGCTGGTGCTCAAGCATTAAAGTCTGCGCTTGAGGATGGATTAGATGCTGCTAAGGTAAGAGTTCTTCGGGCCCCGTGTATGGGGCGTTGTGACACTGCCCCTGTTCTTGAAATTGGTCATAATCACATAGATTTTGCCACCCCTGAAAAAGTGGATATTGCAATTTCGGCTGAAGACACACACCCTCATGTGCCTGACTATCAGGATTTGGCAGCTTATCAAGTCGAAGGTGGTTATGAAAAGCTTGAATTGCTTCGTCGCAGCGGTAACTGGGAAGAAGTGCAGAAGCTTATTAATCAAAGTGGTCTTCGCGGGCTAGGCGGTGCTGGTTTTCCATCTGGAAAAAAGTGGGGCTTTGTTCGTGCTGCAAGTGGACCTCGTTATCTTGCCGTAAATGGTGATGAGGGCGAGCCTGGCACTTTTAAAGATCGGTATTATCTGGAGCGGACACCTCATTTATTTCTTGAGGGTATGCTTATTGCCGCATGGGCGGTAGAGGCTGACACATGCTTTATCTATATGCGGGATGAGTATCCTGTTGTCCTAAAGATTCTAGCTAATGAAATTAAAAAGTTAGAGATGAGCGGGCTTATTAAGCCTGGATATGTTGATCTTCGCCGTGGAGCAGGGGCTTATATCTGTGGTGAAGAAAGCGCTATGATAGAGTCCATAGAAGGAAAACGTGGTCTACCGCGACATCGACCGCCATATGTTGCGCAGGTTGGCATCTTTAATCGCCCAACTTTGGTTCACAACATAGAGACTTTGCATTGGATAGCCCGAATTTGCCGGGAAGGCCCGGAAATTATATCGTCAGTTAAAAAGAATGGTCGTACTGGGCTCAGAAGCTTTTCTGTGTCTGGCCGCGTTCAAAGTCCGGGTGTACACTTGTTACCCGCAGGATCTACTATCGACGACATTATTAAGGCTTCTGGTGGCATGGTGAAAGGCCACCTTTTTAAAGCTTACCAGCCTGGTGGGCCTTCATCTGGAATTTTGCCAGCGAGCCTAAATGATGTGCCGCTTGATTTCGACACTTTGCAACCTCTTGGGACTTTTATTGGTTCAGCTGCAGTGGTGGTGTTGTCCGATCAAGATATGGTTCGAGATGCAGCGTTAAACATGTTGAAATTTTTTGAGGACGAAAGCTGTGGGCAATGTACGCCGTGTCGGACTGGTTGCGGTAAAGCAGTGCAATTAATGCAAGCTGATGTTTGGGACCAGGAACTTTTGAGTGACTTGTGCGATGTGATGCAAGATGCGTCGATTTGTGGCCTAGGCCAGGCTGCGCCAAATTCGATCCGTTTAACTATGAAACACTTTTCTAACGAAATTAGCTGAGGCTGTTATGCTTGACTCAATGCCTTCAAAGACAATCACCCTAAAGTTAGATGGTAAAAATATTGAAGTGTCGGAAGGCACAACGATATGGGAGGCGTCTAAGGCTCATGGTACTCTAATTCCTCATCTTTGTCATAAGGCAGAGGAAAGTTATCGTTCTGATGGTAACTGTCGGGCATGTATGGTCGAAATAGAAGGAGAACGGGTGCTTGCAGCATCGTGTGTTCGAACTGTTCAAGATGGCATGGTGGTTAATACCGCAACTGAAAGGGCAAAAAAATCACGCGCACTTGTGATTGAGCTTCTTGCGGCCGACCAGCCGGAAATATCGCATGACACATCATCACACTTTAGTCAGATGTCGGCGATGACTGGAATTGAAGAGAGCCGGTTTCCAGCACGTGAGGTTTGTCATGTGCCACTTTTGGATGACAGCCATATCGCGATGAGCGTAAATTTAGATGCTTGTATTCACTGCAATCTTTGCGTCAGGGCTTGTCGTGAAGTTCAAGTTAATGACGTGATTGGGATGGCTGGTCGTGGTCAGGGTGCTCAAATTGTGTTTGACATGAATGACCCTATGGGGAAGTCAACTTGTGTGGCTTGTGGAGAATGTGTTCAGGCATGCCCTACAGGAGCGCTAATGCCTGCTTCAGTGCTTGATGATAAACAAGCTGGTGATAGTGAGGATTATGATCGTGAAGTAAAGTCAGTATGTCCGTATTGTGGTGTTGGTTGCCAGTTATCGTTTAAGATAAAAGACGATAAGATTAAATATGTTGAGGGTATTAATGGTCCGGCTAATGAAGGCCGTCTTTGTGTTAAGGGACGTTTTGGATTTGATTATGTTCACAATAATCATCGGTTAACCAACCCTTTGATCAGACGTGATGACGCTCCAGCGAAAGGCCTCAATGTTGACCCGTCTAACCCCCTTTTGCACTTTAGGGAAGCTACTTGGGAAGAGGCGCTTGACATAGCGGCCAACGGTTTTAGTAAACATCGAGATGTTTCAGGAAAGCGAGTTGCAGGATTTGGTTCCGCTAAATGTTCAAACGAAGAAGCGTATTTATTTCAAAAATTGATTAGGCAAGGCTTTGGTCACAATAACGTGGATCACTGTACTAGGCTTTGTCACGCTTCTTCAGTTGCGGCTCTGATGGAAAATGTTGGCTCGGCAGCGGTGACAGCAACTTTCAATGAGATAAAAAATGCTGATGTGGCTATTGTTATTGGGGCTAATCCGACTGAAAATCATCCAGTTGCTGCAACTTATTTCAAACAATTTACTAAGCGTGGTGGCAAGCTGATTGTTATGGATCCGCGCGGACAAGGGCTAAAGCGTCATGCAACGCACATGCTTCAGTTTCGTCCTGGTGGTGATGTATCAATGCTTAATGCAATTATGAATGTAATTGTGGAAGAAAATTTATATGATCAACAATACATCGACACTTTTACTGAGAATTGGGAGGAAATGAAGGCTCACCTGAAAGGTTTTCCACCTGAAAAAATGTCTGAGATTTGTGGGGTTGATGCTGAAACTCTTCGGGCAGTCGCTCGTGAATTTGCAGGTGCAACATCTGCAATGATTTTTTGGGGAATGGGTGTTTCTCAGCACATCCATGGGACTGATAATTCGAGGTGTCTGATTTCGTTGGCTTTGATGTGTGGACAAGTTGGTCGACCCGGAACTGGATTACATCCTTTGCGTGGACAAAACAACGTGCAGGGTGCATCAGACGCGGGAATGATTCCTATGTTTTTGCCTGACTATCAAAGTGTGACTGATGATGGAGTGCGGTCAGCATTTAGTGATATATGGAACTCAGAAAATATGAATGCTGAGAAGGGTTTGACAGTTACTGAAATTTTAGATGCTGTTCATGATGGTGACATCACGTCTATGTATATTCTCGGCGAAAATCCAGCAATGTCTGATCCTGATGTTGGGCATGCACGTGATGCACTTGCCAAACTAGAACATTTAGTTGTTCAGGACATTTTCCTTACTGAAACCGCAAACTTTGCAGATGTGATCCTGCCGGCTTCGGCTTGGGCTGAGAAGACAGGAACTGCAACTAATACAAATCGCCAGGTTCAGATGGGTCGTCCAGCTATTTCACCCCCGGGCGACGCCAGAGAGGATTGGTGGATCACCGTTGAACTTGCAAAAAGATTAGGGCTTGATTGGGACTACAAACACCCCAGTGAAGTTTTTGCTGAAATGAAACTTTCAATGAAATCTCTTGAAAATATTACGTGGGATAGACTTGAGAATGAAAGTGTGGTGGCTTACCCGTCTTTAAATGAGACAGATCCAGGGCAGCCCATAGTCTTTGGTGATGGCTTTCCGAGATATGAAGGTCGGGCTAAATTCACTCCTGCGAAAATTATTTCTCCTGCTGAAACTCCAGATTTAGATTACCCGTTTATTATGACTACGGGACGGCAATTAGAACACTGGCACACTGGTTCAATGACACGTAGGGCTACCGTGTTGGACGCTTTAGAACCGCAAGCAAGCGCATCTTTGCATCCTAAAACTTTACGTAAATTAGGAGTTAATGCCGGAGATATGGTTACAATTGAATCTCGGCGGGGTTCTATTTTAATTATGGCGCGTGAAGATCGTGCGGTGGCTGAAGACATGGTGTTTATACCATTTGCGTATGTCGAAGCAGCAGCAAATATGTTGACTAATCCTGTGGTTGATCCATATGGAAAAATTCCAGAATTTAAATTTGCTGCCTGCCGTGTTTTACCTGCTGCAGCGTTAGCTGCTGAATAGGGATATATGGCTTGGTAGCCGTCATATTGTAATTTTGTGGTACTACTGAAATATAAAATTGTAAAAAATTTACATTTTACTGATTTTCACTATTTCCCTCGCGTTATAATTTTCCTTATTGTTTAATAGTGCACTGTTATGGTCACGGTTTGGAGTGTAAAAGAGGTGCGTTTTCGGGGTAATTGTTTGCTACTGGCAGGGAGTTAAATAGACATGAGAATACTAATTTTAGGCGCGTCTTATGGGTCTTTATTGTCAACCAAATTATTGATGGCGGGCCATGATGTCACGTTGATTTGCCGCACAAATTCTGCTGCATTAATAAATGATGAGGGAACTGAGGTACGAGTAAAGTTTCGAGATGAAGATAAGCATCGGTGCATTCAATCCAAGGGTCTGCCTGGACGACTTGAGGCTGCTACGCCTGATCAGGTCAATCCAGAAGTTTACGATTTAATTGGACTCGCAATGCAAGAGCCACAGTATTCGTTGCCGGATGTAAGTGCCTTGATGAGTAGAATTGCAGCCAGTAAAAAGCCATGTCTATCAATTATGAATATGCCGCCCTTACCATTTTTACGCAGAATTCCAGCATTAAAAAATGCTGCTCTCGAGGATTGTTATGACAGTCCCTCTGTATGGGAAAATTTTGAGCCTGGTTTAATGTCTTTGTGTAGTCCAGATCCCCAAGCCTTCCGTCCTCCTGAGGAGGGTACTAATATTTTGCACGTGGGGTTGCCAACAAATTTCAAAGCATCCGGATTTTCTGATCCTAAGCATACCGCCATGTTAAAACAGTTGGAAACTGATATAGCTGATGTAAGAATTGACGGTAAAGATGTGCCGGTTAAGTTGAGGGTTTTTGATAGTCTTTTTGTACCAATGGCCAAGTGGAGTATGCTATTAACAGGAAATTATAGGTGTGTAACGATTGATGGGGTACAGGCCATTCGAGATTCTGTTCATGGAGATCTTGAGGCATCGGAAGAGATGTACGCCTGGGTTGACAGGTTAGCACGTTCTCTTGGAGCTGATGCATCCGATCAGGTGCCTTTTGAAAAATATGCGAACGCTGCGCAAGGCTTATTAAAGCCTTCATCAGTTGCACGAGCAATTGAGTCAGGCGCAAAGAAGATAGAACGTGTTGACCTGCTAGTTCAGGGTATTGCTGCTAGCGTTTCTATGAAGAACACAGCGCTTGACGCAACGGTGTTAATTGTTAATTCAAGAATTAATGCTAACCAACTTGAGAGTCCAGATGTTGGGATTGCCTAGCTGATAATTCAGCCATTCCAAATTGCCGAATTATAAATAAAATTAGAGAAGAAGATGATTAAAATGGCTGTATCTATTTTTTTAGTTTTTGTAGCGAACTAATTAATAGTGTTTGCTCAGCCTTTTAAAACTTCAACAAGTGTCACTCCCAGTTTAGCGGGTGAGGGTGAAACACGAACGCCCGCTGCCTCTAGTGCTGAGATTTTTTCATCAGCCCCGCCTTTGCCTCCTGAAATAACGGCGCCAGCATGCCCCATTGTGCGGCCAGGAGGGGATGTGCGCCCTGCAATAAAGCCAACTACTGGTTTTGAACGACCTTTTTTTGCTTCATCAATCAAGAACTGAGCGGCATCTTCTTCTGCTGATCCACCAATTTCACCGATCATTATGATTGACTGAGTTTGATCATCTGCAAGAAACATTTCCAGAACATCAATAAATTCTGTGCCTTTTACCGGATCGCCACCAATGCCAACAGCAGATGATTGGCCAAGTCCAACCATTGATGTTTGATACACTGCTTCATAAGTCAATGTCCCTGAACGTGATAAAACACCAACTGAACCTTTACGGAAAATGCTCGGTGGCATAATTCCAATTTTACATTCATTAGGCGTCATGAGCCCAGGGCAATTTGGTCCAATAAGACGTGATCTTGATCCTTCCAACTTTTCTTTTACTTTAACCATGTCTAGAACAGGGACACCTTCAGTTATGCATGTTATTAATTCAATGCCTGCATCAATTGCTTCTTCAATGGCTGCTGCTGCGCCTGCGGGTGGAACGTAAATTACAGAGTTACTTGCTCCAGTGATCTCCTTTGCTTCAGCAACCGTGCTGAAAAGGGGTAATTTATGGCCATCTGAACTAGCCCACACTTGACCTCCTTTCTTGGGATGCGTGCCTGCGACCATCTTGGTGCCGTGGTAAGAAAGCGCTTGTTCCGTATGAAAAGTACCCGTTTTACCAGTTAGGCCCTGCACAATTATCTTTGTGTCTTTATTAATCAGTATTGACATCAGCTTAGCCTTTCACTGCTTTAACAATTTTTTTAGCGGCATCATCAAGGTCATCGGCAGCGATAACATTTAGTCCACTATTGTTGATAATGCTCTTTCCTTCATCAACCTTTGTGCCTTCAAGACGCACTACTAATGGAACATTTAGATTAATATCCTTAATTGCTTGCACGACGCCATTAGCGATCACATCACAACGCATAATGCCGCCAAAAATATTAACTAAAATCCCTTTTACGTTTGGATCAGCGGTAATGATTTTGAAGGCGGCAGTTACGCGCTCTGTTGTTGCGCTGCCGCCAACATCAAGAAAGTTTGCAGGTTCAGCACCATAAAATTTAATAATGTCCATGGTTGCCATGGCAAGCCCCGCCCCATTAACCATACAGCCAATTTCACCATCAAGTGCGATATAGGCAAGGTCATATTTTGAGGCTTCAATTTCTTTTTTATCCTCTTCTGTCTCGTCGCGCAGCTCCATCAAATCTGGGTGCCGAAAAAGGGCGTTATCGTCAAAAGATACTTTAGCATCAAGAACTTGGATATTGTTTGATTTAGTGATAATTAATGGATTGATTTCAAGAAGACTCATGTCTTTGCTAACAAAAGCTTGATAGAGATTTTTGAATAGCGCTATTCCCTGCTGACGCGCACCATTGGTTAGGTTCAGCATATCTGCAAGCTTGCCTGCATCTGCATCTGTACAACCTTGGCTTGGACTAATGCTAACAGAATTGATCAGCTCTGGCGTTTTTTGAGCAACAGCTTCAATGTCCATGCCACCCTCGGTAGATACAACAAATGATGCTCTCCCTGTTTCCCGGTCAACAAGGATGGACAAATATAATTCACGTTCAATATCGGCCCCCGCTTCAATGTAAAGCTGGTTAACTGACTTACCAATTGGTCCAGTTTGTTTGGTAACAAGAGTTTTGCCAAGCATTTCCTTAGCATTGAATAGCGCCTCGTCACTCGAGAGAGAGACACGAACACCACCCTTAGCGTCAGATTTAAGTTCTTTGAATTTTCCTTTACCACGCCCACCCGCATGAATTTGGCTTTTTACCACGTAAACAGGTCCAGGCAATGAGGCAATTGCGGCTTTAGCTTGCTCTATATTGGTGATAGCGACGCCGGGCGCTATAGAGGCTCCAAAGTCTTGTAGAATTTTTTTAGCTTGATGTTCATGTATATTCATCGAGATTGTCCTTGCTACTTTGGGATATCTATATAATTAAAGATCAATAAGTTGAGCTTTTTGCCACGTTAATTCAAATCTTTTGTACAAAATTATTTCTCTTTTTTGTATTGTTGAACAATAAGTCTCGACAAATGTAGGATCGTCTTTCGATCTACTTTGAATTGGAATAATTTTTCAACATGTTTTTTGTAAGCTAACAATTAAGAGAGCTAAAGGACGTTTGCAGGATCTGAAAATTTTCTGATCACTTCAACGCAATATATACTGTACTTTAAAAGTGTCTGCATTTCAAATTTTAACGTTTCATTATGCCCGCTATTAGGAATTAAACCAGTTAGATGGTGATTGATGTTAAGCTTAAACCCATATTAATTAATGTTATTTTAAAGAGTCATGGTTATGATGTCCTTTGTAAAGATATCTTAAATGCTAAAGTTAATAAATCTTATGAAGATCTTGGGCTTGATGAACGTCAACTTGTGAAAAAATTAGGCATCTTCTGCACTCCTATTCATTAAGTTTTGGCGAGTCTTGCACACGATGGGCTGGTTGAAATTCTCTCGCGTAAAGTTACTCTTAACCACAGGAAGCCCCTCATCAAAAATCATCACCAATGGACTTTTTGCACATCTGTTTGCAATTTGAACACGTGCTATAGGTGAAAATAATCTTGCAACTCACTTAGTGGCTGACCATATGGAAATTGTAAGTAACTCAGAGGCGCGTAATGGTAAGTTTGCATCACGCCCATTGGAGGAGCATACAATGGGATTGCATGATTAAATTCAATTGAGGTGAATAGAACTTGTGGGTAAAAATGATAAACTGCAGACATGAATGAGACTAAAGGCTCTAAAAGAAATTTAAAAGATAGGTGTTAATCCCATTAAAAGGCATAATATTATCGACTATAAGGCTTTGAATTTCAACTGGACGTTTTAAGGAGATGTGATCGATGAATTCATCAGAGGAACGTGTGCTAACTGACGGCTTTCACCTAGTGATAGACGCGCTTAAAATTAACGATATCAATACAATTTATGGTGTCCCTGGCATACCGATTACCGATCTTGGGCGAATTGCACAAGCAGAGGGGATGCGTGTAATTTCATTTAGGCATGAACAGCATGCGGGAAATGCGGCTTCAATTGCTGGTTATTTAACAAAAAAGCCGGGGATTTGTCTTACTGTTTCTGCGCCGGGTTTTTTGAATGGTCTCACTGCATTGGCAAATGCCACAACAAATTGTTTCCCTATGATTTTGATCAGTGGATCCTCTGAACGTGAGATTGTTGACTTGCAACAGGGGGATTACGAAGAGATGGACCAATTGGCTATTGCTAAGCCTCTTTGCAAAGCAGCGTTCCGCGTTCTGCATGCTCAGGATATTGGGATAGCTGTTGCTCGTGCAATACGTGCAGCTGTTTCTGGGCGCCCTGGTGGTGTTTACCTCGACCTCCCTGCAAAATTATTTGCACAAGTTATGGATGCTGCTGAGGGACAAAAGTCGTTGATAAAGGTTGTGGATCCAGCCCCAAAGCAGATACCTGCAAAGGATGCAGTTCTCCGAGCGCTGGACGTTTTAAAAACTGCAAAGCGGCCATTGGTTATTCTTGGTAAGGGGGCAGCATATGCTCAAGAAGATGAAATTGTTCGTAACTTTGTAGAAAAGACAGGCATTCCCTATTTGCCAATGAGTATGGCTAAAGGATTGTTGCCGGATGATCACCCACTCTCGGCTGGGGCGGCAAGATCGCTGGTTTTAAAAGAAGCAGATGTGGTGGTTATGGTTGGTGCGCGTCTAAACTGGCTGTTATCGCACGGTAAAGGTAAGAGTTGGGGGCCGCCTGGTTCAAAACGATTTATTCAGGTAGATATTGAACCTCGTGAAATGGATAGCAATGTTGAAATTGTTGCACCAGTGGTTGGTGATATTGGTTCCTGTTTGCTTGCATTAACTACTGCGATGAGTGACACATGGCCAGCTGTTCCAGATGGTTGGCTGGCTTCTATAAAGCAGCGTAAAGATGTGAATCTTGAGAGGATGTCTTCTAAGCTGCTCAGCAATGCTGTGCCAATGGATTACCATTGCGCTCTTGGCGCGCTTCGCACAATTGTTAAACAGCGGCCTGATTCTATCTTGGTTAATGAAGGTGCAAACACACTGGACTTCGCACGGAGCATAATTGATGTCTTTAAGCCGCGGAAGCGTTTGGATGTGGGTACATGGGGTATAATGGGTATCGGTATGGGTGCGGCAATCGCCGCGGCAATTGAAACTGGGGAAAGAGTATTGGCGATAGAGGGGGATAGTGCATTCGGTTTTTCAGGTATGGAGGTCGAAACAATATGTCGCTATAACCTCCCAATATGCGTGGTTGTCTTTAATAATAATGGCATTTATCGGGGGACTGACACAAACCCAACTGGCGGGGCTGATGTTGCGCCAACAGTTTTTGTCAAAGATTCTCGGTATGATCAAATGATGACAGCATTTGGTGGTGTGGGTGTTTACGCTACTACCCCAGATGAACTGTCTAGGGCAGTTAATGAGGCAATGGATAGTGGAAAGCCTACTTTAGTAAATGCTATTATTGATGAAAATGCTGGTACAGAAAGTGGTCGTATCGGTAACCTTAACCCACAGAGTGTGGTTCCAAAAAAATAATGCTATAAAATGGTATATGCAGCACAATTGAAGGATAAAATAATGAAAGCCCTCGAAGGTATAAAAGTTCTTGATTTTACTCACGTTCAGTCAGGCCCAACCTGTACCCAGCTCCTTGCCTGGTTTGGCGCTGATGTTATCAAGGTGGAACGTCCTGGAATTGGTGACGCGACTAGGAAACAGCTTGTTGACGTTGAGGGTGCTGACAGTCTTTATTTTACTATGTTAAATCACAATAAGCGATCGATTGAGCTAAACTCAAAAAACGAGACAGGCAAAGAAATTTTAACTCGGCTTATTGAGACATGTGATGTTTTGGTTGAAAATTTTGCGCCTGGGGCTCTTGATCGGATGGGGTTCACCTGGGAGCGCATTCAAGAAATTAATCCGCGTATTATTTTGGCGTCGATTAAAGGATTTGGTCCAGGAAAATATGAGGACTGTAAGGTTTATGAAAATGTTGCGCAATGTGCAGGCGGATCGGCTTCAACAACTGGATTTCGTGATGGTCCACCATTGGTGACAGGCGCTCAAATTGGAGATTCTGGTACCGGTTTACATTTGTGTCTTGGGATTGTGACTGCTTTGTTTCAGCGTGAAAATTCTGGTCATGGACAAAAAGTCACGGCTGCAATGCAGGATGCAGTTTTGAACCTTGCACGTGTAAAATTGCGTGACCAGCAGCGTCTCGCTTCTGGTCCTCTAAGAGAGTATTCGCAATTTGGTGAAGGAATTCCATTTGGCGATGCCACACCGCGCGCAGGCAATGACTCTGGAGGTGGGCAACCTGGTCGTATTCTCCGCTGTAAAGGTTGGGAACAGGATCCAAATGCGTACACTTATTTTATCATTCAGGCTGCTGTTTGGGAAAAGGTCTGTGATGTTATTGGTGAGCCAGAATGGAAGACTAAAGAAGGATATACCAAGCCACCACAACGCCTTGAAAAGTTAAATGAAATCTTTGAGCGTATTGAACAATGGACGATGACTAAGACAAAATTTGAAGTAATGGATGCTTGCAATCCGATGGATATCCCTGTTGGGCCTATTTTGTCGATGAAAGAAATTTCTGAAGACCAAGGGCTATATAAGACTGGGACTTTGGTAAAGGTGGATCATCCAGAGCGTGGCGAATACATATCAGTTGGTTGCCCTGTAAAATTATCAGATAGTCCAGCTCAAGTTCTGCGATCACCGCTACTCGGTGAGCATACGAAAGAGATTTTGACTGATTTGCTTGGTTATTCTGGTGAAGAATTGACTAGAATTATTGAATCTGGAGCTGTCGGTGTTGTGAAGTAATTTTTTTACTCGCGGTGTCGTTGACAAATAGGCTGCATAGTCCGCAACACAATCATTTTTTAGGAGAAGATAATGCGTATTGTACTCCATGGTCAGCAGGCTTTTGGTCAAGCCGTGCTGGAAAAACTTCTAGAACGGAATGAAAATATTGTCGCCGTTTGCAGCGCTCCAACAAAAGAGGGTAAGAAAGAAGACCCTTTGGTGGCATTTGCTCGAGAAAAAGGACTGCCAATTCACCAGCCAGCCTCATGGAAGACGCCAGAAGCTTTAAAACTGATGCAATCATTCGATGCTGATATCTGTATGATGGCATATGTGCTTTTATTTATCCCAAAGGAAGTTTGCGATGCTCCAAAATATGGCACGTTTCAGTACCATCCTTCGTTGTGTCCGGATCACCGAGGCCCTTCTTCAATAAATTGGCCAATTGCAATGGGAAAGAAACGAACAGGATTGTCGATTTTTTGGCCCAATGACTGTTTAGATGAAGGTCCCATTATGATTCAGAAAACATGTGAAATAGGGGCTGACGAAACTCTTGGAGACGTTTATTTTAAGAAACTCTTTCCGATGGGTGTGGATGCCATGATTGAAGGGCTGGACCTCGTAAAAGCTGGTATGCTTATCAAACATGACCAGCGATTGGATTTTGGGTCCTATGAAAGCTGGTTTGGTAGAGAGGCTGCTGAGATTGATTGGTCTAGTCCGGTTGGTGATGTTTATAATCTTATTCGAGCCGCTAATCCTGCTCCTGGTGCATGGACAACATTTAATGGTAAAGAGCTTAAAGTTTATGATATTGCGTATGTTGATGGTGCTGGTGATCCAGGTGTAGTGCTTTCAATAAATGAAAATGGGACAACCATTCAAGGTAATGGTGGGAGAATTATTTTAAAACGCGTTCGTCCGGTTGGTGGTGAAAAAATGACTTCCAAAGAGTGGGCAGAGGCTGAAGGCGTTGTTCCAGGGCAAAAGTTAGGGATTTAACAATGTCCCTTAAATGTTTGTTCTAAAATCTTGATAATGATATTTTGTTACTACGTACACGTTATATTGAGTGTCTTTAAACAAGGATTTCTTAGAAAACCGTTTATCTGAGATTGTTTTACTGGATTAAAGGCTCAAGTTAAGTATCATATTTTTCTATTAGCTGTTTGGAGGCTTAGTGGGATAGGGGAATAGAAAAACGAATTTCGCTAGATTTCTTGCTAATTTGTCGAATTTTGAAACTTTCTAATTTAAAGTCACCTAAATTAAAAGAGTGGCACATACTTAATTTTACTTAGTGTTTCTGTTTAAAGCTTGTAGCCTAAGAATATTAAATCATAGGAGAAAATCATGAAGTCCATTAAAAGACTATTTTTCGGAGCTGTTGGTATCGCGCTAGCGGCGACGTCCTTTACAAATGTTGCGTTTGCTGGTTCACATGGCTGGCAGCCAACTAAACCGGTCAATTTCATAATTATGGCGGGGAAAGGCGGCGGAGCTGACAAAATGGCCCGGTTGATGCAAGCGATCGTAGAGGAAGAGAATCTTTCAAACCGTCCTCTTGTTCCGACAAACAAATCAGGTGGTTCTGGTGCGGAAGCACTTGTGGCTGCAAAGAATGCAAGTGATCCTGACCACACAATTATGGTCACATTGAATTCTTTTTTTACAACACCTCTAAGGAATCCAGGAATTAAGGTTGATATTCAGACTTTTGCACCAGTAGGAAGAATGGCAGAAGATACATTCCTTCTATGGGTCCACAAGGATTCTGGAATTACTTCATTTGAGCAGTTTTTAAAGCAAGCAAAGGCTGACGGCAGTAAATGGGTTATGGGTGGTACTGGCAAAAATTCTGAGGATAATATCATCACGGATCATCTAAATAAGGAATATGGGTTGAGTATTAAATACATTCCTTACAAAGGTGGCGGAGCTGTAGCCAAAGACCTTGCCGGAAAGCAGATTAACTCATCTGTGAACAATCCATCTGAAGCTCTTGGTTTTTATGACGCTGGAACTGTTGTGCCTCTTTTAGCATTCACTGACAAACGTCTTCCAATGTTCCCAAAAGTGCCTACTCTAGGTGAGGTTTTTGTAGGTGGAAAACAAGCTGCGTGGGCCTATTATATGCAGCGTGCAGTTGTTGGTGCTCCAGGAATGTCAGATGAGGCACTTGCGTACTACACTGACTTATTCACTAAAGTTTACAACTCGAAAAAGTGGCAAGCTTACAAAACAAAGAAATCACTAATGGGTGATTTCATGGCCGGCGATGAACTAAAAGCTTATTGGACAACTCAGGTTGACAACCACCGTGCAATTTTGAAGGCCTCTGGCGCCATTAAATAAAGAACAAAAAACAAGTGAGTCGAGAGGGTTTGCTGTCATGCGTATTGCTGAAATTGTAACAGCGGTTTTGCTGGGAATTCTCTCGATATATTTAATGTGGAAATCAGGTGACCCACCATCATGGGATCCTGACGTTTCGCGCTTTGCAAATATTGGGTTTATTGAAGGTGAAGGACCTGGAAGTGGTTTTTGGCCGTTTTGGTTATCTGCCATTATGCTAGGCACTTCTATTTGGACAGGAATAAACTGGTACCACAGAAAAACCCCTGCATCCCAATCTGACAAACCATTTCTTGACGGTCATGGTAAGCGTATGTTGCTTGTGGTTGGTGGAGGACTTTTTGGTTTTCTTGCATTGATTCATGTCGTTGGTTTTTATGGGGCTATCCCTATATTTATGATTTATTACATGAAATATTTAGGTAGTCACAGTTGGTCATTGACACTTGCTGTTAGTGGAACCTTGACAGTGATTTGTTTTTTCTTCTTTGATATTGCTATGAGAATAGTCTTGCCAAAAGGCTATCTTGAACCTCTTTTTATACCGCTTTACGACATGTTTTTGTAAAGATGATATGCATCTTAAAAAAAGATACCTGAGTCATAAAAACGCGAGACAATAGGAAAAAAAATGGATGTTATAATTTCTCTCTGGCAGGGAATACTGGTTGCGCTTGAACCTATTAATTTAGGTTTAGCAGTAATAGGAGTCGTTGTAGGTCTTTTTGTTGGTGCAATGCCTGGGCTTGGTTCGGTCAACGGTGTTGCTATTCTTCTTCCCTTTACCTTCGTTATTCAGAGTTTTACTGGTGGCGCAACGTCCCCGATGATTTTCCTTGCATCGATTTACTATGGGGCAATGTATGGTGGGGCAATCTCTTCAATAACCCTTGGCATACCTGGTGCATCTACCGCGGTTGCGACAACCTTTGATGGCCGGCCCTTAGCTCTTGCGGGAAAGGCTCACGTAGCTCTGGTGGTCGCTGCTCTTGCGTCTTTTGCCGGTGCTACTGTATCAAATTTGCTTTTTACTGGATTTGCGCCGCTACTCGCAGGAGTTGCTTTATCTTTTGGCAACCCAGAGATTTTTGCGTTAATGCTGCTAGCTTTTGCGACCTTTGTTGGCTTAGGGGGCGACGACATTCCTAAGACACTTTTTTCAATTTGCTTTGGGTTAGTAATGGCTACTGTAGGGTTTGACATTATTTCTGGCGAACCACGTTTGGTTTTTTTTGACATCACCGGATTTACGCATGGGATCCGATTTTTAGTTTTGGCGATTGGTGTTTATGGAATTGGCGAGATGATGTGGACAATAAACACATCACGGTCTGGGACAAACATGACCAAAGTTGATGTGACTTTTGCAAGTATTTTTTATGCTATAAAACAGTTTAAACTTGCTTGGCGCGGCACTGCTATTGGTTCAGCTCTGGGGTTTTTTGTTGGAATTTTGCCTGCTGCTGGGGCAACACCTGGTTCATTAATGGCGTATGGTATTGCAAAAATGACGTCAAAAAACTCTAAGGAATTTGGGAAGGGCGCACTTGATGGTGTATCAGCGCCAGAAGCTGCTAACAACTCGGCTTCGACTGGTGCAATGCTTCCAATGATGACTTTGGGGATACCTGGATCGCCAACGACGGCAGTTTTGCTCGCGGGAATGGTTATTTGGGGACTGCAGCCAGGTCCACTTTTGTTTACTGATCAGCCAGAATTTGTTTGGCCTTTGATTGGATCATTTTACATTTCAAATTTTGTTGCCGTTACGGTGAATTTACTTTTCATACCAGTGTTTCTTTGGATGCTTCGAATGCCATTTACGATATTGGCACCATTGATTTTTGTTTTGTCATTAGTGGGAACATATGCTGCTTACATGGACATGTTTGATGTCTGGCTGATGGTCTTATTTGGTGTCGGTGCATTTCTTTTAAGAATATTGGACTATCCCCTTGCACCAGCAGTGTTGGCTGTTGTGCTTGGTCCAATTGCAGAGCCAAAACTTCGCCAGTCTTTGCTACTTTCTGACGGGGATTTTTCGATATTCTTCACAAGGCCAATAGCGGGGCCAATAACTGTTATTGCTATAATACTGATATTATTGCCATTACTTACGTTAATTCGCGATAAGGTTAGAAAGTTGGCATAAAGTCACCCAAGGGGCACTTTGGTGCCCCTTTATTATTTATGCTTTTACTGGATCTAGTGAAATGGATAAAAAACGGTCTCTGCTTAGCGAAGATTTTCATGCTTGGAATCCGGGCTTAAGCTCTAATCTTCCTAAAAGGTTACTGCCTGTCATTTCATTATTTAGACCCGAAAACAGTGACATTGGCTATCAACAAGCAAAAGAAGCCGCTGATTTTTCAGGGCTCGCTGTTGAACAGTTATGCTCATTAAAGATAAATCGACTTGTTGTTCACGAAGTTTTGATTCGTGTTACCGCGGATTTGTCAGTTCCTGATGGACCAAGCTATGAGTATCTTGGGTTGCAGATACGTGGAATGGTAGAGTGCATTTATAGTAATTACATGGTGCCAGAAATGGACACGATTTCACGTGGGTTTCTGGGGGTGCGCGAGCGTGCAGAACAAGAATTTGTTAAGCTTACTAATGAAGTTTTTTCCTTTAAGACAGTTGAAAAAAAATCAAGGAAAAAATTATTTGGTCTATTAAAACTGAAGGCTAAAAGTGTTCCAGTGATTGATGATCCACCGGAACTAAAAGCTTTGGATAATTTACGTGATCGTCTCTATAAATCAGATGATTTTTCTCGCGCATGTTTAACCGCAATAATTAAAGTTGTTAGTGGCATAATGGGAAAACAGGGACGTCTAGTCGCTGACCGATCGTTAATTGTAGAATTGGCTCTTCGCGTATTTTGTAATGATTATGGTAGCAGTAAGATAGGCCAATTGATTGCTCCTATTTTTACAAAGGCTGCTTTGGCGGAAGGTTACCAATTTTTGCCAGCACAATCAAAACCAATAGTGATGAATACTAAAGGAGCATCAGCTGCTGGCAAGAGCACAATTAGGCCACAGCAAAGGTATCTTGCAGAACGAATGGGCGTTCCATGGAAAGATTTTGCACTTATTAGTCCAGACTATTGGCGCAAATATTTGCTTGATTACAACTCTCTTGGGGATGATTTTAAGTATGCGGCAATGCTCACAGGACGTGAGCTCGAATTTGTGGACAAAAAACTTGATCGTTATATGGCACAAAAATCTCATGAGAAAACTGTTCCTCACCTTTTAATTGATAGGTTCCGTTTTGATAGTTTCAAAATTGGAAGTGAAGGAGATTATAAAAGCACACTTCTCAGTCGTTTTGGATCTACTGTTTTTCTTTTTTTTGTTATCACACCGCCATTTGCGACTGTTGATCGTGCCTGGAAAAGAGGCTTGACAACCTCTCGTTACAAAGCGGTTGATGATCTGCTTTATCATAATGTGGAAGCCTATACGGGCATTCCTGAACTGTTCTTCTCGTGGACATCAATTAAAGATAAAAACATTTATTTTGAATTTTTAGATAATGATGTGCCGTTTGGTAAACTGCCCAAAACAATTGCTTTTGGTTACAATGGTGCGATGACTATTCTTGACCCAGTAGGGCTTTCAAATATCGATCGATTTAAAGAGGTTAATATTGGGGCAACATGTCCAGAGGATGTTCTAAATCAAGATTGGACGCCGACTTATCAATTCTTGAGACAATGCATTAAAGTTTTACCAAAGGTGAAATTTGCTAATCAAGTGAATGCACAAATTTATGGTCGGATTGAGCAGGGACAATGGGACTATAAAAACATGACTACAGTGCCGCAAGACGAAAACACTGTTGGCTGCCTGACAAACCTTGGCTGGGACCAACTTCCTCTTCCCGAGGCTCTTCCAATTGAAGAAATTAACATTCTTGAGGTAAAACGGATTACTCTGGGTGCCTGGGGAGAATCAGTGAATGTTGATAAACACGACTAAAAAAGACTTTAGGATAAGAAACGAATAGGAAAAACGATTCTGTTATCAGTATTTATTCATCAAAATTTATTTTTCATGAGTTGAAACGTATGTGCGTTTGTATATTCTGTAAGTGGATAAATTTTAAGGGATTGGTGAATATAAATCACGTTTATTGTCCGTAACTTTTTGGGTTGCTCGTTAAAAAAGTTTATTATTACTCAGAGGAAATAAAGATGACTGACTATGTTATTTCTGTTCCAGTTCAGCCAAGCCTCGCTGTATTGGGAACAGATGCAAGGTTTCCAGTTCGGCGTATCTATTGTATCGGGCGGAACTATGCTGAGCATGCCATAGAAATGGGACATGACCCAGATAAGGAGCCTCCTTTCTTTTTTCAAAAAAATGGTGACAATATTGATGATAGTGGTGAGTTTCCCTATCCACCGCAAAGCAATAATGTTCATTTTGAAGTTGAAATGATAGTAGCATTGCAAAGTGGCGGCTCTAACATTTCTAAAAAAGATGCATTGCAGCACGTTTTTGGATATGGCATTGGTTTGGATATGACCAGGCGTGATTTGCAGGGTGAAATGAAAAAAATGGGAAGGCCTTGGGAAATTGGAAAAGCTTTTGAGCGATCAGCACCGATGGGTCCATTGTTGCCAGCCGCTCAAATAGGTCATATTGATCAGGGTACTATTTCTTTAGCTGTAAATGGTCAAATTTGTCAGGAGGGTGATTTAAATCAAATGATTTGGAAGGTGCCCGAACAAATATCATACTTATCAGAATACTATGACATTGCAGCTGGTGACCTCATTATGTCGGGAACGCCTGCTGGTGTTGGGCCCATTCAAAAAGCTGATGTAATGACTTGCTGTGTTAAAGGGTTGCCAACTCTTATTGTAGAGGTTGTTTAATAAAAATAGTGGGAACAAGAACTTTTTCCAGCACTGGTGATTGGCAAGTCTAATTGATAAAGGAGGCCATATTTGACAGCAAAGACAAAACAGCCGGGTGTTAGAACGAAACTATTCATTGCAGAAGAAACCATTGGTATTGGCAAAATCAATTTGCTGTCAGTGCTTGGTGAGGTTGGTTCCATAAGAGGGGCGGCGCGTCAAATGAGTATGAGCTATCGACGTGCATGGTTTCTTCTTGATTCTATGCAAAGCGGTTTTTGTGATCCATTGTTTATAACTGAGCGCGGTGGGTTAAGAAAGGGTGGTACAAAATTAACTCCCCTAGGTCATGATTTGATAAAGCGTTACCGAGCGCATGTTGATTGTGTGGACAATCATTCTGTTGAAATCGTGGCTTGGCTGAAATCTGTGCAAATAGGGTGACAGAAGTTTAGGGTTAAAAAACCAAGATTAGTGCAAAATACAAAACCATTTTGGCAATTGCTTCATATAGATAATAAAAGCTGTTAGTGTTCATTTTTAGTTCAGTTAACTTTGGGGTTTAGAATGAAATTTCCTCCGTGGCATCAGCGACCTGACGATTTTGATCCCAAACAACATCGCGAGGGTGTTTTGGACAGCAAGTCTTTTTTAAGGGTTGCTGACCAATTTATTTCACTGGCTAATCAGCGAAACAAGAAAATTGAGTCAACAGAATTGCAGATGGTAATGCTGTATGCTGCAGCGCGATATGCCGCGCATGTTGGCAAAAATGTTCTGGATGTTACAGATCACCAAGAGTTCGTTGAGCATATGGTGGCACAATACACTGATATGCTTAGAGAGCATATGGCAGATCCAACAGTTTAGAAGAAATGGTTGGTTGTGTTGAATTTATATGTGTTAATTGGATTTAGTTTTAGTTTTTTCGTTGTAATTTTTGCAGCGTCTAACGCTAATGCTGATGCCAGTCTTGAACGGGGGCGAGAGATTGTTCGTCAACATTGCACACGCTGTCATGTTGTCGCTGAAATGAATCCGTATGGTGGTATTGGGTCTACCCCGTCATTTTCAGGTATGAAGTGGCTCGATGATTGGGCTACTCGTTTTGAAATATTTTATACTCTACCACCGCATCCATCTTTGGTAAGAATTGAAGGCATTAGCGAAGAACGTATAGCTTCCTTGCCAGCTTTTAGTAAGGAAATCACTCTTACTCTTGAGGATATTGATGATATCTTAGTATTTGTAAAAACTTTAAAAATGCCTAATTAAGCGTTTTAGCTCAGTCACGCATTACCGATGGTGGTCTTAATATGGTCTTTTGCTGAATTTAAACCCAGTTATTTAGAATGGATAAAATGATGGAAACACGTACAGAAATGAATGCTACTGAAATGGCAATGCGAAAATTTTTAAAACATCTTGGGGTTACGGCACATCAAGAATTAGCTGATGTGCTTGCCAAAGCAGTGGCTGATGGAAAAATTCTATCAGGTGCAAGTGTAGCGGTGAACGCCCGTGTGGAAATCGCTGAATTAGATTTTACTCACGATATTACCGCAAACTTGGTAGCTCCAGAGTAAATGGCTGCATTAAATGAAGATATAATCCTTAATGCATTGGCTTCTGTTCAAGATCCGTCACAAGGGAAGAATATCGTAGCGCTTGGGATGGTGACTGGAATAACTATTAAAGATAGCAATATCAGCTTTGCGCTAACTGTACCAGCACATCGAGGGCCAGCGATGGAACCTATACGCCGAGCGGCAGAAAAGGCAGCACTTTCGATTTCTGGTGTGACAAGTGCGACCGTGATGGTTACAGCCCATGAAGTAGATATTGGGGCTGCTGGCAGCTTTTCAGATGATGAAGGGCTAGTGACTGAAAGGGTGCTTGAAAGTAAAGTGCGCCGCTTTGTCGCTGTGGCTTCAGGCAAGGGAGGTGTTGGCAAATCAACTACTGCGGTTAATTTAGCGATTGCGTTAAGGCTTGCTGGTTTGCGAGTAGGGTTGCTTGATGCAGATGTCTATGGACCTTCCCAGCCAAGAATGCTTGGTGTCAGCGGCCGACCTGCTGCTGCTGGCGGTGATATGGTTAAACCGCTTGAAAATTATGGCGTGCATTTAATGTCTATGGGACTGTTAGTCCCAGATGATACAGCAATGATCTGGCGTGGGCCAATGGTTCAATCAGCTCTAACACAAATGTTGGATTCTGTTGCGTGGGGTGTACTTGATGTAATCATTATTGATTTACCTCCTGGAACCGGTGACATTCAGATATCACTTGCGCAGCAAGTCAGTCTTGCTGGTGCAGTAATTGTTTCAACACCTCAGGACATTGCACTTCTTGATGTTGTTAAGTGTTTAACGATGTTTGAAAAGGCGCAGGTGCCGGTTTTGGGCATGGTACAAAATATGTCGCATTGGCAATGCCCTGATTGTGGCCGTAAAGATCATATTTTTGGAGAAGGTGGAGCGGCTCGTGAAGCAGAAAAGCGAGGCATTGAGCTGCTTGGAGAAATCCCCCTTTCGGTGGCGGTTAGGGCAGGGTCTGATGCTGGCACACCAATTGTTGTTGCAGAACCACAGTCAGATCAGGCAAAGACATACAAAGCTATTGCAAAGCGTTTGATGGAGGTTGCTGATCTCCGCAATGAGGAAATATAATGACTTTATACTACGAAGATGATCCGGCAGACAATTCTACTCGGCCTCAATTGCCGCCTCTCTTAAGGGCTGTTAGTGTACCGCAAGAGCAGGATTTGCTAGAAAAATCTATTGTAGAAGCTCCAACTTGCGAGGTAGGAACGGTATTTTATTCAGAAAATACCGATCAGATGGAAATAGCAGTGCGTTTGGCACCCGAAGTCCCAACTAGACAGGCTGGACAGATGCTTTTTGCAATGATGATAGGGCTTGGGGACTCAATTGGGGCGCTGGCGCCACCCGAAGTTGCTGTCACTTATCAATTGCCGGGCTATATAATGTTAAACCGTGGGCGCGCAGGGTTGGTGCGCCTTGTTGTAGATCCTTTGGCAAGAAGCGATGATGTGCCAGAGTGGATGATTGTCAGTGCAATGGTGCGCCTCACAGCACGAGAGGAGCAACATAAAGACTGGGCAGAGAGCGCTGGTGCTGAACAAACTACTATGCAAGAAGAAGGTGGTGGGTTTATATCGCGCACAAGGTTTGTTGAATCAAGCTGTCGGCACTTTCTGGCTTGGGTTAACCGTTGGCAGGATGATGGATTTCATCCACTTTATGAAAGTTGGATGCAACGCCTAGAAGGTTCTGCACCGATTGATTTTGCTGGTGGAGAGCAAGCAGAATGGGTTGGTCTTGATGAAGACGGTGGTGCCCTGATCAAACTTGATGGTAAGACGACGTCAGTTATGCCTCATGAACTTGAGGCAGTGTGTGGTGTGCCGATCTTACCCTAGAGTATAGTCAAAAAATTGTTAGAAAAGAGTGAAATATCTATGAAACTAGCGAGGACAATTCGTTTTGATCGGTCTGACCTAAACGTGTTTCCGCGTGTGGCTGATGAAGGGGAGTGGGCGCTTGTTGGCACGTTTTGTTTTGCTGGTTTAGATGAGGAGGCTATTTCGGGTAAAGTAAAACAGGCGTTTAGCAATGGCTTCTTGGGGTTGCAATCATTTGGTTTTTCAACTTTGGTAAGTGTCGTAACATTGAAATCTGATGAAATTAATAAGATTAAAATGCAACTTAGTGAGATTTTTATTAGTGAATTTGGAGCCCCTAACAAAACAGACGCAATGACTGCGGCAACCGAAGAAGTCAACTTTATGGCAGAACTTTGTGCTGGCCATGAAGTGGGAACTTTATTGGCTGTTCAGCGCAGTTGGGGAGAGAAAGGTATCAGTGAGTCTTTTCGAAGTCTTCCCAAATCTGATTCATGTGCGGAGCAAAAAATTTGGACAGTTGTTGATGAGGATGACACTTCCGCTATTGTCGAGACTAAGGTAGGAAAATAAGCATTAAAAAATGGGCTTGATGGAGTGTGTGTAACGTAATGATTAACGATTTTTGGTTAACATCGGGCTGGCATCTATTGGTTCGCGATGCTCATGGACATATGGTGCCAACTACAGACTTCATGCGAGCATACTTTATGCGAGAGGAGGTGGGTCCCGAAGAGGGATCATGTGCCGCGGAGCTTGCCCTTCATAAACGTCTTATTGAAGATCCGTTTGCAGCTGTTATGCCAACAGATTTATTTGAAATAGCTGATAAAGATGTTGTTCATAATTATCAGGCTGTTTTGAATTTTCGAAATTTTCTGGCTGGTCACCCTACCTTGGAATCGGCTTATATGGCGATGGCTCTTGATGCTCCACCTAAAATTCCTCCTTTGTTTTTTGAACAAATAACACAAATCATCCTTCGCAACATTCTTGAGGGTGAAACTGATCCAATGCAGGTAAGGGCGGCTGAAATGCTATTTCGTAATCAGGTTGTGACGCTTGATGATGGCAGGATTATGGTGGCAGATCATGCAACTGTTCAGCTGCAGGTTGGTATAAAAAAAGCTGTCAAAGCGACAAAAGTATTGGGCGAAGTGCAAATTGACGTTCTAGCCAGTGAAACAGCAGATGAATACTGGTCGCGTTCGGATATGTTCAACACCTCAATTGATATAGCTTATACACAGCCTGCTCTTGACGGCCTTGCTCGGGTTCTAGAAAAATGGATTGCCCATTTTTTGCCTCTTTCAGTTCGAATCACGCCAATGATTAAGATAGAAGACGAAGCTTGGTCTTGGCATGTTGGTCTTGATGCTGAGGCGACTACAATTTTAAATGACCTTTATAATGGGAATGATGTGGATGATGATAGCTTGCAGCGTATTTTATGCTTGTTCAAGCTTGAAGTGGATAACGGGTTTGTTATTGAAATGACTGGTAAACCGGCGTATCTTGGGCTGGCAATGGATGTTGGCGGCGTTATAAAGATGAAACCTCAAAATATATTGGTAAATCTTCCAGTTATTGAGCCATCATAAAGCACCTTGTAGAGATAATTATCGATAAATGTAGGCATTTATGTTGGATTACACTTTGTTTTGGATACACGTCTAGTTTAGGTAATCATCAGTTGTGCGTGGCTTAGGACGCTCGCCAATATCCATTGTCTTGTCATTTTGTTCGAACATGGCTTCAACCCTGCAATCCTCACACATTTTTAGCATATCGGTTCTTGCACTTTGTTGAAACATGCTATGATCGGCAAGTTTGCTGATAACGCGTTCAATCGATTTCGAACTGCCAAACGGCTTGCCACATTTGGTGCAGTCGAACGGCGTGTCTTCTACAACTAACTCGGCGGCCATTGCGTTGTCAGCAAGATTCAATTGTGGCACCAGTGTAATGACTTTCTCAGGGCAGGTGGCAACACAGATACCACATTGCAAACAGGCATCCTCCCGAAATAGTAGTTGCGGTGCGTCAGGGTTGTCCTGCAATGCCCCAGCTGGACAAGCGCTTACGCAAGACAGGCAAATAGTGCAGTTATCTGTGTCAATTTTGACGCGGCCATATGGTGAACCAACTGGCAACTCTATAGTCACGCCGGTTGAGTCATTTGTGTTAGCAAGGCCTCGCATTGCCAATCGGGTCATCGAACGCGGTGATCCCACAGGACTAAATGGTGCGGGCTTTGCTTTGCTTTTGCATGGGCTGTTATAAAGTATCTGAGCAACAACGTCAGGGTCAGCAGCATCTATCAGGATAATACGGTTTTCAGCGTCTGCTTTCACACCGGAAAGCATTGACCTGGCTAATGCGGCCTGATCAACAAGTGGATTGTTTTCAAGACTTTTAGACGGGTTTAACAATACAAACACCTGATGATAACCAAGCGCAATCGCAGCAATCATTGTATCGTGTCCTGCACGGCCCATAGCATGCATTGAAATGGGCACTAGGCTGGCTGGCAGACCAGGTCCAAACCGGGCAATTGTTTGAATCATTTCGGTGCCATAGGTGTCATCATGGAGTAATAGGCTTGGCTCTTTACCGCCAGCTTCTTGAAAATAATCGTGGAGGTTTACCATATCTAAAAACAACTGATCGATTGGGGGATAAGTTGTTTGTGCTGCGCCGGATGGACAAACAGCCCCACAAAGGCCGCATCCACCACAAATAGCAGGGTCAATATTTACATGGTCCCCAAGACTCATAATTGCACCAGCTGGGCAAACGTCAATGCAACGTGAACAGCCTTCAATTTTATTACGCGAATGGGCACATAAATTTTCATCATAATTGACATAGATAGGCTTTTCAAATTCACCAATCATCTGAGCGGATTCCCGTTCAATCTCAGCAAGCCTGCTCACATCATCTCCAGCGGCACGAAAATAGCCATCGCGTTTTTCCCAGCCGCTAAAAAGCGGTGTATCACCTGTTAAATCAATAAGAATGTCACAACTTGTTTCCACGCCGTCGGAACGATCTTCAAATTGGAGCGCATCTTTGCTTGATGGAAGTGACGCAGCAAATTGGTTGATGACCAAATTAAAGTTAGTAAAATGACCCTTTGCAGTTTTGATCGTGCCTGTTGTTACGATATTGCAATCGCTAGTAGGTAATAAATTGTCGCTTGGATTAGCCAGCATGACTGTCACCCCAAGGGCGCCGTTTAACTTGGCACCAAGTGTGAGTGCGGCATCACTACCACCATTTGAACGACTGGCATCTGCATAAATTAGGCAGCGGCCAGTTGACTTAAGTGCTAGGCTGTGAGCCGGTGTGTGCTTGTTCATTGCTTGTCTAATCAATGCTGAGATTTTTGGAGTGCTGCTCTCCGATTCCTTTGACCAACCAGCGCGCTCCCGAATATTTATGGTAGAAGGTGAGGGGCAATCAGCCTCTTCTGCCATGGCATCAAAAACAGCAGTTTCTTGTGTACACGCAACCAATAAAGTTCTGTTGTTTTCCTTTGCTTGTTTCATAGCAACCGCCAAATCATCTGTTTGCAATCGACACAAAGATGTTGAAATTTCACAGCCATTTGTTGATCCACAGGCTTTGGCAATCTTGTCACCGTTAAGGGACATTGTGTCACCGCAGTTACAAATTAACACTGATGTATCTTGAAGATCCATGTTTCTGTTTCCGTTTCCGTTTCTACATGTTTAAAATAATGCACAAAAAGTCTCTGGATGCCCTTCGTAAATATGCTTACAAATTGTTTATAGCAAGCCTGCTTTGCTTTAAACCTTGCAAAACAGACATCGTTTGATAGATAGTCAACCTCTATTTTAGGAGTGTAATGCGTTGATCGAGCCAATATCAGCAGATAGCCGACATGTACTTTATGGAGTACGTTTAATTGTCGAAAGACAGCTTATTGATAACATTTGGCAATCTTATCGCTGGATCATCCATGATTTAGTGCCTCTTGATTTAAGCGCTGGGGATGGTCACCCACCGAGCAATGACGTCCACTTTCAGCGTTTAAGGCAATCGGCTAATGATGAAAAAGAAAGGTCTCTATTTACTGCGGAAGCCTCACTTGATCTTCACCGCGCTGAGGCTGAGGCTTATGCTGAAAACTTGGCTTCTTCAGAGCCAGCTATTTACGCAGTTCTTCGAAAAAATGAAGATGAAGATATTAATGCTGATGAAGAGGTAGACATTCATTTGGCGGAGATTAGTTTGTCACCATACAACATTCAAGACTACGAAGATTGTGGGGAAGATCAAATTGAAAAACTGCCTTTGCAGGGCCCTATTGCAAATTTTGTTAAGGAATTTGTTGATAATCATTTTAAGCCTGAACCGTTTAAAAAGAGAAAACGAGATAAAGCTCGTGTCGATCGTGATCAACTTGGAGGGGCAGATCCTCGTCTTCAGATAAAAGGCAGTGCCTTTCAAATTCCGTCGACAAAAAAAAACCGTGATGGCTATCATTAGGAATTTCAGTTTTTGATAATAGTGCGCAGTGATTTCTTTAAAGATGATCAAAAAACAAGGATGAATTATGGTGCGTCATACAAAAAAGGATAACCAGAATAATGATGGTGGTTTTTTGTCACGGTGGTCCGCGCGAAAAAATCAGGTTGCCAACAGTGGCGTGGTAAATGATAAAAAATCGTCAGAGCTGATTGAAGATGTTGATGCACTGAATGTTGTTGAAGATGAAAACGAGGGTTTAACTGACACAGAATTGTTAGAAAAGTATGAGCTTCCTAATCCTTCAGGTGTAACAGATGAAACAGGACTCTCACGATTTTTGGATGGTGATATACCAGAACGATTGCGGCAAATGGCCTTAAGAAGGATCTGGCATTTAAACCCGTCTTTTGGCGTCGTGTGCGATATGGTGGAGTATGGGGAAGATTATACTGACGCAGCCACAGTGATTGAGGGAATGCAGACAGCCTACC
>JAOEUK010000017.1 GCA_028382965.1 Candidatus Puniceispirillum sp.
TGGCCCTACCTTTTTGAAACGATTATTTGCTGCTGGACTTTTGTCTTATGAAAAGGGTCATATTTGGAATAAAGACAGCAAACTAATGAGGTTTGTGATTTTTAAATATAGCAGTCCTGAAGCGCTGAACAAATGCCTTCCAATTTGGAAAGAAGTTGAGAAACATATTTTTCAGAGTGCCACAATTAAAGTCACCGCTTATAGGGGTGTTAGTTCAGAGTATTGGGAAGCGAGTTAACTCCGAATCAAATCGCCACACACAGTCTATCCACTACACATAGTAACTAACCACATAAGCTACTCATTTAGCTGCTCTATGAGACAACTTAATTGGTTACCTAACTATTCACCTAATCTGTGTTCTCATCCATAAATATATATCCAGATAGGTCTCGCTTGACTTAGTTTGAGGCCACAACCTCACCTGTGCCTTGGTCTACTGCTCTGACGCGACCCTTAACACACATCGCGCTTTTAGCAGCATTTCTAAACTCTGCCTGTATGACTTGAGAATCGTTTGCTACCCCAAGGCACAAACCCCACCAACTACCGTTTTTTGTTTGCACTTCGATGTTCACAGATGAAGTCATCTTAACCTCCAAAATTTACGTCCAAAATGAAAGCAGTGAGGAAAGCTTGAATAAAATCGTGTCTATTTTTTGTCTTTTGCCCGATAAAACAAAAATGCCATACTCAATGATACACGTTTAAAACGTCCGTGGGTTTATTTGTGTTGAGACTAATGCAACCACCCCTCAAATAACTTCCGTATCCTAGGTGACAGAAGATAGAGAATGATTGGTTTACCTTTCCTGACCCTAGACCGCCATACCCACTTGATTATGACATTGAGGGCAAAGTAACTAAAGACACCTCTAAACGAGTTGAGCTCCGTTTTGAATTTGTAAACAGAGGAACGTCTAACGTTATCATAAAATACATCTTTTTCCGTACCAATAACAGAACGGCTGTCTAAATGGTCCCTCAAGGGTACGTAGAAGCATGGTGAATGTGTATTAAAGGTGATGGATAACTTGACCCACCCCACCTTCGTTAACCAATCAAGCAAACCTTGGGTCAGAGGTGCGAGTCCTAGGCCCTGCGGCCCACCCCTGTTAATAAAGTCATTCTGAAATGTGTGGACTGTTAGGTAATTTATAAGACACTAACAAGACTATTAGTATTAGTAGATGTGTTTGCGGCCCCTTATTTTGATACGACCTCTTTGCCAATTATCAACGGTAAAAATATGCAAGCCTTCAGCATTGTTTTTATCACCAGATTCTTTTTTGTTTTCCCCAAGAGTTACATATTTTTGAGGTTTTGCTACCTCACCATCGTTAATGCATAAATGAGAATAAGGCATTCTGCCCACAAGGCTGCCAGAGGTTTATGAATTAGTTTTCATTACGGTCATTTGTGTCACAAGGTGTAAACAAATGGTTGATTACCCAACCTCAATGTTAATGAAGGGTGAAATTTTGTGCGTGAAAAGTGTTGAATAGATTTCTTCAATTAAGGGATAGCCAAAAAATTATGACTGCTTTGTGCGCCATGTTGGCAGTGTTTTTCTTTTCACTAAATGATGCTTTTATGAAATTTCTTTCAAGTGGCTATGCACTGCATCAGATTGTTTTGGTTAGATCAGGAATTGGCCTTCTTGTTCTACTGGTAATTTTTATTCCACTACACGGAACATTCTCTGTCCTAAAAACCCGCCGTTTAGGGATGCACCTGCTTCGCGGTCTCGCAGTTGTTTTTGCAAACTTAACATTCTTTATTGGGCTTGTTGAACTGCCATTAGCTGAAGCAACAGCTATCTTTTTTGTCAGTCCATTATTGATAACGGTGTTCTCTATCATATTTCTGAAAGAGCAGGTTGGAATCCATAGATGGGCATCAGTATTTTTTGGCATGTTAGGTGTTTTAGTTATATTGCGTCCGGGAACTGACGCGTTCAAGTTGGCTTCTTTATTGCCAATAGCAGCGGCTTTAGGCTACGCCACTCTTCATATGCTTACCCGCAAAATGGGCAAAACCGAAAGTGCCCTTACAATGTCATTTTATATTCAAGTAACCTTCATTTTTATCAGCTGTTTATTTTGGCTATTCGTCGGGGATGGCCGATTTTCTAATGCAGATAGTCCCGCACTGCATTTTCTTTTGCGCGAGTGGGGTGCACTCTCAAAAGATGACTGGCAAGTTTTTGCCTTAGTAGGAACGAGCAGCGCGCTTGGCGGCTTTTTAATTTCTCAAGCCTACAGGAAGTCGGAGGCTGCCTTTGTTGCGTCCTTTGAATATATCGCTATGCCTTTATCAATCTTCTGGGGAATTTTAATCTTCAATAACTTACCAGACACCCAATCATTTTTTGGAATGGCAATGATAGTAGGGTCCGGGCTTTATATCATTTGGAGAGAAGCTATTCGCGGCAAGGAAAAATTAAAACAACCATTGGAAAGCCCTCGTTTCAGGCGTTGATTCAAATCAAAGGTAAAATTGAGAGGACTACGGATTAGTGAGTCATCGTCAACAGGCACATTCTGTGCGTCAGTATGTACGTCAGTCAGTCAGGAGGAAGCTCTCAAATGATTAAGCTAATCATACAGGCAGAGTTTAGAAATGTTGCTAAAAGCCCGACGTGTGTTGAAGGTTGCATCAAAGCATTAGACCAAGCCACAGGTGACGTTGTAGCCTCCAAGTAAGTCAAGCGTGGCCTATCGGGTAGACAAGCGCTGATTTCAGAAAAAGGTCACCGTTGATTGGCCCTTTTTTTTGTCAGCCGTCAGACTGTTCTCGCGGTGAAGCAAAAGTTGCAGGGTCTTGCTGATGTTCTTGTCGACGCTTGCACATCTGCTTCATTGCCACTACAATAATAGCACCAATGACCATGCCTGACATCAAGTTTAGTTTCGCTGTTAAAAACATATTCAACTCCGTTCAAAGTTTTTCGATACGACTTTGAGATAAACAGTGCTTTGGCGCAAACAAGGTCAGTGCGACAATACGATACATTCATTATGGCTGCGGGAAGGCTTTTCCTACTATAGGGTACACCGAAAGCCAAACTACAATTGCAACCATCCCATAAATGGCGCGTTCTTTTAACTGTAGTTCTTTGGTTAAATAAACAGTCACAAGCGCAACAATGCAGACGGTATTATTTATTGCTGTGATGCTACTGCGAATTACGATTTGCTTGCACGGCTATCAATAGAAGTATTGATTGTATTAAGAATACTAGGGTGTTTTTCATTATCTTTTAGACGGCGGTTTCTAAAATCAGCTAATGATTGAGTAGTTAATTTGTCCATTGTCAGGCTACATAATCGACCTATTTGGTCTTTGCTTAGCTGCCGTTTTTTTTTATGGCTGTTGCCCTTTGACATTTCAAGGTTCTCCAAATGCTAATGTTGAAAGGCAAAAAATGTTATGTTGACCCACAACCTTAATGTGTGTCATGAAAATCAGTCGCCCCTGATGAGTTGATAAGTCAGGATCAGAAATTCCAAGCGACACAAAATGCTGATTGGAAAAGCTTGATAGAAAATGAGTCTTAGCTAAGACACTATCTTTTACTTAACGGTGGTTTTTGACTGTGCAAATGCTCGCAACGTATTATATCGTTCTATTTTAGTTTTCTGCGTTCAGGTAAACAATAATCAATAAGCGACGTAACGTGAGCCTTTTCAAAAACTAAAGCAAGGTTATTTAAGCAACTTTAAAAATACATGCCAAAGCCTTTAGTTTTCTTTTTTGAAGTTGTGATATTTTGATAGCACTAGGGGTTAGTTTGTTGGAATATGGAACCAGCTTTTTTAAAGAAATACCGCCACCGGTATTAACCAGCAAGGGCAAGCCTTAAGGGAAGGACATCACTACTAAAGCATCACTTATTTGGCATTTGTGCTTTTACAAGGGTTGGTCCAACGGGGCGAAGAACTTGCATAAAATTTTTCACTTTGCCGGTGGGCCTGTTATTCGATGGTGTTTCTGGCTGTAAAAGTGTTGATCCATTATTTTTAACAATCAGGGCTATCTGTCAATTAAACAGTGTTTTAAAAATTACAGTCTTTAACTATTACTGGTCGGGTGTCATCTAAAAACTTATTTACGGACATCTTGCCATGACCAAAATTAGGCATTAATTTCACGCTTAAGTGTTTATGTTCTTTAAGACCATCTATTGAATCTTGGTAGCCTGAATTCCTCTTTGGTTCTTTAGCACCAATAAAAACTGTCAGGTTTTGGGCAGGTTTGACATCATTTAGGTGTTCTTGAAGATAGGTTCCTTTCTATGCGTAAGGTGTGAGAATGATTCCTGGCGATATTGAGACATGATGGCCTTTCTGAAAAATAGAGGAATAGTATACTGGTGTGCCTCCTTCTGAATGTCTAAAATAGAAAATTTCTACATTGTCCCCGCGCAGCTTGCGCACATGTTTTGTTATGTTATGGAAAACTTCGGCAGCTTCTATTTACCGACCTTAATCGGCCCCTTTTTGTGATTTCTGTGAAGGCGTTTTTTTCAGCACAACGTATCAATTAATGCCCTTTTGCTATACTATTTGCTCCTGCCCCCGTGACCATAATTATAAATAGTCACCTTGTTTGAACCCTTAACTATTGAGAATGCATATCGCCAACCATGCCCCTTTCTTTCACGTTCTAAGGCTCCAATGTCTGTAGGGTCTGAAAATTCACTCATGATAGCATTTTTTTCCTTAAACACTTTTTTAATCCCATGAATAACTGAGTCCTCTATAGAAAAAGTGCCTGTTTTGTTTTGCCTCCCCAGTTAGTGTTGAGGCAATCATCAATTAGCCTTTTTTTTAGTTCTTTCTTGGGCAATGATTAGGTCACCTTTTGGGGGCCTTTTATTATGATTTTTGGAAGGCTTTGCTAATTATACGCTGCAGAGAAAGCCAAACTATAACTGCAACCATTCCATAAATGGCACGTTCTTCAAACTCTATTTCTTTGGCTAAGTAGACAGCCACAAGCGCAACAATGCAGACGGTATTGTTTATCGCTGTGATGCTACTGCGAATTATGATTTGCTTATTCATGGGCACATTATCCTTAGTCACAAGTTTCACAGTCACAGCATGGCATTTAATTTAATTTACCTTACAAACTGCTGGTTCAATAGTCACCTTGCTTGTTTTGCTGTCTTAAAAAGTATGATCTTGGTGCTGAATTTTTTACAATGGAAAATTCGCCAATGAAACCTATTGTTCCAAGGGTAATGTCCATGGTTGCGCTAGTTGTTGCAAATGTGGGCAGTTGCAGCGGTGCTTATGGAAAGGAGGCTCTAAACTTGGAATTTCTTTGTGAGGGTAAATGGGGTTAGATGCAAACGTGTTGATTCAAAGCTAAGGTGCTATTATTACCTAGCCTTAAGTTACCCCATGCTTGCTATCAGTTGTATCATCATATAAGGACGGACATATGGAAGACATAAAGGATGAAATATCAACCTGGATTGGTATGACCATTGTCAACGCTGAGTACGTTGACGCAGATGATAATGATTATGGTCAGCCTATTTTGGCACTGAGTTTAAAACAGCCACCATCTATGTATTGTGAGGAAAGTGTCCATAGAGATGTTGCCTTGTCTGCTGATGGCGAGGTGATTCTTGATGTTTCGACATACTTACAAGTGCCAAACAGAGTAGATTTGGACGAATAAGCAATGGAATCAAATGAACAAACAATAACGTGTCACTTTTGTTTTGAGGCATTTGAAATTGATTTAGGGATTGACCAAACATTTAGTGGTCGTAATTCAGAAATATTTGATTGCGAGATTTGCTGCAATCCTAATAGGGTAGACACCGAGGTGTATGAAGGTGAAGTCAGCTTAATAAATGTTAGTGATGGAAATGAATAAGCTTAATGCTCGCCATTAGTTTTATTATGGTTGATATTATTATCACCCTCATTGTGACGAAAAAAAGGCCAACGGATAAACTCTTAACTCAGTTGTTTGACGGTAAAGTTGATGCCATCAATTGATGATGAAATTTATGAATAGCTTTAGGTGGAATTTAAAAATGTGCTATGTTTGTTAGATGCTAAACGATATTGAAAAATTAATGATGGAAAAAGTTGCCATAAATAATGAGCGTCTTAGATGGTCATCCTTGAGAGATAATAAGCTGCGACTAGAAACTTTTGAGCTTGATGAAAAGCTTGAGAAACTTGATTCTGACAGATTTGCCGCCTACCAGAAGTTGGAACGCCAAGTAAGCTTGATAGTGTCAAAGGTTCATTTTGATTCCGTTGGGAATATTGAAGGTAGTTTAACTCAAAAAAAAACTGGTTATAAAAGAAGGAAACTTCACGTACTGGCTCATGAAAATATGGATATGTCAGTTAGGCCGTGTAAATGGAAAAGACGAAATGAGCTGTCTGAGCAGATTTGGCGTTGCACCGCGGAAGAAATTATTTGTGAAACCAAAATCTCCAAACTTGAAGCGGACCTCAAAAAACTTTAACTAAAGAACACCGATACAATTGAGCCGTTTGGTGATTTTGGTGAAGATGGTTATCTAGCTCAGGACAAAAAAAGGCCACCTGGGGGTGGCCCTTTTTCCAGCTCATCTAGCGTGAAAGCTAAGGGAGTAATTATTTCACAATTGTAATAACGTCCCTATCTCCAACTTATGTAGTCAGGTTGCAACTAATACACTTTGGAGAAGAGTATGGAGTTACAATCAAATCAGCTTTAACAATTATTTACGCTCCAATCTCTTGGCGTCCACCTTAATCCTCAAAATTTGGGCTCATAAGGTGGTTGACGGTCTGACAAAGTTAGGTTGACAGGCATGACATTGTTATCAAGTGCAAAAAGTCCGAAGCTGACCCCTTTTGGTCCTTTTATAAAGTCCTGAAGGTTGGAAGCTGAAATTCCCTCTTTTACCTCCCACACTCATGGCTTGGCCTTAAGTTGACCAAGTAGTCTTAGGCTACCACTAGCTTGAATTGATGACTGCCAACATTAGACTCAGACCAAAGTACAAAGGTCATTTTAGTTATTAGACTATAATCATAGTGCTTGTTAATAGTGGTGCCCGGGGCCCACCATCAATTCTCTGGAGTTGTAAATCTTATTCCAGAACCCTGTTTTATTAACTCGAGTTATTTTTTGCAGAATATAAAACTTTTAACATATAATTCATGAATTTATTATGAGAGAATTCCTGTCTAGAGAATTTTGGCGTTTGAGTAACCTGAATAAATCGATGTCTTGATTAAAAGATTAATTAAGAAAAATTAATGAATTTAACTGAGATTACATAAAAAATGTTTGGGATAAAGTGAATATTCGTTCACAATATAAGTCTTATAAACAGGATTTTGAGGCCTAATTACTTAGGCTGGTATTATAGACCTTTTTACTTTCATTTGAATTTAAATAGCTGCTTTTGAACTAACAAAATTTTATTTGGAGAATATTAAATGAGACTGAAAGAAATGACTGCTGTAGTGACTGGTGGTGCAAGTGGTATGGGTGAAGCTATGTGTTATGCACTTGCAAAAGAAGGCGCTTCAGTTGTTGTGGTTGATAAAAATGTAGACGGTGCCAATGAAGTTGCGTCTAACCTTATTAAGGAGGGAGGCAAAGCTATTTGTGTAAAAGCTAATGTGCAGTCTAATGAAGAGTTAGACGCAATGGCAAACGAAGCAATGGATACCTTTGGTAGAGTTGACATTCTAGTCAACAATGCTGGAGCAAGAGTTATAAAAGGATTTTTAGAGCACACCAAAGAAGACTGGGACTTGATGTTAGGAATCAATCTGTCTGGCCCCTTTTATTGTTCACAAGCTATTGTTCCAAAAATGATAACCAGTGGTGGTGGTAGCATTATTAATGTTTGTTCCATTGCAAGTTATATGGGTCGGCCAAATCGTTGCGCTTATGTGGCGGCAAAATCTGGCCTTCTTGGGCTAACTCGAACTATGTCCATTGATTTGGCCCCAAATAATATCCGTGTTAATGGAATTTCTCCTGGGATGATTGATTCTCCTTTCAACCAAAGGTTTTCTGAGGGCGAAGAGACTGGTTCTGCTTGGGCAAATGACAATTTAATTGGCCGCTGGGGCAAGCCTGATGACATAAATGGTGCAGTTGTTTTTCTTGCATCTGATGAGTCCAGCTTTATCACCGGTTCAGATATTAAAGTAGAGGGCGGCTGGCTTGCAGCGAGGGCTCGTGTGGGTGAAGAGTCAATTGTTTCAGATTAGAAAAACACCCCTGAGTGACTCTTGAATGGCCATGCATATAGTCTATTCATTACCCAAAGATTTTTTGATATCTTCCTGATCAACAGATTTCCAGATGACATTTCCCATCATTTTTTTTGCACTCAAGCTAAGGGTTATTCTTATTATTACGCCAAAACTAACCTCTCAGTAAGGTCATTGCGTTATTGGTTATTCGATGAACACATAGTAAGTGTAAGAGGATCTAAACAGGTGCCTCCATACCGTTTATATTGATGCAATTAAAGCCGCTGACGAGCAATAAAAATTTGTCTCTGTCATTTGCATAGTGCGCTGCACTCACAGCCTGTATAGGCACAACTTTTTTGCACAGATAAAAATTGGAAAGGCATGATTTTTGCTTAACCCGTAAAGCTAGAACAGGGCAACCTCCGGAAAATTTTTTGTCTAACGGAAATCAAAATTGATGATGTCATGTGGCCCTTTTAAGACTTCGTTTGTTCTAACTATTTCTAGCCGACCCCATTCAATTGCATCATTGGAAGCACCACCAAGTTCAAGTAAAGCCAAACTCAAAATATGGCCAATGTAAACTGGAATAACGCCTCTTGTTGGGAAGTCATTGTCTGTCAAATCAGTGCCACGGTAGATGCTCACCTCAGAGCCAGCCGCAATTGCATCCGTGATTGTCTCTATGACTTCATCTTTCTTGTCTTGGTTCATCGACTTTTCCTTTTTTAGGCTTAACTAGATAACAATTTTAATCAAAATCACCAGATGGTCTGATATTAATACGCTTATTATTGCGATTGACGGTGTTCGGCTAACGTCACTCCCTCAGCCCAAGTAACTGTTCAAAGATGACAAGAACAAAGTTATAACTTTTTGACGATTATCTTATGCCCCGTATAGTATTTTCCTTGAAAAAAGGCGCCACCTTTAGCGGTGAATTAAGAGAGAAATACGTGAATAAAAGTGAATACAATAAACACTAAATCATTTCAGAATTGATGATAGCTTTTTGGCTTCTTATTTTTCTAATAAAAACAAAAACAAAAACTAATGTTAACAGCATAATGACTGTTGGTGCTGGAGCACTGTCTATCCAGAAACTAAGATAAATGCCAAAAACCACAGTTAACATCGTTAAAATTATAGCAAAAGGCATCATTAAACGGAATTGATTTGTTATCAAAAAAGCAATTGAGCCTGGAGCAATAAGTAATGCAACCGCCAGTATAAGACCAGTGGCCTTCAAAGTAGCCACAACTGTCAGAGATATGGACGCCAGGAGCAAGAATTTTAGAACGTATACATTTAATCCAGAGGCCCGCGCCTGCAAAGGATCAAAAGATTCAAGCACAAGATCTGACCACTTCATTAAAAGGAAGCTGCTTACGCCCATAGCAATTAAAACAGTAATTTTAATGTCTTCAACGCTCACTCCAAGCATGTTACCAAAAAGAATGTGGTCAAGATGCACATCTGTTTCTATTTTGGTATACATAACTAATCCAGCAGCAAACATTCCGGAAAACACTACACCCATCACAGTGTCATGTTTAACTCGGCAGTTTTCAGACAAATAGCCCGTTGCCAGCGCACAAAAAATGCCTGCTATAAATGCACCAATCATTAAGGGTATGTTTAAAATATAGGCAAGCACAACTCCAGGAAGGACTGCATGGCTTATAGCATCACCCATGAGAGACCATCCCCTTACCACCAGAAAACAAGAAAGAAGTGCTGTAGGGACAGCAACAGTCAGCCCAATTAAAAAAGCATTCTGCATGAAATGAAATTTAAAGGGCAGAAGTAATGTTTCGATCATTAAACCTGCCTCCGATGATTACAAGCCAGCCTTCGTAAGGCTAGTGCTCCATGCTTTGGCGCTAATAAAAAAGCAATGAGAAAGATTATTGTTTGAAGGCATACAATAATACCGCCAGTTGCGCCGTCCAAGAAAAAGCTTGCGTAAGCTCCAAAAAAGCTGGTCATTGTGCCAATGATAATACTTAATATTAACAAATGTGAAAAGCGATCTGTTAGCAAATAGGCAGTTGCCCCCGGCGTTATCACCATGGCGATTACTAAAAATGCTCCCACTGTTTGGAGGGCTGCTACACAGCAAGCAGAAAGAATGGTAAAAAAAAGTAAGTTCAATCGCTCTGGGTTAATGCCAATTGACCGAGCATGATTCTCGTCAAAGAACACTACCATTAAATCTTTCCATTTTATTAACAGAACGGTCAGTGAGACTAAACTAATTAGCACCAATTGAATGGTATCACTGGGCGCTATCGCAAGTATGTTACCGAGTGTAATTGTTTTGATATCAACAGATGTTGGCGATAAAGAGGCTATAAAAAGTCCTAACCCAAAAAACGAACTGAAGATGAGACCTATGACGGCATCTTCCTTCAATGCTGTTCTTTGTTTTAAGAACAGCATTGCCCCTGCTGCTAGCCCACCTGAAAAAAATGCGCCTACAAATAATGGCAGACCAAGGATATAAGTTAAGGCCACACCGGGAACAATAGAGTGGGACAATGCATCGCCAATTAGTGACCACCCTTTTAGCATCAAATAAGCTGATAAAAAGGCACAGACACCTCCTACTAGCGCGCTCACCCACATTGCAGTGTTCATGTAGCTGTAGTTGAATGGGACAAGAAGTGCTTCAATCACTCTTCAGTTCCTTTGCTCGCGTGATCTGGTGCTTCCCATCATAAGTTACAAGTGGACGCTCATCATCAGTAAGTATTGAAACCTTCCGGTTGTCCTTGTCAGCATGCAAATCTTCACCTTCAATGACTAAATGACGGAGAACTCCACCAAACGCATTTTTCAAATGCTCGTGGGTAAAATTTGTTTCGATTGGACCTTGGTTTAATACAGTTTTATTCACCATGACCACGTGGTCACAAAATTCAGGTACTGATCCTAGATTGTGAGTTGAAACCAACATCACGCGACTTTCATCACGCATCTCACGCATCAAATGTATAATGGAATCCTCAGTCTGGACATCCACGCCAGTAAAAGGTTCATCTAGAAGAATTATCTGACTAGATTGAGCCAGTGCTCTTGCGAGAAACACTCGTTTACGCTGGCCTCCTGAAAGTTCTCCAATTTGGCGCTTACGAAATTTGGTCATGCCAAGTCTTTTAAGCGCCTCATCAACTGCATTTTGATCTTGAATATTTGGGATACGAAGAAAACCCATGTGGCCATAACGGCCCATCATGACGACATCTTCAACCAAAACAGGAAAAGACCAATCAACCTCTTCTGATTGTGGCACGTAGGCAACAAGACAGGATTTGAGCGCCTCACGAACGGTACCACCAAGGATTGAAATGGTCCCCTCGGTAATAGGTAAAAATCCCATCAGAGCTTTGAAAATCGTGGATTTTCCAGCACCATTTATGCCTACTAGACCGCTAATTGACCCTTTGGTAATAGAGAACGTGGCATTCTTTATGGCCGTATGGCCATTTTTATATCGTACCGTCAGATTCTTTGCATCAATTGCTATATTGGTTTTATCTTTCACTTGAGGGCTTTTACCAATCCATTCATAACTGTAGACGTTGTGACTTTCAAAAGATCTATATATGTTGGGACTAGTCCATCGACCTTGCTCAAGCTATCAACATAAAGAGCACCGCCATAAACAGCATCTGTTTCACGCACCACTTGTCTGGCTGGATCATCACGTACTGTGCTTTCACAGAAGACCACAGGAATTTTATGGGTCCTAACACCGTCAATTACTTTGCGAACCTGTTGAGGGGTACCTTGTCGCTCAGCATTAATTGGCCAAAGGTAAAGTTCGTTAAGTCCAAGGTCACGAGCAAGATAGGAGAAAGCTCCCTCACAGCTAACTAGCCACCTTCTATCCACTGGAATGGAATTAGTCATCTGGCGAAGTGGAGCGATAGCTGACTTCACTTTCTTTTTATATACAGCCCCATTGCGCTGGTATGCAGCAGCATTTTCTGGGTCATGCGTAGAAAAAGCCTTTATGATGTTATCAATATAGATCATTGCACCATCTAATGACATCCACGCATGAGGATTTGGTTTTCCTTCATAGCTGCCCTCTCGAATAGAAATTGGTTCAATACCATCTGATAAAGTCGCTTGTGGAATTTCTTTCAGGTTCTGAAAAAATTGCTGAAACCAGAGTTCAAGGTTCATACCGTTCCACAAAATTAGATCTGCATCTTGAGCGCGGAGAATGTCACGTGGCGTGGGAGAGTATCCATGGATTTCTGCACCTGGTTTAGTGATTGATTCAACAATCGCAGCATTGCCAGCCACGTTCTTAGCCATATCTGCAATTATAGTAAAAGTTGTAACTGCTTTAAATTTTTCTGTTGCAGATAATGGTGAGACAACCGTGAGAAAAAATAATGAAACGATACTGACAGCTATCCCAACTTGTCTAATCGTGTGTTTGGCATAATAAATAAAACGACCAAATATCACTTTTACGCTCCCTGAACGTTTTTTAGATCTCATAAAAATTATTAGTTATAACTAACTTTAAAAGCAAGAACATAATCAATATTTTTTAAAGTCTCCTTCAAACCGGGTTTTTGCCGTTTTGAACGCTTTGGTTGTTAACCACCACCTATATTGCAAGTTTGATTTCCAGCACTTCTATAGACGTGTGTCGAGGGCATTGCTGGAGGAGTAGCCGCTGCCTAGAATCCTGCTTACCTTCAAAATCAGGCACCAGCGTGATGCGTTAAATAGATTTGGTCTGTTATTATGCTGAACAAGATGAAGCTTTATTAGTTTGGTAAAGAATGAAACCAAAGAGCGTTTGAAGCTAATGGTTTTTGTAATGTCTGTCATTTGTTTGCTTCACCAACTAGCTTTTTGACAAGACGATGGGTTAAAGGTGCAACAATTAGAATAGTTGGAAATGCAACAAGCCAGCTCCCGAGCCAAGCTGTCATCCAAAGGCCATAAAAGCCATCAACCGGTCCAGTGGTATTAAGCACTGAAACACCTGAGACCACACAAGACATAAATATTGATAAAAAAAAGCTAAATGTCAGCTGTGAATATTTGGCTGGTATCATTATCAATTCCTATTTTTTAAATTGAAACACCTCTTTTTGTATTTTATTCTTAAGCTGTGTCCAGTCATTTTGGTTAACAACTTTCGTTAGCCTTCCAAAATTGCTGTAAAAACCACTATGATAATTATGCTGCTATGGTTTTTTTGTCTCTGCCAGTTGGGCAGTGTAATTGCTTTAAAGCAGCTGTTCTAAATAATATTTGCTATATAATACTTCCATTTTCTTCAACGAGGTGTTGTCTATAAATCTCTTCCTAATCTAAAAAAATGAAAAACCCACCAGCTTTTTACACTGATGGGCTTTTTGGATCGTCGAAAAAATAGGATGCATTTTACGTGCCACTTAAGTCCATCCAGCTGACTAGCAGGCAATTAATGCAATGTTCTTGAATTTCTCAAGCGATAACCTGAGTTTTGTATTGTAAATGACTATTTGGTCTTTGATTGCACACTTCAGAAAATGCTTTAAATGGACCTGGCTAACACCATTCAGTAATTATTGCTTGCGGTAAAAGCATTCTGCTCATTGTGGCCAACTACTTTCTTGGTTGGGGTTACATCATTAGTGAATTTATAGCTAATTGAGTTTAAGATTTTTCTATGCCTGAGATAATTCGGGGTTTATCTTTATACTCTGGCTATCAAGCTTTATAAGGCCGGCAAAGAGCATGCTCAAGCAGTAGTGATGGAATTGCAAAAAATGAGTAAAACTTTATTAAAGAAAATAGTATGAAGAACAAAAACCTAAAATTAATGAACATTAGTTAAAAAGTAATATAAATCCAAGCCGCAAGCACTTTTTTGGAGTTGTTACATAATGAAGGGCATGGGCTAATCTAATAAATTTCTATAATATTTCCCTATGAAACATAAATTACGCCGCCCATTCCTGCTGCGTGATGCTCCAGCATATGGCAGTGAAAAAGCCAAGCACCAGGGTTATTCGCAATAAAAACAAGTTCAGCCTTTTCACCAGGCTGCATCAAATAGGTGTCTCGAAGCAAGGCTCTTTTTTTTGTCCCAAATTCAGAAGAATCCACCCAAAAATGATGGCCATGAAGGTGCATCGCATGAGGCCACGCTGTATCATTCCAAGCTTTTATAACAATCACTTCACCAATTTCAATTTCAGCAAGGCTAAGGCCATAGCCTCCTATATTTCCATTAAACGCCCAAAGCTTTGCTTCTTTCAAGGCAAGGTCGCGTAAGCCGCGCTCCTCACCCTCAAAGGTGGCCTTTGACAAATTTCCCATCGCACCACCTTGCATATGAACATCAATTATTTTTGCGTCCTTAGCATCGGGCCAAGAGTAGTATGGTTCAGGAAAGAAAGAGGTTTTAACGCTTGAAAGCTTTGAGGAAATTTGTTGAAAACTTGCTGCATTTAGAGTTGTGCTTGAACTTACTTCTAATAGGTCGACTAATTGTGAAGCATCTTCAATCAATACGTCGACGCGTTGAGCTGGTCCCAATGTTATTCTATTTGTATTGAATGACTCGCATGGAGATCCGTCCAAGCAAATCACCTTCATCATTACTCCCCCTGAAAGTTCAAAAGTTAAAACTCGAGCATTTGCTGCGTTTAAAAACCTTAATCTTACTGGACCAAGTGAGGATACAGGAATGGCTGGTTTAAATTTGCCATTAATTGATAGTGCATTGCCAAGCCGGCCACCGTGTGACCAATGACCAAGATTGCCAAAGCTGTCCGCATCAATTTGTTCATCTGAGTTGATGAGCCAATCATCTGCTAAGATCACAATATCGCTAACACCGCCATTTTCATTTGTGTCGCGATCGTAAACAACAAGTGGTCCATATAAACCGCGTGCGACTTGTTCCCAAGCTTTGTTATGTGAGTGGTACCAGAAAGTTCCTGCGTCATTTAAAGGGAAGCGGTAACGAAATTTCTCTCCGGGTTCAACTGCAGATTGTGTTAAATCTGGTACACCGTCCATAGAATTAATGTTTCGGATGCCATGCCAGTGTATTGTAGTTGGCTGATCAAGATTGTTAAGAAATTCTACGTCAAGGATATCGCCTTTTGTTGCTTGAATCAGCGGTCCTGGACTAGCATTATTGTATAGCCATAAATCGGTTGCTAACGGTTTTTTATCAAAGAAATGAGGCGCAGGCTCAGCTTCAAGTTTATAGTAGCGCACTCCTTGCTCAGCAATGGCGCCTGAGGGCAGCATAGTTAACGTCATGCCAGCTATGCATTGGTTGAGAAATTCACGGCGTGAGCTCATTTTTACCTCAATAGGATTGTTTGTTCAGACAGACTTCCAAATTTGTTTTTGATCTTCATAGTTCCGCAAGGGTTTCAACTTTTTTATTCCTATTCGTTGGTCAATCACGATCCCCTATTTTCTCTTCCATCGCTCTATTAAGCTTGTAATCAGAGTTAATTTTGTCGTGGATTTTTTTGATGTCAGCTGGCCATGTGGACTTTATGTACGATAGCACAGCAATAATTTTCTGATCTTCAATGATGCTATCATAGACTGGCATACTAACTTTATAATCTTCACCTATCATAGCTTTGAAACCGTACTTGGTAAGTTTATAGAGAAGTTCGTCTGGGTGATGCCAGGTGTGGCCAGATTTGTCATGGGGTGGCGCAAGCCTCATACCGTCTACCTTGCGGTCGCGCCATCCTTCTTGCCCCTCTAAATTAACACCATGACAGCTTGCGCACTGGTTCTGATAAACTTTCTTACCTAGCTGGACGTAAACGGGATCTTTTGGCCTTAATTCTATGGCTTTAGCTGACAATGACGTTGCATCGCCGGGCATTAATAAAATCATAGATACAAAGATAGTTGATGTTCGAGCTATCATTTCAGTCCAATCTGAATGATTTGTGACAGCTTTTACAGGTTGAAGCTGTAGCCTTGAACGCCTTAATTGTTTCCCCTTTGTCCCCCTCAGCCGCGGCAGACATTAATTTGCTTGCAGCATCACGATTGGCAATGGCTGATTTTTTGAAAGCTTCAAAATTTAACCAAATTTCAGGTGATGCTTCAGATGGCTTCCCATCACTGCCCTTCGGAAAATACTCAGGCATTTTGATTGCCCAATCTTTGATCTCTTTGGCTAGTGGAACCACAGACTTTAAATCATTGGCCCCTAGGTGGGATTTGATCGCTTTTAAATTATCTTTGCTTCGAGCAAAAAAATCCATACGTTCTTTTATAATGCCGGTAGCGCCAGTATGGGCCAACACACTGGCTGAGAGAGTCAGAGTGATGGCGGATATTACTGTTGCTCTTAATATTTTGGCCTTCACTGGTTGGTTCTCCCGATCGTTTGGAAAAGGTGATTACTATATAGTTATTAAAACGTATTTATCCAGATAGAGGATTAAAACAGGGATCCGACCCTTTAGTTCCCTTTTTTGAAGTTGCAAGATTTTCATGGGTACGGGGGTGTGGTCTTTTAAGTCAGGTTCTTTTTTAGAAATAGGTAGAGCCGGCGAGCCAACTCATTACAGGCTCATGAGCTTAGTATTCTCCGAAAAACTATCATTAAAGTATTGGTGGCTGTTAATTCTTGAGTTTCTTTCAATGCCTTTTGAAGGCGTTTGAATTAGCAACTCTAATCCATTTATGTTCGTGTCCCAATTGTGAAGTGTGACTAATTGACAGGCCTCAAAGACATCAATTCTAGGGCGTACTCTTGTCGTGAGTTTTAAATGGCGTATTTCTTGGAGAACTGCTAGATCTTTTTCTGGCAGATTTTCGAGTAACATTTTAGGATACTAAAATTCTTGATTAGTCTTTAGTAATAATTCTTGATATCAATTTAGTTTCTCTAAATGTCAACGAGATATTAGCAAATTGAAAAGCCTGAGTTTTGATCGAGTATAAAATGGAGAAGTGAGTGCTAGAAAGTTTTTTTCCAAAGCCTAAACAGTTCTTCTTTTCTGCTATAGCATGGTCTTTGTTTGGTGTCTTCTCATGGTATTTTGGTGGTAAGGAATTAGGATCACTTTTTGGTTTTACGTTTCCAGCAAAAGATGCCCCCCCAATAATTGGATTGGGGCATTTTACTACACCTGATTTTTTGTGGTTTTATATTTATTATTTTTTTTATGCCGCAATTTTTTATATCTTTTGGGCCTCCTACTCTCCGCACAAATGGCAAGTTTGGTCTATTTTTGGATCTGCTTTAATATTGTTTTTCACGTACTATCAAGTACAGGTAGCAGTTGCAGTCAACAATTGGTATCGCCCGTTTTACGATGCGATCCAGAATGCATTATCAGGCAATTCTACAACCACAGCCGCTGACCTTTATGGGTTTATGTTTAGTTTTTTGATTCTTGCAATGACTTATGTCTTGATTTCAATCGTGACAAGTTTTTTTGTTAGTCACTACGTATTTAGATGGCGTACTGCGATGAATGATTTCTATACGGCTAGATGGACACTGGTTAGACACATTGAAGGAGCTTCTCAGCGCATACAAGAAGATACGATGCGGTTTGCATCAATTATGAAAACCCTTGGAGTTTCAATTGTTGATGCAGTTATGACGTTGATAGCTTTTTTGCCAGTACTACTTCAGTTATCAGAAAACGTAAAAGAGTTGCCCGTTGTTGGGCAGATTGCCTATCCATTAGTTTATGCGGCATTATTTTGGTCGGTGTTTGGCACAATTTTGATGGTTGTTGCTGGCATTAAATTGCCTGGCCTTGAGTTCAAAAACCAGCGTGTTGAGGCGGCCTTTAGAAAAGAACTGGTTCTTGGTGAAGACGATGACAGTAGGGCGGAACCCATTGCGCTTAAAGAGTTGTTTGACAATGTGCGAAAAAATTATTTTCGGATTTATATCCATTACACGTATTTTAACTTGTTTCGGAATTTTTATTTTCAATTAAATAATCTTTTTGCCTACGTACTCCTCATACCAACAATAGCAGTCGGAACAATTACCCTTGGTATAATGAATCAGATCATCAGAGCGTTCAGTGAGGTGACCAGTTCTTTTCAATATTTGGTTAGATCATGGTCAACTATTATAGACTTGATCTCTATATTTAAACGTCTTCAGGCCTTTGAGGCTGCGTTTCAAGGTAAGGCGCTTCCCAAATTAGATTTGGAATATATCGATACTGATGGAAAAGTGGACAAATAGCACAAATTTAATTTGCTAGAATTACAATAGTATAAAAAGAGAAGGCAGAATTTTGGATTGTCCATTAGGCTGCACTTTTTTTTAATAAAAGCAAGCTGACAGTAAACCCTCAAATTTCACAAAAAACACCATACTAATTTGGGAAGAGATTAATGGGAATAAGCGCACCGCAGCGAAGTAGATTTATATAAAGGGCCTCCACTAGCCTAGACTAGACTAGTGATTTGGTGACCTTAATCATGCTCTCCACCATTGCCACGACCTAATCCACCAAAGAATTGTGGCTTACGTCTAGCTGTCTCAAATACAGCGGCTGTCATAAAGACACCCGCTATAAGTAGTGCGTGAACGACAGCACTGACACCAAACACTACAATCGAGCCCATCCACATTGAAAATATAATGCACCACATCCATGCAAGTAATTGCATGATTAAATGCCTGATCGTCACATCTTGAATGTTCGACAACGGATTATATTTGCTGTCCATAATCAATTTATAAGCGTTATATATCATCTGATCCTCTTAATGTATAAACGGATAGTATCTGTTTCAGTTGGTTATGTCATTGTTATTTAACATTGGATGAAAATTATCTTGTTACTCAACTGAACACACTTACTCTTTATCCATAGTGAGAAAGATAAGTGGGCCTATTCCACTAACAAAATATCTCTGATTAAATATACACATCGCTCCTGCTAACAGTTGCTCACTAATACGTATTCTACTGAAAGTACTAATATTGAGATATCTATTGGTGCTGTAAAAGGGCAATTAATCCGCTATTTGGCAACAGTTTCCTAAGAAACATTCCGACCATTCTAGTTGTTCCCATAGGTCCTTTTTAATTAGCGTGAGGATGGATACGGGAGGCATGATTTTAGAAGCAGGATTCCTTTTGGATTGACTTAAATTAAGAGATTAATTCAGTTGCAAGTTGTCCCGGATTCTGACTCGTCCTGGCGAATTGGCATCTCGTCGATGGTTTTAAATAAGTCATTCAGAAATTGAACATCTTCACTGAAAGCCTTGATTGATCCATCATACCCTACAAGCCACACACTTGTTTGTGACTGCATTTTTTTGGTAGTTTACTTATAATTTGGTTATCAATAAGGAAATGAAGCAGCTGCAAGTTTCTATCAGCAATGTTACAAGTGTGTTCCTCAAAAAACTGTTTTGTCTGTTTTTCAAGATTTCTGTTGTTTCTCTCAGTTATCAAAATTACAAGACAATTAGTCCAAGCATAGGTGTCTAAAATCGTAGAATTTGCTTTTGCTGAAAAACTAAGAAAATTTACAAATAAAAAATTTAAAAGTCTGTGTACTTTAACCACCTGTCTCACCATCACAACATGGCATCACATTGGTATTACAGTAGGCACATTGTCCGTGACCATGTACCCACAAGATGTTCTCATGTCGTCCACAGGCAAGACAGCGCGGCGTCGCGCAGCCATTCTTGACTTCTTCATACTGTTTAGCTGCCTCGGCTTTCTCTATCATTTGTCTCCATACTGGCAATTTATTTTCTGCCATTCAGCATCTCCTAAAATTATATGGTTATTAATATCTATGTTATATGTTCATGATTTGTTCTAGCTTAGGTGAATAATTTATGCAACGGGGTTTTGGATTATTTGTCTCATTCTCAACAAAGAAAAGCTTCTCTGACCGGGAAGGGTACCGAGGGTTAAATTGGTTAACGAAGAAGAGAACGTATTAAACCGAGGAAGAAAATATCTTGCAATACGATTATTGTGCTTGAATAATTCTGAATGAATGTGCATCCATCCTGGTCCCTATTGAATGATAGATAAGACAGCCACATATAGGAAAATATGAAAATGAAGAAAACTATTGTTGCTTGCGCAACACTTTTCATAGCGGGGAGTATGGCACTATCAACGGCAACTGCTGAAAACTTTACCTATTCGGGTGGCTGCTTTTGGTGCACAGAGGCGGATTCTGAAAAGCTTGATGGTGTAAGCGAGGTGATTAGCGGCTTTACTGGGGGCACCACGCCCAATCCGCGCTATGAATATGGCAAATGGGGTGATCACCGCGAAGCCGCGCAGGTTATCTACGATCCTGAGGTCATTTCTTATGAAAGTTTAGTCCGCCATGTTTATGCCACGATTGATTATGAGGATAGAGGTGGTCAATTTTGTGATCGAGGCCATTCCTATAGTCCCGCTATATATTACAAAACAGATGCAGAGCGCGTGATAGCTGAGCGCCTTGCCCCGAAAACCTCGGTTGTGCCAATTGAGTTAGAGAGTGCCTTTTATCCTGTTCGTGATGAGCATCAGGATTTTTATAAAAAGCGAGTGGTGAAGTATGAATATTATCGTCTTCAATGTGGCCGAAACAGCCGCGTCGGCACTCTAAACGGCAATTAGGAAGAATAAGTCCTTGCGGCACCATGTGGCTTACAGGCTGTGATCCAGCTACTGCAGTTTTCTTGTCCCCAGACCACGCAGAGCATTACATCATGACAGTAGGATATTAGTTTAACGCAATAATGTGGCATGCGTTTGACCAGAAATGTGATTAAACCTAAACAAGCATTCTCTGCCGTTTAGCATGGTTTTTCCAATTTACTCTTCATAAAAATCCAAAAAGAAATATTTCACAGACAAATCAGTATGTTTTTCTACATTAGTATTCCAACACTTTTTTTAAGATTAACTTTGATGAACAGTTAATAATCAATGGGCCTGCCACCAGGCTTTACAAATTTTAGCCTTCCCGCCCCCATACGCATTTCTTCAATATACTCATTTGCGTCTTCCATTTTTTATGGCAAATGTATCTCTGCCAAAGCATGTAAACGCCAACCAATACAAATGGAATTAAGAAGTAAATAAAGTATCTATTGATAAGATTCAATTCGTGGCCCAATCGCATTAGTTTATGGTGAGAAAAACTAATCTATTAATTGATGAACTTCGATAACATTCCCAATGGGATCATTAAAAAAAATTTGATGCCATTCCTTTGCGAAGGTGGTTCCGTAATCAGAAAATGAGATGTTATTGTTTATCAGAATAGCTTTGAACTCTGCAATATTGTCTGTTCTAAATGCGATATGACCTTTTTCAACTGGGTTTATTCTTTGATTATGTTTAGTTGCAACTTTGAGGTCTTTCTCTGCCAAATGCATTTGCATAGTGCCTTCAGTCACAAATTTAATTTTGCCATCGTACCCTGCTTTATCAGTGGCTGCAGTTCTTGGAAATTTTTCAGGTGGAATTGTTTCCATTTGCATTACGTTCCGATAAAACATATCTAGCTCCTTGATGTTTTTCGAGACATAATTTATGTGGTGAAATTCAAGCTTCATTATTTTTCCTCTTCTTTTTGAATTCAGCATGCCGAAGCATGTGGTTTTTTGTTCTAGAAAATAGCGTGAAATAACAGTTATATTGAATATATTAAGAATTGATGTGTTGTTCTCCCAAGTCAAAAGAAAATGGATAAAAAGGTGTCATAACGTCGCCCAGACAGAGAGGGCGACTGCAGCTAATAGGCAATGCCATCATAAGGTTTATAATCTTCTGGGTTCGATCTTGCAGATCCAATCGGTTAACCTTGACCCCGGCATAGAGCCAAAGAAAATGGAGAGGAATCCAGATCAAGTTTGAAATCAAAAGCTTTAGCCCAATCTCAAGGAATAAGTGATCAGGGTAAAAAGCAAAGCCGCTGAAGAGCGTGGTGTTAACTGCATAAGCTTTTGGGTTGATGAACTTAAGGGTTATTCCTGTCCTGAAGCCGGACAAAGACATGTGAATAAATGCGATCTCGGCTCCAGCAAAAGCGATTCTGAATGCTAGCAACCCGAGATACGCAGCAGAAATCAATAATAATGTTGTGCGTATTACTGGGTCGGCTAATACAATTCCCGTAAGTCCAGAAATAACCGCAAAACAAACGAGGTTTGTGCCTATGAACAAACCCACTAAATAATTAATGCCCTGACGCCATCCAAAAGCTGCTCCCACACCAGCAAGGGATAAAACGCCTGGTCCAGGGGTCAAAATTAAAAGAAAAACAGCCAGTGCAAATGTTAGCATTTCAGAAATTCCTATGAAAATCTGTTTAAGGGGATAGTATAATGAGGAGCAATTTCTTCCATATGATATCCATGGTTTGATAATGCCATTGGGGTGGCACGCGAATTGCAAAACAAATGAGACTACATTGCACTAGGCCCATCAGTCTAAAACACTGGTGGGCTTTAATGCATGAAACATAAATAAGTAATCAAAAATAATTTTATTATCTATGTGCATTAAGTTAGGTTCTTATTAAAGGTTAATTTTTTTTTGTTGAATAACGATTTTAGACGTGAATACACCGCTTAACCAAGTCAGCTAACGTGAAATTTTATTATTAGCTCATTTTTTTCTTAGCGATCAACACCATAAATTATTTAGTTATAGCAATGCTATCGCTTGCTACCGTCTTACATTTTACCAAAGCACAGAAAATCCATTACATCTGACTTTGGTGGGGTTTATAAACGTCATACCCACTTTACACTTTTTTTGCTGTTGATTGCATGGCTGACAACGGTGCGAGAAAAAGCACTCATGAGTTATAGGCTGGTTAATCTAACAGGCTGGGACATTTGCTTCGTAGAAGCAGTAAAAGTTGTGCTATAATTGAAGATTGGATGTTTAATAATTGTGTTGAGTGGTGACCTAAATGTTCGTTAATGAAGTTAATCTTTATCATGTTCGCATGCCATTGCTCGAACCGTGGGTCACGGCCTATGGGTCTCAAGATAATATTGAAAGCCTGTTTGTTAATATAAAATTTAATGAAGTAGGAGGTTGGGATGAATGCGCTCCCGCAACGCTACCGCTTTATAACACTGAATATACAAAAGGTGCTTTTGCTGTCGCCTATGACGTTTTTGCGACTAAAAAAATTTGCAAACACCAATCTGCCTTGATGAGAGTATCACTTCTTTAAACCGTGCTGCTAAGGCAATAACGATCCAAGCTTGTCGGTGGATCAATATTAACACAAGTCGAGTTGGTAGACTCACAAATGCACTAGAAATTCATGATCCTTGCAAGAATCATGGTTTTCCAATTTGGGTCGGTGGAATATTTGAGTCAGCCGTTGGTAAAGCCCTTTCAATGGTATTAGCGACAAAAGACAATGTTAGCTATCCATGTGATATATTTCTAAGCAGTCGATTTTTTGAAGATGATTTTTCAACCCCTGACGTCATCCTTTTGGAAAAGGGAAAATTACTGCACCATCAATACCTGGTTTGGGGTTTGCCCCAAAAATGGACTATTTGCGGAAACACAGTGTTGTGACTGCAAAGATTTTATTAGGTGAATGATCGTGTTTTTGATCAAGAAATTCACTATTTCTGTTCATGATTATGACTACGTCTTAGTAATCTTAATAAGAGGTTATTGGCACTTGAAGCTTTCAATTAGGCATTTTCTGGGTCAACTTCATGTGCAGGACATTCTCTGTTTTCCTATTAAATTTGCTCAAAAGTTAGAAAACGCTTAGCATTTAATTTTCAAATTGGAGAAGCCAAATGGAAGAAATAAATAAAGAGAAAATCAAACATGTGATTTACACGTCAAGGCCCACTTTTTTTGACAATGACGTTTTAGATGGCATTTTGCACACATCAAGGGCTAACAACATTAAGTGGGACGTTACAGGAAGTCTTATTTTCCATTCTGACCTTTATCTTCAATTATTGGAGGGGCCCACAGACGCAATTAATAAATTGTATCAAAAAATAATCGCTGACTCTCGGCATGCTGAAATTACGAAATTAAGAGATGATAGGACTGATAGAAGGCTTTTTGCTTCATGGACTATGAAAAGTGACGTTTTTGAGAGTTGGATGTTGTCACGGGGAGCATTAAACGAATTAACGTCTGATGATGCACTTCAGGTCTTTGATAGATTGGCAAGAGAAACAGTTCAGTTTAAAGATGCATTGGGAGATTAGATGCTTTTGAGGGCATTTAAATGATTGGTTAATGCAGTCACATACAATGGTGTTTTGATAATTTGAGAATGATAGTTTCACAGGGTTTTTGATATTCTTTTATAATATTTGGAAGGTGACTTTCTGGCGCAACGCTCACCTATTATATCTGTACTGTTTGCGTTATTCTTTTTTGCATCAAGCACCCCCGTTGCTAAAATGGTAGGGGTGGGTTTCTTTGAGAGCCCACCGCATCCATCGGAGGTGACCCATATATAGCCGTTTTGTGTTTGGTTTAATCACGGTCCGGATAGTATTTCTTTTATTTGGTAAAGGAAAATTAGTAGGTTTAAATTTTTTTTACACATTGTTATGGGCCGCGTTTGAATGGCTGCAAAAAACAACTAGCCTATCTTGCTATTCATCCAGCAATGGGCAACTGTAACCCTTGCGTTAAGTAGTGGCAGGTGAAACAAAATTTACGGGCGTTAGATGAATGACTTCTAAACCAATAGTTGGAATATCAACAAACGAAACTGTTAACTTTAATGGCAGGCAGATATCTCATTCTGTTGGGAAAAGATACGTGAATTCTGTGATGCACTTTTCTGGAGTTTTGCCGGTACTTATCCCACCTTGTATCAATAAAGATGATTTAGAATTTTTGCTTGATAAAATACATGGAATTGTTTTGACAGGTGGTCGGGCTAATGTAGAACCACACCATTATAATGGTCCAAACTTTCCAGAAGATGAGCCCATCGATCCAGATAGAGATAGGATTGTTTTAGACATCATTCCTAAATGTGTTGAACGGAAGATGCCAATTTTTGGAATTTGCAGAGGAATTCAAGAAATTAATATCTCATATGGGGGAACGTTATTTTATCGAGTTCATCAAGAAAACGGTAAAAAAGATCATCGCATGCCTACAAATGATGATGTAACGCTGGAGGAAATTTTTAAACCAAAGCATCAAATAGAGTTTACAGAAAATAGTATTCTAAGAGATTTGGTGAATGAGAAAAAATTTATAGTGAATTCCTTGCATGGGCAAGGCATTCAGCAATTAGGAAAAGATTTGAATGTGGAGGCCTGTTCTGAAGATGGTTTAATAGAGGCAATAAGCATAAAAAATTATTCAAGTTTTGGCATAGGTGTCCAATGGCATGCAGAGTTTCACCCAGAGAGGGAAGAAAACTATTTAAACAAAAAACTTTTGGAAAGTTTTGGTGAGGCTTGTTTAGAGTATAGCTTGAGTTAAATTATAGGCTGCCGGTCTTGTTTTTTGCCCAGCGCAACTATGGATTGATATTTACAAAAAGACTGCAGATTAAGAGCTTGGCTGATTTGTTGTCTACTTTAATTGCTTGCCTTAGCCATTAAAAAAGCCGTTACAAGACATATCTGGAGCAAAACAAACCAGTAAAGCATAGGTTTTTGCCATTGCCTTTCACGGGTGAATGACCAGCCAACCCATGCAATAACACCAATAAATCCCCAAAACATTTCCATGATTAACACCTGTAAGAACAACATTATGATTTAAATCATATGTTGGACAGATCTGCAGTAGAAAAATCAACAGAATGTTCGTTGATATGATAAAGATTAGTTTAATGAAATTAGTATGAAGTCTGAACTTGTCACTTGATCCTCTATTATTTACTAACGATATCTGGTTGTTGGCCATTATGCTTTCCATTCTTTTATTTGCTGGCGCAGTTAAAGGGTTTTTAGGCATTGGTTTGCCAACAACAGCTATGGCACTTTTGACTCTGGTTATTGAACCGACTACTGCTATTTCTCTTTTAGCTGTATCAATAATAGCCACAAATGGCGTTCAATATACTCGCTGTGAATCGCCCCTTTATATTGCTAAAAAGTATTGGTTATTTGGAATTTCTATTATTGTTAGTATTTTTTTTACTTCGCTAATTATACTTAGTATTCCAACCGAGATGCTTATGATATCAATTGGATTTTCTTTGGTGGTATTTTCTTTAACGCAAATGGTAGGAAAAAGGGTGCCAATAAGTGCAAGTCATTTTTGGCATGTAATTGTTGGTCTCTTTGCCGGTGTGCTAGGGGGGATGAGCTCAATCTGGTCACCACCAGTAGTTATGTACCTTGTTAATCAGAACGTCACAAAAGAAGAATTTATTGGCGCGACAGGATTCCTCTTTTTTATAAGTTCTATTCCTTTAGCTATGGGTCTGACTTTTGCTGGAGTTTTGACTTTTGAAACAACTTTACAATCAATATCAGTGCTTTTTATTGTAATGGTTGGATTTTGGATTGGTGAACAGATGCGTTCCTTTGTGCCACAAGGTATGTTTAAGAAAATAGTCTTGTGGGTCTTTTTAATAATGGGTTTTAGACTAATAGTTTTATCACTTTTTTAATGTTGGTGACTTTGCAACTCTTAAAAATATCTAGCACTTTAGCAATCAATCAGTATTGCTTAAGTGAAAACAAACGATTGGCTGTTAGGACAAACTTATCTTTTGATGAATCTTAAGCACTATGTTTGAGGCAAAAATTAAGAAAAATGATGCTAAAAAAATATCTAGAACCTGTTTTAACCGATTTAAAACCCGCAACATGATGCTTGTTGACAATAGAAATACTTAACTAACGTAAACAATTGTATCTATGATGCAGGCAAGACTAGAAATTTTTAGATGAAGTTTATACGACTGACTTAAAGTAATAAAAGCGCTGACGATAGACGCGAAGAAAATGGCAACTCTTGGGTTTAGAATAGCTATGAGTAAACCATCTCTAAAACTACGACTTAACCTTGCTATTTTTATATTAGTTGTATGATCAACTGCATCTGCCTTTAAGATGATCAATCTTTTGGCAAACCAAAATAAAAATACCAATTCCTTGCCCCAGAGATCCAAAGATTCCTGGCGGCTTTCCAGATTGGTGAGTAATACTGATGATTACAAGAAAGCTGAGGCCTGGTGACGCTGCGCCCATGATGAATATCAAAGCCAATAAAACCAGCTGTTGATATCCATAATGCTCTACACTTTCTAAAAATGTCAAATCATTGGCAGTCTTTGGCCACGTCGATCAGATGTTTATGTCCCACTGAATTCGACAATAACCATTTCTATATTATAGCTACAGTATGACTCAAAATCGATAGGATCGAGACGACATTTTGGGTATAAAAACCAATTGGTCTAAACCCCATTTGTTTAGAAAGCAAAAAACCTGAAAGCTGCAATATGTGTTCCGAGACACGGTAAAATTTGTACGAGTCAAAAAATGACATGCACCTTATTGAAAGTTTGAGCTTCTGAGATCATACCCAAATTGTTTTTTTGATTTTCATGTTTCAGAAAATAGGTAATTTTACAAGTAGATAGCAGCAGTAATTGTGGAATGAACTTTTTTAAGGAGACTTAATTTGAGATGGATTCTAAAAATTTTATGGAAATTTTTCATTCTAATATTATTAGTTCCACCATCCTTGTTAGGGCTGTGGTCAATTTGGCACTGGGCCACAAAAAGTGATGCTGATAGGGGGGCAGACCAAATAAAATTCCTTCAAGCACAGGAGTTATTTTGTGCTGACAAAACCAGCCAAGAGCAAATTGAACGTTGTATGGAAGATGCTTACAAAGCTCTTGGGGGCGGAGAAGCAATTATTATGGTCTTTACATTTATGGGTCTCAGCGCTCTTTTGATTTTGATTTTTGTGATACGGTCCTGGCAGCTTAGAAAAATAAATAAATCCGATTTTTTACTAGAATAGTGTGTATATTAATTTTCATCTAAATTTCCTTTTTGTGTGAATAACCCAACACTTTCTTGCTGGATTAGTCCGCAAGAACTGGGCCATTTAATATGTTTGAGAATTTTAAACAGGAAAAGATTCAAACTACTGATCCTGAAGTGGTTATTAATCTACGATATGGGGGTGAAGGGCCACCTGTACTACTACTTCACGGTAATCCATTAACCCACGTACATTGGCACTTAGTAGCCCCGTATTTGTCACAATACTATACTCTTGTCATTCCTGACTTGCGAGGGTACGGGGACAGCAGTAAACCACGTGGCACAAAGAATCATAAAAATTATTCCTTCCGTCGGATGGCTCAAGATCAAGTAGAAGTTATGTCTTACCTTGGTTTTGATGAATTCTTTATTGCCGGTCATGATCGTGGAGCGCGGGTGGCGCACAGAATGGCAATTGATCACCCAAGAGCTGTTCAAAAGCTAGCAACATTTGACATACTGCCAACGCATTATGTGCTCAACAACACAAGCTGGCAATCAGCCTTAAACTCTTACCATTGGTTTTTTATGGCGCAACCCTATGACATTCCTGAAAAGCTAATTAAGGGGCAAGAGAATTATTATATTCTCAAGAAGTTGACCAAAATGGGAATTGGCAAAGGTGGCTTCACTGATGCCGCATTGGCTGAATATGCAAGATGCTGCACGCCCGAAAACATTCATGCTGTTTGTGAGGACTATCGCGCCGGGGTCGGAGTGGATATGGAAACGGATAGTGCTGATTTTGTGGCTGGCAAGAAGGTTTCTTGCCCTACAGCTATTTATTGGGGGGCACTTAGTCATACTGAAAAGTTCTTTGACCCACATATTGCATGGCCACAATATTGCAGCAATATTCAGAAAATGAAAAAACTAGAATGTGGCCATTATCCAGCTGAACAAGTTCCTGATGAAGTCTGTAATGAGCTAAAAGATTTCTTTGACCCGAGTTGATTGAGATGGAAAACGTGTCTCGATAACGGTGTAAGGGTGCAATATATCTTGAGAAGGTTTGACGTGGTTTGTAATAAGTATTTGGAAGAAAAAAAATATTAAATTGGCATAAACAACAAGTAGGATGGTGAAAAAGGAAGTTAGGATTTTCTGATTAAGGAGTTGTTGGGGTGGTTTTTATTAAAGGGTTAATATTAGGATTGTTAATTCGTCTCTTATGACTAGTTAAATAAGCTCTTAATTTTTTAGCTTCTATAATTGTAGCTGTTTTGCACCTAATGAAGAAATACATATGAATTTATCAGCCTAGAGTTAAATTTTTATCCTGGGACTTGCCTCTCTCGCAAAGTGTCAAAGGGGCTATATTTAAAAAAAATAATCAAAATCGTCGCGAGAATAGACACAATTCCCGCTGAAATAAATGCTGGGTTATACGTAAAGAGAATGTCTCTGCTCTCCCCTGCGCCGAATGCTGCAACTGCTGCGCCGAGTTGATGGAAAGCAAAAACCCACCCAAAAATGATTGGTCCGTCCACAGGTCCAAAGAATTTTCCTGACAATCTTATGGTTGGCGGGACAGTTGCTATGAAATCAAGCCCAAAAAATAATGCCCATACACTTAGTGAAAATGCATCAAAATTGCTGTAAGGTAGATAGAGAAGCGATAGGCCTCTAAAACCATAATAAGTGGCTAATAAATTAAAATTATCAAAACGATCTGATAACCACCCCGACGCCGTGGTTCCTATAAAGTTAAAAATTCCCATTATAGCTAGATATGATGACGCGGCGATAATACCAACATTATTATCTGCACAAAAAGGAATAAAATGCTGGGTGACCAGTCCATTTGAGGTTAAGCCGCAAATAAAAAATGTAATAGCTAATAACCAAAATCCAGGATGAGATATGGCTCCTTTCAATTTATAACAGCTATTAACAAAAGGATTAATAGAAGTGTTTTTGGGAGGTGTAAAAATTTTTAAAGCGCCATATGGCCTTAAACCGAGATCAGCAGGCCAATTTTTTCCAAGGAAAAAAAATAAGATTGCACATGTTAATGACCCAATTGCCGCGGGAAGGATAGCAAAGCGCCAATCAACAATTGTTGTTAGCCAACCAATGAGTGGCACGAAGATTAGCTGACCGGCAGCAAATCCTGATGTCAGTATCCCAACGACTAATCCTTTTTTTTCTTCAAACCACCGCAAGGCTACAGTTGCGGCTAAACCGAGACCAAGAATGCCACTCGCCGTACCTAAAAAAACACCTATACCAATAAGCAAATGCCACTTTTCTGAAGCAAAAATTGTGATGACAAGGCCAGAAATCATTAACGTTCCAGATATGATAACCACTTTTATTACGCCTATTCTTAGCATTAAAGCGCTACCAAAAGGTGCCATCACTGCGAGTATTAAAAACATTAATGCTAAGGATTTGCTTACATCGGAAATTGCCCAGCCATGATGCTCTGCTATGGATAAAAGTATAATTGATGGTGTGGTTATTGCTGTGGACGAGAAAACTGTTGTGAAGAATGCAAGGCATGCCATTACCCAGCCATAATGAACAGCATGAGGCTTTAGAATGGCATTTAAAGATGAAGCAAACATAATGAAAAGAATCTCATGGGCTAGTTGTACCGTCAAGAGGAATCAGTTGTCTCTCCAGCCACTAACTGTGTTTGTAATTATTATTTCTAGACGGAGTGGTCCCTGTCTAACATGTGTTTGATAGGGAGTTTAAGCGTTTGTTTGTGGATTAGATGCTTCAATCACTTGCTCCGTCTGTGTGAACTTAATTGGAACAATTTGATTTAATAATAATAGGTGCTGGGTCTGCCTCTCTCAAAAAAAAATTATTGCGTAAAAATTTTCTTGGGCTAATTGTTTTTCAGTTGCAGTGTCTGTTCAACTTTGCAATCGCCGCTTCAAAATATAATATACTATTGCCAATTTTTTCCCAGGGAGTATTTCTTCTTGTCCCTTTGGGTAAGGCCAACCTCTTTGATTCTCCTCTGCAAGAGAGGGCTTTTTTAACAAAGACTCAGGATTCGACTTGCAAGCTTATTGATTCCTCTAAACTTTGCCGAAGGCATGCGTGCTTCCGGCCTTTCGACCAAGCGATGGTAGGTTTGCTGCCCAATCAAAACTTGGTCGTTTAAAAGCAAATAGGTTTGGTCAATCTATATGCTGACTTGTTCAAACATCTGTCAGCTGACCTGCACGGCGATGTAGGTGCACAGTGCGATTATTAGGAGCTTGCCATAATCGAGATCAAAAGCGGTCCCTTCACCAAAGTTCTCTTCGAATG
>JAOEUK010000018.1 GCA_028382965.1 Candidatus Puniceispirillum sp.
TTAGTGCAATGGCAAAGGAAAACCCAGCGATTACAATTCTTAGCCTTGACGTTACAGTTGAGAATGACATGAAAGAAATCGCAGCTAAAGTAAAAAGTAAAATTGATATTCTGATATGCAACGCTGGCGTTTTAAATAGTTATGGTGGCCTTGAGGATAAAGAACACAACAGCAGCGCGATTGAAACTGTGCTTATGACCAATATAGCTGGTGTGTTTTTTACTGCACGGTCATTTCTTTCACATTTAACCCTAAAAAATATAGATGGAAAACATCCTTCAGGACCCCAAGGTAAGATTGCTGTTATTTCATCGATTATGGGGAGTCAAGAGAAGGCTGGAAGCAATGCAATAATCTATCGTGCATCGAAAGCTGCAGCAACCAATTTGATGCGGTCACTCGCAGTTGAGTTGAAACCACGCGGCATCGCCGTTGGGGCTTATCATCCTGGCTGGGTGCGAACAGATATGGGCGGGCCATCCGCAAATGTCTCACCACAAGATAGCGCAGCTGGGCTCTTAGTCCGCTTTGACGCGCTCAACCTTGCTAACACTGGCCTATTTGAATCTTATTGTGGTGAATTTCTACCTTTTTAAAAAAAGCATTTTAAAATTTAGGATAAATGTTTTCTTCACTAAATAATATGAATTGCTATAGCAAATGCGCAAACACCGCAAAATAGTGAGAAGATAAGCCGCTTACTAAAAAACATAACTAGCAAGCCAGCAAATAGCCCTATTAACCGGTGGTCAAGGCTAGTGGTGGCTAGAACGCCAATTGGGCGCACCAATATCAATAAAAGAACCGCTGAGACCATAGCATATGCCATAGTGTTTACCCAGACCATCACCGGCCCATCCGCAGGAATGCGGGAAGCCATGACAACACCAATAAATCTCCAGATGACTGTGGCCAAAATAGCAAAAAAAACTGCTAGCCAGGAATAAAAAAATCCATAATCATTCATTCCAGTCTCGCCTCAATCTCAGTTGCACTCACGGTACATTTTCCAGATGCCATTTTGCAATATAATGACCATAAAAACTAGCTAAGCTTCCACCAATGATCCCAGCCAGCAATATTGCCCATTCCCCCACAAACGGAAAAAAAAATGGACTTAATGCCCCACCAATCAATACTGCAAGTCGATTAGCTTTTTGCCCCGCACTCATCATAAGAAGCAGAATATAAATAGGCGTAACAAAAATCACTACACGTAAAACTTCCGGTGGTAAAATATCACTCAGGAAAAAACCTAAAATTGTGCCTAATATTCCAAAAATGAAAATTGTGAGCGAAAACCCTTGATAGTAGGCCAGTAATAAGTGTGATGGGTATTTTTGTTGCGCCAAACCTAAATTTGCCCATGCGGTGACTGCCAAAAACTGCATCCAAAATACTCGTTTCCAAAGCGGTAAATTATGCGACTTCAACTGCATCATATCTGCTGCAGAAATCACCATCAAAAACATACGCATATTGGCAAGTGAAACAGCAAAAAAGATAGCAATCAGTGACGCACTCGCTGAATAAAGGCTTGCAAATGCGACCTGCCCCGGCATTCCCCAAACGCCAAGCGAGGTAAATACAGTCATCATAAAATCAAAACCAGACTCACGCGCAATTGTTGAGAATCCAGCCATGGTTACACAAAGCGCATAACAAGGAGCACGCAACGCATCAAACATGGCATTTTGGCGTACTTGGCTGGGATTTAAAGTATCATGAATAGTACCAGACATTCTGCCTCGTTTTTGGGTGTAAGAAAGTTAAGAGACAGACAACATCACAAATTAATTTGGTAGCCTTTGATCCGGATTTATAACTTACTTTTAACATACTAACGTGACCTATCTGCAAACCAACCTGCCACCATTGGTGTCAAATACAGCGGCAATTGATAAGCAGCAACAAATAAAGAGAATATCGGATCAGCTGGCAAAGCAGCAAAGTAAAGCCCTAAATTCCGGTTACCAGAGACAACCGCAACCGAGCGCGTGCCCTCCGGCCAACAACTATTTTTAGCTGCCTTGACTTTGCTAAGTTGGACGATCAACCTTCCACTCAGAAAAATTATAATTTGCGAACCAAAATTTAACCCACAAGCCAAACCAACGCACGTTAGCGCTAAAGTTGGCACAACAATTACTAATGCTCCAATGCCATCAAAGACAGGAAGAAGAAAGGCCAGCATTGCAATGGTTGATAAACCATCAAGCTTCTGCTTATTTGCTTCAATACGGTCACTACCAAGAACATATTTGGCCAGTAACGCGAGAGCAAACCCCCCTCCGAGAATGGCCCCAAGACGCATACACAACATAGCAGATGATACTGGCACCACTTCGCCAAGAAGGTATTCTCCAAGATATGGCCCTGTCAACGGAGCAAGCAAATTTGTGAGCAATACAATTTCCATCGCAATTGGTGCTGTAAAACCTAAAAGGACGCACATCCAAATGGTTGTAGCAATTGGGGGTGCCACCGCATACCAAGTAACAAATGGCAGCAATTCTTCCGATAAGCCAAACCATTTGGCAGCAGTAAAAAACAGCACTGGAAAAACCACCAAAAGGCAAATCGAAATAGCAAAGTTACGGATTAGCCGCTCGGGCTGCACTGCAGCCTTTAAAGCCGTCCCAATATCAAGCCGCACAAGTGCCAATCCCACCAGCACACATAAAATAAATGGTGTCGCCGGTTTAAAAAATGCGCTGCTACTTGGCAAAAGCAACGCCATAACAACTCCCAACGGCAGCAAGACACGGGCGTGTTGTCCGCTAGCCATGAGAACCCAAAAAAATGGTCGAAAGATCATAGGCCTAGTGTTCCCAACCCTGTAAAATCAGGCCGAGAATTTTTCACACCAAGCCTTAAGATAGTCTCACTAACCACTATTACTCAGCAGCGACAGTGAATTGATTCTGATATGCAAACAATGCCGCTGATCCACCAGTGTGCAAAAACAAAATATCTTTGTCAGTATTAAAAAATTTCTGTTCAATTAACCCAATCATTCCAGCAAGCCCCTTGCCAGAATAAATAGGATCAAGCAATAGTCCTTCGCGCCGAGCAATCAAATTAATGGCATCCAATGTTCCTTGTGTTGGTTGGCCATAACCGACACCAACATACTCATCATTAACCAGCACATTTTCAACACCAAGTGGTTTATCAGTTAGCATGGCAGCTGTGCTTTGGGCTAATTTATGTACTGCAGTAATTTGTTTGTCTTCTGGCTGACGCACACTAATCCCCACCACTGGAATCTGTTCTCCAGCAACGTGCAGACCAGCAAGTAGTCCAGCGTGAGTTCCTGTACTGCCCGTTGCCAGAACAATCCAACCAATATTGAGCTTATTGGCATTAATTTGATCGATTATTTCATAAGCGCATGACACATACCCAAGCGCACCTATTTCATTAGAACCACCACCTGGAATAAAATAAGGTTGATGTCCTGCAGCGGCCAACTTGTCAACAACATTACGTGCTTCAGCATTCATATCCAAGCCCGTTGGTCGGAACTCTAGGGTAGTACCAAACATCTGATCAAATAAGACATTGCCTGTTGTTTCATAATCAGCCTCTCTATCAGGAACCCGTCGTTCAAGAAGCGCGTGACACCCAAGACCAACTTTGCATGCAGCAGCAGCAGTTTGACGCACGTGGTTGGACTGAACAGCCCCCTGCGTAACCACCATATCAGCACCCTTTTCAAGGGCATCTGCAATCAGAAATTCTAGTTTTCGGGTTTTATTACCACCTGTCGCAAGGCCTGTACAATCATCGCGTTTGACCCACAAATTAGGCCCTCCAAGCGTTTCACTTAATCGGGGCATTGCTTCAAGAGCAGTTGGTTGGTGACATAAAGACACACGGGGGAAATCACTGAGTTTTTTGACCATGGCTTCGTATCCATTCTTGTAACTGTCGAAAAAAAGTTGGTTTACAATGAATTTTGACGCTTTTCTATAGGCACTGCCAATATTTATTTTATATTTTACTTCTGTTTATTCAACAAATATCAAAATAAAAACTGCTAAAAAATTAATCTTGATAGCTTTGGTCGCTATAAAACAGCAATTTTGTTCTTAATGTTATAGACATGAACAGCTGTCCACCAACAGTTAATTCTGTCATGATGAGAATTAAAAGTTAGAAGCTGGACCAACTTTTAAATCACAGTAAAACGGATCAAGTGCTCAGCAAATTCTATTAAGAAAAGTGATTTTCAAATGATCTTTATTAAAGATTTCATCCGCAAGAAAATAATTCATGAAAAAGTTGGGATTCACATCCGCATGGCAGGCAGCGGCCCACCACTTTTGTTGCTTCATGGCTACCCACAAACTGGCTATATGTGGCACAAAATAGTACCACACCTAGCACAAAAATTTTCTTTGGTTATCGCTGACTTGCGTGGCTACGGCGATAGCGACAAACCAAAAAGTGATGATTCTCATAGTCCGTATTCTAAAAGAGCAATGGCAGCTGACATGATCACAGTTATGCGTTCCTTAGGACATAATAACTTTGCTGTCGCTGGACATGATCGAGGTGGTCGCGTGGCTCATCGCCTCGCACGTGACTACCCTGATACAATTACTAAACTCGCTGTATTAGATATAATACCGACTGCAGCAATGTATGAAGCAAGTGACAAAGCATTCGCTAGTTCATATTATCACTGGTTTTTTTTGATACAACCTGCACCATTTCCCGAAACACTAATCGGATATGATCCAGAGTTTTTTTTAAAACATAAAATCGGCCATTGGGGTCGAACAAAAGGTGCGATCACAGATCAAGCCTTTGCCGAATATCTTCGCTGTTTTTCAAACCCAGATACAATTCATGCTAGTTGTGAAGATTACCGAGCGGCTGCTACAATTGATCTTGAACATGATAAAAATGACGCTGACCAGAAATTAGCTATACCAGTTCTGGCTTTATGGGGTAAAATTGGTTTTGTTGGACAACATTATGATGTTCTTGCAGAGTGGAAAAAATGTGCAATTCGAGTTCAAGGACAAGCTCTTTCTGGCGGCCATTTTTTAGCCGAAGAAGCACCCAAACAAACCTCCGAAGCGCTGTTCAACTTTTTTAAAAAGCAATAAATTGGTTCACAAGTGAAAAATAATAAAAACAGAATATCTCTTCCATCTGATTGGGTTATGAAGCAGGCAGAAAGTTGGCCAAAAGGAGCTAGAATTTTGGATTTTGCAGCTGGGAAAGGCCGCCACAGCTGTTCAATAAGCATTTCATATCCGTATAAGTTTGACATTCTTGCAGTTGACCGCGATCAAGCTGCATTGGCATTACTGGCAAAGACCTGTCCAAACGTTAGAGTTTGTCATGCTGATTTAGAAAATAATGTTGAATGGCCATTTGCACATCAAGATTTTGACGTTGTACTCGTAACAAATTATCTCCACCGACCTCATCTCACAAAGTTACTCAACCTCATCAGTAAAGATGGCTATCTTGTTTACGAGACCTTTGCCACTGGCAATGAGGTATATGGCCGCCCCAATAATCCTCATTTTCTACTAAATGAGGGTGAGCTGCTTAAAGCCTTACCCAATAATTTCAACGTCATTGACTACTTTCATGGCAAGATTGAAAAGCCCAAACCTGCCATAATTCAGCATTTAGCTGCTAAGAGACATGCTATTTAACGCATAATAAATGGGTTGGCTGCTGTGGTTTGTTGTGCAATCCAAACTGATTTCACTTGCAAAAACTCTTTGATTGAGTCTTTGCCGCTCTCACGCCCCTCGCCGCTTCGCTTATAGCCTCCAAATGGAGATGTAAAGCTCACTGCTCGATAGGTATTGATCCAAATAGTTCCCGCTTTTAGCTTTTCTGACATTCTCAGAGCACGACCGATATCACTTGTCCAAACACCGGCTGCTAGCCCGTAAACAATATCGTTACCAATTGCAACGGCCTCTTCTTCGGTGTCGAAGGGTATAACTGATAGAATTGGACCAAAAACTTCTTCTTGTGCAATACGCATCCGATTGTTTACGCCGGTAAAAATAGTTGGCTGGACAAATTGCTTACCTTTTGCGCCCTCACCCTGATAAGCATCGCCGCCAAGCACACAAGTCGCACCTTCAGATTTCGCAATTTTGATATAATCTATGATTTTTTTATATTGTGGCATTGTTGTCACCGGCCCAACATGGGTTTCCGTTGACATTGGGTCTCCAATCTTGGCCTCCCCTGCCACTTCAACCAAGCGTTGGACAAATCTGTCGTGGATAGAGCGCTGAATAAGCAAGCGTGATCCAGCTATGCATGTCTGCCCAGTAGCTGCAAAAATCCCAGAAATAGCACCCATAACAGCAGGTTCAAAATCAGCATCTTCAAAAACTATATTTGGCGACTTTCCACCAAGCTCTAGTGTAACTGGCATTATTTTCTTTGCGGCAGCCTCATAAATTTTTTGTCCTGAAAAGTCTGAACCAGTAAATGCAATTTTATCAACGAGTGGGTGATCTACGAGAGGTGCACCTACTTCCAACCCAAACCCCGTAATCGTGTTCACAACACCAGCTGGAAACCCAGCCTCTTCAATCAATGCCATAAACTCTAAGGTTGAGGCAGACGTATATTCAGAAGGTTTGATCACTGCAGTATTACCCGCTGCTAAAGCAGGCGCCAATTTCCATGCGAGCAGAAGCAACGGAGAGTTCCATGCTGTAATCATTCCAATAACACCAAGCGGTTCATAACGCGTAAAATTAAAAATACCTGGTTTATCAGAAGGAATAACAGAGCCTTCAATTTTGTCAGCCAAACCACCAAAATAGCGATACCATTCTGCTAAATATTTTGTTTGCGCACCCATTTCGGCAATCAGTTTTCCATTGTCACGCACTTCAATTTCACCAAGCCGAGGTGCCTCACGCTCAACAATTTCTGCCAATTTAACCAATAGCTTACCACGAGCAGTTGGGCCAAAAGCACTCCATTCGCCGTCAAAAGCAGCCTTTGCCGCTTTTACAGCTACATCGACATCGTCAGCATTGCCACGTGCAACTTTTGTCCAAACCTCACCAGTGTAAGGGTTTTCACTTTCAAACCATTCACCAGATGCCGGATCACACAACGTGCCATTAATGTAATGCTGATAACTTTTCATCATTTAAACCTTTCTCAAAACAATGCCGTCAAAACATCAATTTAAAAAGCTGCTTGGTCATTAAAAATTTTATCCACAAACATTGCCAGTAAAACTTCTTTCTGCCAATGCTGATAAAAAATCAAAAGTAGAAATATTCATTAATTTGGCATTTGCCAGTTGCCTTATTGGCTGTTTTGTCTTTATCATTTTTTCAGAAAAGCTGTAAAAATTCAGTGTAATTGTGTTTTTTACAGTCTAAAGATTAAGCCTCATCTGCATTCAAAGAGAGACAATTGAGCAAAAAGATGGCTGAAAAAAAACCGTGCGAATGGGAAGAAGATATTTTCAAAGCTTTAAAAAAAGCAGGGGTGAGCCAAGTTCCCTATGTGCCAGACGCTGGCCACTCACATTTGATTAGACTTGTTCATGATGATCCTGAAATGTCACCAATTGTACTTACTACCGAAGAGGAAGGTATTGCCTCGTCATGCGGTGCATGGCTTGGAGGCAAAAAATCAGTGCTTTTGATGCAGTCAAGTGGGGTTGGCAACTGTGTCAACATGCTAAGCCTTATCACTAATTGCAACTTTCCATTTGTTACCATTGTTAGTATGCGTGGAGAATATGGTGAGTTTAATTCTTGGCAGGTTCCCATGGCCAGAGCCACACAAACAAGCTTTGAGATGATGGGCATTGAGGTCATGCGTTGTAATGAAGCAGAAGAAGTTGGCTCCACAGTGGATGCCGCAATCTTCGCAGCTTTTGCAAGTGATCAGAAAATCGCAATCCTGCTATCTCAGCAACTTATTGGTCGCAAGGAATGGTAGATATGCCAGACCAAGTAACGATTGATCGACGCGAAGCTGTCGAGCACCTTCTGAAAAATCGTGGTGACATGCTTGTGGTCTGTGGCCTTGGATCATCAACCTACGACGTATTTGCAGCCGGCGACCATCATGCCAATTTTTACCTATGGGGCGCAATGGGCGGGGCTATAATGATTGGCCTTGGTCTTGCCATTGCTGAACCAAATCGGCAGGTAATGGTAATCACTGGGGATGGTGAGGCCTTGATGGGGCTGGGTTCGTTTGCCTCTGCAGCAGCACAAAAACCAAATAACTTGAGCATTGTTATTCTTGATAATGAACATTTTGGCGAAACAGGCATGCAAAAAAGCCACACATCACATGGTGTGGACCTCGCTGGGGTTGCTACAGGATGTGGTTTTAACAGCAGCCAGACAATTTATGATTACGATGCGCTAAATGCTTTTGCCCGTTTGCGAAATAAGCTGAATGGCCCAAGACTGGCAGTCATAAAGATTACCACAAAGAACCCACCACGTGCATTGCCAAAAGTAGATGGGATATACATCAAGACAAGACTACGTCAGTGGCTTGGTCACCAACCTTGCTAAAAGAATCTAAAATATAGAACGGCGCTAAGCCAGCAAACACTCTTTGAATTGCAATAGCTAAATTAACCTCTTGCTAATTTGTAGCGCTGTGATCTGCATTCAACATACTTATTGCAACTGCATTTAGGTTACCAGTCAGCTTCACACATATTGCGAATATTTCTAAATCTGTATTTGAGAAGAGTACTGCATGAACACATCATAACGCACTGATTTTCCAATAATCTGGTGAGAACACAACCCAATTTCTGCCATTGACGCCGCTCTTGATGGCCATTTTAACACAACGCGTTTTGATGCATTTTCTAAAGCCACCCTCATCAATTCAATTTGATCCCCATCAACACCAACAAGTTCTCTTATTTGACGCATTTCAGCCTTGACTAATGCTGATTTTTTGCGAGAAGGATGCATTGGATCAATCAATATAATCTCTGGTGACAAAGTTGGTAATAGGTTGATCGAATCTCCATTAAGCAGTGTCATTCTATCAATGATTTCGGCACTCATCCCGCCTGCTTTACTAGCCATTGCCATACCATCATATAACAAACCAAATATTATTGGTGACCGTTCAATCAGAGTAACCGTTGCCCCAAGAGATGCCATCAGAAAAGCATCACGTCCCAGTCCAGCAGTAGCGTCAACAATATGAGGATTTATCCCAGGCTTAAGACCAACAGCTCTGGCTAAGTCCTGACCACGACCACCACCAAATCTCAACCGATGTCCAACAGCCCCACTAACAAAGTTACAGGCAAGAGGTTTGCCAGCTACACCGTTCTGAGACAAGTTTATTGATTTTTCATAACCCATTATATTACCAGCTTTCTATTTAGAAAGTGAATATGATTATATTATTAACTGAGGTTCAATCAATAACGTTTTGAAGCAGCACTATTTTGCTTTTTTTTACCCGCTAGACTATCTTTGTATAATAATCCAAACTGTCATTGTTCTTTATTAGTTAAAAACGACTTGCCAAAATACACGAGTTGCTCTCCCTTATCATCACCAACCCAAATAAACAGGAAAAAGTAATGTCTCATACCCCTGAAACTATCTTTGCCAAAAGCACGCAATGGCAAGCCTGGCTGGATGTTGAGGCGGCACTTGCTCGAGCTCAAGGGGACATTGGAATGATTCCTAAATGGGCTGCGGACAAAATAACTAGTGCAGCAAAACTTGATGTCATTGGACATGATGCTCTTATTGCAGATATTGCCGTGACCATGGCGCCAGTTTTTTCGCTAACAAAGCTGCTTGGTAAGGCATCTGGAGATGCAGGTGACTACGTACATTGGGGCGCAACAACGCAGAATGTCATGCAAACAGGTCGCATTCTTCTGATAAGGCAGGCAAATCAAGCTATACGCAAGGAGCTATCAATTGCCGCTCGCTATCTTGGGAATTTAGCCCTGAGTGAGGCTGAGACCATAATGATTGGTCGAACTAACCGTCAGTATGCTTTACCTATCACTTTTGGATTTAAAGTAGCGAGTTGGATCACCGAACTTGACCGGACAGAAGCTCGTTTGTCTGACACAACTAAGCGTTTATTTGTGTTGCCATTTGGGGGTGCAATTGGTGCCATGCATGCCTACGGCACTAAAGGCCGCGAGTTAAACCAGCAGCTTGCTAAGGAGCTTGGGTTAGCGGAATTGCTAGTTCCTGGACGCACCATAAATGATGTGTTCACTGAATACCTATTACAGCTATCGCTATTAGGCATGCACTTGGAACGAGTGATGACGGAATCCTACACACTTATAGGACAAGATTATGGCGAACTGGGAGAAAGATTAGATGCTGGGGCAATTGGATCATCAACTATGCCACAAAAAGTGAACCCAAAGTACGTAATCCCCGTTGCGGCACAGGCAGCGCAGTTGCGAGGTTGTGCCTCATCCGCCCTTGAGGCAGGACGAACCAGCCATGAAGGAGACCCTTTATCCAACCAAATTCTATATGCGGTTCTTGATCAAGCAATTCCTCTTGCGTGGAAGGCTTGCAGTGGTTTTGCTGAGGCTTTAAGCCGATTGACTGTAAATCGTGATGTAATGGCAAAAAATCTCGCTTCTGCTGGCGGCTCCGTTTGTGCTGAACATTTAATGATGAAACTAGCGCCGCTAGTTGGCCGTGGACAAGCCCATGATATTATTCATCACGCTCTTGAGGCTGGCGGACCAGACGCCCTTTATATCGATAGTGAAATCACCGCAAAACTCTCAACCCAAGAGATTTCACATGCTCTGGATCCAATGCACTACCTTGGGGATAGCGTAGCAATTGCAAATCAGGCAGCAACACTAGCGGAAAAAATTGCTACCAGGTTAGAATCGGAAGCAAATTAACTCATTAATTCAACCTTAGCCTAATAGGAGCGCGGCAGTTTTAGCACATGCTCGGCTATATAGCTGAGAATCATATTTGTTGAAATTGGTGCAACCTGATAAAGCCGAGCTTCACGGAATTTGCGTTCAACATCATATTCTTCAGCAAAGCCAAACCCACCATAAGTCTGAACACACATTTCCGCCGCCGCCCATGAGGCATCAGCACAAAGCAGTTTAGCTAGATTAGCTTCTTCGCCCGGATTTTCTCCATCCTCGTATAGCCGCATCGACTCATGCAGCATCAGTTCGGCAGCACGCATTTCACTATAAGCTCGGGCAATTGGAAACTGAATACCTTGATTTTGACCTATAAAACGGCCAAAAACCTTGCGTTCATTTGAATAGCTAGAAGCCCGCTCAATAAACCATTTTGCATCACCAATGCATTCAGCGGCGATTAATATTCGTTCAGCATTCATACCTGAAAGAATATAACGAAACCCTTTACCCTCTTCGCCAACAAGGCTGCTTGCTGGAATACGCATGTCATCAAAAAAAAGCTGTGTTGATGAGTGATTCATCATTGTTCGGATTGGTGTGATGGTCAGTGACTTATCACGGACTTTACGCATATCCACCAAAAAAACAGATAACCCATCGGTTTTCTTAGCACATTGTTCCAGTGGTGTTGTGCGTGCCAACAATAACAGGAGGTCTGAATACTCAGCACGCGAGGTCCATACCTTCTGACCATTTACTACATAATCGCTTCCATCACGTCGCGCTGTGGTCAGAAGCGCAGTGGTATCAGTGCCACTACTAGGCTCGGTGACTCCAAAAGCCTGCAACCGCAAGCTACCATCTGCAATGGAAGGTAAATATCGCCTTTTCTGCGACTCTGAGCCATGGCGCAAAACAGTCCCCATAGTATACATTTGCGCATGGCAAGCAGCCGCATTTCCACCGGAACGATGCACCTCTTCTAAAATAGCCGCACCAGCTGAAATAGGCAGGCTCAAACCACCATATTCCTCAGGAATCAATGATGACAAATAGCCAGCATCCGTTAAGGCTTGTACAAAATCAGTTGGGTAGGATCTATCAGAATCACATGCTTGCCAATACTTACCATCAAAATTAGTACATAATTTTGCAACAGCGTCACGAATTTCAACATGCTTGTGAGGGTAGTGAAACATTAAAAAACTTTCTCAAGTATAATTTGTGTTGAGCAGATCTCGGGTAAAAACAAGGAAACTCAGTCAACGCGCCTGAAATACAACATTACGCCAATACGAGTGTGATTTAAATTGAAATTTATTTTATAGAGCTTCATTATCTATTTATGAATAAGTCAGTCAAAGCTGAGCTAGCGCCAAATGGAGTTTTACGCGCTGCTATTAACCTTAGCAATTTCTTGTTGGTCTCTGGAAAACTTCCCGACGGCACGCCAGATGGAATATCACCGGATATAGCAAAACAGGTTGCAGCTAAAATAGGCGTTCCCTTTCAACTTATAACCTATGAGCGCCCCGGCTTAGTCGCTGATGCGGCTGATCAAAATGAATGGGATATTGGTAATATTGCGGCAGAGGAAAAACGCGCTGAAACCATCGATTTTAGCAACCCTTATGTAATAATTGATGCTAATTTTTTGACGCAAAAAGCCTCCAATTTCAACTGCAACTCAGACGTAAACTCTGCGGGAGTTAGAATAGCGGTTTCCAACCGAAGCGCTTATGATTTGTGGCTGACAGAAAATTTTAAAAATGCTGAGCTGGTCCGCGCCAATTCAATTCAAGATTCTCATGACTTATTTCTTCGCGGTGACGTTGATGTACTGGCAAGCCTAAAACCTAAATTATTAGAAGAGATTGAATCAAACCCCAATTTAAGTATGATTGAAATACCATTTGCTTCCGTCAATCAATCAATTGGTGTTAAAAAACATAGCCCAAATGCAATTGCATTTCTTAACGATTTGATTGAAGAGTTAGTTGAAAATAAATTCATCAGCAGTTCCCTGAAAAAACATGGAGTTGATCAAAAACTCAGCATCCCAAGCTCAAAATAACAATAAACAACTAGAAAATGGGTTTATAGCTCGTTGTTTGGTATGTGACAATTTATAATATGTCCTAGACCAATTTGCCGTCCAGGAGGAGTTTCAGTTTCACAAATTGTGCCAAGTTTTCTTGGACAGCGTCTTTGAAATGGACACCCTTTGGCGGGTGGAGAAAGTTCCACAATATCATCAGCACTGAGCACTGGCGTTATATAAGGATCTGGCTCAAGAACAGCTCCAAGGAGCGCATCTGTGTATGGATGAAATGGCGCCTGATAAACTGAATTCACGGGGCCGACCTCACACAATCTACCTTGGTATAAAACAGCCACACGATCAGAAATAGCTTTAACGACAGCAAGATCATGTGAAACAAAAATATATGTTGTTTTCTGTTCAGTTTTAAGCTCATCAAGTAAATTTAGCACTGCTGCCTGAACAGAGACATCTAATGCTGAGGTAACTTCATCACACAACACTATTTCAGGATCGGCAGCAAATGCACGCGCGATAGCTACCCGTTGTTTCTCACCACCTGAGAGTTGACTTGGCAGTCGATCCAAATAATGCGCACCAAGACGCACTCGATCCAATAGGTCAGCACTCCGCTGCCTTAAGATATTACCCTTCAATCCAAAATATAAACGTAATGGTTGTGCCAGTATTTGACCAACAGTGTGACGAGGGTTGAGGCTGTCATCCGGATTCTGAAATATAAGCTGAATTTTCCGTAAATTCATTGCATCCCGATCTTCCACTCGAGCTGATAGTTCAATTGTTCCATCGAGAATAATTTTTCCAGCCTTGGGCGAAATCAGCCCTGCTATGGCTTTCAAAATGGTAGATTTACCGCTCCCACTCTCACCAACAAGACCAAGAGTTTCACCTTTCTTAATATCAATATTGATATTATCAACGGTATTAGGCGGTTGGCTGCTCTTTTTAAAAAGTGTTGTTAAAAAACTAGGCTTAGAATAACTAATAGCCAGCCTTTGGAGTCCCGCAGCAATTTGAACTTCACCTGATTTGCGGAATGAGGCCACCTTTTTACTATTGATTGGGATTCTATCAATTAAGTTGCTGTGATAACAGCGCACTTCTTCGCCAGACTCAAGTGCTAAGAGTGGCGGCGAAGAGGTTGTACATTTTTCATCGCTAAGAACACAGCGGTCAGAAAATGCACACCCATTAATAGTCTCACCAGGCATTGGTGGGCGACCATCTAGTGACATTGGCATACTGGTCTGATTCAACCGAGGAATTGAACTTAAAAGACCCCGTGCATAGGGATGGCGGGGCTTACCAAGCACTTGAACAGCTGAACCATGCAAAACAATTTCTCCAGCATACAACACGACAACACGATCACATACACGGGCAATCGCTCCAAGGTCGTGACTAACATAAAGCATCGCCATATTGCGATCTCGGGCTAAATCACGGAGTAATTCCAAAATGTGCGCTTGCGTTGTTACATCGAGGCCCGTTGTTGGCTCATCCAGCAAAAGAGCCTCAGGCTCACCTGCCAAAGCCATAGCAATAGCTACACGCTGCTGCTGGCCTCCAGACAGCTCATGTGGATAGCGCCGTATCATTGCCATTGGGTCCGGCAACCTAACCTGCTCCAACAGTTCGACAACCCGGGAATTAAAATTCTTAGAATTTAAATCACTATGCAAACGTAATGCTTCAATCAACTGTTTGCCAACCCGCAAGGTTGGTGTAAGTGATTGCCCAGAGTTCTGGGGTATCAGCGCAATTTGACCTCCACGAATTCGTTGTAAATCATCTCTGCCAAGAGCGAGCATATCTGTTTCATTAAAATGTACACTGCCGTCTAAAACTCTAAGACCACGCTTAAAATAACCAAGTCCTGCTAAAGCAAGTGTGCTCTTTCCAGAGCCACTCTCGCCAACCAAACCAACGCTTTCGCCCCTTCTGATATCAAGGCTGACATCACGGAGAATAGGAATAACGTCGCCAGATCGACTATTATATCCAATCGATAGGTTTTTTATAGTTATAAAAGCTGTCTCAGACATCTTAAACTGGGGCCTTTTGGGCACGATCAATGCCAAGCGATTTGGCCAAAGCGTCAGCGGTCAGATTAATTCCAATAATTAAAGACGATAGAGCAATGACTGGACCAATGACTCCCCACGGGGCAAAAGACATAAACCCTCTTGCATCAGAAATCATTAAACCCCAATCAGGATTTGGAGGAGACACACCAAAACCAAGAAATGATAGTGATGAAAATGCTAACAACATCCATGACCAACGCATAGCGCCCTCAACCATCAACGTATCAAGCACATTTGGCAGCAACTCGGAGCGAATGATACTGATACGACTATGACCTCTTGCTTTTGCAGCCCAGATGAAATCCCGTGCTATAACATCATGTGTTGCTGCCCGGGCGACACGAATCACCGGGATTCCGTAAAAGAAGGCCAGTGTTGGTATTAAGACCTCCATACCGGTTCCAAACGTAACAATTAGGACAAGCATCTTTAAAATCCAAGGCAAAGACAGAAAAGCATCAACCACACGCATCAGAACCTCGTCAACGCGGCCACCAACCAGTCCAAAAAGAATTCCAATAAATCCTCCCCATGCGACGGCAATCGGCGTTGCAATTCCTGTTACTGCAAGAGCTTCTCGTCCACCCATTAAAGTACGAGAAAAAATGTCTCGCCCAAGATGATCAGAGCCCAAAAGATGCAGCGCATCCGGAGGAGTTAGCATCAGGCTTGAATTCTGAAGCTTGTAATCAAAAGGGGTGATGTAGGGACTGATGATTGCAAGAATCAAATGCAGCAATACTAGAAATAAACCAACAGCTCCTGAAGGCCGGGATAAGACGTCAAGAATAACCATAATCGCCCGATTATTAGTTTTATAGGAATTTATTGTTACTGTGACCATTAACTTCTCGAATAAATAGTACGTAGCTTTGGGTTGGCCACCATAGTTAATAAATCAGCAGCAAGATTTACACATACATAAACGCTCGCAACAATCAACGCGATAGATTGAACAACTGGTAAATTACGATCAGAGATCGAGTCTATCATTAAACGCCCAAGGCCAGGGTAATTAAAGACCACCTCAATCACAACAACACCCCCAAGGAGCCAAGCAATAGTTAATGCAACAACATTGATAGCGGGTAAAAGAGCATTCGGCAAAGCATGGCGAAAAACCATTTGCCAATATGGAACGCCTTTCAATGTCGCCATCTGCACGTAATCACTCGCCAGCACTTCAATAACAGAAGACCTCACCATTCTTAAAATGTGCGCGCACATTACCAGCGACAAGACAACAACTGGTAATAGAATTTCTGGAAAAAATTCTGATGCCGGGGCACCAGCAGATGTAAGCACAATCCCCGGAAGCCACTCGAGCCATATACTAAAAACAAGTATTAAAAGTGTAGCAGACACAAATTCAGGCACAGTCATGGCGAAGATTGCTAAGGTAGAGGCAAATAAATCAGGAAGGCGATCACGCCACAACCCACTTATAACACCTAAAAAAAGTGCTATCGGAACGCCAACAACAAGAGAACAGAATGCTAACAACAACGAATTTTTTAGCCTGTCTCCAACGATTGTACTTATTTTAGTTATTCCATCTGCCGCTACACCAAAATCCCCAAGGATCGCATTTCCAGACCATTCGCTGAAACGATCTAAAGCTGGGCGGTTTAAATCAAGGTCTTCACGGCATTGCGCCAACATTTCTCTATCCGCCTGATCTTCAGCAAGAAATTGGGTGCAAGCGTCGCCAGGCAACAACTCAACCCCAGAAAAAATGATTACTGAAACCAAACCAATAGTGGCCATGCCAAGAAAAATACGGCGAATCAGCATTAAAAACATGTGTTTTATAGCCTTAAAATAGGTCTAAACAGAAAAAGGGCCAGTGTTATCCCAAAATAAAATTAGAACGACCACTGGCCCTTTAATACACTTTGATCTAGCAAGATATGCTTAATTAACCGTCACCTTGTGCCAACGGATGGAATGGTTTTCAACCGCATCAATGCCATTAACCTTCCCGTTCATAACGTATGTCTTTGACACATGATAAGGAATTAAAGTGCCCGCAGTCTCAGATAAGTGTTCTTGAGCTTGCACGTAGAGCGCTTTGCGCTTTTCAAAGTTCAATTCACGACGAGCTTTACCAAGTAACGCATCAAAATCTGCATCCTTGTAGTAAGACTCATTCCATTTTGCTGATGAAAGATAAATCTCATGTAGCGCTGAATCAGCTGGGCGTTCATTCCAACGTGTTCCAGTCACTGTCTTTTTCATCCAAACATCTTTCCAATATCCATCCGATGGAACCTGTTTGATTGAAACACGTATGCCAGCTTTTGCAGCCTGCTGTTGGTAAACTTCGGCGAGCATTGGCCATGTTGGTTCAATAGTTGACACATAAACCTCTACATCGATGCCAGTTGGGTAACCAGCCTCTGCTAATAACTTTTTTGCTCCTGCAATGTCTTGTGGACATTTGAGATCAGCACGATATTGATCGTCAGGCTTGACTGGAGTATCACAAGCAACAACTGCCGCGCCGCCTGTAATAAGTTTAATCATATCTTCCCTGTCAGCCGCCATTCTTACAGCTTGGCGAACACGGTTATCAGTAAAAGGTTTCACATCAGTACGAAACACGAGACCGCGCCAATTTCCTGTTGGCACTGACATCACTTTAAACTTGTTCCAATTACGTTCAAACATAGGCTTTTGTTGACTGGTCACACCATTCTCAAAATGAATTTGGCCACCAAGCAATGCTTGCAGGCGAGCCTGGCCATCACCGATGCCAATGATTTCCATGTTTGCAACGCCAGGAGCTCCTTCCCAGTAATCCAAATTTGCTTCAAGTTTAGTAACTCCGTTGTGATCGAATTTTACTAGTTTAAATGGTCCCGTTCCAATACCAGCTGTTCTGACCTTATCACCAATGCCCTCCGGAACTATCCTTAGACGGTAATCCATCAACTGCAATGGCATATCAGCAAAAGAAGTTGAAAGGTTAAAAACGACTGTTGAGCTATCTGGAGCCTCTATATTTTTTATCATTTTAATCGCTGAGCGAGCTGGAGATTTATTTTTTTTGTCCAGAACGCGATTAAAAGAATAAACAACGTCAGCTGCGTCAAAGTCACTGCCGTCATGAAACTTCACACCCTTGCGAAGCTTCAATGTCCAAGTAGTGGCGTTTGAATTAGAGCTCCAAGATATTGCAAGATCCGGGCTGGGCGAACCCTCAAGATCGGGTCGTATCAGACGACTCATAAGCTTTTCAGTGATTTGCATCACTCGACCTTTGGAAGCTGGATCAAGATTTGATTTGTCTCCAAAACCTATCTCATGAGCTTGTTTAAAAGTGCCACTTGGCGCAGCGAACGCACTTGTTCCGACAAGAGCGAAAGCCATTACCGAGGTAATCAGCAATTTATTCATCAAATTTCCTCCCAGAAATCAACATTTAACACTAGTCCTTGCGGCTTTGTGAAAATGATTATATTTAATTTTGCTAGCGCAACAGGCTATTGCAACTATGTTTACACCTCTACTGATACACTATTACGACTTTTTCAAAAAGATATAATAAATAAACACGAAATAAGCATGAGGTAAAAATTTAATTTATATAAAGAATTTTATAACCTCATCTCAAAATATACCTACTAATCAGCATTTTGATAATCGTTTATTAGATTTTTGATTTATGGAGATTAAAATGGCTCAAAACACCTCCAGTGAAGCAAAATTTTTGCAAATATTTGCGGTTGGCGGTGGTGGCTTCACACATTTAGATGATGGCTGGCCAGAAGACTCTTCGCTAGAGGACACACTGGTCGCAACTGCTGGACCAGCTTCCAAGACAAAAATTGGCTATTTTGGTCATGCAAATAATGATGATGCTGACAAAATAAGAGCTTTTCACAAAAGATTTCAAAATTGTTCAAAAACACTCCATTTGCCAATTACAGCTGATGCAAATTTAGCCAAATTATTTCTATCCAGTATTGACATTCTTTATGTTGGTGGCGGCTCAACATTAAAGATGCTTTTGCATTGGCAATTAACCGGGATTGACAAAGCTTTAATTAATGCAGCACATAACGGCTTAGTGTTAGCTGGCGTAAGCGCTGGTGCTATTTGTTGGTTCGACGAACTATTGCTCACTGCGCAAGGCAATAAATTTGGAATTTTTCGTGGATTAGGATTGCTGCCAGGGAGCGCTTGCCCTCATTATCACAACGAGCCACGGCGAAAAAATTCATTTGATAAACATATTCTAAAGGATAAGCTTGCACCAGGGATTGCGATTGATGATGGCGTAGCTGTTCACGTGATTGATGGTCGTGTGCATAATATCATAAAAGCCCGCAATGATGGTGAAAAAGCATATTTTGTTAAAAAAGAAAACGGAAGGCTATCATCAAAATTACTCAAGAAAGGTCAAAAGTTAGGTTAACAAGGGCAAAACAAACTATAAACTTTAAAGTAAAATAGAAAGCGCTGAATTAGCAACCAAACAAGCATATGTCGTTGCTCAAACAAGTGCTAGGTGACTGAACTTAGCCTTGGCGTTCACAAAACTTGGCTAAAACCCGTATCTGTTTCATAGAATAATTTTATTTGTGTTGTGGATTTAAAATTTGTTACTTTGTCATGTAAAGTTTTTTGTCCTAAACAAAAAGGCGGGCATGTGTTTAAACAGATATATTCAGTTCAGGAAGCTCGGCAACGAGCCAAGCAACGTTTGCCCAAAATGATGTTTGATTTCCTAGATGGTGCTGCGGGTGACGAAAGCTTAAAAGATGCGAATACTAATGCAATAGACGCAGTTCGGCTTATGCCACGTGTTCTAATTGACGTTGCTGATCGTGACTTATCTATGACAATACTTGGGCAGAAAATGGGGGCACCCTATGGAATTGCGCCAATGGGAATGTGTGCTCTCACTTGGCCAAAGGCAGATTATCATATGGCTCGGGCAGCAGCACAACGTCAAATTCCATTGTGTGTTTCAACAGCTTCATCAGCATCACTTGAGAAAATTATTGAAAATGCTGAGGGTTATGCCTGGTTCCAGCTATATGCCGATCAATCAGCTGAATTTGCTGACGAAATAGTGGATCGTGCAATTGCTGCCAAATATCCTGCACTAATTTTAACAGTTGATGTTCCCATTCCCTCAGTTAGAGTTCGTGACTTACAAAATGATTTCAAATATCCACTAAAATGGGGTTTAAAACAGGTTTGGGATTTTACAACCCATCCAACATGGTCAATATCCACACTGGCAGAATGCCTTTCAAATGGTCTACCCCGTACCATGAACTATTCTACCTCAAAAAATGGAACAAAGTTTGTTCGTGGTGCCAGTCGGGGTCGAGCCAATTGGACTTTTCTTCAGACACTTAGAGACCGTTGGCAAGGTCCACTGATAGTTAAAGGTGTTCAATGTGCAGACGATGCTCTCCAAATAAAATCAATTGGCGCAGATGCGATATACGTTTCAAACCATGGTGGTAGACAATTAAATGCAGCGCCTACTTCAATTGATTCCTTGAGCCACATTCGGAATGCAATTGGTAACTCAATGCCTCTGGTTTTTGATGGTGGGATCAGAAACGGCGAACAGGTTATGAAGGCGCTTGCTTTGGGTGCAGATTTTGTAATGCTTGGTCGTAGTGTCATGTATGGCATTGGGGCGAATGGAGCTTCGGGACTATCTGATATATTAGATTTAATTGGTAATGAGGCAAGTGCTGTAATGGGACTTCTTGGCCATACAAATGTAAATAATATTGCCCAAGATAGTCTTGCTGAAACGCACATGAAAAACACCATCGTAGGATGATTAATAATGATTGAAGCAAAAAAGATTCGAGGTGGAGCTCTTCTCGCTCGAGCTCTTCAAGAAAAGGGAGTGGAACACGTCTTCACCCTCTCTGGCGGATTTTGTAATCCAGCTCTTGAGGGCTTTATGGAATGTCAAATGAAGGTCATTAATTGTCCACATGAGCAAGTTGCTGGACATATTGCTGACGGACACACACGCATAACCCGAAAACCTGCTGTTTGCCTTGTTGGCCCTGAGGGATTTGCTAATGCTGTGCCAGCAATGATGGAAGCATGGGGGGAGCGCTCACCAGTAATTTTTGTAACTGGTTCAAGCACAATAAAGAGGCAAGGATCAGGTGGATTTAAAGAAATTGATGACGTTGCTATTGCAAAACCATTAACAAAATATAGCGTATCAATCACGGACGGTGCTCGTATCAATGAATTTGTTGACCGTGCATTTAAGGTTGCTCTTAACGGCTACCCTGGAGCTGTTCACCTTAGCTTGCCAGTGGATCTGATGTTTTCCTCTTTTCCTGAGGATGCAGGCAGGCATGAACGCCCGTTCGACCTCAAATCTCAAGTACCATCTCGCGCTTGGCCGGAACCGTCACGCTTAAAACAAGTTTTGGGGAAACTAGACGCAGCTAATCATCCAGTGCTCATTGGTGGGCATGGCGTATGGTGGTCAGGTGCAGAGACCTATTTGGAGGAAGCAGGGCGTATCCTTGGTATTCCAGTGTTCAACATTCCTTATCACCAAAAACTACTTGGTGAGGAATGTGAGGCTTATATGGGCCTTGCTGACATTCATCAATACCATCCCTCTGCTGACGCCTTTAACGAATCAGACCTTGTCATAATGGTAGGTGCACGACTTGACAACCAAATGAACTTCGGAAATCCTCCCCTATTTCCAAAGTCAACAGAGCTAATTTGTATAAATGGTTCCCACGAGGAAATTGATTTCAATCGAGCAGCAGATTTCACGCTCCTCAGCGATCCTTGTGCTTTTTTGCAGGCGTTGATTGCTCATAAATCCAGTCCTGATTTTAAGCTTGGCCGTAGTTGGTTCAATTTAAATCGTCAAAGGCGAAGCGACTGGGTGGCAAAGATGCTTACTGACCTTGATAAGGAAACTAGTGCGCCTGAATTTGGTGGGCGTATTCATCCACTTCAACTGGCTCTGGACGTTCAGCAAGCGATGGATAAAGAGGATTGGCTGGTGATCGATGGAGGCAACACTCATTTTTGGTCAGAAATCGCAGTTAATCTTGCAGGTTTTCAGGGTAAGAAACTGGGCGGCATCTTGCACCCAGGAACATTCAGTCTGCTCGGCGTTGGCGTGTCCTTTGCAGTGTCAGCAAAGAACATTCATCCAGACAAGAATGTTGTGCTGATCAGTGGTGACGGGGCTTTTCTCTCTGGCGGTCTGTCTATCGAAACAGCTTTTCAAGAGAACCTACCGATTACTGTGGTGATAGACAATAATGGTGGCCTTGATTGTATTTCACAACAACAAGAACGTCTATTTGAAAGTGGTAAGCATTACGCCACCGACTTTCGTGACATTCCTTTTCACACAATGTTTGAAGGGCTAGGTGGACATGGTGAACTAGTTACGAAACGTGAAGATATCATACCCGCCGTGGAAAGGGCAATGGCTAGTGGCAAGACAGCCTGTGTCAACGTAAAGGTTAAAGGTGTGATAAGCCCAATTGTACTCGCCACCACATCAAAACGTGATAAAGCTTCAATTGAATAATCCAAAGGAATAAACAATTGGCCATTCTCACATCACATTTTCTTAATGGCATCAATGGCACTCACGCGGCAGCTGTTGGAGTGGAACTGATTCACATTGAATCCAATGGTATACGGAATAGAATATTAAAGTCAAAGAGTGATGATGGTGGCAGGTTTTCGCATGACTTTAATGCTGTTGTTGGTGGCAAATACGAACTGCTTATTGCGAGTGGATGCTATTTTGAGGATCTAGGACTGCCTCAAGTTGACACCCAAATTCTTGAAGAAATTGTAATACGATTTAGTATACCAGAAGCTAATGCGCGTTGCCATATTCCCGTGATAATGTCACCCAATAGCTATTCCTGCTGGTGGTCTAGTTGATCTCAAATTTTTATGGAAAAGAGAATTTTAATGAGCCACTCAGGCCTAAATATGTCACGTCGAATAAGGCGAACACCTTATACTGATCGCGTTGAGACCCATGGCGTTCGCGGATTTAGCGTTGTTAATCATATGCTTTTGCCAAAAGCTTTTGCTCCCTCTGTTGAACAAGATTACTGGCATCTTCGTGAAAATGTACAGATCTGGGACGTTAGCTGCCAACGCCAAGTAGAAATCAAGGGCCCAGACGCTGCAAAACTTGTTCAGTTAATGACGCCGCGTGACATTCGTAAAGCACATTTTGGTCAGGGGATATACGTCCCGCTAATTGACGAAAAAGCAGGAATGCTGAACGATCCAGTTCTACAAAAATTAGACGAAAATCTTTTCTGGTTCTCCATTGCCGACTCTGACATTCTCCTATGGGCAAAAGGGCTAGCATATGGCTTGCACCTTGATGTCGAAATTAATGAGCCAGATGTCTCACCTTTGGCAGTACAAGGGCCAAAATCAAGTGAGTTAATGGCTAGCCTAGTTGGTGACGCAATTTACGACCTTCCCTACTTTGGTTTCGCAAAGTTTGAAATTTTGGGCACGAGCCAAATCATCGCCCGTTCTGGTTACAGCAAACAGGGTGGGTACGAAATTTATCTTAATGGTAGCCAACTTGGCTCTGATTTGTGGGACCTAATCTGGGAGGCTGGACAACCTCATAGCATAACTCCCGGGTGTCCCAATTTGATTGAACGCATTGAGGCCGGACTCATGTCATACGGCAATGAATTTACAAACTTAAATAATCCGTTTGAATGTCGATTTGATCATCTTTGTTATTTTGGTGATGAAATTGATTACGTTGGAAAAGATGCGCTTTTGAAAATTGCACAAGAAAGTCCAAAACAGAAAATTTGTGGAATAAAGTTTGGCGGAGGCAAAACTCCACCTTGCGGCAAACCATTCAGTGTAACATCTGAGGATAAGAGCGTTATTGGGCAAGTTACCTCAGCCATCTATTCTCCCCGCCTTGAGTGTAATGTAGGCATGTCGATGATTTTACAAAGCCACTGGAAAAGCGGCTCACCGGTAGTTGTTCACACGCCCGATGGCTTGTCCCGAGATGGTATCGTTGCCAGCTTTCCATTATAGAAAACCTTCAAAAAACAAAGTTGGCTTAAGTTGAAGCAGCGTTATTAACTTATGGCTTTAATAATCTAAAAATGGTGGGAGTGACAGGGATTGAACCTGTGACCCCTTCGATGTCAACGAAGTGCTCTCCCGCTGAGCTACACCCCCATATCTCTCTATAATGTGCTACATTTTAAATGCCAGTAATATTAGGGACAGCAAAGCAACTGCGTCACGCGCTATATCTGCACCATGCAGCTTCTCATATCAAGCCTTTTTTCAGGCAGATGACGCTGTATTAGATTGAAATCATAATAACATAACAGTTCGCCAAGCTATTAATAATCAGCTCCCCACTAAACTTATTTATTGTCGCGTCTGTTCTGACAAGTTAAACTTCAAATATGAATATTAATGAAGTGTCAAGCTCTGGCTCACCTTCCCCGGATAAGCCTGCAACATCATTGACGGACAAGGTCTCCGAAGATGATGCTGCGTCAACATCTTCGAATGATTTGGGGCCGATTATAAAGACATTAGGAGCTCTGCAGCCAAGTGTTTTCAGCACAGTTGAAACCTCGCAGCCATCCAAGCACATACAAACAAGCGCTGTGGTCTTATCTTGCCCACATGCAGGGCGTATTTATCCAGCTGAGTTCATTGCAGCCAGTATTGCAGATATAAAAGGTCTACGAAGTTTAGAGGACTTTGGGGTTGATCAGCTAATTAGTGGAGCGTTGGAATTTGGCGTGACCTGTGTGACAAATAAAATCGCCCGCGCCTACATCGATGTTAACAGACCCGTTGACGCACTCGATTACCTCATGCTGAATAAACCACCTAAAAGCAAGAGTTCCAAGTTATCACGCCAAGTACGGGCAGGATATGGTTTATTACCCCGCCTCACCGCTGCAAGGGAAGTTATTCATAGACAGTTATTATCCGATGAAGAAGTGGAAAGCCGAATTCAATTGGTGCACCAACCTTATCATTTTGCCTTAAAGTCTGCTTTGGGTAATGCTTGCAAGGTCTTTGATCGATCATTTTTAGTTGATTGCCACTCAATGCCGCCAACAGACCAACAGGACAGGCCACTCGCTGATATCATTCTTGGTGACTTGCACCATAATACACTTGATCGAAAAATTGGGCAAAAACTAGCCGCAATAATTACCAAGTCGGGCTTCAGCATAGGTTGGAACACCCCTTATGCTGGCGGTCATATCACCAAAAATTATGGAGTAGTTAATACCAGACAACAGTCTTTACAGATCGAGATTAACCGCCGACTTTATATGTCTCGTAAATATGTTTTAGATCCTGCAGGCGCCAAACGTGTTGCCGGGCTTTTAAATAACATCTTTTCGATTTTGACAGACATCACGTCTGGGGTCTAACTTGAAGCAAAAGGATTCTCTCTCTTTCGCATAACCATCCGAATTGGCACACCACGCAATCCAAAGTCAGCCCGCAATCCACCTGTTAAATAACGTAAATAACTTTCTGGCAAGTCAGCAGGGCGGCTCACAAACAAGGCAAATGTTGGCGGACGGGTTTTGATTTGTGTCATATAACGAATGCGAAGCCGCCGTCCCTCCACCAATTGTGGTGGATGAGCCTCCAACATAAATTCAAGCCAGCGGTTTAATCTACCTGTAGAAATGCGCGTATTCCAGATACCATAAATCTCATCGGCCGAATCGAGCAATTTTCCAAGACCTTTTTTATGCAGACCTGATATCTGCACTACTGGGACCCCACGCAATTGCGCCAATGAGGTTTGCAGACGATCAGAAATTTGACCGCTTGCTAATCTTTTATCATGAACTGCATCCCACTTATTAGCTCCAATAACAACTGCGCGGCCTTCATCCTCGATTAATCGGGCAATTGATAAATCTTGTTTGTGTATTTCTTCAGTTGCGTCAATAAGAAGGATACAAAGATGAGCATATTGAATCGCTCTAAGAGCATCATCAACCATTAGCTTTTCCACCTTGTCTGCAATACGAGCGCGGCGACGCATGCCAGCTGTATCAACGAGCTTATAAGGTTTTCCATTTAATTCAAATGGCACTTCAATTGAGTCTCTTGTAATCCCTGCCTCAGGACCAGTCAGCAATCTATCCTCATTTAGTAAGCTGTTTATCAAAGTCGATTTGCCCATATTTGGACGCCCAACTATTGCGATCCGCATTGGTTGAAGAACTTGCTCATCCTGCCAAACATCAATAGGAAAGCCATTCTCATCCATCTGTTCATTATTGATCTCAGCACCAACAGGAATTATGTCTATAGCGCTATCACCCTCATCACCTAAAAGCATGGGTTCAAGTCCTATTGCATTAGCAGCTGCAAGCATGGCATCATGGAGATCCACTAGTCCTTCTCCATGAACAGCTGAAATAGGAACAGGTTCACCTATCCCAAGCGACCATGCTTCGGCTACGCCGGCAGAACCAGATTTGCCCTCACATTTATTTGCAACCAACACAACACGCACGCCAAATTTGCGAATTTCATTGACAAAAAATTTATCAATTGGCGTAACACCAGCTTTGGCATCAACAACCAGCAAAGTAATATCTGCATCGTGGATTGCAATTTCTGTTTGACGTCGCATCCGATCTTCAAGTGACCCATCATCGGCATCTTCTAGCCCTGCAGTATCTATTACCTTAAAGGAAAGCGAAGCTAATTTCCCTTGGCCTTCACGTCGATCACGAGTTATCCCAGGCTGATCATTCACAATCGCATGCTGGCGCCCAATCAAACGATTAAACAGAGTTGATTTTCCAACATTCGGACGGCCAACAATAGCAACTGTAACAGGCATAAAATGTCAAAAACCCTATTGAAATGCGACGAGGTCGCCGTTTTTACTCAAAACAAACATAATACCCCCACCAAGCTGGGGTGCTGTCACAACATCATTTCCAACTTGAAATTTTTTATCTCCAACGCCGCTATCAGCATCAAACGCAAAAAGAGTTCCAGACTTGGATATAACCATGACTTCACCATTAACCACGAATGGCCCGACATATCTAGGGATATCAAATGCAGCAATCGAGCCCTCTGGCAAAGCTCCAGGTAGATCAACAACCCAACGCACTACACCATCACTTCGCCGCAGTGCATAAAGACGGCCATCTATTGTCAATAAAAACAAAGTTTTGCCTGCCAACCACGGCATTTCAATGCCTCCAATCGGCTGATCCCAAACCAGCAATCCAGTCCTTGAATTGAATGCAGCTATCTGACCGGCTTGACTCACAACAAAAACAAGTCCTCCATCATGCACCGGATGCGCGCGAATGTCTCCCAAACTTTGCAGCGGTGTCCGCAGATTGACCGTGGCCAGGGAGTCAGACCAAATAATTTGCCCCGAATTAGTATCAAGAAGGCTAATATCACCGCCATTGCCAGCAACAACTATCTGGTCTCCAGAAACCGCTGGTGATGGGGCGCCATAAACCACTGTGCTTACCGGCAAACCCGCACGTTCCCAAAGTGGCAATCCATCAGACTGCCTGTAAACAAAAACGTTGCCATCAAGATTGGTTATAACAATTGCTTTATCACTAATAACAGTTGGCCCACCCCGAACAGGAAGCCTCAGAGCAGTCGACCAAATAGTAGATCCATCTTTTACGGACAGCGCCGCAATGTTCTGACCACCAGCATGGGCAAACAATACATTGCCACCTATTGCTAACCCACCAGCAATCCCTGGCAATGGATCATCAGAAAAATCTTCAATATTAGCCTGCCAAATAATATCACCATTTTTCATATCAAACGCGGTAACAATGCCATTTGGCGCCACAGCAAAAACCTTACCATCAGATATAACTGGTTGGGCAAGATCGGTGAGATTATTACCCTTTCCACCAATAAACGAACGCCACAATTTAACAAAAGGTAGATCAAAATGGACGTTACCACCAGTATGACCAGCGTTTAAGCCGGGGTGTTCAGCATTCAGGTTTACAATAGCATCTGTCAAACCCGCACCTTCAGCAAACGCGGCAGGATCTGATACAGTATTGGCTATATTGGGAATAACAGAAACACGTTTACCATCCAGGATAAGTTCAGACTCTGAACAGGCAGATAATATTACTAAAAGCGCCAGAAAACTTGTCAGACGAAAACCCAACATTGACGGCTTCAATTGGCAGGCCACAGCGATAGTTTTTATCCATGCTCTGCTCGCAATCATGACAACCCCTTAATTACGTTGCTAAAAAAATCTAAACACCCAAACCACAAGTAGACATAATCAAAAAATTTACTTTCAGCATACTGATTGTAACCTATCTAACTTCTAAAATTTGTAGCATTTGGCGAGCACGTTGGCGAATGCCCGCAGGAATATCCGATAAACCAGCTAAGTTTTCATACTTTCTAGTTGCTAAATCACGATTGCCCATCCGCAACGCTAAAGATGCCGCCTGTTCCAAGGCCATGGCTTGCCACGGGCCAGCTTGACTTTCCAAGCCAAGCAACCTAGCCACCAGTTCATTATCATCACGGCTGTCAGGGGCATTCATAACAGATAAAAGGACTGCTGCTTGCCGATAGAGCTTTTTTATATCAGGGTCTTTAGAAAGTGCTAGATAGCTTGCCTCAGCGGTAGTGTATTCCATGTCTTTAGCCTGTGCCGCGGCGATATCAAACCTAGCCAACATTGCATAGCCTGCATTCAATTGACCAAGCAGTCCTGTCAATGCCTCGCTCGAGTTATCGGCATTGGCCGCTTTATGATATGCTATAGCAGCAGTTGTTGTCTGCTTATCATGCCAAATATTATAGCCTTGTCTAGCGCCAACGCTTAACACTACAAGCAAAATAAGTATAATCACATATTTGCCATAACGAGCCCATAATTTCCGTAATTGATCTTGTTTTAAATCTTCGTTAATTTCATCAAAAATATCAGCCATTTATATAACAATCATTAACAGTCAGTTCTTAATTATTTAAGTCCAAGACCTTAGGTTCATCCGTAAATTCATTAAAGCAGTCCATTTCGTATCGTAGTAGCAATTCTTTCTACTTGAATGCCGGTGCTTTATTGACCTCGTTTCAAAGCTGTCTCAACATAGCTTGTAATAGTTTAAACAGCCACTACTAAAAGTGAGGCAACTGTAAACCACATGCAACGGATATCTAGTCATAAAAAGCTACACAAAACATTATTTTTTAACCGCACTGAACTTGGACAAATACTAGCAACCTACAGCACCCGCGTTGCAAGTGGTGAATGGCGTGATTATGCGATTGACTGTTTGCCGGGCAGCGCCACCTTTTCTATATTTCGTCACACCCATGAAACCCCACTTTATGTTATTGAGAAACAACAACTTTACCCAACTGGCATCTCAAGATTTACTTTACGTGACCGGAGTAAAGTTTTATGTAAAGGCAACTCAATTCAAGAAATTGTATTTTATTTCAATCGTCTACCAAGACTAATCACAGGATAAAACGCTTAAAATATTTACCAACTCCAAAATAATAAAAATTTAGCTTCGCTATTGCATGTGCTTGATATATTAAATAGTATGAAATTAGAACAAAAAGTGAACATATGTAACTTGGTATATTGCCTTAGTTAATTGCGAAGAGTCATTAAAATGAATTGGGAAAGAAGGCAAAAAATAGAATCCAACGAATTGAAAAACCCTGTCACTCTTGCAGATATAATCCATCAAGAGCTATCAATTTTTTGTTGGTGCACTAGCTGTGGTCATAACAACACTATTGACCCTGTGCCAATAAAAAATATTCTTGGTCCACTTTTTCCTGTTCCAAAGATTGGCGGACGAATGCGGTGCAGCCTGTGTCAGAACCGCAATATTACCACCCGACCAGCTTGGCCAAATCATGGCGATGGGCAAATTGCTCGGCATACTTAACTTAATTTTTAAGTCAAGTAGATCATTAAGATAAAAAATTATAAAATGAAATATGCCACAGACTTGCTTGCAGAGGCGTGATCAGGTAGTCGTTACAAATGTTCGAAAAACAAAAGTTCCAATTTATTGACCACTAAAACCAATAGAAAAGAGACTTGACCATGAATGTTAGTGATACTGCAAAAGTCCAACGATTTTTACGCCAGCGCTTTGGCAATCACAAACTGACACTTGCGCGCCGAGAAAACAAGAATGATTCTGCCGAACTGATGCTTGAAGATGAGTTCATTGGTGTGGTGTTTCAGGACAACGAAGATGGTGAGACTTGTTATCATGTTCAAATTTCTATTTTAGAAGAAGACCTCGACGATTAATCTAGCGCTGACAGCCTGGGCAGTCCTCCTAAGTTAAAACCAGCCCCCAGCACGAAGCATCGCTGCGGCAAGACCAAACATAATCAGCGCAGTGCCAGCATTTAAAGCACGCCACGCCCTAGGTCGGCGCATCACACGTGACAATAAATAACCACTATACCCAATGCCCACAAAAAATACTGAGCTAGCTGTGATGGCACCAAACGCGAAAGCTAATTTTGCAAATCCATTAAACTGAAGTGAAATAGTGCCTATTAAAACAACTGTATCAAGATAAACATGAGGATTTCCAAAAGTAAGGATGGCTAAAGCTAGAAGAGTGGTACTTAAGCTACCGACCGTGCGATCATCTGGCATCAGAAGTTCATTACCAAAAGCATCGTGAGCGCGGATTAGGCCATAGCCAATGAGCCAAATTGCAGCACCGCCAAACAGCCAAGGGGTAAATTGGTTTACAAAACTCTTAATAAAGAATGATACGCCAAACACTCCAGCCATGATGAGAAGCCCATCCGAGATAGCGCAGAACAAAATGACAGCACGAATGTGTTGGCGCAGAATGGCTTGCCTAAGAACAAAGGCATTTTGCGAACCAATAGCGAATATCAACGAAAGGCTGAGCATAAGACCAGTTAAATATGCAACCAGCATTTATCCCTCCAGCTATTCATTATTTTTTTAAATGGGTTAAAAACCAAAAAATTACTTTTGATAGGGCAAAAAATATAGACATACTTTTATTTTTTAATCAGGTGTCACTATCATAATTTTAATATTACTCGTGATAAGATTACTTTTACAAAGATATTACTCAAGCATGCATTTGATGGCTGTAATCCTAAATTAAACATTAAACGTTTGGATTTTGTAAAAATTGACTGATTATTAAAAGACTAATTGACACCTTAAGGGCAACATCGCATCAATAGAATTAGTAAAAAATTAGTTGCTCAAATTTTTCTAAGTGCTTTGCTAAGTATCTAGGACTCATCTCAGTACTGGTAA
>JAOEUK010000019.1 GCA_028382965.1 Candidatus Puniceispirillum sp.
AGCTATTATAAGCTCTGATGTATTTAGCCATTGATTTGATCAAAAAACCATTCACGAAATAATTTTATTGGTCTCAATTTCTCTTTTGCTTCGGATATGACCAGACTTCGCAACGACTGGGTTGTAGAAAGCCTTTTTAATGATGGAGGAGTGACCAAACTGCCAGATAGTAAATCTTCTCTGGCGAGTAATGCTCCCTCCATCGCTATTCCAAGCCCATTTCTTGCTGCCTCAAGGGCAAGTAATGTATTCCCTAATTTGATATGAGAGCAAACAGGTAAACTGAGTTTGTTTTCGGCAAAAATATTTGCCCAGCTTGCTGCCCTTATGTCAGAGTCGATTAGTCGAAAGTATATCAAATCTTCAATTTTTTCGAGTGGATGTTCACCTTTTATTAAATCAGGGTTGCACAGCGGTGCGATGGTTTCCGGTGGTAATGGCTCTACACTCATGCCTGGCAGGTCTGGAATTCCAAAACGGATATCCACATCAATTGGGATCTTTCGAGCGCCCCAAGCAGCTGTTGGTGTAAGAATTCTTATATCAATATCTGGATATTCATCCATGAACAATTGAATACGCGGCGATAACCAACGTAAACCAAAGCTAATACCAGAATGAATGGTTAGAGTTTCTCTAGATGGTTTGCCGAGCATTTCGAGAGTGGCTCTCTCAAAAGTTGAGTATGCTTCGTTGACAATTTTAAAATAGGCAGATCCCTCCATGGTCAATCTCACTCCCCGATTGAACCTATCAAACATTCGGCGCCCTAAAAATAACTCTAGTTCTTTTATTTGATGGCTGACAGCTGATGTAGTGATGTTTAATTCGCGGCCAGCTTCTTTAAAAGTACCGCAACGGCCAACGGCTAAAAACACTGTTAGGGCTCGTAATGGGAGAACTTTAGCCATGTTTTAACCGATCCGTTGTCTAATAAGTATGAATAATCAATAACAAATTATTTTTTATCAAGAGTTAAATACAGCTCAACACAGAGTTTAAGTATTTGCGTTATAGAAAAACAAGATTTGATCCTAGAGTTTTATATATATGTGAAACGATAGGAGGTATTAGGGTTATGAAAAATTTTTTGTTTTTGGCGTTAAGTGCGTCACTGTTGACTTTTGGTGCTAGCGTCAACAGCTCTCCCGCTTTAGCAGACAGTGTTCTGGATAAAGTAATTAAAAATAAAGAGATATTTATTGGCACTCGTGAGTCGACAGCTCCCTATGCTTATGTTGAGTCAGATGGTACTTGGACTGGTTGGTCTGTTGAGATGAGCCGTGCAATGGTTGGTGTAATATCTAAAAAGACAGGCGTAGAATTGAAAGCCACACTTAAAGCTGTTACCCCACAAACACGTATCCCATTAATTTTAAATGGATCAAACTATTGGAATTGGGGAGCAACGGGTATTAGCTTGAAACGTCAAGAAGCGGTTGATTTTTCGCATGTTGTTAATTCTGTTTGCGTAAAGAAGTTAACTCCTGTGGGCAGTGGTATTAAATCAATTGATGACCTTGCTGGAAAGCGTGTCGGTGTTACTAAAGCGAGTATTGAAGAAAGACTCCTTAACAGTATGAATAAAGAGGGTAAGTTTAACCCTCCTGTCAAGATAGTGTCATTTGATAAGCATCCTAACGGTTTTCTTGGGTTGCAGCAGGGTAAAACTGATGCTCACGTTACTCTAGATGATGCACTTCACAGACTAAAAATGAAAACCGCAGACCCTAGTCAGTGGGAAGTTACTGGTCCAGACCTTTTTTGCATCAATCAGGGTATGATTTTACCAAACAATGATAGCAAATGGTCTGATACCGTTAACGGTGCATTTTGCTACATGGTAAAAACTGGAATGTATAGAGAGATCTATGATGAATGGTTCCAAGGGCCAAATCCAAAAGCTGGATATGTGCGCGATCAATCAGCTGGCGTTCAAAGGCTTTTAAGTGATCAGTGTCCATATAAAAGCGAAACATTCATAAAATAACTTAGTGTCAAAGGACAGATGAGGCTGCATCTTACTGCGTGCCTTGTCTGTTCTACTGAGCTCTATTTTAATTCTAGTAATATAATTAATATAGAGCTTTATGATTGGATGTAATTTTTTTGATAAAGCTAACCCATGAAAAATTTTGATTTTGCTGATCGAGTAAAAAAAATTAATCCTGCAATTTCTCAAGACTTAATTGCTAAGGTGCGTGCGCTACGTGCTGATGGGATTGAGGTAATTGATTTTTCAGATCAAGGTGCATCACCTGATGTTGCCAGGCGAGCAGCAATTCAAAAAATTAATATGTCCTCTGGTTCAAGCTATTCTGACACTCGTGGGTTACCTGAATTACGACATGTAATAGCCAAAAAGATATTGGATGACCAACAAATAGAGGTGAACCCAGAGACTGAGGTCTTGGTAACGGTAGGTGCTAAAGAGGCAATTCTTTCAGCTTTACTTACTCTTGTTGACCATGGGGATGAGGTGTTAGTTGAAGATCCTGGATATCTTGGTTTTGAACCAATAATTCGTTTGGCAGGTGCCAAGCCAATAAGAGTTCCGCTAATAAAAGAAAATGGGTTTCGTTTTCCAGCAGAGAATTTGAGCGAGTATATTACGGCAAGAACAAAGGTTCTACTGCTTTGCAATCCCCATAATCCTAGCGGTTATTGTTTGACCAAAAATGAACTGACAGAAATTGGAAAAATAGCAAAAGAAAATGGGTTAACCATTTTAGTCGATGAAGCATATGAGCATTTTGTTTTTGACGAGCGTAAACACATAAGTTTGGCCAGTCTTCCAGGTATGGATTTTATCACTATTACAATCCAAACTATGAGCAAAATTTTCAATATGGGTGGGTGGAGAATTGGATGGGCAATTGGGCCAGCTCACCTAATAAAGAAAATGCATTTGGTCCACACTCACGCAGTGACCGCACCTACAACGTTCTCGCAATCAGGTGCGGCGGCTGCTTTATCAGCGGGAATTGCGGAGGGTAATCAGCCAATAGCAAGTATTGTTGAACGTTATGAGGCTCAAAGGGATGCTATGATTGAGGGCTTGACTTCAATCCCAGGAGTTTCGTGTCATGTCCCACATGGAACTTTTTTTGTATTTCCAAATGTCAGTAGATTTAAAGCTCCACCTGCTGGCATTAGTGATTTTCTTCTTGAAATTGGTCATGTTGCCACCGTGCCTGGATCAGCTTTTGGGCCGAATGGATCTGAGTACATAAGAATGGTTTTTAAGTGCGATAAGGCCACAATTAAAAAAGGTATAGCGCGTATGGCCGATGCTTTTGAAAAACTTGAATATGAATAGGCTAGTCAATTGATTCTTTACGTTATTGGGAGAGAAACTCTATGAACTATGAATTTGATTGGCCTCTCCTTCTTGAGGAGCCTAATTGGGGCTGGGTAATTGAAGGCGTTGCAAATACTATTCAACTGTCACTGATGGCTTGGGGATTCGCTTTAGTTCTTGGTGTTTTAATAGGCGCAATCCGGATGTCTAAGTCACGCCTGCTTAGGTTTATAGGAACTACTTACGTAGAAATCTTTCGAAATATACCTCTTTTAGTTCAGCTTTTTCTTTGGTTTTTTGTTTTTCCATTGCTTTTGCCAGATGATTTGATGAGGGCGTGGAATAGACTTGATGGAGTTCCTTTTTTTACTGCTTTAATAGGTTTGTCTTTGTTTACCGCAGCTCGTATTGCGGAACAGATTCGGTCTGGCATCTCTTCGATACCTAAAGGACAGTTTCTTGCCGCTTATTCAACTGGATTAACTGAAGTACAAACCTTTCGTCATGTAATAATTCCTTACGCGTTCCGAGTAATGATACCTGCCATTGCGTCGGAGTTTTTAACTATTTTTAAAAACTCTGCTCTTACCCTGACTATTGGTGTGGCTGAAGTTACTGGGGCAGCAAAAACTATTGAGGCTTATACTTTTCGCGGTATTGAGGCCTATTCGGCCGCTTCATTGACTTATATGCTTACAACTGCGTCGGTTGTAATTTTCATGGGATGGTTGGAACATGCGCTTCGCATACCTGGTCTAATAGGGAAACGATAGGGCGCTTGGGCATGGATTTTTCAGTTATAAATGACAATATAGAATTCTTAATGCTGGGTTTGATGCGTAGTTTTCAACTCGCCTTCTTCACGATAATCCTTAGTTTAATTATAGCATGTTTCATTGCGATAGGACGGGTAAGTAGTAGGCGCTCAATAAGGTATCCGTCTGCAATATTCGTTAACCTGCTACGTAGTAATCCATTGATTTTAATTGTTTTTTGGTTTTTCTTTCTGGTACCGTTGATTACTGGAAAAACTTTGCCTGAGTTTCATACTGTACTCATCGCATTTGTTGTCTTTTTTGCTGCTTATTTTGCTGAGATTGTACGCTCTGGTATTCAATCTGTTGGTTCGTCTCAGGTAAAGGCGGCATTATCAACTGGATTGACCTATTCTCAGTCCATGCGTTTGATCGTCTTGCCTCAGGCCCTTCGAAACATGCTGCCAGCACTTGTGACAGAGTGTGTGATCGTATTTCAGGGTACTACTATAGCTTATGTGATTGGAATGCGTGAATTTTTGCACAGCACATCACTCGTTGCTGAACGAACAGTCCGCCCTGTGGAACTCTATCTTTTTGCAGCCTTTGTGTACCTTGTGATTTGTTTTGCAGGTACCCGTTTGGCTCTTTTTCTTGAAAAAAAATAAGGAATTGGCACGATGACATTACCTTTGGTTCAAATAAACAATTTATCGTTGCGGTATGGAGACTTTGTGGCTCTGGATGATGTCTCGATAGATTTTATGCCTGGGACTTGCGTTGTGATATGTGGACCCAGTGGCTCTGGCAAGAGTTCGTTGCTTCGTTGTGTTAATCGACTTGAAAACTTTGATAAAGGTGACGTTATTTTTGATGGGCAAAGTTTGAAAGCTGCCCAAAATATCTCAAAAATTCGATCTAATATTGGTATGGTTTTTCAGCATTTTGAACTTTACCCCCATTTATCTGTGATGAATAACATCACTCTCGCACCTCGATATGTAAATGGAGTAAATCGTGATGAGGCTGAAGCAAAAGCTCACAAACTTCTTGAGCGTGTGGGGATATTAGATCAAGCAAAAAAATATCCAAACGAACTCTCTGGAGGACAACAGCAAAGAGCTGCTATTGCTCGAGCGCTTGCTTTAGAGCCTAAGTTGATGCTTTTTGACGAGCCTACATCTGCACTTGATCCAGAAATGATTTCTGAAGTCTTACAGGTAATGCGTGATCTTGCTCGAAATGGAATGACCATGCTTGTAGTAACTCATGAAATGGGATTTGCAAGAGATGTTGCAGATGAAGTTGTCTTTATGGATAAAGGCAAGGTAATTGAAAGAAACGAAAGTGGTGGTTTTTTTGACAACCCGCAATCGGATAGAGCAAAGGAGTTTATTGATCGAGTGCTACAAAAAATCTGATTAACTATAAATGGTTTTTACCATCGTAATTAATAAAAAAATCATAAAAACAGTGTTTTGGAAGAAGTTAATGAGTGAATTTATTAAGTCAAAAAGTGTAAACAGATGTCGCATAGGAGTTGATATTGGTGGAACATTTACTGACATAGTTTTAACAAGTGATGGTAAACCGCCATTAGTTAAGAAGATATCTTCAACACCCGAGAACTATGCTTCAGCGGTTGCTGAAGGTATTGATGCTCTAATAAAGGAAGAGCACATTGAGCCTGAAGAGATTAGTGATGTTGTCCATGCCACAACGGTAGCAACTAACGCAATCCTGGAGGGAAAAGGCGCTCATACTGGTTTAATAACTACGAAAGGTTTTAGAGATGTTTTGGAGTTTCGAAGGGTAAGATTTCCAGAGCTTTATAACCTGAGTTATGTAAAGCCAAGGCCGCTTGTTGAGCGTCGTGACCGCTTAGAGGTCATCGAGCGCATTTCCGCTGATGGAAGTGTAAGGGTCATATTAGATGAAACGTCTGTTGTTAAGGCAGCCTTAAAGCTAAAAGGACGGGGGGTGGCGGCAGTTGCAATCTGTTTGTTGCATTCATACATCAACCCCACGCATGAAAAACGTGTTGAAGAAATTATTCGTGATATTATGCCGGCAGGTACTTTTATTTGCAGTTCTTATGATGTTTTGCCAGAAATACGGGAATATGAACGAACTAGTACGACTGTTGTAAATGCATATTTGGGGCCTGTTCTGAGTCATTATCTTTTGCAGCTTCGAAAAAAACTAAATGATATAAAAGTTACAAGCCCTCTCTACGTAATGCAATCTGGCGGTGGACAAATGAGTGACAGTGCCGCCTTAAACCTACCAGCTTATTTTGTTGAGTCAGGCCCTGCTGCTGGTGTGGTAGCTGCTGCTGCTATTGCCAAGCGAGCGGGGCTGGAACAAATCATAACTCTCGATATTGGCGGTACGACCGCTAAAACCGCTATTGTTGAGGGGGGTGAACCATCTCGCACGTCAGAATATGAAGTAGGTGCTGGGGTAAATCTTTCTAGCAAGCTTGTGAAAGGCGCAGGTTATTCGATTAAGCTTTCTTTTATAGATGTATCAGAAATTGGTGCCGGTGGTGGCAGCGTGGTTTGGTTTGATGACGGTGGTTTGATGAAGGTGGGGCCTGAGAGCGCCGGTTCATTTCCAGGACCAGTTTGTTACGACCTGGGTGGAGAAAAGGTAACGCTGACTGACGCGAATTTACTCCTGGGATATCTGAACCCAATGGGTTTACTCGGTGGTCGTATGAAGATAAATCGTGAAAAGGCATATTCATATGTAAAACAATCGGTTGGAGATCACCTTAACCTATCTGCCATGGATGCTGCTATGGGCATTTTTACTGTTGCTGTGAATAATATGGTGAGGGCGGTCAAATCAGTCTCAACTTATCGAGGACGAGATCCACGGGAATTCACTCTTGTTGCTTTTGGTGGTAACGGAGCCGTCCTAGCAGCAGCGATAGCCGATGAACTTGATATTACGAAGTTTCTTGTGCCTTCCCGATCAGGTGTGCTGAGTGCAGCTGGATTGCTTGCTGCCGATACAACTAACGAACGTGTCCGATATCTTTTTGGTGTAGTTGGCGACTTGGAAGACGACCTGGTCTTATCTGCTTTTGATAGTCTAAGAGTGGAGGCGTCAACACAACTTCTTGAACAAGGTTTTTCTCCAACTGAGATTTCAAATAATATGTTTGCAGACCTAAGATATAGGGGGCAAGCATTCGAATTGACGGTGCCAGTTCATATTCATACTCCTAAACTTACTGAGATGATGGCACATCGTTTTCATGAAGAACATCAGCTAACCTATGGGCACAAATCTACCGACGAGCAAGTGGAGCTTGTGAGTATTAGGGTGTCGGCTCGCGTGTCCAAACCAAAAGAAGTTACCGTGGAAAGGAAGGCAAAACCTACTGCTACTTTTGAAAAAAGAATGGTTAAATTTAAAGCAAATTGTGCCGAGGTGGAGACCACTATCTTAAATGGACGGGAGAATATTGATAATAAATGTATATGTGGTCCCGTGATTATAGAAGAGTATGATTCCACTATAGTCGTTCCCCCGGATTGGCTGGCTGAGGTTGATGGGTCAGGGAACTTAATTGTATCTAAGGGGAGGGTGAGTCATGACTTCAAATGTTGATCCTATTACCCTAGAAGTTTTTCAAAATGCCCTTTCATCTATTGCGGATGAGTTGGCATTAGTGATCATGAGGTCAGCTTATTCGAATATTGTGCGTGACTCTATGGATTATTCAACAGCGGTTTGTGACTGTAACGGGCTTACCATAGCTCAAGGACTAACTACTCCCGTTCACCTTGGTTCATTTCCACATGCAATGCGTAGTTTAATTGATGCTTATGAAGGTAAGATGTCGCCGGGGGACGTTTTTATTTTCAATGATCCTTATGAAGCTGGTGGGATGCACTTGCCAGATTTTTATGTAATAAAACCTGTTTTTGTTCAAGATAGATTAGAGGGATATGTAGCAACACTTGCCCATCAGATAGATGTTGGTGGTATTGCGCCAGGTGGTATGGGGGTTTTTTCACAAGAAATATTTCAGGAAGGACTCAGAATTCCAATACTAAAACTTTTCGATAAAGGGCAAGCAAATGAGTCTATCTTCAGTCTAATAAAGATAAACACACGGATGCCTGAGAGCTTGATGGGCGATCTGCGAGCGCAGATTTCAGCCTGTAACACAGGTGAAAAAGGAATGATTTCGCTCGTTAATAAATACGATGGTAATTCATTTCGCGAACATTGTGAAGCCCTCCATGATTATGCAGAAAAAATTATCCGCAAACAAATTGCAAAGCTACCTGATGGTAAATACAAATATGAGGATTACCTGGACGGCGTAGGAGAAAATCCAGAGCCAATTAAGTTCTGTGTTTCCATAAACATTAAAGGAGATCATGTAAATATTGATTGGACGGGAACATCTCAGCAAGTTAAGGCAGCCATTAATGGTCCACTGCCAACAACACACGCAATGTCTTACCTTGGAGTTCGTTGTGCAGTGGCAACTCAAATGCCAAACTGTGAGGGTTATATGCGCGCTATCTCTGTGACAGCTCCTAAAGGCTCAATTGTTAACCCTTTTGAACCTGCGGCTTGTGGTGCTAGGGGTATAATATGTTTCAGGATGTTCGATACATTGCTGGGAGCTTTTGCGCAAATTTTGCCAGATCGAATTCCTGCTGCCAATGAAGGTGGCTCCACTGCTCCACATATTGCTGGACGTGATGTAAACAATAAACCATTTATGGTGTCCGGTGGTTTAATGGGTTGCTGGGGTGGTAACTCATCTAGTGATGGAGTGGAGGGTATATCTAACCCTGCTGCTAACCTTGGTAATACACCTATTGAACTTTTAGAAAGTCGGCAGCCTATTGAAATTACAAAGTACGCTTTCATTACTAACTCTGGCGGTCCTGGTTGTCAGCGGGGTGGTGTTGCTCTTGTTCGTGGCTACAGATTATTAGAAGAGGCAGCGGAGCTTGTGGTTCGTTCAGACAGACGCTCTGTACTACCTTACGGGCTTGCTGATGGACTTCCGGGGACACCATCTTGGAATGTTATCTATTCAGATGGAAATCAAAAACTTCTACCAGCATGTCCAATGGAATCGGTGCCAATGAAAAAAGGTGATGAATTTATCCACTATCAGGCAGGTGCTGGGGGATATGGTGACCCCTTGGATAGAGAACCTGATAAGGTGCTTCGTGATACCATGAATGAATTATTTAGTTTGGATTATGCAGCGGAGGTTTACGGTGTGATAATTGAAAATGAATGGGTATCTGAAGAAAAAACGGCGAAGAAAAGGAAAATTTTGAGAGCTGACAAAAGCCATAAAGACGCTTACCTGCAGCATTTTCATAAGGCTATAGGTGTTGATTTTTCTAATTGGAAGCCACATTTCGCCAACAAAAGTTAGTGGTACCATTTTCAGGTTACTAACATAAATTGAGAAAATAGACAGACAGTCTGCTTCAGGCAGATTCAAGTCATTGATTATGATTCGTTTTTTTGGCTGCAGAGAATCTTACCCCACATTTTACCCCACATAAAAATCAGGGTTACTGGAGTTGTTTCCCATTTCAGAATGACTTTATTAAAAGGGGGTTGGCCGCGGGGCGCCGTAGCTTGCGTCTCAGACTGGCGGTTTACTTGATTGGTTGGCGGATCTGATGAGGTGGAGTTTTATTTGTTATTATTCCGCTATTTCATTCGCTATTGGATTGCGCAACAGGCCAATATTTTCAATCTCAACTTCAACAACATCACCATCCTGCATCCACAATGGAGGCTTACGTGCGTGCCCCACTCCTGAAGGTGTTCCCATCAGCACAATATCACCGGGTTCCAGTGTGATGCCCTCGGTCAGGTAGACCAATGTTTCAACTACTGGAAACATCATCATATCTGTGTTGCTAGATTGCACCGTCTTATCATTCAAGCGGCACTCAATTTTCAACCCTTTTGCACCCTCAGGAAGCTCATCAGAGGTCACAAAAATTGGGCCAATAGAGCCTGTGCTATCAAAGTTTTTGCCCATTGTCCATTGAATGGTATGGCGCTGATATTCCCGCACAGATCCATCATTAGAACAACTGTAACCGGCAACTGAGTCCAACGCATTTTCACTTGTGAGGTGCCTTGATCGTGAGCCAATAACAAGTGCTAACTCGGCCTCAAAATCAAGAGAGTTGGAGTTTAGCGGTCGAATAATGTTTTTGTTATGCGGTACCATTGAGGGGATTGTCCGGAGGAAAATAGTCGGGAAGGCTTGCTTTTCAAAAATGCCCTCATCGACATGCTCCATATAATTTAGTCCGAGACATAAAATTTTGCCAGGCGCGGCAATTGGCATATTGAAATCAAGATCGTGAAAGGGGCGGTGATGCAATTGATTAGCGGCAACAGCTTCGATAGCAATTTCTTGTAATGCTGGCAATTCACCTTTAGCGATCACCTGTTGAATGTCGCGCGGCGCGTCGGCGTTGACAGAGGTGAGGTCAATCACTTTGTTATTCACAACTAGTCCAATACGTGATCCATCAACATCGTTAAATGATACTAATCGCATTATGCTTCCCCTTGATAAAAACATCTAATTAAGATTAGTCTAGTGATCGCAGCGAGAACCAACAATAAAAAAACGATATATTTTGCAAAATCAAAAAAATATCTAGATAATTGATAACATAATTATACAGAGATTACGGTTCGAATTTTGAAAATTGCCGATTTAGAAATGACTAATCCAAAGCTGACGGAATCAAAATTTACTCATAACCGCCGTGATGGCGCTTCATCAATGGACGCAGGCAACACCATGAACGAGAATGAAAATGCAATGCTTGAGTCTAGCTCTGAGTCGATAACCATTCGAGCCTACGGCAGGTTGAAGCAGGATATTATTTCTGGGAAGTTAATACCAAGCCAGAAGTTGAAAATCGAAAACCTGAGGCGTGTATATGACGCTGGCAGTAGCCCTATACGCGAGGCGCTAAGCCTTTTAACTTCTGATCATTTGGTTGAACGAATTGACCAGCGTGGGTTCAGGGTTGCACCGGTGAGTGAGGACGAGTTTGCCGAGCTTCTTAAGACACGTATTTGGCTAGAGTCGATAGCGGTGCAACAGTCAATTTTGCTAGGGTCGGAGGCGTGGGAAGAGCAAGTTGTTCTGGCTAATTATCGCTTGTCACGTATGCCGCGGTTCATTGCTGAAGATAACACCGTGGCAAATCCTAGTTGGGAAACAGCTCATAAGCATTTCCATATGACACTAATTGCCGAGTGTGGTTCTTCAATCATGTTAAGGTTCTGCAACCAGCTTTATGATCAAAACATCCGGTATCGGCAGCTATCGGCAAAGAAAGCCTATCCAGAGCGGGATATAGCAGAGGAACACAACGCCATTTGCGATGCAGTGCTTGCACGAGACTCACAAAAAGCGGTGGATTTACTGGTTTGCCATTATCAAAACACCGGCGATTTCGTGCTAAAACAACTTCCCAAATGATTTGGGTTGAGCGAGTGAACTTTTAGTGATGAACAATTAGGGCAGCCTCGTTGGTGATGTTGTCGATAGGCAGGGAGGTTTACTTGTGATCTTGAACAGTTTCCTCCAAGGGAATTATTCTAGGGTTGATCAATTAAGAAAAGTCTATTGCGCCCCTTTTTGAGTTAAAGCAGTGGTGCATCACTTACATGACTTTGTTCGGGAGACAAACCTAACCCATGATGAGTGGCGCAAGGGTTTAGAACTGCTCTACCAAGCTGGCGAAATATCATCACCTGAGCGTAATGAATTCGTGCTATTTTCGGACGTGCTTGGATTATCTTCTCTAGTCGATATGGTGAATTCACCTGCGGACGGCACTCCTTCAAGCGTATTGGGCCCATTCCACATGCGGGGCGCGCCCAATGTTGAGGTGGGTGGCGATTTAATTGGCGATGATAAGGGCGTAGCAGTTGTTGTCAGTGGCCGCGTATTAACAACCAATGGCCAGCCTATTGCGGGCGCCGAATTGGAAATATGGCAGACCGCTGAAAATGGTTTATATTCAGCCCAGGATGAGCAACAGCCAGATTACAATTTTTATGCCTGCATGAAAACTGGGGCAGATGGGCGTTACCTGTTCTCAACAGTGCGGCCAGCGCCTTATACTGTTCCTGATGATGGACCAGCTGGTGAGTTGTTGCATGCGACTGGGCGTCACCCTTGGCGGCCATCCCATCTTCATTTTATCGTTACTGCTGCTGGCCATAGGACGCTTGTCACTGAAGTTTTTCCAAGTGACGATCCTTACCTTGATCAAGATGCAGCTTTTGGTGTTAGGGAACAGCTGATAATGGATTATAAAGAAGGCAATAATCCGGGTGATCTGCCGGATGACTTAGCTATCAAATCTTTAATCAAGGCACCTTTCTATACTGTAGATTTTGACTTCGTTTTGGTATCAAAATAATCACCAAACTTAGGTAACTGAAGTTTTCATCAGCATGCCAGCCAGCGGCGTTTATTTTTTTCACACTTAGCGCTGTTAATTTATTTGATGGATGCTTGCTTGCCAAATCTTACCCCACAATCTACCCCACATAAAAATAAGGGTTACTGAAGGCGTTTCTGCGTCAGCTTGAGACTTGATTATAGGGAGTGGGCCGCAAGGTGCGGACGGTGGTGCGTGGATCGCGATCCTTGATTGATGGATTGATAGAGGCAGGTGTGGCTGTCACAAAACAATTAAACGGATGTCTCATAATTGTAGCTTATTAAAGATAAAAAATACTTTCAAAGGCATTCTCTTTTCCTCTAAAATTAAGCTGTTTCTTTGTGGTTCATTTTTTTTGCGAAAGTTATGATGTCAAAACCATTTCAACTAGATAAAGGTGCTTTCAGGCACGTTGACCAAAAGCTCCTCCTGAATCAGAAAAGTGTGAGCCATTCACCACGAGTGCTTTTGCTATATGGTTCATTACGGCAAAAGTCTTTTAGTCGATTAATGACTGAGGAAGCAGCAAGAGTATTAGAAAAATTTGGTGCTGAGATAAAAATTTTCAACCCAAGCGGTTTACCTTTGCCAGATGATGCCAAAGACACGCACGAGAAAGTTCAAGAACTTCGACAAATGGTAAGTTGGAGTGAAGCAATGGTTTGGTGCTCCCCTGAGCGTCATGGAGCAATGACGGGAATAATGAAGTCGCAAATAGATTGGATACCGCTCTCAATTGGAGCGGTGCGACCAACTCAAGGAAAAGCTCTTGCGGTGATGCAAGTGAACGGCGGCTCTCAGAGCTTTAACGCCGTAAATCAGATGCGCATCCTAGGACGCTGGATGCGATGTGTTACAATACCCAACCAGTCATCTGTGCCAAAAGCATTTCAGCAGTTTGATGAGGATGGCCGTATGAAAGCGTCCCCCTTCTACAATAGGATGGTAGACGTCATGGAAGAGTTAGTGAAGTTTACATTTTTAACCCGCGGATGTTCCAGCTATTTAACAGATCGGTATAGCGAAAGGGTTGAGGCAGGCCAGCAATTAATAGACCGAGTAAATTCATCTAGTTAAATATCTGATTTTGATAGGGCATGAATACTCCCCAGCAAAATTAGAACAAAAGAATGGAGGTATACTGTGATCCCACTTACACCGCTAACTACTTATTGGTTAAATTTGGATATTCTTTGGTCTTATCCTTGTATTCGTATGGTTTGCTAGCCATTTCGGAGTAGTTATATCTTTTAGTAATAATTCGTGGCTATTTTTTTGTTTTTTTTACGTGTGCATCCAACAAACTGGATAGATATTGATAAAGAAGTTGGAAGTGCTCCGCCGCTTAGCCTTGGACCCTTTCTGAAATGGTGCCTAAACGGGGCTTATTCCGCTCTGGTGATAGCCGCTTGCGCGAGTATCTTTTTAGGTATCATAGAGACTTATGTTGCGGCACTTCTCGGTTACGTTTTAGATATAGTAATCGGAACGCCGCCAAATCTACTCTTCGCCGAAAAATGGCCTGTTTTACTTGTTACGATTGGTTTTTTATTTTTAGTAAGGCCATGTTCTTTCATTTTATCCTCTTACTTCCAGTCAATGGTTGTTAGCCCAGGCGTCCGAACAATGGTTGCTACGCGGCTCCATCGCTGGACCTTGGGTCATCAAAAAAGTTATTTTGATAATGATTTTGCAGGCAGAATTGCCCAAAAAGAGGTTCAAGCATCGAATGCAATCGCTGACGTCACCGTTGAGGTGATTAGCACAGTCTTATTTGCTTTGACGTCCGTTATTACGTCATTTTTTATCATTACCTCAATAGATTGGCGTGTTGGGTTGATCGTTGCTGTTTGGGTGTTTGGTTTTTATCTCTTGATGAGGTTTTTTCTCCCCAGAATAAAGCTTTATTCTGCCAATAGAGCGAATGCACAAGCGGCGGCTACTGGTCAAATCGTCGACACCATTAGTAATATTAGTATTGTTAAGCTTTTTGCGAATGTGAACCACGAGGACAGAGCAGCCTTAAACGCATTTGGCCTTTTGAAGAGGTCACTCCAAGCCTATGGCAAGGAACTTGTTCGGTTCAGAGCCAGCATGGTTGTTTTTGCAAGCTCAATTTTTTTCTTCGTGATGGCCGGCTGCTTGTTGCTTTGGACAAAAGGTCAAATCACCCCTGGTGAAGTTGTTGCTGCTGGCTCTGTTGCATTGCGCATAATGATGATGGCGGGCTGGGTAAGTTTTTCTTTGATGACAATTTATACAAACCTAGGTGATGTCCAAGATGCGATGGATACACTAGCAGTGCCGCACACCATGGTTGATAAAAAAAATGCGGCAGACCTAAGGGTCAGTCATGGCGAGATCAACTTTGATGATGTTTCCTTTACCTATGGAAGAAATGTTGGTGGCTTGAGAAATGTTTCGCTAAGCATTAAAGCCGGAGAAAAACTGGGAGTTGTTGGAGCCTCGGGTGCGGGCAAGTCGACTCTCGTCTCTACCCTTCTCAGGCTTCATGATCCAGAAAGTGGATCAATTTTTATAGATGGCCAAAACATCAGTGAAGTAAAACAAAATAGCTTACGACGAAATATCAGTATGGTTACTCAAGAGACTTCAATGTTCAATCGAACAGCGCGTGAAAACATTCTTTATGGAAAGCCAAATGCTAGCGAACAGGAGCTTGTCGAGGCGGCAAAGAAGGCTGGAGCGCATGAGTTCATCCTAGGTTTAGCGGACAATCAAGGGCGACAAGGCTACAATGCTTATCTTGGTGAAAGAGGTGTTAAGCTATCTGGGGGCCAACGCCAACGCATTGCTCTTTCTAGAGCCATAATTAAAGATGCACCGATACTGGTGTTAGATGAGGCAACAAGTGCATTAGACAGTGAAGTTGAAGCTGTGATACAGGAGTCATTGGAAACAGTGATGGCAGGGAAAACCGTTTTTGCGATAGCTCACCGCCTTTCAACGATTTCCCATATGGACCGAATAGTTGTCATGGATGAGGGTCGGATAGTTGAGGAGGGCACACATGACGTACTCCTCAAAAAAAAGGGTGTTTATGCAAATTTTTGGGAACGACAATCTGGCGGCTTCCTAGGTGTTGATGAAGTTGCGTAGAATTTAGAATGTCAATTTCTTATCAAAACAAAAAGGGACCGCGCAAAGAGCTACCAATAAGCACTAGTGAAATCTATTGTAGCTAGGTTTGCAGGTAGCTATTTCAATCCTCGGTGTTTAAGAACGCCATCGACAAAAATCTCTGCTGAAGTATCTTTTTGAATACAATGCGTGATATTTGAAATTCGACTTTGCGTGGTTAAAGTAGGAAAACCCGCGGCATCCATTGCCTTTGTTAGCTCTAAAATAGCTGCTGCAATTATTTCTTTGCCATTGATTAGCTCATCTCTTATCCGCATAGATGCAATGCAATCAGCGATACTCTCGTTCATCATATGCTCAGGACTATTTTGAGGCGGGTGTGGCAGACCAATATCACCTGTCTGATGGTGAGCACATTCGTGAAAATCTATAAAATGCTGCAGTGAGTGCGGCGAGAGTTCATAGTCAAACCGATAAACCAGTAAAATGCCATTCTCATCTCTTTTAGCCATACCAGCCGCACCTTTAGCGCCCGTGTTGCTTACGGTTTTGAACTGAACCTGCTCGCCAGTGTTATTTAAGCAACTAGGCGGCGCAATCACATTAAATTTTATCTGATTACTTTGCGCCCAAGCGCTCCACGCAACCATAAAGACGATCAGAGCGATCTCAAAAGCAAAGATGGCGAAAATAGTTAGCTTACGGGGCATTTTTCTAACTCTTGAAGGTCTTGCCTTGCCTGCCACATCTTGACGCAAGGCTCACATCTGCCAGTTGCAGGGCGAATAGCCCGATAAGCAGGGTGCTTTTTACAGCCATCAACCAAGACATTGAGGAGCCTGATTTCACCTTCAAGTTTGATCATGTTGGACATTAGCAAAACCTACCAA
>JAOEUK010000002.1 GCA_028382965.1 Candidatus Puniceispirillum sp.
AAAACATAACCTAAAATTTAACTCTCCTGCGACCAAAGCCATTCATGACCCAGACGTGAACAGTATGTCGCTTTTTGTTGGTATGGATTTAAATGAAACCTTTGCAATCGAAGGCTTTTATGCAGACCACGGCAAGAGTACGTTTACTGGCACAACCGAGACAGTCATAGGGTCAACCATGGGCATTGCAGCTAAAGCGGGTACTGACCTAACAGATGACTTCAGAGCATTCGTCAAAGTGGGCTACCACTTTTGGAAGACAAAGGCGGACGTGAAGGATGATGGTACTAATCTCCTGTATGGAATCGGTGTAGAATATAAGCTGAGCGAGAATACTGCAATTGTCACTGGGTATGACCGCTTTACCTATGACAATTCGAACGTCACTGATATGAGCATTGGCATAAAATATCGTCTCTAACAACAGTGCAAAAATATGCGGATAACAACTCACCGGTTGCTTGTTGTCCGCAATCTCACACAAATTTTGCGAATGGCTTATTTTAGCCTAATCCAATAACAAAACCCGGCTCCTTAGCCTCTTTTCTTGAAGACGTGAGATTTTGATGGGTAGTGGGGTGTGATTTTTTGGAGCATGGAACCAAATCACTGAATACAGGGTGATTAGTTCAGATAATAGTGGCTATTTTGTACCAAACTTTGTACCAAATCATATTCTTAATTATATGATATTATTGATTTAATTGACAATTAGGTTACCAAGGAAGACTTTTCGAGTCTCTCCGCCAGCACCATTTCCCCCATTGCATCATGTGTTAACATATTAATTTGTATGCATATCATATGTCTACAGGTGATGACTGATGCACAAACTGATGTACACAAATACCTCCCAATATGTCTCCAATAGGGATGGTGTCTTCTATTATATTCGCCGTGTTCCACATGATGTTAGGCAGCATTACGCCTTCTCACGCATATCTTTCAGTGTTCGAACCAAGTCACAGAGGAGTGCTGCACGCGCTGCCAGTTCTGTGACACAGCGTTTGGAAGATTATTGGCTTGGCCTGCGTCTTCAGCAGATGGACATTCCTGCTATTCACCTTGTGAAAGCAGATGATGTGGGGGACAACTCCCCTCTTCTCCTTGATGCCGCTGAGATGTATCTCAAAACCAAAGGCAAAACAGATAAGACGTTTGTGAGGACTGCAAGGCGCAATGCGGCTTATGTAGCCAAAGTGTTGGGAAATAAGCCCATCACATCATATGCCACATCCGAAGCTGCCAAATTCCGTGATTGGTGTTTTGAGCAAGGTATGAGCCTCAATACAGTGAAACTTGTGTTCACAGCTGTTAGGTCAATCATTAACCTGACGATGCGTGAACATGGTATCACAGGAACCAACGCATTCAGCGGCACCTTCATGCCAGACAAGTCGGATGCTTCGCCAAGGCCACCCATTCCAAATGAAACTTTAAAACTCATTCAAAAACATAAATGCAGACGCCGTCTGACGTTGACATAATCTGCAGTGACAAGCTTGAGTAAATATTGGTTCGTTACTTATATGAAATTTAACGTCACCCTAAGAACACCTGCCCTGATAAAAATTCATTTACTCATCTCCTAAACAGCAACAGCCTAATCAACCTCCACAATCCTCTGAACAGAATTGCTCGCACGAATGGGTTTTGCAATAGCCGTTGAATAAGGAAGCGTAATCTTGGCAGGAAGCGTATTGCGAACATTACGAGTGCGATAGCGAATATAGATATGATGATTATTTTTATCATTCAGGAGTTTCTGTTTTCCCACTGACTGTATTCAGGTGGCCCATGCACCTGTTCTTCAAAAGATAGCTCGCCCCAATCTTTCCCATCAAAAGATGATGGCAGCATTAAACCTATCTCTTCCTTGACTTTGATGTCCTTTTTGAAGTGACCATAAAATGCTCTCCGCATGTCCTCTTCCAGTTCACTTAACTCTCCATGACCATGGTGAATGATAAAGCTATCATGCACTGGTAATACAGGCACAAAATCAGTTTTAACAAATTTAAGCATTATGTCTTCAGCCATGACACTATCAATATAATGTAGATAATTGCCATGCCCGTTAAAGAACATGTCCTGAATAGGCTTGTGAGAATCTAATATGGCTTGCCTAAGAAAAGGCCAGTCAAAGTCAACTTCACTCAAATCAATGTCTTTAGGCTCTTTTAATAAAGGTGTTTTAGCTTGTATCATTGCATTAAATGCCTCTTTTACTAAGTCGCGATGCTCTCCATCAAATACCCTGCCGTAGGCATCCTCGCTGCCCAATTCCTTGCTCCTGAGAATATAAACCATGTGCGGATTTAACTGCGAGTAGTCGTATTCATTTGTACGCTTGCCATCGATAGTGATGTACTTACGATATTCTCTTGGGACATTCTCCCACCAACCACGATAAAATCGGCCCCCCTTATCGAAGCGGCCTTCTGAAAATATTCGAACTAATTTCCGTCGTGTAAGGTCTATTGGTCGCTTGTCTGGGTCGGCCATTATCCGCTTTTGCACCGGAAGCCATTCCTCATCCTTTATTCTGATGTCTGGGTAATGTGCTTTGAGGCATTTATTAATTACTAAAAGATTATCCCGCATCCCGTTGACGTGGGGAGTGTTTAAATAATCGATTTGCTTCTTTTGACCATCTACTTTGTCTTGTAGAACTATGAACTGAGAAGAAAGGTCAGGCAGAATAGCTTTAAAGGGGTCTTCTTTAATCTCCGAAAGGATTGAGAGCAGTTCATCATTGGCGACAAACCGTGTGATACTGCCTTCAAGTGTTTCTCGATTGAAATAGCCCTGCTGGGTTTGCCGAATCATACCTAGTTTAATCAAACCATCATAAGCAGCCATAGTCTGTTTGAAGGTAAAGTTGGGGTCTCTGTAACTTGAGCTTTCAGAGTACCAACCAGACCTTTTATTTACACCACCCTCATAGCCCTCATGTATTTCGGTGCCTTTCCAAAGCTGAATAATAAGGTGTTCAATTCCATTTAGAAAATGAGCTTGGGCCTCACTGGTACGCCTACGGTCACGACTTGCGTCCTCAGTTATCTGTGCCGCCAGCTGATTGACTATATCTATAAGGTGTTCGTTCATTAAAGTTCCCGAAAATTTGGCAACAGCTTTTCTGCACTTACTGCAAATTTAAACTCGTTGCAGTAGTCAATGCCTTCAGCAAAGTAGGCTATGCCTACAGCCGTGCCAATCAGCATCATCAACGCTAGATAAAGACCAATCGCCATTTGTATCGGCATCTTAAAAAATCTAAATATTCCAAAAACAAACCCCACTCTGCTGCGCCCCCTCAAATTAAATGTAAAATATAAAACCTAAACCACTATCTCCATCAGTATCCATTATTGTAACAAATTAGCCTCCACAATTATATCGGAGTGTATAGAGGCTATTCTACTTTAATTATTACAACATACTTATCACAGTCCTCACGTCATTTAAGTGACCCGCTAAGTATGTTTGCAAAGGCAGCTATAAACCACCCACTTACCTTACTCTCCTTATATTTGTAACGATAAGCAATTAACCCGCTACAATCCTTGTGTAGTCAACCACTCGAATCAAACATAAGTTAGTACACCCAACACAGCTAATGCCTGTCCTGAGTCAAAATAGAGCGATTAAGGATGGTTCTGTGCGGAAAACAAGGTGATTCTATCTGGGTAGGCACTGGGTTGACCAAAACGTTGCATTGACGAGTACAGTTACGTGTGAGATTCTACAGATAGCTTGAATTGTGTGATGAGTTGATGCTCATACAGAGAGGCTACCTCTCTCCGCCAGCACCATTGCCCCCATTGGGATCCTAGTTACTTTTTGTTTGTTTTGCTTTCGGAGAATCAGCATTAAGTTCACTAAAATCCGTTTATTGTTGTCATTTGAGATAAAACCATTATCTTTGCTGACTTTGCTTCGGCCTAAGTATTGGATTCTAATTAGATTTTGGTTTTTTATTGATTTTTACTACAGTTCCGATAAAAGTTGCATGGAAGTCTGACTAAAAAAATTAATGTCTAGGTGGCGTTTAGTGGGCGACTATGGCAAACGAAGTTATACTAGAAAATGCTTTTAGCAGGAGAGATAGGGAGTTCGCAATTATGCTTAAGCCAATAAGGTGGATGATTATTCCAAGCATGTTGAGCGTTTCAACGTTAGCGTTAGCTGGTGGCATGGAGCAGCCTAAAGTTGTTGACGCAGACTTATCCGGAACTACTGGGGCTAGCGCGTCACAGGTTTCTGCCGAGGTTTCAAAAGCAGCAAAAGCTAGAGCAATGAAGGCAGCAAAAAAAATCAAAAAAACTGCGAAAAGCAGTGCAAAACAGGCTCAACAAGCGAAGCAAAGCAGAAACTCCCGCTCACCTGAGGGCTTTCGGGCCGTGGAAGATGAACAACTTGTTATCGACACATCTCAACTTAGAGATGGTGATGGACTTGGTGCAGTGCAAACCCAATGGCAAATATCCGCTAACGGTGATGACTGGATGGTCATACCAGGTGCAGTTTCTGATGCGTTTACTCCCCGTGATCAGCAAGTTGGCAAATATTTACGTGTTCAAGTTTCTTACATAGATGGTCAAGGCAACCCTGAGTTAATGTATAGTCCTTCGTCCCTAGCTGTTGAAAACGTGAACGACAGCCCAGTTGGATCACCTGCGATACTTGGTGACGCCCGGGAGGGCTCTGTTTTATCAGTGGATACTAGCCGAGTAAATGATGAGGATGGTTTGGGCCCTATCGGCTACGCATGGCAGCGGTCCTCAACAAAAATAGACTGGGAACCAATCACTGATAAGATGATCAAAAGTTATCGTATTACCCAAGCTGATGTGGGTTATAGTTATCGCGCATCCATAAGTTATCTTGACGGTTTTGGAACACGTGAAACGCTGACAACTGAGCCAACAGAAATAATAGCTAACGTTGACAACCCTCTTGAAGGTGATTTGATCATGCGTGGCCAAGCTGTTGAGGGTAGTGAACTAGTTGCGAGCACCAGTGATCTTACTGACTATGACGGTATTGCCAGTATCAATTTACACTGGGAAGCCTCAATTGATGGTCAAACTTGGGATAGAATACCTCTTCCTGCAAATGCAGACAGAGTTTTATTAAAGCAACCTCTCGTAGGGATGAAAATTCGTACACGAGCTACTGTAATGGATAATTTTGGTATTGAAACAGTTGCTTACGGTCCTACTACTGACCCTGTTAGAAACATTAATAATAAGCCTGTGGGTGTTTTAACAATAAAGCGTGTAGGCAATTGAGTTTTAATTCTTTTAAAATAATTTTTTTGCATTGTAAAAAATTAGGTTTTCATCTTTGTTAACTGCAGACTGACTGGGACTTGGCGTGTAAGATCATCAAGTACGGGGCAATACCTATCAACCAGAACTTGTAATTCTTTCAACTCCTTGGTCGTTGCTTCAGTTTCTATTTGCACTTCACCCTCTATGCTCACAAAACCAACTGGAACTTCTTCATCCAAAGACATGAACCCTCGCAAGTCCTGTTTGCCAGTGAGTGTGACAGCAATCATATCAATATTTACACCCATTGCCTCCGCATAAATGCGGTAGGTGGTTTCCTGACATGCGGCCAAAGCTGCAAGCAAAAGTTCGCTCGGTTTTGGTCCTTGGTTTGTTCCATCAAAGCCAAACGGTTGATCAGATGCAATTAGGTGGTCACGAATTGACACTTTTGTGTGAAACCCTCCCTGATTGAGGCTCTCAACCACTACAGTAATTGGGTTAATAGCACTTCCATCTCTGAGTTTGGCTTGCACTCGTTTTAACAATCCTTGATTTTGTGTTTCCAAAGCAGCGCTCCTAGATTTTTCTGCGTTCATTACTTTTAAAATGGGTTTAAATTTCACAGGTTTACTACATCCTTGCCATCAAATAACTTACCTTTGGATAACAGGCCTAATAAAGTTTGACTTAGCATGTGTTTTTCTGAAGTAAAGGCAACACATGCTAAATGCAGATGATTTACTTTAACACTTGTTTTCACCCAAACTATCCGCACTTAATATTTCAACAATTTCTGATCTGCCACATTTTATAACCGAGTAGTAAACAAATATAGATCTTGGTGAACTTGATCTTCTCGTCCATAAGAAAATTATACATCTGATTAAAAAGAGGTGCATCCATGAAACGTAAATCAGCAATTCCCAAAATACAAATTGATGATACAAGGATAAAAGTTACCCGTTGGGATTTTTCATCCGGCGCAGAAACAGGATGGCACAAACATAACATGGATTATGTGATCATTCCCTTGTCTAATGGCACACTGACCGCAGAATTGTCAGGCGGAAAAACCATTGAGAATGAGTTAACTATTGGTGAAAGTTACGCAAGAGCAGCTGGTGTTGAGCACAACATAATCAACAACAACAATAGCCCTTTCAGTTTTATCGAAATAGAACTGAAATAAAATAAACGCTTCATTGCCTTAAAATTAACCTCAAGCTTTCTTTAAATAAGGAATAAAATAAACAACTTTTAGACCATCAAAATAAAAAAATTTACTGCCTGTTCTTTTAACAACGTTTTAGGACTTATTGAGTCAACGAAGGATTATATTTTTTGCAAAAATTTGGAACATTCAACCCTACTGGGGTAGGCCGTATCTTATTAACACTAGCCAAGCTTGGTTTTGGGCGCGGCAGGTTAAAAAAGATATTTGCACAAATCTGGAACCAAGTACACGGTGATGAACCCGTAGACATCTGCTATCACGGGTTGAATTTTCGACTTCTCCCAAAAAAAAACACCATCGAATCCAAGATGATGTTCAGCGCAAGGCGGCGCGAAGGCGCTGAACTAAAGATGATAAGTCATTATTTAGGCTCTGGTGGTGTATTTGTCGATATTGGAGCTAATATTGGCTATTATGCTCTTAATGTTGCTCATCTTGGCGCTAATCGAGTGCTTGCTGTTGAACCAAACCCTATAATTTTAGCGCGTCTACAAGACAATATTGCATTAAATAAATTGTCTTCAAAGATTGCAGTACATGAGGTTGCAGTTGGCGCAACCCAAGGTGTTGCTGACCTAGTCATCTCAGAAAATGATTTTGGAAGCAGTTCTATCGTGAATAAGGCCGTTGGTACACGACACATTACTGTTCAGGTCATGCCGCTTGTTGGGGTTCTGAAGAAGGAGGGAGCAAAAATGGCAGACGTGATTAAAATTGATATTGAAGGTATGGAAGACCGAGCATTATTTCCCTTTTTTGAAACAATTAAGCCCAAACATTACCCAAAATTAATTATTATGGAGGACGGTGTCAACGCCCATTGGGAACGTGATATTTTGAGCTGGTTGTTAACTAATGGCTATTGTAATGTGGGACGAACACGAGGTAACGTTATGCTGGCATTAAAACAAAAGTGACACAGCTATTTTTGCTAAGCTGATTTTATTACACTTGCTTCGCAACGCTACCAAGCCAATTCTAGATGTCTCAAAATCGCGATCAATAGCCAAAATATCGTCAGTGATTTAAGCAAATCTTATGGGTAAAGCTCGTGATCCAAGAATCGAAACATCATTGACAATATTACCTTAAGACTTTTTCAGGGTACTAAGCACAAAGACGGAAGAACAACCACTAAACAAGAACCAGTTGTTACACTCCGCACCACATGAAAAAAACATAAATCGCGACATAATGAACACTCAACTCATAATCAATTCATCTTTTTTTTTGGCTAGCCTTTGTTATCCAAAAACATTAAATGACCATCGGTCATTGATTTATATTTCCAACCACCTACTTCAGCCCAGTTACCGGGTGGCAATTCCCGCAAAGCAGTAAAAAATGCTTTGCTAAATGTCAAAAATGGCACAGGCACCTGCACCCATAACTAAAAGCTACCAGCTCGACATAGCATCTACCCAATCATTTAAATTTTTCACCGAAACAACAAAGTGACTAATTAAATTACGCTGCTTTCTAGTTAAATTTTAGTTTTATAAACTAATAATCAGCGACAAAAGCCAACAACCATAAGAAGTAGTGAGTGTTGATCAACAACATGGCCTTATCTCGGCTTATCAGATACTCTGCAGTTGACTAACCAATAGAACCATTTTTGCAAGGTTAAAAAACATGCCCAACCAGACAATTTTTCAATCAAATGAAGAAGACACAACACTTGGTGGACGTATTTCGTTGGCGCGTGAAGCTTCAGGGCTAAGCATTAGCCAAGTTGTAAAAAGGCTTGGTGTTAAATCAATAACTTACAAAGCTTGGGAGGCCGACCGGTCCGAACCGCGCGCAAACAAACTTGTAGCACTTGCTGGAATTTTAAACGTTTCCCCACCATACCTGCTTAGCGGGCTTGGCGAACAGCCAATCAAAATAAGCCTGCCAGAACAGCAAATCAATCAGTTGACTTTACAGGTTGAACAATTAGAACAAAGTCTTGAGACCGCCACAACAAGCCTGCGCCAAATAAAGCGTGTTATGGCAACAATGACATAAAACCAGCGTTTACAACCTAACATTCGATTAATAATCACTAACAGAAAACACAATAATCCAACTCAAATTATAAAACACGCGTTAACTTATTATTGACAACGTACTAAGTGACGTAAAATAGCGTGCACTCAAGTGAAACAACTAAAAGGATGAAAAGTATCATGAATATTACTGGTAAAAAAGCGGTTGTTATTGGTGGAACCTCAGGTATTGGCCTTGAAGCAAGTCTTTTGCTTGTCAGCAAAGGAGCATCCGTTGTTGCTGTAAGCCGTGACCCAAAGAAAGCTGGAACTGTCCCAAATGGCATTCGCCTAGAATCACTTGATACCAGAGATGGAGCAGCAGTTGAAAAATTTTTTAATGCTGAGGATGATATAGATATCCTTGTCAACTCTGCAACAGGTGGTTCACGGGCTCGAGGGGCATTCATGGAAATGGATGAGAAAAGTTTTCAGGCCTCGTTTGACAAATTATGGGGCTATGCGAATGTCATCCGGCATGGGGTTCCATGCTTGAAAGAAAATGGAGCTGTTGTTTTAGTAAGTGGGAGTCCTGCACGAAAGCCCAAACCTGGACAAATCGCTCTATCAAGTGTAGGCAGTGCAGTGGAAGCGTTTTCCCGTGGTATTGCTGCAGAGATTGCACCCAAAAGGATAAATGTAATTTCACCCGGTATAATTGATACTCCGATGGTGGCACTTACAGGAGATGAAAGAGAAAAGCATTATCAAAATGTAACTAAGACACACCTTATAGGCCGTGCAGGTCATTCGGCAGAAGTCGCCCAAGCCATTATCTTTGCCATTGAAAATGACTTCCTAACGGGAACTACCATTGATGTTGATGGTGGCTGGCTCGCAGCACAATAATCTACCTCACTCCCCTTTAAGCGCTCGCTGGGCTGCTTTAGCCTATGTAGCTCTGGCGATCTTTCAGACCTTAACTATCATGCCAAACAAAAAACCAGCTGTTTTTAGAAACACCACACTGCTCAACCTCCTCTTCTTGCCACATGTCAGAAGCATTACTGCCACTTGGATGACTGGCTCTCATGCTATATTTCTGCTTATAGCTGTCCCTTCTCTTATTTACTTTATGCTGATTCACAATTTTATTAAATTCACTTAATCTGACTTTGGAAGAGTTGTTATTGGGGCGTCTTGCGCTCCTACCACCTTTGAATGAAATTTAGTTTCACATTAACTTTTAGCGGCAATATGTTGGCATTATGATTTGTAATACATTGGTTTTTGTTAGGCGGCTAACCTCAGTATCAAATTCTTTTTTGTGCTTTCTTTTTGGAGAAGAAACCTCCCCTCAAAGACGTTTTTAACATTTAAACACGGCTCATTATTGGCAATGTGATGGGACTTATGATACAAGAACGCAATTCTTAATTCACAAAGATATCTGTTAAATAAGTAGGGTCACTCAAAGCCCTTTGAAGCCTTCGTACTAGCTTTGTTGGCTGACACTTTCTTGAAATAAGATTCATTATCGTAAAGCAGTTTTTCTAAATGTATTTTAGGTTGATTTTTGCTAGTTTATAGCCCTTGATACTTCAAAAATCATGAAAGATATATGTCTTTTAAAATTGAATTTTACAAAGCTGAAATTTGCCCTTTGAGTTGTCTAAACTTTATGTTTAAATCGTGGAAGAGATTTATTTGTCTCGTTAAAATCCGAAAAATTCAGTTCTGAGTTTTACAGCTTTGCTATCCCAATGAAGCTTGAAAGAGTGCTACATCCATGTCGATTAACCAGAAAATTGTTAATGATTTTATAAAAAACAAAATCAAATTTGTTACCACTGTACCCTGTAAACAGTTAGCTGGAGTAATTGAGGAAATTGATTCATCTGAGGACATTTTCCATATTCCCTCCAATAAAGAAGATGAAGGAATGGGACTGTGCGCTGGCGCCTACATGGGTGGAAAACGTTCAGCAATAATTATGCAGAACACTGCTATAGGTGTAACTATAAATACTTTGGTAACATTAATTCAATATTATAACATTCCTTTGCCAATGCTGATTAGCTATCGTGGAGAAATTGGCGAGCCAGTTGCGTGTCAGGTTGAAATGGCTGTTCACACCAAGGCACTGTTGAACCAATTGAATATCCCAACTTATCATTTCCATTCACAAAATGATGCTGAGGAACTTGATTTAATTTTAAACCATAGCTTTATGGCTAAAAAACCTGTCGCTATTCTTACCGATGCTAACTTTTGGCAGGGGCCATAAATAATGATTAGAAGCGAAGTTCTCAAAACATTGATTCCCATTATTTCTGATCAATTAGTTGTTTCCAACATTGGCTTGCCATCGCAGGAATTACACTCACTTGACGATCAACCAACAAATTTTTACATGCTTGGTACAATGGGCTTGTCGTCATCAATTGGCCTTGGCCTTGCCTTAGCCCAAAAAGCAAAAGTTATCGCAATTGACGGTGATGGATCAGTTCTAACCAACCTTGGCACATTGCCAACAATTGCAAACAACCCTGCCAATAATTTTACCCTATTGATCATTGACAATGGCAGCTATGGATCAACTGGTGACCAACCAACCTATGCAGGCTTAAAAACATCTCTTTCCAAAGTTGCTGAGGCTTGTGGCTGCGATAACGTTGTTGAATGCGCTGCAGAGTGCACGGCTGCTGCCGTTCAGGCTGCACTCAATGGGAACAAAATGACCATCATTGTAAGCAAATGTGAATCCGGCAATATCAAAGTCCCAGTTATTGAGATGGATGCGCCAGTTATTCGCCATCGGTTTATGGCCGAGGTGACACGCCGCAACATTTAATGACAAGAAATCAGACCAAAATATACCAACCATCTTTTTGCTTATGGTTTTCTTTTTTTTCGTTCTGCAGGCATTGGTGTTTAATTGGGCTGTTAGTTTTGACTGCATCACTTTATAGCCTTCCAGCTTCTGCCAACAATGATCCATTTAGCGGAACAGTAATATTCTTGCGCCATGCACTTGCGCCGGGCAATGGTGACCCAAAACATTTTGACCTAAAAAACTGTAAAACTCAGCGAAATCTTGATGAAGCTGGGCGCCAACAGGCACGCACCATTGGCAAACGCATAGCCGCCGCTAACAAACACATTTCTGAAATTTACTCGAGTGAATGGTGTCGCTGCCTTGAAACAGCTTTGTTGCTTGATATTGGGACAGTAACCCCATTCAGCGGGCTGAACTCATTTTATCAAAATCACGTTCCACGAGAGGCTACGTTAGCCAAATTGGCGGCAAAACTGAACAGCCTTCCACACAACGGAGCTCCAGTGATTATGGTAACTCATTATGTGACCATTCAAGCAATCACAAATATTTCTGTTCGGTCTGGGGGTGCTGTTTTATATGATCTTGCCAGCCGTCATTCTCTCGAATTGTCCCTTTCGGCTTTTGTCCCTGCCCAATAGATTCTCATTTTTATCAGACCCAATAGGACCATCACCAAAATTGGTGATGGTCAAAACTGAGAGAGGCTCAACAATTCACTACGCCGTAATTAGCGGCTCGCATGCTTATCCATTAGTTAAAAAAAAATACAGCTTTCTCACTAAACCAAAAGCTCAGTTTACGTTCACGACAATTTACCATTACAACTAATCCGCTTTGATAGAATAATAAGGCGCTTGAAAAATGTTGTTTCACTTTGCATCGCCTCCAACATCCATCAATCAAAAAAAGCACCACATGAAAGCCAAATACGTGTGTCAATTGCATCTGCTCAAGTCGAGACATTAAAATGTTTGAATAAGCAGTTGTTGCAAACATTCAGTAGTATGTTTTTAAATGAATTTCTTCAACCTCAGTTGCATGTGCCAGGAGAATAGATGACAATTCTGGAACTTCATTATCAGGTATTTTAATTTTTTAGCCGAATCATTTTTCGGGGATTAATCACACCTTCAATTCATCAAAGGCGGCCTAAAAATTCAATTACTATTGTAAGTCCCAACCATGCGTTGGACTGCATATCCCATTCGCGACGATTAAGTATCCTAATTAAAAAAGATTGCCCGTGAAAAACCAGCTTTAGCTATTTCAAACGTGAAGTTGACCCGTGATTCACCACTGCTGAAATTATTTTATGCAACAGACCTACCATCTGGAACTTCTGACGTGGACACTTGCAATCAACCTCGTAATGGCTAGAATTTTTCCTGTATTGGAATTGGCTTCAATGCCTGCCAAATGTTTAAACACCAATAATATCTCAACATGTTTAAGCCATTCGTAATACAATAAGCCCAAGAAAGATTGCCATTGTAATACCAATCTTTAGCCAAGTTATTTTTTCTTTCAAGAAAACCACTCCCAAACCAACTGCAAAAAGAACAGAGGTTTCACGAAGTGATGAGACCACTGCAACAGGTGTCGACAAACAGGCCCACAAAACTGCGACATAGGCAAAATATGAGGCGTTTCCGCCAATAATAAAAGTGCGCGGCGCATCGCGGTACATTCGACCAAGCACTGTGGGATGAAACATTGACATATAAAAGGCTAGCAAACCGGCATTGACGGTGGTCGATGCACCATAGAAACTGATAGCACTTTGCGTAATACGGGCGCCACTGGCATCAACAATTGAATAGCTGGCGATAAAGAAACCAGCAACAAAAGCCAATGCAATGCCAGTAACCCCAATGTCTTTATGCCGATATTGAATAATCCCGTAAGTCATTATTGCTCCCGAGACCACGACTACTCCAATCACTTCCATAGGCTTTAAAACACCTGGAACTGTGAACATTGTAAATAGAGTAATCAACATTGGTGATGCACTGCGGGCGACAGGATAAATTTGGGTCAATTCTCCAAATTTATAAGCGTTTAGCAGAAACACTTGGTAGCCAAGATGAAGCACAGCGCTAACCATAACGTAGGGCAAGGATTCTAAAGAAGGCAGTCCAACATATAAAAGGCCAACAACAGCTAATGGCAAATGACCGAACATAACGGCCGCCATGCCGAGCGCCTTATCCTCAGTGCCGCGAACCAGAAAATTCCAGAACGCATGTAAAAAAGCCGCGCCAAGCACGACAAAAAAAACGCTGATTTCCATTAAACACCCAGCTCTTTTCCTTTTATGGTTGGCGTACCTGTTTCTAGCAATGATGACGGTATAAGAGACTAATTTGCGAGCAGAAGTAATCAAACCATTAATGCAACCCTAGCACAGATTGCGCAGGCAACTAATCAAATAGGCGGCTAACTGGGACTGATGATTTGGGATATTTGATGTGAGGAGGATACAGCCAGCTATTTTGAGGACGACCTTTTGGCAAGGGCTGTTTCAATAGCGTTGATGAGCCGATTGTTTTTTGGACTTGTTGTTGAAGCAAACCAGTCCACCAACTCGCCGTTTGCATCAATCACATGTTTATGAAAATTCCAGCGCGGCACCGCAAGGCGGCCATGCGTATCTGCAATCCATTTATAATAGGGGTGCGCGTTCGGCCCCTTTACCGAAACAATATCGGACATTGGAAAATTGATATCATAATTAAGTTTGCAAAAGGCTTTGACCTGTTTTGCATTATCAAGCTCCTGACCGCCAAAATCATTGCTTGGAATGCCCAGCACAACAAGCCCACGATCCTTATAATCCGCCCACAAGGTTTGCAGTCCTTCATATTGGCCAGTAAAACCGCACATGGAAGCCGTATTAACAAGCAAAACGACCTTTCCCTCATAATTTCCTAAAGGCAAATCACCACCATCAATGCTAATGAAACTAAAATCATGGGCGGTAGTAGCGTTTGCGGGCATCACGGCCCCTTTCCCAATGAACAAGAAAATACACAAGACAAGGATGAGGCACAGTTTTTCTTTCATAGGAGCTTATGTGGTAACCCAATTTGGCTTAAACAACCCTATTTTTTACATCCGTCCAAAAAAACCTAATGACAGGCCTGTATTTTATTTCTATAAATAAATTGTAATTGCAACAAATTAAAAAGGAGGTGATCTAATGTCTAGTGATAAACGGTTTGGTTCGAAAGACTTGGTTTCTGATGAGCAAACTTTGGAGCAGCCTTCTGAGTGCGGCTAGTGCAGAAATTGACAGGACGTTGATCCTGTAAAACAGGTTTTTTGATGACCTATCACGAAAGGGAGGCTGTAAGCCTCCCTTTTAATTTAAAATAACCAGTTTTTGTTTCTGGTCAAAAACGCCTAGGCTTCAGATTTGCCACCAGCAGCCACCCAGTCAGAGATGCCACCAACATTAAAGACATTATCGTAACCCATATCTTTCAAAGTTTTGCCAGCAAGGGCAGCCTGCCCACCCGCAGCACAAACAAGTACAATATCTGCATCTTTGCTTAGATTTGAATTGAAAGAGGGGAGATCTGCATCCGCGGCAAATTCCAGAAAACCACGCGGAATACGAAGTGCACCATCAATCGTACCACTTTTAGCAATGTCACTACTATCCCGTACATCGATAAAAAGACTTTTGCCAGAATCATATTTGGCGATGCCATCAGTAGACGAAATACGGGGAACGACTGCATTGGCTTCGGTAAGGTACTCTTTAGCAGTTTTCATAAGTTAGCCTTTCAATAATGTTGATATTAATTGGTAGATAGATAACACTAAATTCTCCCGTTTCAAGGATGCGTTTTCCAAGATAATTTACTAAATCAGTTGGGAAAGTAGGCTTTTAACAATTTCAGATGATCTGGCGTAATACCACAACAACCGCCAATCATTCCTGCCCCCGATGCTGCCCACTGAACAGCAAAATCGGCATAGGCCTGAGGCGTTATATCTTCACGTAAGCTATGCAAGGTTTCATTTGCCCCTTTATAATTTTTTTCCATCAATGGGAACGCATTTGCCAAGACCCCCACCTGAGGCGGATTCGCTTGGTCTGCAAAATACGCCACAACCATTCGCACGGCGTCGTCCATCACTTCAGGCTGACTACAATTGAACAGGATTGCCGCTGGAACATTAGCACTAAGCGCCAGCAGCAACTCACTCAGCGGTTCACCTGACCGAAGAATAGGCTGGCCAGCAACAGGATCTGTATCCTCCAGCGTAAGCGACAGCCATACCGGTTTTCCACAACTGGCAAACGCATCTAAAAAACACTGCGCTTCCACGATCGAACTCTGAGTTTCAGCCATAAAAAAATCAACATACAGAGTAAGATGATGGCGAAACAGGCTCAGCATATCCCTCGCAACGTGCAGGTCAAATTTGTGTGGCTCGTAAGAACCAAACATGGGTGGCACACCACCAGCCACCCGAACCTTAGAGGGAGATGCATCAGCGGCCGATCGCGCTAATTGGCCTGCCAATTCCAATAATTCACCAGCACGACCCCAAAATGCGGCCTCGCCAATGTGAAACGGTACAATAGCATAACTGTTAGTGGTGATAATATCAGCGCCAGCCGCGATAAAATCATTATGTACAACACGCACAAAATCAGGACTTTCCATAAGCGCCAGTGCCGACCATTCTGGCTGACGGAATGGTGCCCCCATTGCTTTAAGTTGGCGACCAAGTCCCCCATCAAGAATAATCATTCTTTAACCCTTTTTAAAAAAATCGCACGTTAATTTTTTTAAGAATTAACGGCTGGCAAGAATTCTTACAAATACCAGCTCCGGTTAAACCCGACTTGGCGCCTTATGTCTTCTGAGGTCCGTTTATCAAAAAGAGAAAACATATTAGTTGATTGTAAAACCACACATGGCAGCAATCTGACGAACAACTTCACTATTTCGAATAGTGAATGGTAAAATCGCAATCACCACCAGAACTAAAGTCAGCCAGATAAACCAGACCGAATAATCCGCGTGCCAACGTGGGCGGGCCTGTTGCTCCTTATGCTTAATTCCAGTCATTACATCCTCGATAATTATCCGATGTTATATTTTCATCACAAATTCAAGCCCCGACTGGCTCCCGATGTAAAGACCAGCTTTTTTCATGTAAAGTGAGACCATCAACCCACCCTGATCAAGAGCCACATCAACGCGGTTTCCTCTAATTCTGACAATGGTACCAGGGGCAACCTGATCGGTTTCAACACAAGTCAAATTAACTTTTGCGTCTAAACTTAGCATGGAGTTACATCCTTTTCCATTTGACAGAACCATCCCGCGAGATGTGCTGCCAAATTTGTTGGGTTAATTTAGGTCAATCGCATGCATCTTCAAATCATTTAATTGGCAAATTGTTAAAGTTGCTTGGTTTGTCGCAGCTAGCCTGACCTTGGGCGCCTTGCCGGCTTCACGCGCCTGTTCCCACCTTGCCGCACATAGACACCACTGATCGCCTGCTTTAAGTCCAAGAAAGCCAAATTCAGGATGCGGTGTTGACAAATCATTGCCAGCTGCCTTGCTATAAGCTAAAAAATCATCAGTTATTATCGCACAGACTGTATGCAACCCAACATCAGATGGAGCTGTATTGCAACAACCATCACGAAAAAAACCAGTGATCGGATCATGCGAACAACTCGCAATTGGATCACCAAGCACATTCATCTGTCCTTGAGGGCGGCCACTTGTTCCATCCATTCTAGTTTACCTCAGTTTTATAGTTTATAAATCATTTTTCCAGATAAAACATTCGATCTTCAATACGCTGTTTGAGCGTTGTCATGAAGTGTTTTCGGTCCAAACCCGGCTCGATCGGTTTCAAAAATTCAACAGTAACTTTCCCTGGATATTTTAGCCAGCTATTACGTGGCCAGACATGACAGGAGTTCAGCGCAACAGGCACCACTGAAAGGCCAGTTGCCTGATAAAGCGAAAAAACTCCAATTTCATATGGGTGGTCTGTCCCATGTGCCACTCGAGTTCCTTGCGGAAAAATTAGCATCGAGCGACCCTTTTTAACTAAATCCTGCCCCGCCGCACGAATATCACGAAGTGCTTTCATACCAGCCGAACGATCAACTGGAATGCAGCCAGTCTTCAAAAAAAACCACCCAATGATCGGCAAGCGCAATAGTTCACGTTTCAGCACAAAGGCCGGCGCATCCAATAACCAGCAAAGAATAATCGTCTCCCACGCCGATTGATGCTTCACCGCATATAGAACCTGCTGATCAAGACGGCGATCACCAATAACAGTCTGCGTAATACCAATCATGCCAAGCAGCAAATAGGTCATATAGCCCCAGAATTTGGCCACCAATCGTGCGTAACGCGACGGGAATAGCAAAATTGGCCCCATTACAAACACCAAAATACTGGTACCTATGTAGAACAGGCTGTTAAAAAAAAGTGATTTCAGATAAATCATATTCGGATGTTAGGCACAAAGTGGCCCAGCTTCAATAGTCAAAACAATAGAAAACTAGAAAATATACCGCTGGTTCTCGGTGATAAGCTCCAACCTATTTGCCATTAGAGGACACAACATTGTCAGACCCTTCACCAGATCAATTCCAAAATCAGGATAATTCCAATATTTCATGGCAACAACGTGCCACAATGATCCTTGCCAACGCATGCCAAGCCAAACAGACCATCACCTATACTGAATTGGTCCATTCTGCAAATGTACCAAAACCGCACCGGATTGATAAGTTGACCACATGGTTAGAAAGCACAATGTGCGAAGATAACGCAGCAGGAACCCCCCTAAGGGCAGCTTTGGTAATCTCGCGCAATCGAGGTGGAATTCCGGCCCCCGGATTCTTCATGCTGTGTGATGAGCTTGGTCTTTATCATGGCCCCCCAAATGGGCCAGAGGCAACCCAATTTCATAACGCCACGATAACTGATCTGTTTTTTGGCTCTAATTCTTAACCTTTAATTGGCTATCTTTATTTGGCCACCTTGGAAATGCGCATGGTATAAACCCCATTTTTTTCAGTGCTTTCCAACAATTGATGGCCACCGTTTTGGCAAAAATGATCGAAATCAAGTGGTGATGCTGGATCATCAGCCATTACCACAAGCACAGCGCCAGCTAACATTTGGCCAATCTGGCGACGCGCTTTTAATACTGGTAACGGACATTGTAAACCTGTAAGATCGAGTACAACAGGTTCAGCCTGCATTATACTGCCAAGTTTTATATTATTATTTGTTTTTTCCATAGTTCTCACCATAAATCTAGTAGCCTTGAATTGCCAGCTCCATTTTACGAATTCGTATAATGGTAATTGCCATTAAATTCATTTTATAAACCTTGCCTTTAATACCCGAAGCCAGCTAGATAAGGCCATGAGCATTTGGGGTATTATTATTGGCGGCACTGCGGGGTTTGCCTTTGGAGGACCAATCGGTGGGCTGCTTGGTGCGATGGCCGGTCATGCAGTTGAATCAAAGTTAGTGCCATCCGGCCCTGTTCCACAAGCAACAAAACGGGTTGCCTTTACAGTTGCCGTGATCGCTCTGTCCGCGAAAATGGCAAAAGCTGATGGGGTTGTATCCCGCGATGAAATTAAGGCTTTTCGTGCCCGAGTTCATATTCCATCTGCTGAAGTTAGACAGGTTGGTCGTTTTTGGGATCTAGCGAGGCAAACCCCAGACGGATTTGAAGAGTATGCCAAACAGGTGGCACGATTATTCGAACCACGCACACCAGTCCTTGAACAATTACTTGATCTGCTATTTCATATTGCACAATCAGATGGTGACATTACCACACCAGAATTATCCTACCTTTACAAAGTTGCAGAAATTTTTGGTTTTAATCAGACTGATTTTGATCGGTTGTTGGCATTGCATCAATCAAATGGTCCAAATCCATATGAGATTTTAGGGGTCCGTGATGACGTTAGCGATCGGGCACTTCACAAACATTGGAAACATCTCGCACGCACCCATCACCCTGATACTCTGACCGCTGATGGCATGCCTGAAGAATTTATCGTGGCGGCTAATGACAGGCTTGCAAAAATAAACGCTGCATATGATGCTATCATGCGTCATCGTAGCCTCTAACTAGCAAGGCTAGGCGAATGGCACCTCCCCTTTTGACAATTATCAATGCTGGTATAAATCTTGGTGATCGGTGGCTACTTCGAGGCGCTAATTTATCACTGCGTTCAGGTGATCGGCTAGCACTTGTTGGCCCCAATGGTGCTGGAAAATCAACCCTAATGAAGCTACTAACAGGGTCTGGCGAAATGGATGAAGGCTCGATATGGGTATCACCAGGATCTGAAATCGCCTATTTGCCTCAAGCACCAAAAATCGTTCCCGGAATGACACTTCGCGCTCTTGTAACAGCAGGCATGGACGACACCAAAATTGGCCATAAAGCTGATGCGATGCTGACACAAATGGGGCTTGATCCAATGCGTATTAGTGATGGTTTGTCCGGCGGTGAAGCTCGCCGTGTCTCCCTCGCGCGGGCAATTTACACAAAGCCTGACATTTTGCTTCTTGACGAGCCTACCAACCACATGGATTTACCAACTATTGAATGGATGGAAGACTTACTACGCCAACACAGCGGAGCATTGTTGGTGGTTAGCCATGACCGAACATTTTTGCGCAACCTTGGCACAGGCATTATCTGGCTGCACGACGGTAGGTTACGTCGGCGTGACGGCCATTTTGACGGGTTTGAGACCTGGTCAGATGGCATTCTTAACGAAGAAGCAGTGGTGCTTCACAAGATGGACCGGCGCATTGTCAGCGAAACCAAATGGTCCCGCGAGGGAATCTCCGCCCGGCGCAAACGAAATCAGGGCCGATTGCGGGAACTGGCCACCCTGCGGAATGCGCGCGTGAGCGCTGGTGGTATTAGTAAACGGACCATGCGTATGGAAACTGGCCCTGCCGATGGAGGCGGTCAACTTGTCCTTGAAGCTATCGATCTTTGTGCGAGTGTTCCTGTGATACAACCTAATGAGATCAGAACGTTAGAAAAACCAGAAAACAGAACGGAGCATTTACCCCTCCCCGGACAGCAGCGACAGCTTCTTCAACACTTTAACCTACTGGTCAGGCGCACAGACAGAATTGGCATTGTTGGACCAAATGGCGTTGGAAAATCAACATTAGTGCGCTTACTTCTTGGAATTACCAAACCAGATAGTGGGCGCGTACGGCATGGCTTTGGCCTAACACCAGCCTATTTTGATCAAAAGCGTGAAGCGCTTGACCACAACAAATCACCCTGGACCACTCTCAGCGAAGATGGTAGTGATATGATTCAAGTTGCCGGACAAACCAAGCATGTGACAAGCTATCTTCGCGATTTCATGTTTGATGATGTGAAAATGACACAACGAGTTTCCATTCTTTCAGGTGGAGAGCAAAATCGTCTATTACTTGCTAAATTATTTGCCCAATCACATAATTTCTTAGTACTTGACGAGCCAACTAATGACCTTGACATAGAAACATTGGAATTACTGCAGGAGGTAATTGCTAATTATGACGGGACCGTTCTGATCGTTAGCCATGACCGTGATTTTCTAGATCGAACTGTTACCGGTATTATCGCTTTTGAGGGAAATGCCAAAATTGTCACCCATGCTGGTGGCTACTCTGATTATCTGACAAGGAAAAAAGCCACAAAAGTGAGGCAAATTGAAAAATCATCAAATAAAAAATCACTGAGCTCTAATACAGAAAAATCTAAAAGAAATCGAGCAGCAAGGCTAGGCTTTCGCGATCGACACCTTCTTGAAACCTTGCCCCTTGAAATTGAAATGTTGGACGTCAATATCGCCAATATCGAGACACAATTGGCGGCTCCCAATTTTTTTCAAGATAATGCTAACCAATTCAATGAGCTAGCCCAGACCCTGATCACCATACGCCACAGCAAGGAAAATAAGGAGCAGCAATGGCTAGACATTGCCCAAAAAGCTGAAGCATTGGATCAGTTCTAATCTCCAAAATAAAATAGCCAACCTCGATCAAGTGCAAATTACGCTGATCAGTTTACATAGTTCTAATGACCTTGTAATTCCTTGTCGCTAACTAGACCAGCCTTGACCCATCCCCAGAACCAGCTTTATAACCTTAATTCTGTCAGATGGTCAGGTGACTGCTGCCTCAGATTGCACAATGTGAGGGAGAGGAAAGTCCGGGCTCCACAGGATCAGGATGCCGGGTAACGCCCGGCGGGGGCAACCCTAGGGAAAGTGCCGCAGAAAAAATACCGCCATGGCAAGCCATGGTAAGGGTGAAAAGGTGCGGTAAGAGCGCACCGCCGGACTGGCAACAGAACGGGCATGGTAAACCCCATCCGGAGCAAGACCACATAGGGACATGAGAACGGCATGCCGTTCAGATGCGATCCTGCATCATGTCCGGGTAGGTTGCTTGAAGCGGCTGGTAACAGCCGTTCTAGATGAATAGTCACCAATGCTGTTAACAGCATTACAAAACCCGGCTTATCGATCATCTGACAGGATTTTCCTCCATAAATCCTCCACTCTAACCATTGAAATCACTCTTTAACGAACTGATTTAAAGAAGAAAAAATTACCATTAAATTAATATATATTAAAATAATTCAATATGTTGGTGCGTATTCTTTATTTTTAATATTAATCAACTGAAAAGATTGGCTTTTTCCACAAAGAACCAAGTAAAACCCATTGACGTCCATAAATTCCCATGGTATCCCATAATAGCCCAGTTTTGGTTTATCTTGTGAATCTAGCTTATCTCCCTGGCTAGAACTCGCTGAAATCCAACAAAAGCTGGGCCGGGTAGTTTTAACAACCTTGACCCGGATTGGTCGGCACGGGACGAATTGGAGCTTTAGGTATCGTGGATCTATTTCTATCCACATTTGAGCATCGTATAGACAAGAAGGGGCGCCTATCCGTGCCGGCCCCTTTTCGATCTGTACTTGAGCGCCGCCGTGACCAACTTTATCTATTCAAATCTTTAACCGAGCCATGCCTTGAGGGATGTGGGCCTGAGCGCATTGGCCAGATTGTCGATGCCATTGACTCAATGGACAGCCTTTCAACTGAAGTTGCAACTTTACAAACCATGCTCTCAAGTGCTCAAGAAATGAAACTTGACTCTGAGGGACGCATTATGTTGAACGCTGACTTCATAGCATTTGCTGAGTTAGATAATGCTGCGCTCTATGCCGGCATTGGTCGGTCTTTTCAGATTTGGTTGCCCGGCAGGTATCGCAGTCGCGAAGCCGATGCCCGTATTCGCGCGAAAACCAATGGCCTGCCAAGCCTGCGCCTTAATCAAAGTAGCCGAAATCCCTCTGAAAATGGGGATTGCTGATGTCAGGACAAATGCTTCATCAATCTGTCCTGTTGAACGAGGTTGTGGAGGCGCTTGCTCCTATTAACGGTGCCTGTTATCTCGATGCAACATTCGGTAATGGTGGCTATAGTCAAGCTATTCTGGACGCAGCAGACTGCACACTTCTCGCAATTGACCGAGATCCTGATGCGATAAAGCGTGGGGCACTGATGCAGGCAAAATATGCTGATCGTTTTCATCTTACTGAAGGTTGTTTTTCCAACATGACGTCTTTGCTTAAAGCGTCCTTGCCAAGCTTTGACGGTTTGCAAGGCGCGGCTTTTGACCTTGGTGTTTGCTCTACTCAACTCGACCAGCCAGAACGTGGCTTTTCATTTCGCTCAGATGGTCCCCTTGATATGCGCATGTCCAAATCTGGTCAAAGTGCAGCCGATGTTGTGATGCAAAGTGACGAAACTGAAATTGCCCGTATTTTATGGGAATATGGTGAAGAGAGAGCATCACGTCGAATTGCTAAAGCAATTTGCAGCGCTCGCAACGAGGCAAATATTAGCAGCACTAGCCAGCTTGCATCTATTATACGTAGAGTGATGCCAGCTAAAAAACCTGGCCAAATTGATCCGGCAACGCGTAGCTTTCAAGCATTACGTATTTTCGTTAATCGTGAACTGGACGAATTAACAGCTGGGCTTAAGGCTGTAGAATGCCTCTTGCGTCCTGGTGGCATTCTTGTGGTGGTGTCCTTTCATTCACTTGAAGATCGGATCGTTAAGCGCTTTTTGGCAACGCGTAGCCAGCATGCAGCGCAGCCATCAAGGCACCAGCCAGTTCTTGAAAAACCTGCTCCTACTTTTAAGCTGCTCTCTCGTAAAGCAATTCTGCCAATTGAAAAAGAACTCGCTAATAACAGTCGCGCCCGTTCAGCAAAGTTACGTGTTGCTCGCCGGACTAATTCACCTATTCCAGAATCAGCAAATGAAGAAAAGTTTCACAAATATGCAGCTGATCCAAGCTCATCATTAAAGGAGACAAAATTATGCGGTTAATTCTGCTCAGCGCTCTGATTCTTTCTGGTTTAGGGACCACATTATACCAGGTAAAAACCAGCATTGATGACCGTCAACGTAATTTACGCAACTTAAAGTTTCAGATCTCTAATACAAAACGCGATATTGCTGTTTTAGAAGCTGAGTGGGCATACATCTCTCGCCCTGACAGAATTATGAAACTTTCAAATGATCTTTTGCAAATGACTCCAATTGGTCAAGACCGGATTTTGGAACTTGATTCAATTCCAATGCGAATTGAACTGAACGAGATGGACCTTGAAAGGGCCAGCTTTAGTCCAAAGAAGCAAGGCTTGGACATAAGGGTCAAAGAATGACTATGCTTTTGAACAAAATTAAGAATCTCATTCTACCTACTCATCCAGATCCTGCGCAGTCTCTTCGTGTAGCTGAGGCACGCCTGGTAATTGGTTTGTTTCTTGCCTTGGCTGTTTTTGTTAGCATTGGAGTCAGGGTCGTGGAACTTGCCGATGATGGCGCGAGCGCTCGTCTTGCGTCAAAAGGAATAACAGAAAAAACTAAACGTGGCCGAATATTGGATCGTGAAGGTCGATTATTGGCTGGTAATTTGCCCATTACATTGCTCCACGCAGATCCAAGTGAAATCATGAACTTAAATGATACAATCGCAAAATTGGCGCCATTGCTTAAACATCATGATAAAGAAAGTTTGCAGAAACTGCTGACTAAGAAAACACGCTATGTAGAGCTTAACTCTCAATTACCTCCAAAACTGCACTCAAAGATCCTGCACCTTGGAATTCCTGGGGTCTATTTTTCCAACGGTGCCGTCCGCATTTATCCCCGAGACAATGCCGCAGCTCATATTCTTGGGCATGTTGATGTTGACAATAATGGTATCGCTGGCATTGAAAAATCCATGAATGCAACGTTGACTAGTGGCGTCGATGTAACCCTTTCAGTTGATCTTGGCCTACAGGCTGTTGTCCGGCATGAAATTCAGAAACAAATCAGCTCATTTGAAGCAATTGGTGGCGCTGGTGTTTTGCTCGATATTAAAAGTGGTGAGATACTGGCAATGGTTTCATTGCCTGACTTCAACCCCAATAAATTTTCACTTGTTAATGATGATGTCCGATTCAATCGTGCCGCCAAAGGTCTTTATGAAATGGGGTCGACCTTTAAAGTATTAAACACTGCGATTGCTCTGGAAACTGGTGCGGCCACAACAAGCCAGCGCTTTGAAGTTTCAAAGCCGCTCCGTGTTTCACGCTTCACCATCACCGACTATCATCCCCGTAAAAAGCCACTGAACGTCCCAGAAATTTTAGTTTACTCTTCTAATATTGGATCCGCATTGATGGCTGAATCCATTGGGGCTCAAACCCAGCGCGCCTACATGGAAAAATTGGGATTGCTCAGTCGGCTCGAGCTTGAAATACCTGAAACATCTCGTCCACTTTCACCGAAGCGTTGGCACCGAACCACAACTGTAACAGTGTCTTATGGCCACGGCATCTCAGTTTCCCCTGCACATCTTGCCAGCGCCATAGCCGCTGCATCTGGTACTGGCCAGTGGATTCAGCCAACTCTTCTAAAGCGCCACATAAGCGATACACCGCTCAGATTACGTGTGTTTTCCAGCGAAACTGCCCGAGCAGTACGCTCGATGATGCGTTTAGTTGTTTCACATGATGACGGCACTGGAAACTTTGCCGAAGCAAGAGGATATATGGTTGGAGGAAAAACTGGAACTTCTGAAAAAATTCAAGCTGGGAGTTATAACAAAAAAGCCAACATTGCCACCTTTGTGGCCACCTTCCCAGTCCATGACCCACGCTATGTACTTGTAGTATTGGTAGATGAGCCTAAAGGGCAAAAGCACTCTTATGGATATGCAACCGCTGGCTGGGTTGCCGCACCGGCCATTCGCCGGATCATCCAACAGATTGCGCCAATACTTGGCGTTTTTCCTGTTGACGAAACATCGCCCTCAATTCGTCAAAGCCTACTACTTGACTTCACTATTGGTGACAAGGAGGCGACCCTTGTATCTTACTGATCTCTGCCATGAGTTAATTGAGATAACTGAGGGCGCTGGCACCATTTTTGTGACTGGTCTTTCTGTTGACTCCAGGCGAGTCAAGGTTGGTGATCTATTTTTTGCCCTAAAAGGTGCCCATAGAGATGGTCGCGACTTTATTGAAGATGCAATCACTGCAGGTGCAATTGCGATTATAACTGGTCAACAACCGCTCGCACAGTCATTAGCAACCATAGCACTTGATAACTCAACACCTATCATCCAATGTAAAAACCCCCGCAAAATTATGGCGAAAATAGCAGCCAGACATTGGCCATTCCAACCCGACATGGTTGCCGCAGTTACCGGCACCAATGGCAAGACTTCAACTGCAGAATTTTTGCGCCAGCTTTGGCAAAGGGCAACGTGGCCAGCAGTTGCGATTGGAACACTTGGTATTACTGGCAAAGAAATCATTAAAACTGAAGGTGCGATTTTTAGCCTACCACCTCTGACGACGCCTGACAGCATCAGTCTCCACGGAGCTATTAATCCACTCACAAAGGCGGGGGTTACTCATCTTGCGATTGAGGCCAGCAGTCATGGTCTTGAACAGTTTCGACTTGATGGAATGAACATTCATATTGCAGCTTTTACCAATCTCAGCCGCGACCATATTGATCATCATATTGATATGGAAAACTATCTAGCTGCAAAAATGCGGTTATTCACCGATTTGTTGAGCGAAGGTGGAAGTGCAGTGGTGAATTTAGATGACCCTTATGGCACTGAAATCATCAAATGCCTCAAAGGCCAGAGCGTAGTGGTTAAAACATTTGGCTACGCGAAAAATGCTGATTTTCACATCACATCAATCACTCCATCAGGTAATGGCCTGGACATGCAAATCACCTATCAAAAACAAAAATGGGATATTCCACTTGCACTATCTGGAACATTTCAAGCGATCAATGCTTTAACAGCTGCCGTTATGGGCCACCTTGGTGGCTTACCTTTGCATGACTCACTTGGCGCCTTACCCTATTTGAAAGCGGCACCAGGGCGAATGCAAACCATTCACGGGCATCCACGTGGAGCCCGCGTAATTGTTGACTATGCCCATACACCTGATGCACTTGCCGCAGCGCTTAGTGCGCTTCGCCCAGAAGCCACTGGTAAACTTGTTGTATTGTTTGGTTGTGGTGGCGATCGTGACCGAGGTAAACGCAAGTTAATGGGGCAAGTGGCCTGTGAAATTGCTGATAGCGTGATCGTTACTGACGACAACCCCCGCACCGAAGATCCTGCGGCTATCCGCAACACCATCTTAAATGCTTGTCAAAATGCCATAGAAATTATTCCGCGTGATAAAGCCATTGCTACAGCACTTGCCCAGCTTAATTTGGGCGACGTGCTGCTTATTGCTGGCAAAGGTCATGAAACCGTTCAGTTAATTGGTAGTGAAACTTTGCCATTTGACGACGCATCTGTCGCTAGCAATCAGGTTCGGGCCATGAGTGAGGCAGAACAATGAGAGCGCCGTTATGGTCATGTGACGATGTTTTGACAGCCTGTGGTGGCACGATATTTGACCCCACTCTGACTTTTAAGCCAATTCAAGACATCAAAATTGATAGCCGCAGCTGTATATCTGGTGATTTATTTGTTGCACTTGCTGGTGGTCAGCAAGATGGCCATCACTTTCTTGACAAGGCCGCTAAAGCCGGGGCCGCTGCGTGCCTTGTTAACCGCCCACAAAATAATTTAGCCATCTCACAGATTGTTGTTAGTGATACCCTCATGGGCCTCACCAGTCTTGGAGTTGCTGGCCGCAACCGATTTGGCGGCAAAATGGTTGGAATTACTGGTTCAGTAGGCAAAACAGGAAGCAAAGATATGCTTGCGCATGTGTTGTCAAAATTTGGTCATACACATGCTAGTAAGCTAAGCTATAACAACCATATCGGGGTACCTATTACCCTGTCCACCCTGCCCGCAGATTATAAGTTTGCGGTGCAAGAAATGGGAATGAATTCTACTGGTGAAATTGCCACCTTAACTGCGATGGCACGGCCCGATATTGTAATGATTACCCGTGTTGCCAATACACATAGTAGTTTTTTTGAGTCAATGGATGATATTGCAGCTGCCAAAGCCGAGATTTTTCAGGGTTTATGCAAGGGTGGCACCGCAGTTTTAAATCTTAATGACCACTACTTTCCTCTGTTTGCCAAAGCTGCAAAAAAATCAGGCGCAGGACGCATTATTACCTTTGGTCAACATGATGAAGCTGAGTTTTCGCTTATGGAAACTCTTCAACATGGCACTGGCATGACAGTTTTGGCAAAAATTTTTGGCCAAAAATTACGATTTGAAATGAAAATGCGCGGTGCGCATTGGGCTCAAAATGCGCTCGGTGTTCTTGCTTGTGTTGAGGCACTTGGCCTGGGTGTAGCTGAAGCAGCAACGTATCTGACTACTTGCCCCACACCAAAAGGTCGTGGTGATCATATGTCAGGCAGCTATCAAGATTGTGTTATCACTCTGATTGATGACAGCTATAACGCAAGTCCAGCGTCAATGACTGCTGCCTTTGCAAGCATGGGAGCACACCCACCAAACATTATGATCTTAAGTGAAATGCTTGAACTCGGAAGCGCTTCCGCTTTTGAACATGATGCGCTAATACCTCAAATCAATAAATTATCCCCGCGGCTTGTTATTGGACTTGGGCATGCGATGCATGAGGCTATCCAAAAATTGGATAACAAGATAATTGCTTTAAAAGCTATTGACACACAAGTTGCTTTAACGGCTTTCAAAGCTGGTGTCGAAGATGGTGATGTTGTTTTTATTAAGGGTTCACTGGGGTCAAAGGCGTGGAAAATTCGAGATGCTGTTCTAGCTGATCTCACCATCAACCACTCAGTCAAAAGACCATTAAAAAATGAAGGAAACAATCATGTTACCTGATTTACTTGTTCCATTGTCTGATCAGTTTCAGCCATTCAATTTGTTTCGTTACATCACCTTTCGGACAGGTGGTGCAACAATCACTGCCCTACTCATTGCACTGATATTTGGCCCATCATTTATTCGTTGGCTGAAGACACATCAAGTCGCAGGTCAACCAATCAGAAATGATGGACCACAATCGCACCTTCTTACAAAAATTGGCACGCCAACAATGGGTGGGCTCCTGATTCTCATCGCATTTTTGGTTTCAACTCTATTGTGGATGCCCTTATCAAACCCCTACCTTTGGCCAGTCTTGCTGATCACCTTAAGTTTTGGAGCAATTGGTAGCATTGATGACTGGATGAAATTACGCAAACGATCACATAATGGCATGTCAGCGCGAATGAAAATGTTGTTACAACTTTCGATTGCATTCATCAGCACACTAATTTTTATTGAATTATCACCTGCCCAACTCCGCTATGGCGTCGCAGTACCTTTCTTTAAGGACACATTATTAAGTATGGGCCTATTATATGTGCCATTTGCAATGCTTGTTATAGTAGGTGCATCTAACGCAGTCAATTTGACCGATGGTCTCGACGGGCTAGCGATTGTACCTGTGATGATTGTCGCTGGTTGCTTTGCACTTATAGCTTATCTAGCCGGAAATTATAATTTTGCAACATACCTACAAATCAATTACGTGCCGGGCACTGGTGATTTGGCAGTAATGTGTGGCGCCTTGATTGGTGCAGGGCTTGGGTTTTTGTGGTTTAACGCACCACCAGCTCGAGTTTTCATGGGCGACACTGGATCTCTTGCACTTGGTGGAACGTTGGGAGCAATATCTGTTGCAACACGCCATGAGTTAGTACTGGCAATAACTGGTGGATTATTCGTGGTCGAGACCCTTTCAGTGATTTTGCAGGTGGCTTCATTCAAATTAACTGGTAAGCGGATTTTTCTGATGGCACCCTTGCACCATCATTTTGAGAAAAAAGGCTGGGCAGAACCAACAATTGTCATTCGTTTTTGGATCATTGCGGTAGTGCTGGCACTTGCTGGCCTCTCGTCACTGAAACTGCGCTAGGAGTTTTGCAGATGCTGATTCCTCATAACTTCAAAGGACAAATGATTGGGGTGCTGGGCCTCGGTCGGTCTGGCGTGGCCGCGATAGCTACCCTTCAGGCTGCAGGCGCTCACGTCTTTGTCTTTGACGATGAGAAGAGCCAACAGGATATCCTTGAAATAACTATGATCAACTGGATGGAATGGCCTTGGCACAAGCTGAGTGCCCTAGTCATAAGTCCCGGTATTCCTCATCATTATCCCAAGCCACACCCTGCCGCTGCGTGGGCCTATAGCCATAATGTTGAAGTGATTAGCGAGGTTGAGCTCGCATTACGCTCGAAGCCAAAAGCTAGGCTTATAGCCGTCACTGGTACCAACGGAAAATCTACAACCACCGCACTAATTGGCCATTGTTTAAAAACTGCAGGATACCCTGTTGCCATTGGTGGCAATCTTGGTGATCCAGCTTGTTCGCTCATCGACCCCGGTAAAGATGGCGTATTGGTTTTAGAATTATCATCCTATCAATTAGAAAACACGCCATCACTTGCACCATCAATTTCAATTTTATTAAATATCAGCCCAGACCATCTTGACAGGCACGGTGGCATGGCTGGCTATATTGCTGCCAAAACCATCGTTATTGACCGGCTTGACAAAACTGGCATCGCTATTATTGGTGCTGGAGATGAACATGTTAAAAACATTGCCAAAAGAACCGTAGCTAGGGGCATAAGAACGCTGATTGCAAGCCCTAAACTATCGCCAATTGCACAGAAACGATCAACAGCGCTTGCAGGAGCGCATAATGCAGAAAATGCTGCCGCAGCAGCAATGGCGCTTCAAGCCATTGGGCTCAAAGATCAGATGATTAATCGTGGCATTGACAGTTTTGCTAACCTACCCCACCGCCTTCAGCCGGTTGCCAGCTGCGGTAACGTGCAATTTATCAATGACTCAAAAGCAACAAATGGTATAGCCGCGGCCAAAGCACTGGCATCTTTTCAAGATATTTACTGGGTTGCTGGCGGGCTTGCCAAACAGGATGGATTAACGCCGGTAATGCCATATCTAGGTGCAGTCAAAAAAGCCTATTTGATTGGCACCTCAGCCAGTGCATTTGCTAAAAGCCTGTCAGGCATCTGTCCAGCAGCTGTTTGTGGCGATCTGAAAAGGGCAACACAAGCCGCCTTTGATGATGCCAGCACAGATCCCAAAGGTGGTACGATCCTGCTGGCTCCAGCAGCGGCCTCATTTGATCAGTTTCTTGATTTTGGCGCACGCGGCGATGCGTTCGCTAAGCTGGCACGTGATCTTTGCGCTACCGGACATGACACACAAAACGGAGGAAGGAGCAATCATGCTTGACCGCACTGACCGTTCTCTGGTTGGCATCTGGTGGTGGACCGTTGATAAATGGTTACTTGCTAGTGCACTATTATTAATGACAATTGGTATGATTTTAGTGATGGCTGCAAGTCCTGCTGTAGCTAACCTGATTAATTTGTCTTCGCAGCACTTCATAGTGCGTCAAGTTATCTATCTGGTGCCAGCACTTGTTATCATGCTGTCAGTTTCCATGCTAGAACCACGCCCAATCCGGACTTTGTCCCTTTTTGGGCTATTCATGGTGATTGGCCTTATGATTCTGGCTATTGTGTCTGGTAGCGAAATCAAAGGAGCAACACGGTGGATTTCTTTCGCCGGCTTTACTCTACAACCATCTGAACTAGCCAAACCGTTATTTGCCATTGTATCTGCATGGCTTTTAACACTTTGGCGTGAAGGCGAAGACTTCCCTGGATGGGCCTATGCGTCAGGACTTGCTGCAGTCATTATAGCTATTCTTGTAGTTCAGCCAGATATTGGCATGACTGTCTTAATTTTAATGACGTGGGGTTTTCAAATGTTCCTTGCCGGCATGCCAATGCTATTTGTTATTGGTGCCGCCACAATCGCATCGTTTGGATTTTACCTTGCATATCTGAATTTATCGCATGTTCACCTAAGAGTAGATAAATTTTTTAAGGGTGGATCATGGCAAGTTGAGCGCGCTAAAGAGAGCTTTGCCGAGGGTGGATATTTTGGAGTTGGGCCCGGTGATGGCGTGGTAAAACTTCACCTACCTGATGCACATTCCGACTTTATTTTTGCGGTTGCTGCTGAAGAATATGGTGCAATTGCTTGTCTTGCGCTTCTTGGGCTTTACGGGTTTGTGGTTGTTAAAGGATTTGCGAGGGCTTTATCAGGTGAAGGATTGTTCTGTTTAATTGCAACTGCCAGTCTAGTGATGCAATTTGGTATTCAGGCCAGCATTCACATGGCTTCATCAGTTGACCTAATCCCAACAAAAGGCATGACCCTTCCATTCATCAGCTATGGTGGATCATCACTATTGGCTAGCAGCCTTACCATGGGATTGATTCTTGCCCTGACTCGCAAGCGCACCAATGGCAATCCTCTCTCAGATGGAGGCCGCGCATGAACAATGGCAAAATTTATCTGGCAGCAGGTGGCACAGGGGGACATGTTTTCCCTGCACTTGCCGTGGCTGAGGCAATTAATGCTAAAGGCTATCAATCCGTTCTGTTTACTGACCAGCGCGGCGCAAAAATTTTGGCAGACATGGATAAATTACCTGTAAGTATGAAGGTGATCAGCGCTGCCTCGCCATTCCAATCAGGATTGCTACGCCAGATCATAGCTGTGACTAAGTTGGGGCTGGGCACACTATCCTGCCTTTGGTATATTGCTACCAAACGGCCCAATGTAATGATTGGTTTTGGTGGATATCCGTCCTTCGCTCCACTTATTGTCGCCGACTTGTTTAATGTACCGGTCATGGTGCATGAACAAAACGCCTTTCTAGGCCGCGCCAACTACGCTATTGCTACGCGCGCGAAAGTACTTGCTCTTAGCTGGCCACAGACAAAAAACTTGCCAGATGGCGTACAAACTCGTGTCACCGGCATGCCAGTGCGAACAGCATTTTTTGTCAAAAAAAGTCTACGCTGTAAGCATGAAAAGCTGGTGCTTACTGTCTTGGGTGGTTCACAAGGGGCTAGCATTTTGGGCAACCTGGTTCCTGATGCCATTGCCATGATTGAAGCCCCACTGTTATCAAAGATCAAAATCTATCAGCAAGCACGATCGGAACAAATTGACCAGCTGAGAGCACGCTATAAGGAGCTTGGCATTAACGCAGTAATCAAACCATTTTTCGCCAACATACCAGACTTGTTGGAGAAAAGTGATCTTGTAATCAGCCGTTCAGGTGCCTCATCCATCGCCGAATTAGCAGCCTCAGGAAGCCCCTCGCTGATGCTGCCATTATCAATTGCGATGGACAATCATCAAAAGGCCAATGCCACCCAAATGGAACAAGTGGGCGGAGGCTATTGTCTTGATGAAGCAACTGTTAGCCCAGCATTTCTAGCGACCCGCATCATGCAGCTTTTTGAGGCGCCTGAGCACTTACGCGTAATGGCCAAAAATGCAACCGCACTTGCTAGCCCAGCTGCTGCAAATGACATAGCAGATCTCGCGGAAAGCTTGATCATTAAACAAAATTTAACGCATCCAGGAGCCATCACGTGAGTGAACTACCCCTTTCTATTGGAACAATGCATTTTACTGGCATAGGCGGTATTGGCATGAGTGGTATTGCCGAAATTCTTTTTGAGCTAGGTTATGCCGTTCAGGGTAGCGACATTTCAGTTAATGCCAATGTCCGCCGACTGCAGAAAAAAGGTATTCCCATTGTTACCAGCCAAAGCGCCGAAAATATCAATGGTGCAACATTGGTTGTAATTTCTTCTGCCATTAAACCTGATAATCCAGAAGTGATTGCCGCCAGAGCAAGATTTTTACCTATTGTGCATCGCGCTGAAATGCTGGGAGAATTAATGAGATTACGCTGGTCCATCGCGGTTGCCGGCACCCATGGTAAAACCACCACAACTAGCCTTATTGCAACCCTTCTTAGCAGTGCAAATATTGACCCAACAGTAATTAATGGAGGCATCATCACTGGTTGGGGCAGCAATGTTCGCCTTGGAAAGGGCAGGTGGATGGTTGTTGAGGCAGATGAGAGCGATGGATCTTTTGCCAAATTAAAACCAACCGTTGCTGTGGTGACCAATATTGATCCAGAGCATCTTGACCATCATAAGACCTTTGAAGCTTTAGAAGCTGCCTTTTTAAACTTTGTCGCATCAATTCCATTTTATGGCTTCGCCACTTTATGTATTGATCATCCATCAGTTCAGCAATTAATGGCGGGAATCAAAGACCGACGGATCATCACTTATGGAATGAGCACAAAGGCGGATATTAGAGCAATTAATCTTCAGGTTCAAAATAGAACAATGCTGTTTGATGTAAAGCTGTCCAGCCGCATTCAAGGCAATGAAACTACTTTAAGGAATGTAAGTTTTCCAATGCTTGGTGAGCATAATGTGCAAAACTGCCTTGCCTCTATTGGGGTCGCGCTTGAGATGAATATAGATCCAGCGCAGATTAAAAAAGCGCTGGCTACATTTGGCGGTGTTAGTCGCCGTTTTGAAGCCAAAGGAGTTAGCAATGGCGTAACCATTATTGATGATTATGGTCATCATCCAGTAGAAATCACAGCTGCACTGAAAGCGGGCAGAATGCTATGCGGTAATCACAAGCTGGTGGCCGTTGTTCAACCCCACCGATATAGTCGCCTTGCTAATCTATTTGCTGATTTTTGTAGCTGTTTCAACGAAGCCGATGAAGTGCTGATTGCAGATGTCTACGCCGCTGGTGAGGCGCATATTCAAGGTGCAGACAGGGAAGCCTTGGTCGCAGGACTTCGGGACTATGGACATAAAGCTGCAGTGAGCCTTGAAGATCAAAAAAAATTGGCTATTGAAATTGCAGCTCGGACCAGCCCTGGAGATGTTGTGATGTGCCTTGGTGCGGGTGATATTACGGGCTGGGCCACGGCCCTTCCAGCAGAGCTGGACAAGCTCGGAAGCACTCCGTCATGAATTCTATCTTGAAACAGCTCCCAAAAGTCCGCGGCAGCTATACACCAAATGCCCCCATGGCACGCCACACTTGGTTTGGAGTTGGGGGCCCTGCAGATGTTCTCTTCAGCCCGGTTGACGAAGGTGACCTAGCTAATTTTCTAGTAGCTTGCCCACTTAATATCCCCATAGTTACGGTGGGCGCTGGATCAAACCTGCTGGTTCGTGATGGCGGGATTGCCGGTGTTGTTATCAAGCTTGGCACCCATATCAAAAATATTCAGCATAATGGCACCTGTATCATTGCCCAAACTGGTGCCACCGATGCTGATGTTGCCCGCTACGCACAAAAGGTAGGTATCGCTGGTCTAGAATTTTTGATTGGAATTCCTGGCACTATTGGTGGCGGCTTGCGGATGAATGCCGGTGCGTATGGCAGCGAGTTTAAGGATATAACTATTCTTGCCAACGGATTTGACCGGCGTGGCAACAGGTTTACCGCCACAACAGCAGATATGGGTATGGCTTACCGTCACAGTGATGCCCCGGCAGAATGGATTTTTACTTCAATTGAACTGCAAGGAACAAAGGGCGACATCACAGCCATTCGAATGCGTATGAAAGAAATTATTGCCAATCGGAGTAACGCCCAGCCTCGGGGTGTTCGCACGGGCGGCAGCACCTTTGCCAACCCTAAAGGCAGTAAAGCATGGTTGGAAATTGATAAGGCTGGTTGTCGGGAGCTAAGAGTTGGAGGTGCTCAAGTTTCCCAAAAACATTGTAACTTCTTGATTAATAACGGCGATGCTACTGCCACTGACATTGAGACACTTGGCGAAACGTTAAAGAAAAGGGTTAAAGCGGCCGGAGGCCCATCATTGCGCTGGGAAATCCATCGAATTGGACGCAGCCAAAATGAAGGGACACAAAATGACCAATAATAGGGATCGTGTTGCCGTTCTAATGGGCGGCTGGACATCTGAGGCCGCCGTAAGCCGCGTTTCGGCAAGCTTCTGTGCACAGGCAGCTCGCAATGTTGGTTGGGATGCCATTGAAATTGAGGTCGACCGAGATATAGCCACTAAACTAAAAGACCTCGACCCAGGGCGAGCATTTAATGCACTTCATGGGCAGATTGGTGAGGATGGTAATATTCAAGGCCTCCTAAATATTATGAACATTCCTTATACTCACAGCGGTCTTACTGCATCGGCAATCGCGATGGACAAACTACTCGCAAAATCACTTCTCTCAGGAGCTGGTATATTAGTTCCACCAACAATACCCCTCATTGAAGATTCCCATGTTTACCCAGAGGATCATACTGGTGCTCATGTGATCAAGCCGAGAAATGATGGTTCCAGTTTTGGAGTTGTAATTGTTCCTGAAAATACTAAGCAACCACCTTCTCGCAGCACTTGGCTGCCGGGTAGCCAGTTAATTTGTGAACCTTACATTTCTGGGAAAGAACTCACAGTCTCAGTTCTTGATGGCACAGCACTTTGCGTAACTGAAATCACTTCAGAACGAGAGTTTTATGACTTTGATGCCAAATATGCTGTTGGTGCATCAACACATACGCTGCCTGCCAAAATTCCTCAACCGGTGAGCCTAAAGGCTTGTCTTTGGGCTGAGAAAGCCTATCGCCAACTTGGCTGCCGCGGCGTAATACGCGCTGATTACCGCTGGGATGACAGGAATGATCAGCTGTTTATGCTTGAAGTCAACACTCAGCCAGGCATGACCGCAACATCACTCGTTCCTGAACAAGCAAACTATGTTGGAATGTCCAGTGAGGAATTAGTCAACCATCTTTTGGAGGTTGCACAATGCGACGATTGATTGACTGGATACATTTTGGAAAACCATCGCGCAAAACCCTTTTGCAAAAAATCAAGATTTGCTCAATCAGCTTTTTTTGTGTTTCGGCCTTGAGCACAATTGGCATGGCGATGATGGACCATAAAAAACTACACCATGATTTGCTGAAATTAACTGCTAATGCTGGCTTAGAACTGAAAAAGACACTGGTACATGGACGCTCCCACACCCCCAAAGAAACATTGGCAAACGCAGCTAACCTGATAATTGGCACGCCAATTCTTGGAATAGACTTGTACAAACTTCATGCCAACATCAGCAAAATTGGGTGGGTTGAAGATGCGATCGTTGAGCGCCGTCTTCCCAACACCATTCGTATCACCCTTCGTGAACGTATTCCTATTGCCCTGCTGCAAAATAATGATAAGCACAAATTAATTGACCGTAAAGGTGAGATTATTAATGGCGCTGACCCAAGTAAATTTACTCATCTAACCGTTATCACTGGAATGGATGCAGCGCCACATGCAGCCAACATCCTGTCAATTCTAAAAACCGAACCTGAATTATTTAGCGAAGTCTGGGCAGCAAGCTATCGATCCAAACGACGTTGGGATGTGCATCTTAAAAATGGTATGGAAATCCGCCTTCCCGAAACTGATCCAATATCAGCATGGTCACGCCTTGCCATGATAGACCGTGAAAAAAATATTACGGATCGTGATTTGGCTGTTATCGACCTCCGTGTCCCACGACAGCTCGTTGTAGAGCCAAATATTCCGGTCAGAGGCAAAGGAAGCAGAACATGATTTTAAGTAGGACCAAAGCTATAACACGGCGGCCTTTTGCCGTTCTTGACATCGGTTCATCCAAGATATGTTGCATGATTGGGGAAACTGATGGAACTGGTAGTGTTCGCCTCCTTGGTCATGGCACACATGCTTCTGCTGGCATTCGAAATGGTGAAGTTAGCGAACTGGATGCGTTGAGCACAGTAATTGGTAAAACCGTTCAAGCAGCTGAAAATGATGCTGGCATATCTATTTCGTCAGTCACCGTTATTGCGCCTGGCGGAACCCCCTTTTCAAAAATTTGTAAAAATTCAGTTAGGCTAGGTGATACCACTGTAAAACGACGTGATATGAACCGACTGATAGCGCGCAATGATGCCAACAATATCCCAGAAAATTATCAGCCAATGCATGTTCAAACCTTGCAATATAGCCTTGATGATGTTCGCGGAATTGCAGACCCGCGCGGCATGCGGGGTACCAATCTTTCAGTTGATTATACACTTGTTTGCGGTTTACGCACTTCACTTGCCAATCTGCGTGAGGCGTTAGCATTAAACCACCTCGAGACAAAAAGATTTCTGCATTCCGCCTATGGAAGTGGCCTCGCCTGCCTGAGCGCTGAAGAACGGGACCTAGGAAGTGTTGTTGTTGACATGGGAGGCGGCACAACATCCATCGCAATCTTCATGGAAGGCAGGCTAGTATACGTCGACACCATTAAGATTGGCGGCAACCGTGTTACCACCGATATCGCTCGCGTTCTATCTACACCCATTGCAGATGCTGAAAGATTAAAGGCGATTGATGGATCTGTGATGCCAGCTGAAATAACTGGCTTTGCCCCTGATCCATTAAGGGAAGTAGTCCGCCTTGGCCGCAGTGATAACATTACTATCCCTACATTGGATCGTACAAACGAAATTACAGGGCAAACGATTGAACGAAATTTATTAAGTGCAATTATTCGTCCTCGCATTGAAGAAATTCTAGAAGTGCTTCATAGCCGCATGGAGCGTGCGCGCATGGAACATACTGCAGGGAGTCGCTATATTCTCACAGGCGGCGCGAGTCAATTAACGGGCCTTGCCGACTTATTTGCTAAGCAGTCAAAAAAGTCAGTTGCTCTCGGCAAACCCATTGGCATTTTAGGCCTTGACGAAGACAGCTGTGGGCCAGGCTTTGCCGCCAGTATTGGCGCACTAATGCATGTCAGCCAAATTGAGGAAAATGATCCTTCAGACTGGCAAACCCGTACTCCGCCATATGGACCCTTTCAACGCATTGGTGCGTGGCTTCGTAACAATCTTTAGACAAGGACTTTACAGTGATGACCGTCTATCAAAATTATTTTTTTCGTTGGCAATCAAGTCAGCAAAATCAGGGGGCTAGCAATTGAAATTTTCTATTCCCCACAAAGCCTTGTCCTCCAGGCAACCAATGTTTATCCAAAATATTATAACTCAAAATAAAGGGGCTCAATCATGACCATTAATCTTACCGTTCCACAAAACATGCAGGAACTTCGTCCTCGAATCACAGTTGTCGGTGTTGGGGGCGCCGGCTGCAACGCAGTCAATAATATGATCAACGCCAATCTTGAAGGTGTTGATTTTCTTGTTGCCAATACGGACGGTCAAGCACTGGCACATTCACTTTCAAGCAGAAAAATTCAACTTGGCAGCGCTATCACGCAAGGCCTTGGGGCTGGCTCAAAGCCAGAAATTGGGCGCGCTGCTGCAGAAGAAAGCATGGAAGACTTGATGGTTGAACTAGCAGATTGTAATATGGTGTTTATTACAGCAGGAATGGGTGGTGGCACCGGAACCGGTGCGGCACCAGTAATTGCCCGGGCGGCGCGTGAGCGCGGCATTCTCACCGTTGGAGTTATTACCAAGCCGTTTGAATTTGAGGGTCAACGGCGGATGAAACAGGCTGAAGATGGTATCGAAGAATTGCAATCCTATGTCGACACGTTAATTGTTATTCCAAACCAAAACCTATTTAGACTAGCAAATGAACGCACAACATTTGCCGATGCTTTCCACATGGCAGACGCTGTTCTTCATCAAGGTGTTTGTGGTGTAACTGACTTGATGATCAAACCTGGCCAAATCAACCTTGACTTTGCTGATATTCGAGCCGTTATGGCTGAAATGGGCAAAGCCATGATGGGAACAGGTGAAGCATCCGGTGAGACGCGTGCCACACAAGCTGCTGAAGCAGCAATTAATAATCCACTTTTAGATGATACGACCATGAAAGGGGCCAATGCAGTTCTCATTAACATAACAGGCGGCCTTGACATGACATTGTTTGAAGTCGACGAAGCCGCTAACCGAATTCGGAAAGAAGTCGACCCTGATGCAACCATTATTTTTGGATCAGCATTTGATGATAAATTGGATGGGGTCATGCGTGTTTCGGTTGTTGCAACTGGTATTAGCAGTTCGACCCAGTTTAACAATCGTCCAAAGGCTGCAACAACAAAGTCAAACTTTATATCAGCAAGCCAAGAAAAAATTGAAGTGGAACCTGTAACAAGTTTTCTAGACAAAAAAGATGTCGTATCAGTAGGCGAAGAAATTGTTAACACATTCAATTCCAAAGACATCAATGAACCAACACCAAACCTAGAGGAGAAGACTCATGATCTTGTAAGTCAGATCAGTAATGAGCTCGCAAATGAAGCAATTGCCAACCTCGCTGAAACCCCAGATAACAATAAGACGCAGATGAAAATTACCGCTACAATTGATACTACAATCAAAAATACAGAAATCGAGTTCAATCAAAATATGCCGAAAAAAATCGGCGATCCGTTCACTGAAACAAAAAGTGTCACCAATGAGATGGAAGAAAATGAAGGACTCTTAACATCACTGACAAATAACAAAGAGGAAAGGGGTCAATTGAAGGCCGGTTTTATTCCGCGTGTGGCTACAAACATGCCTGATGACGAAACTGTTATCAAATCATTCGAGACGACTGTCAAACACCCTTCAGGCTTAATGAACCGCATTTCAGGACTGTGGTCAAGCAAACCAGCCAACAAACCACCCGTCAGCATTGACGAAAGCTCGACTGATTTTAGCCCTAACGAAAAAGAAACAAAGGAACAAATTGCTGCCTCAATTCTTGACTTGGGCCGATCCGATTTCATTAAGAGCGAAACAAACGTCCCAAAAGAGCCTAATATAAACGCTCATGATGAAGAATTAGATATTCCAGCATTTCTTCGTCGCCAGGCTAATTAAGGCAAATTCAATTACACCAAAAAACATTGCTACAAATTGTAACTAAATGTGATTTGGAATGACCTGAGGGAAAGCGTAAGATTCCTTCAGGTTAGGATTTATCCAACTACCTAGTTTATGTGGATTATTAAGAGATTAAAAACCTCGAACAGATGGCTTGTTCAGCCAGCACTGTTTGAAAACAATGAAAGATTTATAGCGGCACATGCCCGACACACTAACCCACAATATGTTTGTTGAGCAGCCGTTTCAAACAACGGTTCAACGAAACGCCTGTCTTGACGGAATTGGGTTACATTCTGGACGATTTGTTAGAATGGTAATTTGCCCAGCCCCCGCCAGCACCGGTATAAAATTTTGCCGAACTGATGTTAATCGTCAGCTCCAGACTGTAATCGCCCACGCCAGCTACGCTCAGCGTGCACGTTTGTGTACACGTATAATGAATAATGATGGCATCACACTTGAAACCATTGAACATTTAATGGCAGCTTTTTCGGGGGTCGGTCTAGACAACGCAATTATCCAAATTGACTCATCTGAGGCGCCAATCTTGGATGGTAGTAGCCAACCCCTTTTGGAATCACTCACAAATGCTGGTCTTGAAATTTTACCAGCTAAACGAAAATATATGATTGTAACTAAACCTGTTGAAGTTAGACTTGAATGCGGTGCTTGGGCTCGGCTTGAACCCGCTAAAAAGCTTCAAATTGATGTTGAAATTGAATTCGAAGATTCGGCAATTGGAGCTCAAAAATATAGTTATACGCACAGGGATGGCAGTTTTGCCGCAGAAATTGCTTACGCGCGTACATTTTGTCAGTTACGTGATGTTGAATTAATGCACAATGCCGGGTTAGCACTTGGTGGCTCATTAAACAACGCCATTGTCGTTAACAACGGTGAAATCCTAAATAAAGGCGGACTGCGTGATGAAAGAGAATTTGTGAAACATAAGGTTTTAGACTGCCTCGGTGACTTATTTCTAATTGGCATGCCAGTCAAAACTAAAATGACGACGTTTCGTCCTGGCCATGCACTAAGCTTACAATTAGTTCAGACATTATTGAACGATCCAACCGCTTATAGGATTGTTGGGGCTCTCAACGAGTATGGACAGTCAGATAACTTTGTTATTCCGGATCGCGCTGCAGCTTCAATGGCGTGAATGCGGCGCAATTGAAGTGATTTCACGCACCAAAACAGTAACTTCAACGCATTGAATCACCAGTAGTCTGTATCATGCTCTTTTCAGCAAGCTTTTATCAGGCTAACATAGTCCGCTCGGGACCTAAGGGCTCGTGTTGCCCTAATAATTCTGTCAGCGGAGTCGCATTTGACTATTAAAAAGAAAATTTTATTGTTTGCCGTTTTTTTTCAAATGGCGGGATGTTCATCAAGCACTGAAACAGTGGAACAGGTTGAAAAGCCAGACACCATTCTATTTCAGGAGGCTCTTGACAATGCTATAGGCGGCAACCCAGAAGAAGCGGCACCAAAATTTGAAGAAGTTGAACGCCAGCATCCTTACTCTGAACTTGCCACTCGCGCCCAAATAATGGCTGCTTGGGCATTTTACCAAAGTAATAAATATCCTCAATCTGTTGCTGCTCTTGAGAGATTTGTTGAACTCAATCCTACGGATCAAATGGTTGAATACGCCTACTACTTGAAAGCCTTGTGCTACTACGAACAGATTCTCGATGTTGAGCGCGACGCAGATATGACAAAATTAGCCCTCATAGCTTTTGAAGAGTTAATTCGTCGCTTTCCAAACGGAAGCTATGCACGAGATGGCCAGCTTAAAATTGACTTGACTAAATCGCAACTTGCAGGCAAGGAAATGGCCGTTGGCCGATTCTATTTGCAGCGTGAACAGTATGTTGCAGCATTACGCCGATTTGATATTGTGATAGAAGATTACAACACAACAAATCAAGTGCCTGAAGCACTTTACCGAAAGGCTGCAGTTTTTTTTACCCTTGGGTTAGCTGATCAATCTGATAGAGTTTATGAAGTAGCTAAATATAATTACCCAGACTCACCTTGGACTGACCGCTTAACTATATTGCGCAGAGCCCCAGAAAAGCTGGCAGACCAGGGTTTGTTCAAAAGCACAAAAGACCTAGTCACTAATATTTTTGATTAATCATGCTTCATAGCCTTACTGTCTCAAATATTGTTCTAATAGAGCAATTAAGCTTAAAATTTTCATCTGGTTTGACGGTGTTGACTGGCGAGACTGGGGCAGGAAAATCAATTCTACTTGATGCTCTTGGACTAGCACTTGGCAGCCGCGCTGATTTTAGTCTAATTCGACAAGGACATAGTCAAGCTCATGTTAGCGCAAGCTTTATTCTACCCTCCTCCCATCCCGCTTGGATCCTTGTCGAAGACGCGGGAATAGAAGTTGAAGATCAAATGATTTTACGCCGCCGTTTAAAAAGTGATGGCAAATCAATTGCTAGCATTAACGACGTTGCTGTTTCAATCGGTCTATTGAGGTTGGTGGGTGATTCGCTTGTGGAAATCCAGGGCCAATTTGAAGGTCGAGGTCTCCTTGATACATCTACACACATTATCCACCTTGATCGCGCAGCAGGGCATCCTGATCTCTTGGCTAAAACTAAAACTGCGTGGAATGAATGGGATATGGCACGCACGGCCCTTACTAGAGAAGAAAAAGCGCTTAATATTGTTAAAGCCGAGGAACACTGGCTTCGCGATGCAGTAGAAGCTTTAGACCAGCTAGCGCCACAGACTGGAGAGGAGGACAGGTTAAACGGCCAACGCACTATGCTTGCTAATATATCCAAGATCGGTGAAGGTCTGTCAATGGCCGAGGATTCCATTTACAATGAAGTGGGGGCACAGGCAAGCCTTAGCAGGGCTTTGGTTGCTCTCGAAAAAGTGGCTCCACTTGCTGGTGGGCAACTTGGTAAGGCATTAGATGCGCTGATGCGGGCCGATGCCGAGCTTAGTGAAGCTGGCAACGCCATCAGCGCGGCTGGACACGCACTAGAGGCCGATCCCAACCAACTACATCACCTGGATGACCGGCTTCATGAACTGCGCCAACAAGCCCGCAAACACGGATGCAACCCTGATGAATTGCCAGCCATTCATCAAGATCTGGCAGCACAGCTTTCAGCAATTGAAGATACGTCAAGTGCAATTGGAAAACTAAGAGAAAATGCTCAGAAATGGCTGGATCATTACATTGATATTGCTAGTCAACTTGACGCCAACCGCAAGCAGGCCGCAAGTAACCTAGATAACGCTGTCCTCAAAGAACTGTCGCCACTAAAGCTTGAGGGCGCAATCTTTATTACTTCTGTGACGCCCCTTGCCGAACAACAATGGGGTCCGCGCGGAACCACCGCAGTAAGTTTTGAAGCTAGCACAAATAAGGGCATTGATGCCGGACCAATTGATAAGATTGCTTCAGGTGGAGAATTAGCCCGCTTCTTACTGGCGTTAAAAGTTTGTTTAGAAGAAAACAGGCATCCACGCAGCTTAATTTTTGACGAGGTTGACTCAGGTGTTGGTGGAGCAGTCGCAGCAGCAGTTGGTGAGCGTTTAAGCCGCCTAGGAGAATCAACGCAGACACTTGTTATCACACATTCACCACAGGTGGCCGCCCGTGCTCACCAACATTTGCAGATTACCAAAATCAGCAGTGCGACCGGTATTGTTAGCGTTACCCACGTCCTTGATAATGAGGAACGGACTGAAGAAATTGCCCGTATGCTGGCTGGGGAGACCGTTACCACTGAGGCACGTGCGGCGGCGGCTATGTTGTTGGGAGGCTAGATCATGACCAACCCAACCCTTGTCATTGGAACAGATGATCCAACCATCATGAGCGCCAATGATGCAGCGCTTGAGCTGGCCACTCTTGCCGCCGAAATTATTTACCATGATGAGTTGTATCATGGGCAGGACGCCCCAGAAATATCAGATATGGATTATGACCTGCTAGTTGCGCGCAACAGCAGCCTTGAAGGTGCCTTCCCGTATCTTGTTCGCACCGATAGCGCAAGCAAACGTGTTGGCACGGTCATTCCCGCCCAAAGCATGTTTGGAAAAGTGCGCCATGCCCGCGCAATGCTGTCGCTTAGCAATGGGTTCAGCGATGAAGATATTAAAGATTTTGTTACCCGTGTCCAAAAATTCCTATCGCTTGATGGCACGATTCCTACCCAGTTCATTGCTGAGCCAAAAATTGACGGTTTGTCGATAAGCCTTCGTTATATAGATGGAAAGCTGCTTGAAGCCGCGACCCGTGGTGATGGCAGCGAAGGCGAGGATGTAACCGCAAATGTGATGCAGATATCAAGCCTCCCCAAACAACTTGGCGCGCAGTCACCACCCATTTTTGAGGTGCGCGGCGAGATGTATATGGACCGGCATAATTTTTTAGCGCTGAATGACGCACAGGCCAGTGCTGGCAAAAAGGTGTTTGCTAACACGCGCAATGCTGCCGCTGGATCGCTTCGTCAAAAGGACGCCAGCATCACCGGCCAGCGGAATTTGCAGTTTTTTGCCTATTCAATGGGAGAGATAAGCGCCCCCATTGCCGATACGCATTGGGCATTTTTAGCAAAATTGCAGGAGTATGGCTTCAGCGTCAATCCGTTGTCACAGCGCTGTGACAATGTTGATGATTTACTTGCCACCTATTACAAAATTGGTCGCCAACGTGCTGCCTTGCCATATGATATTGATGGGGTTGTCTATAAAATTGACCGGCATGATTATCAGCAACGCCTTGGGCAGGTGGCTCGCGCGCCAAGATGGGCCATCGCGCATAAATTCCCTGCCGAACAAGTTGAAACTGAAATAATCACCATTGATATTCAGGTTGGCCGCACCGGTGCCTTAACCCCGGTGGCACGCCTTGCCCCAGTTTCGGTTGGTGGGGTTACCGTGTCCAACGCGACATTGCATAACGAAGATGAAATTACCCGCAAAGATATCAAAATTGGCGACCGTGTAGTGATTCAACGCGCTGGCGATGTCATCCCGCAAGTTGTTCGCGTGCTTGTTGGTGCGCGCAATGGCGCTGAACAGCGTTTCAACTTTCCAGACCATTGCCCAGTTTGCAATGCAGCAGCAACTCGGCATGAAGGCGAGGCAGTACATCGATGCAGTGGTGGTCTGAATTGTTCAGCACAATTAAATGAAGGGCTAAAGCATTTTGTTTCCCGTGACGCATTTGATATCGGAGGACTCGGCACACGGCACATCCAACAATTTATCGCACTTGGCTGGGTAAGAAATCCAGCTGATATTTTTCGGCTAAATGACAAGGCAGCAGAAATGGCCGCACTTGATGGCTATGGAGCGCTTTCAGTCAAAAAACTGTTGGCCGCAATTTCCACAAGCCGCGAAATTAAATTGGAGCGTTTCATATATGCGCTTGGAATCAGGCAGGTCGGCCAAGCAACAGCGAGGCTACTTGCCCTTCATTACGGATCTATTGAAGCTCTGCTGACCGCCGTTAACCCTGATGCTGATCTTAATGCGGCACATCATGCCCTTGTTGAAATTGACCAGATTGGCGTGGCAATGGCAGATGATGTTACTGCCTTTTTTGGCAATGCAAATACATATCATCTTATAACTGATCTTGTAAACGAACTGACTATTCTGCGGCCCGAATACCCCAAAAAAAATAGCCTTCTATATGGCAAAATGATTGTCTTTACCGGTACATTAGTCCAAATGTCGCGCGCAGAAGCCAAGGCCAGAGCTGAGTCATTGGGAGCGAGGGTATCTGGCACCGTGTCGGTGAAAACTGATTTTTTAGTTGTAGGTGCCGATGCCGGGGCAAAAGCCCAAAAGGCGGCTGATCTTGGCATCAGAGTTCTTGACGAAAATGGCTATTTCACCCTCATCGGTAGCTAATAACTCCATGCTGCTAAAGCGGATGGCAAGCGTTTCTTAGCCACAACTTAGCTGCATCAGACAAATGATGCAGCAATTCTGCTTTGACGGTGCAGTGGTACTGATCAACCCAACTAATTTCATCAGCATTCAGCAATGCTTTATCAATCAAACGCCGATCAAATGGGCAAAGGGTGATTGTTTCCAAGTGCAGGAAACCTGCATTGTTTGCAGCACCAACAACAACCAAATTTTCAATACGGATACCCCACTCGCCATTCTGGTAATAAGCTGGCTCATTCGATAAAACCATGCCCGCCTCAAGGGCAATTGTGCCGCGTTTGGAAATGCTGGCCGGACCCTCATGTACCGATAACAGGTGGCCAACACCATGCCCAGTGCCATGTGCAAAATCCATATTAGCCGCCCATAGGGGCGCACGAGTAATGGCATCAAGCTGTTGACCCGTAGTGCCATATGGAAAGTTTGCCTGTGCCAAGCAGATATGAGCACGCAGTACATGGGTAAACGCTGTTACAGCGCGATTGGGCGGCGTGCCAGTTGCAATGGTGCGAGTAATATCAGTTGTGCCATCAAAGTAATGTGCGCCAGAATCCAGCAACAACATATCGTCAGCCAGCAACTGCCGATCTGCACCAGCAATTGCCTGGTAATGCACAATGGCCCCATTTGGCCCCGATCCGGCGATGGTATTAAAACTAGGGCTTATGAATCCTTCCTGTCGCTGACGAAAAGCCAGTAACCTTGTAGCAATCTCGCTCTCAAAAAAGCCAGTGTCTGGCATTTGCATTGCGTGATCTAGCCAGCAAAGAAATTCAACCATAGCGACACCATCTCGGCGTTGCGCTGCCCGGAAACCCTGAAGTTCAGCTTCGTTTTTACAGGCTTTTGTAGTGCTGATCAGACATGTGGCTTGGACAATTTTAACTGGACTTACCAAAATTTGTTCAAATAACATCTTTGGCAAGCTTGCCGGATCAACCATAACATTGCCTTGCCCAATCCTCTCGAGCAAGCTAGGCAGGCTTGCAAGTGGCGATACCATAACACAATCGCCAAGCACCTTGGAGAGCATTGGACAAGATTCCATCTCATCAAGCAGAATATGAAGGCCAGTCTGCGGATGGAACAAGGCAAAGCATAGTGTGATTGGCGTACATGGCAAATCAGCACCACGCATATTTACAAGCCAATTTACCGAATCTACACGTGTAATCAGGACCGCCTCGCAATCATTATCCTGCAGTTGGGTAGCAAGATCATCCAGCTTTTTAGCCACCGTCTTACCGGAAAATTCGTACGGCATCTGCCAGGTTTTGGCAGACGGCATTGGCGGACGATCCTGCCAGAACGCATCAACTAGATTTTCAGAATGGCTAAGCAGCTTGCCACCTGCGGCAAGGACCGCACCTTCAAACCGCTCAAAGCCTGATTTAGTGACAAGCCAGGCATCAATCCCGATTGTAAAGCCTTCAGCCAATTGCTTCGCTTTCAGCCAATTTTCGAAGGTCATATCGGAAATTGTATTGCACTGCCAGTCGGACTGACTAGTCTGTGTTTCCATTTGAAGGCTATAGCGGCCATCACTAAAAAGACCGGCTGTTTTGCCAAGAATAACCGCAAATCCAGCTGAGCCTGTGAAACCGGATATATAAGCCAGACGTTCCTCACCAGCTGGCACTTCTTCGCCCTGGTACATATCTTCGCGACCAACAATCCAGCCATCAAAGCCAACTTTAACCATTAATTGGCGGAGCGTGGCAAGGCGTAGCGATTGGCTATCAGTTTCCGCGTTCATCGTCCACTCCATAGTCGCGGTATGGTGCCAGCACCGGCTGGTCGCAAAATGATCGTTGTCCAATCACAAAGGCATATCCGGTGCCATACGCGCAGATTTTGCGCCCGATACGCTGCCTCAACCATAAGCGCCTGCGTATTCAAAATACCAGATAAAACAAGCCAGCCATCAGCCTGTAATCGCGGCGTAAGATCAGGTGCCATGTGGGTTAATGGTTTAGCCAGGATGTTCGCCAAAACAAGATCATACGGTGCGTTATTATTTACCACCCGGCTGCCAAACCCTTCCGAGACAACCAGCCGCATTCTGGCAGGCGCAATCTGGTTCAAAGAACGGTTTTTTGCTGCAACCCGTATTGCAACAGGATCATTATCGACAGCAATGATCCTGCTTGATGGCCATAGCTTTGCTGCCGCCATGGTCAAAATAGCAGACCCACATCCCATATCCAGAATTTTCCCTGGTGAAGTTCGTCGTATCAACTGAATAGCCCGCAGACAACCATCAGTTGTTGGATGTGTTCCAGAACCAAAAGCCAGCGCAGCGTCAATCAGCAATGGCAGGCTTGCTGCAGGACAAGGCGTTGTCACATGGCTGCCATGTACCCAGAACCGGCCAATACGTAAGGGCGGAAAGGAAGACCGGTTTTCTGCCAACCAATCACGCTTTTTCAGTGTATTAACAAGAGTGGGAACAGCAGTAATTTGTTCCTGCTGGTAAAGCGGAACCAGCAGCTGATCGATCAAACCAGCATCAGGAATAAATTCAAACAAGGCCTCAATTTGCCAATTGCCATCCTTGTCCCGTCCGTGCGATGTTGCCGCGCTATCCAGAAGCTCGCTAAATACGAGCTCAAAACGGGACATGGCCCCTTCGCCAAGCCGCGCAGGCAATGTCACTGCAACTGATTGAAGCGCCGTCAAGGCTTTCTCACAAAGCCAGAAACAACCTTTTTGTTTCCGGCTTTGTCAAATGAAATTAACAATTTACTTCCATCAATTGTTAAAATATTCCCCATGCCAAATTTCTGATGGAAAACCCGATCGCCAGGTGTAAACTCTGTTTTATCATTTGCCGGTTCCCATCCACTTTCGACCCCCTCAACCCGCCTGGTTACCATGCGCCGCCGCCCCGGACCATAGCCACTCTCACTGTAACCTTGTTTAAAACCATTGTCGCCGACCCCTTCAAAGCGCGTAACTGAAACCCTGCCAAGCCTTATGCCCTGCGCCATATCTTCGACAATATTATCAGCGGGTAACTCCTGCACAAAGCGGGATGGGATCGAGGATTGCCATTGCCCATGAATACGTCGGCTATTTGCAAAGCTGATAAACAGATTGCGCCGGGCTCGAGTAATACCCACATAGGCAAGTCGGCGCTCTTCTTCCAGCCCAACTGCGCCATTTTCATCCATTGTGCGCTGACTTGGGAACACACCCTCCTCCCAACCGGGCAGAAACACCGTATCAAACTCTAACCCCTTAGCGGCATGCAAGGTCATTAGCGTCACCTCACCATGTTCAGGGTCGCTATCACCATCGGTGACTAACGAAATATGTTCTAAAAATCCAGGAAGTGAATCAAAATCCTGCATCGCATTGACAAGCTCAATAAGGTTTTCCAATCGGCCTTCAGCATCCGGTGATTTATCCTGCTGCCACATTTGTGTATAGCCAGATTCATCAAGTACCATTTTTACAAAATCAGCCTGATGCATAGTTGTAACAAGATTACGCCACCGTTTTATATCATTAAGGAAAGTGCCTAGCATATTGCGGGCTGAAGGACGCAGATCTTCAGTTTGCACCAAATCAATAGCAGCCGCAAGAAGCGGCTTATCAGATGATCGAGCCTGAATATAGATGGTTTGCAAACTGGCAGTGCCAAGGCCACGTTTTGGCGTATTGATAATCCGTTCAAACGCAAGATCATCAGCCGGCTGCGCGATTAGCCGCAGATAGGCAATCGCATCACGAATTTCAGCACGTTCATAAAAACGAGCACCAACTACGCGATAAGGTAATCCAATAGCAATGAATCGTTCTTCAAATTCACGCGTTTGAAAGCCTGCCCGTACTAAAACTGAAATTTGCGATAGATGTGCACCATCTCTCATCAGCGACTCAATCTGGGCAGCAATGCTCCGGGCCTCTTCTGGGCCGTCCCAATACCCATTAACACGCAGTTTTTCTCCATCACCCGCTGCCGTGAAAAGGGTTTTGCCAAGCCGTTTTTCATTGTGCGCTATGATTTTGGACGCGGCTGCCAAAATGTGACCTGTAGACCTATAATTTTCTTCAAGTCGCACTGTTTTTGCACCACTAAAATCACTTTCAAAACGCAAAATGTTGCCAACCTCAGCTCCACGCCAGCCGTAAATAGATTGGTCATCATCACCAACACAGCAGAGATTATTTCGATTGCCAGTCAGCAGCCTTAACCAAAGGTACTGCGCCACATTCGTATCCTGATATTCGTCAACCATGATATGAGTGATCCGGTTTTGATAATCCGCCAACACATCAGGATGTTTGGTAAAAACTTGCAACATGTGCAGCAGTAAATCACCAAAATCGACTGCATTTAGTGTGATAAGCCGTGCCTGATACCGTTCATAAAGCGCACGAACCCGGCCGTTGGCAATATCACCAGCTTCAGCAACATCCACTTTTTCCGGCGGAAGACCTCGATCTTTCCATCGTGAGATTGCGCCACCAAGCAGACGTGGTGGCCAACGTTTAGGATCAATATCTTCAGCATCCATCAACTGTTTTAGCAACCTGATCTGATCGTCAATATCAAGAATAGTAAAGTCCGAGCGTAGTCCAACAAGATCGGCATGTCGCCGGAGCATTTTGGCAGCTAATGAGTGAAAAGTTCCTAACCAAACCTGTTCAACCATTGGCCCAACCAGGCTAGCAACCCGCATTTTCATCTCACGCGCAGCTTTATTGGTAAATGTCACAGCCAAAATATTCCAGGGCTTTGCAATGCCATTAGACACCAGCTCTGCAAGTCGCGACGTCAAAACGCGTGTTTTCCCAGTACCTGCACCCGACAAAACCAAAAGTGGGCCATCTAAAGTTTTCACAGCTTCTTTTTGAGAAGCATTCAAATCCTCAGTCCAAGTGTTAGTATTTATATTTAAAAGATCATTGCTCATACCTTCAAATTCGCAAATACAGCAAGACGGGTCAATCTCAATGCGCCATCTGCAACACTTATTTTTTAAAAATTTATCAATTAGCTGCGATTTGTTTGTTGAATCATTTTTGCAAACAGACTTTATTAAGATATGTTAGCTTTTTATGGTACCGCAGGATTAAATGAATATGTTTGCAAGTCTTCACATTTTCAAGCCCATCCAGATTATTGGGCTGTTATTAGTCCTCATTTTTTTGTCGGCTTGCAGTACTGCTAAAGAAATGGATCGTACAGACCTGCGCGACCCATACGAAATATCAAACCGCAAGGTTTTTGCCCTTAATACTGCACTTGACACGAAGGTTATAGAACCTGCCGCCAATATGTATCGTCAATCAATCCCTGATGTGGGACGGCATGCTGTCAATAATCATATTGATTGGGCAGGTTTACCAGCAACAACATTTAATTCTTTAATGCAGGGTCGTTTTGAAAATGCCGGCCTTTCAGTTTTACATTTTGTAGTTAATGGCCTCACACTTGGACTGGCTGATTTAACTGAGGATCCAAAGGCAGTTAATAGTCAGGATTTTGGCCAAACGCTTGCATATTTTGACGTACCCGAGGGCAGTTTCTTAATGGTGCCCATTTTGGGTCCTAACACCAGTAGAAGTTTGACTGGTCGTATTGTCGACAATGTCACAAATCCGATGTTGTTTCTAAAGAGTGGCGCATCTGTTCAAGCAATTCAATCGATGCGAGCTCCGGCAACAGTTGTATCTTTTCGTTCAAACATGTTTGAAGTACTTAATGATATAAAGTACAACTCACTGGACCCATATGCCCGCACCCGTTCATTCTACTATCAAAGTCGGGCTGGACGCATTAATGCCGTTATTGGCAAGCCAACAACTAACCAGAAGAATGACGATCAGTTTGAATCATTCCTAGAGGGCCAATAATGATCCATTCATGTAAACAAGAAAACCTTTTATACAGAACTTTTTTATCAAGCCGGTATTGGTTTTCCATTGTCTTTCTGCTAATTCTTTTATTAGGAAACATTCCAGCCCAATCCTCAACACAAGTTGAGTCGGCAAATCAACTAATCAATAATATGATCAAAGATGTTGAGAGCTATCTCGATTCAGATTCTGGCGATATAAATAAACGGACAGCAAATATCACTAAGTTGTTAGACAACCATTTTGATCTTCCTGGCATTGCGCGATTTTCAGCTGGACCTTATTGGCGTGCAGCAACCAAAGGCGAGCGCATTACCTATACCCTAACCATGCGTGACGTGCTTATCGGAACCATTGTTCGAAATTTTGATCAACTTGCGGGTTTAAGTTTCACAATAACCAGCAGCCAAGCCAAGGGTGACAAGATGGTTTTGGTGCGTGGCACATTTGAGGATAAAATGGGAAACCGCTCACCAATATCGGTTGGATGGAGAATAACTACGCCTAATTCATCGCCTGCAAAAGTTCTTGATGTGGAGATTGAAAACATTTCAATGCTGGTAACTCAGAAGCAAGAGAACATTGCCATCATACGTAAAAATGCAGGCCGCTTTGCAGCTCTAATTGAAACAATGAAAAAACGCCAAAAAACTCAATAAACGCTAATCGGCTTCTGAAAAAACTCTCGAAAGATAGTCAAATCCTCATAAAAGAATGGGATGGCCTCAAATATCATTTAACGTGATATCGGCTTGTATTTGATACGCCTAGGCCTATCAGCATCGGAACCCAAGCGGCTCTTTTTATCAGCTTCATAAGCCTCATAATTACCCTCAAACCATTCAACATGGCTATCACCCTCAAATGCCAAAATATGGGTCGCAATCCGGTCAAGAAACCAACGATCATGACTGACAACTACCGCACAGCCCGCAAACTCTAGAAGTGCTTCTTCCAGTGCTCTGAGCGTATCGACATCTAGGTCATTTGTTGGCTCATCGAGTAGCAATAGGTTAGCACCTGATTTAAGCATGCGCGCAAGATGAACACGGTTTCGTTCACCACCAGAGAGTTGACCAACTTGTTTTTGCTGATCACCACCTTTAAAATTAAACTGACCAACATACGCTCTTGATTGCATTGCTCGTTTACCAAGTTGAATTTCTTCCATTCCATCTGAAATTACTTGCCAAACAGTTTGCTTGTCATCTAGCGCATCGCGGGATTGGTCTACGTACCCAAGCTTCACAGTGTCGCCAACGACAAACTCACCGGCATCTTGGGTCTCAACACCAGTAATCATCTTGAAAAGTGTGGTTTTACCAGCGCCATTTGGGCCAATGACACCAACAATGCCACCTGGCGGCAACTGGAAAGACAAGTCATCAATCAATAACCTCTCTCCAAAGGCCTTACTAAGACCATTTGCATTAATAACCACATCACCAAGACGCGGGCCAGCTGGAATTGAAATTCTTGCCACATCAACCTGCCTATCTTGATCTTCGGCAAGCAGTTTTTCATATGCATTGATCCGGGCTTTTGATTTTGCTTGCCTGGCTTTTGGTGCAGATCGTACCCAGTCAAGCTCGCGCGACAATGATTTAACACGTGCATCATCGGCACGGCCTTCCTGTACCAACCTCTTCTGTTTTTGCTCAAGCCAGCCTGAATAATTACCTTCGTAAGGAATGCCAGCGCCACGATCCAGCTCAAGAATCCAACCAGCCACCTCGTCCAGGAAATAGCGATCGTGTGTAATGGTAACCACGGTGCCCGGAAAATCGTGCAAGAATTGCTGCAACCATGCAACAGATTCAGCATCCAAATGGTTTGTCGGCTCGTCCAAAAGCAGCATATCTGGCGCACTTAACAGTAACTGGCAAAGTGCAACTCGCCGTTTTTCACCTCCTGATAATTTTGTTACATCTGTATCACCTGCTGGCACCCGCAGCGCATCCATGGCAATTTCAGCTTTTCGTTCAAGATCCCAAGCGTCTATTGCGTCAATTTCTTCCTGTAATTCGGCCTGCTCAGCAATGACGGCATTCATTTCATCGTCGTTCATTTCTTCAGCAAACTTCGCACTTATCGCGTTAAACTGGTCAACGAGCTGTTTTGCACGTCCCATCCCAGCAAGCACATTTCCAATCACATCCAGTGAAGGGTCAAGTTCGGGTTCTTGAGCGAGATAACCAACTTTAATCCCATCGGCTGCCCAGGCTTCACCCTGAAACTCAGTCTCAATACCAGCCATGATTTTCAACAAAGTTGACTTTCCAGAACCGTTTAGGCCCAAAACGCCAATTTTTGCACCAGGCATAAATGATAGGTTAATATTTTTTAAAACTTCCTTACCACCGGGCCATGCCTTGCTTAAGCGGTTCATTACATAAACATACTGATGGCTTGACATGATTTTTTAGTCCTTTTTCCATGGCTCGTTCCGGTTATGTGTCCAGCAGGATGCTGCCTGTTGGCCACATGCTGGGTTTGGCAATGACAAGTCTATCAGACCCATTGGTTTTGATATTCAATTTGTATCGTTTTTTATCGCAATAGGCCAGCCCCCGATCGTGCAAATGGGGAAATCAAAATAAAACACAAATGACCTTAGGCTTGCATCAGTCCCTGTATTCGGTTTTATTATATTTTATGTTGCTAGCGTGGTTCTTAATGATCCGGAAAAAAAATTGATGATAACCGCCATTCCACCAATGGGTATATTGATTGATTTTGTCTTTGGCGCACTCATGTGGACAAGCCTAGCGCATTTTCTGCTTATTATGGTGCTAAAAGAAGATAGCGCTTTCATCTTTTTGTGGGCATTACGTAATATAAATGCGCCAATCCATATGGCAATTAATCTGATAAAACCAAACTCTATTATGAAGCGTTTAGAACCGCTTTATGCGGCATTCGTTCTTTTCATTTTACGGTATTATCTTTTGCCATTGCTGATTGGATTCGATGTTTGGCATTTCTACGACATGCCGCTAGAGCGTCTTTTTTTATCAGTCAAATCTGATCTGGGCTTTTAATCAACCACCTATTTGGCAATTTTCTCTTGTAAATGTCTATGATGGAAACCTGTATTAATTAGGGGGTCTGTGCAATGCGAGTTTTTTGCCGAATTTTGCCAGCAGGACCGACCTTCCATAGCTGCTGGCCAACTTTATCATCGATCACTAACAGCATCTCACCCTTATGGCCGTAGCTGGCACTAGTGACCCGGCTATTAAACGGGATAACCAGTTTATTCTGCTGAATAGATCTAACAACATTTGCGTCAGTAAGGCGGCTATAAATTGTAACAACAATAACAGATAGTGTGGCAACAATTAACACCGCCATGACGATAGCCATTGCTTTTATAAGACCCAAGTGGCGCACAGTCAAAGATGGGGTGCTACCCGTCATTTCTAATGATTGCGGGGCTGTTCCATCAGCTGTTTTTACGCTATTACTCTGAATCATGACTTATTCCTTTGACGATAAATCAACCGTTCATGCCGTGATGGCTGCCGCCAATACGCCAGCCGACCGCATTGACCGGTTTCTTGCAGCCAATATTGGCACACCCAGTCAACCCTTGTCACGAAGCCGGATCAAGGCTTTGATTTTAGCTGGCCAGTTAAACGAAGATGATCATACTTTAACTGATCCATCAGCAACGGTCAAACCCGGCTCAAATTATGTTTTGATGTTGCCTCCGCCAGTAAACGCGTTACCCAAAGCAGAAAACATCGCGTTGGACATTCTCTTCGAAGATCAACATTTGATTGTACTGAACAAACAGGCCGGGCTTGTTGTGCATCCTGCCCCTGGCTCGTTGACCGGCACCCTCGTCAACGCATTGATTGCACATTGTGGGCCATCATTAACTGGTATTGGCGGGGTCATGCGCCCAGGCATTGTTCACAGGCTTGACAAGGACACATCAGGAACAATGGTCGTGGCAAAAACTGATGCGGCGCATCATAGGCTAACAGAAATGTTTGCTGCACATGATCTTGACCGGCGGTATCAGGCACTTGTTTGGGGCAACAGCGTTGAGCGTGCCGGCATTGTAAACCAACCAATTGGCCGCGCCAGTTATGACCGAAAACGCCAAGCCATCACAACAAAAGGCCGACACGCGGTAACACATTGGCGATTATTGCGCCTATTCCCTCCATTTGGCTCGCATATTGAATGCCGGTTAGAAACAGGCCGAACTCACCAAATTAGAGTTCATATGGCGCACATTGGTCACAGTGTAATCGGCGATCAGCTTTACGGCCGAGCGCCACGTTTAGGTCAGATGCCAGATAATTCTGCCCGAACTGGCCTTTCACAAATGAGAAATTTTGGAAGACAAGCTTTACACGCATCACATCTCAGCTTTGCGCATCCGATCACCTCTGAACCAATGAGCTTTAAGACACCATTTCCTCGAGATATTGCATCCTTACTAGTTTTAATAGAGCTTAATGTTGCGCGGCGCGCCAAAGGTAGTCATTACTCCCAGTAGATAAATCCTATTTTTGCGTTAAACGTTGGTAATTGGGTGGCTTTAAGGTCCTATATATGCTAAAATTAGAATTATTGAAAAACAGTTTTGCTAAATCTAGTCTTAATTTTAGTACAATTTGGTGCTTGTATAGTCCCAAGTTAAATCGACTTTATTCATTTATTGGTCAATATAGCAATGACACACAACCACAAACTGATTAGCTGATAGGAAATTATTTAATGGCTATAAAATCAATGCTTCCTGCATTAAGTCCTGACGGGAATTTATCACGCTATTTCGAACAAATACGTGCCTTTCCGATGCTAGAGCCTAACGAAGAATACATGTTAGCAAAGTCTTGGAGGGACAAAGAGGACATCAAAGCAGCACACAAGCTTGTCACTAGTCATTTGCGACTCGTTGCAAAAATTGCTATGGGTTATCGTGGCTACGGCCTACCAATTGCAGACCTCATTTCTGAGGGCAACCTGGGAATGATGCACGCAGTTAAAAAATTTGAGCCTGAGAAGGGTTTTCGCCTGGCCACTTATGCCATGTGGTGGATAAAAGCAGCGATACAGGAATACATTCTACGGTCTTGGTCACTGGTAAAAATAGGGACAACCGCGGGACAAAAGAAATTATTTTTCAACCTTCGGCGTATCAAAGGGCAAATACAAGCTATAGATGACGGTGATTTGAAACCTGAACAAGTTACAGAGATAGCCACCCGCCTTGACGTATCAGAAGCTGAGGTAATGTCAATGAATCAGAGGATGGCGGGCAACGACCGCTCGCTTAACGTACCCCTGAGCCGGGATGCTGAGGGCAGTGGTGAATGGCAAGACTGGTTAGAAGACGATAGTGTTGATCAAGAAACTAACTTTGCTGAACACGAGGAGTACAACGCTCGCCGCGATCTCATGGTTGATGCCATGCATGCTCTAAATTCACGTGAACAACGTATTCTTGAAGCACGACGCCTTGCCGAACCACCTTTAACGCTAGAAGACCTTGCAGTAGAATTTGGAGTGAGTCGAGAACGCATTCGACAAATTGAAGTGCGGGCATTTGAAAAACTGCAAAAAGCAGTTCGGGACAAGGCAACCGAACTACAGCTCCTGCCTCATCATATTGTACCTTAAATTTAAGTTTTAAAGCCAAATTGTGCTTATTGACATATTGATGATGACGCCAGGTTAGGTCTAATATTATTTATAGACATATAAAAATACTACTGTCGCTCCTCAAAGGGATCCTTAACTAGGATCGTATCATCGCGCTCTGGACTAGTTGATAAAAGCGCCACAGTAAGTTTAGTCAATTTCTCCACTCGGCGAACATATTTTATAGCATTAGCCGGTAATTTGTCCCAACTACGTAAACCATAAGTGCTGTCCATCCATCCAGGCATTTCCTCATAAACGGGCTTGCATGATTCCTGACCATCTGCATCAGACGGGAAATAATCAAGCACAGTGCCATTATTACCAATTTGATACCCAACGCATATTTTTAGCGTTTTAAAACCATCCAACACATCCAGTTTTGTCAATGCCATACCAGTTATACCCGACAAAAGGCCGGCTTGACGCACCATAACAGAGTCGAACCAGCCACAACGGCGTTTACGGCCTGTGACAGTGCCAAATTCACGCCCTCGATCACCCATACGGTCCCCGTCAGCATCAAAGGCTTCAGTGGGAAATGGTCCACTACCAACGCGGGTTGTATATGCTTTGGTAATACCAAGAACAAACCCAATTTCTGTTGGGCCAGTCCCCGATCCTGTAGCTGCTTGACCAGCAACCGTGTTACTGGACGTTACAAACGGGTAAGTCCCATGATCAATATCAAGCATCACACCTTGCGCACCCTCAAACAAAATCCGCTTTTTAGCTTCACGCGCATTTGCCAGACAACGCCAACTCTGACCAGTAAATGACAAGAGTTCATTGCGCATACTCAGAAGTTCAGCTTTCATTTTATTGGCATCTGCCAGTTCATGCTCAGCGGCACTAAGCCAAATATTGTGATGAGCGACAAGCGCATCAAGTTTTTTTGTAAGTAGCGAGTCAGACGCTAAATCACCAAAACGGATTGCGCGGCGAGCCACCTTATCTTCATACGCGGGTCCAATTCCACGGCCAGTAGTGCCAATTTTATCCTCACCACGTAATAACTCACGCGCAGCATCTACAGCTTGATGAACTGGTAATATTAATGTCGCAGCATCCGAAACCAGGAGACTGGCCGGACTGATAATGGCTCCCTGACTGCGGAGAACGCCAATCTCTTTTAGCAAATGCGCTGGATCGATCACAACCCCATTGCCAATGACTGACAGTTTGCCGGGGCGTACAATACCTGACGGGAGCACCGATAATTTGTATTCAACACCATCAATGACCAAAGTGTGTCCAGCATTGTGCCCACCTTGAAACCGAACAACAACATCGGCGCGGCTAGACAGCCAATCAACAATCTTGCCCTTCCCCTCATCACCCCATTGAGCACCAATTACTGCTACATTTGTCATGAAAAAACCTTTGTTTCAAAAAAAGATCGACAAGATCAATAGACCCCAGCGCGCTGCAGCAGCACATCTAGTCTGCCAAAAAAATTTAATGCATGCCAACGGGCCAAATAAATCAGTAAGGATCATAACAGATGTCTTAAGGGAAAGGCAACGGTGCCATAGTGTGCCTCGCAGGTTAGTGTTGTAGGGACAGTTTATTCAATAAGAGCAAAAAAGGGATCAGAATGACTTTTTGTAACTATTCAACAAGACGTAAAACATGAAAGGCATCGGCATAAACATCAAGCTAAGGAGTACAAATTTCAGGTAACATAGAATGTGGCAATCCACCACCAATCTCAACCAGGGTAATGGCTTCATCACCAGCCTTACACCGCCAAAAATGATAGGTAGAAATATCTATATCATGCTTGCGTCACAGAATTCAAAAGTCACCAACAAAGCTCCTTTTTTCATACTTTTATATATACAAAAAATAAGGTGGAAAGCCCCAAATTGATGTCGGAATTAACACCACCTTCTTCAAAAACAAAGGCTACTTACGGGCTTAGCTTGTTTGTAAGATTCTTGCATAGGCCCAGTCCAGCCATGGCAAGAGTGCTTTAACATCAGTTGTTTCAACAGTTGGGCCCACCCAAATCCGAATGCCAGGGGGCGCATCACGGTATGAGGCAACGTCAAAGGCGACACCCTCTTTTTCAAGGCATTTAATAAGCTTGGATGCAATGTTTGCTTTTTTGGCACCATCTAACTTAACAAACCATGGATCGACAATGGACAAGGCAACACTTGTATTCGATATAGTTGTAGGATTTTCAGCAAGGAAACCAAAATAAGGTGTTTTTTCAACCCATGATTTGATTGCAGCTAAGCTGGCATCAGAACGCGCAATCAACGCAGGCAAGCCACCGATTGACTTTGCCCAATTCAGCGCATCAATCGCATCCTCAATAACCAGCATAGATGGAGTGTTGATGGTTGCAGCGCCAAAAATTCCCTCATTCAATTTACCCTTTGTGGTTAAACGGAAAAGTTTTGGTAATGGCCAATTCGGGACATATGTCTCAAGCCGCTTAACAGCTCGTGGGGACACGATTAGCACACCATGGCTTCCTTCACCACCAAGAGACTTTTGGAAACTAAAGGTCACAACATCAAGCTTGCGCCAAGGTAAATCCATAGCAAAACAAGCAGACGTTGCATCAGCGATTGTTAATCCAGCACGGTCATCACGAATCCAATCACCATCTGGCACCTTCACGCCAGAAGCGGTGCCGTTCCAAGTGAACACAACATCATTATTGAAATCAACGGCGCCAAGATCTGGCAACTGCCCATAAAGAGCAGTACGAATTATAGGGTTTATTTTCAGCTGATTCGCAACATCATTTATCCAATCCTTGCCAAAGGACTCCCATGCTAGAACTTCAACGCCGCGCGCTCCAAGCAATGACCACATCGCTATTTCAACTGCACCAGTGTCAGATCCAGGAACAATGCCGATGCGGTAGTCAACTGGTAAGCCCAGAATATCTCTAGCAAGCGTTGTAGTTTGATTTATTTTCTGTTTTGCCAGCTCTGATCGATGCGACCGACTGGTGCATGCACCATTAAGAGATGCTGAAGACCATCCAGGGCGTTTCTTTGTCGGACCAGAAGAAAAATAGGGCATAACCGGACGAATAGCTGGTTTAGCATATGTTGGCATACCACATTCTCGCGCTCAATTGTTGTCATCCGTCGGGGGATAACTGCCCAATTAAAGTGTTCGCATAAAACAATAGCTCAAGTCAACGTGCTGTCTAAGCTAGACAACAAATTGATTAAATAAATATTAAAGCGTTGATTTAATTTTATTTATTTTGATTCCTCAGTAATGCACAAAATTAAGGCATCCATTGCAACGGTTAATAATGGTTTGGATTCCGCCTCGACCATAACTCGGACTAATGCTTCGGTTCCTGACGCTCGGACTACAACACGGCCCCTCCCCTCCAATTCCAATTCAATTTTCTTAATAGCCACTTGCAGGGATTTACTTTCCAAAATTGTTGGATCAATGCCATGTAAATTTTCTAGCTGCTGCGGATTTGGTGCAAAGCTGTTAAATATAGTACTGGCCTTCTTCTTGCATCCTTGCAACAAGGTCAGCATTTGCAGGGCGGTTAGCAGCCCGTCACCAGACCTCGCAAAATCAGTCATCAACACGTGGCCTGAAGGTTCGCCACCAATATTAAATCCACCGTTGCGCATTTTCTCCAGAATATAGCGATCCCCAACAGCAACTCGGTGCAGATCAATTCCCGCTTTCAGAAGCATTGTCTCAAGGCCACAATTACTCATAACAGTACCAACCACACCATTGTTGATTAATGTTCCTTTTTCAAACATAGCTAGAGCAAGGCAACCCAAAATTTGATCACCATCAATAATGGCGCCAGTTTCATCTGCCATGATCAAGCGGTCAGCATCTCCATCAAGGCAGATACCCGCATCAGCGCCATGAGAAACAACAGCTGCGGCCATTCTCTGCGGGTGCACAGCACCACAATCCTTGTTTATATTGAATCCATCCGGCGTTACCGACAGCGGAACCACTTCTGCACCGAGCTCATAAAGTGTGTCTGGTGCGGTGCGATAAGCAGCACCATTGGCGCAATCAACTATTAACTTTAGACCGTCAAGGCGCGCCCGACCTGGTAGAGTTGATTTGGCAAATTCAACATAGCGGCCAACAGAATCTAGCATCCGGCGTGCACGACCCAGTTCATTAGGATCAGCAAGCGCTATTGAACCCGCAGCAAGAGCAGAAATTTCACTTTCAATTTGGTCATCAAGTTTAAATCCATCCGGGCCAAAGAGTTTAATCCCATTATCATGGTGCGGATTGTGGCTGGCCGATATCATCACACCCAGTTCCGCCCGAAGCGATCGCGTTAAATGAGCGACAGCGGGCGTTGGAATGGGGCCAAGCAATTTACAATCAAGCCCAATCGAAGTAAAACCAGCGACCATTGCAGACTCCAGCATATAGCCTGACAGCCGTGTATCCTTGCCAATGACAACCTGAGGACGTGCATTACTGGGCCGGGCATTGTGATCTGCAAACCAACGACCCGCCGCTAAGGCCAATCGCACAACAGCTTCTGCTGTCATAGGACCTGTATTGATGCGCGCGCGCACACCATCAGTGCCAAATAATCCTGCCATAGTTATCTTCCAATCGTCCTAATGGCGCTACGGTAATGAAATTCACTATCGTAAGTTAGAATTCACCCAAAATTAACTTTTGACTAAGAGAATAGCATACTCTCATTTTACAAGAGCAAAAAAAGACCAGGCTTTCTAGCATCAGCGGATCAGCCCTCTGCTGCCCACAATGCTGCTTCCACTGCTAATGCCTGCGCAGTCGCAGCAACATCATGTACACGTATTATATGCACTCCCTGCCGCCATGCAGCAGCAGCCAAAATTAAAGAACCAGCAAGACGGTCTTCCACTGGCTCGCTTTTTGATATTTTTGCAATTGACGATTTGCGGCTTGCTCCAAACAAAACAACCACACCAAGCCCCTGAAAAAGAGACAGCCAGTTTACAAGCTGCAAATTATGCACCACATTTTTACCAAAGCCAAAGCCCGGGTCAACCGCAATCTTAGACGTTGGAATACCAGCATCAATTGCGGCTTCAATACGCATTTTCAAGAACTCATAGATTTCAACGGGTGCAAATTCATAATGCGGATCCTGTTGCATAGTTTCGGGCGTACCCTTCATGTGCATAATGACCACCGGCGCCTTACTCGCTACTACTGAGCCAATCACCCCATCCCCTTGAAGACCACCAACATCATTGATGATTGTAGCCCCAGCCCCAATCGCCCGTTCCATTACCGCAGCATGGCGTGTATCAACAGATACGCGAATATCATCTCGCGAAAGGCCTGTAATTGGCGGCAGGATACGGGCTAGTTCCTGATTACGACTAACTAGTGCCGCGCCTGGGCGTGTTGATTCTCCACCAACATCGATGATAGAGGCACCTTCAGCCCACATTGCCTTGCCCGAGGCAATGGCTTTAGCAGGAATGACATTAATGCCGCCATCCGAAAAACTATCTGGCGTAACGTTCAAAACCCCCATCAAATGGGACCGGCTCATTTCAAGGCCAGCGAAATCTGGTCGTGACACCATAATTTTATCAAGAGCGGTACTGGCAAGATTTCGATCATCGACAGAAGCCATGAATTCATCAAAATGCATGCGGGCCACAACATAACCACTATTCTGGCTCAGCATTACAACATCAAGCCGGTCAAAATGAACACGGCCACCAGCGATCTGGTGCTCACCCAAAGGCGTAACAACAGGGCGCAACCATGTTAATTGGGAAAAAGGCGGCACCTCTGGTGTCGCCTTATAAACTAGTTTCGAATTACCCTTTTCACCCATGAAATTGAACGCTACGCGGGTTCGCCACCTGGTTTTTTGACTCTACCTGTTCCAGGAAGTCCAGTACGCGATTTGCGTTTTGGCTTTTGGTTAATCGGCTTGTCATCAGCATCCTTGCGAACCAAAGTACCGCCTTCAATAATGATCTTGATTTCATTGCCATCAAGAGTCTCATATTCCAGCAAACCCTGAGCAAGGCGTTCCAATTCAACACTATGCTTTTTTAAGATACTAGTTGCCTTTTTGTAAGCACCATCAATGATACTGCGCACTTCATTATCAATAATCGATGCCGTGGCATCAGCCATGTTTTTTTGCTGCGACACTGAACGGCCAAGGAACACTTCTTGTTCATCTGCGCTGTAGGCCAAGAAGCCTAGTTTGTCAGACATTCCCCATTCAGTGACCATGCGGCGCGCCATATCAGTAGCCATACGAATATCTGAAGATGCACCAGTGGTAATCTTATCAGCACCGAATATCAGTTCTTCAGCAATCCGGCCACCGCAAGCAACGCGAAGGTCATCATTGATTTTATCTCTAGCCAGCGAAATACGATCGCCTTCAGGCAGCCGTACCACCATGCCCAGAGCTCGCCCCCTTGGGATGATAGTGGCTTTGTGAATTGGGTCGGAAGCCGGGCAGTGCAATGCCACAACGGCATGACCTGCTTCATGGTAAGCAGTGAGGCGTTTTTCTTCATCAGTCATCACCATTGATCGGCGCTCAGATCCAAGCATGACTTTATCTTTTGCTTCCTCAAATTCGGCCATTGAGACAGTGCGGCGTCCCTTTTTCGCAGCAAGCAGAGCAGCTTCATTTACAAGATTGGCTAAGTCGGCACCAGAAAATCCAGGTGTACCGCGCGCAATCACACGTGCCTCAACTCCCTCTGCTAGCGGTGATTTTCGCATGTGAACTTTGAGGATTTTTTCACGACCCACGACGTCTGGGTTTGGAACTACTACTTGCCGATCAAACCTGCCAGGACGCAATAGTGCTGGGTCAAGCACATCAGGACGGTTTGTTGCGGCAATTAATATCACCCCTTCGTTGGCTTCAAAACCATCCATTTCAACAAGCATCTGATTGAGCGTTTGTTCACGTTCATCATTGCCGCCACCAAGACCAGCGCCACGATGTCGACCAACAGCATCAATTTCATCAATGAAAATAATACAAGGCGCATTTTTCTTGCCTTGCTCGAACATATCACGCACCCGGCTCGCTCCAACACCCACAAACATTTCGACAAAATCAGATCCTGATATTGTGAAAAACGGAACATTGGCTTCACCAGCAATGGCTTTTGCAAGCAATGTTTTACCTGTGCCAGGAGGACCAACAAGCAAAACACCTTTTGGAATTTTACCACCAAGCCGCTGAAATTTCCCCGGATCTTTTAGAAATTCAACGACTTCTTCTAATTCAGTCTTAGCCTCGTCAATACCTGCTACATCTTCAAATGTCGTGCGACCCTGGTGTTCAGTCAGCAACTTTGCTCGAGACTTACCAAATCCCATTGCCCCGCGTGAACCTCCTTGCATCTGCCTCATAAAAAAGATCCAAATGCCGATAAATAGTAGCATTGGAAACCAAGATAATAAAATCGAGAAGAAACTAGGCATGCCAGTATCCTCAGGGGTAGCTATAATGCGCACATCATTTTCGTCTAACACCGTTACCACATCAGTTGAGGGCGGCATAACCGTTGTTACAACACGTCCACTGCCAGTTTTACCTCGTAGATTACGCCCATCGATTAACACCTCTTCAATTTGGTTTGTTTTTACCTGCGACATGAAATCAGAAAAAGCCAACTGGTCTGATAGCGTGCCTGTTGATGGACTTTTAAACATATTGAACAGCCCCATTAGTGCTGCACCAAAAACTAGCCAAATAATAATGTTACGTACCAGATTATTCACGAAATTTTTCCAATCAATTTATCAGCAAGGAATGCTGAATTTTTTGCAATTCCAAAAAACTTTGCCTCTAACGTTCTTATAGATCCCCGAGGCTTGTCCCCTATTAATTGGGGATAGATCAATCGACCGTCAAGGGTTGTAAGTACAGGAATCGCCTGCCGCGCTCTATGAGGTATCAAATGCCAGCTATCTGGTAAATTTTTGGCTAACGCATTGAGTCGCTTTCCATTAGTAATTTTTTGCACATCACCCAAGGCGTGAAGCACTCCCTCTTGCTTGCTTTTCACCAGCCAACAACCTGCAAAAACCACCTCATCACCGCCACAGATGTGCGTCACATTGACATGGCGACCAATTTCACGAAACAAACGGTACTCTTTACCCTTACGGCCTAATCCTACCGAGGTCTGAACTGGGGTGAAATGGCACCCACCAACTGTTGCTGATTTCCCAGCATGTATAAGCCTGCGAACCCTGTCAAGGGCTACGGATGACGGCGCATAAATGCCTCCTGAGACTGCCATCACCATGCGACGTATTGCAAGCCGCCAGCGAAAATCTGGTAAGCACGCTAAATCGGCTATCATTACTCTGATATAGCCAGCATGATTCCATTTAACAGCTCCAGAAAGATGGTTTGAATTAGCCTCATCTGCAGCTGTTGTAAGCTTCGCAGCAAGTTTTGAGAGACGTTGTATTTGTAAGGATGATGGTTCATCCGCCTGTTGGCTAAGGCTAGTCAGTAGCTGACGAATTCGCACCCGCTCAAATTGTCTGTCTTCGTTACTCAGGTCACTCTCATAGGAACAATTGCAAAGAGAACAAAAAAACGATAACTGATCGGACGGCCAGTTCAAGACAGGCCGAGCAATGATCACGCCATATTGAGATCGAAGTGCCGGGATACCAGCAAGTCCAGTGGGCCCAGAACCTTTTAAGAGACGCATGGCAACCGTTTCAGCTTGATCACCAGCGTGGTGTGCTAACAATAGCGCTGCATTTCGCTGACGGGCCGCTGAAATCAAAATATGATAACGGTTCAATCGGGCCCATTCTTGCACCGCTGATTTTGGTCGAGGTCCAGAAATGGATATGATTTCGCTAACCACACCATATTCTTTCAGACGATTTTGAACTCTGCGCGCTTCATCATAAGAACCGTCTCTGAGCTCATGATTAACAATTACCGCTTTATGTGACTTGCATTTAGCATCGGCGTACCTCTGTGTTAATAAAGCCAGCCCAGTGCTATCAGCCCCGCCAGAGACGGCTGTTAGATACGACTCATAACTGTCTAGCCTAAGTGTTACCATAGCCGCCGCAAAACGAGCATCGAATGCAGCAACATTGCTAGCTATTACAGTTGGCAGCATCGCTTAACGCAGAGAGTTGAGACATGAATGAAACAGGCGGAGCATCCAGCAACTTCGGCAAAGATGCGTATATTTCACAAGCCTGCTCTTTAGGAGCAAAATGGGATACAGACTCAGCTATCCACATGATTGTATCCACAAGGCGTTTGTCACCAGGGTAGGCACTGTTAAATTCGGAAAAGGTCATAGCCGCTTTTTCATATTCACCACGCATAAACTGAACACGGCCTAACCAAAATGTGGCATCAGCTTGCCGCTCATGATCCTTGTGAAACACACGAAATTCCAAAAATGCGCGTTCAGCAGTCTCCAGATCATTCTGCAATGCTCGCCCAAGAGCAAATCGATATTGCTCCTCAGGACTACCAGCTGGAAGCACTTCAGGCTCAGCCAGCAAAGATGGAAGTTCTATGCTTTTACTATCGTCCGAAATTATTTCAGACAATGGTTCCAAAGTAGCCCCAGCTTGCTCTGAATTATTTTCACCAACTACCGGCAAAGGCTTTTCTTCCAATGGCTTTTCTTCTGCATCCAAATTCTTAAGCTCTTTATTTAGTGCCTGCTCTTCAACTGACCATTTCGCGGCACCACTATTACTATCGCGGCTCATTTTTACGGCAGGAAGAGAATCGGCGCCGGATGTATCTAACTGTGCAGCAGCAGATGCCACAGAATCTCCTCCTAGGGAGATTAAAGTTTGAACACGATTTTCAAGCCGTAAAAGACGAAACTCAGTGTCAGAAGTGATTTCAAGCGTCCGCTCCATCCGACGGCTGGTCATTGCCAGCATGTCACTCAATTTTTCCATTTCAGCTCTTAGCGAGTTCAAACCAGCCACTTGCAAGGTTCCCGATTGTGCGGAGCTAGACCCTAGTTGTTCCACTTTGATTTTAATCTCACGCAGTTCCGTTTCAACTACGCCTCTAACTTCCTTCAAACCTTTTTCTAAAATATCCATACGTTGTTGCTGGCGAGCTAACAACGCGCTCGAATTTGAAGTGATTGTATTATCATTAACCAAACTCTGCGCAAAAATACTTGTTGAAGCTAACAGTCCTAGCAAAATCGGAAAGGCAATCCATTTATTCATTTAGCTTTTTCCTAGTGCAATCTAAAAACGTTCTAATAATAATTATGTTAATTATCATTTTAGGCAAAAATTAGGCAAAAAAAAAGAGGAGCCAAAGCCCCTCTTGAAATTCTGATAGTGCTTTAATTTAAAACAGTAGATGCACGACGATTTTTTGACCAGGCGGTATCATTTGAACCCTCAATTACTGGCCGTTCTTTACCATAGGACACCGTGCGAATACGCGCAGAATTTAGCCCTTTGGCTAGGAGGTAGTCGCGAACCGCAACAGCACGGCGATCGCCAAGAGCGAGGTTATATTCGCGAGTACCACGCTCATCAGCGTGCCCCTCAACTATGACTACTAACGTTGGGTTTACGTTTAAAAATGCCGCCTGCCGATCAAGCATTATTAGGCTATCAGCATCAAGTTCAGAACTATCAAACCCAAAATAAACCGTATCACCAACTTGGGCTAGCTTTTCAGAGTTGCTGGTTTGCTTTGCTTTTGCTGACCCGCTTGAGGTTAAGCCTGAAGATGAAGCTGTAGAGTTTCCTGTCGCACTACTGGACGTACTGCCAGATGCGCTTTCTCCAGCTACATTTGAGGCTGTTTCACAGGCGGCAAAAAGAAATGCTACCGAAAAAAGTACAAAGATTCGTTGAAACATCTATATGCTCCCCAATTGTTTTTCCGGTAACCGGATTTGTTTCTTAATGTTGTCAGGCTTTCAAACAAACGCAGCCTATAATCACTCAGACAACGAATAGTTCTGTAAAATTAAAACATCTTACTTAAATTTAGATTCTTCTTTACCGTAAAAATTAGGCAATTGAAACCAAAAAATTATTTTGCACTAAAAGGTGTCTGAATTTTAGGTCAATAGCACAAGCCAAAATCACGGATCAAGAAAATTAAGCCTGAAATTATATTTCCATAGACCAGGACTACTAATTCCGAAAATAAAATTTATCTATATTGTTTCGAGCAGCATTTAGAATATTTCCTCAGTGTTTTTGCCCCCTTAATTAGCGTAGCACTGGTGACCAAGCAGGGTCAGATGCATCTGAAGGCGTAATAATACGCTTTTCATTAAAACCTGTGATATCAATCCTATAAACGTGTGTAGAACCACCACTCCCGTCAACCTCAAAAGGCTCCTGTTTAAAATACATAAGGACGCGCCCATTCGGGGCCCAAGTTGGACCTTCAACTAAGAATCCGCTTGCAAGAAGACGTTCACCACTTCCGTCAACATTCATCACACCAATATAAAATTGTCCACTTGCCATTTTTGTAAAGGCAATAATATCACCTCGGGGTGACCAAACTGGTGTTGCATAACGCCCTTGATTAAAGCTAAGTCGCCGAACATTACTACCATCTGCGTTCATGACATACAGTTGTTGGCTTCCCCCACGATCCGAATTGAACACAATCTTCTGTCCATCAGGAGAGTAGGATGGCGATGTATCAATTGATGCGGACTGTGTTAGACGGTTTATGGCCTGTGTACGCATGTCCATTTCGTAGATATCGATCATACCATCTTGCGCGAGGCTCATAATCAACTTGTCACCAGAAGGTGCAAACCTTGGAGCAAATGTCATTCCAGGAAAAGAGCCAAGTCGCTCAGTACGGCCAGTTGCAATTTCAAATAAATAAACATTTGGTTCATTGTTGAAATAGTTCAAATAGGCTATTTCATTAGCTGTTGGTGAAAACCGGGGAGTCAGCACGAGATCTGCTCCAGATGTTAAATATTGATGGTTGTGCCCATCCTGATCCATAATCGCCAAACGCTTCAGTCGGCGACTTTGTGATCCTGACTCTGCAACATATACCACACGAGTGTCAAAATAACCGGTGTCGCCGGTGAACTCCTCATAAACAAAATCTGCAATCTGGTGAGAAATTCGTCGAATTGCTGCTTGATCAGCATTGCCCCCTCCGCCAGTAATGTTGCGCTGGATAACCACGTCCCACAGCACAAATTCAACTTGCAACATACCAGCTCCATCGACATAAGCTGAACCAACAAGCAGACCCTTTACACCCAAAGGTGTCCAATTGGTAAAATTAGGTCTAATGGAAGGTGCTTTTGGTGGCTCAATAAAGGCCGCACTATCAATAGATTCAAATAGTCCAGAACTTTCGAGGTCTTCAGAAATAATTTGTGTGATTTGTTTACCAATTTCCGATATCTTGCCATCGGGCCCTGTAAAGTTGGCGATGGCAATTGGAGTAGGAGCAACCTGTCCCTCAGTGATATCAATACGCAGTTGGGCCTGGGCCACAACACTGAACAGCCCAATCGAGGTTAAAATTACTACTATCATTCTAGAGATGAACATCATATCAGGCCTATTCCATTTCATTTGACTATCTTTATATCTCAATTCAAACAAGCGTCGGAGCTGCTAACGCCTGAGGAACTTTGGATCGAATCCGAAGATAAAGCTTTTCCATTGTTCATACTTATCGAGAGGCACCGGCAAAGGCGAACATTTAAACATTGTCCGGATTGCTTCGTCAGCAGCCACGCGATAGGTTCTGTCAGTCCCAAGTCGCATTTTGTTGTCCACTTCTGCTAATAAAACTGAACCGTCTTTATCTAGCGTGACAATTATGTCAACAATTAGTGTGTCTGCACCAGCTGTGCCAATCGGTGGCGACCAGCAAGACGATACATGCTGGCGGATACGATCAATATCCGACAGACCAAGCGGTCCAACAACTGGCTTTTGTGGCGCACGAAGGGCATTACCGGCGGCCACGGTCAAGCTGTTAGTTAATTTCTCTGCAGCTTCCTTACGTTCTTTTTCTCGGCGCTTTATTTTAGCATCTTTAGAAACAATCTTTGCCTCAGCGAGATTTTGCATCACACCACTCAATGCTTTAGTGCGTTGTTTTTGCAAAGCCTTTTTTTGTACCAATTTATTAACTCGCTTTGGCGGTGATTGCGGCAACCGTTTAGGAGCTTCTTGTTTAGCTGTCTGCTTTGGCTTAGCGCTTGGGGGCGCAAGCGACTTGACAATTTCAGGTTTTGGCTTAGGTTTTAAAGTTACTTTTTGTGGTAAAATTTCTGCTTTGGCGTTTGATTCTTTTTTTGCTGATTTTACTGCTGGCTTTGCCGTTGGCGGCTTAGCTCTTGGTGGAGCCGGCGGCGGCGGCTTTTTTGACCGTATTTCTTTTTGTTCCTTCTTTTCGGTATTGGGTTTATCGCCCTTATTAAGGTTTGTTGTTGGCACTGATTGCACCATTTCCAGAACAATGATCGGTTGCTCTTCTGGCAAATCACGTTTTATTGAAGGCAGACCAATCCATGCCAGCACAATAACACTGATGTGCAATCCTAGCGAAATTATTAAAGACCGACGATCCATTTCTAATGTTCCAAAATGTGTTTCATTGGCCAATCACTATTGAGATTCTGGCAACTGAGCCACTAAAGCAACCTTCTGGAAGCCAGCCGACTGGATTCGGCCCATAACTGATAAAACTTTGCCATAGTTAACGGCCTCATCACCACGGACAAAGATACGGACATCAGGGTTTGCATTGGAAATAGCCTTCAAACGGGGAATTAGCACTTCAGGCTCTAGAAATGTTTCCTGTAAGTAAAGGCTGCCATCTGACTTGATTGAGACGACCAAAGGCGCTGCATCTGCATTAATTGTACCGGCTTTGGTTTTTGGCAAATCCACTTCAACCCCAACGGTTAAAAGCGGTGCCGTAACCATAAAAACAATCAGTAAAACAAGCATCACATCAACAAAGGGAGTGACATTAATCTCACCCATAGGGCGATGCCTCCTCCCACCCATCGACCGTTTGATTCCGGCGCCCATTATTTACCACCTTCATCAAGCTGACGTGCTAGTAGCGTACTGAATTCTTGTGCAAATGTCTCAAGCCGTGCACCAAAACGCTCCAGATCACCGGCAAATTTATTATAGGCAATAACCGCTGGAATCGCTGCGGCTAAACCAAGTGCCGTGGCAAAAAGCGCCTCGGCAATACCGGGAGCAACTACCGCAAGGCTCGTATTTTTTGATTCGGCAATTGATTGAAATGAACTCATTATTCCCCAGACCGTGCCAAGCAATCCAACAAAAGGCGACACAGAGCCGATTGAAGCCAAAAGATTCATCCCGCGTTCCAAACGTTCCATCTCACGGGTAATGGTAAAATTCATTGATCGATCAATCCGGCTAACCAACGATGCCCTCAAATCAGCACGACCAGAATCAGCAAGTCCATGTGAGTTTGCACGCCGCCATTCTCGCATCGCTGCAACAAATACTATCGACATCGCATCACGAGGGGTTGCGCCAGTTTGATCATAAAGTGTGTCAAGCGAGCCTCCTGACCAGAAAGAGTTTTCAAATACTTGGGCTAAACGCCGTTCTCTTCGGATGATTATAATTTTGTCTGCCACAATGGCCCAACACCAAATCGATGCCAAAACTAATAGGAGCATCACAAGCTTTACAAAAGGGTCCGCTGCCCAGAATAAGCCCATGATACTAAGATCCGCACTTGCATGCGTTACAGTCATTTCCACAGAATTCATTTATCTACCCTTTGTTCTCGCCTTGAAGGCATTTGTTTTGGTACCATCTTCAAACTGCCACTATGTGGCTCAACTCATAAAACCGGAAAACTTAGTTTTGATTGCTTCAGGCAATCGACAAATTTTAGGCTTTTTACCTTTTACAAACTTGACGAGTCCTATGTCTACGATAAGTCGGGCAAGAATATGGCCATTATCACGATTTATTATTTTTTGATGTAACTTCAAAGTGGCCCCTCCGAGCCTTGCAAGGCTGCTTTCAATCTCAAGCACTGCACCAAGGCCAGATGGCAGAAGAAAATCAATTTCTAAACGTCGCACAACAAACCCAAGGTTCCCAATAGTCAACATTTCCGACTGGTCAATTCCAAGATAACGCAGCCATGCTGACCTTGCACGCTCAGAGAAGGCTAAATATTGCGCGTGATAGACAACACCACCAGCATCTGTATCCTCATATTGAACACGAAGTGTGTAGAGGTGACATGGGCCATCCAAGACACCATCCAGCGCAGAGTCCCATTTTGCGCCATAGTGCGCATTCGTGCCAGCCACTTGCAGTTTTTGCTGCCGATCAACATCCTTCATGCGCTAATTTATTTCTGCCTCGTCACTAGCAGCCTGTGCCAGAAGGTCAAGTTGTTTGGAAGCAGCCAGCGGGGGCCTCATACCAAGATACTCCCAACCGGCCACTGATAAACACCTTCCACGAGGCGTACGCATCAATAACCCCGTTTGCATCAGATAGGGTTCAATTACCTCTTCTAGAACATCGCGCTGTTCAGACAGGACAGCCGCAAGTGTTTCCACTCCAACCGGCCCGCCAGCATATGACTCAGCCAAACAGTTAAGATACCGACGGTCCATCTGGTCAAGGCCAATTGCATCCACCTCAAGGCGATGCAAGGCAGCATCTGCAACAGCAGCGGTCACTGCTCCAGCCTTTTCTACCGCAGCAATATCACGAACACGCCTTAACAAGCGTCCGGCCACCCGGGGTGTACCGCGTGCCCGGCCGGCAATTTCAGCAGCACCATCCAAGCCAAGATCAAGTGCCAGTTTAGCTGCCTGCTTAGTTAAGATTGTTGAAAGCTCATCAGCATTATAGAATTGCATCCGCATCTGAATGCCAAATCGATCGCGTAACGGGGTTGTTAATAGGCCCGAACGTGTTGTCGCGCCAACCAGCGTAAACGGCGGCAAATCAATGCGTACCGAACGCGCAGACGGCCCTTCGCCAATAATCAGATCAAGTTGAAAATCTTCCATTGCCGGATAAAGCACTTCTTCAACTGCCGGCGCTAGCCGATGAATTTCATCAATAAACAACACATCGCGTGGCTGTAAATTTGTCAATAGCGCCGCCAGATCGCCAGCCCGTAAAATCACCGGCCCTGATGTCGCCCGAAACCCAACCCCCAATTCAGCAGCGATGATTTGCGCCAATGTTGTTTTGCCAAGACCCGGCGGGCCATGCAGCAGTGTGTGATCCATCGCATCACCCCGGTCACGCGCGGCATGGATAAAGGTTTCCAGATTCCGCCGCCCATTACCTTGACCAATAAATTCGAAAAGCGAAGTTGGGCGCAGCGCATTGTCGCCACGTTCATGGCTGTCAGCATCAATCAAGCGGTTTAATTCATCTGATTGGGTCATGCGCCAATTTCCCGCAGGGCGGCTGCAATTACATCTGAAAGATTATCGCTGGACGATTTCGTTTGCACCCGCATCACAGCACTATGTGCCTCGGCACGGCCATAACCGAGATTAGCCAATGCGGATACTGCATCACCAAACAGCCCAGCCGCCACAATGACGCCCGCCTCGCCTACCATGCTTGTACCACCCTTAGCATCACCAATGGACAAAGCACCGCCGAGGGTGGAAATCTTCACAATTTTTTCGCCAAGTTCATTCACAACGCGTTGAGCAATCTTTGGCCCCACGCCATCAGCTCTAGCGACCATGGCCTTGTCACCAGAAATAATAGCGTTGGTTAAATCTGCTGGTGCAAGAACAGACAAGATAGCCATCGCCGCCTTGGCACCAACACCCTGAACAGTGGTTAACAGCCGGAAGGCATCGCGTTCAGCAAAATCTAAAAAGCCAAATAAAGTCATGCTGTCTTCACGAACTTGCATTTCAGTTAATAAGGTTACCTCGCCACTCATCGTTTCCAGCTGACTTTGCGTGCGGCCAGACACATGCACAGCATAGCCAACGCCATGAACATCTAGAATGGTATGCTGGTCATCAGTTTGCACTATGCTGCCGCACAATTGCACAATCATATTTTGCCTCCATTGCCAGCATCATCGCGGACAAGTGCCGCAGCAATGGCTGCCGACAGGCCGCCAACAGCTCTACCCTCATTTGATCCTACCCTGACATCCAATAGTTTGCCAGCGCCATTGCTTGCCGCAATTGCGATGGCCAGCGCATCAGCCGCATCCGCATTCTTGGCGGTAACAGCCAACAACCGCGTAACCATTTCCTGCACCTGTTTTTTATCTGCTGCACCAGTGCCAGTAACCGCTTTTTTAACAGCACGCGCAGACACCTCACCTACTGACAGTCCATTGACACCACAAACAAGGAGGCCAGCGCCACGCGCCATTCCGAGACGAAGCGCCGATCCAGCTGATTTTGCCACAAATATCTGCTCAATCACCGCCTGGTCTGGTTTATGTTCAGCAATCACGTTGCCAAGCCCTTCAAAAATAATTCTCAGACGATTTGCATCATCAAGATCAGGCATAGGCTGAATTGCACCATTGGCAATATGGTGCAGGCGACCATTATCACATGCAATCACACCCCAACCAGTGTTTCGCAGTCCTGGGTCAATACCGAGGATCCGCATCAGCTACACTGCCTAAGTAAGCTTGGCAATGACGTCATCCGAAATATCAAAATTTGATACAACATTCTGTACATCTTCATTGTCATCAAGCGCATCGAGCAGCTTTAACAAAGTTGATGCCTGCGCTTCATCAACGGTAATCAAATTTCGTGGTTTCCATGTCAGGCCTGATTCCTCAGGCGCACCAAACACAGTCTCAAGCGCTTCACGAACCGCGTTGAAATCTTCTGGCGAGCAGGTAATTTCATGCCCATTATCATCCGAGTCCACATTGTCCACGCCTGCTTCAAGAGCAGCCTCAAATATTATATCAGCATCAGCGGCATCTACCGAGTAAATAACCTGCCCTACTCGATCAAACATAAAGCTAACCGATCCAGTCTCACCAAGTGCCCCACCATACCTATTGAACGCAGCGCGCACCTCTGACGCTGTACGGTTTCTGTTATCGGTCACGGAGTCAACGATCAAAGCCGTGCCGCCAGGCCCATAACCTTCATAGCGGATCTCATCATAACTTTCACCCTCACCACCCTCTGCACGCTTGAGCACACGTTCAATATTATCCTTTGGCATATTTGCGGCACGCGCTGCCAATAATGCTGTACGCAGGCGCGGATTTGAGTCAGGGTCAGCGCTACTGCGAGCAGCTACAGTCAATTCCTTGATCAGACGGCCAAAAATTTTTGCACGCTTTTTATCCTGCGCACCTTTGCGGTGCATGATATTCTTAAATTTAGAATGACCTGCCATGATCTCTTATTGATTTTTCTTCTGTGAAACTAAGGTTGTTAGACAAGAGCATTAAACCAACGCTAGGATTTATAGTTATACCAGATCAAAGCTTATGTAACTACCCTTAGCCAAGATTTTTCATTATAATTAATGCGTCGCGCTAAACAGAGGTTTTGTCCGTTTTGCGGTCAACAATCAGGTTACTGCCAAAACCCCACCACGGCGCAGAGGATAAATCGCGCTGGCAAGTCCAGAATCTTCAGCCTCTACAATCACCCCACTCAGAGTGATCGGACCCATTGCCACTGAAAGCCGCGCATTACCACGGCCTAGAAAGCGATCCATTGCCGTTTCTTTCTCCATACCGATCACGCTATTATAATCCCCGCACATACCGGCATCTGTTTGATACGCAGTACCGTTCGCGAGGATCTGATGATCAGCAGTTGGAATATGAGTATGGGTTCCAACCAACAATGAGGCACGACCATCAGCATAATGGCCAAGAGCCATTTTTTCTGATGTTGCCTCGCCATGGGCATCAACAAGAATAAAATCAGCATCGCGGCCCAGCTTGTTACGAACCAGCGCGTCATTAACTGCGGTAAAAACCGGATCATTAGGCGCCATAAACAAATTGGTCATGACATTAACCGCGACAAGCCTCATTCCAGCGGCGTTTGTGACCTGCACCGTGCCGTTTCCCGGCGTGCCCTCAGCCATGTTCAGTGGCCGCAGTAAGCGCGGCTCAGCAACAATGTAGTCAATAATTTCTTTTTTGTCCCAAACATGGTTACCAGTGGTTAGAACATCAGCGCCAGCAGCAAACAGGGCTTCGCAGATTGTTGGAGTGACACCAAAACCACCAGCAGCATTCTCGCAATTTACTACAATAAAATCAAGCTTCAGTTCGGCACGTAAATCTGGCAATTGCTCAATCACTTCATTGCGAGCTATCCGTCCAACGATGTCTCCCAAAAACAAAACGCGCATTAAATTTTCCCTTTAATTATGCTTCCAGCGTTCAAAAAAACAAGCATATTGCTGTTGACAGCATTAATTTTTAATTGACCTTTTGGGCTCGAATAGACCAGCCGGTCCCAGCACCGCATCCAGAGGCATGTCATTGGGCCCAGCTGGTACTTTGTTTAACTTTTGTCCATTATAGGCAATACCAATTAATACCACATGTTTTCTAGAATCACGCAAGGCAGCCAGCGTGCGGTCATAGAAACCACCCCCATATCCAAGCCGCCAGCCATTTGAGTCAAATGCCAGCATTGGCGCCAAAATTACGTTAGGTATACAAATCTCATTACTTATCGGAGGCTGTTTTGTTCCATAAGGCCCATCATCAAGTTTCCCGTTTACTAGCCAACGATGAAAAATCAGAGGTTGGCCTTTTGCTGGTGTGACCGGCAAAGCCAAATCACAACCAGAACTGGCGAGACCTTCCAGAAGGACAAGCGGCGACAATTCACTACGGATGGGAATATATCCAGCAAAGGTAACTCTACCATAACGATTTACAAGCATAGCGGCGTGATCAGAGAGGATGTCAGCAGCGTCCGGCTCTAAAACGGCCAGCTCATCACGCCTATACCCAGCTTGCCTCCGGCAGGCCGCTTTCGTTGCATCAAGATCTAAAATGGTTTCTGCCTCAAAATCGCATTTTGGGGTGGACGGCATTCATTCCTCGTAGTGATTAGAAATAAGTGGCAACGGCCACCTCAACCGTCGGTTTAATCATCCTCTGTGACCTGCTTTGCAGGTGGGTGCCGCAATAACCAGACCACGATCCAGCCAGAGGCAGCTCCCTAGAGAAAATTTATGGCCCCAGGGATTGAAGACCAAACGTGAAAAAGTAGCCGTCGCCTACCTATTGATCTAGAAGCTTGTTGCACCAGATGCAAGCTTTGATGCGAGTGCCGCAATCCTCTCCGCAGCATCTTCTAGCGCCACAGCAGCCATATTATCAGTGGAGGTTGGTGGTGCAACGTTACGGTCAGCGAGGATAAGAGCGACCATAGCGAGCAACCGCGCCTCACCAATCTGTCCTACTGAAGCGGTCAGCGACTTTATCACCGCTTCAACTTCGGTGCCCAGTTTGGCAACATGGTTTTCTTCACCAGCCCCACAGCCAATCTGATAAGGGTGTCCGTTCAGGCGGATAGTGACAACCGATTGGCTCATTCAGAGTCTCCATCTTTGGTCTCAACAGACCCAATCAGGGCAATCAAGGCGATCGCCTCATCCAGCTTAGCCTCAATGATGCTAACCTCATTAACCAGCTCTGAAACGCCACTATCAAGATTTTTTTGGCCATGCGTTTGAGATAAACTCGCTGCTGCAAATGTCTGGACCACAGACAATTCCAATGCCGTGAGGGCATCACTGAGCTGCTCTTGAGCATTTTGCAGTCGCGTCATTACCAGCTTAATCTCACTATTTTTGCTCTCTCAGCCACTACCATCTTCCATATATTTTACCATACTGGTGGCATAGGGAAGTCTGATTTTTTTTCTTAAACATAATGCATTATTGATAAAGTTTGCCTGATTCACAAATTGAAATAAAGTGCAAAATTTATTTTTTCCACAAAGGAGGTCTGCATACTTGTGATAATGTTGATTTATGGCGCATTGACGAATGATCCTAACACGGGCAAATTGCGCCCCATCACCATTTGCTAAGTAGTCTTTTTACACCAAGCCCGTTAATGCCTAATTTTTAATACAACAATTATTGGAGACATTTATGCCGAATCCGTCAGAACGTCAAACGATGGCAAATGCAATTCGAGCATTGGCGATGGATGCTGTACAGGCTGCTAATTCTGGTCATCCAGGGATGCCCATGGGCATGGCTGACGCAGTAACAGCGCTGTTTTGTGATCATCTAAAATTTGATGCTGCTAGTCCCGATTGGCCTGATCGTGACCGCTTTGTGCTTTCGGCTGGACATGGGTCAATGCTGATCTACGCCCTACTACACCTCACGGGTTACGAGGATATGACTGTTGAACAGATTCGCAATTTCCGCCAACTGGGAGCAAAAACTGCAGGGCATCCAGAATTTGGATATGCCAAAGGCATAGAAACCACTACTGGCCCGCTTGGTCAAGGTATTGCTAATGCTGTTGGCATGGCCATGGCGGAACGCCATCTGGCCGCACGTTATGGCGATGATCTTGTGGACCACAGCACCTATGTTGTCGTTGGTGATGGATGCCTAATGGAAGGTGTCAGCCATGAAGCAGCATCAATGGCGGGCCATATGGAATTGGGTCGATTAATAGTTCTATTCGACGATAATAACATTTCAATAGATGGTAGTACCAATTTATCAACATCGGATGACACCGTAGCCAGATTTAAAGCCTATGGATGGCAGGTTTTAAGTTGTGATGGACACGATATGAGAGCAGTTTCAGCCTCCATTAACGATGCCAAAGCGGATGGCCGGCCGAGTATAATATGTTGTAAAACCGTCATTGGTTTTGGTGCGCCAAACAAACAAGGTACATCTGGCGTCCATGGTTCACCGCTTGGCGATACTGAAATTGCTTTGGCGCGTGAAACACTTGATTGGCCCTATCCACCGTTTGAAATTCCATCAAACATTCTAGACTTATGGCGAGCTGTTGGCGCCAAGGGTGCCAAGAATCACAAAGCCTGGCAGAATCGCCTGAGTTCAAGTGGGAACCGTGCAGCCTTCAACGCTGCCATTCACAACAATTTTGATCAACCAGTTGCCAAGGCCATTTTGGCATGGAAAAACCAACTGGCCAGCGAGCCACAAAAGTTGGCGACTCGCGTTTCCAGTCAAAAGGCCATCGAGGCTGTATTACCAGCCTGCCCAACTTTGTTTGGCGGCTCAGCTGATCTGACCGGATCAAACAATACCAAAGTTTCAGACCATAAAATTTTTGATCGAAAAAATTATGATGGCAACTACATTCATTATGGTGTTCGCGAGCATGGCATGGCGGCGGCAATGAACGGTCTTGCGCTTCATGGTGGAGTTGTTCCTTTTGGAGGCACCTTCATGGTCTTTACCGACTACTGCCGTCCATCAATTCGACTGTCTGCCCTAATGGGGCAGCGTGTGATATATGTGATGACACATGATTCGATTGGACTTGGTGAAGATGGGCCGACCCACCAGCCAGTAGAACACCTAGCAGCCTTGAGGGCTATTCCAAACCTATTAGTGTTTCGTCCTGGTGACGCGGTAGAAACAGCTGAAGCTTGGCAAACGGCTCTTGAAGCAAAATCCACCCCATCCATTCTGGCTTTAAGTCGGCAAGGATTAGAACAGTTTCGTAGCGGCGATATGACCGAAAATAAAACTGCAAAGGGTGCCTATGTGGCAGCTGACTGTGATGGTGAACGCCAGATCACACTGATGGCGTCAGGCTCTGAGGTTGGCATTGCCTTGACCGCAAAGTCCATGCTGGCAGAAACTGGTATAAAGGCAGCGGTTGTTTCAGTGCCCTGCCTGGATTTGTTTTTCATTCAAGATGCCGATTATCGAAGTAAGATTTTGAGTACGACGCCACGTATTGCCATCGAAGCAGGACTTCAACAAGGTTGGGACCGCTTGCTTGGCGATAACGATACTTTTATTGGAATGGTTGGTTTTGGTGCGTCTGCGCCAATTAATGATCTTTTTAACCATTTTGGCATTACCGCTGGTGCAGTGGTTGATGCCGCCAAGCGCCAGCTTGGATAGGGATCCTAGAAAAAATCATTTAGGATATAGTTGCGTCCAAAAAAAACTATAATCGCAAAGAGTTTTGGCAACAAATTGGACAAGGCTTCAACTTAAGGAGATGAATTCGTGACTTTAAGATTAGCGATTAGCGGCTTTGGCCGCATTGGTCGAATGACCCTTCGTGCATTTCTGGAAACACAACGACACGACATGAAAGTTGTCTTGATCAACAGCCCTGGGCCTGTTGAGACATCTGCGCATCTTTATGAATTTGATTCTGTGCATGGTCGGGCAATTGGCAGGGTAACCTATGGCGATGACTGGATGGATATTGGCACTGGCAAAATTCATATGAGCAGAGAGCGCGACCCATTACATATTTTACATGCCAAACACGGTGTTGACATTGTGCTGGAATGTTCAGGAAAATTTAATAATCGTGAAGCATCAGCAGCCCACCTTACCGCTGGCGCTAAAAAGGTTTTAGTATCAGCCCCATGCAAAAACGCAGATAAAACAATTGTTTACGGTGTAAATCACAGTGAGCTAACCGCCAATGCCGATGTCATATCTAATGCATCATGTACCACAAACTGTCTTGCACCTATTGCAAAAGTCTTGGCCGAGACAGTAGGTATCGAAGCCGGTTATATGACTACAATTCATGCTTATACTGGTGATCAGCCAACGCTTGATTCAAGCCATAAGGATTTGCGCCGGGCACGCGCAGCCGCCATGTCGATGATACCAACATCAACAGGAGCCACCAAGGCAGTTAGCGAGGTTTTGCCACAATTACAAGGTCGCATGAGCGGATCTGCTATACGTGTTCCTACCGCAAATGTATCAGCTATTGATCTTGTAATTACAAGCAGCCATGACACATCAGTCGAAGAGGTCAATAAGCTATTAAGTGACGCGGCAAATGGGCCTATGAGGGGTATTCTGGGCATTAATGAACGCCCCCTCGTTTCGATTGATTTTAATCATGATCCACATTCTTCAGTTGCTGACCTAACTCAAACAAGCGTATTGAACAAACGATTGGTGCGTGTACTGGCATGGTATGATAACGAATGGGGGTTTTCTTGCCGCATGTTGGATAACGCAGGTGCTATTGGTGCTTTCTTATTGGCTCAGGCGCCTTAATCTAACTAAAGCAGCTTTGTAAACAAGGATAAATCGATGAAGTTAAATGGTAATGCTGTTAAACCCGGCAATGTGATAGAACATAATGGCCGACTGTGGACTGCGGTAAAAGTGGCCCATGTAAAACCTGGTAAGGGTGGGGCCTTTGCACAGATAGAGCTTCGCGATGTGCGTGACGGCACGAAACTAAATGAAAGGTTTAGGTCATCTGAAACAGTTGAACGAGTTATTCTTGATGAAGCTAAATGTACATTTCTGTTTGATGAAGGCGAGCACTTAGTATTCATGCATTCTGAAACCTTTGAGCAAATCAGTATTGTCAAAAATATGGTTGGTGAACGTGCCACTTTTCTGCAAGATGGGATGATTGTTACAATGTCAAGCTACGAGGGAGGCCCCATTTCGATCGATTTGCCTGACACAGTTGTTATGGAAGTTGTCGAAGCGGATGCTGTTGTCAAGGGACAAACTGCATCATCCTCCTTTAAGCCTGCCGTATTAGAAAATGGTGAACGTGTTATGGTACCGCCGCATATTGAAAGAGGAACACGAATTGTTGTGCGCCCCGAAGATGCAAGCTATGTAGAGCGTGCAAAAAGCTAAATTTTAGATTTACAGGATTTTTTATGGCAACCCGTTCCGCCCTCATTAATGTCATGCAGAAGGCGGCAACCGCTGCTAGCCGCAATATGCTTCGCGATTTTGGTGAAGTGGAAAATTTGCAAGTAAGCCGAAAAGGCCCTGCTGATTTTGTTTCACGCGTTGACACCAACGCTGAACGCATTATCAAAGCTGAATTGCACAAAGCTCGGCCCGACTGGGGCTTTGAAATGGAAGAAAGCGGCATCACCGCTGGCAATGATCCGGATGCGCCTTGCTGGATTGTTGACCCTTTAGACGGTACTACAAATTTCCTCCATGGCATCCCACATTTCGCCATTTCAATTGCAGTTCGTGATAGAGGAAAAATTACAGCCGCACTAGTTTTTGATCCAATACGTCACGAATATTTTTTCGCCGAGACCGGTACTGGCGCCTATATATCCGGTTCTCATGTGAACGATCGTCGGCTACGTGTGTCTGGCAGGCGAAATCCAGCCGAATCTGTTTTTGCTACTGGCATTCCATTTCTTGGGCGTGGAGCAGCCGAAGATCACGCTCTATTTTCACGAGAACTTGCAAACATTATGGCGGTAAGTGCAGGTGTTCGTCGCTTTGGTTCAGCAGCACTTGATCTGGCATATGTTGCATCCGGTCGGTTTGATGGATTCTGGGAGCACGGGCTAAAAAACTGGGATATTGCTGCCGGGATAATGCTGGTGCGTGAAGCTGGGGGCTTTGTATCTGATTTTGAATCACGTGATCGGGTTTTACAAAGTGGTGATGTGGTTGCAGCCAATCCTTCATTGCACGCCGAATTGCTTAAGCATCTGGCTAAAGCACGTAGCTAAAGCATAGTCAGCTTGCATATTGTGATGCCAATTAAGTTATGGTTCAGACAGTTCAAGTAAATTATTTTTTAAAAATCCATCAGCCAAGCTCTGAAAACTTGCGAATATTCACAATCCTGCCATTGTTGTATGGCACCGATTTGAGGCATGCTTGTTTGCAAACTGATTGTGTTCGCTCGCATCGATTACATCGCACTCACCAAAGCACACCGCCGTCAGGAGATGAAATCATGGAAACCAATCCTAAACGATATCTTTTCAGAATGTTTGTCTTTTTGTTTGCAGTTGGCATCATTGCTGCCTTATTAGCGGCCCCCCTTAGAGATGCCTTCATGGGAAATCCTTCGTTAAACGGTGTTATTTTGGGTGCTTTTAGTATTGGTATTCTCTATATTACTCGGCAAACACTTCGGCTAATGCCTGAGCGCAATTGGCTATTGGCAGTCAAGGCCACTGGAAAATTGGATCAACCTGCCCAGCGACCCATTTTACTTGCTACAGTGTACGCTATGTTAGCAGACTCTCGTCATGACGCCCAGCTATCAGCTCTATCACTGCGGTCAGTTCTTGATGGTGTTGCAGCAAGGCTAGATGAAGGTCGTGAAATATCGCGCTATATGATTGGATTATTAGTTTTTTTGGGGTTGCTCGGCACGTTCTGGGGCCTATTGCAAACAATCGGTGCTGTTGGAAATGTGGTTGGATCAATTGATACCAATAGCAATAATTTTGAAGCAATGATGGGGCAATTAAGAGTCGGGCTTGATGCCCCACTATCTGGAATGGCAACAGCATTTTCGTCATCATTATTCGGCCTTGCTGGATCGCTTATACTTGGGTTTCTTGATCTTCAGTTGGGGCAGGCAATGGGTCGGTTCTTCAACGAGCTTGAAGACTGGTTATCTGCATTCGCACGCTTTAATGATAGCAGCCCATCATCATCAGGCAATCAAAGCGCACTTGCTAGCGGAATGAGTGAGGAAGCAGCAAGAGCTTGCATATCCCTCTCACAGTCGATCGCTGATGGTGAAAAAAATCGCTCACGTTTGCTTGACCAAGTCTCACAGTTAACCACCACAATGGCCCAGCTTAATGAGGCGCTAGTTGACGATAAACGCATCCGTGATCATTTGGCCCAGCTCAACACTAATATCAGTAAACTGTCTGGTGAATTACGCGCTGACCGCAATCAACAGACAGAAATATTGGCTAGTGAATTGCGTGGATTATCATCTTCAATCGCTACAATGATGAATGAAAAAACTCCTCCAAGAAAAGGAAAATAGCCATAATGGCTTTGGCACGAATTGGTAATGCACGTCGGGTAGAAAACTTTACATGGCCCGGATTTGTCGATGCTTTGGCAACTTTGCTAATGGTCATCATTTTTGTACTTATGGTGTTTGTTATTATTCAAGTAAATTTGGCATACCGTGTGTCTGGTCAAGATGCCACCCTGAGCGAAATGCGTCAGCAGCTTGTATCACTTGGCGAATTACTAAATATCGAACGGCGCGCCAGTGCAGACCTCGCAGCAAATCTTGCCCAAATCACCAGTCAATTAAGCGCTAGCAATACCAATCAAGAAGATTTGCTGGCACAATTGACCATCGTTCAGGCATCGCTTGGAGCGCGAACAGCCGAAGTGGCACAATTGTCTGCCAAACAAGCAAACACCAAAGCCTCACTTACCGCAGCACACAGAAGTCTTGACGAACAGCTTGGTGCATTGCAGCTTGCCGAAGGACAGCTTGCCATGACACAAGCTCAAAAGCAAAGTGCCACTAGCAAGATCAAAATATTAGAAGCCGAAACCACAGCGTCCAAGGCCCAAGTTGTTCAAATGACCAACGCTTTGGCAGCATTGCGCGTTCGAATTGAGGGATTAACCAGTCTACTTGCTGAAAAGGACAAGCAGGCCTCAGCTGATAAAGTAGCGATTTTCAACCTTGGCAAATCGCTAAACAACGCGTTAGCAGGCCGCGTTCAAGAATTACAACGATTCCGGTCAGAGTTTTTTGGACGCCTTCGAGATATTTTGAAGGACCGTGATGATGTGGAAATTGTTGGTGACCGGTTCATTTTCCAATCTGAAGTATTATTTGAACAAGGCAAATCAGTGGTCGAATTAGAGGGTAAAAAACAGCTTGCAAAGCTGGCTATTGCTTTAGCAGATATTGCCAAAAAGATTCCAAGTGACATTAACTGGATTCTGCAGGTTGATGGTCACACCGACAATGTGCCTATCCGACCCGGTCGTTATGCTGATAACTGGGACCTATCGACTGAACGCGCATTGTCAGTGGTTAGACATCTTAACCAGCATGGCCTTCGAGCAAATCGGCTTGCAGCTGCTGGCTATGGCGAATATCAACCACTCGACACCAGTGACAGCGATGATGCTCGCCGTAAAAATCGACGTATTGAATTAACAATAACTCAGCGTTTAATCTCGAAGTAAAACCATGAAACAATAAATTTTGATTGCTAATATTTCATCAAAGGTTGACAGCTGGCAGTTAGGCTTTGAAAACCATCTGAAACATAGATACTTCAATGATATTGACCCATTTCTGAGAGCCAATAGACAAAAAATACATCTTTAAAATCAAATGGCGTGACTATTCTTAAAAACTACAAAAATTCTCTAGTTAGATTTTGGAACAGCAAACTGCAGTTCAGCAAGCGTTCGATAAAGCGCTGAATTCACCATCAACGATTCATGGGTTCCCATAGCCTGTAGACTGCCACGTTCCATCAGCAAGATCCTATCAGCACGAACAACAGTAGCTAGTCGGTGAGCAATAACAAGACTAGTCCGGTCTTTCATCAGGTTTTCCAACGCACTTTGAACGGCAGCCTCAGACTGAGCATCAAGCGCACTGGTTGCTTCATCAAGAAGGAGTAAACTAGGGTTCCGCAAAATTGCGCGTGCAATAGCAATACGCTGGCGCTGACCTCCTGATAACCGCACGCCTTTTTCGCCAACAAATGCATCATAACCACCTTCGATAGCCATAATAAAATCATGCGCTTGAGCCTGCTTTGCAGCGGCAATGATAGCTGCCTCATCAGCCTCTGGTTTGCCAAAGGATATGTTACCACGAAGAGTCGATGAAAATAATGCAGATTCCTGCGGTACAAGTCCAATATGCCCACGCAGCTCTTCCAAAGACACATTGCGAGCATCAACTCCTCCAATCCTTATAGACCCTTTTAAGGGATCGTAAAATCTTAAAATAAGGTGAAAAATAGTCGATTTACCAGCCCCGCTTGGCCCTACAATTGCAACACGCTCACCTGCATTGACGGTAAAATTAAAAGCCTTAATTGCAGGCAAGCTCAAAGCTGCAGGATAAGCAAAATTTACACAACGAAATTCACAAGCTGCTTCAGCATCAAGATTGATGCGCTGTGGTATTTCTGGTTCTGGTAAACTGGCTTTTGTGTCAAGCAATTGCGCAATCCTCTCTGCAGCGCCTGCAGCGCGTTGCAGATCACCAGCAAGTTCAGATAAAAATCCAGTTGAGCTTGCTACCAGAAATGCATAAAAGATAAACGATGACAGGTCGCCAGCACTTATACGTCCAGCCATAAGGTCCTGCCCACCAATCCACAAAATCACACCAATACCGCTAAATACCATAAAAATGACGATACCACTCAACAGGCCACGAAGCCGGACTCTTTTAAGACCTGCATCAAGAGCTCGATCAACGGCCCTTTCAAAGTTGGCTCTGACAAACTGTTCACGTCCAAATGCCTGAACGGTCCGAATAGCGCTAACAGTTTCTTCTGCCTCAACACCAACGTCTGCAAGACAGTCCTGTGCCAATCTTGACGCGGACCGCAAACGACGGCCCATAACGATAAGGGGCAGAACTACCAAGGGCACAACAACCAACACAACAAGCGACATTTGTGGGCTGGATAACACCACCATCACAAGGCCGCCAACAAGCAATAGGAAGTTCCGTGCCGCCATTGATAATGTTGAAGTCATTACCGTTTGAACAATACTTGTGTCAGTAGTAATTCTAGATAGTACATCCCCTGTACGGGCATTTTCAAACCAGCCTGCAGAAAGGGTGACAGCATGACCAAAAACAGCCCGCCGGACATCGGCGAGCACCATCTCGCCAATTTTATTTACCATGCTTGTTCGAAGGTAGCTACCAAAAGCAAGAACGACGGCGATCATCACTGTTGCCATGACAGCGCGATCAAGAAGCGCGGGATCGCGCTTTCCTAGCCCTTCATCAACAAGATAGGCTAGCCCACGCCCCATACCCAAAAGGGCTCCTGCAACAAGAACTAAAGCCAATACCGCCATAAGGATTCGAGCTTGGTGAGGTTTTAAATAAGGCCAGAAAACAGCGAAAAGCTGTTTATTTGTATAATGGTGAACGCTGTATACTGTTTGATCATCTCGGAACGCCCTTTTCTGTTCAACTATTTGACCCTTATTCATACACCAACCCCAACTTTCCTTCATTTTGCCCGACGACTTTTACATTTTCTAAATCGGGGGCTTGCTTATCGCCGCTATAGGGGATATACCACCAGCGCTGTTTGTTAGCGAGGCTCATTCTTGCTACACAGCAAATATAGCAGTAAACCTAGGCACAAAAAGTCTGGCACCGGAGACTAGCATGAAAAAAGATATACACCCTGATTACCATGAAATTACTGTTGTAATGACCGATGGCAGCGAAAACAAGACCCGTTCAACTTGGGGCAAGCCTGGCGATGTATTAAAACTTGATATTGATCCAAAGACGCATCCAGCATGGACTGGCCAGCATCGGATCCTTGACTCAGGCGGTCAGGTTGCACGCTTTAATAAGCGTTTTGGTGGCCTTGGCATCAAGTCAGAATAGTTTTTACCATCATTATAAGCATTTAATGCCGGCGGTCAGTCGGCTTTTTTATTAACTAGCCATCTAATTATTCCGGCGGTCTATCGTGTTTTAATAGTGGCTTGTGCAGTCGCAAGACGCGCGGCAGGCACCCGATACGGTGAACATGACACATAATCCAGTCCGACCTGTTCAAAAAACAAGATTGACGCACCATCACCACCATGCTCCCCACAAATGCCTAGTTTAATATCGGGACGGGTTTTGCGGCCAAGCTGAACTCCCATTTCAACCAGCGCACCAACACCTTTCAAATCAATTGATACAAAGGGATCAATTGGATAGATGTCTTTGTCAGCATAATCATGCAAGAATGACCCTGCATCATCACGGCTAATGCCAAGCGCTGTTTGGGTCAAATCATTGGTGCCAAAAGAAAAAAATTCAGCCTCAGCAGCCAATTCATCAGCGCAAATAGATGCGCGAGGCAATTCGATCATTGTTCCCACCAAATACGAAATAGTCATACCATTTTCAACCATAACCGCATCTGCAACCGCATCAATTTCTGCCTTACATAACGAAACTTCACGGGCAGTTGCAGCTAATGGTACCATCACTTCAGGTGTTGGTATCTGACCAGTTTTTTTTGCAACGCTACACACTGCTTCAAAAATAGCACGAGCCTGCATACGACAAATTTCTGGATAGGTTACAGCAAGACGGCAACCGCGATGGCCAAGCATTGGATTGGTTTCAGCAAGCTTAATTGTACGCTGGCGGACTGTCTCAACAGTCACATCGGCCGCTGCCGCAACTTCAGCAAGTTCATCGACAGAATGAGGCAAAAACTCATGCAAAGGCGGGTCTAACAAACGGATTGTTACGGGCAAGCCAGCCATGATGGTAAAAAGTTCTTCAAAATCACGGCGCTGCATTGGCAACAGTTTGGCAAGAGCCCGTTCGCGGCCTTCAGTGTCTGCAGCCATGATCATTTGCCGCATAGCAACAATCCGGTCTGAATCAAAAAACATGTGTTCAGTCCGACAAAGCCCAATACCCTGTGCGCCAAAATTAAGCGCCACAAGGGCTTCAGTTGGTGTTTCTGCATTCGTTCTTACTTCCATACGGCGCACCTTGTCAGCCCAGCTCATAACCTTAGCAAAGGCACCTGACATTTTTGGTTGAATTGTATTAACCTTACCTTCATACACTTCTCCAGTTGTGCCATTGATAGTGATGATATCCCCTTCACTCAGCACTTGATCGGCGATAAAAACTTCACCTCTGATTTCATTAAATCGAATTTCGCTTGCGCCTGAAACACATGGGCGCCCCATGCCGCGTGCAACAACCGCTGCGTGACTTGTCATGCCTCCACGCGCCGTCAAAATGCCGACCGCCGCATGCATGCCATGAATGTCCTCTGGACTAGTCTCTAGCCGGACAAGAATAACATATTCTCCCGCAGCCTTCATTTCTTCAGCCCGATCAGCGCTGAGCACAATTTTGCCACAGGCAGCGCCAGGTGACGCAGGCAGACCACGCGCTAGAACAACTTTTTCAGCGTTTGGGTCAAGCGTTGGATGGAGCAGTTGGTCAAGTCCGTTCGGGTCAATCCGGCAGAGCGCTTCATCACGGGTAATCATTCCCTCATCCGCCATTTCAACGGCCATTCGAAGCGCTGCCTCAGCAGTGCGCTTGCCACTGCGTGTCTGCAACATGAACAAAACACCTTGTTGAACAGTAAATTCAATATCCTGCATGTCGCGGTAATGCTTTTCAAGCGTTTTGCGAACTGCAACAAGTTGGTTGAACACATCTGGCATTACTTCTTGCATCGAAAGCGCATTGCTATCATTTTTTTTGCGGCCCTCTAGTGTTAAGGATAATGGGGTGCGGATTCCAGCAACAACATCTTCACCCTGCGCATTAATCAAAAACTCTCCATAAAAGCAATTTTCGCCAGTTGATGGATCTCGCGTAAAGGCGACACCGGTTGCGCAATCATCACCCATATTGCCGAAAACCATGGCTTGGACATTCACTGCGGTTCCCCATGTGGCTGGAATATTATTCAACCGCCGGTAGGTAATCGCACGGGCATTCATCCAACTTGCAAAGACTGCACCGACAGCGCCCCATAGCTGCTGCCAAGGATCTTGCGGGAAAGCCTTATCAGCCTCACCTTGAACAATGTCTTTATAGATTGCGACAAGCGCCTGCAAATCTTCGCCAGACAATTTTGTGTCTTCTAACACGCCGCGCTGCACCTTCATATCTTCCAGCGCATCTTCAAACAATCCATAATCAACACCCATCACAACATCGCTGTACATTTGGATAAAGCGTCGATAGCTATCATAGGCAAAGCGCACATCATTCGCCTTGCTAGCAAGACCTGCCACAGTGGCATCATTCAGCCCAAGATTTAACACCGTATCCATCATCCCCGGCATTGATTCCCTCGCCCCAGAACGCACCGACACAATGAGTGGGTTGGTGGGATCGCTAAATGCGCGCCCTGTTTCGGCCTCAATATATGCAACGGCGCTGCGCAATTGCTGGCTTAACTCATTGGGGTAAGTTTTTTCATGATCATAAAAATGTTTACAAACTTCAGTGCTGATTGTAAATCCAGGCGGCACAGGAAGCCCAATACCACTCATTTCTGCAAGGTTGGCACCTTTTCCCCCAAGCAGGTTACGAAGCGAAGCGTTTCCATCAGTCGCTGACTTTCCAAAGCTGTAAATCCATTGTGTCATGCCTTTATCTAGCCTTCTATTTTCGAGAAATCTGCAACAGCTAACATTTTTTCCCGGACTGTTGCCAACAATCCAAGCCGGTTGAGGCGAATTTCTGGATCGTCATCATTTACAACAATTTTTTCAAAAAAAACATCAATGGGAGATCGCAGTGCACCAAGTTCGCCAAGCTGAATATCAATACTAGCCTGGTTATCAGCCATTGCAGATAACCGTGCAAATAATACCTGTTCGGTCTCGTTGAATAAGGCTGGATCAAATGACGCTGCAATGACAGTTTTGGCCTTTTTTTCTTCTGCTGACAGAATACTGCTAACACGCCGCCAGCATGCCATAAGCCCATCACCATCCGATGCACCTAAAAACATCGCTAACGCGGCCGCGCGTGCAGCCATCAGACAGACATCATCCCCATCAACATCAGCCAGCGCAGCAGCCACAACATCATGCCGCATTTGCTGGTCACGAAGATAACCCCGCAACCTGTCACGGATGAATGGCAGCAAATCAGCCTCAACCACAGCAAAACCATAGCCTTTCGCAGCGGTCTGTAGCACTGTGGCAAGGGGTAACGTCACTTGTCCGTCAACTATAATACGGATAACTCCCAATGCCGCACGGCGCAGTGCAAAGGGATCTTTGGATCCCGTTGGCTTAGCACCGATGCCAAAAAATCCAACAAGCGTGTCAATTTTGTCTGCCAACGAAACAACCATTGCCGTAGCTGTAGCCGGCAAATCATCAGCCGGACCTTGTGGACAGTAATGGGTGGTAATTGCATCACTAACGATCTGTTCTTCACCACTGGCCACAGCGTAATAACCACCAATAATGCCTTGTAACTCAGGAAATTCGCCAACCAGACCAGTAACCAGATCTGCCTTGGCAAGACGCGCAGCTCGTGCTGCAGTTTTTGGGTCCACCGATGCAACATAAGGGGCAATCTCAATGGCCAAAGCTTCCATTCGAAGTGCCTTGTCATGAAGTGTTCCCAATCCCTTATAAAAGGTTACTTCTAGAAGGCTCGATAAATAGGATTCCAGGCTACGTGCTTGGTCAAGCTGCCAAAAAAATTCGGCATCGGCCAGGCGCGCCCGCAATACGCGCTGATTGCCAGCTATGATCACTTCATCTCGTGCTGCGTCCGGCAACCTATTTGACAGCACAATGAAATAACGGGAAAAGCTGCCATCAGCCTCGCTAAGAGTGATATATTTCTGATGCGTCACAATCGTGGATTGTAGCAATTCTGGCGGCAGAGCCATAAACCGTTTCTCAATTTGCCCCATCAGTGGCGTTGGCCATTCAATAAGCCCTTCAATATCAGTCAGATAACTTCCATGATGGGCTTCATTTACCTTGCATAATTTGCTATCAGCTAACGCCTGCGCTCCACTTAGAGCCGTAATATGTCGTTCCTCCGGATCAATCATGACAAAGGCATTGCGAAAGCGCATTTTTACATCGTCTAAACTGGTGATACCGGATAAATCAATATCGTCAGGTGCTTCAAAATAATGGCCACAGCTGGTTGCCCCAAATTGAATATCAGCGCCACCACCAAGGTCAAGTTTTCCACTCATAGGCTTGCCGTCAAATAACAAATTTATTCGATGTAACGGGCGTACCCAACGAAATTTTCCACGACCCCAGCGCTGGCTTTTTGGCCATGGAAAATGATTCAACAGCTCGGTGATTGCTGGGACCAGCAAAGGTACTACTTCTCTTCCTTTTATCTCACTTCGGGCGAAAAAGAATCTTCCTTTTGGCGTGTCTTCTTCAATCAATGCCGAACGATCAATGCCAGCTGAATTCAAAAAGCCATTTACAGCCGTATCAGGCGCATCAGCGCGGGGGCCACGTTTTTCAATGATTCGGTCTGGCTGGAATACAGAAATATCATTAGCGTAAGCAAGAAGATGCCGTGACGCGCACATGCCAGTCACATTACTAGACTTAGTCCAAACGCCAAGAGTGGTAAGGGCCACTTCAACAAGACGAGCTAGATCGCGGCTAGCTCCAGCCTGCATGCGGGCAGGAATTTCTTCTGAAACGAGTTCAATTAATAGGTCAGCCATTGGTTCTAGTCTCCGTTATGCCGATCCACGCCTCGCAACAGCCTTTAGCCAGGGTCCTAACCCGCCCAATAAAGGCGGCACGTTCCGTCACCGAAATCACGCCGCGTGCATCCAGCATGTTGAACAAATGGCTTGCTTTCATACATTGATCATATGCAGGCAATGCCAGCGGTACATCAAGGCTCAGTAGGCGGCTGCATTCAGCTTCAGCATCGCGGAAATGACCAAAAAGAATTTTTGTATCTGCCTGTTCAAAATTCCACCCAGAAAATTCCACTTCGGCGCGTTTAAAAATATCACCGTAAGTTTTACCGCCCTGAGACGTTGGTACCCCGTCCCAATCCAAATCATAGACGTTTTCAACACCTTGAATATACATCGCCAGACGTTCTAGCCCATAAGTCAACTCCAATGGGACGGGATCGCATTCAATGCCACCAACCTGCTGAAAATAGGTGAATTGGGACACCTCCATTCCATCGCACCAGACTTCCCAGCCAAGCCCCCACGCCCCTAATGTTGGAGATTCCCAATCGTCTTCAACAAATCGAATATCATGCGATTCAGGATCAAGTCCAATCGCCTTCAGTGAACCTAAATAAAGTGCCTGAGAGTCGGCAGGGGATGGTTTGAAAATAACTTGAAACTGGTAATAGTGCTGCAGACGATTTGGATTTTCACCATACCGGCCATCAGAAGGGCGCCTTGATGGCTGCACGTAGGCAGCGCGCCAAACATCATCAGGGCCAAGCGCACGTAAAGTCGTAGCAGGATGAAAAGTGCCAGCTCCAACCTCCATGTCATAAGGCTGAAGAATAACTGCTCCTTGCAATGACCAATAGTATTGTAAATTCAAAATAATCGACTGAAAATCAGTTCGGATTTCATCGCTTTGTGCTGCTAACATTCGTTAAACGTCCTTTAACAAAGTATGGTCTGAAATTAGCCAGAAATCATATCAAAAGGCAAGCCATCGCTATCCCCTACTTCTGACAGCTTTCTTCTTCACAAGTTTCACCACTAAACCACGTACCGCAAATATTGCATTCCTGTAAATCGACTGATGCATTATCTGGCCCACTCTTTGAGACTCCAGCTACATCAGAAGGCACATCCGTATCCAAATTAGAGTTTTGATTAGCTTGCCTTTTCTGACGCACCTCAAAAAAACGAAATACTGTCCATACAAGCCAGATCACTGCAAATAGGCCAAGTAGTTTTTGTAATGAAAAAACCATACTTCATTCGTCCTTATTTTCGTCTGATAACTTGAAGGATGAATCAGTTTTCAGGGGTTTAATTTTGGCTTATATTCTAAAGACTGACATACACACAAAAGATTTTATAGTCCAAAACGAGAATAATAGGCTTTTTCAATAGCAAGCTCAGCTGTTTCTTGAACGAGTTGACTTCGCATATTGGGCAAACCAAAAGCTAAAAGCTTACGTTTTGGCTCAACAAACATTAACTCTGTGTCTTCTCCAAATCGCTGGAAAATTGTTTGGCGGCACTCTCCAAGAGAATCAACCAAGCCAAGTTCTAGTGCACGCTGGCCTGTCCAAAATGCACCGCTAAACAATTCTTCATCGGCTCCATTTAACCTCGAACCACGCCGAGCTTTAACATGGCTAATAAATTGCTGGTGGATGTCAGCTTGAAGCGCCTTTAGCCTCGCAACTTCTATTTCACGCTCTGGCTGAAATGGGTCTAACATCATTTTGGCTTCGCCTGCAGTATAAACTCTTCTCTCTACACCAATTTTAGCAATCAACTTGTCAAAACCAAAACCAGCCGAAATAACCCCAATTGAACCAATAATCGATGATGGATTAGCAATAATCTCATCAGCGGCAGCGGCGAGCCAATAGCCACCGCTTGCAGCAACATCCTCACAAAAAGCTAGAACTGGAACATCAGCAAGGCCAGCAAGGTCACGAATACGCTGTCCAATTAGCGATGACTGGACAGGAGATCCACCAGGTGAATTAATGATTAGTGCCACCGCCTTGGCTCGTTTTAATGAAAATGCTTTTTTTAACTGAGGTTCAATAGTTTCGAGCGATAAGCCACGCTGCCCAAAACGGCTTGACTGAGTGATAACACCAGTAAGTCTTACAACAGGGACGACCGGCTTACGACGTCGCCAAAACATTAGTCCCATTTTTGATTTCCCTTCTTTTGGCATCAAAGCCAATCATAACTCAAACTTTGCGTGCAGGATGCGTGATGTGAAGCCCATTCCCCTTCATAATGCGGCTAGCAGCTTCAGTAAAGCCACCATCGTCATTGTGCACAATTAACCCAGGTAAAACTGCTCCAGGACCTGCCGTTATTTTCCGAGCCTGAACAATAACGCGACCAGCAGGAACCTTTGGCCTTGGCCACAAGGGAAATTGCAGTATTTCAGATGCCCCAGCTTTAGCAAAGAAATGAACCAGCTCTGCCCCTCGGTCAGCGCGGCAAATAAAGCTAACACGCCCCCGCCATTTTGTTGCCCAAAACGCTATTTTAACCCAATCTTCCAGCGTTAGGCCATCCCCCATATGCGCCAACAAACGGTGTCTATTCTTTGGCTTGGTTCCGGTTGCATGGTGATACGGGGGGTTGCTGACTACGTGGTCAAAGCTACTCGCCATGATCAACGGTAATGTCGAGATATTGTTCTGCATGATGCACAAACGTTTGTCAAAACCATTTGTAGCGACATTTCTTTTTGCAAGTGTCGACATTAGGGGATCCACTTCAACTGCCATGATTTGAACCTTGTCAAGTCGATAGGCCAAGCATAGGCTTACCCCACCAACACCCGCACCCATATCAAGGATGCGGCCATTGTTTTCTTTAATGCTTGACGCAAGAAAAACGGCATCAGTACCTACACGAAAACCACTTTTTGGCTGGAAAACTGAAATTTTCCTTCTAAGCAAATGATCATGGGTTATTTCCACATTATCCAAAAGCGCAGACACCGCATTGATCTGAGGATGTTTCTGGTTTCCATTTGCAATTTTGAAGTTCATCAATATTTCACTTTTATAATCAAAAATATATTAACCAGAAAATTTTGATATGACCTTGACTTAACCCTCGGTTCCAATCTCTTAGTTATCATAAAACTCATCTGCATTTTTAAGCAAAATTTTTGCATACAATAGAAGTTCAGCTGGAACCATAATTCTACGTGGAAAGACCCCTATACCAGCCTCTAATGCTGACATATTCGCGTCAAACACATTTACTTGGATACCCGCGTCTCTCAAAAGCGTGCATAAAAAAGAAAGGCGCACAGCATCTGTTGTGCTAACAAGCTGTTCCATGTGCATATACTATGCCGTACTTTAATAAAAACACAAAGCACCACAGGATGAAATTAACTTGCACCTTCTCTTTTTTCTTGCTCCAAAGTCAGCATCATCGTAATTAAAATTGTATTTATAAATTTCAAATGCCCTATGATATATCTTTGCTATTAGATTTGGCTCCGTTGCTATCAACCATAAATCGATTTTCAAAGCATTTAGGGCTTGTCCCGTTATTGAGAGTTGTAAAACTAGGGTTAAACCCACTTGATGAGCGTGATACCTGTTTTGAAAAACAAAACACAATCAAAAACCCAGTCCGAACCAGTGTCACTAGAACCTTTGGTTGCCATACTCGCCAATGATATGAGGGCTGTGAACGAGATGATACTGCAACGGTTGTCCAGTGATGTACCACTCATACACAAGCTAGCTGGACATTTAATTGCCGCTGGAGGAAAGCGCATTCGTCCAATGATGACACTTGCAGGTGCCAAAATTGCAGGAGGCGATGAACGGGCAATCAGCCTTGCAACGGCGGTTGAATTCATTCATTCGGCAACTCTTTTACATGATGATGTGATTGACGAATCAAGCCTTCGTCGCGGCCATGACACTGCAAATGCTTTATGGGGAAACGATGCATCGGTTTTAGTCGGTGATTTTCTATTTGCCCGGGCCTTTGAATTGATGGTGGAAGTTGACAACATCAAGGTGCTGGGACGATTAGCAAGTGCGTCAGCAAAAATTACTGAGGGAGAAATCAAGCAAATGGCTATTGCAGGTCGGCCCGACATTCCACAAGATGCTTATTTTGATGTTATCACGGGCAAGACAGCTATTTTGTTTGCAGCCGCCGCCGCCTCTGGAGCTCAGCTGGCTGGAGCCAATGATAGTGATATTAAAGTGATGCATGAATATGGTTTACAGCTCGGGCTTGCATTTCAAATAATGGATGATGCAATGGATTATGCTGTGAATGCTGACACCATGGGCAAAAATTCTGGTGATGATTTTCATGATCAGAAAATCACCCTCCCCATCATCCTTGCTTGGGAGGATGGGACCATTGAGGACCGTGCGTTCTGGAAACGCACGATTGGTGATGGAAATTTTGCGGATGGCGACCTTGCCAACGCACAGGCTATTTTGACTCACCACGATACAATCAACAGATCGATAGAAGTTGCTAGTGAATATGCCAAAGCAGCTAATTCTGCCTTACAGCGCTTGTCATCAATCGATGGTGATCACGCTAATCTAGTGAACGCACTTATGGCTGCAGCGCGTTTTTCAGCGGCACGCAAAAGCTAAAGTCCTGCCCAACAGCAATTCATTTCAAAGAAAAGGCGACAAATCTATGGCACGCCAAGCACATCAAAGACCCAATAATAAACGGATAAAAAAATCAAATCAAAAAAAAAGCCAGCTGCCAAAAAACTCTCCACCCATCAACGTGACTATCAGCCATATCGGTGGACGTGGTGATGGCATTGGTAAAGTCCAATATATACATAATCATATCCAAGCAGAGCATGACATATTTGTTCCCGCTAGCTTGCCTGGCGAAAGGCTTTCAGTACGACCCCTTTCATTAAATACACAAGGGATCAAAGCTCAAATCGTTGAACTTCATTCGACATCACCTGATCGTCAGGAACCACGATGCGAAGCCTTTCCAGCTTGTGGTGGGTGTCGCTTTCAGCATTGGGAGGAAACAGCGATAAGAATATGGAAACAAAATCTTGCCATAAAATTTTTAAATCAAGTTGGTGTAAATATCGGCAATATAAAGCCTTTCTACCAGTCACCACTCAACAGTAGAAGACGTGCCAGCTTCCATCTAAAATGTTTGTCAAACAGCACAATCGTGGGGTTCCGTGAACAGATGGGTCAGCATATCATTGCCCCTATCGGCTGTGTCGTATTACATCCAGCTTTGCTAGCTTTACAGGCACAGTTGCAGCAATTTTCCAGTGTACATTTCCCCGCTGGTTTTGCTGCTACTGCACATGCAAATCTTCTGGATCAAGCCACTGGCACCAGCAATGATGAAAACATTTGCCTCTACCTGAAGCCAATTCCTGGCGCCCAGCCGTTTACTTCAGACATGCTAATAAAATTAAGTGACTGGGCAGCTTCCAACAGTTTAGCGCGACTTTCTGTAGCCATCCATGATAGCCCAATGACACTTTTTGCACCCGAAATACCAATTATTAGCTTTGGCAAAATTGGTGTCTCACCGCCACCAGGCACCTTTTTACAAGCCACTCGAGATGGTGAGGCATTATTGCAAGCTGCAGTTGCTGAAATTATTGGTCCAGCACACCAAATCGTAGACCTATTCGCAGGTTGCGGTACACTCAGTCTGCCCTTACTTGATCAAGTAGTAGGACTTTTGGCAGTTGAGCAAGATGCCATTGCGCTTTCCACCTTAAAAGCGGGTGCAGATGCTGCTGGGTTGGGGGGTCGCGTTAGAACTGACGCCCGCAACTTGTTTGATGCTCCATTGACACCCAACGAGCTTACACCTTTCGATAAGGCAATTCTTGATCCACCGCGAAGTGGTGCGGCAGCCCAATGCCAGATGCTTGCAGAGTCAAAAATTTCAACAGTGGCTATGGTATCATGCAACCCATCGAGTTTTGCCCGAGACGCTAGAATACTTGCTAATGCAGGTTTCAAACTTAATTGGGTTCAGGTTGTTGATCAATTCTTATTCAGCAATCACCTTGAAATAGTTGGCTCCTTCGATCGCTAGGTAGATATGATATAAAAATTACCCCAACACCAAAAAAAGCTTCATTGTCAAAAGGTACTTTGCCAGCCCATGATAGCAGCATGATAAAAAAAAGATCCATAACCATCCAAGGTCATCGAACTAGCATCTCGCTTGAAGAACCATTCTGGATTATCTTGCAAAACATCGCCGCGCATCGTTGCCTTTCAATGGCAAGCCTTGTCCAAATTATTGACCAGGACCGCAATTGTGGCCTGTCATCAGCACTAAGACTTTTTATTTTAGCCGAATTGGTGCAAAATAACGCCGGTGATACAACAATTACAAGGCCGCTGGGACACTAATTTCTATTTAGTAACAATAGATTTTTAGCAGTCGTATATAAATGTGACATATTTCAAGGCTTTTTCAACCAAAGAGAGATGATTTGCGAATGCATGTTGCAATACTCCTTGCTGGCCACTCCAATAATGCAATGCCAGAACGGTTTCATGATTATCATTATATCTTTACTACCTTGTTTTCTGGCTTGCCATTTGGTGAAATCTTTTGCCTAACTTCGTTAGCAGTTGTTGATGATGATGTGTTTCCTGATCAAGTTACCAGCCTTCCAAAGGGTGCACGGCTTATTGGCACTACAAATCATTACAAAACCGCAGCCTATATCATTGATGATTTGGTATTTGCCATTCAGGGACAACCAGAATTTGATGTTGCATATACTAGTACGCTTGCTGATCTGCTTGAAAAAAATGCTAACACTCTTTGCATTCAAGCAGCACATAAATCGTTTTCAATACCTCATAATGGTAAAAAAGTTGTTAGTTGGATTCTCTCATTTTTTTCCAACATAAGTCTGGTCACTGACGGTGCTAATGCGCTATGCAACTATGATATTAGCTAGTAAAAAAGAACAGGGACTTTTTATATGTCGCTCGTAATTGGTCTAGACACAGGAGGCACCTACACCGACGCAGCCCTTCTTAATGTAGATCAGGGGGATGTTCTAGCCACTAGCAAAGCACTGACAACGCACGATGATTTATCAATTGGACTGGGTAACGCCATTGCTAAAGTCCTAAAGGCTTATAATGGCAAAGCAGACAACATTTCGCTTGTCTCTCTTTCAACAACACTTGCTACTAATGCTGTTGTCGAGGGTGTTGGTGGTCGCATTGGCCTATTGATGATTGGATTTGACGATGCGGCACTCCAGAGGGCAGACCTTGCTCGAGCAATAGGACGGGATCCATTTTATTTTATCGATGGTGGGCATAAACCCGATGGCAGCATCCAGCTACCTCTTGACATAGCAAGCCTTGAAACCATTGCCAACAAACTAAAATCTGAAGTGTCTGCTTTTGCCGTTGCTGGACATTTTGCAACACGAAATCCACTGCATGAAACCCAAGCGTGCAATATTTTGCGCGACATTACCCACCTGCCCGTAACATGTAGCCATGAATTATCTTCATCACTTGGCGGACCACGGCGCGCATTAACTGCAGTGCTGAATGCCAGACTAATCAGTATCCTAGAACGACTAATCACGGCCACACAATGCATTATGACTCAGCAAGGTCTTACCTGCCCCCTAATGGTCGTTAAGGGAGATGGATCTTTATTGCAGGCAGATTTTGCTCTTTCCCGCCCTGTCGAAACAATACTATCAGGTCCAGCAGCAAGCCTCTCAGGTGCAGCATTTCTTGCTGGTGCCAAGAGTGCCCTTGTTGCCGATATTGGTGGGACCACAACCGATATCGCTTTTTTGAAAAATGGAACTCATCGTTTAAAAAAAGACGGCGCTGTTGTTGGCGGATGGCAAACAATGGTCGAAGCAGCTGAAATTCGGACGTGCGGGATTGGAGGTGACAGTGAGGTCACTCTCAATTTGCGTGGACGCAGTGGTGGATTGACCCTTGGTCCACGACGAGTTGTTCCATTATCACTTTCAGCCATACGATGGCCCATAATTAAAGATTATTTAGCTAGTCAACTAGCCCTTCCTGTAGCTAACACAACCGACGCTCAGTTTGTTTTTCCTATTATGCCTAATGGTGTTCCAAAATGGCTAACACGATCTGAAAGCAGAATTGCTAAAAAAGCTATTTCCAACGGTTTTTCGCCAGTAGGAAAGATTGCCTCAACACAACTAACCCTTGGCTCAGTTGGCCGGTTAGTCAGTCGCGGTTTACTTGGAATTTGCGGTTTTACTCCAACTGACGCTACCCACGTCATTGGAAGTTTTAAAGAATTTGACAGTGAGGCTGCTATGCTTGGAGCAAAATTACTAGCACGTCAGCGTAATGGTGCTGGTGAAGTGATTGCCGACACACCCAACATGCTTGCTGAAATGATTCTAAACGAACTTCATCGCAGTTCATCTCTTGCACTCGTAGATGCAGCAATGGCTCATGAAGGGAGTAGTGAGAAGATAAGTTTAAACAATCCAATCTTAGCAAATGCTTTTGATGAAGAAGCGTCAAATATTTGTCGTTTGGTTTCAGTTGGAGTAACTTTAAACACTAATCTTATTGCACTGGGTGCCTCAGCGGCCACACATTATCCCCAAATAGCTAAAAATCTTGCAACAAACCTGATTGTCCCTGATAATGCCAATGTGGCCGGTGCTGTTGGTGCAGCAGCCGGTTCGGTGCAACAAAGAGTTCTGATTTCAATTACCCAACCGTACAAGTCTAAATTCAGAATCCACCTTCCAGATGGACCTATAGATAGAGCTAGTTTAGAAGAAGCGCTAGCTACATCTCGCATTGCAGCAACAGAATTAGCCAAAGAGCGTGCACAAAACGCCGGCGCAATAACTGTTGACGTTAAGCTTGATGAGGAAATTAAGCTTGTGGCACTGTCAACAGGTGAAAATCTTTTTATTGAGGCAGTGATATATGCCACTGCACAGGGTCATGCGTCCAGGAGGTGAACTGGGTATTATTAGTTATGACGCAGTTTAAGTATTAAAAATATATTAGTTGGAACAGAGAAATTTTCTAAGGCACTTTAGTACGGCCAGTCAGTTTAAAATCTCCAGGTCAGCAAAATCTGACAACAAGCAGTTTATCACTTAGCCTAGGTTTAAAATTTACAAACAAATCAGTAATGTCTGGGAAGGGTGGTGGGCCCGGCAGGACTCGAACCTGCAACAACACGGTTATGAGCCGTGGGTTCTAACCAATTGAACTACAGGCCCCACATTTAGTGAAATAGACAACCAAAAATTAAAAAAGCCAACTTCTCTCCCGATAGAAAACACACACAAACCCGGGTGACAAACTGTAATCACTCTTCGACCCCATATATCCTATGTTTCCAAAAAACTACGCAATTTGCGAGAACGTGATGGGTGCTTCAACTTACGAAGGGCTTTTGCTTCAATTTGACGTATCCTTTCGCGAGTTACGCTGAATTGTTGACCCACTTCCTCAAGCGTATGGTCAGTGTTCATACCAATGCCAAAGCGCATACGCAATACCCGCTCTTCCCGCGCGGTCAAACTAGCTAGTACACGCGTTGTTGTTTCTCGGAGATTAGCGTGTATTGCCGCATCAAGTGGTTGAACCGCATTTTTATCTTCAATAAAATCTCCAAGGTGGCTATCCTCTTCATCTCCAATAGGGGTCTCAAGGCTTATTGGCTCTTTCGCAATCTTTAGCACTTTACGAACTTTATCAATCGGCATCGATAACTTTTCCGCAAGTTCTTCTGGCGTAGGCTCCCGCCCAATTTCATGAAGCATCTGCCGAGATGTGCGTACTAACTTGTTTATCGTCTCTATCATATGTACCGGTATTCGAATGGTTCTTGCCTGATCGGCAATTGAACGAGTTATGGCTTGCCTAATCCACCATGTTGCATATGTTGAAAATTTATAACCTCGTCGGTACTCAAATTTATCTACAGCCTTCATCAACCCAATATTACCTTCTTGGATCAAATCAAGAAACTGTAAGCCTCTATTAGTATATTTCTTGGCAATTGAAATGACCAAGCGAAGATTGGCTTCAACCATTTCTTTTTTTGCGCGTGCTGCTTCACGCTGACCACGTTGAATTGTTTGAATGATTTCACGAAACTCAGACATTGACAAATGAACATCGTCTACCACAACCTTTATCTTCTGACGCAATTCGGTGAGTTCATCAGTGCTGTTAGCCAGAAGCTTTTTCCAAGCTTTAGTGTTACAACCACTGCCCGGCCAGTCCTCACAAACTTCTCGTCCAATCCACGCGTCAAGAACCTGCGCACGGGTCACGCCGCTCTCAATAGAAAGGCGCATAAGCCTCCCTTCAACTTGAGTTACGTGGCGGTTCAAAGTAAACAACTGCTCACTTAAAACTTCTGTACGGTTAGGGTTAAAAATAACCCCCTCCATTAATTCACAAAGTCTAATTTTTATTACAAAGTGTGCAGTCTCGTTCTTAGCAATGAGCTCCTGTTCTTTTTCCATACGAGCAAGACGACGATCCTGACTTTTTGCAAAACTTTTGTATGTAGTAGCAATTTCATCAAGAAGTCCCATCACATCATCGCGTACCGCATCTTCTAACGCGGCTAACGACAAATTTAGGTCATCATTCTCATCATTGTCATTGTGTGAATCTCGTGTCGAAGTATCAGTATCGCTATCACCACTTTCGTCTTCGTCTTCGTCTTCGTCTTCGTCTTCGTCTTCAACCTCATCATTTTCTTCTTCCTCAGGTAAATCTTCGTCCTCAGGCTCATCATCTTCGAGGTCATCATCAGGACTGTTGTCACCAAGCGCGTTGACAGTGTTTTGATCAATCAGTGGGTTGCCGTTGATCTTTGCATAAGTGGCCTCCAAATCGATTATATCACGGAGAGGCACAGCACCATCGGCAATTTGATCACGCCAATGCATCAAAGCCCTTATGGTCAGCGGTGATTCAGAAATCCCACCAATCATCATTTCCCGGCCAGCCTCAATCCGTTTAGCAATCGCTATTTCACCTTCACGCGACAGTAACTCAACGCTACCCATTTCCCGCAAATACATGCGCACTGGATCATCAGTCCCCGAAACATCACTATCGGACAGATTGCCGGCAGCACGATCTTCTGTGGCGCCTTCCTCGTCGCCATCACTCTCGGCGTTTTCAACAACTGAAACTCCCATCTCGCTCAAAGATGACATCACATCATCTATCTGTTCTGACGTGCAATCCTCCGGTGGCAGCGCAGCGTTGAGCTCATCATGCGTAACAAACCCGCGTTCTTTACCAACCTTCAAAAGTGTCTTAATGGTCTGCTGTGCAGCGTCTAAGCTTGTCGATTCAGCCGAATCCGGCTGGCTCTGATCAGGTTCGGCTTGTTTTTTTGCTTTACTCGCCATCTTTTTGCTCATGTTCCTATTTGACTTTGCTCTTTAAATATTGTTTTCGCACAGCATGCGTGTCGACAACTACCATGAATATCCCAGCGCTCAGCAAGCCCTAGTCCTGACAATCGTTATAAACTCTATTTTCTAAAAGTATCCATCTGTGAAAACAACCCAACCTTACCACCAACGAGTTGAAGTAATTCATCAAGGTACACTGTTGCTTGAGCACTGGAGAGTTCTGCTGGATTAAAAGGCAACCTAGATTTCATATCATCCCCCACGACCAGTGCTAATGCACCACTAAAATTAAGTCCCTCTAGATGATGCCTTAAAGCTACCGCGTCAAGGTCTGGATCGATGATTACCGCATCAATTAGTGCTTTTTTCATAGACTCCAACGCCAGATCACCAGAATCAAGCATTGACAGAGCTTCAAAATTGGCTGAAACCGTGGCTGGATGGGCTAGCAGAAGTGCGAGCACAGCGCGATGCCGATTTATCAATCCTGTTTGTGGTCGAAATGCTTGGCGCGGAGTGACCATCGATGAACCACCCCTGATTTGATTTCGCATCGTAGCGATTCGGCTCTCTACCTCATCACCATATGCGCTTCTTACTTGTGTATGGCCAATACTGCGCACATGATCACGTATTGCCTGCCAGAACTGTGCTCTCAACTCTGGTTTGCGAAGATCAAATTTAGCATGCAAAGTCTCCCATAGGCTATCAGCGAGAGATTGTGAGGTCGCAATAATCCTAGAGAACCCCTCAACACCTGAAGATAAGATCACATCATCTGGATCTTTGCCTTGCGGTAAAACTGCTAATCTTGCAGATCGACCAGGTTCGAGAACTGGCAGAATTCTCTCTAAAGCTCGAATCTGAGCATTCTGCCCCGCCACATCCCCGTCAAAACACAATACCGGCTCATCATGTAATTTCCACAAAAGAGCTACCTGTTCTATAGTCAATGCTGTTCCAAGTGGTGCAACTGCAGCAGCTACTCCACTTTTATGAACCGCAATTACATCCATGTACCCCTCAACAACAACCAACGGCAAATTACGCCTAAGGCCACCACGCGCTTGAACCCATCCATAAAGCATTCCTTTTTTTGAAAAGGTTGGTCCTTCGCCAGAATTTAGATATTTTGGCTGAGCATCGCCAAGCGCCCGCGCACCGAAAGCAATAACCTTACCCTGTCGGTTTTCGATCGGAAACATAACACGATCACGAAAATAATCATAAAAGCTGCTATCACGGTCAGACTTACCGACAACACCCGCAGCCAGCATATCAGAGTCAGAAAAACCTTTTTCTTTAAGTGTTTTTCTTAATCCAAAACGAGGTGAATAACCAATTCGATAAGCTTTCACAATTGCTGCATTGAGCCCGCGTTGCTTTAAATAATGGGCCGCCTCTCTTCCATCTTCACGTCGGAGCGCAACTTCAAAAAATAGTGTTGTTTCTTCTAGAATAGTTAAGATCACTTTACGCTGGTTTAGTATGGCAGAATCTTGGGGGGCGCTCTGGGGCATTCTCAAACCAGCCATCTCTGCCAGTCGCTCAACTGCTTCCAAAAATTCTAAACCATCCATCTCTCGGAGAAAAGAGATAGCATCGCCATGAGCACCACAGCCAAAACAATGATAAAAGCCATCATCATCAACGACAGAAAAGGATGGTGTTTTTTCTGCATGGAATGGACATAGGCCACTATGACGGCGACCTTTACGAACAAGCTTGACTCTGCGAGCGACAACATCCGAAAGTGGTACACGCTGGCGAAGATCTTCAATAAATTCGGGCGACACCGCCATAATCTAAAGCTCCGCTGAGCAATTGTGATTCAGTGAGTGCATCTTGAGTTATTTATCACAAGTTAACATAAATCAAAGCCACTTTCATAAAAAATGCAATTAAAGCGTTATTTTTAAATCTTGTAGCTAGCAAATACAACTTTTCCAATGACACCTCGCAACAAGGCGTTTTCATTCTTGCAATCCATTCAACAAACTGAACAGCTGCCATTGTACAGAATAATTAACGGGCAGTTATTTTCACCTAGTTTTTGTTCAACAGCGCCATTTTCACCGCCTGGCTGGCAACAGAAAAATCTACTTGGCCAGCATAATTTCTTTTTAAAAAGGCCATTACCTGCCCCATATCTTTAACTGATGACGCTTCCGTTTGTTCAATTGCAGTGGTAATTGCAGTCTGCATTTCGTTATTATTCAACTGGGCTGGTAAAAAATCTGTAATAATCATAATTTCAGCCTCTTCGGCAGCCGCCAGTTCTGGGCGATCGCCGTCTTGGTACATCCTAGCTGACTCAGTTCGCTGTTTAATCATCGTTTGTAAAAGTCCTAGTATGTCATCATCACTAATGCCATCAGGATTATCGTTAACTCTGGCAGCAATATCGCGGTCTTTTACAGCGGCCATAATTAGTCGCAATGTACCCAAAGCCGCTTGATCTTTTTCTTTTAGAGCCCGCTTCATTGCTGCTGCAATCTTTTCGCGCATAGTACTCTGACCCCCATAAACTAAACTACTAGTCAATTATAAACTAAACTACTTGATCAATTAACGTGACCCGCGCTTTTACGCGACTAAAGCAAAAGCTGCAAGCCCTCCTGCTTTGGCTTGACCAATGTAACGCTGTCGGGTATGACAACAGCCGGCTAGTGAGCTTTGCTTGACTAGACGAGTTCTTGAAACAGGATATAGGATCAAATGGGGCAGAAAATCAAGTCTGGCCAGTATTTTGCTGCGCTCCGTGCTAATTGGGACAACCCGACAGCAGCCCTCGTCCTTGAGGACGGATCAGTCTTCACGGGTTTTGGATTCGGCGCTATAACCTCTAATGTTGGCGAGGTTTGTTTCAACACATCGATGACCGGTTATCAGGAAATATTAACCGACCCATCATATGCTGGACAGATCATCAACTTTACTTTCCCACACATCGGTAACGTTGGCGTCAATGATCAAGACTTCGAAACTACTACACCCAGAGCTCTTGGGTTGATTGTACGCCAACCGATCACCAGTCCGGCAAACTGGCGCGCGACAGATCATTTTGATAACTGGCTGCAAGACCAAAATTTGCCAGGAATTAGTGGTGTTGACACCCGCGCATTAACCCGTCGCATCCGGGACCTTGGTGCGCCGCGCGGCGCACTATGTCATGCAGCTGATGGAAATATAAATATCGATTCACTGAAAGCACAAGCACAAGCCTGGGGGGGTCTAAAAAATATGGACCTTGCGACAGAGGTCACATCTGATAGCGCCTATGCCTGGAATCAAGGTAGCTGGCAGTTAGACAAGTCTGCTCATCGGGAAACACCTGCGAAACATAAAGTTGTGGCAATGGATTTTGGTTGCAAACACAATATTTTGCGATGTCTTGAAGATAATGGATGTGCAGTTTATGTGGTGCCTGCCGAAACCACTGCAGAAGAAATTCTAGCATTGCAACCTGATGGTGTATTTTTGTCAAATGGCCCAGGTGATCCGGCAGCAACCGCCACTTACGCTGGTCCACAGATAGCCAAGTTGATCGAAAAGAATATGCCAGTTTTTGGTATTTGCATTGGTCATCAGCTCATGGCATTGGCACTCGGTGCCAAAACACACAAAATGGATCGTGGTCATCGCGGTGCCAATCATCCAGTGAAAGACCTTGCAACAGGCAAGATCGAAATCACAAGTCAAAACCATGGCTTTGCGGTGGATCCGGACAGTCTTCCTGCAGAACTAGCAGTGTCGCATATTTCGCTTTTTGATCAATCAGTTGAAGGGCTGCGTCATACCAGCAAACCTGCTTTTTGCGTTCAATATCACCCCGAATCATCACCAGGACCACATGATTCACGCTATCTCTTTAAACGCTTTACCAACCTGATGAAAAAACAAGAGTTTAAAGATGCCGCGCCGTAACGATATCAAATCTATCCTCATCATCGGCGCTGGCCCCATTATCATTGGGCAGGCTTGTGAATTTGACTATTCTGGTGCTCAGGCCTGTAAAGCTCTGATGGCTGATGGGTATCGCATCATTTTGGTGAATTCTAACCCAGCAACGATCATGACTGATCCAGACATGGCCGATGCCACCTACATTGAACCCATTACTCCAGCCACCGTTGCCAAAATAATTGAGGCAGAGCGCCCTGATGCACTTTTACCAACCATGGGCGGACAAACAGCGCTGAATACTGCACTTTCACTTTATAGTAACGGAACACTAGAAAAATATGGCGTTGAGATGATAGGGGCTCGAACCGGTTCTATCAAAATGGCTGAAGACCGTGAACTATTCCGTCAGGCGATGGGACGAATTGGACTTGAATGCGCCCGGGCCAGCACTGTCAATAATTTTAAGGATGCGCTTGCCGCGCTTGATAAGGTGGGGCTGCCAGCTATTATTCGCCCATCATTCACCCTTGGCGGTGAAGGTGGCGGTATAGCCTACAATCGTAACGAATTTGAGACCATTGTTGGGAATGGACTTCGCCTTTCACCGGTATCTGAAGTCTTGATCGAAGAATCACTTCTTGGCTGGAAAGAATTTGAAATGGAGGTTGTGCGCGATACAACCGATAATTGTATTATCATTTGTTCAATCGAAAACATTGATCCAATGGGTGTGCACACCGGCGACTCAATGACCGTTGCGCCTGCTCTCACCCTAACCGATAAGGAATATCAGGTACTGCGTGACGCCTCATTAGCGGTGCTCCGTGAAATTGGTGTTGATACTGGTGGGTCAAACGTGCAATTCGCAGTTTGTCCAAAAACTGGTCGCGTGATTGTGATTGAGATGAACCCGAGGGTAAGCCGGTCATCTGCGCTTGCATCAAAGGCAACCGGTTTTCCAATTGCAAAGGTCGCAGCTAAACTGGCTGTTGGCTATCGGCTTGACGAATTGGTCAATGACATTACGGGAGTGACGCCTGCTAGCTTTGAACCAACCATAGATTATGTGGTAACCAAAATTCCCCGCTTTACCTTTGAAAAATTTTCCGGTGCCGAGCAAACATTATCAACATCCATGAAATCAGTTGGTGAAGCAATGGCAGTTGGCCGGTCATTCGAAGAAAGCTTGCAAAAGGCGCTTCGTTCGATGGAAATTGGCCTTACTGGCTTGAACCCAGTGGATATGCCGGCCCCTGACAGCGCGCTTGGTGAAGATCCTCTTCGCGGCTGGCTTGGCGAACTGGTGCCAAACCGGATTTTACGTATTGCAATGGCACTGCGAAGCGGCATGTCAATTGGCGAAGTCCATAGTGCTACCAGATGGGACAGCTGGTTCCTCGCAAGAATTGCTGCGATCATTGACGCCGAGAATGCAGTCATTAACAATGGGCTTCCCGATGATTCATTTGCACTGCGTCACCTTAAATCACTTGGCTTTGCCGACAGCCGCCTCGCAGAGCTTGCCAATCTTGACGATGCTGAGGTGCGTACAAAGCGCATCGCTGCAGGTGTAACTCCTGTTTACAAACGCATTGACACTTGCGCTGCCGAGTTTTCCTCAGATACAGCCTATATGTACTCAACCTACGAAATCAGCAATCAGGCTGAATGCGAATCTGACCCAAGCGACAGGAAAAAAATTGTGATTCTTGGTGGTGGGCCGAATCGGATTGGTCAGGGAATCGAATTTGACTATTGTTGCGTTCATGCTTGCTATGCTCTGTCAGAGGCTGGATATGAAACGATTATGATCAATTGTAATCCAGAGACCGTTTCAACCGACTACGATACGTCTGACAGATTGTATTTTGAGCCACTTACCGCTGAGGATGTAATTTCTGTAATCAAACGTGAGTCAGAAAATGGTGATTTGTGCGGAGTCATTGTTCAACTTGGCGGACAAACACCGCTGAAAATTGCAGCTGCACTCGAAGCCGATGGTATCCCTATTCTTGGCACAAGCCCAGACGCCATCGACCTGGCGGAAGACCGTGAACGGTTTCAAAAACTGGTGCAAGAACTAGATTTACTACAACCAGAAAATGGCATTGCACATTCGTTAAATGAAGCTCGAAAAATTGTTGATCGTATCGGCTTGCCTGTTGTAATTCGGCCTTCATATGTTCTTGGTGGACGAGCGATGGAAGTTGTGCATCAAATTGCTGATCTTGAGCGTTATATGCGAGACGCTGTTGCTGTATCAGGAAATAATCCAGTATTAATTGACCGCTTTCTAAATAATGCTGTCGAGGTTGACGTCGACGCATTATGTGACGGCAAAGACGTTTATATTGGTGGCATTATGGAACATATTGAGGAAGCGGGCATCCACTCTGGCGATTCCGCATGCTCCCTTCCACCGCAAAATCTTTCGGATGAGACCCTTGCCCAAATCCGTTACCAAACGTCAAAACTGGCATATGCACTAAATGTGATTGGTCTAATGAACATCCAATTTGCAATCAGAGAAGAAAAAATTTATCTGCTTGAAGTCAACCCACGAGGTAGTCGAACAGTCCCGTTTGTTGCCAAAACTACGGGCGTTCCTCTTGCTAAAATCGCGTCACGCATTATGGCTGGGGAACCATTGAAGAAATTTAATTTAAGAGACCTCAACTTGCAGCATGTAGCAGTGAAAGAGGCTGTCTTCCCATTTGCCCGCTTTCCTGGCGTCGATGTTTTCCTCGGCCCAGAAATGAAATCAACCGGCGAAGTTATGGGCATTGATCGAAATTTTGGAACCGCTTTCGCGAAAAGTCAGCAAGGAGCTGGCGTTGATTTACCATTGTCAGGTACAGTTTTTATCTCAGTCAAAGATGAGGACAAGACAGACTTCGTTGAAATTTGTCGTAGCCTAGTTAAGGATGGTTTCAATATTCTTGCCACCAGTGGTACAGCCGAAGCTCTTCATGCGGCTGGCGTACCAGCAAACCGAATTAATAAAGTGATGGAAGGCCGACCACATGCAGTTGATGCAATGTTATCAGGTGAAATCCAGCTAGTCTTCAACACTGCTAAAGGAGCCGGGGCAATAAAGGATTCGTTTTCCCTTCGTCACAATGCGTTAACCAATAAAATCCCCTATTATACAACATCTTCCGGAAGCCGTGCAGCAGCAGAGGCGATTCACGCCTTGCGCCAAGGACAACTTGGAGTTCGTACCTTGCAGGATTATCTTGCAGACATTCAGCGTTAGCAGTTAATCTCTATCAAAGTTTAGCTGAGCGCCGCATTTGGCCCACAAAAAATGAGTAGTAAATAACGATGGAAAAAATCCCTTTTACCCCGCAGGGGCTAGATAAAATTAAAAAAGAACTTGCGCATTTAAAAGGCACTGAACGACAGGCCGTAATCAATGCCATTGCAGTTGCGCGTGAACATGGTGATTTGTCTGAAAATGCAGAGTACCACGCAGCACGTGAAAAACAGTCTTTTATTGAAGGACGCATTTCTGAATTGGAAGATGTGACAAGCCGCGCGGAGGTTATTGATGCGGTAAAATTAAATGGCGAACGAGTCACTTTTGGAACCAGTGTCGGACTCGTTGATGAAGAGACTGACAAAGAATCAATATATCACATTGTTGGGCCCTACGAGACAAACATTTCCAAAAAAATGATCTCAACATCATCCCCAATTGCGCGGGCAGTCATAGGTAAAAGCGTTGGTGATTCTGTTGAAGTGCAAGCTCCAGGTGGGCAGCTTTCCTATGAGATTTTGACTATTAATCTATTTGACATAACAAAAATTTAATTGCCGCATTCTCCTATGCGTTCAGTTATCAAAGTCAGCTAACTCAATTGGAATACCAACAAGCTGCTTTGTGGACCTTATAGAAAGTGCTGTTTTTACGTGGCTTACATTTTTTGCAGATGTCAAACGACTGGTTAAAAACTTCTGAAAGTCATCCCAGTCGTGAGCAACTATCTTTAATAGAAAATCTATTTCACCCATTAGCATATGACACTCACGCACTTGCGGCCACAACGATACAAGCTTTTCAAAATCTTGTAAATCTGACTCAGCTTGACTTGTTAAACCAACAAAAGCATAAACCTGAACACTAAAGCCTAGTGCGTCAGGGTTAATATCTGCGTGGTACCCTTTTATAATAGCCGCGTCTTCGAGCGCTCGCACTCGCCTTAAACAAGGCGGCGCAGAAATACCAGCTCTTTTAGAAAGATCCACATTTGTGATGCGCCCATCCTCCTGCAAATCATGCAGGATTTGACGATCAATCAAATCCAATTTCATTTTTTGAGCCATAGATATGGTGCCAGCTTCAGTCACAATAACTTTCCTATTACCACTAATATACGCGTCAAACATCGTTCGACAAGCAATATTGCGTAATATTATTGCCTGATGATACATCACAAGTTACTTATAGTTACCAAAGTTGCCAAAAATAGAGGGGTTGTTTTGCCAAAAATTTCACATGACACCACTGTAAAAAAAACACTCATCACGGAGAGTTTAGCATCTTCAATTTGGGTAATGAGCGATGGCACACCCGGCATGAGATTACAAGCAATTGCTCTGGGTCAAGCCTTGCAAGCCAATGAAAATCCTATAGCAAAACTTGAAGATATTATTTTAACTCCGCCTTGGTTACTCCGGCACATACCAAGACTTGCCAAAGCTCTACCACTCTCATGGTTGCGCGCCATGATAGAACCAGTTCTCCAAAAAAGGCTCCATGAGTTTTTAACTTTTACTATTGTTGTAACATGTGGTCGTCGTATGGCAGGATTATCAATCGCCATGCAACGGCTTGGGAGAGAAGATGCGAACAAAAAAAACTGGGTTAAACGCGTCCGAACAATCCACATTCAAGATCCACGTTTATCACCGAGCCATTTTGACGTTTTGATTGTGCCACAGCATGACCAAATAAGGGGCCCTAATGTTGTCACTAGCATGGCTTCACTAAACCGACTAAACAATGCTAACATCACAGATGCTGCTAGAAAACTAGAATCAAAATGGAGCAAACTGCCAGCGCCTCGAGTAGCAGTGCTTTTAGGTGGAAATAATCGGCGCTATGATATTTCTATTACGATGGTTTGCGAAATGGCAGAACGCTTAAAAAAATTCGCATCCACAACCGGAACAAGTTTAGCTCTTATTCCATCACAAAGAACACCGGGTGAACTATTAAATCATCTCACACAAGCATTGGAACAGATACCGCATGCAGTAGCAAATCCAAAAGACAAAAATCCTTACCCTGGGATATTGGGGATTGTGGAAGCTATAATTGTAACGTCAGACTCAGTGAATTTGACATCCGAAGCAGTAATCACAGGAAAGCCAGTGTTGATTGCCAAATGGCGACAGGAGACTGGCCGCATTGCCGCTTTCCATGACGCAATGATGAGTGCTGGGCATACCATGACCTTAGACAACAGTGTACCTATAAAAACATTTACTCCTCTTGATGAAATGCCGGCCATTTTACGTCAGGTCATTGGCTTGCTCTATCGATGACCAATTTTTACCTAATAAAACAACTTACGCTTGTTTTCTAAGAACATTCCCTTATAGATGTCAGCAACCTGATCTGCATATCCATTAAACATCTGTGTTGGAACGATTTTATTGCTGCCTATTAGACGCTCTGTTTTCTGCGACCAGCGCGGATGTGGAACATCAGGATTCACATTTGCCCAAAAACCATACTCGCGATTATTCAACTGCTCCCAAAATGAAACTGGTTGATTGTCGGTAAAAGTAAAACGACTGATTGATTTCACTGACTTAAAACCATATTTCCATGGCGCTACCAGTCTTATTGGTGCTCCATTTTGTTCTGGCATCTGCTTGCCATAAATACCAGTCGCAAGAAAGGTCAATTCATTCGTAGCTTCTGCAAGGGTTAGCCCCTCAACATACGGCCACGGGTACCAGTTTTGCTTTTGGCCCGGTGCCACCTCCGGATCGAAGAAGGTTTCCATCCGCAAATACTTGGCATCAGCATTTGGCTTTGCAAACTTAACTAAGCTTGCCAATGGCACCCCAGTCCAAGGCAACGCCATAGCCCATGATTCGACACACCTATGCCTGTATAAACGTTCTTCTAATCCTCCAATTTTAGTAATCAAATCAACTGCATCAAGCTGCATTTCAGTTTCAACAAGCCCGTCAATCGTAATCATCCATGGATCAGTCGCTAATTTTTGAGCCCGCCGCCAAATATTTTTTGATGACCCAAATTCATAAAAGTTTGTGTAAGTTGTTGCTACTTCTTTGGGGGTTAACTCACGATCAAGTTGGTAAACGCCATTACGGGGTGCTGGATAGCCGCTAATAGCGGCATTGGCATCACCGCTAAACAAGCCAAAACCGCTCGCAGTGCTAGCAAGCCCCAGTCCAAAAAAGCCTACTTTCTGCAGCCATTCACGGCGGTTGATATAGATATGTTCAGGTGTTACTTCAGACTCAGAAATAGCCCAACTTGGACATGACTTGACAAACACAGTTAATCTCCTTGTAAAACGACTTTCGTTCTTACTCTTTTATTCGCCAATCAATACGGCAAAGATGCGACATCAAAAAAGTATCCTATCTGCCCAAAACCCAATGAGTTCAAGTCAAGGCTTCCGTAACCTTCGCAATGCGGGCCATTGCATCTTCAAGCACATCATCCGCGGCGGCATAAGAAATACGAAAATATGGAGACAATCCAAAAGCTATACCTGGCACCACCGCCACTTCACCTGCCTCGAGAAGATACTTAACAAAATCACTATCGGACCCAATCACCGCTCCATCAGGTCTTTTTTTGCCAATTAGCTTATTGATCGACGGATAAACATAAAACGCACCATCAGGAAGTAAGCAGTCTATGCCATCAATTTTATTCAATGCTTTGCAAACGAGTTGCCGACGGCGTGCAAACACCTCGCGATTAATAGCAATAAAGTCCGTTGGTCCATCCAATGCAGCAATAGATGCGTATTGCGCAATAGTATTTGGGCTTGAAGTTGATTGTGATTGAACCCTAGACATTGCCTCAATCAGAGCTACTGGACCACTTCCATAACCAATCCGCCAGCCAGTCATACAATAAGATTTGGACAACCCATTCACAGTTAAAATACGATTCTGTAAATCTGGTGCAACACTTGCCATCGTAGAAAAGCAAAAACCATCATAGATTAAATGTTCATAGATATCATCGCTAATCACATGTAGCTGAGGATGGCAGCGTATTACTGCCGCCAATTTCAGAAGATCGTCAGCGCTATAGCCAACACCGCCAGGATTTGATGGACTGTTGAGTATCAACCATTTGCTGTTTGGGGTGATGGCAGATTCCAGATCTTCGGCGCTGATCTTCATCGGGTTTGCACCTCGACCCTGAATGAAAATAGGCCTCGCTTCACATAATTCAACAATACCAGCAAAACTAACCCAATACGGTATAGGAATAATTACTTCATCACTAGGATTAAGACTTGCCATCAGCGCATTAAACAACACCTGCTTACCACCAGTTCCAACACTAATCATTTCAGATGTACACATAATGTTGTTTTCCCGCTTAAATTTGCGGCAGATAGCCTCTTTCAATTCTGGAATGCCATCAACTTGTGTATATTTTGTTTTACCATCTTGCATTGCCGCAATAGCCGCATTTTTTATATGTTGAGGTGTATCAAAATCAGGCTCACCGGCAGCAAGACCGATAACAGATCGGCCCATCACCTTCATGTTAAGCGCCAGGTCATTGATCGCTACAGTTGGTGATGGCGCAAGACAATTTAGCCTGTTCGAAATGAGGCCCATTAGTTTAGTTTCCTTTTTCTCTCAGAAATTTATGCGGTGCTTTAACACCAAGGACAAGTGCTTTTCGTCATATCCCCTTCCTTCTTGGCTTTAAGATACCTATCTTATGAAATATGGACGAGGACAACACCAAAAATCTTTTTATTACGCGATCAAGCGGCCTTGCAAATTTTGATCTAGTGTCAGAATTCAAACCATCTGGAGATCAACCAACTGCTATTGCTGAGCTTATTGCAGGCATTCAAGATGGTGAACGTAATCAAGTCTTACTTGGTGTAACAGGTTCGGGTAAGACATTTACAGCTGCACACGTTATTAAGGCAACCAAAAGACCTACCCTTATTCTCGCTCCAAACAAAACTTTAGCAGCCCAGCTTTATGGCGAGATGAAATCTTTATTTCCTAAAAATGCCGTTGAATATTTCGTATCCTATTATGATTATTATCAGCCAGAAGCCTATGTAGCGCGTTCCGATACATATATCGAAAAAGAATCATCAATCAACGAACAGATCGATCGGATGCGTCATTCGGCAACACGCGCACTTCTTGAACGTGACGATGTTATTATTGTTGCATCAGTATCGTGCATATACGGCATTGGTTCAGTTGAGACCTATTCCAATATGACCTTAAAATTAGAAACAGGTCAAAAAGTTGCCCGACAGGATTTACTTCGTCAGCTAACTGAACTGCAATACCGACGAAATGATACAAATTTTGTACGCGGCACCTTTCGCGTTCGCGGTGACTCAATTGAAGTATTTCCTGCGCACCTAGAGGACAGTGCTTGGCGGGTTTCACTTTTTGGTGATGAGATTGAGGTAATAGTTGCATTTGATCCACTTACCGGGTCAAAACAAAGCCAACTAGGCAGAATCACAGTATTTGCAAATTCGCATTATGTAACACCACGTCCCACTTTACAAAAAGCCTGCAAGCTTATCAAACAAGAACTCAAAGACCGGATTGCTGAACTAACCGCCAATAACCAACTTCTTGAAGCCCAGCGTATTGAGCAGCGCACCCAATTCGACGTAGAAATGATTGAGGCTACTGGCGCTTGCGCTGGTATTGAAAACTATTCACGCTATTTATCAGGCCGTGGCCCAGGAGAGCCCCCACCAACTCTTTTTGAATATTTGCCCAAAAATGCGCTTTTAATCATTGATGAAAGCCATGTAACTGTGCCGCAAATTGGTGCAATGTATAAAGGTGACTTTGCACGTAAATCAACTTTGTCAAACTATGGTTTTCGGCTGCCATCTTGCTTAGATAATCGTCCATTGAAATTTGAAGAATGGGAAAGTTTTCGTCCACAAACTATTTTTGTTTCCGCCACTCCAAGCCCTTGGGAGCTCGAACAAACCAACGGCGTATTCAGTGAACAGGTGGTTCGGCCCACCGGGTTAATCGATCCTGTTTGCATTGTAAGGCCGACGACTAATCAGGTTGATGACATTATTGCCGAATGTCGCGATGTCGCCGCAAATGGTCAACGTGCCTTGATCACCACACTTACCAAGAAAATGGCTGAGGCCTTATCAGAGTATATGTTTGAGGCTGGTTTACGAGTGCGCTATCTTCACTCCGACATTGACACCCTTGAAAGAATCGAAATTATGCGTGATCTGCGCCTTGGCGTGTTTGATATACTCATTGGGATTAACCTTCTTCGCGAAGGTCTAGACATACCTGAATGCGCGCTTGTTGGCATCTTAGACGCGGACAAAGAAGGATTCCTTCGTTCCAAAACTTCTCTTATTCAAACCATTGGCCGTGCTGCTCGAAATATTGATGGCCGTGTTATTCTCTATGGAGATAAAGTGACTAACTCAATGCAATATGCACTTGATGAAACTAACCGACGGCGAGAACGCCAAACCGCATATAATAAAGTAAATGGAATTATCCCAGAAACTATCCGTAAGGATATTGCAGATGTGCTAGGTTCTGTCTCCGAACCTGGAGAAAGTTTTACACACAAAACTAGCGCTAAATCGAATGATTTTATGGGTGGAAATTTCAAAGCACTGATTGCAGATCTAGAAAAAAACATGAAAGCAGCAGCAGCTAATCTAGAATTTGAAGAAGCAGCCAGGCTACGGGATGAAATTCGTCGGATGGAAGCTGCAGAACTTGGCCTGTTAAAACCCGGGGTTCCTGCCTCACTTGCACAAAAACATGGTTTTCCCGCTGGAACGCCAGGTGCGCAAGTTAAAAAACGTGGTCGGCGGCATTAAAAGCAACAATATCACGCGACTTATATTGCTAAATAATTTGTATAAATAGCTTAGATGACTGCTAGCCTAGGCCGAATCGGAAATGGTTTTACACAAGTGGGGCTCTAATCTTACTTTTTTATAACATTGGATAAAACTTTCCATTGAAATAAGAAGTTTTTCTTCTTGAAATATATTAACTATATGTATTATTTACGTTTTTTATTTGTGCCTATTTTTTAGGCAAACCGTATTTTTTTGTAGAAAAACAGTAAGCCATGAATAAAAAACAACGTTTCTCCACAGGTTTATCCACAGTAAACGGGGAAAAAACATTTGTAAAAGTAGACTCACTGATTCGCGAGACTCGCTTTATAATTACCCAACAAAAATAAGCTCACAATTTTAAGGGTTTGGCTCAAATCTGAACGCAATCAAGGGCTTGACAATAATGATTTGCTAAGCAGAAAAAATCATCACTAAATAGAGCTTGTAGCAATGACTTTATCATTGAAATTTTTTATAATGATTTTCAACAAGTTCTTACATCAAATTTTGTTAAAGGGGTTGTGAAGCGCATGGTGGAAGAGTTCATAAATATGCCAACAAATTTGAAACGCGGCATTGCTTATCTCAAGACTGAACTTAAGACACTTTCCAGCATGCCGGGAGTTTACCGCATGCAAAATGAAACTGGTGAGGTTCTTTATGTTGGCAAGGCGCGGAATTTGGCTCAAAGAGTAGCCAATTACACACAACCTAACCGTCTATCCAATCGGATTATGCGCATGATCAGTGAAACCAAAAAACTGGAAATCATTGTCACTAAATCAGAGGTCGAAGCATTGCTTCTAGAGTCCAACCTCATAAAAAAAATGAAACCACGATATAATATATTACTTCGTGATGATAAAAGCCTGCCACAAATCTTACTGACTGATGATCACACGTTTGGACAATTGACTAAACATCGTGGCCGGAAAAGCCGTAAGGGGGATTATTTTGGACCTTTTGCATCAGCCGGATTTGTCAATCGGACAGTGGCTGATCTCGCCCGAGCATTTATGTTGCGGACTTGCACTGACAATGTGTTTCAAGCCCGAACACGCCCATGCCTTCAATATCAGATCAAACGCTGCTCCGGACCATGTGTAGGGTTAGTAAACAAAGAAAACTATGCGAAGCAAATGACTCAGGCCCGACAGTTTCTCAAAGGTGAGTCAGCTAATGTTCAAAAAGATTACGCAACTCGGATGCATAATGCTGCGGAACAATTAGATTATGAAACGGCAGCTATTTGGAGAAACCGTATTCGTGCACTTACTGGCATTCAAGCTGACCAAGACATAAATCTGCCAAACGTTAATGATGCTGATATTATTGCTGCGGCCCGAAGTGGTGAGCGCAGCTGTATTCAAATTTTTTTCATTCGAAACGGATCTAATTACGGTAATCGATCTTATTTTTTAACCCATTTAACCGACACACCATCTAGCCAGGTCATTGGCGCCTTTGTAGGACAGTTCTATCAAGACAAAGATCCCCCTGGTCAAATAATGCTAAGCGAAATGCCCGAAGACCATTGCCTACTTTCTGAAGCGCTAACAAATCAAGCAGGACAAAAAGTTCACTTGAGTTGCCCTGTCCGTGGCAATAGGCGCAAAGTCACGTTGATGGCCCTCAAAAATGCTGAGGAAGCGCTTGCCCGAAACCTTGCCAATGCCTCGTCGCAACGTCGTCTCCTGAATGAACTGGCAAAAACATTTAATCTGCCAGAACCACCAAGGCGCATTGAAATATATGATAATTCTCACATCCAAGGAAAGCATGCTGTTGGCGGAATGGTTGTTGCTGGCCCTGATGGGTTTGAAAAAAATTCATACAGGCGATTTAACATCAAGAATGAGGGAAAATTTGCCACCGCCATCGGTGATGACTTTGCAATGATGCGCCAAGTAATTCATCGCCGATTCACCCGCGCTTTGAAAGACGACATTAGCCGCCAATCAGCCATTTGGCCTGATTTGCTTCTAATCGATGGTGGGCTCGGCCAGTTATCAGCAGTCCATGAAGCACTGGAAGAGCTGGGCGTGGACGATCTACCTGTCGTTGCGATTTCGAAAGGACCAGACCGACTTGCGGGTCGCGAGCAATTTCATATTCGGGGCCAGACAAGTTTTACTCTTCCTCCAGATAGCGCTACCATGCACTTTCTGCAACGCCTTCGTGACGAATCACATCGCTACGCTATAGGAATACACCGCGCTAAACGCACGAAGACCGAATTTGTCAATCCATTGGATGGGGTTCCCGGAATTGGTCCAAAGCGCAAAAAGGCATTATTAGGGCATTTTGGCTCAGCACGGGCAGTTTCAGCTGCTGGCCTGAGTGATTTAGAAGCCGTGGATGGTATTTCAAAAAAATTTGCTCAACAAATTTATGATTGGTTCTATAGTGGAAGATAGTTTAATTTGATGTTTTAATCGAACATTCATAAGAAGTAATGTAACGGCAAATTTTCCATAGAGGGGCCACAGACGAAATTTATGTTTACCATCGCGTCGCTCCCAAATTGGATGACTGTCATCCGCATAGCTATCGCCCCACTTATTGCAGTGTTGGTCTGGAGCGATATTCAACCATTAGGGTACCAATTCGCTTTATATCTATACACAGTGGCCAGCATTACAGATTATATTGATGGGTATGTCGCGCGCAAACTAAACGTCGTGTCTCCTTTTGGCGAAATGCTGGACCCAGTCGCTGACAAGCTACTGATCGCTTCTGTTTTACTTGCATTAGCAAGCGTTGAGACAAGCGGTTGGATATTTATGGTTCCCGCACTAATAATTCTTATTCGTGAATTCATGATCTCCGGTTTGCGTGAATACCTAGCAAAGCAAAACATCTCCACACCTGTAACTAATTTAGCAAAATGGAAAACAACTGCACAAATTTTAGCTCTAGGTTTTTTAATAGGCGCCCCTGGATTCCCCAGCTTTCCCTTTGCACATGAAGTTGGCCTAGCACTTCTATGGATTGCCGCTATCTTGACCATTCAGACTGGTTCAGGGTATGTGAAGGATGCGTTTCGCCATGTAAGAAATCCGCAGTAACGGTAATATTGTATGTAAGTTGTTAAAATCATAAACATTCTGACGATTTGTCTTTTTTGTCCTAAATAGCCTTGCTCGATACAACGGCATTCTGAATCATTTGTATCAGATAACAGTCGCACTAAGCCTTTGTCAGGCAAAAACGGAAACGAGACCATATACAATGAAAATTATGTATTTTGCTTGGTTAAAAGAACATACCGGATGTTCGTCGGAGGATATGAATCTCCCTCAAGGAGTTAATACAGTTGGAGGCCTGATTCCACACATAGCACAAAAATCATTAGGTCACACTACCGCTTTGGCAAATCTTGACACTGTGAGGGTTGCCGTAAATCGCGTTTATGGGGACCATAAAACTCCCATAGCTGAGAGTGATGAAATTGCTTTTTTCCCGCCTGTCACTGGGGGCTAATAAAATCAAAAGCTTGTGACTTTGCAGAGCTTAATTTGGCTAAGTTCAGTTATCACGCGTTCACTAGAGCTGAATAACCATCAACCATTTTGCGGCAAATATCGCCAGGAATGTATTCATGATCGGCAATTCTAGACACAGGGGTCACTTCAGCCGCAGTTCCTGTGAGAAAACATTCGCGCATCAGCCCCAACTCTTCAGGTTTGATATGGCGTTCAATCACTTCGATTTGAATTGACCTTGCCAACTCAATCACACTCCGGCGGGTTATTCCATTCAAGAAACAGTCTGCAATAGGTGTATGCATCTTGCCGTTTTCATCGACAAAAAATACATTTGCGCCGGTCGTTTCAGCCACATATCCACGATAATCCAACATTAAGGCATCGTGGAAACCTTTACGTTCAGCCTCATGCTTCGATAAAGTGCAAATCATATAAAGACCAGCAGCTTTTGCATGCACTGGCGCTGATTCGGGTGATGGCCTCTTCCAACTTGCAATATCAAGTGTGATCCCCTTCATCTTTATGTCAGCGTCAAAATAACTTGGCCACTCCCAGGCTGCAATCGCCAGATGAGCAGTAGTTTGTTGTGCTGAAACTGCCATCATTTCAGATCCACGCCAACAATAGGCGCGCACATACCCATCGACAATATTGTTGGCTCCTATAACAGCTTGTTTCGCAGCATCAAGTTCATCGTCAGTGATGGGTAGGTCGAAGTCCATTATTCTGGCAGACCCACGTAACCTTTTTGTATGCTCGCGGCCCTTAAAAATTTTGCCGCCGTATACACGTTCACCCTCGAACACCAGACTGGCGTAATGCAACCCATGGCTCAATGTATGCGCCTTTGCATCACGCCATGGCACAATTTCACTATCCATCCATATGCTACCATCACGATCATCAAACGGTATCAAAGCCATATCAGGTTCTCCCTACAAATACTTAAAGTAACAATATTAATAATTTAAATGGTTCCAATTCGGCCATTTTATGTTAACGTGAATATGATGTATTTATTCAAATTCTTAATTGGTCAGCATGGCTGACGTAAAACCAATTGGCAAGGCTCTTTTTCTTCGTGAGGAAGAATTACGCCGCGGCATTGAATTAATGTTTTTCGCTTATCGTGATTTCACTGGCGAAGCAGATTGGATTTTAGCTGAAAAAGCTATGGGCAGGGCGCATCATCGCGCCATTTATTTCATTGGCCGCCATCCAGGCATCACTGTCAGCAACCTTTTAAACATCCTTTGTATAACAAAGCAAAGTTTGTCACGCGTTCTCTCAGGCTTGATGAAAGATGGATATGTCATCCAAAAACCAGGAGTAACTGACCGACGGCAACGTCTGCTATTTCTTACAAAAATTGGAATTGCTTTTGAGTCTCGACTAACATCTATGCAAGCACGCCGATTTGCTGCCGCTTACCGTGGAGCCGGAGTTGATGCAGTTGACGGATTTCAACAAGTGTTGCACAGATTACTCGACATCGATACCATTAGCCAAATGAGCCAACAAGACCGTTTGGCAAACGAGTAAAATTATTTTGATTAATATACCTGTTTTTAACTTCACGTTGTGCTGCAAATAAACGAGGGGGTCTTCATGTCGGAGCATCACATCCTGGTCATCGATGATGATGAACGTCTTCGTCTTCTTCTACGCCGTTTTCTTGAGGAAAGCGGATTTCGTGTTACTGATGCTTGCAATGCCAGTGAAGCGCGAAAAATCCTAGCAGGTATAGCCTTTGACCTTTTAGTTATTGATATCATGATGCCAGGAGAAACAGGACTTGAGTTTTTGACTGACATTCGAAAGGAAAATCCTGTACCTGCACTATTTTTGACCGCTATGTCTGATACGGAAAATCGAATTGAAGGCTTAGAGGTAGGCGCAGATGACTATATGTCAAAACCTTTTGAACCTCGCGAGCTTGTACTCCGAATAAAAAGAATACTACAACGCAAACTTACCAATGAGCCCGACAACATGCAGATCATGTTTGGGCCTTTTCATTTTGACCCTAACACCGCCATGCTGTCAAAGTCAGGTAATCGAATTCATATCACAACTGCTGAGCAGCAGTTGCTAATGAGTTTTGGAAAGCGACCAAATCAGATCCTGTCACGTGATGATCTTGGCGCTGCACTTGATGGACGTATGGAAGGAAGGTCAATTGATGTTGCAGTTGCTAGGCTGCGCCGTAAATTGGAGCCAAATCCGCGGCATCCAGTCTATTTGCAAACTGTCCGTAATCAAGGCTGGATATTGCGCACCGACACCACATTAACGATGCGTTAGGCTTATATTTCCATGCAGTTACGCGAATTTCTTCCAAAAACCCTGTTTGGGCGAATGCTATCAATCATCCTTGTCCCAATGATTTTTGTGCAGATTATTACTGTTTTTATCTTTTACGAACGCCACTGGGACACTGTCACCCGCCACATGGCGCAAAACCTTGCTGGTGAGATAGCCTTATTAGTCAGCAACATTGGTTCAAGACCCGATAAATTTACTATTGAAACCATAACTGCCAAAGGTGCCCAATATTTCAACTTTCCAATTTATTTCCGAGAAGGTGATCTTCTGCCAACTATTCCTGTTGCCCCTCCCGAAACATATGCAGAAACTATGTTACGACGTGAACTAAAACGACAGGTTAAACAAGCGTGGCGTCTTGACACTAGCAGTAATGAAAATTTAATTTTTGTTGATTTAGAAGTAGCAAATGGTGTCCTTCGGATCTATGCAAGCCGAAAGCGTATTTTTAGTTCTACCAGTTGGACATTTATAGGCTGGACAGTGAGCAGTTCAATTATTCTTTTTGCTATCGCTCTAATGTTTCTTCGTGGTCAAGTTCGCCCTATTCACCGTTTGGCAAACGCAGCACGGCAGCTTGGCTTAGGCCGCACTGCACCTGATTACCGGTTAGAGGGTGCACGTGAAGTTCGTCTTGCTGGCCGGGCTTTTCAAGCCATGCGACATCGTATCATGCGGCAAGTAAATGAACGCACAGAGATGTTAGCTGGAGTTAGCCATGATTTAAGAACGCCCCTTACCCGCATTCGCCTCCAATTGGCATTAATGAAAGAGAGCGTTGACACAAAAGCCATCATAAATGATCTTAGTGAAATGGAAGAAATGATTGGCGGGTATATTGCATTCGTAGCAGGTGAAGGCGAGGAAGCACCCCAAGATATTGCCATTAATTTATTACTTGAGCGGCTTGTCACACAAGCCCAAAAAAGCCACAAATTTGATATCACACTCTTACCTGTAAAGGACGAAGTTCCAGTTTTCCCAATGCGGAGAAATGCCATTCAAAGAGCTTTCTCAAATATTATTTCTAACGCCATACGCTATTCTTCAAAATCTATAGTTACCATTCAACTGCGTAATGATGAACTAATTCTCACTTTTGATGATGATGGTGCAGGCATCCCAAAGGAGCGTAGAGCCGATGCAATTCGTCCCTTTATTCGGCTTGAAGAATCTAGAAATAGACGCACTGGTGGTGCTGGCCTCGGCTTGTCAATTACCAGTGATATTATACATAGCCATGGAGGTGAACTAACCCTCGCCGACTCTGATCTCGGGGGGCTTCGCGTTTTAGTTAAATTGCCAATCTAGAAGTAAAGGCTAAAACAAAGTGATTAAAACATTTTACTGCCATTAGGGACTTGTTTCTCAGGCACAACAAGCACCACCTCGCCACCTAAATCAGGCACACCAAGAGTTAAAACTTCAGACACAAATGGTCCAATCTGGCGCGGTGGAAAATTCACCACTGCCATAACCTGCTTTCCTACCAAATGATCTAATTGATAATGAGTGGTAATCTGCGCTGAGGATTTTCGTCGTCCAAGTGATCCACCAAAATCAATCTCCAACTTTACAGCCGATTTACGGGCTTCAGGAAACAAATTTGCTGCAACAATGGTACCGCAGCGTATATCCAATTTTAGAAAATCATCAAATAAAACTTCAGTCATTATCTTCACCATAGCGACCATCATCTTGTCCATTCTCATTTGAGTTCTGGCCGGACTGACTCTCCAAAGCAAATACACGCAAACTAGTGCACCATTCTTCAGCTGTGGACATTCGTTGGTCAAGCATCTTCATAGTAGCGGCAAGGTCAGGGCTATCATCCTTCATCCACACACGAGACGTTAACAAAAAAACACCCGCAACACCCTTTACCCTTAACATGCCTTTTAGGCCATTCGCAGGATCACCTGATATCATTAGAATACGTCGTATCGCAGCTTCGAGGCCATCTAGTAGCCGGACTGCCAACTCAGGATGGCGGCGTGCAGACTTATTCAACTGGTCAATTTGGCGACGGAAGGGCCCATAAGTTTCAAAGCGATGCAAGAGACCCTCAATAATTTTTTCACGGATTGATACCTCGCCAGCATCTGCAATATCGTGATAGGCTTCAAGTATAGATTGGCAATCCAACGCAGCCATTTTAGCTAAAACAAGACTTTGAACACTCCCCACGAGCGCCGAAGCAAACCGTTGGTCAATACCTACCATATCGGCAACAGCATCAAATTTTATCTGATCAAGCCGTTGATTTTCCAGAAGAGCCCAAGCCGCATCGGCAAGCCTAACCATCTTTTCATAATTTAATCCTGGTGTTTTAGTATTCAGCGACATCTAATAGCCTTCTCACCATTACGCTATAAAACGTAGGTTTCAACGCACCACATTCTTTCAAAATGAACCGTAGCACAAAAACCGTCCTAAGATAGACCACAGTCACTTCATTAACCCGTCGGGCAATTTGAATTACTCACCAAGTGCGACTGATCTTGCTCTTGCAGCTTCTATCGCTTTCGTCATTAATGCATAAAGCCCGTCTTTAGCCATCAAAACTGATAGCGCTGCCTCAGTCGTCCCACCTTTGCTTGTCACATTTTCACGTAAAGTTGCAGGCGGTATATCTACTGCCGCCATTAATGCCCCAGCCCCACACACAGTCGCCTTTGCCAGATCCTTTGCCAATGCATCAGGCAACCCAGCCTCAACCCCAGCCGCACTCATCGCGTCAGCCAGCAAAAAAACATAAGCTGGGCCGGACCCAGATACCGCAGTTACTGCATCCATTAACCCCTCATCGTCAAGAAGCACCACGTCACCAACCGCAGATAATAATTGGCGCGCTAAATCACGCGAAACGGCAGGTGCAGCTCCGTATAGTGCCGTTATACCTTTGCCAATTGCTGCCGGCGTATTAGGCATTGCACGGAGTACAACTGCATCTGCACCAAGACGCTGCTTTAACCAGCTAGTTGAAATACCTGCAGCAATCGACAAGTAGGCACTACTGGTGTTGGTCATTGCACCCAAAACGTTCAGTGCTTCGTCCATTATTTGTGGTTTAACTGCTAAAACAGTCATCGTACTGGCCAGTACATTATCCGAAATGGCGCTCGCACAATCTGAGTATAGCTTCACACGCGGCTCATTTGTAAGCCAGCCAAGATGCTTCTGGTCAGGCTCGATAATAATGAACCGTGCATGAAGAGAGAGATCATTAAGCCAGCCCTTCAGCATCGCGCTTCCCATCTTACCACATCCAATCAGCGTTATTTGATATTCAGCCATAAAATTTAAGCCTCACCTTCAGTCATGAAAGAAGCTGCAGCGGCCGCATCATCTGCTGACAATTGATTGTGTGCCACTTGATAGATCGATGGAAAACAATATTCACATTCACCAAGCATAATATCAACAACATCTTCGATCTGCTCAGGTGTTGCTCCCCCAGCACCACGAAGTGGCAGTGTATGCCTCAGCTCCAACTCACCAGTGCCAATATCAAGCGCAAGGTGCCCCATGAAGATCTGTTGGTTCATCAATGCCGCCAACAAGGCTATTTCGCCAAGCCGACCCTCCTCACATTGAATATCAATGCGGCATGTCACCTGCATTGCCTCTTCATTGTGCCGCCACGTAACAGCTAGCTGATAATCACACCATTTGCCTGGCACCTCGACAAGCACCGCATTTTCTGCGCGCCGTTGCAGCAACCAATCCTGGTTAGTTACAAATTGGGTAACAAGTTCGATAGGATTGCCAAGAAGAATGTTATGCTGATTTTGGCTGGGTGCCATAGCGACAGGTTCCAAAATATGGCTTTGGCGTAATTGCCAACCAACTTTTTTATAAAGTGCCAAATTTGTAGAACCCAATCAATCTAATTCAACACAATATTTTGTGCGTCCACCACCCAACACACACATGAATTAGTGTTTTTCCTCAATTTCCGCTGATTCGCAGCAATTTTAATCAAGTTCATTATTTAATGCTCTTTTTTGTTGCCCTCTTACGTTTTGGTGTCTCTTTCGCCTCGGCCGTTGATTTGTCTTGCGACTCGGCCTTCGGCCACTCAGTCGACTCAAGAAAGGTAAGGCGTGCGGCAAGGGCTTCGTGACGAGTACGCAGAGCGTCAAACTCTTCACGCGTCACAAGGCCATGCGTGTTAAGGCTGCGTTCTATACGCTGACGGATCAAATTATCAACCTCTTCTCGCACCCCACCAAACGCAGATGCAGCTCCATTTGCCATTATCGCAAGGTCTCCCATAAAATTTGAACGCGGCGCCATAATTCATCTCCTAAAAATTTTCACACTGAAGTCTTTGATAAAGCGATTACTATCGACATCATCTTTTCTTGCCACATATGTTTCTTATCATAAACAATATGATTAGAGTAATATTGCAATGGATTTTGGCATAATAAAATAAATTCCTGCCTGAAAATTAAAGTCAAAGTAGCTTGGAAATATACCCGTAAATGAATTTGCTAAAAAATCAGAGAGACGCCCCATGATTAAAGAGACGGCACCTATTGAATTTTTATACAGCGCCATAATACTGCCTGAATTCAATATTTTCGCCATTCAAATTGGTGACTTTGGCATCCGCTGGTACGCACTTTCCTACATAGCTGGGTTGCTGATAGGTATCTATATATTGCGGCGCGAAACGCGATTACCAAAATCTTTAATGACTCCAGATCAAATAGACCATCTTTTCAACTATTTGCTGGTAGGTATTATTATTGGTGGGCGGCTTGGCTATATTCTATTTTACAATGCGGCTTTTTATCTCTCAAACCCATTATCAATTTTTCGGCTGTGGGAAGGCGGCATGTCTTTCCATGGCGCCCTGATTGGGGTTGGTCTCTCACTTTTTGTCATGGCTCGACGCAATGATCTTCCATTTCGAGCATTAAGTGATAGGGTTGCTATGGTAGCCCCAATTGGCTTGTTTCTGGGGCGCTTGTCCAATTTTATTAATGGCGAGCTTTATGGCCGCATTACAACTGTGCCATGGGCAATGATCTTCCCCCATAGTGACCTCCAGCCGCGGCATCCAAGCCAGCTATATGAGGCTGGCCTAGAGGGCGCTCTGTTGGGCCTTGTAATGTATATCTTGTTGAGGAAGAACTGGCTTGATAGTTTAGGGCGCTTAACCGGCGTGTTTTTATGCGGCTATGGTTTGGCGCGATTTCTTGTCGAGACCGTTCGGCAACCCGATGCGCACATCGGCCTTTTTGCAGGCGGCATTAGCATCGGACAAATCTTATCATTGCCAATGATACTATTTGGATTTTATTTGCTACTTCAGAGTTGGCGTCAGGAGCAAAATCATGGCAAACTATAAGTCTAAAAGTACGCAGCATAAAACTGCGTTGTTTGACTATATAGCTGCCAAAATTATTGAAGATGGTCCTATTTCGCTCGCCAGCTACCTCAGCCTTGCACTTAGTGATCCAAGTTATGGATACTATCAGAAAAAAGATCCATTTGGAGAAACAGGAGATTTCACAACTGCACCTGAAATTTCAGGCTTATTTGGAGAAATGTGTGGGCTTTATTTTGCTCACATAATCGAATTATCAGAATTAAAAGATCCATCCATACTCGAACTTGGCCCAGGACGCGGTAGTTTGATGGCAGATATGCGACATGCCTGGCGGCAGGTTAAGCCATCACTCTTGACAGCAGATTTACACCTGGTTGAAAACAGTTATAAACTTCGACAATTACAAAAAGCCAAATTAGCAGGTGCTAATCTTCATTTTCATGACGATTTGAAGTCGTTGCCGCCATATCCCATCTTTGCTGTTGCCAATGAGTTTTTTGATGCTCTGCCAATAGCACAGGCTATTTGGCGCGAAAATGACAGTAAAACCTCCGGTGTTTGGCGACACCGATTGATCGGACTTAGTGATGGCAAGCTTGGTTTTGTAGATGGACCACCACTAAACACTTCGCAATTGCAAGATTGGTCGCTCGCTTTACCAAAAGAATTTGGACATAGAGACGGTGCAATAGCGGAACATTGCCCACTGGCATCCGTTTACGCAGAAAAAATTGCCTATCATCTCGTCACCTATGGTGGCGCATGCCTAATAATTGATTACGGCTATAAGGGGCAAAGTTGTGATACCCTTCAAGCAATTGCCAATCACCAAGCAGTCGACATATTTTACCAACCAGGAAACGCAGATGTATCACATTGGGTCGATTTTAGTGCGCTCAGTCAAACAATTAAAGAGGCTGGAGCGCGTCTCATAGGTCCTGTAACCCAAAGTGAGTTTCTGCAGGAAATCGGTATTATCCAACGCGCAGAAACCTTAGCAAAATTAGCTGACAATAAAACCCGCCGCAGCCTATTTGCAGCGGTTGACAGGCTTATCAGTAATCAACAAATGGGATCCGCTTTCAAGGTAGCTCTGTTACTGCCACCAGGCACCGGAACTCCTCCTGGTTTTTTTTCTAATGGTGGGACAACAAATTTGTAATGACTCTCAACAAACCAATAAGCATCGTGCCATGTTTTCAACATCAGCAATGGCAGAAAAAAAGGGAGTCTGGATTACAGATTCGCCATGGATTTTTTACAGCAGGTGGTGGCGTCAGTTCGGGACTCTATAAAAGTTTAAACTGCGGCTTTGGATCAAACGATGATCAACTGTTGATCGCTAAAAACCGTAAGCTGGTCGCAACTAGCCTTGGTTTTAGCTCCAACCAGATGGTAGGACTACGCCAGGTCCACTCAGCAACCAGTATTTTAATTGACGCTGAAAGTGATAAAAGAATTGATGAACGTGCTGAGGCTGATGCCATGGTCACAAGAACACCTAATATTGCACTTTCTATTTTGACTGCGGATTGCGTGCCAGTGCTTTTTGTAGCGCCCTCTTTTGGTTTGGTTGGAGCCGCTCATGCCGGGTGGCGAGGGGCAGTGAACGGTGTTCTTGAGTCAACCATCGCAATGATGGTCAAACTAGGTGCAAAACCTCAGCAAATAGAAGCTGTGATTGGCCCAGCCATACAACAAGCGAGCTATCAAGTTGGCAGTGATTTGCGTGACTATGTTCTGAAATACCACTCGGATGCCGAAATATATTTTGAAAGTGACGTAAACAGAAAATACCGTTTTGATTTACCAGGTTTCATCAAATGGCGCCTTAATTTGGCTGGCCTATTACAAATCGAAAACCTTGGCATTGATACATATGGCGAATCATCAAATTTATTTTCTCATCGCAAAGCAACCCATGCGGCATTAAATGACACCGGTCGTCAAATCTCCGTTATTGGCCTTTTGTCAGAACATCTGACTGAAGCCACGCAAAAGGACCACTTATAATGCCACATCTCTATATTTTCCTTGGACTGATGTTTGTTGCTTTGCTGGCATCGTGCATCATCGCTTGAACGAGACATGCCAATTTTTAAACAAATACGAGCTTATCTTCTTGCCCCGCTGATCGCTGATTGCTATAGCAAGGCTTGCGTAATTTAAGATTGTCTCATACAGGTTTTGCACGAATGAAGATTTTATCTTGCAATAGTAACAGACCCCTCTCAGAGGCAATTGCTACTTATTTGGACTCCCCTCTCACTCAAGCTGACGTTAAACGATTTGCCGATATGGAAGTTTTTGTCGAAATTGGCGAAAACGTTCGAGGTGAAGATGTATTTGTTGTGCAATCAACCTGTTTTCCTGCCAATGACAACGTAATGGAATTATTGGTTGCTTTAGATGCGCTCCGCCGAGGTTCTGCCCGCCGAATAACCGCTGTCATTCCTTATTATGGCTACGCACGTCAAGACCGCAAATCTGGTCCACGCACACCAATTTCAGCTAAATTGCTCGCTAACCTTATCACTTCGGCAGGAGCTGATCGAGTTTTAACCATTGATCTTCATGCTGGTCAAATTCAAGGTTTCTTTGACATTCCTACTGACAATCTATTTGCCGCACCCGTCTTTGTTAGCGATATAAAGAAACGATATGACGGATCAAAGCTCATGATTGTATCTCCAGATGTTGGGGGTGTTGTCCGAGCGCGGTCCCTCGCCCGACGTCTAGAAGCAGATCTTGCCATAATCGACAAACGTCGTCCAAAGGCTGGTGTTTCTGAAGTAATGAACATCATTGGAGATGTTGAAGAGCGCCATTGTATAATGGTTGATGACATTGTTGATTCAGGTGGAACATTATGCAATGCCGCCGCTGCGCTTATGAAGGCCGGAGCGATCTCAGTTGACGCCTATGTCACGCACGGTGTGTTGTCCGGTGGTGCTGTTAGCCGAGTAGCTGCATCACCACTAAACTCTTTGGTAACAACTGACTCAATCCCAGCAACAGAAGCAGTCCGCGTTGCACGCAACATACGGCAACTATCGATCGCACCACTTTTAGGCGAGGCAATGCTGCGGATCAATGAAGAGCGCTCAGTCTCAACGTTGTTTTAACAACTTAGGTGAATGGCTCATCAGACTTGTGAAAAGGCTTGTATTTTTGCAGTAATAAGCCTATTAATCCGCTGCCGTCCACCCCTGGAGGCGCGGCACATTGTTTTTTAAAAGGAGTTAACAATGTCTGACAACACAACCATTAGTGCTGAAAAGCGCGAACGGGTCGGTAAGGGGTCCGCCCGTGCGGTACGCCGTGCAGGTCGTGTCCCTGCCGTCATTTATGGCGACAAAAAGGATCCGTTAGGAATAACACTGGAATCCCGTGAGATAAGTAAAATTGTTCATCAACCCGGTATATTTGGCAAATTGCTCGACATCCAGGTTGGCGGTGAAAAAAATACCGTACTGACCCGTGACATCCAGTTTCACCCAGTAACCGAGTATGTCCTTCACATGGATTTCCTGCGTATATCTGGTTCGGCCAAGGTTGCTGTGGCGGTTGCTGTTGAATTTCTCAACCAAGATATTTGCCCTGGAATCAAGGCTGGAGGTGTGCTGAACGTTGTTCGTTATGAAATTGAACTATTGTGCCCTGCGACAAAAATTCCAAATAAAATCACAGTGGACCTTGATGAGCTCAAGATAGGCGACTCTGTTCATATCAGCTCCATCGTACTCCCAGAGGGGGTAACAGCAACAATTACAGATCGTGACTTCACCATTGCGACTATCGCCTCACCGGGGGGAGGTGTGAAGAACGAAGATGGTGAAGATGGAGAAATGACCGAAGGTGAGGATTCAGCATCAGATAAAGAAGAATCTGGAGAATAGACCTCAAGTTTTTTCAAACTGAACGGGTTGAGCATGCGTTTATTTGCAGGACTAGGAAACCCCGGATCAGCTTATGCCATGAACCGACACAATGTGGGGTTCATGGCAGTGGACCGTTTTGCCAACCAGAATAGTTTTTCACCATGGAGAAAAAAAGGAGCATCGCTAATAAGTGATGGTCAGATCGAATCCGAAAAGATCATCCTTGTGAAGCCACAAAGTTTTATGAATGGATCCGGCCTGCCTGTTGCTGAACTTGTTCGGTTTTACAAAATTGAGCCAAATGATGTGTTTGTGTTCCACGATGAGCTTGACCTTCCAGCTGGAAAATTACGTGTAAAAGCTAGCGGTGGCCACGGTGGCCACAATGGCCTTCGTGATATTGACCGGCATATTGGGGTCAACTATTGGCGTGTCCGCATTGGTATTGGTCGCCCACCACATAACAATATGGTCGCAAAAGCATGGGTGCTTGCCAATTTTAACAGTGATGAACAATCGGGTTGGCTTCACCGTCTACTGGATGCCATCGTTAATGAAGCAGGCAGGCTTTGCGAGCACGATGACGGTGGGTTCATGAGTCGTGTTGCCTATCTTGCACCCGCACCTAAACAAAGAAGTTAGTGGCCCCCGAAACCAAGTAAATGACTATAAACCACAACCAAAGAACGGATTAATTAGATATGGGATTTAATTGTGGCATTGTTGGGCTGCCAAATGTTGGAAAATCTACCTTGTTTAATGCCTTGACCCAAACCGCAGTAGCAGATGCAGCAAACTATCCATTCTGTACTATCGAACCAAACACCGGTCGGGTTCCGGTACCGGATAGACGGCTTTACGCCCTAGCTGAGTTAGCTAACTCAAAAACAATTTTGCCAACCTATCTAGAATTTGTTGATATTGCAGGTCTTGTACGGGGAGCATCCAAAGGTGAAGGCCTCGGAAACCAGTTCCTTGCTAATATCCGGGAAGTAGATGCAATTGCTCATGTATTGCGCTGTTTTGATGACAGTGAGATCACCCATGTTGATGACAATGTTGACCCTATCCGTGACGCAAACACGGTAGAAACTGAGCTGATGCTCGCGGACATTGACTCATTAGAACGCCGCATGACAACTTTAGTAAAAAAATCACGTGGCGGCGACAAAGAGGCTGAAACTGATCTGACCCTGATGGAAAAGTTGTTTAGCCATTTGTCTGATGGTCAGCCTGCACGTAGCACAACAGGTTTAACAGATGAAGAAATTCTGCGTCTTCCCCAATTACAGCTTCTGACTGCCAAACCAGTTCTCTATGTTTGTAACGTAGCAGAGGGTGATGCTGCTAGCGGTAATGCATATTGCAAGCTTATTGCTGACAAGGCAGCTAATGAAAGCGCTGCTTTTGTCATAGTGTCTGCTGCTATTGAGTCCGAAATAGCTCAGCTTGAAGACACTGATAAAATTGACTTCCTCAGTGAGCTGGGCCTTACAGAAACCGGATTGGCACGACTTATTCGCGCAGGTTATAGTTTGCTTGATCTTCTAACTTTTTTCACCGTTGGTCCAAAAGAAGCGAGAGCTTGGACTGTTGCCAATGGGGCGAGTGCGCCACAGGCCGCCGGGGTAATTCATACCGATTTCCAGCGTGGCTTCATTCGTGCAGAAACGGTTACCTTCGATGATTATATTTCATGCAAGGGAGAAAATGGCGCAAGAGAGGCAGGCAGATTACGCGTAGAAGGCAGCAGTTATAAAGTCGTTGATGGTGATGTGTTTCATTTCCGTTTTAACGTCTAGTCAACAACTTTTTATCCTTGTCCTTTATAATCCATAAATTTTTAAATAAGTGTCTCTCTTTAAGAATTTCTGCTCTGATTCAATCAATCCATTAAAATTGATTTTACTAACACGTGAGGTACCCAAATAATAATCAATTTAATTGTACCTAGTGAACATCAGCCCATACCCGCCTTTTTGCTAGATATGACACTATAACAAAAATGCAGAGAAAAAACACTGCGGCAACACCAATTCTTTTGCGCGCTTCCATTTTCGGTTCTGCCGCCCACATTAAGAACTGTGTGAGATCAGCAGACACCGCTTCAATAGTGGTTTCTGACCCATCACTAAAGCTAACATCATCACCGTACAATGGTTGTGGCATTGCGATTAGATGGCCTGGGTACGCAGTATTATAGTACAAGCCTTCCGGGACATCCTTACCATCTGGTACATCTTTATAACTCGAAAGAAGGCTATATAAATAATCAGCTCCGTTAGGACGTGCCTTAGCAATTAAAGAAAGATCCGGGGGTAGAGCACCGTTGTTTCCAGCTCTTGCTGCGTTGTCATTTGCGTATGGTGCCGGCATTCTATCCGCTGGGATTGCTGCACGCAAAAACATATCACCATCATCATTTGGGCCGTCTTTCACCTCATATTGTGACGCTATTGCTTTAATTTCAGATTCATTATACCCAAGGTCTATAAAGTTACGAAAAGCTATGAGTTTCATGGAATGACAACCAGCGCAGACCTCAGTATATACTTGAAATCCCCGCTGCATCGAAGCCTTGTCATACGTTCCAAAAGGTCCAGAGAAGCTCCAGCTACGACTTCGCAGCTCCACCTCTCCACCAGCCGCCACCGCTGGACTCGATAATAACACAAGCAATAAAATTGTAATTGTACGTTTTAACATCACAATCTCCGGGGAGCAGCAAAAGCTTTTTCTGGAGCAGAGGAGAACCCTGTAAGCACAGGCTCTGCAATAGATTTTGGCAATGGTTTAGTTGTTTCAAAAACACTAAGCAAAGGCAAAATTATCAGAAAATGGACAAAATACCACGCTGTTGCAATTCTGGACAATATCACATACACACCCTCAGCAGGTTTTCCACCAAGATACCCAAGAGCGATAGCATTTACAAGAAATAGCCAAAAGAAGATCCTAAAAACTGGACGGAAGCGAGCCGATCTTACAGGTGATTTGTCTAGCCAAGGAAGAATAAAGAGTACAGCAATAGCGCCAAACATCAATAAAACTCCACCAAGCTTATCTGGCACGGCTCGCAAAATTGCATAAAATGGTAAAAAATACCATTCGGGAACTATATGTGCTGGCGTCTGGAGTGGATTTGCTGGAATATAATTATCAGGGTGACCCATTGCATTTGGGAAAAAGAAGACTACTACAGCCAGTAATAAAAGAAAAACAGCAATCCCAAAAACATCTTTGATAGTGTAATATGGATGAAACGAAATTGTGTCCTGAGGCCCAGTTGAATCTATACCAATCGGGTTATTAGAGCCGAATCTGTGGAGAGCAACAATGTGAAGCACCACAACGCCTGCAATGAGAAATGGCATTAAATAATGCAATGAAAAAAACCTGTTTAATGTTGCATTATCTACTGAAAACCCACCCCAAAGCAGGGTTACAATACTATCGCCGACTAAGGGAATGGCGGAGAAAAGGTTTGTAATAACCGTAGCCCCCCAAAAACTCATTTGTCCCCATGGCAACACATATCCCATAAAAGCTGTAGCCATCATAAGCAAGAAAATTACAACACCAAGTATCCACAATAGTTCACGTGGAGCCTTGTAAGAACCGTAATACAACCCCCTGAACATATGGAGATAAATGACGATGAAAAAGAAACTCGCAGTGTTCATATGGATATAACGTATTAACCAGCCGTGATTAACATCGCGCATGATCCGTTCTACCGATAAAAATGCATAATCAACATGAGCTGTGTAGCTCATCGCTAAAACAATTCCCGTAACAATCATAATCGCAAGAGAGAGCCCCGCAAGGCTTCCAAAGTTCCACATATAATTTAGGTTCTTAGGTGTTGGGTACTCATGCGCAGTGTGATGCAGCATAGAAAACACGGGAAGACGGTGATCAATCCAGCGTACAACTGGACTTTTAAACTCGTGAGCAGACATAGGTTACATATCCTCCAGTAACAAAAATACATTACCCAATACGGATAACTGAGTCAGACAGATAAGAGTAAGGCGGGACAGCAAGGTTTGTTGGAGCAGGCCCTTTGCGGATTCTTCCAGAGGTGTCATAGTGCGAACCGTGACATGGACAAAACCAACCATCGTATTCTCCGCGCACTTCACCAGACTTCTGGCCAAGTGGTACGCACCCAAGGTGGGTACAAACCCCCACAAGCACTAAAAGCTGGGGTTTTTCAGCTCGATCTTGATCAGACTCAGGGTCTCGCAGATTGTTTATTTCAGTGGCGTTAGCGCGTGTTATTTCGTCTGCCGTTCGGTGACGAATAAAAACAGGTTTGCCACGCCACTTAACCGTTATGGACTGTCCTTCAACAATTTTTGAAATATCAACCTCGATATTAGCAAGTGCCAAAGTATCGGCGGCCGGATTCATCTGATCTATCAGCGGCCAAGCGACTGAGGCGGCACCTAATCCTGCCATCGCATAGGTTGCCACAACAAAAAAGTCGCGTCGTCCGGGCTCATGAACCCCTGCTGATGTTAATTTTTTCTTTGAATTCGATTTAGCCATTTTGTCCTCTATCTATGGTCCCGTGAACACATGAGATGCCGCTTCCTAAGCATGTATTCCAACAAAAACCATTACACATGCCAGAACGAAAATTCTATATTGGGTTAAATAACACAGCCTCGCAGTCTTTTCATACCCCAATTTTGCAGTTTTAAACCAAAATCTTAATGATTCGAAATTGGTGAATAAATTTCTACCCGCAAAACATTACGGCCATCGAACCTCTGGAGGTAGACTCATTAGAATTGCTTCAATATTTCCACCCGTTTTCAATCCGAACAGTGTTCCTCTATCATATAATAGATTAAACTCAACATAGCGTCCGCGCCGGACTAGCTGAGAATGTCGTTCTTCCTCTGTCCATGGCAATCCCATTCGACCCTTCACAATTTTTGAATAACCCTCTTTAAATGCTCGACCAACACTTCGAGCGAACGAAAAGTCATGGTCCCAGTCACCACTATTTAAATTGTCATAAAAAATTCCACCTGACCCTCTTGGCTCATCGCGGTGCGGCAGAAAAAAATATTCATCACACCACTTTTTATATTTTTTATAATAGTTCAGATCATGGCTGTCACAGGCACCCTTCATAGCGCGGTGAAATGTCTCACCTGCTGCCTCATCTGGCAAGAGTGGTGTTAAATCTCCACCTCCACCAAACCAACTTTTTGAAGTGGTTATAAACCGAGTGTTCATGTGGGCCGCGGGCACATGAGGATTCCACATGTGCGCTACAACAGAAATGCCAGAAGCCCAAAACTCACCATTTTCGGTAGCGCCCTCGATATGGCCTTTGAAATCATCAGAAAAAGTTCCGAAAACAGTTGAAATATTAACTCCAACTTTTTCAAAAACACGCCCATGCATCAGGCTAATTTCGCCGCCGCCGCCGCCGTCTCGCTGCCATGTTTTCCGATTGAAGCGACCTGAAGGACGGTCGCTATCGTCGGCAGCATCTTCAATTGCTTCAAACACCGTACAAATTTCGTTTCGAAGGCTGCAAAACCATTTGCTAGCTTCTACTTTTTTTTCCGCAATTGATGGTTCCATTTGACATGCCGACATGGCCATCATAACTCCCACCTAATTTCTAAGTATCCAATGTAATATCTCTGGTTTTCCTAGGGCGAAATTCGAAGCCACCCAGCGCTTTTCCGCCATGATTAACATCTGGCCCATTCTCGGCCCAATGTCAACGCCATGCGACAATAAGTCTGCTCCACAAATTGGGCTTTGAGGTAGCCTCCACGAGGCTAGCTCGTTATATCGAGCCACATTAATGGGTACATTATTCCTCAATGACTGGACTACGTAGAGCATTGTGTTCCAATGCCCAAGATGATAAGCAATTTGGCGCCAATTTTTGCCGTTTAAAAGCGCTAGTTCAGCACCACTGATACCAACATCTAGTCGAAAAAAAAACCGTTTTTCTTTACGGCTTAACCGAAGTCTGTTTGCAATAAGCGCGCTAGAGCCAACAGGCACCAGTGCAACCAAGCACGTTAGCCAATCAAATTGGTCAAGTATCGCAGATGTCTCTTTACTTTCAACTTGCGACGACAACTCAAACTTAATTCCAAGTGCAGCTTGATCAATATTTGATATATGCATCAATTTAATCACTTGCGCCAGAGAACCACCAACCATGATTCTACGAAATTCATTTGCCACACGCTCACCAGACAATTCCTTACAAAGACTGGCATGCTTACGCAACATATTCTGAGTTTTTTGGTCAATTCTGCACTTGGAAAACCTTGGCCAGAAACGACAGTAACGTATGATCCTTAATGCGTCTTCTTGAATGCGCTCGCCAGCATCTCCCGCAAAGCGCAAGCGACCTCTTTTCAGGTCTTTGAGACCACCAAGCGGATCAAAAAAAACTCCATCCTTATCCATATATATTGCGTTAATAGTGAAATCTCTTCTCACTGCATCAATGGCCCAATCACGCTCATACGCGACAATGGCATGTCTCCCATCAGTTTTCAAATCAACGCGTGTTTGTGTAACCTCAATGCTATCTTCTTGGTCACACAGCGTGACTGTGCCATGGTTCAATCCAGTTTCTACAACTTTAATATTTTGTGTTGCCATCTTGGCTGATAACTTATTGATCGGTATGTTTACTGCCATATCGATATCACCTATCGCGTATCCAGCAATCCAATCACGAACTGCACCACCAACAATACGAGCTTCACCTCCAAGCGCCATCGTTTCAATAAAAATTTTTTTTATCAATGGTCGTTGCGCCCATTCAGGCAAGCCATGGCAGAATTGGCTATTATTTTGGTTAGTCAAATTCACCCCCGGTAACAAGCCCATTCTCAATCTTTGCTGGCAAATAAGTTAGGTTTGGCGAGGCACTATCCCGTTCAAGCCCCCACACACAAAAAACAAACACAATAACAGAAACCATTGCACCAAAAATGTAATTGTTCTCAATTTTTTCTAGTGGCTTCCCAAGCCTCATAGCCCGATTAATTTGCCAACTTTTTAGGAAGCTCATTAACAAAAAAGCTGCCCCAAGAGCAGAAAAAATAGCAAAAATAGCTCTCATTTATATCCACTCCACATTTATATTGATTTGAAAAGTTATCTAATTCTATCTTAGCTCAAATATATCCAGCAACAATGATATTTAAGCTCTAGTCAACACGCCAAACGCTCAGAAAGGTCGATCAAAACCTTTGCCGAAAGTCCCCATATAAAATGTTCATGGTGCTCAATTACCCAGTAATCGTTGGGCCTTCCATCAGTCTTACGAGTAACTAAACGTAGGTTTTTAGGATTAGCTATATGAATTACCGGCACAGTAAAAATCAGTTCTACTTCCATCGGATCAAGCACAAGGTCCTGCAACCTGTTTTCACCGCTAACAATTCCAACAACTGGCTGAACCACGAACCCTGCCGGGCTTCGCACTAGATCAAGCCCACCGATAACTTGAACCAATTCAGGAGCCAAATGAACCTCTTCATATGCCTCCCTCAATGCTGCAGCTACTGGCCCTGAATCACTGGGTTCCACTTTGCCCCCAGGAAAGCTAATTTGTCCAGCATGGTGAGCCAAATGTGGAGCGCGTTTTGTCATCAGAATATGCCATTCATTTTGAACTTTTAAAAACGACACAAGAACGGCAGCAGGACGATCATGTGAGAATACCTCCAAAGAGTTTGATGAAAGTGGCATCTCAGATCTAGTGATAGATGAATCTGGTAATAAATTCAAACAAGTACTCAGATGATTTTGTAAATTTACACCCTTAGCTCTTGTCCGGTCTGGACAAAAAAAATCTATTCTGTCAAAAGGTTGAGTCATCATGACTCCAAATCAAAAAAATGTTGGTGGCTCCAAACGCCTAGCTTACCATTAGGCCCCTCTTCAGCATATTCGGCGAGTTGGTAGTACACAGGCCGCGACAACCTAGCAAGCAATCCGTCTCGTACTTCAATGTATGGTCGCAAATCTCTTGATCTTTTGCTGTAAACTAGTTGCAAAGGACATTTTTCATCCAATACGATTTTATCATCAAGGCTGGTCAAAAAAACAATTTCGTTTGATTTTGAAATATCCCCAATTGTGATTGCCATATCGATTACAACGAATGGTACATCTTCTACTTTAATACGGCCTTTTTCGGCTGGTGTGGCCAACCAATAATCACCGTCATCGTCACAAAATAAGATTGATGCAAATAGTTTTACCAGCTCAATTCGAAAAATTTCACCACCTTCGTGAAACCAGCGACCATCAGGTGCAATCCGAATATCAAACCGCTGCTCTTTAAGGTGGCGCAGGCTGTCCAAGTTTATTTTTCTTTTCTGTTGGTCTTCCATAATGACATTCTAGCGATATTTATCTAAGGTCCAAAAGGTTTCTGCTGAACTTTTTTTCATTTAGACATCATAAGACTCAGAAGGGGATCATCTCTAAGGATTAAGATGTGTTTTTGACACATATAAACATTCTGACATCAATTAGCCGGGCACTGTAGTAAATCCAAATAAAAACTCCCGTAAAACTCTTTCTTGCCTTCCGGTTGTGGACACCCTCGCATGAAAACCACAAGGCTGAATAATTGCTCACATCCCATTACTTTTTTAAACAATTTTGATCACTAATCGCTATATAAAAATAACCTTGCGTTAAACCCAACTCTATGCGATTTGAATGTTCTCAGCGGTAGTGAAATGGCGTTTTTTATATGTAGTTTCATTCGCTTTAATAACATTATCTAAATCTGGCGTTTATGTATATCTACCTACCCATTGCGGAAATATCCATGCATATAGGGATCATTATTGGTCTTGGTGGTGCTGTTGGTTTCTTGTCAGGTTTATTTGGCGTTGGTGGCGGGTTCTTAATGACCCCATTACTGATTTTCTTTGGCATTCCACCAGCCGTTGCTGTTGCCACCGAAGCAAATCAGATTGTCGCCTCGTCAGTTTCTGGCGTTCTTGCTCACATGCGACGCGCAAATGTAGACTTCAAAATGGGTAGCATTTTGCTGGTTGGCGGAGTTTTTGGTTCGTCGATAGGTGTAATGCTATTCGCTTTTTTACGCGAAGCTGGTCAAATTGACCTAGTGATTAAACTTTCCTACGTGTTTTTTCTAGGAATGATTGGGTTTTTAATGCTGCTAGAGAGCCTGCGGGCTATCATGCGCACCAGGCGTCCCGGCAATCACAAAACTAAACTTCATCAGCATAATTGGCTGCACGGCTTGCCGCTAAAAATGCGGTTTCGCCGTTCAAAGCTTTATATCAGCGCACTTTTGCCATTAGCAATCGGTGCATTTGTTGGTATTTTAGCTGCAATTATGGGTGTTGGTGGTGGTTTTATTATGGTTCCAGCAATGATCTACTTGCTTGGCATGCCAACTTCTGTAGTTGTTGGCACATCGTTATTTCAAATTATTTTTGTTACTGCAAATGTAACTTTTTTACAATCTGTTCAAACTCAAACTGTTGATTTCGTCCTCGCAGGCCTCCTCCTTCTTGGGGCTGTGATTGGCGCACAATTTGGGACAAGAGCCGGTGTGCTACTTAGAGGTGAACAGCTCCGCGGTTTGCTGGCGCTTATGGTTCTTGCCGTTTCCATAAAAATGGGATTTGATCTGGTTATCCGCCCTGAGCATCTTTTCAGTGTGGAGCTACTAAAATGATTCTTATTCACAAGATACTCATTACCTTTACGTTACTATTCAGCGCAAGCATCCCAACGTCTGCTTATTCCAAACAGATCATTGCTGATCTATCAAAATCGAACATCACAATAACCAGCGGATTTCATGGCGTCGATTTACTTTTGTTTGGGGCTGTCGAAGGAAAACCTGGCGACGATATTCTAGTTGTTATTAGTGGACCACCTACTGATATTGCACAACGAAGAAAAGCCAATCGGGCCGGCATCTGGATAAATGTTGAGACAAATGTCTGGCAAGAAGTGCCCAGCTTGTATACGATTTTGACCACCAGTCCTATTAATAAAATAGCCAAACCAGAGACACTTTTCAAGCTCGGAATTGGAGCTGAAAATATGAAGCTAAAACTCGCTAATAGACCAGAACTAACCAAGAGTGGACTTGTTCCTAAAAAATTGATTGCAGCACTAAAACAAAACATGAATAATCTAGACTTATGGTCAAAGGACATTGGCGGCGTGGTGGTAACAAAAAACGTTTTGTTTCGCGCAGAAGTCCATCTGCCTGCAAACATCTTATCAGGCGCTTATGATGTTCGCGTGCTTCAGTTCCGTGATGGCATTGCAATCAGCGAGGATAATACCAATCTCCTCATCGGAAAGGGTGGTTTAAGCGCTAAAATTTATAATTTTGCACACGAGCATTCAGCATTATATGGTATTTTTGCAATCTTATTTGCAGTGGCATCCGGTTGGCTCGCCGCCACAGCATTCAGACGCGCCTAACCATTAGCTTCCTATAAAAACTGGAGACCCAAGACTATGGCAAATGTAAAGAACAAGCAGCCCGTGTTTCTTGTTGTGGTCGATGATAGTGAAGAAATGCACCAAGCATTGCAGTTTGCTTGTGGCCGCGCCCGCTCAGTTGGCGGCCATGTTGCTCTCATGTATTGTATTCTTCCGACAAAATCCGGGCTCTGGGCGGGTATCGGTGAACTGATGCGTGAAGAGGCTCGCGAGGAAGCTGAAGCAAAAATGGGTATTCACGCAGATTATGTAAAAAAATTAACTAATAGCACTCCAATCCTTTATGTTCGCGAAGGTAACATCAGTGATGAATTACTTAGCCTCATTGATGAAGAGCATGATATTAGTCTGCTTGTTCTGGGCGCTGACATCCGTGCAGAAACAGCTGGTCCCTTGATTACCTTTTTGATGTCTCGAGGAGCCTCACGCTGCCGAGTACCTATCACCGTTGTTCCCGGAAATTTAACTGACGAACAGCTTGATGCACTTTTCTAATCATATTTTTCTGTTTAAAGAAGGGTTCTATGATGAAGTCTATTTTATTACATCTTTTAGGAGTTGGATTCTTAATTATGAGTGAAACAAGTACAGCCGAAACTAACAAGATTCTTTTACTAGAAACCAGTCAAGGGCAAGTAGAAGTTACGTTGTTACCCGACATTGCCCCAAATCACGTTGCACGAATATCTGAACTTGTCGAATCTGGGTTTTATGATGGCATCATATTTCATCGTGTCATCCCTGGATTTATGGCGCAAACTGGCGATCCAGATGGCACAGGCATGGGTGGATCAGGTGAAAAATTAAATGCGGAATTCAGTGATTATGAATATCGATTGGGTACAGTTGGCATGGCCCGATCATCTAGTCCTGACAGTGCTGATAGCCAGTTTTTTATATGCTTCGACGGCTGCCAGCACCTGACTGGACAGTACACAGCTTGGGGACAGGTTGAAAATGGAATGGAAATCATTGAAAAATTGGCTGTTGGTGAGCCACCGGAAGAACCAGATCAGATAATATCAGCAAAATTAATAGATTAAAAAAAGCTGGCTCTTATTAACAAATATCAATCGTTAAAAGTTTGGGGTACATACCCCAGACTTTTTTTGGTTAGGCTAATGACTTAGTTGTATCTATGGCCTTACCTACCGTAAAAAAATACACTGCAATGCCAGCCCATATCATGCCAAATGGTATTAAATCAAACGCAACAAACGGCTCGGCAAAAACAAACACCCCAAGAAATAAATGGGCTGTGGGATTACTATAAAAAAGTAAACTAGCTGAAGTCATGTTCAGTAGGCTGTTGCCCTTTAAAAACAGCACTAATGGCAGGACGGTGACAACACCAGCAAGTAATGCCAGGCATACATTTGCTGTCCCACCGCCAAAAAATAAGACCTGTCCATCTGCCTTCATCCAAATCAAAAATACAATCGCAAATGGAAATAAAGCTAAAGTTTCAATAAACAGTCCCTGTAAGGGATCAAAATCCATCCGCTTGCGCAACACAGCATAAAGCGAAAAACTCCCGGCAAGTGCTAACGAAACCCACGGAACATTCGTCATCATCAGTGCTTTGGTTAAAACTCCAAAGCCAACGAATCCAATTGCGATCCACGCCCAAGCAGTAAGCCTCTCATTGAGCACCAGGATTCCTAGCATTACAGTGCATAATGGATAGACAAAATAACCAAGCGCAGCAGCAACAACCTGTTCAGTTTGAACCGCGTAAACATACATGCTCCAATTCAGCAACAAGAAAAAAGTTGTAATAGAAAAGTTGATCAAGTGACGACGTCCTTTGATCAACATCCAGATATCACCAAGATGGCCCCTCATCCAACAAATGACAAAAAGCAGCACAGCCGACCATAAAGAACGTTGTGCAATGATTTCATAAGGATCGGCAGCATCAACAAGATTAATATAAAGAGGCATCATTCCCCATAAAATTCCTGCACTTAAAGACAAAGTAACGCCTATGGACCTTTTGCTCTTTAAGTTTTTCATTAATCACCAATTCTTCATTGTTCAATATATCAGTTATCAAATTGACTTGATTGCAAATGAATTTCATGCCCGAGTTTGCGCAAAACTCGTACGCGGTAGAATCATTGCGGACCCTAATTGAGAATTATCGTTATAACTTCACTGTTTTCTTTATTTAATGCTTTTTTCATGTGTGAATAGTAAAAAGGCTTTATGGAGCTGGAAATATTAAAATTTTACGAATAGTAAAAGTTAAGTTTAGAACATGGGGCTTGGATCGAAGACAGGTCAAAGCTAAATTTGCAGACAGGACAACATGACACAGGGAACTATAAAGTGGGTTAACATTCAAAAAGGGTTTGGCTTTATTAACCCCCACAATGGCGGAAATGGCGTCTTTATTCACATCACTGCTGTACAAAATTCAGCCCTCAATGGCTTGAATGAAGGACAGAGGTAGTGCATGAGAACTCGTAGAGTAGCGTAACGGTCAGAAGGCTGCTGTTTAGTTGGCTGTTATCGGGTAGACTTTAGCCACACGCGATCCTTCGGTCTATCAACCAGCTATGCTGCGCCTGAACTTAATACGAACAGTTAGTCCACGAATCTGATGTGGCTTTTTTCTTTGATACCTGATTGCTCCAAGTAAAAGGTAAGGATACTGTTTCTGCTGTGCGAGGACCGTCATCCGTCATTATTTTGAGGTGCCCTGAGGACTCAATCGCTGCCAATTGTATCATGCCAAGGGCAATATTTTTATTCATCCGCGGTGAATACGCGTAAGCACTCAAATAGCCAACGACCTCATCATTCTGCAACACTTTTATTCTATCTTCATTCGTCCTAGTCAAATTTTCTCCACTTATGAAAAAGCCCATAAATCGTCTTTTGACGCCAGATTTTTTAATATTTAGTAAAGCGCCTTTGCCAACAAACTCATGAACTTGAGCCAAGTCAACAAACCTGTCCATGCCAAGCTCAAAAGGATTGGTTTTATCATCCGTGTCCGCACCATATGAAACGAGGCCACTCTCAATGCGTTCAACATAATTTGGCGTTCCAGGACCAATATTATAAGGCTTTCCTGCTTGCAGAACTTTTTCCCAAAGATCATAACCACGGTTACCATCGCGAAGATATAACTCGTAGCCACCTTGCTTTGACCAACCAGACTTCGACACTAGAAGCGGGATACCATCAAGGCTTGCCTCACGAAACCCAAAATATTTTAAGTCCTTGACCCAACTACCAAATAAATCAGTTACCACTGCTGAAGCCATCGGTCCCTGGATAGCAAGAGGTGAGACATCAGGCTCAAAAACTTCTACATTCATTCCTAGTGACCCTGCTATAGCGCTAACCCATAATTGAATATCACTATCAGCAATTGATAGCCAGATTTCATCATTCTCAACTTGGAGTAAAACCGGATCATTAATAATAGAACCGTCATGCTTGCACATCGGCACATATTTACCTTGCCCGATACACAGTCCATCAAGATTCCGAGGCGTTAAGTAACGAGCAAGTTTTATAGCATCCGGACCCTTGATAGCAACTTGGCGCTCCACAGAAACATCCCACATTGCAACGCCGTTGACCAAGCGCTCGTATTCAGCAACTGGATCACCATAGCTTGTTGGCATGTACATATGATTATAAACGCTAGCTGATGAGAGACCTGCCTCAAGGCAAGCATTAAAAAATGGACTCTTGCGAACTCTAGTACCTAAAGATAGTTGTATTGTCATCAGCACCTCAACGGATATTATAGCAGAATTGTAAACGGCGCTATTATTGCCAGAAGTGACGGTGATCAATATCCTCATTGCGTCATGTTATTACTTGTTTGTTGTCTAAATTCGCCTTATGCAAAAAAATTAGCAATTTCTGCAGCTAATTGATCAACCTCATCCACTCCGATATCAAGATGGGTGACAAGTCGAATCACATTATTACCCTCACCCAGTAAAATACCGCGTGCAGCAAGATATTCACAAAGAGCAACTCCCGAGCCATCGGGAACAGTCATAAATACCATATTTGTGTCAACCTGATCTACGGCAATGGTAACCTGATTAATTTTGTTAAGCTGTTCTGCTAACCGGATTGCATGTTCGTGGTCTTGATTAAGCCGTTCAATGTGATTATCGAGAGCGTAAAGTCCAGCTGCGGCCAAAATACCTACTTGCCGCATTCCACCGCCAACCAGTTTACGCATACGACGCGCCCGCGTGATAAAATCATTTGATCCGACTAACACTGATCCAGCTGGAGCGCCAAGCCCTTTGGACAGACATAACGACACACTATCTACTGCCTTCACAATATCGCAGGCTGGCACACCAAGTTTGATAGCAGCATTCATAAGCCGAGCTCCATCAAGATGAACAGATAGCCCACAACCTTTGCCAGCAATCGCAAGTGTTGTAATATCCGCAACATCAAGCACGTGGCCCGATACAGTATTCTCAAGACATAATAATCGACTAATTGGACAGTGCAAGTCATCCGGTTTAATTGCTTTTACGATTTGAGCAGCTTTCATGCACCCACGATGATCAGTTGCAATAGCTTCCATCATCACGCCACCAAGGACAGAAACGCCACCAGCCTCATAACGATGAATATGGTAACAATCACCAACCAACAATTCATCTCCGCGTTGGCAATGCGACAGTAAAGCGACTAAATTTGACTGGGTGCCGCTGGGAACAAACAGGCCCGCATCCTTACCTAGAAGGAGGGCAACCCGTTTTTGAAGAGTGTTAACCGTAGGATCATCGCCATAAACATCATCACCAACCTCAGCAGCAACCATTGCTTCTCTCATCGCGCCTGTTGGTTTAGTAACAGTATCACTTCGCACATCAATATAGTGCGACTTATTAATTTTTGATGCTCCTTGATCAATCATTGCTTTCGAACCTCTGACAAAAAATCAACTCCATTTTATATTGCGTTTCCACTCTTTTATTCAGCAGTTTTGTAACGCTCAAAATTCGCCATTAATGCTGGTAATTCGTCAAGTTTTCTTATGAAATTGTTATGTTTTAGATCCGTATGAGCCCAGGTTTCAACATCATCAGTGACACAAATGAAATCATTAGCTTTAGCGGCAGTAGCTGCTCCATAATCAGCCATAGTATCTCCAACCATCACGCTCGCCTCCGGTGCAACACCAGCAACATTACAACATTGCAAAAATCCATATGGTTCAGGTTTTGACCCAAAACCACTATCGGCGCCAATCACCACACAAAACAATCCAAGAACACCAAGAGCATTCAAATTACTTTTAGCACTATCAGCGCTATCATTAGTCAGAATAGCAAGTATATAACCTTCTTTATGAAGCTTGCGAAGCGGCGTCTCAACATCACCTTTTGGAATAGTTTGCTTGCTCCGGTGCAAGGTCAGCAATCCCTTCACATCATTTTGATACTTTTTATCTTGATCTAGCCGGATCATGTTCTTAGGAAGTATTTGCTGCCAACAGTTACGAATATCAGCAAAGGAACCAGCAGCGAATATACCTTGGGAGTCGATATGTCCGCTTTCATCATTCACGCCAATCGCCGCGAGCAGATCCTTCACTCCAATATCGTTATCCCAATCATCAGGGAAACGGCTTACCGTATAATGAGCAACGGCACGCGCCACAGGAAGCCACGTAGCCTCTAAGTCAAGAATTACTCCATCCTTATCAAAAACAATCAAGCCCGTCATTGCTGTCTATGGCACCGTAATCGTTGCGCAAACTGCATATTGCGCGACAGACTGAACGATGTCCACGCCATAACCAAGTTACTTTTATAAATTCTGATGTGGCCACCTATTATTTAAAAAATCACATACCAATTAAGTGATTACTTGCCAATCACAAAGCTGCGCCCCTGCAGACGCGCAAAAACAGCAGTTATTTGTCCTGAAATATACATTGCATTCGCAAGGCTAGCACCAGATGCAAGCGCCCTATCAACTTCATCATCCGTTAACACGTCTACTGCGACTGTTACCAGCCGATCTCGAAGGTCACTATCAGGAGCCAACAAATTTGCAGGCTGGCGTGATATAGCAGGCGACGGCACATTGATCGCATTCGCAATCAATGTCGCTGCAACATCTGCATCTGCAGCTGTCTTTGCCAAAACAGTTACTGAATCAGCAATGCCAAGCGAATGGCTTCGTCCACGCCACCCACTTGTGGCAATACCACCAATTTGGTCTTTTTGGACAAGCCTAATCCGGCCATCAAGAGGCATTTTACCCAACTGCTTACCATGAGCCAACATCACAGAATCACTCAAGTACACATTGCGATCATCGGCAACCCCAACATCAAAGTACGCATCTTTGCTTAAATACAGCGCGATATCCCCACTATTATTAACACTAACGCGCTCTAAGCCATCGCCCATAGTATTCAAAATATGATCTGCAACACTGCCAGCAACAGCAACCATTGGGGTGATGTAGTTTTCTTTTTTATAGCAACTAAGGTAAGGTCGAATGGCGCGGTCCATCCTCTGGGCAACCAAGCCTTTTAAATCAGGCGGCAGCAACACTTCTGCTGGTGAACGCAACACAGGCAGTTCTTCGACAAGATTTTCCAGAAGGTTACAGAAAGCATCAGCAGCGTAAGCATAGGCGTTTGCCACCGCATCAGCTGCACCTTCAGCATTGATTATTAGATCAATTGGCCCGTGCTGGAGATGCAATCGATGATCAAGCCAGTTTGCTTGAGCCCCCCCTGGCATTTGCACCGGCACACCAACTGCCGTTGGTAAATGTGCGGTTATTGGAACTGCTTTCCACGGATGGATTGTACCCTGCAACATAGTCTAACGCCAAATTGGCCATGGATTTTGATGCTGCTGCGGAATGCTCTTTTTACCAGAAATTTTATGATCATTTTGCGGACCTATCTTACCTGCCAGCACATCATCAATCGACATCACATGATTAAGATGTCCCCCAAGTTCAATATAGTCATTCTTTCGCATGGTAAATTCAATCGGCGCCACTAATGCAGGGGTAGGCACATACCCAAACGCATTGTCCGGAAGCCCCATAACGTCAACCATCACTGTAATACCGCCGCCAGGCCATATGTAGACAGGCGCCCCACCGCAAGTGACGCGAGTTAACGCATCCTTTACTGATCGAGTAAGCATAACAGGATTTTCGGTAACACCTGCACGAAGGGAGCCTCCAGCACCACCCATAAAATTAATTGACGTTAATGCAGGTTCGCAATTTTCTTCAATACGCTGGATAGAGGGTTGCAGACTTGATGGCATTGGCTTTTCTGTCGGCACCAACTCATCATTCAACTCGTAATAGCCAAATTGTTCTCCAGTGGTTGATACCATCAATAGCGACTGACCAGAACGTGCAATTTTTGTATCAAAAGGCCCCAGAATGGCCAATGGATCAATCAGATTGGTCCCGCCCCATCCCGTGCCAGGCTCAGCCACTTGGAAATAACGTCCGGGGGTTGATCGGCGACCAATTATCTTGATCCCACTTGGTGCCCAGCCAATAACCTTACCAGCCTGATGTTCAGACATCACACCAGTAATGTGGTCATCAACAATCACAACTTCATCAACAAGGCCATGCCATTGAGCCGCAAACATTCCAACTGTGGCAGAACCGCAACCAACCCGCATGCGCGACTCGGTAACACCGTTTATTATCGGCGCCTTGCCAGCTTGCAAAAGAAGGTTTGATCCATCATCAACCTGCATATCAACAGCATTACCATTACATAAAGCCAACAATGTAGCGCAAGTCACCCGACCTTCTTTTTTGCCTCCCCCAGTCAGATGATGAACCCCACCCAATGACAACATTTGCGAGCCATATTCGCCAGTTGTCACGTGCCCAACAGGCTCCCCGTCAACGCGAACAGTGGCGCATTCAGGACCAATATGACGATCCGTGTCAATTTTTACTTTAGCACCGCAATAACTAAAAATTCCCTCAGATACTACAGTTACCATATCAACACCATCAACAACACTACTGACGATAAAAGGGGCCGGCTTGTAATCTGGATATGTGGTGCCAGCACCTACAGCAGTGACAAAGGCATCCTCTGGGGTAACCAGATCGCCATTCCAGTCATCCGTGCCATCAAGAAACGGAACCAGCTCACCACCTTCATCAAAACGCCGCTGCATTACCACCAACGGATCAACACGAAGAAGTTGGCCTCCCTCATTGGCATAACGGTCGCAAGCACCTGATTTACCATCAGCGATAAAACACATCACTGGGCAGGCATCACAGCGGATTTTTTCTTTGTCCCGTTTATCACGCTTGATTTTTGTTGCCATACTCAACCGCTCCTTTTTGCTTTTTCTTCTAACGCAGTAATGGCCGCGAAAATTTTGTCTGGTGTGGCTGGCAAGTCAAAAACACTTGCCCCAGTAGCATGACGGATTGCATTTAAAATTGCTGGGGCAGTTGGTATAAGAACATGCTCACCAAGGCCTTTAGCACCATAAGGACCTTCTTCATCTGGAACCTCAATAATCACGTGGTTGAATTCTGGAATATCACCAATAGTTGGGATAAGATAATCATGCAAATTTTCAGTTCTGCCCGGCTGATAATCTTCCATCAAGGCAAGCCCTAAACCTTGAGCAACCCCGCCCTCAATTTGTCCTTCAATCAAAAGTGGGTTAATCGCCCGCCCAACGTCATGCGCTGTCGTCACTGTTTCAAGCTTGACTTGACCAAGCACACAATCAACTGAAAGTTCCATCATCTGTGCACCATAGCCAAACACAGCATAAGGGATGCCCTGCCCTTTATCATTAAGTGGGCTTGTCGGCGGGTCATAGGTTTCCTCAGCCATAAAGACATATCCAAAATCATTGACAGGCAACTCCGACAAATCAATACGCGCAAAACCTCCAGCCGCATCATTTAGAAGAAGCAAGGAGCCGTCAAAATTAATCTGGGCATCGCTATCAACATTACCTTGGCGTATTAAGATCTCACGTAATGCATTGCCTGATAACATGGCCGCCTTTCCTGAGACAAAGGTTTGGCGTGAAGCTGAAGTTTTGCCGCAGTCAGGTGTGAGGTCTGTATCACCTCCAACAATTTGCACTTCATGCACTGGTAAACCCAGTGCATCAGCGGCAATTTGAGTAATTACCGTATTTGCACCCTGACCAATATCCATTGCCCCTTGGTGCAGCACAACCACCCCACTAGAGGTAACCCCAATACGCATGGTTGATGGGTTTGGTAATGAGGTATTACCACATCCATACCAACAACTAGCAACCCCTACGCCTCGGCGCCATGGGCTACCATTTTTAATCGCCACTTCATTAAAATTTGCAGCCTTCAACAGCGCGGATTGCCAGCATTCTTCTAAAGCTTCAAAACACTCATCAATTCCTACACCACTCTTAAAAACTTGCCCAGTTACTGTTGGCACGCCATTTTTTAGAGCATTTCGCCGCCGAAATGCTAGGCGGTCCATGCCCACTTTTTCAGCGAGCAAGTCATAGGCGCATTCTTGAGCAATTGCTGATTGAGGCACCCCAAACCCACGAAAAGCGCCAGCTGGCGGTGCATTCGTATGGACCGCAACACTTTTGGCGCGATAGTCAGTGGTTTTATAAGGTCCACACGCATGTATTGGTACACGGTTCGCCACAGTCGGTCCCCAGCTCGCATAGGCACCAGTATTAAAAACACCATCAAATACAAAACCACTGATCTCCCCTTTTTCATCGCAGCCAATGCTTAATCGAATATCAGATGGATGGCGCTTGGTTGAAGCACGCATTGACTCACCACGGCTGTAGCAAATACGGGCTGGCCGTTTTAACACCCAAGCGGCAAGAGCAACATAAGGTTGAAATGAAACATCCAGCTTTGCGCCGAATCCACCACCACAAGCAGAAGGCACCACACGAATTTTTGCTAGGTCCATGCCCATAATCTCAGCAAGGCTCTCACGGTCCATTTGGGCTGCCTGTGTACAGCCATGAATGACAATTCTACTGCCCTCAAGTACTGCATATCCTGACTCAGGTTCGATATAAGCATGCTCAATAAATGGTGTTTTGGTCCTTACGTTCACTTGGTGCTTGGCAGCAGCTAATGCCTTGTCAGCATCTCCACATTCAACATAACCACGCACCAAAATGTTGCCATCACGGCTATTATGCAGCTTTGGCGCACCAGAACTCGTCGAAGACTCTGGAGTCAGCATAGTGTCATGTGGTTCCCATGAAATTGGAAAATCAGCCTCATCAAATCTACTAACGCTGTCCGGATCACCTACAATTGCTGCGACAGCATCACCTCTATAAAGGGCTGTCGTTTCGGCAAACACCGGTTGATCAGCAAATGGTGGGATTACACCAAAACAATTCCGGCCGGGAACATCACTGGCATCCAGCACCGCCAAAATCCCAGGTTGTTCTGCCAGGAACGCAGCCTTATCACCAATCTGGAAACTAGCATAGTGATGCGGGCTTCGGATAACTCTTACCAACACTGCATCGTGCGGCACCTGATCATCACCATAAACAAGACTGGCATCCACCTTTGGTTGTCCGTCAATATGCCGGATGGGGCTGCCAACACTGCATCCTCCTTTCGGAGATAAAGGCACGCCTATTCCAGTGCCAACCGCAAGCACAGCATCAATGATTTTGCTATATCCTGTGCAACGGCATAAAACACCACCAAGCGCGTTTTGGACATCGCACCGCGATGGTGCTGGGTTTTCAGCAAGCAACGCATGGGCAGCAACCAACATCCCCGGCGTGCAAATACCACATTGAGCTGCTCCATAGGCAAGAAAACTATCTTGCAGCCCTGCAATTTTACCAGCTTCATGAAGCCCCTCAATACTGGTAACTTCGGCACCCTCAACTTGCCCGATAGCCGTCAGGCAACTACAGATTGGTGCTCCGTCAAGAAGTACGCTACAGGCCCCACAATCGCCAGCATTACAGCCAATTTTTGTACCAAAAAGGTCCATTTCGTTCCGAAGCACATCACTTAGTCTCGTGCTTGCTGGCAACTGGCTGGTCACAATTCGACCATTCAGGGTAAAATAAGTCATGCATTTATCCCGCTTGCAAAATCGCGTTGCTGATCAGCCAGCAATCGTCGAACAACTTCAACTGAAGCTTGACGTCGATAGCTAGCTGGGGCACGCACATCATCAATTGGCGCTAATGCGTCAAAATGTTCCAGCATTACTCGCTCAGTTGCAGTTGCCAATGGAGTGCCAAGCAAGGCGGCCTCAGCTCTATCCATCCGCATTGCAACTTCGCTGCATGCGCCAACAGACAAAGCAATTGTTGAGATCAAACCAGCCGCGTCTACATCCAGACGAAGCGCTGCCATACTTATCGAAATAACCAGATAAGACCGCGCGCCAAGTTTCAAAAAGCCAGATTTTCCCACTGTTGATTCTAGCGGAATACGCAGTGCACTGACCATTTCATTAGCTTTTAGTGCTGTTTTCCGATTACCAAGAATAAAAGCGGATAGCGGCAAATGGCGAAGGCCTGCCTTGGCAGCAATCTCAACCTCCGCATTTAGTATCAATAATGGTGGCACACCATCTGCTGCTGGCGACGCATTACAAAGGTTGCCAATAATAGTGGCACGGTTCTGGATCTGGACTGAACCAACTTCACGTGCTGCTGTTTTCAGAGCATCAAATGCTGGCGGTAAATCGGCATCAATTACAGATCGCCAGCTTGCAGCGGCACCAATGCGCCAATATCCACCATCAAAATTTATGTCTCCAAGTTCGGCAATGCCTGAAATATCAAGAATAGCACCAACAAGTGGCCGGTCTTGCAAACTTGGAAAAACATCAGTACCACCTGCCAAAATTTTTCTAGGGCCTTTAGCCAGCGCTGAGACAGCAGCGTTTAAGCTATCAACACGCAAATAATCTACGTCACCCCTTGTATTCAATCTATTGTGCATGGTGATCCCTTGATAACGCCACTATCTGCAATTCAGCCTCCATCAACACCTATATATTAGCTGACTTGCGCATTCAGTAGATTCTGCATAGAGGCGTTCACTTCACGACTGTAAAGCCGTGCCATTTGCCCAGTAGGTGGTAACGGCTCGTCACAGAAAAAAGATGGTAATTCATCATCAATCTCATCAAACCCAGCTGCCTTGTTAAAGGCCGCCTCAAGACGCAATGTCTCAAGACCAATATTTTGGATAAATTCCGGCGTTACTCCTGCATCAAAAGCATCATTAATAGCATCAGCAATTAGCTTTAAATTATCATCGGTCACAGACCGACCAAAAACACATAAGCCAAATGAATCCGCCACTGCACTGCTGATCTGCATCCGAAGGCTCTCAGCTACCAATTCATCAATTGTTTTGTCATCACATTTGAATGATGGGGCATTGCCAACTGTATGATCAGCACCCTGTGCTGTAAGCATCATTGAAATGCCTGTTACTTCTATTATGCGAGGATCATAGGCACTTATCGCCTGCTTTTTGATTACCGGCACCCTCGCTACATTAAAGGCTTCACCAACTCGAGCAGTTCCTGAGGCATATAGCTGACCAAGCTCACTGCCACTGCGAATTTCTTCCAGACAGCATTGCATAAAGCTGATGTCACCAAACTCTCCTTCACCGCCCTCCATCAGAACACCAATAGTTGCACCAAGCTCAATACTATCAACCCCAAGATCATTCGCTGTTTCATTTAACCTTGCTACATCATCAGGGTTTTCAAGCCCACAATTGGTACCTAGTAAGCCAATAGTCTCATATTCCAATGGTGATACGAGTTCACGCCCAGTGTCATCAACATAAACATTGCTACATTTGATCAGGCAGCCGGGCATACAAGCATGTGACGTGTCACCTCCACGTCCACCATTTAACTCACGAATATAGTCACCACCCATTTTAAGAGGACCATCTGATGTTGTAGTTAATTGCCCTGACGAAAAATTACGAACCGGTAGCGCCCCAAGATGATTAGTCAAATCAGCTACCATTGCCGTTCCAGTTGTTTTCAAACTTTGCACAGCAACCGACTCACCAAGCTTCTTTCCATAATCTTTGATCGCACCCATTAATTTTTTTCGATCATTAACAGGAGGCATGCGATCTTTATCGATGACCATCGCCTTAATTTTTTTTGAACCCATAACCGCACCAACACCACCGCGTGCAGCAAGCCTTGAAGGCCGATTATCTGTATCAGAAAATGCCACGCCAGCCATCAAGCCAAGATATTCACCAACGGGTCCACAAAGGGCTAGTGAAGTTTTTTCACCATAAGCCACATGTAGTTTTTTTGCACAGTCAAAATTGCCAAGCCCAAGATAAGGAGTTGCATCATCAAAGCAAATTTCACCATCTTTTTTAATGCGGATCACAACCCAATCATCGCATGCCCCATTAAGAGTAATACCAGCAATCAATAGTTGACCCATAGCAAAGCCAAATGTACCTCCACTATTAGCCTCTTTGATTCCGCCTGTTAACGGACTTTTGCAGCCAACACTTAGACGATTGGCATTGGAAAAATTTGTCCCAGCAAATGGACCAACAGAGAAAATTAATGGGTTTTCAGGTGCAAATGGCTCAACCCCAGCAATGTTTTTCTCAAGCAGCATTCTTGCTATCAAATAGCGTCCAGACTTAGCAATTTCTTGCCCTGACAAATCACGGACAGAGCTTGTTTTGTTACTAAGATCAATATCAATGTGTTTGCGCATGCCATTTCCTATCCAGTAATAGCTATCAACTATAATAGGTAATCTAGCATTTAAATCATTTGATTACTAACAATAAAATTTTTGCTAATCGCTCCTAACTAAAAACATTCAGAGATGATAATAGTGCCATTTCTGCTGCTAAATTCACAGCTGATCAATGAAGGATTTCTGGTAAATTCGTTGCTGGTGGGGTGTTACGGCTGCGGTCACTTCGTACAATGCCATCGATAATAGTCATTCCAATTCCAGGTAGGTTGCCTTGATAAATGCTTTCTAGCATGTTTTTACCTGGAGCGTGTTGTGCTGTATCCATAAGCACAAAATCAGCGCTTCGCCCCACTTCCACAATTCCACAATCCAAATCACGTATTCGTGCCGTATTACCAGTTCCAAAGCAAAAAGCAATTTCTGGTGGGATATCGCCAAGACTTGAGAGCATGGCAATCATGCGGAGGATCCCCAGTGGCTGTACACCAGAACCTGCAGGCCCATCCGTTCCAAGAATTACCCGCTCAGCTTGCTTAATTTCAAAGGCGGTTCGCATTGCAAGTAATCCAGCACGCTCATTACCATTGTGAACAATTTCAATGCCGCGGCTACAGCTCTCACATAGACAGGTAATTTGGTCATCTGGAAGTGCGGTGTGACCGCCATTAATATGCCCGATAATATCAGCATCAGTTTCCAACACTACATCTTTATCAATCAGCCCTGACCCAGGAATTGATGGCCCCCCTGTGTGAATTGTAGATTGAATGCCATATTTCCGAGCCCATTTGACCATCTGTGCAGCTGTTTTTCCATCCTTAACTGATCCAAGACCAACCTCGCCAAGCAACGTTACGCCCGCATCGGCGAGTTCTTTGAAATCAGACTCAACCATGCCATTTTCGATAACTGGAGCTCCAGCGAGCACTTTTACACCTGATGGCCTGAAATTTTCGTACCATCGCTGCGACGCAATCGCCATTGCCTTGAGACCAACAATATCTTTTGGTCGTCCCGGCGCATGAACCTCACCAGCGGAAATCATGGTTGTCACCCCGCCATGAAGACAGGAGTCAATCCAGTTCAACTGTTGTTGCCGCGGCGTGTAATCACCAATAACAGGATGCACATGACTGTCAATCAACCCTGGCGTAAGCGTCACACCGCGAGCATGGATCCGAACTGTCGCATTATCGAGGTCCATGTCCTTAGCGTATCCAATATCTGTAATTCTGCCCTCAGTCGCAATCACGCAATCTCCATCAAGTATTGGCGCCTCAAGTTTTCCTGAAAGAATTTGTCCAATATTGGTGATCACAAGTTTTTTCGAAACCATTCTCTCCACTCCTCATGGCAGTGACTCGCTATCATATCATTAGCAAACAATCTCGCTATTCGGTCAAGCCGTTTGTCCTTAAAGCTTATCTAACAAGGTCAAAAGCCTCGCAACCTCACGTTCTGTGAGTCGCTCAGTTGTCTCCTTCGTGATGTCTTTTGCCTTTGCAGTTGCTATATCTAATTCTTTTTTACCATGGTCAGTTAGGGAGATTTGTAAACGGCGCTTGTCCTCATTGTCTTGACGAGACCTTACTAGTCCACGTTGAATAAGCCTGGTAATCACGCCTTTGGTTGTTGCCGCATCCATCGCCACCAAACGCCCAAGCTTGTTCTGTGACATCTCACCAACTTCACTAAGCCTAGCTAAAATTGAAAATTGCGTAGGTGTCATTTCTGGCAAATGACGTGAAAAAATCTCGAGATGCCATTGACTTGCAAGTCGAAGTTTATAACCAACTTGCTCATTAAGCTGATATTCGGAGCTTTGCACTTTGGTAGGTACATGGTTTTGTTTTTGAACGGTCATGACAATAAACTTAAATTACAGTGTTGAAGAAATTTCAGACTAAGAAGCATAACCTTAAACATACAGCATTCCGGAAACCTATCTTTAATCCAGACTACAAAATTTATAATCAAAAACTCTTAATACCTATTAAACATACAGCATATCATTTGACAGCAAACAAAATTTAATTCTTGATCATAGGCTTTAACAATATCAAAAAATCATCAGCACTGAGATGAAAGGATATCACATGGGTTTGGCAAAAATTCGAAAAATTGTAACTGTTGTTGAGGATACGCTTGAAGAAGCGGGGAAAAACATTTCACCACCAACCCGACGTGCTGCTGCAATTGCAGTCATTGAGAATCCCTTTGCCGGGACCTACAAGCATGATCTTGAAGCGCTGATGGCAATTGGTGAAGAGCTTGGCCGTCTCCTTGGTGATAAATGTGTTTCAGCCTTGGGGATCACCCCACAAGATGCAGAAAGCTATGGCAAGGCAGCCTTAGTTGGTGAAAATGGTGAACTTGAACATGCCGCAGCCATTCTGCACCCAAGGCTTGGCAAGCCGTTGCGAATTGCAGTAGAAAAAGGCGCAGCACTTGTACCATCGAATAAAAAACGTGGGGGTATGGGGCATCCACTTGATGTACCTCTCGGTCATAAAGATGCAGCTTATGTCCGGTCTCATTTCGATGGAATGGAAGTTCGCATCAATGATGCACCTCGGGCTAATGAAATTATGGTTGCGATTGCAGTAGCAGACTCAGGTCGACCCTTACCCCGGGTTGGCGGGTTAACTCATGAAGATGCTGTTGGCGAAGATGGATTACGCTAAAAAAACATGCTGAAAATGACAACTATGATTAAGGGCGTTAATCCCTTTATTCGCCAAAATCCTATTTTCCGTTTGCCACTTGAGTAATAATTAATCCAATTAAAAGTACCGAAGCACCAGTGAATTGTAAAAAATTGATTGGACGGATCGGAGCACCAAAAAACCCAAATTGATCTATCACCAATGACGAAATAATTTGACCAGTCACAGCCATAAGAATAAAGTTAGCAACTCCAATTTTTCCAGCTAAAACTGTTGCGCTCAACACGTAAAACGCAACCACAAAACCTGCTAAATATTCAATCGGTTGTAATTGCTCATAACTCCCGGCCGCAGGCATCCCACGCCCTGCCATGAACGCGACACCAATTGCCAAGATCATTCCCACTCCAAAGACCAAAATGCAGGCATAAATAGGATCACCAAGGGCCTTTCCAGCGCGACCATTCAAAATTCCAACAAGTGGAATGAAAGAACCAGCAATAAGAGCCCAAATAAAAAACTTTAAATTAATCATCTTTACACCTTTTGAATGTGCTTTTGATCAAAGGCAGAACTACCAATTTCTCTAAGGGTGCGGGCCCCATGGTGACGCATTTAACAATTGATTGTGTTGACTAAGCAAAATTGGCCGAAGGTCACCTGCAAAATTCATAAAATCTTTGTCTGAAAAAAGACTATCCCAATGATTGCGCCGGTCAGCATCATCGTCAAATTTCCATAAATGAATAATCTGATGAAGCCCTCCAGTGTCTGAAACAAAATAGCCCACAAGCTTTTTATCGTAACCACCTTTTTTCAGAGCAGGCCAACCCTTGTTACTATAGGCTTCAATCGCATTCTTCATTTTTCCTACTACAACTTGATAGGTACGCAATTCATACAACGCCATTGTGATGCCCTCACTTCTTATTGTTTTTTAAAACCACACTAAAAATTAGTTCATCAAGAACTAACTGATTATCTAATTTTTTAAACCAGCTTCAGAGAGTGCTCTCTTTAGATAAGTAATTTCAATTTTGCCTAGCTTCTGAAGTGGGGGTCGGACAATTGCTTTATCCAGCCGGCCAAGAAGTACAAGGCACTCTTTCATACGATTATGCATATCAAGAAACGGTGCACTATAAAAAGCTTGAGCCAACGGATAGATTCTATCGTTTACACGACGTGCCGTCGCGAGGTCATTATCCTGCATAGCATTAAAAAGCTTAACTTGTAGATCAGCGATTACGCTACCTGCACCTGATAGCAGTCCTGCTGGCTTCATCGCGAGCGAAGCCATTAACCATGAAGAGTGAGTTGATAGAACGTTAACTCTTCGGGGAAGAGATTGAAATGTTCTTATGTGCCGCTCATGCAACATAGGGTCATTGCACCAGTCCTTAATCGCAACCACACTTGGCACTTGATCAAATATCCTTAGCAGTGTTTCAAACGGATAACCAAGACCTGTGCTGGCAGGATATTGAAACAATATCAATGGCAGGTCTGTAGCATCAGCGATTATCTTAAAATGATTAATTGCCATGTCAGGGCACAACTGCCCACCCATGCTCATGCTGTTTGGCGGGAACACCAAAAGCGCACTCGCCCCTTCATTAGCTGCCATTTTTGCTACTTTAACCGCCGCATGACTTCCATCAGCATAAATTCCATTTATCAATGGCAAACCACCCCCAACCTCTTTTAGAGACTCAGCAAGAAGTAACTGCTGCTCATCAAAGGTAAAGGCATGAATTTCTGATGCATGGCCGTTGACGGTAATCGCGCTCAGTCCATTTACGTCTGCAACATCACGCAAATGTTTGCGCGACGCAATAGTGTCAATTTGAAAATCTTGTTTAAATGCCACAAGTGTTGCGGGGATAACCCCTTCAGCTATAAATGCCAAAAAATTCCCCTGTCAATTTAGCTTTCAACAATCGATCCACGCTCAATAACGTAGGTTCTATCAATTACATCGGCAACGTGCGCATCATTTGACTCGGCGATGAGTATCGAAACACCTTCTTTTTTAAGAGACGCGAGAATCTCCCCCATACGTTGCGCTAAAACTGGGGCAATTCCCTCTGTTGGTTCGTCGAGCAACAGCAGCGTCTTGCCAACCATTAATGCTCGAGCCAGAGCTACGAGCTTTTGCTGACCTCCAGAAAGAGACGTTGCTGGCATTTCTTTAAACTTTTCGCATTCAGGAATGATTTTGTAAATCCAGTTTAGTCGATCCATGTAATCTTCTATGCCAGTTGACCAAACAGGAACCAATATGTTTTGCTCTGAAGTCATTTCAGGAACAAGCCGCCGATCCTCTGGCATATAGCCAAATCCCATATGAGCTCGTTTATACCCAGGCAACAAATTAAGCTCCTCCTCTCCAAAGCGAATAGTACCATCCACGATTGGCAGCAGGCCCATAATTGAACGAAGAAACGTTGTTTTACCTGCCCCATTCCGTCCGATTAATCCAATAATTTCACCCAAATTTATTTCTAACCCAATATCTCTAAGAATTGGGGTGCCATTAATGTCAACATCTAGAGCGTTTACAGCAAGCATAAGCGAGTCCTATTTCTTTTTTTTGTGATGCTCTTTTCCAATTACAAATTCTTGGACTTTTTTATCAGCCAATGCCTTTTTTGGGGGCATATCGGCAATTATTTCACCTTGGTAAAAAGCCAGCACTCTACTAACGTAACGAGCAACAATTTCCATATCGTGCTCTACAAAAAGGACAGTTACGCCATCCTCTTTGAGAGCACCCATAACAATATCCATAAAATCAAATTTTTCCTCAACACTAATGCCACTAGTTGGTTCATCCAGCAATAAAATGCGCGGCTTGCTAACAACAGCCATCGCGATGTCCAGTAACTTTCTAACACCCTGAGCAAGAGCGCTAACCGTTGTGTCCTTTTGAGCATTTAACTTGTATCGATTTAAAACATTATCAAGTTTTGATCTAAGCTCAGGCGTATCCATCAAACTCAATGCATCCAGCGCTCGGTTGTTTGCAATTGCTAACGCAATCATCAAATTTTCACCAACGGTCATTGAATGGAAGACCTGAGAAACCTGAAAAGACCTTGATATCCCAGCATGGGTTATCTTTCGTGTCTCCAAACCAACTAGCTCTTCGCCTTCAAACTTTATACTGCCAGCAGTAGGCGGCAAGTAACCGGTAACCATATTAACAAAACATGTTTTACCAGCGCCATTTGCACCAATAATACCAACAATTTCACCCTTTGAGATATCTACATTGATATCATTTGCCGCAACAACAGCACCAAACTTTTTAACCAAGTCCCGCACTTGAAGTATCGGAGGATTACTTATCATTTTTCTTACCCCCAATTTTTTCAAGAACACTCCAAATTCCGCCAGGAATAAAGAATATTATCGTTAAAAAGGTAGCACCCATTATCAGTTGCCATGCTTGTGGCGCTAATTCAAATGCATAAGTCCTGAGAACCTCAAAAACTAAAGAGCCAATAAACGGTGCAATAACATTGCCCGGACCGGAGAGGATTGTGATAAATACCAATTCACCAGAAACTGTCCAGTTGATCATCGACTCAGGGTCAACTTGTCCCAACGACATCGCCATCAATGCCCCAGCGCCACCTGCTAAAATAGCAGATATCGAATATTTAAGATGAATTGCATGCGCAACCGAGAACCCGAGGTATTCCACTCGTATTTCGTTGTCTCGAATTGCTGTTGTAAGCTTACCAAAGGTTGTTTTTAGATAATAATTCACTAGAATTGCCGCAACCATGCCAACAAGCGTTATGATCACAAAAAGAGGGTATTTTGTCTCTGGAGAAACTCCCAAGATAGTTGACATAGAGATGGCAAAACCATCTGTTGAACCCAACGCCTCAGTTTTTACTACAATTCCAAAAAGCACCATAGATATTGCAGTATTAAGCATTGCAAAGAAAATATTTCTGTAATTGCGCATAATGAATCCAACCAAAAAACCTGCTGTACCAGCGACCAGTGCACCCGCAATCAACCTCAAAAACACATCTGTAACGCCCAATTTTATATCAAGAATCGCTACCGCATAGGCACCCAAGCCAAAGTAAAAGGCATGACCAAAAGACACTAACCCAGTGCGCCACAACACCATCAGGCCAAGGATGGCCAAAGCGCGCGAAAACCCAAACATAAACTGGTTAACAATCCAGTTTGGCGCAAAAGCGCCACCAAGAATAAGCAGCAAACCCGCAACTAATAAAAATTTTGAGGTTTTATCATTAAACATCTTATATTTTCCTCGGCTTAGCTGGGGCAAACAGCCCCTCTGGCCTGAACACCAAGACAACAGCCATAACGGCGAAAACAACAAAAAGTTCGACTTGTGGTAACTCATGGACAGCTACTGCTCGGAGTAAACCGATGATTAGCGATCCAATTGCAGCGCCGGCTATAGAGCCCATACCTCCGACAACAACAACGGCAAAAGACAATACAATCACTTCAGTTCCAAGGCCGGGTGCTACTGATATAGTCGGGGCGATGTAAGCACCGCCAAGCCCCCCAAGAATTGCCCCACCAATGAATGTCAAGGTGTAGACTAATGGCACATTGATGCCCATAGAAATGCCCATTTCACGGTCAAAAATTACCGCTTTCAAAATAGTGCCCCATTTCGTTTTATTGAGGAGCCACCAACATCCAATAGCTACTAAAGTTGCAACACCAATAAGTGTTAGACCATAAACGTCACGCGTAATGCCGCCTATTTCAACAGCAGCTAAGAGAGCCATTGGCTGGTATGCAAAGTATGGATCCGTCCCAAAAGCTATTAAGATTATATCTTCCAAGACTAAAAAGAGACCAAAGGTAGCAAGAACAATCAACACTTCGTCCCGTTGGTACATATACTTTAATATACCCTGCTCAATTATAAAGCCTAGCACTACACCAACAACAACTGCAGCAGCAATTATGATTAAAAATCCGAGCGCATCAGGCATACCCATATCTGAAAATTTACCAATGAAAAATGCAGCGGTATAAGCACCCCAAGCATAGAAGCTTCCATGTGCAACATTAAGAATCTTCATAACGCCAAAAATAATGGTAAGCCCTGCCGAAACGATAAATAAATATGACGAGAACTGCAGTCCATCCAAAAGAATGGTCAGGAAGGTATCCATAAAAGCCTCCAAAAAGAGTTCAAAGTGATTAATGTAAAAAGTTGTCAGCGGCTAAAATCTGCCGCTAACAAATCATTAATTGGCTAGCACTTTGCACCTTTCATGCCACCCTTTATCCATTCAACACTGCCCACACCATCTGGTGGCATAATGCACGAAGCTGGATAAAACTTAACATCAGTGACAATGTTTTCGCCATTTACTTCATCATATTTTGTGATGCCATAACCGTTTTCAGTAACCGCCTGGTGACCACCGCCTAAAGACATCTCAACTTTTGTAGAAAACGATTCAAAAGTGATGCCGCGAAGAGCCCCTGCTAATTGTTCGCTGCTCGGGTCACTTCCAGCCTTATCGTAAGCTATTTTAGCGGCTAAAATAGCCTGGCCATATTGATATGCAGGCCCTGAGGGATAAGTGCCATACAGATTTTTGTATGTGTTAATAAACCATTGATTTAATACGCTATCACGATCCCTAACTAGAATTCCATATGGACCGCGCGCACCTAATACAATGCCATTAGGCAATTTTTTACCAAGCCGGTATGCCGCTGTACCACCGACAGTTAATACACCAGTCTTTTTAGCAAACAAGCCTCTTGCTGCACCCTGAAAAATAAAGGCTTCTAGGTCCCCCCCCCAAAAGCTAGAGTGAACAAGATCAGCCGAGTCTAACGACATTGCAGAAATTTCAGAGCCATACTGTCCAGCAAATATTTTTGGGAACTGAACATTATCTGAAGCTTTTGAATTAGGCATTATTTGTTTCAGTGTTAAATCAAAGTCACGCCAAGAGTCCTGACCCCAAGCATAATTCTGCTGGATACCAGTATAACCCTTCATACCTGGAAAGTTCTCCTTTACGTACATTGCCGCTGCCGTGTTGTCAGCTGTCGCGTGAGACATTGTCCTAAATACGTATTGCCTCGGAGCTTCCTCAAAAATACGCGGTGTTCCGCAAGTTGCAAAGATCGTAAACTGCTTTAACTCTTCTGCTATTGGGGCCAGAGCTTGACAATTACCAGACGAAATATAGCCAACAACAGCGTCCACATTGCGCTTTTCTACAAGATTACGATATTCTGCGACCTGTTTGGTTGCGCCGCCACCTTCATCAAGTTCTATCAATGAAGCTGTTGCACCACCGAAACCCTTGGTGTTGTAGGGCGCTGGTAATTTGCCTTTATTAATGGCATCCACAACCATTTTCGCACCATTCATTGCTGGAATGCCAAATGGTCCAGCCGCGCCACCTGTTAAAAAGCTTGGCACTGCAATTGTTATCTGCTCTCCCTCATCTGCGACCGGAGCCGTAGCTTCTTTCTTTTCTTCAGATGGCTTCTCACTAGTAAGCATAAAGGCTACCGCCCCCACAACCAATGCAGCCAGAACCGCAACTAAACCTTTGTTCATAAAATCTCTCCCCTAATACTAGTGCAATCACTGTGATTGCACATCGAATACAATGTTCAGGCAAAATGCTAACGCCTTGCGCGTTTATAATTAGAAAGATAATTCTATTTGTACGTCAACCCTAGTAAGACTTCTCACGAAGGTTTTATAATGAGCGGGTTGTCAGCCAAACTTGAATCAGTAAGATAAACAACGTCATATTAAACTATTACGACAATATTTTTATTAAAAATTTTTATTTTGTTTTCTGGAATTAATAACATGCAGACACACAAAACATCCGATTCTAATGATTGCCGAATGCATGTTTTAAATTGGATTCTCCGTTTCAATCAGGCTTACAGTGAATGTGGACCAAGAACTTTTGACGCAGACGGATTGTTTTTGGAAGAGAGCTTTTGGCGGGATATGTTGAGTTTAACATGGTTAATCCAAACGTTTTCTGGCACTGAAGATATATTGGCGAATTTGAAAAAATATGTTGTAAAAGAAAAATTCTGCAACCTACAGATTGATGAGAAAGCTAGTCCGCCACAGTGGGTCAATCGGGCAGGTGTAGACTCTATTGAAGCTGTCATTGAATTTGAAACAAAGGACGCAAGATGCCGAGGCATCATCAGGCTATGTCCAGTTATAAAAAAGCCTGAAGACAAGAGAAAAAACCACCACTGGAGTGCATGGACATTTTTTACTGCCATCGATGCTCTCAAAGGTTGCAAAGAACAACTTGGCCTCAATCAGCCAACTAACCAGTCTTACTCGCGTGATTTCCATGGTCCAAACTGGCTTGATAGGCGTGTTTTAGCTCAGCAGTATGATCACCACGATCCAACAGTTTTAGTTATTGGAGGAGGGCAAGCGGGCCTTTCAGTCGCCGCTCGGTTGAACCAACTTGATGTTGATACGTTAATCATTGACAGGAACCTTCGCGTTGGTGACAACTGGCGCAAGCGTTATCATGCTTTAACCTTGCACAATCAGCTGCATGTAAACCATCTTCCTTACATGCCATTTCCTCCAACATGGCCAACATATATACCAAAAGATATGTTGGCACTTTGGTTTGAAACTTACGTTGCCGCGATGGAATTAAATTTTTGGTCTGGGTGCGAGGTAATTAGTGCCGAATATGATGAGGCCTGCCAGCACTGGCAAGTTGAACTACTTAACTCAGACAGCACAAAACGCACCATATTACCGAGGCACGTGATCATGGCAACTGGCGTTAGCGGTATTCCAAACTGGCCAGATATCGAGACCTTGTCTGCTTTTCAGGGAACAGTTATACACTCTAGCCAGTATCATGATGGAGGCGACTGGTCAGGAAAGCGCGCAATCGTTGTCGGATGTGGGAACAGTGGCCACGATATCTCCCAAGACTTATATTCAAGCGGAGCAAAAGTGACAATGATCCAGCGCAGCCCTAGCCTTATAGTAAATATAGAGCCAAGCGCACAGTTCCCCTACAAGTTATACGATGAGGGAAAAAGCACTGATGAATGTGACTTCATTACCTCATCAATGCCAACACCTCTTGTAAAGGAAGCCCACCGTCAGTTCACAAAAGCAGCGCGCGAAAATGATAGGCCCTTACTTGATAGCTTGAAAAAAATTGGTTTTAAGCTTGATTTTGGTGAGGAAGAGACCGGCTGGCAGTTTAAATACCTTACTCGCGGAGGCGGGTATTATTTTAATGTCGGCTGCTCTGATCTGCTTGCAGAAGGGAAGATTGACCTTGTTCAATATGATCAGATCAACAAGTTTATAAAGAATGGAATGATGCTCGCAGATGGGCGTCATATTGATGCAGATATCATTGTATTGGCAACGGGCTATAAACCACAGGAGTTTTTAATTAAAAAAATCTTTGGCGAGGACATAGCAGCAAGTATTGGTCCGATTTGGGGCTTTGGCGATGGACAAGAACTTCGGAACATGTATTGCCAAACTAAACAGCCAGGGCTGTGGTTTATTGCTGGCAGCTTTGCGCAATGTCGCATTAATTCAAAATATTTAGCATTACAGATCAAGGCACTAGAAGAACGCCTTATACCCCCACAAGAACAATTAAAATTATGACAAAATAATAACCATTCTTATTACTTTTTTTCTTAAAAAGCGAGACATGAACATGAAATTTGCAACAATCAACGGTACGTCTATTCATTATCAGTTTGAAGATGCTGGAGTTGGTAACCCACTAATCGTTTTTTCCAATTCTCTTGCCACTGATTTTCGTATTTGGCAAGACTGCGTGGACGAACTATCAGCTGACTATAGTATTCTGCGATATGACAAACGGGGGCATGGCCTATCTGGCTTAGGAAGCCCACCCTATAAAATAGCCGACCATATTAATGATCTAGTTGGATTGATGGATTATCTTAAACTATCTGGTGCTGTTGTGGTTGGTTTGTCAGTTGGTGGCTTGATTGCTCAAGGCCTGTATCATGCGCGTCCCGATCTTGCGAAAGCTCTCATTCTTTGTGATACAGCTGCTAAAATTGGTAATACAGACATGTGGAATGATCGAATTAATATAGCTCGTGATGACGGTATGGGGGCACTGGTTGATGCCAATATGCAACGCTGGTTTTCACCCACATTTCACAAAGAGTGTACAACTGAACTTCAAGGTTTTATTGCAATGTTTACTAGGACTCCTGTTGAGGGCTACATCGGCACAAGCATAGCCATTCGCGATGCTGATTTTCGAGAACAAGCAGCAAATATTTCTGTCCCGACTATCTGTGTTGTGGGCGATCAGGATGGAGCAACACCCCCCAACCTAGTAAGCGACACAGCCAATATGATTCCCGGTGCAAAATTTGAAATAATAAAAGATGCTGGCCATATCCCCTGCGCCGAGCAACCTGCAGCTATCATTAAAATAATACGTAATATGGTTGCATCCAGTTAGCCACCACAAGGCAAACTAAGTAATAGACCATCTCCAACTAGCTGCTAGGCACGCTTGGCACGGCGTGGCTGTGCTGCAATGACTGAGTCAACTGAAGGCCGTGCTCGCATTTCATCAAGAAGTGCGCTCAACCTTGGACGACTTTCACGCATGGCCGCCTTATTAAGGTCCCAGCGGGAAAGCATAAAAAAATAGAAATCTGCAGCGGTAAGGGTTGATCCACAAACATATGGATCAATGACACTTTCAAAGTGGTCAAATATAATCTGATGTTCCGCGCGTGCCATCCGCTTGATGGATTCAAAGGCTACTTCATCACCATAATATTTGGTATGGTGCTGGCGATGATATGCTGGATATACAGATGTTGCTAAAAGTGCTAAATATTGATGGTATGTATCGCTTAAAGGCGTATTTTTTTTGGTGACATCTCATTATATCGAGTAGTGATATGATTAATAATAGCAAGCGTTTCATAGATCTGCGTTCCATCAGGGCAGATGAGTACAGGGATCCGACCAAGGGGATTTGCCGCCTTAAAATTAGGGCTTTTTACTTCAGCAGGAGTTGGAAATGAAATTTCATAATCAACATTGACTTCACGAAGAAGAAATTCAGCAATCAATGAGCCAGCCCCGGGCCGACCAATAACATGATAATGTCCCATTCTATTCCCTTCTCTAAAAACTGCTAAATGATATAAAGGATCACAATAGGTTAGTCTCTATTGAACCTTTATATCTGTCTTGTCTGGTACTGTATCTATAGTTAGTCTTACGATATTGTCACTCTACATCGCTCGCATAGGCAAGTATCATGTTTAATTCTGCTGTCACCAATCTAAATGCCCCACCTGTTTCAATCGTCCTCAACTGGAAGTTGTCCTACGACGGCGGGAAGGGTCCATTGATTGATATGAGTCAAGCCGTTCCAGGTTATGCCGCTCATGCTGAAATTTTAGCATCACTCTCGCTCGCAGCAGCTGATCCTGAATTAGCTCGCTATGGGCCTGTCGAGGGTGATCTTGATTTTCGATCGGCATATGCTGATCATGTAAGTCAAATTTACAATGCCCCAATCGACGTCAGCGAAGTGCAGGTTACATCTGGCTGTAACCAAGCCTTTGTTGCCGCAGCCCTTGCAGTAGCGGGTCAAGGGAAAAGCATCTTGATGATGCGCCCCTGTTATTTTAATCACGAATCAGCTCTTGGAATGCTCGGCATTGGAATTGATTATGTTGACGGTGATATCAATAAAGGTTTGCTGCCCTCTATTGAGGCAATCGAAGCTAACATTGGGCCAAAAACAAGCGCCATAGCAATTGTCAGTCCAAATAACCCAACAGGCAGCATCTATCCTGCCTCTCTCTTAGATGACATTCTTGATTTATGTAAACACCACAAAATCTGGCTGATTCTTGATGAAACATATAGGGATTTTTTGCCAATGGATATGGATTTTCCTCACCAATTATTCGCACATAATAGCTGGCAATCAAACCTTATACAGCTATACAGTTTTTCCAAATCATACTGCCTTCCAGGGCACCGGCTAGGCGCTATCGTCGCAGGCTCACAAGCGATCAATCAACTAGCAAAGATAATTGATAACATACAAATTTGTGCACCTCGTGTAGCGCAATATGCGCTAACCCCAATGTTAGCTTCAATGGCTCAGTGGCGGCAAAAAAACCGTGAGAAAATTGCTTTGCGCGCAGCTGTATTCAAAAGTGTGATTGGTGATTTGCCCGAATGGGACCTTCTTAGCAGCGGAGCCTATTTTGGATATGTGCGCCACCCCTACACTGGCATTGGGTCGCGGCAAGTTGCCGAGAGCCTTGCTGTCAAAGCTGGTATACTTGTTATCCCAGGCGCATTTTTTGGAGCTGGCCAGGACGGTGCCCTTCGGTTTGCTTTTGCCAATGCTGGACGCGATGTAATTGGTCAGCTTGGTGACCGGCTCGCCTCAACAACGCTTTAAAAACCCAGGCGCTGCAGCATTTATTTTATTCCAGAAGCGCCTAACTGAATGGTAAGAGGCCAAAGTTGAGTCTTTTTAATACGTTCAAAAGGTAATTGCGCATCGGCCATTAAAATGTCCTGCTTTAGTCCCATCATACTGCTATACCATTCACGTTGAAGTGGTGACTTCCATCGCCACAACAAGAGCTCTAATGCAGTTAGTGCATCTTCTTGAGATGGCATGTCAAAGGAAGAATTAAAGCCATGTGGTGCATCAAAATAATAGGCAATATCAAAAAACGCATCAGGCACACCTGCATTACTGATCACTTCACACCAAGCTTCCTTACCCCCAGGCAGACCTCGCCCACCACGATTTTGCGCTACTACCATTAAGTTTATAAGCAACAAATCAGTTTGAACCATACCAGTTAGGTTTAACATCACATTAGGATGGCTAACTACCCGCCACGGCCCCAGAAATAAACGTCTCGGGCAATAATCATTGGCATAAAAATTATCCCAAAGAATTACTTTAGTAGGATCAAGATAGCCGCTGTCATCATGATTTGGCAGCTTTGCAATAATTTCTTCACCGCAATAAACAACCTTACGGTGAGGGTCCAGATTGCTGACCAGATCTTTCAGGTAAGCTATTGATTGAAGATCATCAAAAGTAATCAGACAATCTGCATAAATACGTGGCACCACGATAACTGGCACATCAAGGGCTTCTCCAAGCTTATTTGTCAAAATTGCATGCGCTTCTCCTTCACTTTTGAAACTACCTGCTCTTAAGTCAAAATCAGCTGCAATATCATCCATCATCAGTGCAATAAAATCAGCCCCGCACGCCACAAACTGGCGCGCTTTTTTTAGTAGAATTGTAAAATCAGAGCTAGCATCATGCGCATGCGTCAGACTAGAAAATTCAAAATCCAAACCAGGCGCAATACCAGCAATCACCTGAACATTAATAGCTCTTGCAATGTCAGTGAACTTTCCAAAGGCGTGATTCCACGCTGGATCATATGGCTTGCGCCAAAACTGCCTATGACGATCGTCTTCCTTCGGCGCATAGAAGTAGCTGGTCATGCCTGCCGATGCCACCGCATTGAGAAGATGAGCACGTTCTTCCCATTGAAGAAGCTTTCCGTAATACCCTTCAATATAGCCGGTAAATTGACGCGTCATTTATTCTCATAACCTAAATAGTTTATTGCGGTGTCAAAAATTGTTATTTTGAACTGGCGTTACTTTCGTTAACGTGCATTCATTAAACCCTATTTCTTGGCGAAAGCAAAATGTTGTAACGACGTTTCAGCGCTTCTTAATAAATGAAAGCGAGGTCAAAATATGAACATTGTGGCGATTGGCGCACATCCTGATGATCTTGAAATCTTTGCTTATGGATTTCTAGCAGCAGCAACTGCACGCGGTGACCACCTATATCTTGGAGTTGCGACAGATGGAGCTGCTGGTGGTGTTAGTCCAGGGCCAAAATTAGCCAGACAACGCGCAAAAGAAACCGTGGCTGGGCTTGCTTTACTTGGTACGCCAACCCTTCTTGACTTGCCTGACGGTGATCTTGTAAATGCCCCAAAGGCTCGTGAGAAAATTACTGATTTCATTCGAAGTAGCTCTCCTGATCTTGTCATTACTCATGCACCAGAAGACTATCATCCAGACCATCGTGCTCTATCTTCTTTTGTTGTTGATGCAGCGGGTTTTATTTGTCCAGTTTTATTTTGTGACACATTAATGGGAGTAGGCTTTAATCCAGATTATTATGTCGATATCAGCCTACACTTCGATGATAAAAAAAATGCCATCATGGCCCACCATAGCCAGGAACCAGCACGCTTTGTCAGTGCAAGCAACATTATGAACAGGTTTAGAGCTGCGCAATGCAATGCACCAGAAGATCATTTTGCGGAGGCATACCGCGTGGATAGCCGCTTTCCCTTTGCCGATATCCGTGACCTATTACCACCGCCACCACCATATCGCCCCTTCTATGTGCCAGGTTCAAACGCTCTAATCTAAACAGGTTTTAGCAACCTACCGCCACACACCGGATGGCGGCATCCAGTTGTTGCTGGAAATGAAGTTGATAATCCAGCTTGATAGCGAGCTGCTAAAAATGCCATCAATTCAGCTTCTAGCATATCTGGCCTAAAAATTGTCTGGGTTGTTTCAAAATTGGCATCATAGATTTGTGCTCCAAAACGTTTGCGCAACAGTGACAGAAGGCAAAGATTTTGTCTGCCACCGCCAGCTATTAAAATAGAACGTGGCCGTGTTGGTAATCGATCAATTGCAACGCCAATGCTCTGTGCCGTAAAAAGGGCAATGTTTGCCATTGCATTTCTTGTTGATTTTGCTAACAAGCGTTGATCATTGAGGCAATGATGAAAAGCTTGTCTATCAAGTGATTTTGGCCAGTTGGCGGCAAAAAAAGGCATTTTCATCCAATCATCAACAAGTGTTTGATCCGCGACGCCACTTGCAGCGAGAGCACCACTTTCATCAAAGTTGACACCGCAATGTTGCCGCATATAATCATCCATTAGGGCGTTGCCAGGTCCTGTATCAAAACCAATCAAGTCATCTTTACCATCAAACCAAGTTAAATTGGCAACACCACCAATATTCAACAAAACAGATGGAAAACTAACACCTAGCCTAGAAAGCATCGCAGCATGAAACACTGGTGCCAAGGGTGCACCTTGTCCACCTGCGGCCATATCCGCGCGCCGAACGTCATGAACGACTGGAAGCTTTGTCAATTGCGCCAGTAATGCAGCATCACCAAGTTGGATCGTATCTCGGCCAAGTGGGTGTCCATCATTACCCGATGGATTGTGATATACAGTTTGCCCATGAAATCCAATGAGACCAGGGGTAAAACCGCCTGCATCAATGAGCTGCATAACTGCATTTGCATGATCTTCAGCGATCATCTGGTCTAGAATACCTTGCACAGGCTCATTTCGCATATGAGCGACAGGATTTGAGACAGCTTCCCAGATGCCATCCCGCGTTTCCTTCCGGTAATCATAAACACCATGATAATCAAGCGACCTGAATCTTTCACCGTCTGTTTCAAGAACTGCTGCATCTATGCCATCTGCACTCGTTCCAGACATCAAGCCAATTACAACCATATCTGTCATGTGTATCTTCTCTTTTTCACTGCACAGCGCTATAGTGAACTGATGGGAATAAAAAATCGAGAATCAAATGAAGGCAGCACCGAAGCTCTGCCAGAAAATGACCTGCATGTTGATAAATTACAAACATCAGATGCGTTATCCTTAATGCTTGAGAGTCAGGCTGGTGCGATTCCGGCATTACAAGCTGCCTTGCCAGCGATTGAGAAAGCAGCTAACGCAGCCTATCATAAACTATCAATGACTTCCCACGGACGGCTAATCTACGCTGGTGCCGGCACTTCAGCGCGTATTGGCTTCCAAGATGGTGCAGAATTGCTGCCAACCTTCAGCTGGCCAAAGAGCCGCATTGAGTTTTTAATTGCTGGCGGGCAGTTAGCACTTCTAGGCGCAATTGAAAATGCAGAAGATGACGCTGATGCGGGTGCCACAGACTTTGCCAAAATCGAGGCCGGGGTAGACGATGTTGTTATCGGCTTAGCAGCAAGTGGCCAAACACCATACACACTTGGTGTGATGTCTGCGGCACAGAACGCTGGTGCAATAACGATAGGTATTGCAAACAATCCAGACACACCACTTTTGAAGGCTACCAGCTATCCTATTTTACTGGCAACTGGTGGCGAAATAATTGCTGGTTCAACAAGACTAAAGGCTGGAACATCACAGAAAATATGTTTGAATTTGATTTCAAATATTATCATGGTTAAAATGGGGTTTGTTGCCAATGGCATGATGGTGGCTATGGTGCCAACCAATGAAAAACTTCGACGCCGCCGAGAACAGATTGATATTTCGTTAAGCAAGCACCCGAGCATTAATTCTTAAAAACTGATTGGCGCAAGCATGTTGAATTAAGTTCAAAAGATCCATACTAGGCAACGCAATGCATCCAGCTGTGTTGGTTTTCCCCAGCGCAACACAGTGCAGGAAAATTGCGCTACCACGCCCTGCTACTGGTGGCTCGTCATTAAATCCCAGCATAACAACTAAATCATAAGCGCCATCTTCACGCCACATCCTTTCATGGCTAGCAGAAAATGGCAAAGTTACATGATGATTATATTCAGAATGCGTTGGATCATCACACCAGCCACAATGAGGAGTTATCTCACTCATTGGTAACGCGCATGAGATTTGCCCAAGACGATCTTTTCGATAATACAAATGGCGAAGTGCCCAACGGCCAACAGGTGTTGCCATATCACCTTCACGCTTGGCCTTGCTAGAAATTAAACCCGCCTTGCCAATATTTACCACAATAGGTTCGACACCAGCTACCTTTATTGTGTTTTCACCATTTTCACCGCAAAAAATCTGCCAATCCACCATAGAACACATCCTTTTAAAAACGAAAACTTTGTAATCAGGAAAATTGTCTTTTACCAGCTACCCCAACTCCGATAGCATAATAGACATAATATAGTGGGGCCAAGTAAATGGACAATTTTTGGGCAAGTTTTAAAGTATACAGCGATAAGCGTATGCTGCGTATATTGCTTCTTGGCGCAATGAGTGGTTTCCCATGGGTCTTAATTGGTTCGTCTTTATCACTTTGGTTGAGTGAAGATGGTCTAAGCAGGTCTGCCATTGGCTGGGCTGGATTAATTTTTAGTGTCTATGCAATCAATTTCTTGTGGGCACCACTCATTGACCGTATCCAACTTCCGTTTTTTGCTCGAAAAATTGGCCAGCGCAAAGCCTGGATAGTATGTTTTCAGCTAGTCATTTTTTTTGCGCTCATAGCGTGGAGTATGCTTCGACCATCTGAGCACATATGGTTTGTAATGGCTATTGGCCTTGTGATTGCTACCGCATCAGCCTCACAAGACATCACAATTGATGCACTTCGCATAGAACAAATCGAAGCATCAGAAAAAAGCGCTATGGCGGCAGGAGCTGCAATCCACGTTACTGGCTGGTGGAGCGGTTATAAAATTGGAGGAATTGTTGCGCTATTTACCGCAGATATCCTCCAAAACTTTGGAGTCGTAAATTACTGGCAAGTAACATTTGTTATACTTAGCGGCTTAATTCTTATTGCTAATGTTGGTCTTTTGTTCATTCCAGAGGTCAGTGCTAACACCCGCATCAAAGCACAGAATGAAGCCCACAAAAGTATGACAAAGCTTATTGGCAGTAATAGCATTTTATTAGGATTATCTGGCTTTCTTGGAAGCACAATTTGGGGGCCACTTGCTAGCTTTTTTCGCCAAAATGGTCTTGCCATAGGTCTTGGCATTCTTAGCTTTGTCCTTTTATTCAAGGTAGGTGAAGCTTTCATGGGAAAAATGTCATTAATTTTTTACAAAGAAATTGGCTTTTCAAAATCTGATATTGCAATTTACTCAAAGGGACTGGGTTGGATAACAACAGTTGTCTTCACACTTCTTGGTGGTTTTTTTGCAATCAGAGCTGGCGCAGTGCGAGCTTTGTTTCTTGCAGGTATTGCAATGGCAGCTACCAATATCATGTTCAGTATTTTAGCATGGACTGGCAAATCTGAATGGATATTTGCGATTGCTGTCTTGCTTGATGATATCGCTGCAGCTTTCGCTACAGTCGCCTTCGTCACTTTTATTTCACTTCTAGTTGATCGCACCTACACAGCCACACAATATGCACTCCTTGCCTCAATTGGTACTATTGGAAGGACCACTTTAGCTGCCTCATCGGGAGCTTTAGTTGATGGCCTTGGAGGTGATTGGGGATTATTTTTTGTGATCACCGCAGTGATGGTCCTTCCTTCCCTTGGCTTATTATGGGTACTTCGTAACAAGATTCAATTCAACGAGACTTAACCAGTGGACAGAAACAGGCAGGCTCAAAATGATATTTGCAAATGAAACACTAAATACAAACGAGACGGCGTAAGGCAGTCACAGGTCCAGCAGTCATTCCAATGCGTTTGATTGCTTTGGATAACAATTCACTGGCTACCGCCATATGATACGCATTGGCGTGGAGTAATTGTTCTTGGCCCTGCATAATACCAACGTGACCTTTCCAAAACACCAAATCGCCTCGCCGAAGATCTTTTTCATGATCCAGACCCACTCCAACCTCATGCTGAGGACCAGAATCACGCGGCACATTTACACCCACTGCCGACAGCGCCAGTTGAACCAGAGCTGAACAGTCAAGTCCCCACGCTGTGCGCCCCCCCCATTTGTAAGGGCTTCCTATAAGACTTTCAGCAACCCCAACCCAATCATCATAAAATCCTATCTCATTCATTATTACTGTATTACATTGCGTGGGTTTAAAGGGCAAAATATGGCGACAAGGAAGAAATCCATGACTTGTATTAGTAACTATCTTGGCGCATTGATCCTGCTTGCAGAGCACAGTTAACTGCGCTCCAAGCGACAATGAAAAACAGCTGTGACTCTTAATTTTAGAGTCACGTGTCACATTACTCATCGAAGAAATTAATTGCGCATTTGGCTCGGGCAGATCACCAAGGCAATCTTGAGGAAGCCATCCCTGATACCCGTCCGTGCTAAGAGCACCAAATACAAACCCATTTTCCGTTGCAATCACTTTAAAGGCCTCGCCATACAAACCCTCGCTATCAAGCGATGCATCAATAGCCGGGCCAGACCTCAGGGGAGCTGATGGAGTAATTATCCGAACTGACATCATCTAATTTAAAGACCTACTTTTTGGCACCATTGCGCAACGTCAAAATTTGGGCAAGTTTTGTCAGTATAATCAAAGTCACGATGGCCACAAATTTCTGCCTCAGGATAGGCCTCTTTCCATGAGCGCAAAACCATTTCAAGTGCTTCAAACTGTGCATCAGTAAAAACGTCACGACCAATCAGACAAACACCAAGGCTGACATCATTAAAGCCCTTCACATGCGCTCCTTCCCAGTAATCAGGGCGCCCATGTTGAATGCAACCATCACGGCAAATCACCCTATGATACCCAATGCCATTCCAACCAAAGCCAAGATGCATATGATGAATATCACAGGCATAAAGTGATTGATTATCAGGCGTATCAGTGCAATGCACAACTAGGTAGCGGATATTTTCGACCTCAAGCATTTTTATGCATCCTGTCTATTTGCAGCTTAATACAGGCAACAACCTAAAACTAAAAGTCCCAACATCGCAAACCTGCTAATCATGTTTTCCTTTGTTGGAGTTTCATGTCATAATTAATTTAATTCTATATATGCAGATCATTGCATAAGTAAAACCTCCATTCATAGGAAAAATTTTATGCGATTATCACTGGCAAAATCAACAGATAGAACTCATCAAATCAAGGCAGTGATTTTTGATATGGATGGACTTTTGCTTGATACTGAGACTCTATCATTTGACTCATTTGTTACAACGGCAGCTCGTCACCAAATTGTAGTAGACATGGAACAGTATCAAGACATGATTGGGCTAAATGCGGCGACCAGTATTAACACTCTGCGCTCTATCCTTCCCACAAATATGGACGCTGTCACTTTCAAGAATGAATGGCTTGCCGTTTACCGTAAACTTTTGGACGGTGATGTGCCTTCAAAAGAAGGGGCGCACGCATTCCTATCGACACTTCAGCAACTGGACATTCCGTGCGCAGTAGCCACATCATCATCAGGAACAAAGGCCCGTAGCATTTTAAAAAAAACAGGCTTGTTGACGTATATTCAACATGTTACCGGTGGCGATGAAGTAAAAGCTGGCAAGCCCGCTCCTGATGTATACTTTGATGCGGCCAATAAACTTGGTATCAAGCCCATTGATTGCATTGCATTTGAAGACTCAGATAATGGTACCACAGCAGCGTTAGCAGCTGGCATGAAAGTTGTTCAAATTCCCGACCTGGTTCCATCAAATCGACTTGCCGACCCTCCAAACTTATATATCTGCAAGAATTTGACGGAAGGAGCTTCATTAATTGGCCTTTCAATCAAAGTCCATTGAGTGACTGCTGCCCAAAACATTATAAGTCAAAGCTGTTAGTTGCAAGTTATTGTAAAAATGAAAACAAGCTAGACAGGTTGTTTATTTGACGCCTATCATATTACTTATTGCGTTATTCAGAAACAGGCGCAGATACAGCAGGAGTGGCGATAGATATGCGGTTTCTTCATACAATGGTTCGAGTAAGTGACGTTGACGCGTCTCTGGATTTTTACTGTAACAAATTTGGTCTCAAAGAGATGCGTCGCAAGGATGTTACTGCTGGAAGATTTACTCTGATCTTTTTAGCCGCCCCAAAAGATATGGCTGGCAGCGAGGCTAATGGCGCTCCAGAACTTGAACTTACTTATAACTGGGACCCCGAAGATTACGATTTTGGTCGAAATTTTGGGCATCTCGCTTATAAAGTTGATAATATCTATAATAAATGCCAGCAATTGATGGATGCAGGAGTAATGATTAATCGGCCGCCAAGGGATGGACGTATGGCTTTTATCAAATCGCCAGACAACATCTCAATTGAACTGTTGCAGGAAGGCGATGCTTTACCTCAAGTTGAACCTTGGCTCTCAATGAAAAACACAGGAAGCTGGTGAACAAAGTATAATTTGAATTTAAGGGAGAAGAGCGTTGGCTTTTCAAACACATCAATTTCCGTATGGAAATGATAATTACGGGCTTTTATTGCATTGCACAGTTACTGGACAAACAGCGTGCATTGACGCTGGCGATGATGTTGCAACTGATGCCGCACTTGCTGAAACAGGCTGGCGCCTCAGTCACATTTTCATCACCCATCATCACAGCGATCATACTACAGGCCTTGCAAGTTTGAAAAAACGCCACAATGCAAGCATTTTTGGTCCCCATATAGACAGTGCAGCGAGTGTACTTTACGACACTCGCTTTCAAGATAAAGATGAGTTTGAATTTTCTGGTCGTAAGGTTACGGTGATTGCAACACCCGGTCATACGCTGGACATGCTCAATTTTTACATTGCCGAAGAAGATATAGTGTGCACGGGTGACACATTATTTGTAATGGGATGTGGCCGTATTTTCGAGGGTGATGCCAACATGATGTGGGCCTCACTAGAAAAGCTTTTGGCACTTCCTGATCACACAGTAATTTATTGTAGCCATGAATATACTATAGCCAACGCTGCCTTCGCACTGTCAATTGATCCTGACAATGCCTCACTAGCAGCAAGACAAGGTGCAATTATTGAGTTGAGAGAAAATGAATTTCCAACGGTACCAACACGACTTGATTTGGAAAAAGCCACAAATCCGTTTTTACGCGTGAGCGACCCTTCAATTCGAAAACATCTTGGCATGGAGAACGCAAGCAATGCTGAGGTGTTTGCCGAAATCCGTCGCCGCAAAGATAATTTCTAAGCGTCAACCAAGTTCATTATCAGCGAAAATCGTTACCGCTGCAAGTGGCTAATAGCAGCCGTAACTGTTCTTGATCGCACCCCAGATCACCAATGTTTCCAAAAGATTTAGGACTGCCTCTGACCGCTCCATTCACCTCATCGTTACACCTTTAAAGTCATAAGGCGAGATCCCATCAGTGAGACCAAATTGGTGTTTAGTAGTACAGCCATGGCAAGAGCAAAAATTTAGCCTAACTGTGCAAAATTAAAATGTATTCTATGTTTCAATTTCTTCATCACTCTTCCTCACTTGTTTGTAAAATAATTTTCGGTGGCGCGTTTCCATTGTGGATATCCACAAAGGATTGCGCACCATCACTCAGAGACCGAATCTCAACCCACCCATTCCCACTAACCTTACCCATTGAGAGAAGAGTTAAGGCCTCTGAGAAATCATCATTACGATAGCAGTAAGTCCCTTGAAATTTAATTTCTTGCAAAGTAAGGCGCCGCGTATCCAAACCAGCAGTGTTATCCTGTAATCCAATATGAACGATTGTCCCCCCAGGTTGAACAAGATTACTAGCCATTTTTCGCGTAGCTCCTGATCCAACTGCATCGATGATAACATCAATTTTATCCAAGGATGGTGCAGTATTAAGCGGATCAAAAGCCTGTATATTTCCAATCTTTTTTAACATTTCCAATCGAAAATAATTGGTTTCAGCAAGCCAAATATTACTATAGCCATAGGCCTCCAAAACCAGTGCTGCCAACAGGCCAATAGCGCCACCTCCAACCACAACAAAATTACTTCCAAAATCTTGGCCAGAAAGGTCTAACGCAATTCGGACCGCATGAACTGAACAGGCTAAAGGCTCTACAAGAGCAGCTTCAGTAAAGGACAGGTTGTCGGCAATCACATTCAGGTTGCGCACATCAATGGCTAGCCTCTCTGAAAAAGCACCCGGCACTCGCATACCAATCAATTCACGCTTTAGGCAAAGATGTTCATTGCCGTTATTGCAAAAAATACAATCACCACACGTCATAAGTGGATTAATAGCCACCCGCTTTCCAGTCAAATCTCCGGTCCGCACTATACCAACTGCTTCGTGTCCAAGCACCAATGGTGGAATGCGCCGTTCATCATGGCCGAGCCACGCATGCATGTCTGATCCACAAATTCCACAAAATGTGATGTCAACAAGGCATTGATTTTCATCAACTTTTGGTGCTTCAACCTCACGTATTTCTGACATTTGTGTATCGGTATAAACAAGCGCCTTCATTTTGCAGTAAAGCCGCCGTCTACTGCAATAGACTGACCAGTCACATAAGCACTGGCGTCAGATGCAAGGAACAATAGCGGCCCGCGAATATCTTCAGGAACCCCATTACGGCCGATTGCGGTACAGGCTGCCAATCTTTTTGCTTCAGCCTGATCTGCAAACAACGGAGCCGTCAGTTCTGTTGGAAAAAATCCAGGCGCAATCGAATTGGCGGTAATGCCGAACATTGACCATGCTTCAGCCATTGCACGAGTTAATTGTAAAATTCCACCTTTTGCCGCACCATAAGAAATGCCATTCTCAAAGGCACGTGTTGATTGCAAGGACGCGATGTTGATTATCCGACCCCATCCAGATTTTTTCATATGTGGAACAAATTTTTGACTTACCAAAAAAGGTACATTCAAATTCAAATCAATTGAGTAGTGCCAGTCAGACTCAGAAATCTTATCCGCATGAAGTCGCGGATTTACGCCAGCTGCATTCACAATAATATCAGGCTGATGAGATGTAGCAACAACCATTTTGTACAAATGATCAGCTGCCCCTTGCTTTACTAAATCAAGAGCAAAAATCTGTCCTTCATTATCGCCAAGTGTCTCACGCAAACGATCTTCACGTCGCCCAACAAGGTAAACAATTGCCCCAGCTTGAGCGAGTGCATTAGCCATGAACTGGCCAAGGCCACTTCCTCCACCAGTTATCAGAGCCACCTTTCCCGAAATATCAAACAAGTCCATGTTAGCTCTAGCCAAGGTTTTCTCCAGGAAAATACTTTCGCAAGCGTACATCAGCAGCTCGAGCGTGAGCTTCCATACCTTCTAACCGTGAAATACGTGCGGCGGCCTGGCCAACCTCACGATTAGCTTCTTTGGTCATACGCTGTGTAGTGACAATTTTTAGAAATTTATGGACAGACAATCCGCCTGTGTAATGCGCGGCACCTTTGGTTGGCAAAATATGGTTAGTTCCAGAACATTTATCACCGTACGTTACAGTCGTTTCCTCACCAATAAACAGAGAACCATAATTCCTCAGGCGCGCTGTATACCAATCGTTTTTACTGGTGTGAACTTCCAAGTGTTCAGCCGCATACTCATCTGAAATTCTTGCAGCTTCTTCATCCGTATCACACAAGATCACCTCACCATAATCACGCCACGCAGTACTGGCTGCATTACGAGCAGTTTCTGGCAATGCATTAATATGCTGATCCATTTGTGTCATAACTTCATCAGCAAGCTTCTGGGACGTTGTTATAAGCCAAGCGGGTGAGTCAGGTCCATGCTCCGCTTGACTAACAAGATCTTCAGCAACCAAAGTTGCATCGGCAGTCGCGTCTGCAATCACTGCAATTTCAGTTGGACCAGCAAACATGTCGATACCTACACGTCCATAAAGCAATCGTTTTGCTTCAGCCACAAAACGGTTGCCAGGCCCAACTAGGAGGCGGCAGGGCTTGCCAGTGAATAGTCCGTACGCCATAGAAGCAATGCCCTGTACTCCACCAAGCGACAAAATTGTATTTGCACCACATAAATTCATAGCGTAGATGATCGCTGGGTTTGCTCCATCACTTCCATGCGGTGCGGTGCAAGCAACAACATTGCCAACACCAGCCACTTTTGCGGTTGCAATTGACATGATCGCAGATGCCACGTGAGCATAACGGCCACCAGGCACATAGCAACCTGCCGTTTCAACTGGGATTAGTTTTTGTCCAGCCCAGAGGCCCGGTGACAACTCAGTTTCAAATTCTTCGATCGACGCCAATTGTGCCTTTGCAAATTTTGTCACTCTGTCATAAGCAAACTTTATATCAGTTTTCAATTGTGGCGACACTGCTGCTGCTGCTGCTGCAATAACTTCTTTACTGACAATTGCTTCACCTGTGTAACCGTCAAGAGCACGTCCATAGGCCAGCGCAGTCTCTTCACCACCAGCTTCAATTTTGGCAAGCATATCCATAACAATTTTGCGAGTTTCGTCACTACCTGTTTGAGGATTTTTTTGTGCCTTTTTCAAAAAAATAACCGTCATTTTAACCTCTATTGACCATAAAAATAAGTAGATAACCCTAAAATAATACTGCGATAAACCCAAGATCCACCAATCCATCATGAAGCATTTTTACTGTTAGATAGATCAAAAACCATAGCCCTAAATAAGACAGCCATTGATAGCGGATCATAATTTTCATAATTAATGAAGCGCTAAAAGCCATGAAGGCAATCGCCAACGCAAGGCCCAAGATTAAAAGTGTTGTATTGTCTCGAGCAATCGCAGCAACGGCGACAATATTATCAATTGACATAGAAAAATCTGCAACAAGAATAGTGAACAGTGCGCGACCAAAACCCTTTTCATCAATTTGATTTTTGTTATCAATCACAGCCCCTTCATCAGCAAGGTTTTGCGCATTATTATTGAATTCTTTAAGGTCCTGATAGAATCTGTAGCAAACCCAAGCTAAAAGTCCACCGCCAATAAGTAGAATTCCTTTAATAGCAAGCAGCTGGGCAGCTATTACAGCAAAGATAATGCGAAGAAGTGCGGCCACTGCCATACCTATTGCAATAGCCCTCTTTCGTTGCGCAGCAGTTAGACCAGCTGCAGCCATACCAATAACCAGCGCGTTATCACCAGATAAAATGATATCAGCAAAAATAATCTGAAAAATGTCAGTCACTTCCGTGAAGCCGTATTGAGTAACGTCCAGTCCTACAATACTCATTTTGCACTCTGAAGAATCATGTCAGATAATTTTTCACCAATCATTATGGTAGGCGCATTTGTGTTGCCTGAGGTAATTGTTGGCATGATTGACGCATCGGCAACCCGAAGGCCAGTAACGCCATAAACCTGAAGTTTTTCATTAACAACTGACATTTTGTCTTGTCCCATTTTACAAGTGCCAGTCGGATGGTAAATCGTTGTTGCCGTGTTTCGCACCCACTCAAGAATTGCGTCATCATCATCTTCTGCCACCGTCAAACCAGGCGCATATTCTTCAGTGATTAATGATTTCACAGGATTCGTTTTACAAATTACACGAGCAATCTTGATGCCAGCAATCAGCGCATCGCAATCCGTTCTTGTCGCAAGATAGTTTGGATGAATTGCTGGATAATCTTCAGAATTAGCCGATAATAATTTCAAACAGCCCCGGCTTTCGGGACGCAACTGCAATACTGATGTAGTGAACGCAGAAAAGTGGTGACTGCCAGCAGCTACATTGTCAGCGCTAAAAGGTTGAAGGTGAAACTGGATATCAGGCGTTTCTAGTTCCGGCCGTGTTTTTAAAAAAGCTGTCCCTAGGCTAGCTGCCATTGCCATTGGTCCAGAACGTTTAAACGCATATTCCAATGCAATGGACAAAAGTTGGAATGGACTTTTTGTTTCTGTATTAATTGTGCTGGCATTGCATTTGTAAATTGGGCGTGCCTGGAGATGGTCTTGCAAATTTTTGCCTACCCCAGGCAAGTGATGTATCGATGCTATTCCGTGGTTGGCCAAATCTTTTTGGTCACCGATGCCTGACAACATCAGAATTTGAGGTGACCCAATGGCACCAGCAGAGATTATTATCTCGCAACGTGCTCTAATTTTCTTCTGTTTTCCATGAATTCGAACAACTGCAGAAACAGCACGTTTGCCTTCGAATTGGATCTGATCAGTGTGCGCATGAGTGATGATGTGCAAATTTTTACGTCCACGAATGGGTTTTAAGTAAGCAACTGCTGTACTACATCTCTGGCCATTCTTCATTGTCATTTGAAAAAAGCCGGCACCCTCCTGGTCCTCTAAGTTGTAGTCATCTGTGCGCTTATAGCCCGCTGACACAGCAGCCTCAACCCAGGCATTAATAACTTCACGGTCAACTTTATTTTCTGATACATTTAGAGGGCCTCCAATGCCTCGCTCTGCCGATGAATTACCTTCCCAATTTTCAGCCCGTCTAAAAAGAGGCATCACATCATCCCAGCTCCATCCTGCATTTCCAAGCTGTCGCCAATGATCAAAATCCTGCGGCTGCCCTCTGACATATAAAAGGCCATTGATCGAACTGCTACCACCAAGCACCTTACCCCGTGGCCAGTTTATCGAACGACCATTTAATCCAGGATCTGGCTGTGTTTTATAACACCAATCCGTTTTTGGGTTGCCCATCGTTTTAAAATAACCAACCGGAATATGAATCCAAGGGTATCGATCGTTTCCACCAGCTTCAATCAGCGCAACTGTAACGGACGGATCAGCAGATAAGCGGTTAGCTATCACGCAGCCAGCGGATCCCGCCCCAATAATAACATAATCAAATTCCAACCCGACCCCCGGGATCAAAAAGTTGCTTTTTGAGACTTATAGTCTCTATTGTGTTAATTTATCTAAATAAATGCACGTAATAAAGGTCTTATCAAGTAAAATATCAGCCTACATGTAAAGCAGTATTAGATTTATTATCGAGCGGACAAAGTTATGACAGTTTCAATCCCACCAAATTTGCGCATTTTGAAAATTTTTGAAATCATTGCCAACGCTGGACGTCCACTGACCCCAACTGAGATTAATGAACGACTTGAGTGGCCAAAGCAAAGCCTGCACCGACTGTGTCAAACTCTGGTTACTGAAGGCTACTTAGTCAAACAGGCGCGCCGCCTTCATCCTACAAAACGGCTTTTGGAGCTAGCCGCAGGACTAACACAGCATGCTTCAGGGCAAACTGCTCGACATCAAATTTTGTTGAATATTGCTCGTGAAACTGGCGAGACGGTTAATTTTGTTCGACCAGAGATTTTGGGTATGATTTATGCCGACCGCGTTGAAACCAATTGGCCATTTCAGGTTATGTTACCCATTGGATCTCACGTTCCATTTCATTGTACAGCAAGCGGTAAAACTTATCTCGCGAGTTTACTTCCAAGCAAAAGGCAAAACATGCTTTCCAGCCTTAACCTTCACCGCTTTACCGATGCAACACACACCAGTATCGCAACCCTCAAAAAAGAATTAAAAAAGATTGCTAAAAAGGGTTTTGCTCTCGATATGGAGGAGTTCCATGATGGTATGATAGCCGTCGCGGTTCCAGTTTTAGACTCCCACCAACGTTATGTTGCGGCTCTGGGAATACATGGCCCCAAACAGCGATTTGACATAGAGGATGCGTTAGCTCGGCGCAGTTTATTGGTAGAGTCTGCAAAAATTATTACCCAAACTTTTGGCTATTAGACTGGATTAGATTTGGCGCGTTTCGGCGGCACTGGCAATTAGTGCAGCAAACCGGTACAACCCATGTACAAATTTTGAGTACGGCAAGATTAGAAAAAAACCATAAACAATCCCTAGGTGAACTGCAAGGGCCAGCCCCATAAAACTTGTTTCACGTACAACTAACAACACCAAACCAGTAAAACTGACTAAGAACAAAGACACTATGAAAGCATAATCCATGCCCAGTCCATCTGTGTGTTTAACTGCCGAATGAAGCCTCCATTTGTCCAAAAACAATCCAGCTGTACCGATACAGAGAATAATGCCTCCAACGGTTCCCAAAAGCACCGGCAATTCAAAATACCCATATGGCGCCTCACGGCCAAAACCATAATGATAGATTGTGCCAACTGATGTAGAAGCAAAACACAGCAAAAATCCATACATAGTTAACTGATGATAAACACGCCGCGCATTACTCGATTGATCATTACCAGTGGGACAGCCAGGTCCCGACAGCACTCCACTTGAAGAGTCACCTCCAAGGTGACGTAAACTTGCAGAAGCCTTTACTGCGTCTATCAAATCTGCCACCCCTCCCCATTTAGCGCCGGTATGGCGCCAGTAACGTCGCCAACCCATCACAAAAGCAACAACAACAAAAGTTGAAATAACCATTGGAATAGCTGCCATCACTGTATGTGGCATGATCTGATAAAAAGCTCCTTCACCAAGGTGAACCCCCCAAAACAACGAAGGGGCAATCATAGCAAGCATCAGTCCCACCGTTAGCGCAAAACCAAGTGATATTCCAAGCGTAACAAACATACCATTACGACGAAACAATCCTGCCAAAGGAACAGGCCACGCATACGCTGCATAGCTGTCACTTCTAGCCGCAGCGAGTGCTTTAGGGACGTTCACACCAAATTCATGTGGTGGAGCATACTGGCACGCATGATAGCAAGCACCACAATTATGGCATAGATTTGCCAAGTAGCCGACATCGCCTTCATCGAATTTACGGCGACGGGTCATCGCTGGAAAAACAGCACAAAAACCCTCACAGTAGCGGCAAGCGTTGCAAATTTGCATTACCCTCGACACTTCGCCCGCAGCCTCAGGGTCGAGAAGTGATTTTAAGTCAAAATCACCAACTCCAAAATTATCGGTTGAGGACACGCGCTGCCTCCGATCCTGCTATGCGGCCAAAAACACCGCCAATTGTCATCCCAATTCCACCTAAATAACCTTGGCCTAAAACATTGCCAGCCATAATCTCACCGGCAGCAAACAGATTTGGTGCTGGTTTGCCATCCTGCATAAGAACTTGAGCACGGTCATTTACAGCCACTCCCATATAGGTAAATGTAATGCCCGGGCGCAATGGAAAGCCATAATAGGGTGGGCTTGAAATTGGCGTCGCCCAATTTGTCTTATCAATTTCTAATCCTGTCGTACCTTTACCATCTAAGACCATTTGATCAATTGGGCCTTCCGGACAGGCAGCATTAAATGTGTCTACAGTCGACTTTACTTTTTCTGGATCAAGCCCTAATTGATCCGCAAGTCCTCCGATTGTGTTGTCTATAATAGGCGTAAAGACTGACGGCATAAACCTTTTCACTGAGTCAGAGTCTATGATGGCGTAACTAATTTGGTCCGGTTGTCCAGCTACTAGCCGCCCCCAAATTGCATAGCGCTTCGGCCAAAAGTCTTCACCCTCATCATAGAAACGCTCACCATGCTTATTGAGCACGATAGCAAAAGGAACTGCGTCGACGCGACTTGCAATACCACCATCATATTTTGGTGCACGAGCGTCAATTGCTACCGCATGACATTGATCAAGTGCGCCCACTGGTTGCGCGCCATGGTCAAGCAATACCCGCAAAATTCGTCCCTTATTATATGGTGTGCCACGAACCAGGAAATTTTTTGCCATGTCACCCCAGCCTTCCGCAAGCCAATCAAGATCAGCCTCAAAACCACCGGACGCAGCTATGAGTTGCTTAAATTTGATCATTTGATGACCACCTTTCCAGCTGACGTCAATACTGTTGCAAAACCCGTCCACCATATCAATGTCACTAACATCCGCATCATAGATAAATGTTACACCAATTGTCTCCGCATACTGACACATGCTGTTCAGCATTGCTCGTCCACCACCTAAAAAAAAAGCGTTCGTTCGACCTAAGTTCAGCGTCCCTGATAAAGCTGACTGAAACCGGACACCACGCTCACGCAACCATTCTGGCAAGGCTTCAGAACCACGCAAGGCTACTTCAGCCAGATGCTCGTTTGTGACCCCTTTAGTAACACGCATGAGATCATCCCAGTATTCTTCAAAACTATAACCTTCAGTCATCACGTCTGTAGGTGCGTCATGAACAGCACGCAAGTTTCGAGTATGGCGCGTGTTTCCACCACGCATATCACGGGGCGCGATATCAATCACCAGCACCGAACAAGATCGCTCAGCAGCTGTTATAGCCGCAGAGACGCCAGCGTTACCGCCGCCAATAACAACGATGTCCCATGATTTTTCTACTATTGATTGGACAGAGTCCGTTAACATAAGACTGCCTTGATATGTTGCATGCAATTGCATACAACATAGTAAAAGGGGGACCTTCATGTCAACTGATTGGGCAGCACATAATTTAGCAGTTCAGGATTTCCATGGCACTAACTTGTCATCTTCAAACCGTATTAAGCATGTCTTGATGACTGCAATAAACGCTGGCGACCTTAGACCAGGCGTACGTTTAAAAGAAATTGAACTGGGACAACAGCTCGGTGTTAGCCGTACGCCTCTGCGCGAAGCAATCGCAGGCCTAAAAGCCGAGAGTATTTTATCAATTAGCGACGATGGAAAACTAAGGGTGCGGGTGCTTGGGTATCAAGATGTGCATGCTCTTTATCAAATGCGGGCTCATCTAGAAGGTTTGGCTGCTGAGTTAACCGCAACTCAAGCAAGTTCTGCTGAGCGCTTCTTCATTTCTGAGATTAGAAATGAAGAAGCTAACTTAATTGTTCAGGATACTGAGCCAAAAATACTTGCTGAGCTTAATGGCAAATTTCACCAAAGTATTCTATTAGCTAGCCACAACTTATTTCTTATTGAAGCCATGAAGCGTCTTGGCACGATGATGGTGTTACTCGGTCCCACCGCTTACAGCCTTGCCATCAGAGTCAAAGAAATTGATGTTGAGCATGATGCCATCAACAACGCTATTCAAATGCGCAACCCTGAAGGCGCAGCCAATGCCGCAAAGTTACATTTAGAAAATGCTGTAAAGGCGCGTTTGAAAATAATTTTGACGCAAGACAAAGCCAGTAATTTTGACTGATTAACTCACTGCATAAATTTTCTTAGGCCAAAGTAAAACAATCATCATATTGGAATGGATTAGAATTAAGAATTATGACATCTATAGTGCCAGACTTACAAAAAATTATCCTGACATTAGCAATATCATTAACGTTTGGTTACACTTTTTCACTTACTAGTATCCCAGCTCCATTCTTATTAGGGAGCCTGTTTGGTGTATGGCTTTTTGGAGGAACAATAAAAACAATACGCAGCAACTTAGGCATTGCACGCTGGGCATTTGTTCCTGTTATGCTTGGTCTTGGAACAGTAATTGGTTCTAATTTTGACCCAAATGTTGTCGCTAATCTAAGCTCTTCTTTACCCACCGTGTTAGCAATGTTTGGTGCTACGATTCTAGCTACAAGCCTCGGCATGCTTTATCTTGTAAGGCTTAGGAAATATGATTTTTACACCGCATTCTTTGGATGCATCCCCGGGGGACAAGCCGAAGCAGTTTTACTAAGCCGCGGAATAGTCGAGAAAGACTATATTGTCGCACTCTTCCATTTAGTTCGAGTCGCGCTAGTGTTTTTAGCAACACCAATTGTTTTAGGAATGGTTCAAGGAGCTGAGGCAGTAAAAGCGTCAAACATTACCTTGCGTGAGATGCCAAGTATACTTGATGTTGAGCTGAATATCTTAATCGTTTTTATATTTGTTTCCGTTATCGGCTTTCCTATCGCAAAACTTTTGCGCATACCCATGCCACATTTTATTGGCCCTGTTTTATTAAGCTCCATACTACACATTTTTGGCGTAATCGAATTGCCGCGGCTGAGTGAATTTATAATTCTCGCACAGCTGGTGGTTGGAGGGTCAGTAGGAGCAAGACTTGCTAAGGTACCTATTCTTGAAATATCAGGGTATCTTTTTGATGCAATCATCAATTCATTAATAGTTATGTCAGTTTATGGCATTTCCGCCTTAGCTCTGAATTTTTTAATCGGCATAGACCTGTTAAAACTACTTTTAGCATTTATTCCCGGAGGCCTTTATGAGGTTACACTCTTAGCATTAATATTTGGCTTTGACGTGACATTTGTGGCTTTTCATCACACTATAAGGGTCATCTTGGTATGCATTGGCATGCCAGTTGTTGTTACCTATATGAAAAAACGCGACGCCGAAAAAAAAATCAAACAGATTTAGATTCACCAACTTTTAAAGGGAACCATTGTTTTGAAAATTGCTATTTTGGATGACTGGTTAAATTGCGCCAAACAAAGCGCAAATTGGGATAATCTTGGCAATGAAGTTCAAGTAGACTTCTTCAAAGACACTGTTAATGACAAACAGTTAATCCAACGACTCTTGCCATATCAAATCATTTGTTTGATGCGTGAACGAACAGATTTCAACGCCAAACTAATGGAACAACTTCCTAATTTGCAGGGCATCGTCACTAGTGGGATGCGAAACGCAGCAATTGATCTTGCCGCTTCAAAAGCGCGGGAGATAGTCGTTAGTGGGACAACATCCCCAGGTCACGCCACTGCCGAGTTAGCTTTCATTTTGGTTGGAGCAATGGCACGCGCACTTTTACCCAATGCACATTCAATGCTAAATGGTGGCTGGCAAACACACCTTGGACGTGATCTTCGAGGCGCTAACCTTGGCATTCTTGGATTGGGACGTCTTGGTGCTGAAGTGGCCCACTTCGGAAAAGCATTCGGGATGAATGTTCAGGCTTGGTCTCAGAATTTAACAAATTCGCGGTGCCAAGAGATTGATGTCAACTATGCAGATAAAGAAACATTTTTCAAAACCTCAGACTTCATCTCAATTCACCTAAAACTTTCTGATCGAGTCAGGCACCTCATTGGCGTTAATGAGCTAAACATGATGCAAACTAGCGCCTATCTGGTAAATACGTCGCGTGCCGCTATTATTGATATGAATGCTTTAACTGCCGCGCTAAAAACACAACAAATTGCCGGCGCTGCAATTGATGTTTACGATTTAGAACCCCTTCCCATCCGTGATCCAGTGCGAAAGATGCCAAACCTTTTAATGACACCGCATATTGGTTACGTCACCCGTGAAACCATGGAAGTTTTCTATGGACAGACAGTTGAAGCAATCCAGGCAATTATTTCTGGCAATCCCATTCGCCAACTTAACGCGTAAAGACATTTGTGCCAAATTGCAGATAAGAATTTATAATACGGTAGACAGTTTTACAAAATAAACAGCTGCACGGAAACTAGCACTTTTACTGCAATTAAGAAATGTCATTGCACTTCGTAGTTTAATACTGTTTCCACAAAATTTTTTGTATGCGACCTAGGACAACACAATCCACTCTAGTGAGAGATATAATGTGGCTAGGTCAACACGAAGAAATGTCATTTAACGATAAAGATAAACAGGACTCGTCCAACACAGAGTGCCGTCTTCCAATGTAACACGAATAAAGATCGGGTTGTCACCATGATCCTTTAATATGATTGGCAGCTGAAACTGCATAGATTTGTGCGTATTAACAGTTGGCAAGCGGAACAACTTTAAATACCGCGGCAGCACACCACTGTTGTCAAAGACTTCATCCTCATACCCAATATCTTCCAATGGCACCCCAGCCTTAATAAGAGGTGTCTCAATTTTTAAAGTGCCTCTATAAGGGTCGGCTAGCACCATATCAAACCCTCCAATATTTCCAGTAGTAAGTGCACGCCATTTTAACTCCACCTTTGATGGCTGGTGCAAAACTTTGTCTTTGTTGAAAAAATTAATTGGAGCAATGGAAATGATTTCATTGTCTGATAAGAAAGCCGACCCATCCCAAATCACCTGCCTAAAACGTCCACGATATTCAGCACCTTCCCATATTACTCTTATGCGTGCGCCAAGGTCTTCTTGCGTGTAGGGACGAATAGTGTCAACAAGATCGAGGCCATTAAAAATATCAATGCGTTCAATTGGCGCGCTCGCTCGGACATCCACCCTAATTGAAACTTCACCGGATGGCAGGTGGACAATGTCGCCCATGATAGCATTCGTAGTAGCAGATCCAATAGCATGTCCATCGCGCGGATCATCATGAAACTTTGTACCGCCTTGTGGAAAATCGACATCAAACGTGATCAAAGGACGGCCATTCTCTCCGCCTGAAGTAGCATAGTGATGACGTTTGCGGATCGCATCCAAAATAGAAATGCGATTAAGTGAATTTGTCAGAAAGCAGGTTAATCCGCCAACAGCACCAAACAGAGCTGCTCCTGGATAGCTTGCCCCCGGACGTCCCTTGTGACCATCGGAATTAGCCACAATACCGACACGATACCCTAAACGGAACGCATCCTGTACCAGCCATTCAAAGGTGCCCCAACTAGAATGAATTTCCATAGCCTTTTCAAACCGACCATCATGTGCAAGTTCAATGTCAGCATATCGTCCGCCACAATGCGCATAAACAACAACATCATTTTCACCCTGATCTACAAAGGCTCTAAACAGCTCATCAGCTGAATTACAATCAGTATCAACATCTGAATGATCAGTTACTAACGCATGTGATGACCGGCGGATAATACGTCCTTCATTTGGAAAATAAATATTACGGTCGCCTCCGAGTCCAGTGTTTCCAGACCATTCATATCCCGGAATCGCAACAAATTTGTCGTCTTGATTGAACCGTTTGCACAGCCTGTCCAGATGTGCCCAGAAATCACCAGTAATTTGGAAATCATTTCCCTGGTGCCCAGTCGCATCGACAAAAGCATAGTCACGCGCAAACGCAAAATAAGCCTCAGCACTCCCAGTCCCTATGGTTTCTTCAGACTGCCCATGAAGATCACCCCAGAAATGTCGTGATATTGGAGATGCTTCGATACGCAGCGGGTTACTGCAAAACACTACCGTACCAGCAGCATTTAAAAAATCTATATGCAAATCAGCTGGCTGATCGACTGACAAATTATCAATCACACCAAAAAACCTACCCAACTTTAACTCCACCTTATCAGGCAAACCCTGCACAGGTTGAGTGGCCCGCGGATAAAAAACGTCATCACATTGGTCGGATGGGTTACCCCATTTATCCTCACCCTTAAACTTGATGGAAAAGACCTCTCCAACCGCACGAATGGTTGGGGCAACTGCCAAATAGCGGTCTGGTTTACCCGGAATAATCTTTATTGCTGGCTGAACTGGCATCGGTTGATAACTGTAGGTCGCAATAGGATCAACAAGGGTATGAAACTCATAAGTATCTTCACAAAAGGTCTGCAATCGCATTCCTAATGAACCGCCAGAACGATCACCAAATTTAACAGTAATAGTGTCACCTTCACGGAGAAATCCACGAACCACCTTTATATAAAGCGTACGGTCCCAGGGACGCACATTACCTTTAGGATCATAGTGATAGGTCAAAACTGCATTGTTGGACGCAGTAATAGTGGTGTAATTTGATCCAGATGGGTCTTCAAACTGGGGACGGGTTTGGTCGCTAGCAAATCGAAAACATACCCGCATAGACCCAGAATCATCGATGCCAAACTTACCAGCAGTATAGGTAAGTACAAATGTCTGATAGCTTCCCGCTTCGAATGAGCCTGTCGGCGAAAGGTCTACTTTGCCAAGCTCGTTTGATGGAATAGGAAAAATAACTGGGGAGCTTTTTGTACCACCCGTGCCGCCACCCACCAAAATATCATCGCGGCTACCCATTGGGGTTTCAGTCATTATCATTCCCTTGGCTATATCTAAATTTTAAAATTAATTCATATTAGAACGTTCATAAAAGCAATCCTTTTCTATAAAAAATATGAATTATTTTTACTGAAAATTCTTCTCAGAACCAATAAACTCAAACAACGCCACAAAAAGCAGCTAAGGATCTTTTTTGATCCATCATTTGACTTCATTATTTGCTCTACAAAACATTGATAATAAATAAAACGAACATTAGACCCTGAACAATAAAGCTCATTAAAGAGCTGATACTAGAGCAGCCACCTCACGCCCCGCAAGCACGAGACCCGATAAAAAAATTAACCAAATTAATAACCGCTGGAATTGCTTATCTGTCAGACGTTTGAATACAAAGATACCACCTTGGGTTCCAATTATTGAAAAGGGAAGAGCAACCAAAACTACCAACCATACGTTGGATGTTATCAACCCATGCCATGCCATTAAAATAAAAACCACTCCTAGAACTACAAAATTGAATGGTTGAACCAAAGCTCGGCGCTGACCCTTAGTCCAATCATAAAGCGAGCAGCCCATCGTTAAGATAGCTCCTGACATACCTGCAAGCATGCCAAACATGCCACCTATAAAACCGACTAAACCATCAACTACAACGAAGCGCTTTTTTAGCTTTGGCAGATTTTTCTGAAATGCAAAAAATCCACCAAACACAATCAGTAAAATAGCGACCAATACTTTTAGTATCATAACGTTTACAAGGCTTAAAAAGAGATATCCAGTCAAAATACCAATTAGTGCAGGAAACAAAAAACAAGCCTGATCGCGAAAATTAATGGCATTACGCACAGCAAAAATTCCCTGAACGCCTCCAACAAGGGATAGTATTACAACTGTAGCAACAGCATCTAACAGTGGCATAGCTGCCAACCACCATCCAAGCGCAAACAAACCTGTCCCAAAACCAGCAAGACCATTAGCAAAACCACCCGCAACCGCACCCGCAATAATAAGCATGAAACCTTCGATGCTCATTGTTGTACGTTCTGCATACTGAGGGCTAGGATCATTGGTTACTCAAAATGCAAAAAAATTATCGGTAATGGAGCCAAATGATCAATCTTCCTTTTAGATACAATGCATTATCCTTTGATTTAGAAAGTAATATTTGACACTCATTACCAGCAAAGTTTGACCCAATCATACTTATAAAAAATAAAAGCATTAATATGGTATCATGATTAGAAAGAAAAATTTTCAATAAAATTAAAGCACAATCAACAGAAAACTTTTGAACACTATTGCAACGATGATTGATCAACATTCCATTAAATTGCAGTCACATTTAACAGAACAATTTTTTGCTCATCTTTGCTCTAACCAGGCGAAAAAATGATTATTGAAAACATCCTCAACGTTGAAACATTAGTTATTTTTTTAGCAATACTACTTGGTTGTTTTGTTAAAGGTGCAATTGGTTTTGGACTCCCACTTATTGCAACACCAATTATGCTATTTTTGATACCAATTCCTGAGATAATTGCAATTCTTGCCTTACCCATTATGATTGCAAACCTTCAACAAATATGGCTGAATCGTAAGCAGTGGCGTGTATTAAAAAAGTTTTGGCCACTAATCACAGCATCAACATTAATTATGTCGGTTGGCGCGCCTATTATGGTTCGATTGGACAGCTATCTTTTGGGAATTTTAATTGGCTTGTTGATTTCAATACACGCTGTTTTATCAAGTTTTCCACTGCCACATCTTCAAAGGTGGTCATTAACAACTGAAACCATGCAAAGAATGATTGTTCCTGCAGGTGTCATATCAGGCATTCTTGGTAGCTTTACGAGTATCTATTCGTTTCCCAGCTTGCAATTAATGATGTTGATGAAAATTAGAAAAGATGATTTTGCTCTTCTTCTTGGTGTATTTTTGTCGCTTGGCTTCGCTGCTCTTTGGTTTGGAATCGCAAATGCTGATTTTCCTGTAAGTGATTATTTCATTCTGTCGGGGATGATGATGATACCTGCGGTTGTTGGACAACAAGCGGGGCACATGGCACGGCACCACATTAGCGAACCAGCCTTCCGCAAAATCGTGCATTTTGCGCTGGCCTGCGCTGGAATGACGCTTATCATAAGAGGACTGTTAAATATTATTTAGGAATAAAAGACAATGACAGCTGATTCTAATCACCCAGATTACATTATAATTGGAGGAGGGTCTGCTGGGTGTGTTTTAGCATCTCGGCTTAGTTTAGATCCAGCCTGCTATGTTGTGCTTCTAGAGGCAGGAGGAGAAGATCACAACCCGTTGATCCACATTCCCGCTGGCTATATCAAAACAATGGTAAATCCATCGATGAACTGGATGTTTGAGACCGAGCCAGAGGCGAGTAGCGGCAACCGTAGAATTGCCATTCCACGTGGCAAGGTACTTGGTGGATCATCAGCAATTAATGCCATGCTTTATGTTCGGGGCCAACCTGCCGACTATGACGGTTGGGCCCAGCGTGGAAATCGTGGATGGTCTTATGACGATGTTTTGCCCTATTTCCGTAAAGCTGAGAATTGCGAAGCACTAGCTAATGGAGACGTTGATTTTGACAGCGAACTTCATGGGGTTGGAGGGCCGTTAAATGTAGCTCAAGTTAGAACCCGCTATGAAGCACTTGACACATTGATTGATGCGGCTGAAAAATTAGGTTACCCGAGAAACAAAGATTACAACGGATCAAGCCAAGAAGGGTTTGGGTATTATCAAGTTACCCAAAAGAATGGATTACGCTTTTCTGCAAAAAAAGCCTATTTGCAGCCTGCACGCAATCGAAAAAATTTACGCGTTATCACCAATGCACATGTTACTCGCATTAACTTCAACGGAAAACGCGTGGAAGGTGTCAGCTACCAAAAACAAGGGAGGCCTCATCAGCTAAGAGTGGGTCGCGAAATTATCCTGTCAGCTGGTGCAATTCAGTCACCCCAAATATTGGAACTTTCAGGCATTGGGGACGCCAAACACATAACTGAGTTTGGTATTAACATTAGGCACAACTTGCCCGGTGTTGGCTGTAATTTGACTGATCACTATATTTCACGCATCTCGTGGCGCCTTAGTCGTAATATATCACTTAACAATCGTTCGCGTGGGCTTGGCCTTTTCGGTGAAATTTTACGCTATGGATTAACACGGCGTGGTATGCTTAGTCTTCCAGCAGGAATTCTAAGCGGATTTGTGCGCTCCCGTCCTGGATTAATTGGACCAGATATTCAGTATCACATCGCTCACGCCAGCTTTGCTAATCCAGCTAAAAGAATTTTTGACAAATTTCCTGGAATGACTTTTGGTCCTTGTCAACTTCGTCCTGAAAGCCGTGGAACAGTTCATATCCAATCATCCAATTCACTTACGGCTCCAAAAATCCATCAGAATTATTTAAATTCTGATGAGGATTGCCGAGTTCATTTGTCAGGCATGAAAATTGCTCGCTCCATTATGCAAAGTGATCATATGTCTTCGATAGTAGAATCTGAGGTGCGCCCTGGTAAAGACCTTGACACTGATGATGCTTTACTTGCCTACGCGCGCGAAACGGGGGTCACACTCTATCACCCTGCATCAACGTGCCGCATGGGTCCAAATTCAAAATTAGGTGATGTCGTTGACGCCAGGCTACGTATTCATGGAATCGAAGGGTTAAGAGTTGTTGACGCCTCAATTATGCCAACACTGGTATCTGGCAACACTAATGCACCGACCATAATGATTGCAGAAAAAGCTTCCGACATGATTATTGCTGATCAACGATGACTCTGTAAAGGGTTCTTAAGCTCAACACTACATAGACATAAAACTGTTTTTGAATCGATTTTTCTTGATTTCATTATTCTTGCAGTTCCACAATATTAAATATGCTTAATGACAAAACTTATTCGTATTATTCTAAATAACACATATGGGCAGACCACTCCAAAAAATTCTAACGAGGTGAATATGGGCCAGAGAGATCTAAATTTTTTTAATATTGACGCCATGGACCAGGGTATAAAGCGGACACTTGTTGACGGAATAAACACACGTATTTTCCCGGGCGAACAAGCTATGTTATCAATCGTTCGCATTGCACCAAACGCCGTTGGCGTTGTGCACAGTCATACCCAGGAACAGTGGGGGGTTTTGTTGGAAGGGAGTGCGATACGCATTCAAGATGGTGAAGAAATCAATGTTAAAAAAGGTGATTTCTGGCGCAGCCCCAGTGGCATCGAGCATGGCGTTATTGGGGGGCCCAAAGGCGCGGTTATTCTTGATGTTTTCAGCCCCCCACGCCCCGAGTATATGCTTTCAGGTAGCGGCTTTGCCACGGAGTAAATAAATGCCAGTTCAAATATTTAATAATAATTTTGTACCTCTATCAGAAAAAACACTAGCTCAATGGGCTACCGTACCACCAGCCATTGCTGGTGACACAATGAACCGTCAAAACGTCATGGCTGGGCGAATTTCGCCACTATCACCTGGAATGAATATGGCTGGTCAGGCGCGCACAGTTAGCACTTTAGCGGGCGATAATGCAGCCCTTCATGAAGTTATTAAGCATCTTCAACCTCATGAAGTTCTTGTGATTGACGCAGGCAATTATGACGACCGAGCAGTTTGGGGAGGGATTTTGAACACTCGTGCGAAATTACGCGGCGTTAATGGTATTGTGCTTGATGGGGCCGCGCGTGACGCGGCCGAAATGCGTGAAATGAAAGTGCCAGTTTACTTAAGCGCTCTGTCTCCAGCTGGCCCTCACAAAGGCTGGGGTGGGTCAATCAACGACCGAATCAGCTGTGGTGGGATCGCTGTTTCGCCCGGTGATATAATCCTAGGTGACGATGATGGTGTGACCGTTGTGCCCCTTGCAAGAGCTGACGCTATACTGCAGGCATCCTTGGAGCGGATGGCTTACGAGAAAGACGTTTTAGAAAAGCTTGCATCGGGTGCCGACGTTAGTAACCTTTTCCCAAAACCCGAAGTAGAAATAATTAACTAATACAAATTTTTAGATACAAAGGCGCCTAGAGGCAAAAATCTAGATATGACTGGTGCAGAAAAAAACAACCCACAAAGCCAACCAAAAGATGTTGCTGCTCTAAAAAAACTTTATTTAGACGCGTTAATAGTTGGAGCAGGCTTTTCAGGTTTGTACCAACTCCATTCGTTGCGGGATAAACTAGGCTTAAACGTTCAAGTTGTTGAGGCTGGAGCAGGTGTTGGCGGCACTTGGTACTGGAACCGCTATCCTGGTGCGCGTTGTGATTCAGAAAGCCATACCTACTGCTATTACTTTTCGAAAGAATTACTGAAAGAGTGGAGGTGGTCTGAACGCTATCCCGGACAAGCAGAAATTTTACGATACCTAAATTTTTGTACTTCCAAACTTGATCTAAGCCGAAGCATAAACTTTAATCAAAGAGTAATCAGCGCAATATGGAATGAACAAAATAAACGATGGGTAATTAAAACTAATGCTGGCCTGTTGATTGCAGCACGATATCTGATAACTGCTGTTGGCTGTTTGTCCTCAACCAACATGCCTAATATTAGCGGACAATCAACCTTCAAAGGAGAACTTTACCATACTGGACAATGGCCACACAAAGGCGTCGACTTTACTGACAAGACAGTTGTGATAATTGGAACAGGCTCAACCGGTATTCAAACAATTCCGATAGTCGCCAAACACTCAAAGCATTTGACAGTCTTGCAACGAACACCTAACTTCAGTGTTCCAGCAAGAAATGCACCGCTAGATCCAAGCTATCACGAAAAATTTTGTGATGAGATCAATACATGGCAAAAGAAAATGTTGAAGTCGCGGCATGGTCACCCTTGGACTGCGCCACCCAGAAAACTATATAAAGTAGCCAAAAAAGATCGTGATGTTATCCTGGAAAAAGCATGGAAAACTGGTGGGTTGAGGTTTAGGGAGAGTTTCAATGATATATTAATAGACGAGCAGTCCAACAAAATAATGTCTGATTTCATAAGGACAAAAATTCTGGATACTGTGGATGATCCAATAATCGGAGAGAGCCTTTTGCCAGTTGACCATCCTTTCGGCACAAAGAGACCTCCTATAGACACCAACTATTTTGAAACGTTCAATCGTGATAATGTGGACTTGGTTGACATCAAACAAAACCCAATTAAAAAATTTGAAAATAGAGGCCTGGAACTTGAGGATGGAAGATACATTACCGCTGATATTGTTATCTTTGCCACAGGCTTTGATGCAATGTCAGGTGCATTATTGAAAATGGGCATTGTAGGCCACCAATCTTTATCCTTGGATGAAGCCTGGAAAGAAGGGCCAACAACATTCCTAGGCCTTGGAGTGCATAAATTTCCAAATCTCTTTATTATAACAGGCCCCGGAAGTCCATCAGTTCTGACTAATATGCCGCGAGCGATTGAGCAGCATGTTGACTGGATAACCTCTTTGCTAAGATACTGTGAAGCTTATAACATTGTAACTGTTGAGGCTGAAAAAGAAGCAATGTTGAACTGGACTAGTCATGTCACCTCAGTGGCTAATCAAACACTTTTCCCAAAGGCTAACCATTCATGGTACTTAGGTGCGAATATACCCGGAAAACCGAGAACTTTTATGCCTTATGCCGATGGATTGGATAAGTACCAGTCATACTGCGTACTTATTGCAGAAAGAAAATATTCTGGCTTCAAAATGATGGATGAAAAGCATGACCAAAAATGATTTATTAGAAATTATAACCACCTAGATGGAGTAATTTATATGCCTTACCCAAAATTAAAGATGCTGATCGCTGGAGAATGGACAGACGGCCACTCTGGAAAAAATGAAGCTGTAATTTGTCCAGCAGACGGCTCTGAAATAGGACGGGTGCCACATGCTAATAAACAGGATTTGAACGATGCACTGGAAAGCAGCCTCAAGGGTTTCAACACTTGGCGATTAACAACACCTCATAATCGACAAGCAATACTGGAAAAGACAGCTCGTCTTCTTGAAGAGAGATTTGAAGATATTAGTCAAAATCTAACTCGTGAGATGGGGAAACCAATTGTAGAGTCAAAAACCGAACTCCAGGTAGCGATTGACTTGTTACGATGGTACTCAGAAGAAGGTAAGCGTATTTATGGGCGCATCATACCCTCGCGTTTTCCTGGAATGCAGCATGAAGCGCGTAAAGTTCCAGTTGGACCAACACTTGCATTTGTTGCATGGAATTTTCCAGCAACCAATGTGATGCGCAAAGTTGCTGGGGCACTTGCAGCCGGATGTTCAATTACAATAAAGCCCAGTGAGGAAACCCCAGCCACAGCTATCGCAATTGGTAAAGCTTTTATGGACGCCGGACTTCCAGCAGGTGTGTTAAATATCGTTTTTGGTGTTCCATCAGAAGTCTCTGAACATCTCCTAAACTCACCCATTCCAAGAAAACTAAGCTTCACAGGAAGTGTTCCAGTGGGAGTTCACTTGCAGCAACTAGCTGCTAAAAACTTAATCCGCTGCACTATGGAATTAGGAGGGCACTCTCCCGTTTTGATTTTTAAAGATGCAGATATTCAGAAAGCAGCGCAGTTTTGCGCTGCTGGAAAGTTTCGCAATGCTGGACAAGTTTGTATCTCACCAACACGTTTCTTTGTGGAGGAGAGCGTGCATGAAGAATTTGTCAACGCCTTTAAAAAACATGTTGATTCCATTAATATAGGTGATGGACTAGATCCATCAGTAAATATGGGCCCACTTGTTGCTGAACGTCGTATTAACATTATTGATGATTTTGTAACTGACGCTGTTTCCAAAGGCGCAGAGCTAATTGTTGGCGGAAAGCGAGCGCAAAGCCCAGGCTCTTTTTACCAACCAACTTTGATACGAAATGTCCCTGAAACCGCAAGAATTATGACTGAAGAGCCGTTTGGCCCAATCGCACCTACTTCAACGTTCAAAACGCTTGATGAAGTCATTGATAGATCAAACAGTTTGCCGTTTGGATTAGCCGCATACGCATTCACTCAAAGCCCTAAAACCGCTAGGCTTTTGAAAACAGAAATTGAAAGTGGGATGCTGGCAATCAATTCTCTACATATCCATTCGGTTGAAACTCCTTTCGGTGGATTGAAACACAGTGGGTATGGGTATGAAGGTGGAATCGAGGGCGTGGAAGCATTCCTTGCGACAAAATACTCCAGTGAAATTTTTGAGTAGTTATAATTAAATCGCCAAGAGATGTTTGTCTGATATCAAGATTAGAAAAAAATTCGGCTATAATCAGATTATTTACAGTTCTACAAATTGACTTTTGATGTAGGCTGGTCAGAATGTGACAATCTGTTATGTTCAGCCAAACCCACAGCCATCCTCTCTAGCCACGAAGAACAGCACCACAATTTTTACCTGCTGCATAAATAACTGCGTCGCTTATCGCTTCTATTTCAGGGTCACTCAGCGTCGCTTTCTGCGGCGTTAGCGTAATTGTTACTGCCAAAGACTTTTGACCATTCGTGATGTTTTTTCCTTGATACACATCAAAAAGCTGCACATCACTAATCAAAGGGCCAGCAGCAGACTTCACCGCACGTATCAGTTGACTGGCTGGCACATCATCTCCAAGAACGAATGCAAAGTCTCTACTAACACTTTGAAATGGAGACAACTTCAAATAGGAACGTGCCGGCCCACGTGACTTTGATAATGGCACATCTTCCAGATACAACTCAAAACCAACTACAACACTACGGAGGCCAAAATGTGATGCTACAGATGGATGAAGTTCACCAAATTGTCCAAGTAATGAGCGGCCTTGAAGCAACCGACCACAGCGACCCGGATGAAAGTAATCCGGTCCACTCGGATCAACTTGTAAACTGCTCCGCCGAACTCCAAGAACTGAAAGTGCGACCTCTGCGTCAGCTTTAGCATCAAAAACATCTGTTGCGCGGCGAACTCCATGCCATTCCCTTGGCCCAGAAGAACCACAACGAATTGCAGCAACAGCAGTGCGTTGCTGATCCGGCTCATCCCCAAGGAACACAGGACCAACCTCAAATATTGCCAAGTCAGATTCACCACGGTCTTGGTTTCGAGCCGCTGCTGACAATAAATTTGGTAATGCTGATGGTCGCATAAATGACAAATCTGAACTAATTGGATTGACCAGTTTTAAACTGGCATCCCCGCCACCAAACATTACAGCTTCTTTTTGAGCAAGAAACGAAAAGGTGACCGCCTCAGTCAGACCACGCCCAGCAAGAGCACGCCTTAATCGCAACGGACGGGCCTGCTTTGAATTTACAGCTGGCTGGGCGATAACATCTTTACTTGGCAAATGCTCCATCGGCAAATGATCAAAACCAAAAATTCGGGCGATTTCTTCAACCAAATCAGCCGAACCATCAATATCGCCGCGCCATGGTGGTGGGCTAACCTGCCACCCATTAGCAGAGTCACTAATAGTAAAACCAAGCGCTTTGAGAATTTCCACCTGACGGCCCAGCGGCACCTTCATACCGGTCAGGCGCTCAACTTTATCATTGGCAAGAAATATTTCACGTTGCCATTTTGCACCAGGACCCAAAGTCACCACGTGGCTTGCTTCTCCACCACAAATATTATTCACCATCCGCGCAACATATCCCGAAGACCATTCTGGCGAGGTCATATCTAGCCCACGCTCAAAGCGAAATCGTGCATCAGAATGAATATTTAATTTGCGCCCAGTTGTAGCAACAGCAATTTGATCAAAAATTGCAATTTCAAGAAACATCGATACTGTATTTTCACTAATGCCAGTCCGCTCGCCACCCATAATACCAGCTATGTCATCCGGCCCATTGGCATCACCAATGACAAGCATATTTTCGTCAAGGTCGTAAGTTTTTTCATTCAGCGCTGTCATAGTCTGGCCTGCTTTTGCAAGGCTAATAACGAGTTTACTACCATCAATCTTGTCAATGTCATACGCGTGGAGAGGCCGCCCAAGATCAACCATCACGTAATTAGTGATGTCCACCAACGCGCTAATTGGTCGCTGCCCAATAGCCTTTAGACGGTTTGCCATCCACATTGGACTTGCCCCATTTTTGAGGTGGGTAAAAGCCCTTCCTGAAACAAGCGGGCATAAATGCTCTTGCTCTGGGGGGACACTCAGTTCTAAGGATATGGGGCTATTAAAACTACCATCAAGTGGGCTTATATCAATATCTTTTAGGCAACCATAGCCAGCGGCAGAAAGATCGCGCGCAATACCGCGCACACCAAGACAGTCAGCACGATTTGGTGTTATTGCAATTTCAATCATCGGATCATCAAGGCCAGCATAAGCTGAAAATGATGCCCCGATTGGCGCATCATCAGCAAGTTCAATAACACCTCCATGATCATCAGAAATTTCCATCTCGCGTTCAGAACACAACATACCATTCGACTTTTCGCCGCGGATTTCACCATTTTTCAATATTAAATCAATGCCCGGAACATACGCACCGACTGGTGCAAACACTCCCTTCATCCCAGCGCGAGCATTTGGCGCACCACATACAACTTGAATTAAATCACTACCGCCGATATCAACCATACAAACGCGTAATTTATCTGCATTAGGATGCTGTCTAGCAGAAACCACCTCAGCAATAACAAAAGGAGCCAATTTTGCCTCGCGATCCACAACCACTTCAACTTCAAGCCCAAGCATTGGCAGAACATCAAGAATATCAATAAGTGAGCGATCTGTTTCAAGATGCTCAAATAGCCAGTCACGGGTGAATTTCATTAGACGCCCCCCCCAGCTAAACCAGCATGGATTGATGGCGTGTCGAAGGGTAAAAAGCCATAATGCCTCATCCAACGCAGATCACTATCATAAAATGTGCGTAGGTCAGGTATGCCATATTTCAACATTGCAATACGTTCAATACCCATCCCAAAGGCAAATCCCTGATATTTTTCTGGATCATAACCACAATTTTTTAGGACTCTAGGATTTACCATGCCCGAACCAAGAATCTCAAGCCAATCATCACCAGCGCCAATTTTCAACGCACCATTATTTTTGGTGCATCCAATATCAACTTCAGCAGATGGTTCAGTAAAGGGAAAATAGCTAGGGCGGAACCTTACAGGCAGATCATCAACACCAAAAAAGGCTCGGCAGAAATCAATTAAACACCCCTTTAAATGCCCCATATGAATGCCGTCACCAATCACCAACCCTTCACATTGATGAAACATCGGAGAATGGGTAGCGTCATGGTCAGATCTGTATGTCCGCCCTGGCACGATAATACGGATTGGGGGCTCTTGACTTTCCATCGCACGAATTTGAACAGGTGAGGTGTGTGTGCGCAGTACCTTGCGCTTACCATTAGCGTCAGCAGGTAGGTAGAAGGTGTCGTGCTCCTGCCTCGCTGGATGCTCGGGTGGAATATTTAGTGCAGTAAAGTTATAATAATCAGATTCAATATCTGGCCCCTCGGCGACCTTAAACCCCATTTCCGCAAAAATGGCAATCACTTCTTCGATTGTTCGTGATAGAGGATGAAGCCGTGCATCTGTTTCCGGACGACTTGGCAGAGTTACATCCTGTTTCTCTGCAACAAGCCGAGTATTCAAGGCGACAGAGGCTAATGTTGTTTGCTTAGCCTCTATTTTAGCAGAAATATCACTTTTTACTTCATTAAGCTTTTGCCCTGCCTCTTTGCGGGATTGAGCGTCCATCCCACCAAGATCACGCATCATTAGGGAAATACGTCCTTTTTTTCCAAGGGCATCAACTCTAATGGCTTCCAGCGCATCAAGGCTAACTGCACCAGCAATGGCGTCAATAATTTCTGAAGACACAGCATCAAGGCTTTGCATTATTTTCCACCTCTGATCTATTTATCGTCTACAACTGACTTCACAATCATAGGTTCAGTTTGAAAAAAAAAAGCCGATGTGATCACAGCTGCCAGAACAATCATGGTCCAAACCCATCATTCTTTCTGGCAACAGTCAACACAACGGCTCGTCTATTGTTTTACCCAAAAATTTCTAACTTGCCGCTTTTGACCGCTCCACAAGGGCCTCAAACGCCCGCGGCTCGTTAGCCGCAAGATCTGCAAGCATTTTACGATCAACCTCTATTCCAGCTTTAATTAAACCACCCATCATTTGTGAGTAAGTTACACCGTAAAGACGCGCACCTGCATTAATCCGCTGGATCCACAGAGCGCGAAACTCACGTTTACGTACACGCCTATCTCGATAAGCGTATTGCCTCGCCTTGTCGACGGCCTGAGTAGCGGTTCTGAATGTGTTTTTACGACGTCCATAATAACCTTTTGCCGCCTTAATTACCTTGGCGTGCCGGGCGTGAGTCGTGGTACCTCTTTTAACGCGTGCCATTTTTCAGCCTCCGTTAAGCGTATGGAAGGAAACGTTTTACAATGCGCGCATCCGCATCGCTCAAGATCATGGTACCACGAGCTTGACGTTTCATTTTTTGAGAACGGCGGCGTAAATTGTGGCTAAGAAAGGCAGCAGAGCCGCGAACCTTGCCGCTTGCGGTTAAGCGAAAGCGTTTTTTCGCACCACTTTTTGTCTTCATCTTGGGCATTTTAACCTCTTTCTCATCAAAAGGACGCTTTTTAACTCCTACTCCGTACCGGTAGGAAAAGCTTAAAATCGGCTGGGCATGCCCTGTTTTTTCAGGCCCAAGCGCGATATAACTAATTATTATTTATTTTATAGGGGTAATACCCCCCAGAATCAAGTACTGATCCCAGTCACCTCAACGTACAAAATACATCCCTTATTTTGGCGCTATAACCATAATCATTTGCCGACCTTCCATTTTTGGCATAGCCTCAACTTTGGCGTATTCGTCAGTTTCGTTTCGTACACGCGTTAAAACAGCAGCACCAAGATCCTGATGGGCCATCTCCCGACCACGAAATCGTAACGTCACTTTCACCTTGTCACCGCCATCAATAAATTTTTGTACACTGCGCATTTTGACTTGATAGTCATGTTCATCGATGTTTGGCCGAAACTTAATCTCTTTAATTTCAATAATCTTTTGCTTTTTACGAGTTTCATTAGCGCGCTTCTGCGCCTCATATTTGTACTTACCATAATCAAGAATTTTACACACAGGCGGATCAACGTTGGGTTGCACTTCAACCAAATCAAGGCCAAAATCTTCAGCTTGACGGATTGCTTCTGTTGTATCCAAAACGCCAAGCTGAGCGCCTTCTGGGTCGATGCAGCGCACTTTTAATGCTCGAATTGCATTATTTACGCGAGGGCCGTCCATGACGGGCGGCGTATTATTATGTGGACGTGCTATTTAACTCTCCTTTGGTGGTCAAAAGTAAACTTATCTAAAAAATGCCGGAGCTATTCTGCTGACATTGATACTCCTTACCAAATGCATTGGATTATTACTAGTTTTTTGATTTATCATCTGACAGTCATCAAGAATGAGTTCTTTACCCTTATCTAAGGTTTATCAACTAAATCAGGCGCAATACTCTCTCTGCGAAGCATAGATAGTGCTTCACCCTGATCAAAGATCTGCTGCGCATTTGATCCAAGTCGGCGTAAAGCAACCAAACCTGATTCAGCTTCTCTTGAGCCAACTGCCAAAATAAATGGTACTTTCATTACACTATGCTCACGCACTTTATAACCAATTTTTTCATTCCGCAAATCTGTTTCCACCCTAAGGCCCAGCGCACTGGCAGCATCAGCAACTTCTCTAGCATAATCATTTGCCTGATCTGTGATTGACGCAATTACAATTTGAACTGGCGCTAGCCATGCTGGAAGCCGACCCGAATATTGTTCTATGATAATACCAATCCAGCGTTCCATTGAGCCTAAAATAGCACGATGCAACATTACTGGTCGGTGTCTATTTCCATCTTCACCAACATATTCGGCGTCCAAGCGGTCAGGTAGAACAAAATCAACCTGTAAAGTTCCACATTGCCAATCCCGTCCGATTGCATCACGAAGCACAAACTCGAGTTTTGGGCCATAAAACGCACCCTCGCCAGGGTTTAAAACCGTATCCAACTTGGCAGCTTTCGTCGCATCGGTTAAAGCTGCTTCTGCACGATCCCATGTAGCATCATCACCAGCACGCACATCGGGCCTGTCTGAAAATTTTACCGTCACATCTTTAAAGCCAAAATCAGCATAAATTGATTGTAACAAAGCGCAGAAATTCACTGATTCAGCAGTAATTTGATCTTCAGTACAAAAAATATGCGCGTCATCCTGCGTGAACGCACGGACACGCATAATGCCGTGCAACGCGCCTGATGGTTCATTGCGATGACACGATCCAAATTCAGCCATACGCAATGGCAAGTCACGATATGATTTAATACCCTGCCTAAAAATTTGAACATGGCAAGGGCAATTCATGGGCTTCAATGCCAAGGTTCGCTCATCTTCAGACTGCGCCGTAAACATATTTTCACCAAATTTTTCCCAATGCCCTGATGCTTCCCACAAGCTTCGATCAACAAGCTGCGGAGTTTTCACTTCACTATAGCCGGCCGCATCAAGGCGGCGGCGAACATAAGCTTCAATTTCACGATAAAGAACCCAGCCCTTTGCATGCCAAAACACAGAGCCTGCTGCCTCTTCTTGAAGGTGAAATAGCCCAAGCTGCCGCCCTAGCTTCCGGTGATCACGTTTTTCAGCTTCTTCAAGCATATGAAGATATGCTTGAAGAGCCTTCTCAGTAGTCCAAACAGTTCCATAAATACGTTGCAGCATTTGTCGATTGGAATCACCGCGCCAATAGGCCCCAGCAACCTTCATTAGTTTGAAAGCATGGCCTAGTTTGCCCGTAGATGGCAAATGTGGGCCACGACATAAATCAATGAAATTACCCTGCTTGTAGAAAGTAACTGTTTCAGTCAAAGGAATTGTATTAACTAATTCTATTTTAAAGGGCTCATTATTTCTCTTGTAGAAAGCAACCGCTTCATCACGGGTCCACACACTGCGCATAATGATTTCGTCACGATCAACAATTTCATGCATCCGTTTTTCAATAGTTACAAGATCATCCTCACTAAATGCGGTTTTCCTATAAAAATCATAATAAAAGCCATTTTCAATTGCTGGCCCAATAGTGACCTGCGTTTCTGGAAATATTTCCAGAACAGCTTCGGCCATTACATGGGCGCAACCATGACGCATTAAAGCCAAAGCCTGTTTATCTTTTGCCGTTATGAGTGAAAGGCGCGCGTCAGAGTCAATCGGACGAGTTAAATCCCACTCACTATCATTAACAACTGCCAGTAAAGCGGCTTTAACAAGCCCTGGCCCAATATCAGCAGCAATAGCTGCAGGCGTTACCGGTTGATCATAAGACCGCATTGAGCCATCTGGGAGCGTAATATTTGGCATTATTAGTAAAAACCTCATTTATCAAACTGGATAAATCGTAATCTATACTTGACATAAACTTGCTCTGGATCAGAGTCCAGACTTGATCTAAATGACACCAATCATGTTGCATCGTAATCCAATGTAGATAGTAGCCTCACCCAATTTGAAACTCAAGCCCACTGGTGCCTTTGCATACAAATTTGACACTGAATCTCTATTCGCGACATAGGAGATAATTCTTTATTTAGCCTAATAGTTGGCGCAAAGGACTTTTTTGCAGAATTAAAAAGCGCGGTTATTTTTGAACCGTTTGCTTCTTAAGTGCAACAGATCGATTAAGTGCTCGGCGGTAAATCTTTAGTGTTTGAACACACATCCTGTCAGTAGAAAATTTTTCTTCAATATGTTGCCGAGCAGTAAGTGCCATTTTTTTTCGTTGCCGCGGGCCAAGTGACAAAGCAACAGACAAAGCGTCAGCTAGGCTGTCAACATCTCCTGGATTGGCTAACCAGCCTGTTTTCCCCGGTATGATAGACTCAGCGGCCCCCCCATAGTCAAAGGCTATAATCGGGCGTCCCATTGCTTGTGCCTCTAAGGCTACGCGGCCGAATGGTTCGGGCGTGATAGATGGCATAACAACCACATCTGCAACCATCATAGCTGCTGGCATATCGTCAACAATAGGCAGCAACCGAAATCGGCCTTCAAGGCCCAAATCTTGTCCAAAACGCACCAATTCATTTACAAATACGGGCTTGCCGTCACCAGCGCCGATTAACAAACAAATAAAAGGTACATCTTTAATTTTAGCAAGAGCTTCCAATAAGATATGATGGCCTTTCCATCTAGTTCCTCGCGCTGGTAGCATTATTACTGGTAAATCTTCGGGAACAGCCAGACTACCAACAAAATTTACAATCCGTGTTTGGTTAACATTTTTTGGGTTAAATAAATCAATATCAACCCCTCGATGCACCACGCTTAAGCGCTCTTCAACGCCAAAATACTGACTTGTAATTAAGTTTTTTACATAATTAGAAATAGCAATCACATGGTCAGCTTTTAGTAATTTTCCATTATAATGGCGTTTAAATATAGAACTCGCAATAAAACGGCCATGAACCGTGCTCACTGTTGCGATGCCTAATGACACAGCAGTGGGAAGAGCTATCCAAGCGGGGATGCGTGATCTGACATGCACCAGATCGGCACCCTCACTGAGAAAAATATTTTTCAACTGATTGCGAATTTTTGGCCAGCGCAATGGGTTCTTACTATGAACATCAACAGTATGATGTTTAACTCCGATTCGATCGAGGTGACGCACCATTGGACCTCCTCTTGATATAACAATAGCACGGCCCCCATGTTTGCGAATGGCGGCTGCTGTTTCGACTGTGCCACGTTCCACACCTCCACTCACAAGAGCTGGTAGGATTTGCACTATGGCTGGTGCGGTAGCACCCACAAGCTTTAGTATTTTAGATTTTGGTGCTATTGTCATTTTGTTTTGCAACTATTTAAAATTTGTCTGACTAATCGAAGTGCACTCGCATGTAATAGATAAGTATAAGAAAGACGGATACAACCATTGTTCTGGCACAGCATAAATCAGTCAGGAAAAATCGCCTATAACAGAGTTGCCGGACAAAGCCCTGGCATAGTGTTTTTATGTGGCCACGGATCCAGTATGGATGGTAAAAAGGCACTTTTCCTCGAAGCTTGGGCTAAACGTCATGGCCGCGCGTTTTTACGATTTGACTACAGTGGCCATGGTCATTCAGATGGTGCATTATTGGAGAGCAATGTTTCAGATTGGACACGGGACTCCATCTCGGTTCTTGATGATCTAACCGACGGCCCACAAATTCTTGTGGGGTCATCACTTGGTGGCTGGATTATGCTGAATGTGGCACTGGCACGACCAGAAAAGGTTGCTGGGCTGATTGGAATTGCGGCTGCGCCAGATTTTACAGAGGACCTGATTTGGCAACCGCTGGATGCCGATAGCCGCGCTACTTTCAAAACCAGTGGCCAGATTGCAATGGACAATCCCTATTCTGATGATCCAGTAATTTATCCCTATCATCTAATTGAAGATGGCCGTCAACATTTAAGGCTTCGTTGCCCACTTCCCCTATTTCAGCCAGTGCGCTTGCTGCACGGGATTAATGATTCTGAGGTACCTTGGAATACGGCAATAACTTTAGCGAATTGCCTACAATCTAGAGATGTTTCACTACATTTTGACAAAACAGCTACACACAGCTTTTCTGAACTAGCGCAATTGCGCAGTCTAGAGATAATTCTTGCCGAGTTGATTGATCAGTTAAATTCTCACCGTGTATAATTGGTAGAATAATCTTTTACCCAAAAGCTAGTTCAAAAATCAAGATTACCATAATGTTCCGGCGGTTTTATACCAACCACCTGATCGCCCAAAAGATCTCGGAACGATGGACGAGACTTCATCTTTGCATACCAAATTTTTGCCTCGGAATAGCGACTCCAATCAATGTCACCAAGAAAATCTAGCACCGATAAATGTGCAGCGGCAGCCAAATCAGCGAGTGATATTTGTTTGCCTGTTAACCAGTTACCTTGTTCAGCAAGCCAGTCAATGTAATCAAGATGAATTTGCAAGTTACTCATAGCAGCTCGGATAACAACTGATGACGTCGTTCCTTGACCTGAAAAGCGCTTAATCACCCGCTCAGACAATAGTGGCGCACCAACTTCACGATGAAATTTATATTCAAACCAATGGACTAATCGACGAATTTCAGCACGGGCTAGCGCTTCTCCCCAAAGCAAATTATGCAATGACGATTCCTCAGTTTCTTCAATATATTCGGCAATCACAGTTGCACCACTTATTGCTATACCATCTTTACCAACAAGAACTGGCACATCTCCAGCCGGATTAAGGGATAAAAAATCTTCGTTACGCTCCCATGGTGTCTCAATTTTTGGCAAGACCATTAAGCCACGTTCAGCAAGCAAAAGCCGGATAAATCTTGACGAAGCTGATAATTGATAGTGATGCAGAACTCGCATAAGATTAAATCCCTTTAACAACAATTTCAAAGGCTCAGCCTGGCTGTCTTCATACCATATTACTCTAAAGGTGCAATGCCTCAAACTTATAACCAGCAACACCTCTATAAACAGACAAAAATCCTCTTGGAAGCGATCATCGTTAAAGCCACCGAGAAGTATAGCAACTAAAAACAAACTAAACTGGAGTGCTCAAACAGAAGGAGTAAAACCGGCGAGTCAGTCACCTCAACTTTCTCAGCTTCAACAGTTAGGACGTCTCCGACTGTTTTTTTTATAACACTGAAAATTACAATATTTTATAGCAAAGATTTGGAAAATAAAATCTGCTTTTATTAAACCCGTGCCACGCATTGCTAGGCAGTTTTAGACAGATCACCATCTAGGCTAATTGGCACATCCAGAACAGAAATAATTTCTGTAGGAACAATCTGCCAGAAATGTTGCACAGCCCAATTCCAATGGTTCAATAATTCAGCTGCAAGCACACTCTCCGTTTCTTTTGCATGCTCCTCAACCAAACCACGCAAAAAGCTGTCCCAATGCGGGTGGGCAATACGAAGGATCTGCAGGCTCTCTGGATTAGCCCGCAACTGGAATGTCCCAGCTTTATCATAGACAAAGGCCATACCACCAGTCATTCCAGCTCCAAAATTCTGGCCCACTTCGCCAAGAATTACAACATTTCCACCTGTCATATATTCACAGGCATTTGACCCACTACCCTCAACAACAGCTAAGGCGCCAGAATTGCGAACGCACAAACGCTCACCTGCTTGACCTGCAGCAAATAACTTACCCGAAGTCGCACCGTACAAAACCGTGTTCCCAATGATTGTGTTCTCGCTAGCTACAAGGCTGACTGCTGCTGCTGGACGAACAGTGATAGTAGCACCAGACAAGCCTTTGCCAACATAATCGTTGGCATCACCAATCACTTCAAGGTGAAGACCTTGCGTGGCAAAGGCACCTAAAGACTGGCCGGCAGATCCACGCAATCGAACTGAAATGTGGCCCTCACCAAGCCCGATCATACCAAAGCGCCGAACAATATGCGATGATAACCTAGTGCCAATTGCTCGCTGAGTATTTTCAACATTATAGGAAAGCTGCATCTTTGATCCATTTTCAAGCGCAAGCTTCGCGTCTACTACCATTTGCGCGTCAAGGGTATCTGGAACCTCTGTTCGGGTCGCGCCACGGCTGCTAACCAATTCATCTTCACCGTCAGCGCGCACTAAAATGGGGTTGAGATCCAAGTCATCAAGCGCTGCATCACCTCGGCTAACTTGCGTCAACAAATCCGTCCGACCAATTACCTTTTGTAAAGAGGTAAAACCCAAATTTGCCAAAATCTCCCGCACCTCTTCAGCAAGATGGGTGAAAAGTTGGACAACTTTTTCGGGTGTCCCTTCAAATTTGGCACGCAAATCATCACGCTGTGTACAAACCCCAACAGGACAGGTGTTGGAATGGCATTGCCGCACCATGATACAGCCCATTGCAATGAGCGATGATGTGCCAATACCGTATTCATCAGCACCAAGCATCGCAGCCATAACCACGTCACGGCCAGTCTTAATACCTCCGTCTGTACGAAGCACAACTTTGTTACGTAGATCATTCATCGACAAAACTTGATGCACTTCAGACAAGCCCATTTCCCAGGGTAATCCAGCATATTTTATTGATGATTGCGGACTCGCAGCTGTACCACCACCATGCCCTGATACCAGTATCGAGTCAGCCTTTGCCTTTGCCACACCAGCAGCAATTGTACCAATGCCAGTTGAGGCCACTAATTTGACACAAACTTTAGCATCGGGATTAATCTGCTTCAAGTCATAGATAAGTTGAGCAAGGTCCTCTATCGAATAAATATCATGATGCGGTGGCGGCGAAATTAATGTGACACCAGGTGTTGAATGTCTCAAGCGTGCAATCAAACTATCAACCTTTATACCCGGTAATTGACCCCCTTCACCAGGTTTTGCACCCTGTGCAACCTTGATTTCAATTTCCTCGCAATTGTTAAGATACTCTGCAGTAACACCAAACCTACCTGAAGCAACTTGTTTAATCGCACTTGATGGGTTGTCACCATTTTTACGAAGATTAAAGCGTGCAGGATCCTCACCCCCCTCACCAGAATCTGACTTCGCACCAATACGATTCATAGCTATTGACAAAGTTTCATGTGCTTCAGGGCCCAAAGCACCTAGAGATATACCGGGTGACACTAGCCTTTTGCGAATGCTGGTTATCGACTCAACCTGATCAATCTCTATAGCCTCATCGGCAGGTTTAAAATCCATTAAATCACGAAGATTTATTGGTCCCTGACCGTTAACAAGAGATGAATATTTTTTCCAACTTTCAAATGAACCTGTATTACAAGCATGCTGCATCGCGTGTATCAATTGGCCATCAAATGCATGTCGCTCTCCAGATTTTCGATACCTAAAAAAGCCCCCAACTGGAATGCAGAGATCGCTACTTGCGTAAGCCTTCGCATGCATATCAACAACTCGACTTGCAATCCCCTTTAAACCAAGGCCGGAAATACGTGAGGACATTGGCGGAAAAAAATCGGCGACAAGTGACCGTGACAAACCAAGAGCCTCGAAATTGTAACCACCACGATATGAGGCTATGATTGAAATGCCCATCTTCGACATAATTTTCAAAAGCCCCTCTTCAATAGCCTTGACAAATTTTTCGACTGCATCACGCAATTCCATTCCGGGCAAGAGACCACGTTCATAGCGTTCAGCAATGGCGGCTTCTGCAATGTATGCATTTACGGTCGTTGCACCCACGCCAATGAGAACTGCAAAATGATGTACATCCAAGCATTCACCACTAGCTATGTTTACGGATGCGAATGTCCGAAGTTGCTGACGAACTAAATGCGAATGCACCGCACCTGTTGCCAATACCATAGGTACCGGAATTCGGCTTTCCGACACATTGCGATCAGTCAACATCACATGTTCACAGCCAGACCGCACCGCTTCTTCCGCTTCGGTCTGCATCCGCCTAAGTGCATTTGGAAGGGCAATATCTGATCCGTCATTTGCAAAGCTACAATCAATCTCAACAGCCTTATTTCCAAGATAACGTGTCAGGGCATCCCACTCAGGCACTGTAAGAACCGGTGAATTCAACACCAAATGGTCACATTGATCTGGAGACTCGTCCAATATATTTCCAAGGTTGCCAAGTCTAGTCCGCAGCGACATCACATGCCGTTCACGTAACGAGTCAATCGGGGGATTTGTGACCTGCGAGAAGTTTTGCCGAAAGAAGTGATGGAGCCCTCTATACCGATTTGACAGCACTGCGAGTGGCGTATCATCACCCATTGAACCAACGGCTTCTTTACCAGTTTGTGCCATCGGTTGGAGCACAAGTTCAAGATCTTCCATTGTCCAGCCGGCCATCATCTGACGGCGACGCACCTCAGAAGCGTCAAGGGTTTTTTTTACTTTTCCTATCGAGCTAGCCAGCAGTGCATCCATTTGTTTCGCACGACCTATCCATGTGTGCCAATCACATTTTTTGGTCAAAATGGTTTTCAACTCATTGTCTTTATAAAGACGGCCCTCGCTCAATTTAATGCCAATCATTTCACCCGGCCCAAGACGGCCACGCTCAGCAATATTATTATCGGGCACCACGACCATGCCGGTCTCTGAGCCAGCGATAACCAGTCCATCATGCGTTACAACATAACGTAATGGACGTAGGCCATTTCGATCAAGACCAGCAACAATCCAATCACCAGCAAAAGCGGCTATCGCAGCAGGCCCATCCCAAGGTTCCATTACAGAATTACAATAGGCGTAAAGTTTGGCCCGCGGGTGATCACTATCAACATCAACTGCTTCAGGAATCATCATGGTCTTTACCATCGGCAGTTCTCTGCCGCCATGAACCATCAATTCAAACACCGCATCAAGTGCAGCGGAATCAGAACTACCATTGGCAACAACCGGTTTAAGATCGTCAATATCATTGCCAAACAGAGTCGATTCCATTCGGTCCTCATGGCAGCTCATCCAGTTCTGGTTACCCCTTATTGTGTTAATTTCCCCATTATGGGCTAGAACCCTAAACGGTTGTGCCAACTTCCAAGTTGGCATTGTATTGGTAGAATAACGCTGGTGGTAAATGGCAAACGATGAGACAAACCTTGGATCTAAGAGGTCAGGGAAAAAAGCAGTAACTTGTTCCGCTAGAAACATGCCTTTATAAATCACGGAGCGAGTTGAGAGCGAACACAGATAAAAATCGCCAATCATATCTTTAACAACAGCCTGTTCGATCCGCCGTCGCACCACATACAGCTGTCGTTCAGCCTTTGCAGCATCCATTTCTATCGGCATTGAAAACATAATTTGTTCAATTTCTGGGCGAGTTGCAATGGCTTTCTTGCCAAGAGCCTTTGTGTCTACTGGGACCTGACGCCAACCATAGATACTGTGACAAACATTCAGAATTTCTTGTTCTACAATGCAACGGCAGCGCTCCTGTGCTGCCAGATCCGTGCGCGGCAAGAATATCATGCCAACAGCCAGCCTGCCTCCATCATCCACATGCCCAGTTCGGGCAATATGCTCTATAAAAAAGTCTCGTGGAATTTCGATATGTATCCCAGCACCATCCCCCGTCATACCATCAGCATCAACTGCGCCCCGATGCCAAATTGCCTGCAAGGCCTCTATTGCCGAATCTACAACGGAGCGGCGTGCCTTGCCGTCGCGCGCCGCGACAAAACCTACACCACATGCGTCATGTTCCATTTGAGGTCCATAAACACCAGCAGCAGTTAATTTGCCTTCGTTCTGTGCTCGCCGCCTCAAATAATCAGCTTCATCAAAAATTTTTATCATAATCTCATTCCTATTCTTCTGGGCTAATGACTGGCACCAGCAGCTAGCGGTGCATCAACAGCAGTCATAATCCATTTGTCAATTGCCTCAGCTGCATCCCGTCCATCACGAACGCCCCAGACTACCAGCGAGGCACCGCGGACTATATCACCGGCAGCAAACACACCATCAAGATTGGTCATCATTGTCTGCCAGTCAACTTTCAATGTTCCCCAACGGGTGACTTCAAGGCCTTTATGACCAAACATAGCTGGCAAATTTTCAGGGTCAAATCCAAGCGCTTTGATAACCATATCTACTGGTAACTCGTGGCTCGAGCCCTCAATCACTTCTGGCACCTGACGACCAGTGGCATCAGGCTGACCAAGATGAATGTGTTGTGCAAGAACCGCGCGCACCTCATCATCACCGAGAAAAGCCTGGGGCGATGACAGCCATTTAAAAATAACACCTTCTTCTTCGGCGTTACGCACTTCGCGCTGCGAGCCCGGCATGTTGTTGCGGTCACGCCGGTAAAGACAGGTTACGGATTCAGCTTTCTGACGAATCGCAGTGCGCAAACAATCCATAGCGGTGTCACCGCCACCAATCACCACCACATTCTTTCCCTCAGCATTTAGCGCACCCGATTCAAACTCTTCAACCCGATCACCAAGGCTTTTCCGATTTGATGCAGTTAAATAATCCAGAGCAGGAACAATGCCATTCAGCCCACTGCCTGGTGTAGCAATATCGCGTGCTTTGTAAACACCAGTCGCCACAAGAAGGGCACAGTGCTTGGAACGAATATCAGCAAAACTGGTTTCACCACCGATGTCAACGCCAAGATGGAATTTAACTCCACCATCACGCAATAATTGCCCGCGACGCTCGACAACAGACTTTTCTAGCTTGAAGCCTGGAATGCCATAAATCATTAAGCCACCAACACGGTCATATCGATCATAGATGTGGACTTGATACCCACGATGGCGTAACATTTCAGCGGCGGAGAGCCCTGCTGGTCCAGCCCCAATAATTCCAATGGATTCTTGCCGTTCAAACCTTGGGTTGGCAGGCTTGACCCACCCTTTGGCAAAAGCAGTTTCTGTAATATGCTTTTCAACCGCGCCAATAGTTACGGATTCGAATCCTTTTTCAATAACACAACTACCCTCACACAAACGATCCTGGGGACAAATTCTCCCACAAATTTCAGGAAAATTATTTGTTTGGGAGGATAGCTCATAGGCTTCCTGCATGCGGCCTTCTGCTGTCAACATCAACCAATCAGGGATGTTATTGTGCAGCGGGCAATTAATTTGACAGAACGGAACACCACATTGTGAACAGCGTGATGACTGCGCCTCAGCTTTAGCTGTATTAAATTCACTGTAAATCTCGTCAAAATCAGCAACACGCGCATCCGCTTTGCGCTTTTCTGGCATAGCTTTATCAGTCGAGACGAACTTCAACATTTTTGACGACACTTAGCATACTCCTTTGCAAATCAGTAGTAAATCCAGACACCGCTTTCTTTCAAAGCAGAATAAAAATCGGTTCACAATAACGCCGAAAAACTGATTTGAATTAACACCGTTTTTCGAACGTTATTTAAAAACCAACCTAAATTTGGACAGTACTATTTACCCTTTTCTTGCTGAACCCGCAAGATTGTTCTGGTTAATGGAACGGTTTTTTTTTATTTTTATTTATTAGTTCCGATGTGGAACTAATAAAATCTATCAACCGCCATAGGATTTATAGTAATAATAACTAATTCGATATGTTCATGATGTCAGTCAGTAGCTTAAAGGTAATTAGATTAATAAATCGTTCTTTAAATCTGCTATTTGAGTATTACTGGGAGTAGAACCGTTATGCCGCTTAGCCTTTTGATTCTTGTTGCGGCCATTCAGGGTTTGACAGAATTTTTACCAGTCTCTTCTTCAGGCCATTTGATGTTAATCCCAATTTTAACCGACTTTGCATATCAAGGACGGGTTATTGATGTTGCAGCTCACGTTGGCACTTTAATCGCTGTGGTGCTTTATTTACGCTCAGAAATTATAGATATCACAGCCGCACTGTTGAACTTTGGGCGCAAAGACAAAGACAACGCTAAACTCGGGTTAGTGCTTGTCCTAGGAACAATCCCAGTAATTATTGCCGGCTATTTTGTAAACTATGCTAGCTGGCATTGGCTTGAGCTGGCACAAACTTTAGCCATTGCCAATTTAGTTTTTGCTTGCGTTTTATGGATTGCAGACAAGACACCTATAAAACACCACAGGCTGGAAATGGTTTCAGCCCAGACAGCTATAATAGTTGGTATTTTTCAAGTTTTTGCACTTATCCCTGGGGCCTCACGGTCTGGTGTGACCATGAGTGCCGCACGTTTTCTAGGTTACGACCGTTTAACTGCCGCCCGATTTTCGTTATTGTTGTCGTTACCAGCCATTGCCGGTGCAGGCTTGCTAAAATCAGTCGACCTGTTGAAAAGTGGAGATGCTGCGCTTGGCATTGATGCTATTATTGTAGTGATATTCTCGGCATCACTAGCATGGATAGCCATTTATTGGATGATGAGCTGGCTAAGTTCTTCGAGCTTCACCATCTTCATCTATTACCGGTTTGCTTTGGGTGGATTAGTATTGTTGGCTTTAGGACAAGGCTGGCTCCCACTAACCATTTCTTAGCTCCGAAACAATCCACCTGGACGGTATCGATCTAGGTACGTTGGCAACACAACATCAGCGCAAGTTGGATTTATGTTGAGATCACTGAATTTGAGCGCCTCTTTACCGACAACATTATCACATTTCAAAAGCCGGACTTGATCCACTGTGATTGGCGGATTCGGCAGCATGCCTGCAATTAATGCGCCGCAGGACAGGGCTGCAAAAGGTATCGGTAATAAAAAACGACGACGCTCAATGTATAATAGCACTAATTCCATCAATTGCCTAAAACTGTATATGTCTGGCCCACCAAGTTCATAAAGTTTGCCCCTCGGAGATTTAAGTCGTTTGCCCTTTGTCACTTCAAGGCCCACCATAATTGCGCTGACCACATCCTCAACATAGACAGGCTGCATCTTTATCTTCCCGCCGCCTGGCAATGGCAAAGCTGGTGCTAACATTGCCATTGATGCAAAACGGTTAAAAAAATCATCCCTGGGCCCAAAAACAATAGAAGGACGCAAAATAACAGCATCTGGATAAGCGTTTGCTAATGCAATCTCACCCGCCGCTTTGCTCTTTGCATAAAGGCTGGGGGAAGCATCATCTGCACCAATCGCAGACAAATGCACAACTGAATTTACATCGTTCAGTTTGGCTAAAGCGCCAATTCGTCCCGGCAACTCTCCTTGCAGTTGGTTAAAACGTTGATTTCGGCCTTCAGCCAATATTCCAATCAAATTAACCACTGCATCAGCAGGCCCAATGACCGATCCAAGCACCTCTTCGTCTAGCACATTACCAGCCACGATAGTAATTTGCCCAACATTCCCCATTGGTTTGAGGTATTTTGCTCGCTCACTATTGCGGCACAAAACAATCACCCGCCTGCCCTCACTGGCCAATCGAGCGACAACTGAGCGTCCAACAAATCCAGACCCACCAATTACTGTTACCGTGTTGATCATTAATCAATCCCTGTTTTAGTCACATACGGTGGCAATTTGCCAATGATGTTAAGATAAAGAATATCAACTATCAAAAGATTATCTGCCACAACATTTCTGATTGCAACGTAAGTGAAGCATTGCAACTTTACAATCCTAATGGCCTGAATTCACCCAAAAACACCTTTTTACATCTCTGAAATCAAGTCACAAAACCCGGTCGAAAAATGGTTTGACACTGGAGCTTTTGTGTCTATTCTCACGAGGCTGTAAGAGCAAAATATTTCTGAAAAACTATAATTGGCCCAGGTGGCGGAATTGGTAGACGCGCTGGCTTCAGGTGCCAGTGACCGGTAGGTTTTGGAAGTTCGAGTCTTCTCCTGGGCACCATCGAATTACGGCCACGATTGATAATTTTTTAGCTAATTTTATATATAGAATTTTGATTATACCATGGGGGAACAAATGGCCATACATATTTATCAAGACGACCTCCCTTCAAACGTGGCTTTTGGAAACACGGTCGCCATTGACACCGAAACAATGGGTTTGAATCCATTTCGTGATCGTTTGTGCCTTGTACAATTGTCAAGCGGTAATGGAGACGCCCACCTTGTAAAAATTGCCAGCCCTATGAAACCATGCCCTAATCTCATATCTTTGATTCAAGACACAACGATCACAAAATTATTTCATTTTGCCCGGTTTGATATCTCGAGCCTTCATCACAGCATTTGTGCAGTCAAAGGCCCCATTTATTGTACAAAAATTGCCTCAAAACTTGTACGGACATACACCGAAAAGCATGGACTAAAAGATTTGTGCCGCGAATTGCTACAAATTGAAATTTCAAAACAACAACAATCATCGGATTGGGGTGCTAAAATATTGTCGCATGAACAAGCCGAGTATGCAGCTGGAGATGTTTTGCACCTTCATCAAGTCCAAGCAAAACTGAATTTAATGTTGGAGCGTGAAAATCGAGTTGAGATCGCAATGCAATGTTTTGCCTTTTTACCAATCCGCTCACAGCTGGACCTCGGCGGGTTTGCTGATATGGATGTTTTTTGTCACTAAACCTCATACACTTGCGACTCAAATAAAGACGCAAAAAAGATTTTAACTTATGCCAACCATCGTTTCAGGAATGACAAAAGCATGACGGAGACACTACACTCAAAACGAAGTCGGCTAACACCACGCCCAAAAAAAACATTGTCAAAGAAGGAACAAAGACTCCCATTATCAGTGTTGCTTCTTGGTTTAGGTGCTGTGCTAGCCCTAGCTGTCACGAGCTGGCTTGGATTTCTTGACAGTCGCAAAGATGTATCTCTTGAAATCAAAGAAGTAAAAAAAGCTGAAACAAGTGAAGTTCAATTGACAGGTGCTCGCTATCGCGGCCTTACACCTAACGGTAAACCTTATGAAATTACCTCTGTACTAGCGAATGAAGCGACGGATGGATCCGGGCGAGTTGAAATGGATCAGCCAACAGCAACTGTTACCATGCAGAATGGATCAATTATAAATTTACGTTCAGAAGCAGGTGTTTTTAACAAACAAACCGATATCGTTACAATGACAGGAAAAGTCATAGTGCTTCAACCTGACAAAAACCTGCAACTTGACACCGAAGCACTTAAAGCTGATTTGAGGGCTGGTGAAATGCAAAGCAATACCCCAGTTCTCGTCCAGGATATTGACAGGCGTATCAATGCTGATAGCATGAGAGTCTATGGCAATGGATCAAGAATTATCTTTGGCGGAGCCGCAAAAATGATTATTAGAAATAGTAACACCCTCCTACCCAACCAAAATTCTCCGCCAAATATGAAATCTTCCAAAACCAATAGCTAGGCAAAAAAATACGAACAGTATTCAGGGACCAATAAGTCATATGACACGACAATTCCTTCAATCTCAGCTAGCAATTTTCACTAATAATGGCTCTTGTAGAAAACAGTTCTTATACCTTGGGGTAATAGTGATTGGCCTATTTACAAGCTCAGTTATGGCTCAAACACCGCTTAAGTCAGGTGATGCCAAATTATCAACCATTACAATAGAGGCTAGTGAATTTCTTGAATGGAACCAAACAGATGGCACATACATCGCCAAGGGAAATGCATATGTCAAGCAGGACCAAGCCAGCATTGAAGCAGAGCACATTGTAGCGCACTATGCACTACGTGGAGAATCCCGAGACATAACTCGTGTCGTTGCATCTGGCGCTGTGACTTATGTTGAAGGTGAAAACACCGCAAAAGGAGAGAAGCTTGAATATGACTTAACCACCAAGCTCTATGTTTTAACTGGAAAAAACAGTAGCGTTACTAGTCCACGTGGTACGGTGGCTGCTAATAAATCAATTACCTATGACTCTACAAATTTAAATAACCTCAAGGTCATAGCAATTGGCGAGGCCAGTTATGAAAACACCAACGGACGCAACATATTTGGCAACAAATTAATAGCATTCATTGCTTCTGATGGCACGCTGAAAACTATTGACGCTTATGACAACACAAAAGTGATTACTGCTGACGGCACGATAGCCACATCTGATAAATTGAATTACGTGGCAAAAACATCTTTAGCCAACCTCAATGGAAATGTCGAAATCTTGGATAAAGGGAATATCATGCGTGGAGCTAGAGCTGAGATTGATTTTGATAAGGAAATTAGCAAAATATTGTCAAGCCCAAGTGGGAAACGCGTCAGCGGCACATTATCTCCCTAGTCAATTTATTAGTTTTGGTCCTCAATTAACCTCTTAATTAATGATACCTCGTTGACAAATTATGATTAATTGAACAATAAATAAGCTCTAGGGGAAAAGCTCGCCTTAAAATTTGTAAAAAGTGCATTATGATATCAAATAATAATCAGTTTGATTTTGGCATGGTAAAACCTGTGTTGGTGTCCGGCAACCACGGGCTCTTGGCCAAGGGTGTTGGAAAAAGCTTTAACAAAAGGCGTGTGGTAAGAAACGTATCTCTTGAACTTCAACGTGGTGAAGCCGTCGGGCTTCTTGGCCCAAATGGTGCAGGAAAAACCACAACCTTTTACATGCTGGCTGGTTTATTGCCTACCGATGAAGGTCAGGTTTTTATTGATGGCCGGGATGTTACTGGTCTTCCAATTTTTCAACGTGCACGACTTGGTATGGGCTACCTTCCGCAAGAATCTAGTATTTTCCGTGGCTTAACTGTTGAGCAGAATATTCGTGCGGTTCTCGAGACCTTGGAAGATCACGATGATGAGCGTGACGCTATGCTTGATGACCTTATGGCGGAATTTGGAATTACACATTTGCGCAACACGCCGTCAGTTAATTTGTCAGGTGGTGAGCGCCGTCGATTAGAAATCGCACGAGCTCTCGCGGCAAGGCCAACATTTTTACTTCTTGATGAGCCTCTTGCAGGCATTGACCCAATTGCTCTTGCAGAAATTCGTGATTTGATTGGACACCTAAAGAAGCATGGTATTGGCGTTTTAATCACTGATCATAATGTCCGCGAAACTTTGGATATTGTCGACCGTGCATATATTATTCATGACGGCACTCTCTTGATGGATGGAACCCCAGATGAGGTGGTCCATCACAGTGGAGTAAGAGAAGTGTACCTTGGCAATCGTTTCAATAGATGAATTTAAACATTCAACTGGACTGTAAACATTTTTAAACTGATAAAATCTAACTACATTTTAAAAGCTGTGCCTCTTCAAAAACCAACCCTTGGGTTCCATTCACAAGGTTCAAACTTTTTGCCATATTGGTTATAAGTGCATCCTTTTGTTTACTTTCGACAACCACAGTCAAAATGGCTGCTTCGCCAAACTCACCAAATTGTTTTTCTGAAAACAAATCACTCGACCGTCCAGTTTCTAAAAAAGCATAAACCACGCCATTTGAGTTAGAAAGAGTGTGATATGCTTCTAAGCCAAGGTTTTTTTCAACCAACGCTCCTATTTGTGTAAAGTTTTCCATCGCCTTAACTCAATTTCTCATAAACATCGTCAGGGATGTAAGTTGCAACTCTGTTGAGGGCGCTCATGAACATAATACCCTTACCAGGCTTGTCTAAATTACCCGCAAGATACATTGTCTCAAAAACTAATTCAGATTGTTCTTGAGAAACAATTATTCTGATGACTTCTTTTTGTTCATCAATGGCAACACCCAAAATACCCATTCTTTCTCTTATACCCGTACCCTGAGCATAACTTATCGTGGCACCTTGAGCACCAGCATTTTTTGCAGCCTCAAGCACCGGCTCAGCAAGATCTTTTTGAATCACACAAGTGATGAGATATGCATCTGTGAGATATGTAATAGTTCTTTCTTTCATAATTCTGCCCCTAGACTGTGTTCTTGTTTTGTTTGTTTTCATTCATGAATCTGATAACGAGACCCATTGAGAGTACAGCCACAATAGGGCATATACTGGCGAGAGAAAGTATGCCAAATCCATCAATAGCTGAAACAGCGTTACCTAACCCAAGCCCCATAGCAAGGACCAATGGCACCGTTACTGGCCCCGTAGTCACACCAGCACTATCCCAGGCTACATTTACAAACTCTTCAGTGGAAAAAACTGTCAGTGTTATGCCTAAAATGTATAGCGGTATAAGAATCTTCATGAGGTCAAAGCCAATAACAACTTTTGAAACACCCAGAGCGATACCAACCGCAACACCGCCTGCAACACTGTACATTAACATCGACTTCTTGAATGCACCGTTGGTAAGTTCTTGTACGGTCAACCCTAAAGCATTAAGAGCTGGTTCAGCAAGAGTTGCGCCGAAACCAAGCAAAAATGCAAATCCGATAACAATAGACAAACCTGTTGCAATATTAAAAATTGGCGAAGTCTCACTAATCGGGATTTGCATGAACGCAGCAGGAAGAACTCCACCTGTTTGCGACCCGATCGCGCCAAGCCCATAAGTAAGTCCTACGTTGAAAATACACATTCCAAGGATGGACAAAAACAGTCCATAGACCGTCACCATACGGTTTGGTAAAGTTGATTTAAGAACCACAAACAAAACAAACATCAAAAATAATACAAGCGGTAAGATAGATCTCACGCCGGCTACTGTTTCAACAATTGGTGTTTTGTCCCAAACTGATGGTTCTGACGCCACTACGCTGCTCGCAGTTTTAGCAGCAGCAATAATTTCTTCCGGTGTAATTTGAAATGACACAAATATCGCGAGTATTAGCACAGCTAAAATAGGAAAAAGGGAGGCCATAGTCACAACACCAAAGCCAGATAGGGATGAGCCTCCTTTTCCTGCAGCATTTGCAATACCAATACCTAGAGACAGAACTAACGGGACAGTAACTGGCCCAGTTGTTACAGCTCCACAATCCCAAGCCAGCCCAAGGACACTCCTAAGATTTGGGTCAAGCCATGCATATGCTGTCAGTGCAAAAACAGGCAAAAGCGCGGAGTAGATCATCGGTTTGAGCGACCAGCCTCTTACAAACCTCACTGTTCCAAGTATTGCTGCTATTCCAACCCCGGCACCAACCATCAAAACAAGGGGAAATGCCCAATTATTTAACAATTCGTACAAATAAGGTGCTTTATTTACATCAACCGAAGCACCAAAAGCTTGGAGTGCGCCAATCGCAGGCTCGGCAAATGTAACACCGACTCCAAGTATTCCGATAATCAAAAGCACAACAAACATCGATGCTTTTTTGGGGAGATTATCACCAATTATGTTCCCAAAAGGCATCAAACCCGTAGTAAGCCCTTCCATAAACACTGCAAGTCCGACAACTACAGCAATGAGACCAACGCAGAGAGTGAGTGCAGAATCGATAGGGTGTCGAAGAACCAACAACTGGAAAAGCATTAGATAAGCTGCCAATGGCGCAACTGCTTTGAGTTGATCAAAAACTCGGACACCACAATATGGGGCCAATAATTCCAATACTTGACTGAAGCTTAGGTTAATCCGGTCAGGCCTTGCACCCTGGCCAGTGGGTTTGGGAGCTAATACATTGTAGCTCAAAGAACGGTGTTTGACCGCTGCTGCGTTAAGATATTGAGAATACCTTACTGACATAAAAAACCCCTGTTTAAGGTGACTAAAGATACACAAGCTGTAACAGAACGTACAGGCAGGTCAATATTTTTGGATTTTTTCATAAAGTTTTTTTAGGTGATTGCGAAAATCGATAACACCGAAAATCGATAACACGGCACTTCCTGTTTAATACTTAAAAGATGTCAAATGAGGCCTGATGTCTCGTAAAACTTGATTTGTTAGTTCGTATGTGAATATAATTTTCTCGAATCGGAATAGTCGACCAGTTGTTGCAGACCCATTAAAATCCCGTCTTCCCATAACCTCTTTGGTATTTAGAACTAAGGAACCGGTTTACGAGTTAAGATGGGTAAGAATGAGGCCAACACAAATCTGAAGATAATTGAAAGACTGCAGTATCAAAATTATCATAAGTAACTAGCCGTGAAAGGAAATTACGACATGCCAATAATGGGACCCAATGGACCTATGGAGCCGGGCGGCATAACCGCCGGAGACATGGCCAACATGCCAGCTGCTGGATTTGCCACCGCAACAGCGGGTGATATGGCAGCAATGCCAGCCGACGCAATGGGCGGTATGACTGCTCCTATGATGGAAGCAATGCCACCAGCAGCAATGGCCGGTATGGACCAACCTATGATGGAAGCAATGCCACCAGCAGCTATGGGCGGTATGGACGCTCCTATGATGGAAGCCATGCCACCAGCAGCAATGGCCGGTATGGACGCTCCTATGATGGAAGCTATGCCACCAGTAGCAATGACCGGTATGGATGCTGACATGATGTCAAACATGCCACCAGAAGCAATGGCCGGTATGGATGCTGACATGATGGGCTCATGCCCACCAGAAGCAATGGCCGGTGCCTACGGTGATATGATGGCAGCAATGCCGCCAGGCGCTATAGAAGGTATGGATATGAGCATGCTTACTTCAATTCCGATTGAAGCTGTTGCTGAAGTTGACTGGGCTAGCGTACCACCAGAAGCTATGGCTGCTGGCATGGCAGCATTTACGCAAGCAATGGCAGATGGTTCTACGCCTGAAGCCGCTTTTGAAATAGCCGGTAATGCAGCTGACCCATATATGCCTGCAGACATGGGTGACATGACCGCTGACATGATGAGCGATATGCCACCAGAAGGTATGGGCGGCATGAATGCTGACATGATGGGTAACATGCCACCAGAAGCTATGGGCGGTATGGACGCTCCTATGATGGAAGCAATGCCACCACACGCAATGG